>NZ_VTHK01000059.1 GCF_009765355.1 Amycolatopsis anabasis | reverse complement strand
AGTTGCTGGTATCCGGTCGATCCTTTGCGTGACGACGTCGTCCCATATCCGGCGGAAGCGCTCCGCTTGATCAACAAAGGCGAAATCCTCGTCACGCACGGGCGGACTTAAATTTAAAGGCTGGCCAGCAGCATTCTTCACTGCAGGGGGTCATTCGCGTAGGTACTGCGGATCGCTTCGGCAAGAGCTTCCCGCGAGACGTCCGGGCCAGGGATGGAGTGAACCACAGCCGACTCCCTCACAGCCGCGACCAAGGACGGAAACGCCATCATCCCAGACCGCACACGACCGAGCGACAGGGACTCAGTTTGACGCAAGTAGGCACGGTACGTCCGCTCGTAGGTGTGAACCGCGCAAGTCGAACGTCGGAGTCGGCCGAACTAATCCGGACCGAGGCAACAAACGAGCCACATGCGCAGACAAACTGGTTCGCCACCCGAGAGGCTGAACTCTGGCCACCGTCACTCGACCAGGACGGCCCGTTCTACGATCCCGAGCCGTACGACACTCAGTAGCGCGGCCTGATCCACCGGTAGTTCCAGGTGGAATCGAACAATGACCCGGACGCCGAGCCGCTGCTGGATCGTCGGGCGCTGGAACGCGCTCGCCGGGTCGGGCTCGTCGACATCGCTCACCGCCTCGGCGTGCCGTGTCAGCGCACCAGCGGTCACCATCCCAGTGATCCACACGGCGATCGCCGCCCGGACGCCTGGCGAGGCTCAGCCGCGGCCTTGCCGCTGGTCGAGGAGTACCAGGTGGAAGAGAGCGACGACAGCGACCGCTCGCTGGTCACCATTCGTATTGCGCGCCACCGGATCTGGTCGCCTCTGACCGGGGCGGCGCAGTTGGCGTGCAATCCACACCGCGCCACGACGGTGGGGGCCATCGGGAAGGGAGTGCGACGATGCCGGTGCCGGGCATCGCGCCAATCGGAGGTGTCCGGTCCACGACTAGCGGGGCACCGCTATCGGTCGACAGTCGACTGGGCAATACCTCGTTTGGTGAAACTAGTGGTATCCGGTGTTGACTCTGTGTAGTACGTGGCGGTTGCTGTGCGGCCGTTCCAGTGTCTTTGACCAGGTGTGGTTGATCCTCCCTCGACTGTTGGGGATTCTGGCCTGTTGCTCATCGGAGAGGGGATTGTTGTGACCGACGCGGATCGCATGCGTCCGGATGACCCGGCTGTACGCCGCGAGGTGATCAAGCTCGTGCAGTATCTGCGGGACATGGCTGTGTCGAGCCGGTCGGACGTGCTGCGCCTTGAGGGTTTTGAACGCTGCTGGTGGTTAGCAGAGTTGCCGACCGGGGTGGAGTTCGCCAACTCTCCTCGTCGCGATGGCTCGCTGATGCGTGTTGCCCACGTACGCCTTCCGGAGCCGCCCAGCCTGTCCTCTGTGCTTCGGGATCACGTGAACATGCGGGAATGGGTGGACCCCGAGGTGGCTAAACCGCGGGTTTCTGATGAGTTGTCGACCGCTCTCCACCGCGGCGAGAACGGCGAGAGCGACAACGCTCTGCGCGGTGTCTACGAGCGCGCCGTGGTCAGCCGCGACAGGTGGTTGGATGAGGTCGAGGCGATGCGGCCGCGTCGTGAGTTCTATGAAGACTTTCGCCGTGTCGCTCGACAATTGTCAGCTCGTGATGACGAGTACGAATTGGTGCTGTGCTCGGGGTTGGTAGTGGGGCAGGACGCCCAGGCGAACGCGATTAGTCGTCACCTGCTGGCGAAGCGACTGTTTGTGCAGGTGGACGACAAGTCCTCGGTGGTTTTGGTGGGACCGGACGATGATGCGCCACTCCAGCTCGAAGACCGACGGTTTCTGGTTGCTGCTCTCGGCGATCGGCTGGGCATGGCCGACTCGGTGCGGGAAGAGGTCGAGAATTCAACACTGCTTCCACATAGCGAGGGGGCGGACAAGTGGCTGGCGGAATGGGTGGGGCGCATGCTTCCCGAGTCACCGCCGTACGTCCCGCTGCGCACTCCACCGGACTCGTTGGACGGCACCGTTCTGACGGTGACCACTTCTCCTGCGTTGATTCTGCGGCGTCGGGACCGGGCAAGCATCGTCGGTTTCTACGACCAGATCTTGGAGGAGTTGCGCTCGGGAAAAGTGACGGTCCCGCTGGGGCTCGTGCAGTTGCTGCGCACGCTGACGCCTGAACAGCAACGTGAGTGGTTGGCGGCGACCGGCTCTCCCACCGGTGATCTGTTTGAAGCCGATCCGCTGTTCCCCAAGGAATACAACGCGGAGCAGCGCCGTGTGCTTGATCGGGTGCGGGAGGACAATGGAGCAGTCGTGCAAGGGCCGCCAGGCACAGGCAAGACACACACCATCGCGAATCTGTCGGTCGCGCTGTTAGCAGCCGGCCTTCGGGTGTTGGTACTGAGCCAGCGTGAGCAGCCGCTGCGGGTGTTGCGGGACAAGCTGCCGAAGGACATGCAGAGCCTGTGTGTGTCGTTGGTCGGAGCGCGGCGAGGACGTTCCAGCCAGTTGGAATCGAGTGTGCAGGCGATGTCGGCGTATGTCGCCGGCACGGATCTTCGGACGGTCCAGCAAACTGTCGATCGGCATACTGCAGGGCGGGAGGCCGCGCAACGCAAGGTCGCCAGCCTCGAGAAGGAACTCACAGCTCTGCGCGATGCCGAACATATCGAGCACGCCGAGGTCGTCCGCGGGTACCAGGGTCGCCTTGCGCAAATCGCCGAGCAGGTGGTGGCCCAACGAGAGCGCTTCTCTTGGCTGCCACCTCTGCCCGATGGCGCCCCATCGGAGTGTCCACTGTCGGCTGCTGAGCTGGCTGAGTTGCGCCGCATGCTCCTGGACCATCCTCACGGCCCCACGCGAGCCGACGAGAGCGTCCCCGGTGTGGACGACGTGCTGACGCCGGATGCCGTAGGGCAATGGCTACGCGCGATCACGCCTCCGCAGGTGGACGACGAGACACTGCGGCTAGCCGATACCCTCACCGGCCTTCCCACGGACCTCGTGGCTGACTGCCAGCAGCATGTGCAGCGACTGCTCGACCTCGCCACCCACTTGAATGCGCTGGGCGAGCGCGGCCACCCCTGGCTCATCCGTGCAGTGGACGATCTGCTTGCGAACCACAACATCGGACTGTGGCGTGATGTCGTTGGCTATCACGGTCAGGCGACTCAGCTGTACCAACGGGCTCGGGATCCGATCTTCCGCGATGTCGCAGTTGCCGAGCCTGACCCGGGCGCGTGGTCGACTCTGCGGGATCAGGCAGCGGTGCTGCGGGATGGCCTTCAGGCAAAGCAACGTCTGCGCAGGAGGGTCATCGGAACCGACACGGAACTGGCGCGGTCCACGGCGCTGGTTCGGGCTAACTGCAAATTCCGCCAGACGGAGCCGGACACGCCCCAAGCTGCCCATACGGTGCACGAGTACCTTGACATCCTCGCGGGAATCGCGCTCCTGGACCATGTGTGGCGCTACGTAGCATCACCACCCGGCACGGCGACAACTCCGATGGAGCGGCTGGCCTGGCTCCACACCACGGAACCGCACCTGCCTTACGTTCACGAGCTCGACTGGCTCACCCACACGGTGCGTGTCGGCTTGGCGAGCCAGTCGGCGCTCGCCGTGCTCGCCTCCCACCGGGATTGGGTACGACTCGCCAATGCGATGAACGTGGCACGTCACCGACACCAAGCTCACGATGACCAGGGTCGTTACGCCGAGTTGGTGGACTGGTGGGGCGGGCAAGCTCAACGACACGACGCGGTTCCCGAAACCGCGGTGGTGTGGCGTGCGCTCGACGCGCGCAATCTCGACGATTATCGCGATGCGATCGAGAGCCTTGGCCAGGTTCGGCCGATCATCGACCGCCATCGACGTCACCGCGCGCTAGTCGATCAGATGCGGCAGGCTCACCCCGCGCTGGTGTCCGCGCTGACTTCGACGCCGTCCGACGTCGCATGGGATACCCGGATCGCCGAGGTGCACTCGGCGTGGGCGTGGGCACTTGCTGAACGGTTCGTACGCACGTCGCACCTGCCTGGCCTGGATGCCGAACGAGAGGCAGACTTGATGGCTGCCAAGTCCGCGCTGCGGAAGGCCACAGCGGATTTGGCGACGGCGCGGGCGTGGGAACACTGTCTCCGCGACATGAATAATGGCGAACTGCGGGCGCTCCGCAACTTCGGGCACTTTGCCCGGAAGGAAGGACCGGGGCGGGGCAGCTACACGGCCGACTACAGACGTGCCGCCACGGCGGCGATGCGGGCGGCCAAAGGAGCTGTGCCGGCCTGGGTGATGCCGATCAACCGTGTCCCGGAGGTGTTTCAAGCCAAACCGAACTCTTTCGACGTCGTCATTGTGGACGAGTCGAGCCAAGCAGGGCTGACATCGTTGTTCCTGCTGTGGCTCGCACCCCGCGTGATTGTCGTCGGCGACGACAAGCAGTGCACTCCGCTAAGCAGCCAGCGAAACCTTGGCGAAGCGCAAGACCGCTTGCGCGCCGACTTTCCCGACGTACGCGATGACATCCGCATGCAGATGCTCCCCAACGGCAATCTGTACAGCATCCTCGGCAGCGCGTTCCCGACGGTGATCCGGCTCCGCGAACACTTCCGGTGCATGCCGGAAATCATCGATTGGCCCTCGTCCCAGTTCTACGACAAGGAACTGGTTCCCCTTAGACAGTATGGTGCCGACCGCCTTGAGCCGGTAATGATCAACTACGTCCGCGGCGGTCACACCGACGGCACCAGCGATCAGATGACCAACCAGGTCGAAGCAGAGCACATAATCACCAAACTCTCCGAATGCCTCGCCGACCCTGTCTACTCAGAAAGATCATTCGGCATTATTGCTTTGCAGAGCCCCAAACAATGTAAGCTCATTGAGCATCTGTTGTTTGAGCGTATCCCCGCCGAAGACATCGATCGTCACAACATCGCCGTGGGTTCCGCGGCCGACTTCCAGGGCGATGAACGCCACGTCATGTTCGTGTCCACCGTGGTTGCTGGTCGCGCGCGTCAGCAGCGAACCAGCATCAGCTACCAGCAGCGTCTCAATGTGGCCGTCAGTCGAGCGCAAGACCAACTCTGGATCATCACGTCGTTGGGTCCGGATGACCTCGACAGCGACGACCTGCGATACCTGATGATGAATCACTACCGACACGTCGGGAGAAGGAAGGACGTCACCTTAGACGTCGAACAGGTGCCGACACATGTGCTGCGGGATCCTTTCAGTTCCCTATTGCAGCAGCGGGTGTATCGCGCTATCCGTAAACGCGGCTACGAGGCTCACCCGCAAGTGCTCGTCGGCGAGCGCCGCCTGGACATCGTAGTACGCGGGCACGATTCCTCAGTGGCCGTTGTCTGCAACGAATACACGGGGGCTGACCCAGAACAACGCCAAGCCGACGCCACAGCCCTGCGTGAACTGCACCGGGCGGGCTGGCCGTTCTGTCGCGTCTCACACAGCCAGTTCATTCTCGACCCGGAGTCGGCGATGCGCCCGGTCTGGCAAACGTTGGAACAGCACCAAGTGCACCCAAGGACAGGTCACGGGGAGGTGTGACCGTGGAGCCACTGGATGAACAAACGCTTACCGCCCTTGCTGGCCTCATCTGCGGCGACGACACGCTCTACTACCGCAGAGCAGTGGACCTGGTCTCCTTCTTTCGGCGCGCCGGCTGGACCGACATCGCAGACTATAACGGCGACACCCGTCGATCTTGGACAATCGAACAACTCCAACGAAAGCGCAATGACACCAGTGCGATCGAACAAGTCCTGTGCCGCCTGGTGGACCGCCGCGAGTATCCGCATCAACCAGACGTGGTCACCGACATCGAGGTGGACTTGAATCGTTTACTGGAAGCCGAGGGAATCCACGTCGAGATTGACGACGATCTCCGCCCCCACGTCAGAGCCGGTCGGGCAGCTCCCAAACCAAGTGCCTGGGAAGAGCTGAGCAGATCCCAACTTCTGTACCGTATCGAAGATATTGTCACAGACACAGATTTGGTGCCACTGCTCAATCAACGGGTCCGGGAGATCTATGCCTGCCGCGACACCAGTTGCTACCTAGCCGCCATCATCCTCTCCGGCAGCCTGTTGGAGGGTATCCTGCTCGATGCCGCCGAAACCCGTCCGATACCCGACGAGTTGTGGAACGACGCCGAAGTCAAGAAAAGGAACATCAAGAAACCGAGGAACAGTGGTGACTGGAAGCTCTACGCGCTGACCTATGTGGCCCATCGTCTCGGCTGGATCGACAGCGACGTCCACGAGGTGATCGACGCGCTCAGGAAGTTCCGCAACCTGGTCCACGCCAACGAACAACGACGCATCATCGGCGACGTGCCCGACGAAGATACCCTCAACATCTACTGGCCCATAGTGGTCGGAACCATCAACGACCTCGGCCGTACACGACCAAGCCCGGCAAGCCAACCCCACCCCATAGCCAGAGCCAAACGCATGCACGAGCAAGGCCCCTGGGGAGTGTCGACATGACAGCCCCGCGGTGGGATCAGCGCTCTGACGGCGCCCGGCACACCTCGATTACAACCGACCGTAACGCAATTGCCACTGATGGTCACGAACTATCCGGCTCCATCACTTCACCCCAGTTGGTCGGGTGTTTCAGAGTCCACGCCTTCGACAGGGTGTGGGCCACCGCCGGACCGCTCAGCACCTCAACGGGTGCGCTTGTTGTGCGTGTAACCGGGGCAGTCCTTCGTCGTTCCTGGTGAGCAGTGCTTTTTCGGGCGGAAGTCTTTCGTCTCGGGCACTCGTCGGTCACAGGCAGGGCACTGGATGCCTGACTTCTTGCCGTCGGCAATGACGGCCGCGGTCGGCCTGATCCCTTCAGGAGTCGCGCCCCGACACGGTTTCAGCTCGTACCCGATGAGCTTCGTGACATTGACATAGTGCATGACACGAAGGCCGGACCCGTCTTTCCTCTGTCGACAGCGTCTCTCACAAACCGGGCACACACCTGTGCTAGCCACGATTTTCTCCCGTCCGTCGGCGTGCTCCATGCGGTGTGGCGGCGACCGGGCGTTGGGATTTCGCTGGCAGTGCTCTATTTGGTGAGCGCCATCGCGATCCTGGTTGTCCAGCCATTCCCACCCTGCCGTTGTTGAAGATGGCGGCACACGGTGTCGATGCGGCGGCAGGCGAACAGGTAGTCAAGCGCAAGTCGATCCAGGTTGCGGGCTTGCTCCCAGCACAACTGCAGTGCGGGCTCCTCGATTGTCGCATCGTCGTAATCACGGTCGCCATCGCGTCGTTCGAACCTGCGGGCCAAGTGATCGCTGAAGCGTTTCTGGGCATCGACCCGGTCGGAGGCTGCGCCGAGTTCGAGTCGATGATTGTCCATGCTTCCGACGATGGCGACCCCCAGGTAAACCGCCTCGGTGTCCACCGGCTTCAGCAGCCGCTCGACGGAATCGCTCAAGCCCGACTCGGCGATCTCCGCTAGGACGGCGTTGACCCGATCGATCACCTCGTCCACTGCCACCGCCGCAGGACTAGGCCAGGTGGCGTCGCTGCCACGCTGCAGCCGGATGGGTGCTCGGTCGAAGTCCAGCCGCCCATCCTTGCGCCAGGTGACGGTGTTGTCGCTGGCTTCGGCGACAGCGCGGTAGAGCAGGTGGTGACGGTTGGCGGTGCCCAGGATGTCGCGGTGCACCTGATGGACAGTGGAGGCCAGCGGCACGAGGGCACCGTTGAGGCTGACCAAATGGCGGGCTGCGGCGCGGGTGGCTTCCTCGCGGAACCGCAGACGGTCCAGCACGCCTCCGCGACTGACGATCACGACAAGCGCGATCACGGCCGACGCGGAGGCCAGCACCGCTTGCAGCGAACTGTGCGTCACCCAGGAGACGGCCACGGCGAGTTGCCGCCAGGCGGCCGGCACCTCGATCCACGGCGGGCGGACCCAGGCGACAGCGGCAGCCGCGAGCACGACCGACAGGAGCCGGTTTGCCCGGCCCACCAGCGCTACCACGTTCACCGCCCGGTCGATGCCCCGGGCAACCGGCCAGGCACGACGCACATGGGCGCACAACCGGGCACCAGACAGATGCGGCGGAGCCAGCACACCCCCGACCCAAACGCGAACCCGATCCCAATGAAACCCGGCGACCGGTGCGTCCACACGCAGCCACCGGCTCCCGAGCCGCACCGTCCACCATCTGTCGAGCCGCGTGCTTATCACTCGGCCGTGCAGGCGAGCACCGAGCCTGACGAGTCCGCCCACCAGCAACCGCGTCACGACACTCGTGGCGACCACGGTCACTACAACGTAGACGAAGTAGCGCACTGGCCACCACGCCACCGTCCGGTCGATTCCCCCGTAGAGCTGCTCCAGCAACCAGCGCATTCGCCCTTCCCCAGCTCGCTCGGTCGCCCTCCCGGCGTACTAGTCAAGCACTGCTGGCCGACACCGCAAGAGAGCCCCGCGTCCGTTGGTCCCGACGACCCAGGCACGGCGGGCACAGCACTGGCTCACGTCGTAGCGAATGGGACTGCGTGTCAGTGGCCAGTGCGCATTATTCCCTGGGCCAGGGAACGACGGCACAACAAGCCGTCGTGATCCGGTCGTCCGGTCGCGAGCCGCCCCGGCTTCACCGAGCGTTTATCAGCGGATTGCGTTGACCTACAACGCCGCGAAGGTAGTCACCAGGTCTCCTGTATCCGCCAGGCGCACCTCCAGCTCGTAATCATCGAGGTCCACGTCAGCACCACCGTGGCGGCGGGCCGATGCCCTCAGCAGCCGTTCGAGGTGCGTCGGGTTCGCCGGATCGGCGTTGGCCTTGAACATCTTGACCTCCTCGCCGAGGGCGAGTAGCCGCAGGTCAAGCAGGGCCTCGCCGGAGGTGGCCGCGCTGCCGAGATCCATGGGCGTCGATTCGGCGACCGGAGCAGCCGACACGGATTCCTGCGCGGGGTCGGCGGGGCGAATGATCAAGGGACGGCGACCTCGACCGCCTTCGGACAGGAGGCCCCAACTCCGTAGCAGCCCGTGGACACGGTGTGCCGTCCCGATGCTGACGCCGTGGGCTTGGGCCACCTCTTTCACGGAGGGGGCCGGGGTGTCCGCGGGCAGGACGCCATGCAAGATGTCGAGACGCAGTGAGGCGGCGACTTCTTCGTACGGGGCTTGCGGGTTGGTCTTGGCGCGCTCAAGGGGGTCCGGCGGTGCCTCCGGCCGTTTCGGCACACGGGAGAGCAGCGTCTGGGAGGCGCGCTGGTCGGCTTCAGCGACGAAGGCCGCGTAGACCTTGAGGGTGGTGGTGCCGCCCCCGGCGTGGCCGAGGCGGCCCGCAACGGTGCGGATGTCCACGCCGGCGGCAATGAGCTCGGTGGCCGAGTAGTGGCGCAGCTGCTTGATGGTGGTGTCGATGCCGAGCCGCTCGACGAGCCGGTTGTATCGCTGGGTCAGTGAGCGTGGCTTGCGCTGGGTGCTGCCGTCGGGGGCGAGGGAGAAGATGAACGACTCCGGGCTCAACGTCAGCCCCGCTGCGGCTGCCAGTTGTTCGCAGTACTTCTTGAAGTCCACGAGCAACGCGACGGTCTCGGCGTCGAGCGCGACCCTGCGTATCTGGTGGGTCTTGGTGTCCTTGTCCCAGAGATCTTTGCCATCTTGAGCTGCGGCCCGTCGATAGACCAGGACACCTCGCTCAGGCTCGAAGTGCTTCCACCGCAGGCCGCAGATCTCGCCCCGGCGCGCGCCGGTGACCATGAGGACCCAGACCAGGACACCGAAGGCCAGGTCCTTCCACGCTTCGTTCAGGATCCGGGCGGCCTCCTGCGGTGAGGGCGGCCGGGGGTCGGACGGGGGCGGCGGTGGAGGTGTGGCCAGCGCCGCAGGGTTGGCCGAGACCCACTTCCAGATCTTCCGGGCACGCTCGAAGGCGCCGGAAATAATGAAGTGGATCTTGCGGATCGTCCACGCGCCCAGGGGCTCACATTCGTGCGGGTGGCAGCGTGCATCGCACACATGCTCGCGTGAGGTCCGGTGCTCGATGAAGTTCGGGTTGGTGCAGTGGAGGCGGCAGCGCTGCAGCTCGGCGTAGAGAGACTCAAGGAGGTCGGCGTCGACCCGGCGCGCCTTCTCGTCGCCGATCAGCGGGAGAATGTGATTCTTGACATGCCGCTCTTCCGTGCGCTTGGTGGTCTCCTCGCCCTGGTAGTGCTTGAAGTACTTCTCGAACAGCTGGCGGACCGTGGCGTTGGTCTTCGGGTTCCGCCGTTCGTTGACTTCATGGAGTAACCGGATTAAGGCCGCGTCGGCCTGCTCCGCGGCGTCCGGCCCGGCCGGGATGGTCTCTTTCAAGTCGAGGCGTTTGCCGGTGAGCGCGTCAGTACCGGCGTACACGTGGACGCGGAGCGCCCCGCTGGGCAGTTCCTCGATATGACCCTTCTGGGGCCGTTTCGGGCGCGTGGATGATCTCGCCATAGACCCGAGGGTACGGCGCTTTGTTCCATGTTTCGTTCCACGCATGGTGTCCACCGGGCCGAAACTATGGCTCTGACCTGTGTGCCCTCGGCAGGATTCGAACCTGCGACACCTGCCTCCGGAGGGCAGTGCTCTATCCCCTGAGCTACGAGGGCGCCGCTGTGCGACTGGGGGAAGCCTAGCGCATGGCGTTTTGGGGTTGTGCAGGCGGGCATCGGTTTCGAGGGGTGGGAAGAACGGCGGCTTATGCCATCGGGGTATGGGCCGGTCGTAGGTGTCGCCAGTACCGTCGGCGGTGGTAGGTTAGCCTCGCCTGTATTGCTCACATGCGCATATCACTATATGTTGGCCCTGGGGACGACGAACGGGAGGCTTCTCCATGGGACAGGGGCACGGTCACGGGCATGGGCTGACGCCCGACCAGGCGGTCAGCGCCGGCGGCAAGTACCTGGCGCGGCTCTGGATCGCGGTGGGGCTGGGCTGCGTGACCTTCGTGATGCAGGTTTCGGTCGGGCTGGTCACCGGATCGCTGGCCCTGCTCGCCGACTCCGCGCACGTGTTCACCGACATCTTCGGGGTCACCCTGGCGGCGGTGGCCGTCATGGTCGGCCGGCGGCCCGCCCGGAAACGCGGGCGCACCTTCGGCCTCTTCCGGGCCGAGGTGCTCGCCGCCCTGGCCAACGCGGTGCTCCTGTTCGCGGTCGCCGCCTGGGTGCTGTACGAGGCGATCACCCGCATCTCCGCGCCACCCGAGGTGCCCGGGCTGCCGGTGACGCTCGTCGCCTTCGTCGGCCTGCTGATGAACCTCGCCGCCTTCCTGCTGCTGCGCGGTGGCTCGAAGGAGAGCCTCAACGTGCGCGGGGCCTACCTCGAGGTGATGGCCGACATGATCGGCTCGGTCGGCGTGCTGGCCAGCGGTGCCGTCACGCTGTTCACCGGCTGGCCCTACGCCGACCCGATCATCGGGGTGGCGATCGGCCTGTTCGTCCTGCCGCGGGCCTGGCGGCTGGGCCGCAGCGCCCTGCGCATCCTGTTCCAGCACGCCCCGCAGGACGTCGACGTCACCGAGATCAGCACCGAGCTGAACGCGCTGCCCGGCGTGGACAACGTGCACGACCTGCACGTGTGGACCCTGACCTCGGGGATGGAGGTCGCCTCCGCGCACCTCGCCGTCGCGCCGGAAACCGAGACCGCGCGCGTGCTGGCCGACGCGCAGAACCTGCTGGCGACCCGCTACTCGATCGAGCACGCCACCCTGCAGGTCGAGCCCCGGGAATCCGCGAAGCGCTGCCACCTCTCCTGGTGACTACTGCAGCGGCTGGGCGTTCCGGGCGGTGAGCATCTGGCGCATGAGTTCCATCTCGGCGCCCTGGGAGACCAGCATGCTCTGGGTGAGCGCCTGCACGGCCGGCAGCGGGGAATGGTCCTTCGCGTACTGGGCCATCGAGGTGCCGCCCTGGTGGTGCCGGAGCATCAGCTGCAGGAAGTAGACGTCCATCGCCTTGCCGGTCAGCGACCGCAGCTTGGCCAGTTCCTCGGTGGTCGCCATCCCGGGCATCGGCGCACCGCCACTCGCGGCCTGCGTCTGCCCGCCTCCGTGGGAATGGCCGCCCGGTGCGGTCATCCAGGTCATGTACGCCCCGGTCGCCTGCTCCGGCTGCCCCCACAGCATGAGCCAGCCCTTCATCCGGCCGACCTGCTCGGTCTGCGTGCTGAGGATGTCGAAGGCGAGCTGCTTGACCTCGGGGTCGGCCGAGTGGTCGCGCGCCCAGTTGGCCATGGTCACCGCCTGCAGGTGGTGCACCGACATGTCCTGCGCGAACCCGACCTCGACCGAACCGGCGCCGGGTGACGCGGGCGCCTCGTCGATGAGCGACTGGGTGAGCAGCATGCCGACGGTCGCGCCGACGAGCAGCACCGCCGCCATCGCGGCCCCGATGATCACGATCCGGGGCCAGCCGGGCCGTTCCGGCTCACCTTCGTCGACGACCACCGGCTCGGCCGCGGGGTGTTCCTGGTCAGCCAACGAGGTTCAGCCTCCCGGCGGCGGGACCGGCTGCTGACCGCCCGGCATCTGGTCCTGCTGCGCGCCCTGCGAGCCCTTGTAGTCCATCGGTTTGGCGTCCGGGCCGGGCGGGGTCGGGTCGAACGGCGGGGGGTTGTCCGGATCGAACTGGCCCGGGCCGATCGCGTCGCAGGAGGCGCCGACCTCGGGGTAGGTGTTCTGGTTCTGCCGGAGCGCGACGATGAACTGGTCGATCCGCTGGTCGTCCGGCGAATCGAGCTTGAGCTGGTGGCCCCAGGACTGCAGCGAGATCGGCTTGTCCAGCCCGGGGTACGGCGACATCATCGTGTACGGCTTGCCCTCGACGCGGACCTTGAGCTTGTTCACCGCGTCGCCGGTGATCTGCTGCGGGTTGTACGCGATCCAGATCGCGCCGTGCTCCAGCGAGTGCACCATGTTCTCGGTGCGCACCGCGTTCGGGTAGACGATCCCGGTGCAGGCCGCCCAGAACCCGTCGTGCGGCCCGCCGAACGCCGGGGTCCTGTCGTACTTGACCCGCTCGGTCGGCAGCACGTGCACGCTGCCCGGGTAGTCGGCCTTGACCACGCCTTCGATCTTGGTCGACGGGTCGGGGTTGCTCGGCGAGGGCGCGAACGCGGCGGCCGCCTCCTCGCGCGACTTCTGCTCCCGCTTGTCGGCGGACTGCACGTAGTAGTAGCCGAACACCACGCCCGCCAGGGCCAGCACGCCGACGACCGAGAGGACGGTGAGCCACGGCACGCCCTTCTTGCTCACCACCGACGTTGTGCGGGTCGCCTTGGCGACCTTCTTGGGCGTGCCCTTCTTCTTCGTGCCGCTGGCCATGGCTCCCGCATTCTCCGAAGTGCTGTAGCGCCGACGTGGTATGCCTGAAAGGCAAGTGTAGGGACCGCGTGTCTGATCACCGTCAACGGCCGGGGACGGGCGGCTGAGCGGGCCGCCGACCTCGCCTCATACACTCGCGTGGTGACTCCCGCCGCCCTCGCTGACCTGGTCCGTTCGTCCGCCGTGCAGGTCCTTTCCGCACGTGGCCTTGACCACGCCGTGCTTCCGGACCCGGTGACGATCGAACGCCCGCGCAATCCCGAACACGGAGACTACGCGACCAACCTGGCCCTGCAAGTAGGGAAGAAAGTAGGAATCCCGCCGCGCGAACTGGCCGAGGCGCTGGCCGAGGAACTCGGCAAGGCCGACGGCGTCGCCGCCGCCGAGGTCGCCGGGCCGGGCTTCCTGAACCTGCGGCTGGCCGCCGACGCCCAGGGCGAGCAGGTGCGCCAGGTCCTCACCGCGGGCGAGGCCTACGGGCGTGGTGACGCCCTCGCCGGGCGGAAGATCAACCTCGAATTCGTCTCGGCGAACCCGACCGGTCCGATCCACCTCGGCGGCACCCGGTGGGCCGCGGTCGGCGACGCGCTCGGCCGGGTCCTCGCCGCGCAGGGCGCCGACGTCACCCGCGAGTACTACTTCAACGACGCCGGTGCGCAGATCGACCGGTTCGTGAACTCGCTGATCGCGGCGGCCAAGGGCGAGCCCGCCCCGGAGGACGGGTACGCGGGCGCGTACATCTCCGACATCGCGGCCGAGGTCCTCCGCGCCGAGCCCAGCGCGCTCTCGCTGGACGACGCGCAGCGCCGCGAGACCTTCCGCCGGATCGGCATCGACCTGATGTTCACCCAGATCAAGCAGAGCCTGCACGAGTTCGGCACCGACTTCGACGTCTTCTTCCACGAGGACTCGCTGCACGCCTCGGGCGAGGTCAACCGGGTGGTCGAGCAGCTCAAGGAGTCCGGGAACCTCTACTTCGAAGACGGCGCCTGGTGGCTGCGCAGCAAGGAATACGGCGACGACAAGGACCGGGTCGTCATCAAGCAGGACGGCAACCCGGCCTACATCGCCGGTGACCTGGCCTACCTGCGCGACAAGCGCGAGCGCGGTTTCGACCTGTGCATCTACATGCTCGGCGCGGACCACCACGGCTACATCGCCCGGCTGAAGGCGGCCGCGGCGGCGTTCGGGGACGACCCGGCGGTGGTCGAGGTCCTCATCGGACAGATGGTCAACCTGGTCAGCGACGGCAAACCGGTCCGGATGAGCAAGCGCGCCGGGACCGTGATCACCATGGAGGACCTGGTCGAGGCGGTCGGCGTGGACGCGGCCCGCTACGAGCTGACCCGGTACTCGGTGGACTCCACCCTGGACGTCGACCTCGACCTGCTGCGCAAGCACAGCAACGAAAACCCGGTGTACTACGTCCAGTACGCGCACGCCCGGCTGGCCTCCCTGCAGCGCAACGCGGCCGATCTCGGGCTCAAGTTCGACGCCGCCACGGTCGACTTCGGCCTGCTCACCCATCCGCGCGAAGGCGACCTGATCCGCACGATCGGCGAGTTCCCGACCGTGGGAAAGCGCGCCGCCGAACTGCGCGAGCCGCACCGGGTCGCCCGCTACCTGGAGAGCTTGGCCAGCGCCTACCACAAGTTCTACGACGCCGCGCGCGTGCTGCCGCAGGGTGACGAGGCGGCGACCCCACTCACGTTCGCCCGCCTCGCGCTGTGCGAGGCGGCCCGCCAGGTCCTCGCCAACGGTCTCGCCCTGCTCGGGGTCTCCGCCCCAGAACGGATGTAGCAACCACATGTGCGCTCACCCCGCCGGTCCCCGGCACGCCGACGTCTACCCGCACGCCGACACCTCGGGCCTGCCACCGTCCACTTCGGACGAACTGGACCGGCTCTACCCGAAGGTGTGGCCCCGCAACTCCTTCCGCGCCCCGGACGGGGTGGTCCGCATCGCCGGTGTGGACGTGCGCGAACTGGCCGAAACCTACGGCACGCCGCTGTTCGTGATCGACGAGGCCGACTTCAAGTCGCGCTGCGCCGAGTACGCCGAAGCCTTCGACGACCCCGCGCTGGTGCACTACGCGTCCAAGGCGTTCCTGTGCACCGAGGTCGCGAAATGGGTCGCCGCGGCCGGGCTGAGCCTGGACGTCTGCAGCGGCGGCGAGCTGGCCATCGCGCAGCGGGCCGAGTTCCCGCCGGAGCGGATCACCTTCCACGGCAACAACAAATCGATCGCCGAACTGGAAGAGGCGGTCGCGGCCGGGGTCGGCACGATCGTGCTCGACTCCTATTTCGAGATCGCCCGCCTGGCCGACATCGCCGCGCGGCGGGAGATCGTGCAGTCGGTGCTGGTGCGGGTCACCGTCGGCGTCGAGGCGCACACGCACGAGTTCATCGCCACCGCGCACGAGGACCAGAAGTTCGGCTTCTCGCTGGCGTCCGGCGACGCGGCCGAGGCCGTGCGCCGGGTGCTGAACGCGCCCTCGCTGAAGCTGGTCGGCCTGCACAGCCACATCGGCTCGCAGATCTTCGACCCGGACGGGTTCGAGGTCGCCGCGCGCCGGGTCGTCGGCCTGATCGCCGAACTGGCCAAGGAGCACGGCAACGGGCTGCTCGAGCAACTGTCCGTTGTGGACCTTGGTGGCGGGTTCGGCATCGCCTACACGGACAAGGACAACCCGCCGCCGCCCGCGCAGATGATCACCCAGATCCGGGAGATGGTGCGCAAGGAGTGCGAGTTCGCCGGGTTGCCGGTGCCCCGGATCGCCGGGGAGCCGGGCCGCGCGATCGCCGGCCCGGGCACGGTCACGCTGTACGAGGTCGGCACGATCAAGGACGTCTCGCTCGGCGACAACGCGGTGCGCCGTTACATCAGCGTCGACGGCGGGATGAGCGACAACATCCGCACCTCGCTCTACGACGCGGTCTACGACGTGCGCCTGGTGTCCCGCAAGAGCGTGGACGGCGACCAGGAGACCGTGGGCGCCGCGCTGTCCCGCGTGGTGGGCAAACACTGTGAATCCGGCGACATCGTGGTCCGCGACTGCTGGCTGCCCGACACCCTGACACCCGGCGACCTGATCGCGGTCGCGGCGACCGGCGCCTACTGCTACTCGATGGCGAGCAATTACAACCGGCAGCCGCGGCCGCCGGTGGTCGCGGTCCGCAACGGCAGCGCCCGGCTGCTGCTGCGGCGCGAGACGACGGAGGACATGTTGCGCCTGGAGGTGTCGTGAGTTTGTCCACTGCGGACGGGCGCGCCATCAAGGTGGCCCTGCTGGGCTGCGGAACCGTCGGCGGCGAGGTCGCGCGCCTGCTCACCGAACAGGCCGGCGAACTCGCCGCCCGCGCGGGCGCGCCGGTCGAACTGGCCGGGATCGCGGTGCGCCGGCCGGACAAGCACCCCGAACTGCCCGCCGAATTGCTGACCTCGAACGCCGCCGAACTCGTCGAACGCGAGGACATCGACGTGGTGGTCGAGCTGATCGGCGGCATCGAGCCGACCCGCACCTGGCTGCTTTCCGCGCTGCGCGCCGGGAAGTCCGTGGTGACCGCGAACAAGGCGCTGCTCGCCGAGCATTCGGCCGAACTGTCCGAGGCGGCCGACACGGCCGGGGCGGACCTGTACTTCGAGGCGTCCGTGGCCGGGGCCATCCCGCTGCTGCGGCCGCTGCGCGAGTCCCTGGCCGGTGACCGGATCACCCGCGTGATGGGGATCGTCAACGGCACCACGAACTACATCCTGTCCGCCATGGACGCCACCGGCGCGGGCTACGCGGAGACCCTCGACGAGGCGAGCCGGCTCGGGTACGCCGAGGCGGATCCGACCGCGGACGTGGACGGTTACGACGCCGCGTCCAAGGCGGCGATCCTGGCCGCGCTCGCGTTCCACAGCCGGGTCACCGCCGCGGACGTGCACCGCGAGGGCATCGCCGGGGTGTCCGCTTCGGACATCGCCGCGGCGAAGATGCTGGGCCGCACGGTCAAACTGCTCGCGATCTGCGAGCGGGTCACCGCCGAGGACGGCGGCGAGTCGGTCTCCGCGCGCGTGCACCCGGTGATGATCCCGCGCGGCCATCAGCTGGCCGGGGTGAGCGGCGCTTTCAACGCCGTCTACGTGGAGGCCGACGCCGCGGGCGAGCTGATGTTCTACGGGCAGGGCGCGGGCGGCGCGCCGACCGCCAGCGCGGTGCTCGGCGATCTGGTCGCGGTGGCGCGCAACAAGGTCGTCGGCGGCCGGGGCCCGCGGGAATCCGCGCACGCCGCGCTGCCGGTGCGCCCGATGGGGCTGACCCCGACCCGCTACCACATCAGCCTCGACGTGGCCGACATCCCGGGCGTGCTGGCCCAGGTGGCGCAGGTGTTCGCCGCGCACGACGTGAGCATCGCGACCGTGCGGCAGCGGGACAAGAACTCCACGGCGAGCCTGGTGATCGTGACCCATCTGGCCCAGGACGCCGCGTTGCAGTCCACTGTGGACGAGATCGCGAAGCTGGACGTGGTGCGCGAGGTGGTCAGCGTGATGCGCGTGGAAGGCGAAGAATGATGAGTCAAGTGAAACCCGGCTGGCCGGGCATCATCGAGGCCTACGCCTCCCGGGTTCCGATCCCCGCCGGCGCGAAGGTGATCACCCTCGGCGAGGGCAACACCCCGCTGCTGCCCGCGCCGCACCTGTCCGAGCTGACCGGCTGCACGGTCTACCTCAAGGTCGAGGGCGCCAACCCGACCGGTTCGTTCAAGGACCGCGGGATGACCGTCGCGATCACGCACGCGCTGGCCAGCGGTCTGCAGGCGGTGATCTGCGCGTCCACCGGCAACACCTCGGCCTCGGCCGCGGCCTACGCCGCCCGCGCGGGCCTGACCTGCGCGGTGCTCGTGCCCCAGGGCAAGATCGCGATGGGCAAACTCGCCCAGGCGGTCCTGCACGGCGCCCGGATCCTCCAGGTGGACGGCAACTTCGACGACTGCCTCGAACTCGCGCGCAAGACCGCGGCCGATCATCCGGTGACCCTGGTCAACTCGGTCAATCCAGTGCGCCTGGTCGGCCAGAAGACCGCCGCGTGGGAAATCTGCGACGTGCTGGGCGAGGCTCCCGACATCCACTGCCTGCCGGTCGGCAACGCGGGCAACATCACCGCCTACTGGTCCGGCTACGCCGAGTACGCCGCCGACGGTGTGGTGGAAAGCACACCGCGGATGTTCGGTTTCCAGGCGGCGGGCGCGGCCCCGCTGGTTTCCGGTGAACCGGTCAAGGAACCGGACACGATCGCCACCGCGATCCGGGTCGGCAGCCCGGCGTCCTGGGACTCCGCGGTCAAGGCGAAGAACGCCAGCGGCGGGCTCTTCGAGAAGGCGACCGACGCGCGGATCCTGGACGCCTACCGGCTGCTGGCCCGCCGGGAAGGCGTGTTCGTCGAGCCCGCCTCCGCGACCAGCGTGGCCGGGCTGCTGCTCACCGCCGCGGACGGCCGGATCCCGAAGGGCTCGACCGTGGTGTGCACGGTGACCGGGCACGGCCTCAAGGACCCCGCCACCGCGCTGGAAGGCAACGTCGAGGTGGAACCCCTCGCGGTCGACCCGAACGCCGTGGCGGCCGCGCTGGACCTCTCGTGACAAAAGAGTTCAAAGTCACCGTTCCCGCGTCCACGGCGAACCTCGGTCCCGGGTTCGACGCGCTGGGCCTGGCGCTCGGCCTGCAGGACGTGGTCGAGGTGCGGCTCGCCGACGCGGGGCTCAAGGTCGAGGTGCTCGACGCGGGCGCCGGTGGGATCGCGGACGTGCCGACCGACGAGTCGCATCTCGTCGTGCGCGCGCTGCGGGCCGCCTGCGCGCGGCTGGACTGCCACCCGCCCGGTCTGCATCTGCGCTGCCACAACGCGATTCCGCACGCGCGGGGGCTCGGTTCGTCCGCGGCGGCGGTGGTCGCCGGGGTCGCCGCCGGATACGCGCTGGCCGGGCGGGAACTCGACGCGGAGGCGTTGCAGATCGCGGCGGAATTCGAGGGCCACGCGGACAACGCGGCCGCCAGCCTGCTCGGCGGGCTGGTGATCGCGTGGTGCGCGGGCGGGCGCTTCCACGCCGAACGGCTGGACCCCCACCCGGGCCTGAGGCCGGTGCTCGCCGTGCCCGAGGCGCGCTCGTCCACCGACGCGACCCGCGGCCTGCTGCCCGCGCACGTCCCGCACGCCGACGCCGCCTTCACCGCGGGCCGGGCCGCGCTCGCCGTGCACGCGCTGACCCGCCGCCCGGACCTGCTGCTCGCCGCGACCGAGGACCGGCTCCACCAGGACTACCGCGCCCCGGCGCTCCCGGAGAGCGTGCGCCTGGTGCGCGCGTTGCGGGCGCACGGCGTCGCCGCGGCGGTGTCCGGCGCCGGGCCGTCCGTGCTGGCGTTGACTACGGAGGGAATACTCCCGGGTAGTGTAGACGTTGACGGGTTTACCATCGCCGAAATGCCGATCGACCTGGTCGGGGTCAAGGTTGAGGTGCGGTAACACGCCAGGCCCAACAAGGGGGTGGTTGTTGCACCTGGCTCCGGCGCGGTCTACCCTCGGGGGCGTTCGATCACCGTGCGCAGTCCGCACCCGGTGTCGGTCCCGGGGAGTCCTTCCCGGATCGCATCTTTCATTGAGCCGATAACTCCGCATCAAGGTGCAGGGGTTGACCTAGGCGGGTACCCGGCGGCGGTGGCGGATTCCGCGTGTTCCACCTGGGACACGCACACTCCCGTGCTGGCGGCTCCGCCGCTGTGACCTGCACGTCTCGGCAGGACGGGCCGGCACCGGGAACGAGCAAGCCGTCTCGCAATTCGGACGCGGGCGGCAGTCCGCTGATCCACCTGGAGGCGTGGATCGGTCAGGAAGGACATGTGTGAGCAACACCGATCTCTTAAGTGGCGACGTGGATACCCAGGCGACACCGCAGGTGGAGTCCGGGGCAGGGGAGAAGGCCAACGGCACCACCGCCGCACCGAAGCGCCGCACCGGCGGCCTGTCCGGCATGGTGATCGCTGACCTGCGGGAACTCGCCACCGAACTGGGCGTCGGCGACACCACTGGAATGCGAAAAGGTGACCTGATCGCCGCGATCCGTGAACGCCAGGGCAAGACCAAGCGCCGCACCAGTGCGGCGAGCAACAACACGCTTCCGCTCGACGGCATCGGCGGCGACAAGCCCGCCGAGAAGACCGCCGAGCCCGCCCAGCCGGAGCCTCAGCAGCCCGCCCAAGAACCGAAGGCGCGCACCGAGGAGACCAAGGCTCCGGCCGCCGAAGCGCAGCAGCAGGGGGGCTCCGCCGAGGCCCAGCAGGGCGAGGACACCGGCCGCCGCGAGGGCAGCCGCCGGCGCCGCAGCTCCAGCCGCGCGGCCGGCAGCCCGGACGCGGGCGGCCAGCGTGGTGGCGACCAGTCTGGTGACCAGCGCTCGGGGCAGCAGCAGCGCGGTGACCAGGGCGGTGGCGACCAGCGCCGGCAGAACGACCGCCAGCAGAACAACCAGCAGAACCAGCGTGGCCAGCAGGGCAACCGCTCGGACGACGACGAGGACGGCGGTGGCCGTCGCGGCCGCCGGTTCCGCGACCGCCGGCGCCGGGGCAGCGGCGGTGGCCGGGGCGACGGCGGGCCGGACACCGAGATCCGCGAGGACGACGTCCTGCTCCCGGTCGCCGGGATCCTGGACGTGCTGGACAACTACGCGTTCGTCCGCACCTCCGGCTACCTGGCCGGGCCGAACGACGTGTACGTCTCGCTCTCGCTGGTGCGCAAGTTCGGCCTGCGCCGCGGTGACGCGATCACCGGCGTGGTCCGGCAGCCGCGGGAAGGCGAGCAGCAGCGGCAGAAGTTCAACCCGCTGGTGCGCGTCGACACGATCAACGGCCTCGAGCCGGAGCAGGCGAAGAAGCGCGCCGAGTTCACCAAGCTGACCCCGCTGTACCCGAACGAGCGCCTGCGGCTGGAGACCGAGCCGCACAAGCTCACCACCCGCGTCATCGACCTGGTGATGCCGGTCGGCAAGGGGCAGCGCGCACTGATCGTCTCGCCGCCGAAGGCCGGTAAGACGACGATCATGCAGGACATCGCGAACGCGATCACCACGAACAACCCCGAGTGCCACCTGATGGTCGTGCTGGTGGACGAGCGGCCGGAAGAGGTCACCGACATGCAGCGGTCGGTGAAGGGCGAGGTCATCGCCTCCACCTTCGACCGCCCGCCGTCGGACCACACCTCGGTGGCCGAGCTGTCCATCGAGCGCGCGAAGCGCCTGGTGGAGATGGGCATGGACGTGGTCGTGCTGCTCGACTCGATCACCCGCCTCGGCCGCGCGTACAACCTGGCGGCCCCGGCGTCCGGCCGGATCCTGTCCGGTGGTGTCGACTCGACGGCGTTGTTCCCGCCGAAGCGGTTCCTCGGCGCGGCGCGCAACATCGAGAACGGCGGCTCGCTGACCATCTTCGCCACGGCGATGGTGGAGACCGGGTCCACCGGTGACACGGTGATCTTCGAGGAGTTCAAGGGCACCGGTAACGCGGAGCTCAAGCTCGACCGCAAGATCGCCGAGCGGCGCGTCTTCCCGGCGGTGGACGTCAACCCGTCCGGTACCCGCAAGGAGGAGCTGCTGCTCTCGCCGGACGAGCTCGCGGTGACGCACAAGCTGCACCGGGTGCTGCACGCGCTGGACTCGCAGCAGGCCATCGACCTGCTGATCTCGCGCCTGCGCAAGACGAAGACCAACATCGAGTTCCTGATGCAGGTCTCCAAGACCGCGCTCGGCCCGGACGAGGACTGACCCGAAACGGGGGGGGGGTCGTGAGTGTTCCGACCGGTTCTAACCGGTCTGTCCACTCACGACCACCGCGGCGGCAGGAAGGGAGCTTCACTCCCGCCGGACAGCAGCGAGGGACCTTTACTACGGTTCTGCCGTAGTAAAGGTCCCTCGCTATTTTTGGGTCTACCGGTGGGGCACGGCGGCCGGGGTCCAGCCGCGGTAGTTCTTGAAGTAGTTCACGCTGCTCGCGTGGCCGATCTTGCCGCCGATGCTGGTCGCGTAGATGCCGCCGTTGCCGTCGGCGATGCCGACGTGGCCGTAGGCGCTGATGTTCCAGTAGACGAACGCGCCGAGCGGGGGCCGGCTGCCGTCGGTGTGCTTCGGGCTGGCGCCGTTCCAGTGCGCGTTCGCCGAGGCCCAGACGCCGGTGGTGCCGTAGGCGTTCTCCACGGCCTTCTCGCAGTAGCCCTGCCAGCCGGTGCTGCCCATGTGGTTCTTGAACCACTGGACCGCGCCCGCCGGGGTGCCGTCGCCGGCGCCGAGGACGGCCAGTTCGCTGTCGGAGACGGTGGTGAACTCGATGGCCGGGTTGATGTCGGCGGCCGTGATCTCGGCCGAGGTGCTGGCACTGCCGACTGCCGGGGCCGCCACCACCGAGGCGGCCGCGACGGCGGCCACCGCGACCGACCTCGCTAGCAGGGTGCGGAGATTCCTGGTGGACTTGAGCACGATTCCACCTTCCTCGATCGGGTGAGCAAATCACTGACCGCGCCAGGTTCCCGGCATCCTGTACAAAAGACGTACATGGTTGATGACCCACCGTGTACATCCGCCCGGGAATACTCCCTGCCCGGGGCGCGTTGACCCCGCTGTCAGCACGTCTGGCAGAATTACCCGCTGAAGTCCGGCTCCGGTTCACCTCGCGCTGTTTCGGGGACCCGGCGGCCAGTCAAGAGAGGACACCATGAAGAGCGGTATTCACCCCGAGTACGTGGTCACGACCGTGACCTGTGGCTGCGGTAACACCTTCACCACCCGGAGCACGAAGACCTCGGGCAGCATCCACGCCGAGATCTGCTCGAACTGCCACCCGTTCTACACCGGCAAGCAGAAGATTCTGGACACCGGTGGCCGGGTCGCGCGCTTCGAGGCTCGCTACGGCAAGCGGCAGAAGAAGACCGACGCCAAGTAGCTTCATCGACGGCGCCTGTTCCCTGTTGCGGGGAACGGGCGCCGTTTTCATGTTTTTCGTGCTGTGTCCGACAGAAACGAGGTAGGGCCGTGGATTCGAGTTCCCTGGGCGGGCTGCTCGACGAGTACGCCGAGCTGGAGAAGCAGCTCGCCGACCCGGCCGTGCACGCCGATCAGTCCCGTGCCCGGAAACTGGGCCGCCGGTATGCCGAGCTGAGCCCGGTGATCAAGGCCATCGGCGAACTGGACACGGCGCGCTCCGATCTGGAGGCCGCGCGCGAACTCGCCGCCGAGGACCCGGCCTTCGCCGCCGAAGCCGACGAGATCGCCGCGAAGATCCCGGCGTGCGAGTCGCGGCTGACGGAGTTGTTGCTGCCCCGCGACCCCTACGACGCCTCGGATGTCGTCATGGAGATCAAATCCGGCGAAGGCGGCGAGGAGTCCGCCCTCTTCGCGGGCGATCTCCTGCGCATGTACCTCCGCTACGCCGAACGCCACGGCTGGAAGGCCGAGGTGCTCGACTCGGTCGACTCCGACCTCGGCGGCTACAAGGACGTCACCCTCTCCATCAAGGGCAAGAGCGACGGCCCGGACGGCGTGTGGGCCCGCCTGAAGTTCGAAGGCGGCGTGCACCGCGTGCAGCGCGTGCCCGCGACCGAATCCCAGGGGCGCATCCACACCTCGGCCTCCGGGGTGCTGATCTACCCGGAACCGGAGGAGGTCGAGGTCGAAATCGACCCGAACGACCTGCGCATCGACGTGTTCCGCTCGTCCGGTCCGGGCGGGCAGAGCGTGAACACGACCGACTCCGCGGTCCGCGTGACGCACCTGCCCACCGGGATCGTGGTCTCCTGCCAGAACGAGAAGTCGCAGATCCAGAACCGCGCGCGGGCGATCCAGGTGCTCCAGGCGCGGCTGCAGGCGATCGCCGAGGAGGAAGCGGCGAGCAAGGCCGCCGACGCGCGGCGGTCCCAGGTCCGCACGGTCGACCGCTCGGAACGCGTGCGCACCTACAACTTCCCGGAGAACCGGATCTCCGATCACCGCGTGAACTACAAGGCGTACAACCTCGACCAGGTCCTCGACGGCGACCTCGACGGCGTGCTCGACGCCCTGGTCACCGCCGACCGCGAAGAACGCCTCGCCGCACACGCCTCCTCGTAACCGAACTTCCCCCAATGTGGCTTTCGGTACCTTCAACGCCCCGAAAGCCGCATTGGGTACTTTGAACGCCCCCAATGCCACATTGGGGGATTCTCGGTGAGCGGCTTCGCGCCGTGCTCGCCGGGTGCCAGGGTGGGGAACTCGCCTACCGAAATGGGGAACTCGGTAGACCGGAACGGGGAACTCGCACGTCCGAAACGGGGGACTCGCGGCAGGTGGGGGCCGTTGCCGCGAGTTCCCCGTTCCGGGAGTAGGCGAGCATCACTGCGGCCTTCGGCGCACGCGGGAAGGCGAGGTTCCCCACGTCGCATCGAGCACGCTGAGCACCTCTCGAGAAGCCCTACCGAGAGAACCCCGGTGGGTATCGCACCCCTCGCATCCGGTAGCACGCATGCGCCCTGCGGGGCCCCCACGGACAACTCGTGTGCCCGAGTGTGCAACTCGTGTGCCCGAACGTGTAACTCGCGTGCCTGAGTGTGCAACTCGCGGAGAAAACCCTCAGCGGGGATTCTCGGTTAGCGGAGGGCGGTGGCGAAGCGGGTCATGCGGGATTCGAAACCGTCGTCCGGGCTGAACCACACGGCGAGGGCGTCGGCGCCCGCTTCGGCGAAGGCGTGTGCTCGGTCGACCGCCTGTGCGAACTCGGTTTCGCCGCCGTTCCAGGCGATCCGGGTGCCCACCCGAATGTCGCGTGTGGACAGTTCGCGAATACGGGTCACCTTCTGCGCGAATTCCGCGGGCGTGAGTTCGACGCCCTGCCATTCGTCGGCGAGGGTAGCCGCCCGCCGCAGGGCGGCGTCGGAATTGCCGCCCACCATGATCGGCAGGCGGCGGCGCGGTTTCGGTTCGAAGAAACCGGTTTCGTAGGAATAGTACTCGCCGCGGAAGCCGCCTTCGCCGTGAAAGAGGTGACGGAGCAAGGAAATCGCT
Source organism: Amycolatopsis anabasis (assembly GCF_009765355.1). Lineage (GTDB taxonomy): Bacteria > Actinomycetota > Actinomycetes > Mycobacteriales > Pseudonocardiaceae > Amycolatopsis > Amycolatopsis anabasis. The sequence continues at coordinate 26,394 of NZ_VTHK01000059.1, read as the reverse complement.
TCGTCGGTGCGGGCGGCGCGGGTGCGGAAGTCGGCGCCGACATTGGCGAATTCCGTGCGTTCCCAGCCGATGCCGACGCCGAGGGTGAGCCGTTCCCCGGAGAGGCGGTCCAGCGTGGCCGCCTGCTTGGCGACCGCGAACGGATTGCGCAGGGGGAGCACGAGGACCGAGGTGCCGAGGTGGATGGCACTCGTGCGGGCGGCCACATAGGACAGTGTGGTCAGCGGTTCGTAGACGCCGCCGAATACCTCGCCGAATTCGCCGGGCGGGAGGAGGTGGTCCGGCAGCCACGCGGTGTGGTAGCCGAGTTCTTCGGCCCGGGCGGCGAGGCGGACCAGGAATCGCGGGTCCATCGCCGGGGCTTCGTTGGGCAGGATTACCTGGAGGTCCATGGTTCGGATCCGATCTCGGTGAGGAAGTTCTGGATCGCGGCGAGCCAGGCGTCGCGGGCTTCGGTGCCGACGTCGTGGCCCGAGTCGACTTCGGCGAGCCGGGCGCCCGGGATGCTCGCGGCGAGTTCGCGGGACAACGCGGGGTCCACCAGCTCGTCGCCGGTCGGGGAGACGACCAGGGTCGGCACCGCGATCCGGGCCAGGTCGGCGCGGGTGTCGATCGTGGTGAGCAGGGTCAGGTGGTCGGCGCTGCCGCCGGGGACATAGCCGATCAGGTAGTCGATCGCGGTGGCCAGCTGGGCCTCGGTGAGCGAGTTCAGGTGTTTCGCGCCGCTGCCGACCACCAGCAGGTACTTCGCGAGCAGCGCGCGGTCGCCGTCGAGCAGGTCCCGCCAGATCTCCGCGCCGAGCCGCAGGCGGAGATCCGGCCGGGCCAGGCCCGCGGTGAGCACCAGCCCGGTCACGCGCTCGGGGTGCCGGACGGCGGCCCGGACCGCGACGGCGGTGCCCATCGAATAGCCCAGCACGGCGAAGCGCTCGAGCCCGGCGTCCGCGGCCGCGGCCACCGCGCCGTCGGCCAGGGCGTCAAGGCTGAGCGGATCCGCCGAACGCGGAGTGCCGCCGGACCCGGGGTAGTCCGGGCCGACGACCGTGTGCCTCCGGGCGAGGTCGTCCAGGATCGTGCCGAAGCTGTCCTCGACCGAGCTCGCGGCGCCGTGCGCGAGCAGGAGGCCGGGGCCGGAACCCCGGACGGTGCTGGTGAGCTGAAGCGTCATGCCGCGACCGTAGAACCCTGACATCGATGTGAAGGTCAAGCGCGCGTGAGCGGGGTCTCGGCCTGGCCGATCCGACTTCCACCAGCTCGGCGCCGGGGATCCCGGCGGCCAGTTCGCGGGAGAGTTCGGGGGCCGCCAGCCCGTCGATCGAGGCGGCGAGCTCCTCGGGGCGCAGCGCGTTGAGGTGCTTGCCGCCGGTCGCCACCAGGGTGAGGAACTTGGCCAGCAGCGTGCGGTCGCCGTCCAGCAGGGTCCGCCAGATGTCCGCGGCGAGCCGGAGCCGGTTGTCGCCGCGGGTGAACCCCGAGGTCAGGGTCAGCGTCCGCGGCGACGGCGACCAGTTCGTCGGCCACCTCGTCCAGCGCGAGTGGCGTCTCGCCGCGGGGGGTGCCGCCCGAACCGGGGTAGTCCGGCCCGACCACGGTGTGCGTGCCCTCGATGTTGCCGCCGGCGCCGTGCGCGAGCAGCAGGCCGGGGCCGGAACCCCGGACGACGTGCGCGAAATGTTTGCTCATGCCGCGACGTTAGGAACTCACATCGATGTGAAGGTCAAGGCCGGATGGGGCGGGTCACATGCTGATCGGGGAGTTGTCGCGGCGCACCGGCGTCAGCCCGCGGCTGCTGCGCTACTACGAGGAGCAGGGACTGCTCGAAGCCGGGCGCGGCCCGAACGGTTACCGCTGGTACGGCGAGGATTCGGTGCTCACCGTGCGGCAGATCCGCGCGCTGCTGAACGCGGGCCTGTCCACCGGGGTGATCCGTTCGGTGCTGCCGTGCACGCGAGGCGAGCGGCCGGAGTTCGACCTGTGCCCGGACCTGCGCGCCCTGTTGAACCGCGAGCTGGCGGCGATGGACGAGCGCATCGACGGCCTCCGCCGCACCCGCGGCGCCCTGGCCACCTATCTCACCGGCGCCTGATCCCGCGGTGGCGGCGGGAGGAAGGGACCTTTGCTCACGTCTGACCGTAGTAAAGGTCCCTCGCTCCCGATCTCCGGGAGTGAAGGTCCCTTCCTGCCGGTCGCCGCGTTCGCGGCACTTCGGGGAGAAAGTGCCGCCCGAGGGCGAGCTTGGTCGCGGCGGGGCGGCGCGGGTATGCCAGTCTGGACACCGTGAAGAGACAGCCGTTGCGTCTGGCGATCATGGAGGCGACCCGGATTCTCGAGGACGCCGGGGTGGCGTCCCCGCGAACCGACGCCGAACTGCTCGCGGCGCACGTCCTCGGCGTCGAACGGGGCCGCCTTCCCCTGGTGCCGCTGGTCGACCCGGGCGTCGTGGACGCGATCGGCCAGCTCGTCGCGCAGCGGGCCAAACGCGTGCCGCTGCAGCACCTGACCGGCTGGGCCGCGCTCGGCGAGATCACCGTCGACGTCGGCCCCGGTGTCTTCGTGCCCCGGCCGGAGACCGAACTGCTGCTGGACTGGGGGCTCGGCGTGCTCAAGGGCCGCGAGTACCCGATCGTGGTCGACCTGTGCACCGGCTCCGGCGCGCTCGCGCTCGCCGTCGCGCACGCGCGGCCGGACGCGGTCGTGTACGCGGTGGACGTCGATCCGCAGGCGCTCGCGTGGGCGCGGCACAACGCCGAGGCGCGGGTCGCGGCCGGGGACGCCCAGATCCGGTTGTACTCCGGGGACATCGCCGACAACACGATGTTCGCCGAGCTCGACGGCCTGGTCGACCTCGTGCTGTGCAACCCGCCGTACGTGCCGCCGGGCGCCGAGCTGCCGCCCGAGGTCGTCGACTTCGACCCGGCGCAGGCCGTGTTCGCCGCCGACGGCGGGCTCGCCATGATCCGGCACGCGGTGAACGCGGCGGCCCGGCTGCTGCGCCCCGGCGGCGGGATGGCGATCGAGCACGACGACACGCACGGTTCCGCGGTGCCCGCGCTGGTGGCCCAGCGCAAGGTGCTCACCGAGGTCGCCGATCACCAGGACCTCGCCGGACGCCCGCGGTTCGTCACCGCGCGGCGCACCGGCGCGTGACCCGACTTCCGGCGTAGGACAAGCAGATCTCGCAACATACGACGATCGGCCGATGCGCGGGAGATATCGGAATTCCTACTGTGGATCAAGCGGCCGCCGTCTGCAGCGGCCCATCCGCGAGGAGCTCCGATGCGTTCGTTCGGTCGTAGAGCACGCTGGATTCGCAGGGCGAGTGGCATCTCCGTACTGGGAATCGCGACGCTGCTGTGTTCGCTGGTCAGCACCCCGGGCCTCGCCCAGGCCGCGACCCGGGACTGGCCGGCGCCGCTGGATTCGGCGACCTGGGAGAACCAGGACCACATGACCTGGGACGACTACCGGAAGGTGCCCGGCACCGACTGGGCCAACCCCGACCGCAAGGGCAGCGTGCGCACCTTCAAGGGCGCGGTCGTCCTCGTCGACTACCCCGACCAGAACTTCGCCGTCACCCAGCCGCCGCGCTCGACGGTGTTCGGCAACCCGAGCCCCGAGGCGAGCAACATCCCGCGCGCCCAGGTCGCCAAGTTCTACCAGGACTTCCTGAACAAACCGGGGGCGCTCAACCGCGGGCACACCATCCACGAGTACTGGATGGAGGACTCCGGCGGGCGGTTCGGCGTCGACCTGACCGCGTTCGGGCCCTACCGGTTGCCGGGCAAGTCCTTCGAGTACGGCATGGAGTTCCAGCCGGACAGCGCCTGCCCGCCGGGCGCCAACTGCCGCCGCGACCTGCGCGCCGACGGCGGCGCCGCCTGGAAGGCCGACGTCGGTGACATCAGCAAGCAGTTCGACTTCGTCTTCTACCTCTCCGCCGGTCAGGACGAGAGCGCGACCTGGCAGGAATTCGGCGAAATGAAATTCGGCACCAGGGAAGGCGTGCCCGCGGAATTCGGGCCCGGCGTTCCGGGCATGACGAACTGGACGGGTACCCGGTACGTGCCGTGGACCTCGTGGAAATCCGCCGCGTCGATCTGGCCGAACGCGGTCACCGGTTCCTCGACCCAGGCGGAAAGCTCGGGGCAAGGCGTTTACGCGCACGAATTCAGCCACATCCTCGGCATCGGCGACAACTACAACAACCCGTTCGGAAATCCGCCCTCCCGCGCGTACACCGGACCTTGGGAAATGCTTTCCCGGGGCAGTTTCAACGGTCCCGGCGGCCCGCACACCCGCTGGCAGATCCCGGCCACCCAGGGTGGTTCGATGGGCGCCCAGCACATGCTGCGCAACAAGCTCAAGCTGAACATCGTCTCCCCGCAGGACGTGCTCCAGCTCGACCGGAACAAGCTCGCCCAGACCGGTCCGGTCTCCGCGCGGATCACCGCCCGGGTCGCGCAGGCGCAGCCGGGCGCCTACAGCGGGATCAACATCGCCCTGACCGGCGGCGACAAATCCCCGAAATGCGACCGGAAAACCGATCCGTTGTGCGACGGCGGCGGGTACCACAACTACACGGTCGAGGTCGTCGACCGGATGGGCGCGGATTCCTTCGCACCCGATTCCGGGGTCCTGATCGCCAAGACGAAGAACAAGGACGAGGCGCCCTTCGAATGGATCATCGACGCCAATCCGCAGGACATCGGGATGACCGACTACGTCAAACCGGACGGCACCCCGGTGAAGATCACCATCGGTGACTACCGCCAGCTCAACGACGCCGCCTTCAAGGCGGGCACCGAGTCGGCGAGCAAGTACGAGTACACCGACCAGGCCAACCGGCTGCGCTTCCTGGTCACCGATGTCGCCCGCGACCAGAACGGCGTGCTGTCCTACACGGTGACCGTGGCCTCGCTGGACGGCGCCGGGCAGCAGGAACGCGGGGTGGCCCTGTGGCCGTCGGCCCCCGCCTACGCCTTCGGCGGGCTGGCGACCTGCCGGTTCCCGGTGTTCAACACCGGCCGGGCGAACGGGGCCACCGCGCCGTTCGACGCGGACACCTACCGGCTGACCGCCACCACCGCGTCGAAGGGCTGGGCGGTCCGCCTGCCGAACGAACTGGTCACCGCGAAGTTCGGCCAGCACGTTCCGGCCACGGTCTACGCCAAGCGCGGCGAAGGCGGCAGCCATCTCGGCACGGTCACCCTGACCGCCACCTCGGTCGGCGACCCCGGCAAGACCGCCACCGCCACCTGCACCGCCTTCGGTTTCTAGAGCCACACGCGTGGCGTGTCGGTGCGCCACGCGCGCGTGTCCGCGTTCTGTGCACCCGTGTTCAGCGGTCGTGCACGCGGCAGCCCTTCGCGTGCCCCGAGTCCCCGGCAGCTGGGGGTGGGACTCGGGGCACGCGACTGTGCGCGCATAGCTAGGCTCCCGGGTATGAGTGCGGTGTACGACTGCAGCCAGCGCGCCTCCCGGGCCGACGGATTGGCGGCCGCGGCGGGCGCGGTGCGTTCGAGTCGCCTGGTCGTCCTGCCCACCGACACCGTGTACGGCATCGGGGCGGACGCCTTCGACTCCGGCGCGGTGCATGCCCTGCTGCGCGCGAAGAACCGCGGCCCGGACATGCCGGTCGGCGTGCTCGTCGGGTCCTGGTCCACAGTGGACGGCCTGGTGCTGGGCGTGCCGCCGCACGCCCGGGCACTGATCGAGGCGTTCTGGCCCGGCGACCTGTCGATCGTGCTGCCGCACGCCCCGAGCCTGCAGTGGGACCTGGGCTCCACCCGGGGCACGGTGATGCTGCGGATGCCGCTGCACCCGGTCGCCCTCGAGCTGCTGCGCGACGTCGGTCCGATGGCGGTGTCCAGCGCGAACGTCTCCGGCCGCCCGCCCGCGACCACCGCCGCCGAGGCGCAGGAACAGCTCGGCGACTCGGTCGCGGTCTACCTCGACGGCGGGCCGAGCGGCGACCCGGTGCCCTCGACGATCGTCGACCTCACCGGCGACGAACCGGTCGTGCTGCGCGAGGGCGCGGTCAACGTCGCCGCGCTGTCCGAAGTGCTCGGTGTCGAGGTGGAAAGCCCGTCGTGAACCGGGTCCGGTAGGCAAACTCGGACCGCACACCACACGGGGTAACCTGCAGCCCCGTGACCTGGAACCTGGAGGCGTAACCGCGCCGTGCCACCCACCGCGCCCGCTGGGCTCCCGATCCGGGAGTACATCCTCGTCGCCCTGATCGCGGCGACGGTCACCTTCCTGTTCACCGGCCTGGTCCGCAAGTTCGCCACCCGCATCGGCGCGATCGCCACCCCGCGCGCCCGCGACGTGCACGTCATCCCGATCCCGCGGATGGGCGGGCTCGCCATGTACCTCGGCGTGCTCGGCGGGATGGCCCTGGCGCACCAGTTGCCGGTGCTCAGGCGGGCCTTCGAGTACTCGCTCGACCCGGTCGGCGTGCTGGTCGGCGGCGGGGTGATCGTGCTGATCGGCGCCCTGGACGACCGGTTCGAACTCGACGCGTGGACCAAGCTCGCCGGGCAGGTCATGTGCGCCGGGATCCTGGTGCTCTTCGGCGTGCAGTGGATGGAGGTCTGGGTTCCCTGGGGCGGGGACGCCGAATCGATCGGCTCGGTCGTCGTGCTCGACCGCAACCAGGGCGCGCTGTTCACCGTGCTGCTCGTGGTGGTCATGGTCAACGCGATGAACTTCGTCGACGGGCTGGACGGCCTGGCCGGTGGGCTCGGGTTCATCGCCGCGGCGGCCGCGTGCGCGTTCTCGATCGGCGTGCTGTCCTCCACCAACGGGTACGTCGGCGCCTACCCGCCCGCGCTGATCGCCGCCACCCTGGCCGGGGCCTGTCTCGGCTTCCTGCCGCACAACTTCCAACCGGCGAAGATCTTCATGGGCGACTCCGGCTCGATGATGATCGGGCTGATGCTCGCCTCGGCCAGCGTCTCGGCGTCCGGGCGCATCCCGTACCCGGCGTTCGAGGCGACCGACATCCTCGGCCTGCTGTCGCCGCTGTTCGTGGTCGCCGCGGTCCTCTTCCTCCCGGTGCTCGACCTGCTGATGGCGGTCATCCGCCGCACCCGCCGCGGGGAGAGCCCGTTCGCGGCGGACAAGATGCACCTGCACCACCGGCTCCTGGAGATCGGCCACTCGCAGCGCCGGGCCGTGCTGCTCATCTACCTGTGGGCCGGACTGCTCGGATTCGGCGCGGTCTCGGTGACCCTGTTCGACACCGCCGCGGTCTTCTGGATCGTCGGTGCGGGCCTGCTGCTCGCGATCTTGGTTTCGGCCATCCCTAGACTGAGGTCACGCAATCAGGGAGCGCCATGAGTGACACAGCGGCCAAGAAGGCCGACCAGGAAGAGAACCCGCACGCCCAGGCCGTGCTGAAGCTGGCCGACGCGATGCTGCGGGCCACCCTGATCGTGGGCTTGGGGACGATCGCGGTCGCGGCGGTGGTGGCCACCATCTGGGTCGGCCTGCCCGGATTGCTCGGCGCACTGGTCGGCGGCGCGGTCGCGTTCGCCTCGTCGCTGGCGACCATCGGGATGATGCGGTTCTGCGCGGCGATGGACCCGATGTTCGTCATGATGGTCGCGCTGGCCAGCTACGTGGTGAAGGTGCTGATCCTGCTCGGCGTGATGACCCTGCTCCGGGGCGTCGACGCGCTGCACCCCTACGCGCTGGCGATCACCATGCTCGCCGCGTTCGTGTTCACCGCCGCGGGTGAGGTCAGGGCGTTCAAGCAGACCAAGATCCCGACCATCATCCCCGACTCGAAGTAGGCCGGTCGGACGCTTAGGAGTACGCCCGTACGGCGTCGATTTACCGGCTGGTATGGTCCGCGTTGGAGGCGGATTCCCAGCCGACCTCCTGGTGGCGAAACCCGAACTGCAGCGTGGCGATCGACGTACCCGCCGCACCCGCAGTCGCTCGGAGCGCCGTAGCCAGGTGTGACCGGCCGGGAACCAGAGCGTGAGACCGCGATCACCACGCAGAAGGTATCCGCCTCCGGGTACCCGGAACGTATCGGGTACGTTAAGTCCAGATCGTGACGATTCCCCCGGCGGAGTGAACGCCGGCCGGGAGAACCGGAAGGAGCCCAGTTGGGCGCGCTGGTACTAGCCGAAGGTGACAAGTTCAAGCCACCCGGCGCCGAGAGTTTCGACCTCCCGCCGCTGTTCGGCTCGGGCGACTGGGGCTTCACCAAGCCGATGCTGCTCATCGTGCTGTCGGTGATCATCGTCGCCGCATACTTCCTGCTCTCGTCGAGGAAGCTGTCGATCGTCCCGGGCAAGGGACAGTTCATCGCGGAATCCATCTACGACTTCGGGCGCAACAACATCGCGCGGGAACAGATCGGCGCGAAGGACTTCAAGCCGTTTATCCCGCTTGTTCTCGGATTGTTCACCTTCATTCTGGTGAACAACATCTTCGGGATCATCCCGGTCATCCAGTTCCCCTCGATGTCGCATTTCGGCTTCCCGATCGCGCTGTCGGTGCTCGTGGTCTACCCCGTCTACCACTACGTGGGCATCAAGCGGCACGGATTGGGCGGCTACTTCAAGAAGAGCCTCGCGCCCCCCGGTGTGCCGGTGTTCGTGCTGCCGCTCTTCGCGCTGATCGAGTTCGCCGAGAAGTTCTTCCTGAACCCGCTCACGCTCGCCATCCGGGTTTTCGCCGCCATGTTCGCCGGGCACCTCATCATCGGGGTGTTCGCCATGGGCGGCAGCTACCTGCTGACCGAGGCGAGCGCCGGGCTGAAGCCGGTCTCGATCGTCGCCTTCCTGGCCGCCATCCTGATGACCTTCCTGGAAGCGTTCATCCAGGTGCTGCAGGCCTACATTTTCGCGACCCTCGCGGCGGGTTACATCGGCGCCGCGCTGGCGTCGGACCACTAAAAGGAAAAACACAAGCCCCCGATCCGCGTAGTTGCGGACCGAGTTGGAAGGGAAATGCAAGTGAGCAACGTTCTTGCGCAGGCCGCCGAGACCGCGGGCAACATCAACCCGGGTCTCGCCGCCATCGGTTACGGCCTCGGCGCCATCGGCCCCGGTATCGGTGTGGGTCTGATCTTCGCCGCGGTCATCAACGGCACCGCCCGTCAGCCGGAGGCCCAGGGCAAGCTGATGAACCAGGGCTTCACCACGTTCGTGCTGACCGAGGTGCTCGCCCTGATCGGTATCGTCATCTACTTCATCGCCTCCAACGCCTGAGTTAACCGCTCATCGCTTAAGGAGACGTCGTGGTGAATAGCCAACTGGTGCTGGCCGCTGAGGAGCAGCCGAACCCGATCATCCCGCACTACCCCGAGATGATCATCGGGTTCATCGCCTTCATCGTGCTGATCTGGCTGCTCAAGAAGTACGCCGTGCCGCGCTTCGAGGCGCTCTACCAGGAGCGGACCGAGAAGATCGAGGGCGGGATCGAGAAGGCGGAGAAGGCACAGGCCGAGGCCGAGGAGGCGCTGGAGAAGTACCGCGCCCAGCTGGCCGAAGCCCGGGCCGAGGCCGCCAAGATCCGGGACGACGCCCGCCTGGAGGCCGAGCAGATCAAGGAAGAGCTGCGGGCCCAGGCCGAGGAGGAGTCCCAGCGGATCATCGCCCAGGGCGAGGCCTCGCTGCAGGCGCAGAAGGCGCAGATCGTCGCCGAGCTCCGGGCCGAACTCGGCCGCAACTCGGTGGAGCTGGCCAGCCGGATCGTCGGCGAGTCGCTCGAGGACGAGGCACGCCGCCTCGGCACGGTCGACCGGTTCCTCGCCGAGCTCGGGTCCGGTGCTAACGGAGCGGGGAAGTAGATCCTGATGACGCTGCATGCTGCGAGCCGTGAGTCGCTCGGCCTCGCCGAGAACCGTCTCGGCGAGGTACTCGGTGACGCGGGTGCCGATCCGGCCGCCGTCGGTGCGGAGCTGTTCTCCGTGGTCACCTTGCTGACCAGGGAGATCGGGCTGCGCCGCGCGGTCGCGGACGCCTCGGCCGTGCCGGAGTCCCGGAAGCGGCTGGTCCGATCGCTGCTGGAGGGCAAGCTCTCCGAGCCGGCGCTGACCGTGCTCGACACCGTGGTCACCAGCCGGTGGTCCAGCCCGCGCGAACTGCTCGACGGCCTCGAGTCGCTCGGCCGGTCCGCCCTGCTGACCAGCGCCGAGAAGACCGGCAACCTGGACACCGTCGAGGACGAGTTGTTCCGGATTGCCCGTATCGTGGCAGCAGAGCCGGAACTGGATCGTGCCCTGTCCGAGCAGGCGGCGCCCGCGGAGGCGAAGCGGAACCTGGTGCGCGGCCTGTTCGCCGACAAGGTGGACGTGGTCACCGAAGCCCTGGCCGAACAGGTCATCCTGCGCCAGCGGGGCCGCGGCGTCGGCCGCGGCCTGGACGAGCTGGTGCGGCTCGCCGCGCAGCGGCGGGAGCGTTCGGTCGCCCACGTGACCAGCGCGGCGCCGTTGTCCGCGGAGCAGCAGGCGACGCTGGCCGAGAAGCTCAGCGGCATCTACGGCCGGCCGATCGTCCTGCACGTCGAGATCGAGCCCCGCCTCGGCGGCGGGCTCGTCGTCCGGGTGGGCGACGAGGTGATCGACGGCAGCACGGCGGGTCAGATCGAGGCGCTGCGCAAGCGGCTGGCGAGCTGATGGCCACGACGTCACAACAGACTTTGCACACTGGCAAGAACGAAGCGAGAGCGGGAACGACATGGCGGAGCTGACGATCTCCTCGGACGAGATCCGCAGTGCGATCGAGAACTACGTCTCGAGTTACTCCCCGGACGTAAGCCGGGAAGAGGTCGGCACGGTCATCGACACCGGTGACGGCGTCGCGCACGTCGAGGGCCTGCCCTCGACGATGGCCAACGAGCTGCTGGAGTTCCCCGGCGGCATCCTCGGCGTCGCCCGGAACCTCGAGCCGCGCCAGATCGGTGTGGTCATCCTGGGTAACTACGAGTCGATCCAGGAAGGCCAGGAGGTCAAGCGCACCGGCCGGATCCTCTCGGTTCCGGTGGGCGACGCCTACCTCGGCCGCGTGGTCGACCCGCTCGGCAACCCGATCGACGGCCTCGGCGACATCGAGACCACCGAGACCCGCGCGCTCGAGCTGCAGGCCGCCTCGGTGGTGCAGCGCCAGCCGGTGAGTGAGCCGCTGCAGACCGGCATCACCGCGATCGACGCGCAGACCCCGATCGGCCGCGGCCAGCGCCAGCTGATCATCGGTGACCGCAAGACCGGCAAGACCACGGTCTGCACCGACACGATCATCAACCAGAAGCGCAACTGGGAGAGCGGCGACCCGAAGCAGCAGGTGCGCTGCATCTACGTCGCGGTCGGCCAGAAGGGCTCCACGATCGCCGGGGTCAAGAAGACCCTGGAGGACGCGGGCGCGATGGAGTACACCACCATCGTCGCCGCCCCGGCCTCGGACTCCGCCGGCTTCAAGTGGATCGCGCCGTACACCGGTTCCGCGATCGGCCAGCATTGGATGTACGACGGCAAGCACGTCCTGATCGTGTTCGACGACCTCACCAAGCAGGCCGAGGCGTACCGCGCGATCTCCCTGCTGCTGCGCCGCCCGCCGGGCCGCGAGGCGTTCCCCGGCGACGTCTTCTACTTGCACTCGCGGCTGCTGGAGCGGTGCGCGAAGCTGAGCGACGAGCTGGGTGGCGGTTCGCTGACCGGTCTGCCGATCATCGAGACCAAGGCCAACGACATCTCGGCCTACATCCCGACCAACGTCATCTCGATCACCGACGGGCAGTGCTTCTTCCAGTCGGACCTGTTCAACTCGGGTCAGCGCCCCGCGGTCGACGTGACCACCTCGGTCTCCCGAGTCGGTGGTGACGCGCAGATCAAGGCGATGAAGTCGGTCTCCGGTTCGCTGCGCATCGACCTGTCGCAGTATGAGGAGCTGAAGGCGTTCGCCGCCTTCGCCTCCGACCTGGACGCCGCCTCGAAGGCCCAGCTGGACCGCGGCGCCCGCCTGTACGAGCTGCTCAAGCAGCCGGAGAACTCGCCGATCCCGGTCGAGCAGCAGGTCGTCACCGTGTACCTCGGCACCCGGGGCCACTTCGACGACGTGCCGATCGAGGACACCGCGCGCTTCAACCGCGAGCTGATCGACAACATCCGGCACAAGCACGACGACATCCTCACCGAGATCCGCGACAAGGGTAAGTGGACCGACGATCTCGCCGAGCGCGCCATCGCGGCCACCGCCGAGTTCAAGAAGGGCTTCACCACCTCCGAGGGCAAGACGCTGCTCAACGAGGCCGAGGCCGAGGCGATGGATGCCGACAAGGTGGGGCAGGAGACCGTGAAGGTCGCCAAGCCCGCCCCGAAGAAGTGATGGTTCCCTAGATGGCCGCACAGCTGCGCGAACTCCGGCAGAAGGTCCGCGCGACCAAGTCGATCGGCAAGATCACCAAGGCGATGGAGCTCATCGCCACCTCGCGGATCGGCAAGGCGCGGGCCCGGATGGAGGCCTCTCGTCCGTACGCGGAGGAGATCACGAACGTCCTGTCCGCGCTCGCCGGCGCGGCGTCCAATCTGGACGACCCGTTGCTGGTGGAGCGGGCGAACCCGAAGCGGGCCGCGGTCCTGGTCGTGACCAGCGACAAGGGCCAGTGCGGTGGGTACAACACCAACGCGCTGCGGGTGACCGAGGAACTGCTGTCGCTGCTGCGGGAGCAGGGCAAGACGCCCGTGCTGTACGTGATCGGTGGCAAGGGCCTGAACTACTACAGCTTCCGCGGCCGCGAGGTCACGGACAGCTGGGCCGGGTTCACCCAGGTGCCGCACTACGAGAACGCGTCCGAGGTGGGCGACACCCTGGTCAAGGCGTTCCTGGCCGGTGCGGACGACGAGGGCGACGGCCCGGGCGAGGACGGCGTCCTCGGCGTGGACGAATTGCACATCGTCTACACCGAGTTCAAGTCGATGCTCACCCAGACCCCGGTCGCCAGGCGGATCGCGCCGCTGGAGGTCGAGTACTCGGAGGAGCAGCCGGACGTGCTGCCGCCGACCTACGACTTCGAGCCCAGCGCGGACAGGCTGCTCTCGGCGCTGCTGCCCAAGTACATCAAGACGCGGATCTTCGCGGCGCTGCTGGAGTCGGCCGCCTCCGAGCTGGCCGCGCGGCGGACCGCGATGAAGGCGGCCTCGGACAACGCGAGCGAGCTGGTGGAGACCTACAGCAGGCTGGCGAACCAGGCCCGCCAGGCCCAGATCACCCAGGAGATCAGCGAAATCGTCGGTGGGGCTAACGCACTCGCCGCTGCAGGAAGTGATGACTGATGACTACGACTGAACCCGCTCTCAAGGGGCGCATTGTCTCGGTGACCGGCCCGGTCGTCGACGTCGAGTTCCCGCGCGGCGCGATCCCCGAGCTGTTCAACGCCCTCAAGGTGGAGATCGGCTTCGAGGAGCTCCGCAAGACCGTGACCCTCGAGGTCGCCCAGCACCTGGGGGACAACCTGGTCCGGACCATTTCGCTGCAGCCGGAGGACGGCCTGGTCCGCGGCGCCGAGGTCACCGACACCGGCGCGGCGATCTCCGTCCCGGTGGGCGAGAAGGTCAAGGGCCACGTCTACAACGCGCTCGGCGACTGCCTCGACGAGCCCGGCTACGGCGCCGACCTGGAGCGGTGGGGCATCCACCGCAAGCCGCCGGCGTTCGACCAGCTCGAGGGCCGGACCCAGATGCTGGAGACCGGCCTGAAGGTCATCGACCTGCTCACCCCGTACGTGCAGGGTGGCAAGATCGGCCTGTTCGGCGGCGCCGGCGTGGGCAAGACGGTGCTCATCAAGGAGATGATCACCCGTGTCGCCAAGAACTTCGGTGGCACCTCGGTGTTCGCCGGGGTCGGCGAGCGCACCCGTGAGGGCACCGACCTCTTCCTGGAGATGAGCGAGGACGGCGTCATCAACGACACCGCGCTCGTGTTCGGGCAGATGGACGAGCCGCCGGGCACCCGTATGCGGGTCGCCCTGTCCGCGCTGACCATGGCGGAGTACTTCCGCGATGTGCAGAACCAGGACGTGCTGCTGTTCGTCGACAACATCTTCCGGTTCACCCAGGCCGGTTCCGAGGTGTCCACCCTGCTGGGCCGGATGCCTTCGGCGGTGGGTTACCAGCCGACGCTGGCCGACGAGATGGGTGAGCTGCAGGAGCGGATCACCTCGACCAAGGGCCGGTCGATCACCTCGATGCAGGCGATCTACGTGCCCGCGGACGACTACACCGACCCGGCGCCCGCGACCACCTTCGCGCACCTGGACGCCACCACCGAGCTTTCCCGGTCGGTGTTCCAGAAGGGCATCTTCCCGGCGGTGGACCCGCTGGCCTCGACCTCGACGATCCTCCAGCCGGGCATCGTCGGCGAGGAGCACTACCGGGTCGCCTCCGAGGTCATCCGGATCCTGCAGAAGTACAAGGAACTGCAGGACATCATCGCGATCATGGGTATGGACGAGCTGTCCGAGGAGGACAAGCTCACCGTGCAGCGGGCTCGCCGGATCGAGCGGTTCCTCTCCCAGAACATGCTCGTGGCCGAGACCTTCACCCAGATCCCGGGTTCCACGGTGCCGCTGTCGGAGACCATCGAGGCGTTCGACAAGATCGCCAAGGGCGACTTCGACCACTACCCGGAGCAGGCGTTCCTGGGTATCGGTGGTCTGGACGACCTGGAGAAGAAGTACAAGGAAATCACCAAGAAGTGAGCCTGACCAGCGGCGGGGCCGACTGTCCTTAGTGGACTTCGGCCCCGCCGTTGGAATAATCGCGGTGGGACCATCTACACTCATATCAAGCGCCCGAGGTGAAGGAGAGCTACGTGGCTGAGATTTCCGTCGAGCTTGTCGCCGTCGAGCGCCGCCTCTGGTCGGGCAAGGCCACTTTCGTGGTGGCCCAGACCACCGAGGGCGAGATCGGCATCCTCCCTGGTCATGAGCCGGTTCTCGGCCAGCTCGTCGAGGGTGGCGTGGTCAAGGTGACGACCACCGACGGCGAGACGTTCTGCGCCGCGGTGCACGGCGGTTTCCTGTCGGTCACCGGGGACGGGGTCAGCGTACTGGCCGAGTCCGCCGAACTCGCCGAGGAGATCGACGTGGCGGAGGCCAAGGCGGCGTTGACCGCCGACGACGAGGCCGAGCGGACCAGAGCGAGCGCCAGGCTCCGCGCCGCCGGGCAGTCGGCCTAGCCGGACGAGCGGGGGCCGGCCGTGGTGGTGACCGTGGTGGTTCTAGGGCTCCTGCTTGTCCTCGCGCTGCTCGCGCTGTGGTACTCGATGCGCTGGGTGCGCATGCGCAAGAACGGTGGCGTCAGCGTGGCCCTGCGCTGGCGCCCGGACAACGCCCGTGAGGGCTGGCATCTGGGCATCGGCCGTTACGAGGGCGACGATTTCGCGTGGTACCGGGTCTGGAGCCTGCGCACCGGCCCGGACCGCGTGTTCGAACGCGAGGCCCTGAACATCGCCGACCGCCGCGATCCGACCGGTACGGAGTCCTACGCGGTCCCGGCCGGTTCCACGGTGCTGCGGTGCGAATCGGACCGCCAGGAGGCCATCGAGATCGCCATGGGCCCCGGCGCGCTGACCGGTTTCCTCTCCTGGCTCGAATCGGCCCCTCCCGGCCGCCGCCTCCCGCGCGCGAGCTGAACGCTTTCGTTACCGCGCCCGGCTGCCGAAATGCGTACCGTGGAAGGCATGGACGAGGAGCTGGAGCGGGAGCAGCGCTGGCAGCACCTGCCCGAGCGGGTGCTCCCCGAACAGATGACCATGAGCCATCCCACCGAACCGGGGCTCGACTCGACTCCCGAGATCGACCTGGAGCGGTACTGGCTCAACCGCACCGTCGGCGTCCTGGGGATCTGACATGACCGAGCCTTCGCAGCGCTGGCAGGCGCTTCCGGAGCGGATCCGGCCGGAACAGTTGGTCACCACGCAGGACGTCGATCCGGGCCAGGACCACAAACTCGAGATCGATTACGAACGCTGGTGGGCCACTCAGGACGGTGGCTGACACTTTCCGGCGCGGTTCGCGCCCAACGAGTTATATCGTCACCGAAGCTTGCCGCGTTTCACTTTTTCCGCCGAATGTCGCCGGTTTCCGGCTAGTCATCCCCCTTTGATCGCGTGCCGGGGACGGCAGGCATGATGTGCGTCCATGAGCGAGCACTTCGACGTGCATGGCGGGGCACGGTTGGTCGGCGAAGTCGACGTCGTGGGGGCGAAGAACAGCGTTCTCAAGCTGATGGCGGCGGCGTTGCTCGCCGAAGGCACCACGACCATCACCAACTGCCCGCAGATCCTGGACGTTCCGCTGATGGCGGACGTGCTGCGCAGCGTGGGTTGCGAGGTCGTCCTGGACGAGGACACCGCGACGATCACCACCCCGGCCGAGCTGTCGCACCGCGCCGACTCGCCCGCGATGGGCAAGCTGCGGGCGTCGGTGTGCGTGCTGGGGCCGCTGGTGGGCCGGTTGAAGCAGGCCGTGGTGGCGCTGCCGGGCGGGGACGCGATCGGCCAGCGGCCGCTGGACATGCACCAGAGCGGGTTGCGGGCGCTCGGCGCGACGAGCACGATCGAGCACGGCTGCGTGGTCGCGAAGGCCGACGAGTTGCGGGGCGCGCAGATCTGGCTGGACTTCCCGAGCGTCGGCGCGACCGAGAACATCCTGATGGCCGCGGTGCTCGCCGAAGGCACCACGGTCATCGACAACGCGGCGCGCGAACCGGAACTGGTCGACATCTGCACGATGCTCATCGAGATGGGCGCCAAGATCGAAGGGCTGGGCACGTCGACGCTGACCGTGCACGGCGTCGACTCGCTGCACCCGACCGAGCACCGGGTGATCGGCGACCGGATCGTGGGCGCGACCTGGGCGTTCGCCGCCGCCATGACCCGGGGCGACGTGACCGTGCGGGGCGTCAACCCGCACCACCTCGACCTGGTCCTGGACAAGCTCCGGCTCGCGGGGGCGGACGTGACCGCCTTCGACGGCACCGGTTTCCGCGTGGTGCAGAACGACCGGCCGAAGTCGGTCGACTTCGTGACCCTGCCCTACCCGGGTTTCGCCACCGACCTGCAGCCGTTCGCCGTGGCGCTGTCCGCGGTGTCCGAGGGCACCTCGATGATCACCGAGAACGTGTACGAGGCGCGGTTCCGGTTCATCGAGGAGATGGTCCGGCTCGGCGCGGACGCGCGGACCGACGGCCACCACGCGGTGGTGCGCGGGGTCGACTCGCTGTCCAGCGCCCCGGTGTGGGCCTCGGACATCCGCGCGGGCGCCGGGCTGGTGCTGGCCGGGCTGTGCGCGGACGGCGTCACCGAGGTGTGGGACGTGTTCCACATCGACCGCGGCTACCCGAACCTGGTGGAGAACCTCAACCGCCTCGGCGCCCGCATCGAACGCGTCGCCACCGACCCCGAGCGCTCCTGACGCGGTATGGACGGTATGAACGGTATCCTCAGGCGTACGCACGACGTTTGGGGTTCCGATGACCGCGTTGCCCGATTGGATGGTGCTCCAGCCCCAGGGCCTGAGCGCCGCCGATTACGAAGCGCTGCCTGAAGAGGTCTGCCGTCGCATCGAGATCGTTGATGGAGCCATCGTCGTGAACCCCGCGCCGCGCCGAGCGCACCAGATCGTCGCCCGGCGACTGGCCAATGTTCTCGAAGATGCGTGTGGTGATCGGTTCCTGGTCGCGACGGACGTGGATCTTCGGTTGCGGGATGTTCCGCTGTTGAACCGCCGACCGGACATCGTGGTGTACGAGGCCTCGCTGGCGGACGATGCGGTTCTGCGGCCGGAGCACTGCTTGCTGGTCGTCGAGGTGATGTCCCCTGGTTCCGTGACCGCCGACCAGACCGACAAACCGGCCGAGTACGCCGCCGCCGGGGTCCGGCACTTCTGGCGCATCGAGAATGCCGCGGACGGTGCGGACCAGATGGCGGTGTTCCGCTACCGTCTCGACCCCACGACCAGGGCTTATGCCTCAGCCGGGGTGAGCGCGGGTAGCCTGGCCGTCTCCGATCCGTTCGCCGTTTCGGTCGTTTTCGCCGACCTGCTCTGAAGCGGTCACTCGGTGGCCAGGGCGGCGCCGAAGCCGAGGAGGGCGGTGCCGGTGAGGGCGTCCACGGCCCGCCGGATCTTCCGCTGCTGCAGCCAGCCGCGTACTTTCCGCACCGCCAGCAGCACCAGCAGCAGCCACACCTGGCCGGACACGGTGACCGTGTAGGCGAGGATCAGCGCGTCCCCGGGCGTGCCGTGCACCGGGTCGAGGAACTGCGGCAGGACCGACAGGTACAGCGCGAGGACCTTCGGATTGGTGAGGTTGCAGAGCACGCCCTGCCGGTAGCAGCGCCAGCCGCTCAGGCGCGGTCCCGGACCGGTGGGCCCGCGGTAATCGCCGCGCCAGGCCCCGCGCAGCGCCTGGAGGCCGAGGTAGCAGAGGTAGGCGACCCCGGCCCAGCGCAGCGTCTGGAACACCGGCTGCGAGTGCACGATGACCGCGCCCAGCCCGAGCGCGGACACCGTGGCCTGCAGCGAACTCGCGGTGGCGATGCCGCCGCACGCGAGCAGCCCGCCCCGGGTCCCGCCCGCGAGCGCGGATTTCAGCACCACCATGGTGTCCGGGCCCGGCGCGATGACGATCAGGGCGATGAAGGCCAGGAAACTGCCGTAGGTCGCCCAGGTCATGATTCGGTCGCCAGGGCCACGCCGAAGCCGATCAGCGCGGTGCCGGTGACCGCGTCCACCGCGCGCCGCACCTTGCGCTGCTTCAGCCACACGCGCACCTTGTGCACGAAGAACATGAGCACCAGCAGCCAGAGCCCGCCGAGCACCGCGACCGTGTACGCGAGCACGAGCGCGTCGAAGGTCGACGGCTGGGCCGGATCCAGGAACTGCGGGAGCACCGACAGGTACAGCGCGAGCACCTTCGGATTGGTGACGTTGGACAGGAAGCCCTCCCGCCACCGCCGGAACCCGCTCGTCCGCGACCCGACCTGCTCCGCGGTGCGGTAGTCACCCCGCCAGGCGCCGCGCAGCGCCTGGAGGCCGAGGTAGCAGAGGTAGGCGACCCCGGCCCAGCGCAGCGTCTGGAACACCGGCTGCGAGTGCACGATCACCGCGCCCAGTCCGAGCGCGACCGCGGTGCCCTGCACCAGGTTGCCGACCGTGATCCCGCAGGTCGCCAGCAATCCGCCGCGCGTCCCGCCCGCCAGCGAGTTCTTCAGCATGACCATGGTGTCCGGCCCGGGCGCGAGCACCACCAGCACGACGAAGACCAGGTAACTCCCGTACGCACCCCAGTTCATGCCCGCACGCTAACCCGATCACCACTCCCCGCGCGACCCCCCCGGTCACTCGGTGGCGAGGACGGCCCCGAAGCCCAGCAGGGCGGTACCGGCGGTCGCGTCGACCGCGCGGCGCACCTTGCGGCGGGCGAGCAGGCCGCGGATCCGGCGGACCAGGAACAGCACCACGAGCTGCCAGGATCCGGCGACCACCGCGGTCGTGTAGGCGAGCAGCATCGCGTGCCACGTCGAACTCGCCGGGTCGAGGAACTGCGGCAGCATCGAGAGGTAGAAGACCAGCACCTTCGGGTTGGTGAGGTTGCACAGGAAACCCTCGTTCCAGCGCCGGAAACCGCGCGCGTGGCCGCCGGAGTCCGCGAGCCCGCGGTAGTCGCCGCGCCAGGCCGAACGCAGCGCCTGCACGCCGAGGAACACCAGGTACGCGATGCCCAGCCAGCGCAGCGTCTGGAACAGCGCCTGCGAGTGCACGATCAGCGCGCTCAGGCCGAGCGCCGCCGCGGTGCCGTGCACGAGGTTGCCCATGGTGATGCCCAGCGCGGCCAGCAGACCGCCGCGCGGGCCCGCGGCGAGCGTGCTCTTCATGACCACGAGCGTGTCCGGGCCGGGCACCAGCACCACCAGCAGGACGAACAGGACGTATCCGCCGTACGAAGCCCAAGTCACCTAACCGACGTTAGCGGATAGCCGGTGACGAGGACAGGCAGAGATCCGCGCGGACGTGTCCCATTCCACTGGGCCCAATAAGTTACCGGCGGGTACACTCGATGGGACGTCCACCGGGAGGTTCACCGTGCCCTATCCATCGGATCGTGAGCGCGACCGGCCCTGGGTGATGCGCACCTACGCCGGGCATTCGTCGGCGGCCGCGTCGAACGAGCTGTACCGCCGGAACCTCGCCAAGGGGCAGACCGGCCTCTCGGTCGCCTTCGATCTGCCGACCCAGACCGGCTACGACCCCGACCACAAGCTCTCCAAGGGCGAGGTCGGCAAGGTCGGCGTGCCCGTCGCGCACATCGGCGACATGCGCCGCCTCTTCGACGGCATCCCGCTCGCCGAGGCGAACACCTCGATGACGATCAACGCGCCCGCGATGTGGCTGCTCGCCCTCTACGTCACGGTCGCCGAGGAGCAGGCGAAGGCCGAGGGCCGCGACGTCGACGAGGTGCTCGCGAAACTCACCGGCACCACGCAGAACGACATCATCAAGGAGTACCTCTCCCGCGGCACCTACATCTTCCCGCCGGGGCCGAGCCTGCGCCTGATCACCGACATGATCGCGTGGACCGTCCACCACGTCCCGAAGTGGAACCCGATCAACATCTGCAGCTACCACCTGCAGGAGGCGGGCGCGACGCCGACGCAGGAGGTCGCCTACGCGCTGTGCACCGCGATCGCCGTGCTGGACGCCGTGCGCGACGCCGGGCAGATCGAGCAGTCCGATATGGCCCGCGTGGTCGCGCGCATCTCGTTCTTCGTCAACGCGGGTGTGCGGTTCGTCGAGGAGATGTCCAAGATGCGCGCGTTCACCGCGCTCTGGGACGAGATCACCCGCGAACGGTACGGCGTGGCGGACCCCAAGGCGCGGCGCCTGCGGTACGGCGTGCAGGTCAACTCGCTCGGCCTGACCGAGGCCCAGCCGGAGAACAACGTGCAGCGGATCGTGCTGGAGATGCTCGCGGTCTCGCTGTCCCGGGGCGCCCGGGCGCGCGCGATCCAGCTGCCCGCCTGGAACGAGGCGCTCGGCCTGCCGCGGCCGTGGGACCAGCAGTGGGCGCTGCGCATGCAGCAGGTGCTCGCCTACGAGACGGATCTGCTGGAGTACGAGGACATCTTCGACGGTTCGCGGGTCATCGAGTCCAAAGTGGACGAGATCAAGGCGGGCGCGCGCGAGGAGATCGCGCGGGTGCAGGAAATGGGCGGTGCGGTCGCCGCGGTCGAATCCGGCTACATGAAGTCGCAACTGGTGGCCTCGCTCGCCGAGTACCGCCAGAAGATGGAATCCGGCGAGCAGATCCTGGTCGGGGTCAACAAGTTCGAGACCACCGAGCCGAGTCCGTTGCAGGCCGAGGGCGCCAAGGCCATCGAGACGATCGACCCGGTGGTGGAGAAGCAGGCGATCTCGGCGGTCGAGGAGTGGCGGGCCCACCGCGACAACGACGCGGTCGAGCGTGCGCTGGCCGGGCTGCGCGAAGTCGCGCGGACCTCGGAGAACCTGTTCGAGGCCACGCTGAAGTGCGCGCGGGCCGGGGTGACCACCGGGGAATGGGCCGGCGCGTTGCGCGAGGTGTTCGGCGAGTACCGGGCGCCGACCGGGGTCTCGGCGTCCTCGGCTTCGGCCGAGGCGAGCGACGAGCTGTTGCGGGTGCGCGAACGGGTCCGGGCCACCGGCGAGGAACTCGGCGAGCGCCTGCGCATCCTGGTCGGGAAACCCGGTCTGGACGGCCATTCCAACGGCGCCGAGCAGGTGGCCGTGCGGGCCCGCGACGCCGGGTTCGAGGTGATCTACCAAGGCATCCGGCTCACCCCGGAGCAGATCGTGGCCGCCGCGGTGCAGGAAGGCGTGCACGTGGTCGGGCTGTCGGTGCTGTCCGGTTCGCACCTCGAGGTGGTGCCCGAGGTCGTCGACGGTTTGCGTGCCGCGGGCGCCGGGGACATTCCGGTGATCGTGGGCGGGATCATTCCGCCGGACGATGCGAAATTGTTAGTCGATCGTGGTATCGCGCGCGTTTTCACGCCGAAGGACTACGAGTTGACCGGGATCATGGACGGAATCGTCTCGGTGATCCGGGAGACGCACGGGCTGGCGTAAAACCACCTATTCGGTACCCGCGTCCCAAAGCCTATTCGGTACCGCCGTCCCAAAAATATCCAACGGATATCGTGCGTTTCTTGTTTGCCAAGGACTACCGGGTTTGCCTGCGGATATCCCGTGTTGACGTGGTGACGACCACGGTGTGTGCCGCAGCTGGCACGGAATGTTGATCTCTTTCCGGTAACAGACGGTGGTGATCTTTCAACTTCCTTTGACCGGCCCGAGGACGCCACCTACGTTCGATTGCCAACGAACCAATCGAAAAGGGGTGCGGTCATGACGCACGGCGAGTGGACGCGAAGGAATTTCTTCCGGCGTTCGGCGGCGATGGGCGCGGTGGCGATCGGCGGGCCGGTGTTGCTTTCGTCTTGTGCGAGCAGTGCGGACACCACGACCTTCGAGGGCGCGAAGAAATCCAAGAAAATCAAGGTTGGTTTCGGTAACGAGGCGCCGTACGGTTTCACCGACGCGAGTGGCCGCCTGACCGGAGCGGAGCCGGAAGTGGCCAGGGTCGTCCTGAAGAACCTGGGGATCGACGAGATCGAGGCCGTGCCTTCGGACTTCGGTCAGCTGATTCCCGGCCTGCAGGCCAAGAAGTTCGCCTTCGTCGCGGCCGGAATGTCCATCCGGCCGGACCGGTGCCAGAGCGCCGCCTTCTCCGCCCCGGAGTTCAAGGTCGCCTCCTCCTTCCTGGTGCCCAAGGGAAATCCACAGGGGATCAAGCGGTTCGAGGACATCATCGGCAAGGACGTGAAGATCGCCGTCCTCACCGGCGCGGTCGAGAAGGGCTACGCGGAAGAGGCCGGTGTGCCCGCCGACAAGATCGTCACGCTGGACAACCAGGACAACATCCTGCGGCAGGTCCGCGACGGCCGCGTCTACGGCGCCGCGCTGCTCGACATCACCAGCCGCTGGCTGCTCAAGCAGAACCCGGACGCGCCCCTGGAGTCCACGGAATCCTTCCAGGGCAGCAAAAAGGCCCCCGATGTCGGTGCGTTCACGTTCCGCAAGGGCGAGGACGAGTTCGTCAAGGCGTTCAACACCGAGTTGCAGAAGGTCAAGAACAGCGGGCAGTGGCTGGAGATCGTCGCCCCGTTCGGCTTCGGCCAGAGCAACGCACCGGGCCCGGAGTTGACCACCGAAGCGCTGTGCAAGGGCTGACCGGAAGAGCGGACGCATCGTGTTCGACAACCTGTCGGTCCTCCTGCCGCGGCTGCTGAGCGGGCTTCCCTACACGCTCGCCGCCGCGGCCGGCGGTATCGCGTTGACCATCGTGCTGTCGTTCGCGGCGGGGCTCGGCCTGCTGGCCCCCTCGCGGACCGTCCGGGGCATCACCCGGGTCTACGTCGAGGGCTTCCGCGGCACGTCCGAAGTGGTCCAGCTGTTCTGGATCTATTTCGTGGTCCCGATTCTGGTCGGCCTCGAGCTCCTGCCGCTGACCGCGGGCATCCTGGTGCTCGGGCTCAACCACGGCGCGTACGGCGCCGAGATCGTCCGGGGCGCCGTGCAGTCCGTGCCCCGGGCGCAGCTCGAAGGCGCGATCGCGTTGAACTTCACCCCGGCACAACGGATGTGGCGGGTGGTCCTGCCGCAGGCGGTGGTGGAAATGCTGCCGTCGTTCAACAACCTGTTCATCCAGCTGCTCAAGAGCACGGCGATCCTGTTCTTCATCGAGGTGCCGGAGATCTTCAAACAGGGCGAGATCCTCCGGCCCGCGTGGGGCAAGGACATCGGCCTGATCTACCTCGTCGAACTGGTGCTGTACCTGCTGCTCGCGATCGTCATCACCGGTGTCATGCGGTGGCTGGAAAAGCTGGCGGCCCGGCGGATCGGCCGGACCGCGCCCAGCCGGGAACGGGCGCTGGCCAAGGTGTCCGGGGGCGGTGTGTGATGGAGATCTGGGACTGGGACAAGGCGATCGCGGTCATCCCGGCGATCCTGCAGGGCTTGGTCGTCACCCTGGAGATCACCGTGCTCGGCTCGCTGCTGGCGTATGTGCTCGGTCTGGTCTTCGCGATCATCCGCCGGGCCCGGATCCCGGTGGTGGACCAGGTGCTGTGGGCGTTCATCGAGATCATCCGCAGCACCCCGCTGCTGATCCAGGTGTTCGCGCTGTTCTACGTGCTGCAACCGGCGCTCGGTCTGCAGCTTTCGCCGTTCCTCACCGGCGTGATCGGGCTCGGCGTGCACTACGCGTGCTACACCGCCGAGGTGTACCGCGCGGGCATCGACGCCGTCCCGAAAGGACAGTGGGAGGCGGCGACCGCGCTCAGCCTGCCGAAGTCGCGGGTCTGGCTCGGCGTGATCCTGCCGCAGGCGGTTCCCCGCGTCCTGCCCGCACTGGGCAACTACACCATTTCCATGTTCAAGGAAGTGCCGCTGCTGCTCGCGATCGGCGTGCTCGACATCGTCAACCAGGCCAAGGAACAGGGATCCGAGGACTACCGGTTCATCGAGCCGTACACCATGGCGGGCCTGGCGTTCCTGTTGCTGAGTTACCCGGCCGCGATCCTCGTGCGGAAATTGGAGCGTCGTGTCGCAAGCAAATGAGAACGAGATGATCCGCTTCGACGGCGTCGGCAAGCGGTTCGGTGACAACGTCGTGCTGAAGGGGCTGGACTTCACCGTCGCGCCGGGCGAGTTCGTGACCTTGATCGGGCCGAGCGGTTCGGGCAAGACGACGATCCTGCGCCTGCTGATGACGCTGGAGAAGGTGTCCGAGGGCACCATCCGGGTCGGCGGCGAGTACCTGAGTCATCTGGAGCGGGGCGGGAAGCTGGTCCCCGCCAACGAGGCGCACCTGCGCGAGGCGCGCAAGCGGATCGGCATGGTGTTCCAGCAGTTCAACCTGTTCCCGAACATGAAGGTGCTGCGCAACATCACCGAGGCGCCGATCCGGTCGCTGGGCAAACCGCGCGAGGAGGCCGAGGCGCGGGCCCGGGAACTGCTCGACCTCGTCGGCCTGGGCGACAAGGTGGACGCGCACCCGTCCCAGCTGTCCGGCGGGCAGCAGCAACGGGTCGCGATCGCGCGGGCGCTGGCGATGGAACCGTCCGTGCTGCTGCTGGACGAGGTCACCTCCGCGCTGGACCCCGAACTGGTGACCGGGGTGCTGCACCTGCTCAAGGACATCGCGGAGAGCACCGACATCACGTTCCTCTGCGTCACGCACGAAATGCAGTTCGCGCAGGACGTCTCGGACCGCGTGATGATGTTCGACCACGGCCAGATCCTGGAGGACGCCCCGCCGGAGAAGCTGTTCACCTCACCCGAACACGAACGGACCCGCGAGTTCCTCAGCGCCGTCATCGGCCGCGCCTGACCCGCGCGGGGTTGGGCGGGGCCCCGGCGGGCGCGGTAGCGTCGGGGGATGGGCGAGTACGAGCACATCCTCGTCAAACGCGAGGACGACACGATCACGATCACCATGAACCGGGCCGCGCGGCGCAACTCGCTGTCCGCGGAACACCTCGCCGAGCTGCTGGACGCCTTCGTCGAGGCCGGGCAGACCGACGCGACCGGCATCGTGCTGGCCGGTGCCGGGCCGGTGTTCTCCGCCGGGCACGACTTCGGCGATGTCGCCGCGCGGGACCTGATGGGCGTGCGGGAACTGCTGCGGCTGTGCACGGACCTGATGGGCACCATCCAGGCCGTGCCGCAGGTGGTGATCGCGCGGGTGCACGGGCTGGCCACCGCGGCGGGCTGCCAGCTGGTCGCCTCCTGCGATCTGGCGATCGCGGCGGAATCGGCCGGATTCGCGCTGCCGGGCGGGAAGGGCGGCTGGTTCTGCCACACCCCCGCGGTGCCGGTGGCCCGTTCGATCGGGCGCAAGCGGCTGATGGAACTGGCGCTGACCGGGGACGTCATCGACGCGCCGACCGCCCTGGACTGGGGCCTGGTCAACCGGGTCGTCCCGGACGCCGAACTGGACGCGGCCGTCGCGGACCTGCTGGCCCGGGCCACCCGCGGCAGCCGGGCGAGCAAGGCGATCGGCAAGCAGACCCTCTACGCCCAGCTCGACCGGCCGGAGGCCGACGCCTACTCGATCGCGCTCGAGGTGATGGCCTCGGCGTCCCAGCTCCCCGGCGCCCGCGAAGGAATGGCCGCCTTCCTGGAAAAACGCCACCCCAACTTCCCGGACTGATCGCCGAAAGCTCCCAATGCGGCATTGGGGGCGTTGGAGGTACCCAATGCGGCTTTCGGGGCGTTGGGTGCCCCGAAAGCCACATTGGGGAGTTTTCATCCTGTTGGTGCTGGTCAGTGGGGTTGACG
>NZ_VTHK01000058.1:46398-52042 GCF_009765355.1 Amycolatopsis anabasis | reverse complement strand
AGATGCCACACATTGTCCGCGGTCACCGCGAAGAACCACTCCCACATGTTCTGGTCCTGGCCGCTGCCGGTGAGGTAGCCGCCGTCCAGGTTCGTCCACAAAGGACGGTAGACGAGCACGGCGGCCGCCAGGAAACCAAGTCCGATCAGGAGGTCGGCGGATCGCCGTCTTCGCGGCTCGTCCGGCGCCGGACCCGGTACCAGGCCGGGCGTGCGGGTCGCCTGCATCATGGCCGGAGCCTGCGCACGAGGATTTCCAGCAGCGAGCCCACGTCGTGGGCCAGGCGCTGGGACATCAGGTGGAGCTGCTTGCGCTGGTGCCGGTCGCTCACCCGGCACCGGCCGCGCTGGATGAGTTCGCGGATCGCGTCGAGCACCATGGCCATCGCGTGCGCGTCGCGGAAATCGGTGAGCTCGACCCGGAACCAGTCCCGTTCCAGGATGGTCAGGGTCCGGTCGCAGCAGCGGATCACCCAGTGCCAGAGGTCGAGTTCGGCCAGTGACCAGTGCAGATTGGGTTCGTCCTCGCCGAGCCACAGGGCCAGCAGCGCCTGGAGCCGCCAGTCGTCGGGCGGCTCGGTGCACAGGCAGTAGCCGACGCCGCGGCCGAACGGCATGGTCACCGGCGCGGTCCGGACGCGTTCGACCACCAGGGTCCGCAGGGTCGCGGTGCGCCGGCGCAGATGCTCGAGCTCGCTGGGGTCGAACTCGGCGAACACCCTCCCGTCCGGGCGGGGGATCAAACGCATACGGGACTCCCGGTGTGGTTGTGGCTCGCGAAAACTATTGGACTCTCCGGCCGGTCGGCAACCTTCATTTCGGTGATATAGCCAGCGGGTGCGGATCGTGCCCGGATGACAAAGTTTCCGCTTCGCGGAGCGCGAAAATATGTTGTTCATGAATTTCCGTCATATCCCTTTTATGGCGGTATTGTTCGAGTTTCCCCGGTGTTGTCCGATGTGTTCTGACAAAAACTCTGCGGCGCTCTGACCTGCGGGTTTGATGCTTGCCCTGCCATGATGCGGGAGGTACTTTGCCCGGTTATGGCCGTGGTATTTCGGCTGCGTAACCCCGCTTTTTCAACCCTGCGCATCATTCGATGCCTGGGTCCGTCTCAGGTAACAGGAGACAGCAGTGAAAGTTCGTTGGAAGTCCAGAAAACTGGCGAACGGTATGGCGGCGCTGACCGTCGGCGCCGCGGTCGCCGGTGTGGTCGGGGTCGTCGGAATCGGTTCGGGTGAGGCAGCGCCGGTGTCGGTGACCCTGAACTACACCTGTCCGTTCCCGCTGATCGGGGACCAGACGCTCAAGGTGAAGGTCGATTCCGAGTTCCCGGACAACGCGGTCGCCGGGCAACTCTCGCCCGCGATCACCTTCAAGGCGACGGTGACCGTGCCGGAATCGGCCACCGACGGCCTGGCCATGGTCGGGGCGGCGACCATCGAGGGCACCGCGAAGGCCGGGGCGACCCTGAAGTACCCGGTGGACAAGACGCTCAACCTGGGCCTTCCGCTGACCGTGCCGGTCACGCCGGTCCCGCCCTCGGGCACGTTCGACATCGTCACCTCCGGCAAGGCGCCGCAGGTCAACTTCCCCAGCCCGGGAACGGCCTCGGTGACGGTCGGGAACTTCAGCACCACCCTGACGCCCAAGTACCCCGACGGCACCCCGACCGATCTGGGCACGTTCACCTCGGACTGCGTGCAGGTGCCGGGGCAGAACAACCTGCTGGGCACGTTCGAGATCAAGAGCGGCAACCCGACCACGCCACCGACGACCCCACCTACCACGGAACCGCCGACTACCCCGCCGACGACTCCGCCTACTACTGAGCCGCCGACCACTCCGCCGACGACTCCGCCTACTACTGAGCCGCCGACCACTCCGCCGACGACTCCGCCTACTACTGAGCCGCCGACTACCCCGCCGACGACTCCGCCTACTACTGAGCCGCCGACCACCCCGCCCACCACTCCGCCGACGACGGAGCCACCCACGACTCCGCCGACCACACCACCCACCACGCAACCGCCGACCAACCCGGTCGAGATTTCGTACGGTGTCACCGGCAAGACGTTCATCAAGAAACTCGGCGCCGAGCTGATCCTCGGCCCGGGCAGCCTGGACGCCGAACTCACCGCCTCGACCGGCCAGTTCAGCGCTGGGCTGACCCTGCCCAAGGCGAAGGCCTCGTTCAAGCTGTTCGGCCTGCTCCCGGCCACCGCGACGGTGAAACTCACGCCGACCGGCCCGGTCACCGGCACGCTGAAGAGCGGGATCGTGAAGTCGAACGTCAAGGTCGACGTGCGGCTGGTGGACATCCGGGTGCTGGGCCTGCCGCTGCTCGCTTCGGACTCGTGCCGGACGAGCCAGCCCGCGGACGTCAACCTGGTCTCCGGACCGGGCTTCGATCCGGCGACCGGCGGCAAGCTGAGCGGCAGCTACACCCTGCCCTCGTTCACCGGGTGCGGCCTGCTCACCGGGTTCGTCACCGCCCTGACCTCCGGGCCGGACAACCCGATCGAGGTGAACCTGAAGAAGAAGTAACCACGGCACCACCAAACGGGCCCGCCCCCGGCGCGATGCCGGGGGCGGGCCGACCTGTCGCCGCCTGCACGACCAAGGGCCCGGGTGCTGGGGGTCGTGAGTGTTTGGACCGGTTAGAACCGGTCTGTCCACTCACGACCCCCAGCGGTCAGGAGCCGCCGTCGAGGCGCTGGCAGGTCGCCGATTCGGCGAAGCCCGCCTTGAGCCCGTCCGCCGCCTTGAGGTCCTTCATCGGGTCGTCCATGTTCCGCAGGTTGGTCAGGTCCGCGCTGATCTTCCCCATGACTTCCTGAAACCGCGCGGGCTGGTCGGCCGGCGCGCCCTCGGCCTGCGGTTTGGCGTTGTCGATCGCCTGCTTGGTGTTGCGCAGGATGCCGGTCGTCTTCTCCACCAGGCGCACGCCGTCGGTGACCGGCGGCGGCCCCGCCTTCTCGACCCCGTCGACCAGGCTGGCGAACGCGCGGGACAGGCCGTCCAGATAGGACACCATGGCCTGCTTCACCTGCCGGGGGTCGGGGGAGTCGAGCATCGGCAGCGACCCCAGCGTGGCGGCCTGCGCCTGCACGGCCTGGCACACCCGGTCCGCCCACGCGGTCGACTCCGGGCTCGCGACGGCGGACGGGGCGGTGGGTCTGGCGGGCGCGGGCGGGGTGTCCGAGCCGCAGCCGGTGAGCGCGCACGCCGACGCCGCGGCCACGAGCACACCGGTCAGGATTGGGCGAATCATAGGGGTTCCTTCGTTTTGAATGACGACCGCCGGGGATTCTAGCTCGAATATCGCCGAATACCGGTCCCATTGTTGATTGCGCATCCGAGGGGCATGATTATTTGCGAAAGTGTCATGGTGGTGACAAGAAATGAAGCCGCGGCCGCCCGGGGTGGCGCACCCGGGTCGAGGTGGCGGTCCGGGACGATCCGCTGACCCGTTGCCTAGCGGCCGACCTGGGATTTTGTGCTATGCGGCAGGGAAAGCCGACCGTCGACCGTCACGGGCTTGACAAGAAAATCCGTCTCCGGCCACGCGGGTTCAAGATTTTTCCGTAACCCTTGTGTGCGCTGAGACACGCCAGTAACGTACTGGCGAGTAGGGGGTTGTGATCGTGCGGAAACAACATTCCCCAGGCAGGTAAATCGTCCCATGAGGAATTCCCGGATGTCAGTGCAGACTCGACGGGCCACCAGAGCGTGCGCCGTCACCGCGGCGCTCGCCCTCGCCGGTGTTTCGCTGAGCGCGAGCCCAGCCGCCGCCGGGCCCGCCAGCCGGACGATCACCAGCACCTGCGCGTTCGGCCAGGGACCGGCGCCGGTCCCGTTCGGCGTGGCCGCGGTGTTCCCGGAATCCACGCCCGCGGGAACCCCGCTGCAGCCGAAGGACTTCGCGGTCACCCCGGTGCTGAGCGACCAGCTGGTCAAGAGCCTGCGTTCCGCCGGGGTCACCACCTTCGAAGGCAGCGTCGCGCCCGTCCTCACCGTCCACTCGCAGGGCAGCGCGAAGGACATCGCGCTCCAGCCGATCGCGGTGCCGCTGACCGCGCTCCCGGACTCGGGGGAGTTCCGCCTGCCGCTCAAGGCGACCGTGCCGCCGGTGACCGTCGGCGGCTCCGGCGCGGTGACCTTCGACGTGTCCCGGATGACCGCCCAGCTCAAGACGCATGCCATCCGGGACAACGCCCTCGTCGCGGACGACGTCTCGTGCGCGTCCGGACCGGGCCAGGGCGGCACGCTGGCCTCGGTCCCGCTGAGCGGTGATCCGAACGCGCCGCGGACGTCGGGGAGCGACCCGATCTCGGTGACGTCCGGCGAAACCTCGGCCGCGCCGAGCATCCAGGCCGCGGTCGCGGGCTTTCCCCCGCGGCAGGGACTGAAGTACGGGTTCTGGGTGGACGAAACCAGTACCACGATCCAGAAGCTCGGCTCCAAGATCCAGTTCGGACGTGGCCAGTTCGACTCCGTTATCAAGGTCATGTCACCCCCGGCCGATATGTGGGGCAACCTGACCCTGCCGCCCGCCTCCGGGTACTTCGTGACCTTCAACTTCGTTCCGGTGACCAGCACCGCCGAACTGATCCAGGACGGCGAGGCCACCGGCAAGGTCACGGTGAACCCGAGCGCCAAGACGGCGACCGTCAAAGAACTCACCCTGCGCGCGTTCACCAAACTCGGTGACGTCAAGGTGGACGGCGTACCACTCGATGTCGGTCCCAACTGCCGCACCGCGTCCCCGGTGATCGTGCGCCCCAAGGACACCACGGTGAACCTGGTGCCGGGTTCGCCACCGGCGACCGTGGAGGCGGACTTCGAAATCCCGCCGTTCGCCGGATGCGGAGTGACCGAGAACCTCGACCGGCTGTTCACGGGCATGGTCTCCGGTCCGGGCAACAAGATGACCGCCAAGTTGAGCGTGCGCTGCAGTCCCCTGGGGCCGAGGTGCGAGTAGTGGCCAGTCTTCACGAGTGGAGGTCTTGATGGGCGTCGAGGTTGCCGTGGAAGGGCTGAGCAAGTCCTTCGGAAGGCAGTCGATCTGGCGGGACGTGACGCTCACCCTGCCACCGGGAGAGGTCAGCGTCCTGCTCGGACCGTCCGGCACCGGGAAGTCGGTCTTCTTGAAGTCCCTGATCGGCCTGCTCAAACCGGAGACCGGCCGGATCCTGATCAACGGGGTGGATCTCTGCGACTGTCCGGAAAGGACGCTCTACGAGATTCGCAAGCTGTTCGGGGTGCTGTTCCAGGACGGCGCGCTGTTCGGGTCGATGAACCTGTACGACAACGTGGCGTGCCCGCTGCGCGAGCACACC
This sequence comes from Amycolatopsis anabasis, assembly GCF_009765355.1. Taxonomy (GTDB): domain Bacteria; phylum Actinomycetota; class Actinomycetes; order Mycobacteriales; family Pseudonocardiaceae; genus Amycolatopsis; species Amycolatopsis anabasis. The sequence continues at coordinate 46,701 of NZ_VTHK01000058.1, read as the reverse complement.
AAGAAGTCCGAATCCGAGATCAAGCGGATCGTGCTCGAGAAGCTGGAGATGACCGGCCTCGCCGGGGCCGAGCGGAAACTGCCCGGCGAGATCTCCGGCGGCATGCGCAAGCGCGCCGGGCTCGCCCGCGCACTCGTCCTCGATCCGGAGATCATCCTCTGCGACGAACCGGATTCCGGCCTCGATCCGGTGCGCACGGCGTACCTGTCGCAGCTGCTGATCGACCTGAACGCGCAGATCGACGCGACCATCCTGATCGTCACGCACAACATCAACGTCGCCCGGACCGTCCCGGACAACATC
>NZ_VTHK01000058.1:0-46388 GCF_009765355.1 Amycolatopsis anabasis | reverse complement strand
GACCAGCGACGAGCCGGTGGTGGAGCAGTTCCTCAACGGCCGCCGCCTCGGCCCGATCGGCATGTCCGAGGAGAAGGACTCCGCGCAGATGGCCCGCGAGCAGGCGCACGCGGAGGCCGGGCATTTCGACGGTCCGGACGAGGACGTGCGCGGCATCGTGCCGCAGTTGCAGCCGACGCCCGGGCTGCCGGTCCGCAACGCCGTGCGGCGCCGCAAGGACCGGGTGATGAAGATCCTGCACACCCTGCCGCCGCTGGCGCAGCACGGGATCCTGGCCAGCCTCACGCCCGAGGAGCGCGCCCGGTACCGGGTGCAGCCGCCGCGCGGTCACCGGCGTGACTCGGTGGTGCCCGCGTTCGGCCCGGGGAGCAGGCGATGACCCAGCTCGTTTCCCAGGCGCCGCAGAAGGCCCTCGCCGCGATGCGGGAGTTCGGCCGGATGTGCGCGATGGGCCTGGACATCATCATCGCGATCTTCAAGCGGCCGTTCCAGGCGCGGGAGTTCATCCAGCAGTTCTGGTTCATCGCGAGCGTGTCGATCACCCCGGCCCTGCTGGTGTCGATCCCGTTCGGTGCGGTGATCTCGTTGCAGATCGGCGGGCTCACCAGCCAGATCGGGGCGCAGCAGGCGAACGGCGCGGCCAGCGTGCTGGTGGTCATCCAGCAGGCCAGCCCGATCGTCACCACCCTGGTCATCGCCGGGGCCGGTGGTTCGGCGATCTGCGCGGACCTGGGTTCCCGGACGATCCGCGAAGAGATCGACGCGATGCAAGTGCTGGGCGTTTCGCCGATCCAGCGGCTCGTCGTGCCCCGGGTGCTCGCCGCGATGCTGGCCTCGGTGCTGCTGAACGGCATGGTCAGCGTGGTCGGGGTGGTCGGCGGCTACTTCTTCACGGTGGTGGTGCAGGGCGGGACGCCCGGGGCTTATCTGGCCAGTTTCAACATGCTCGCGCAGCTGCCGGACCTGTGGATCAGCACGCTGAAGGCGGCGATCTTCGGGTACCTCGCCGGGGTGGTGGCCGCCTACCGCGGGCTCAACCCGAAGGGCGGGCCGAAGGGCGTCGGCGACGTGGTCAACCAGTCGGTGGTCATCACGTTCCTGCTGCTGTTCTTCGTCAACACCGTGCTCACCGCGCTGTACCTGCAGCTCGTCCCGGCGAAGGGAACGTGACCGTGGCGACCATTCCGGACCGGGCACGGGCGGTGCTGAACCGACCCGGCGACACCATGTTCAAGCTCGGCGACCAGCTGCTCTTCTACGCCCGCGCGCTGGCCGCGATCCCGCTGACGCTGGGCAAGTACTTCCGCGAGGTGGTGCGGCTGCTCGCCGAGGTGACCTTCGGCAGCGGCGCGCTCGCGGTGATCGGCGGGACCGTCGGCGTGATGGTCGGCCTGTGCATCTTCACCGGCGTCACGGTCGGCCTGCAGGGGTACAACGCGCTGAGCCAGATCAACATCTCGGCGATGACCGGGTTCCTCACCGCCTACTTCAACACCCGGGAGATCGCCCCGCTGGCGGCCGGGCTCGCGCTTTCCTCCACGGTGGGCTCGGGTTTCACCGCGCAGCTCGGCGCCATGCGGATCTCCGAGGAGATCGACGCGCTCGAGGTCATGGCGGTGCGCAGCATGCCGTTCCTGGTCACCACCCGGATCGTCGCCGGGTTCCTGGCGATCATCCCGCTGTACGTGATCGGGCTGCTGATCTCCTACACCGGTTCCCGGATGACCACGGTGCTGTTCTTCGGCCAGTCCGGCGGCACCTACGACCACTACTTCCGGATGTTCCTGCCGCCCGGGGACGTGCTGTGGTCCTTCGGGAAGGTGCTGGTGTTCAGCGTCGCGGTCATCCTCACGCACTGCTTCTACGGCTACCGCGCGTCCGGCGGCCCGGCGGGCGTCGGGGTCGCGGTGGGCCGCGCGGTGCGGACCTCGATCGTGCTGATCAGCGTCCTGGATCTGTTGCTGAGCATGGCGATCTGGGGCTCGACCACGACCGTGCAGGTGTCCGGATGAGTAAATCGGGACGTGGTGCGCGGTTCGGCACCCAGCTCGCGGGCGTGGCCTTCCTGGTCATCCTCGCGCTGCTGGTGTGGTTCACGGTGGCCATCTACGACAAGCGGTTCACCCCGACCGCGATGGTGACGCTGAAGACCGACCGGGTCGGCAACCAGCTCGAGCCCAGCTCCGAGGTCAAGGTGCGCGGCGTCCCGTTCGGCGAGGTGCGCGCGGTCCGCAGCAGCGGGGACGGCGCGGAGATCGACCTCGCGATGGACCCGGCGCGGATCGGGGAACTGCCGAGCAACGTGTCGGCGCGCCTGCTGCCCAAGACCGCGTTCGGCCAGCGGTACGTGAACCTGGTGCTCCCGGACCAGCCGGACACGCGGAAACTCGCCGCCGGGGACGTGATCCCGCAGGACCGGTCGCGCAACGCGATCGAACTGGAACGGGTGCTCGGCGACCTGCTGCCGCTGCTGCGCGCGGTGCAGCCGCAGAAGCTCAACAGCTCGCTCGGCGCGATCGCGCAGGCGCTGGACACCCGCGGGAAACCGCTGGGCGACAGCATCGTCAAGCTCAACGACCTGCTGGCCCAGACGAATCCGCTGATGCCGCAGTTCAAAGCGGACATCACCGGGCTCGCGGACGTGTCGGACGTCTACGCCGCGGCCGCGCCGGACATCCTGCGCGCGCTGGCCGATCTGGCGGTCCCCGCGAAGACCGTGGTGGACCAGAAGGAGAACCTGCAGGCGTTGTTCTCCAGTGTCACCACGGCTTCCGGGGACCTGAACGACTTCCTGCGGAAGAACAAGGACAGCATCATCGGGCTGTCCGAGTCGAGCCGGCCGACGCTGGAGCTGCTGTCCCGGTACTCCCCGGAGTTCCCGTGCCTGTTCGACGCGGTGAACCGGATGAAACCGCTGATGGAGAAGGCGCTGGGCAAGGGCACCGGGGAGCCCGGCCTGCACCTCGAGCTGTCGGTGCAGCAGCCGCGCGGGAAGTACGTGCCCGGTAAGGACGATCCGGTCTACAACGCGAGCGGTGGACCGCGGTGCCCCGGTCAGGGCGTCTCGGGCGGCGGCGCCGCGGCCGGTTCCCCGGAGGAGCACCAGGTCGTTTCCGAAATCCTCGGGGCGGTGATGGGCACTTCCCCGTCGGAGGTGCCCAGCTGGAGCAGCCTGCTGGTCGGCCCCCTGCTGCGCGGAACGGAGGTGACCCTCAAGTGAAAGGCCTCGCGGGCCCGTTCCTCAAGGGCGCGATCTTCTTCCTGGCCACCGCACTCGCGACCGTGGCGCTCGGCATCACGATCGCCAACGTCGGGGTGAGCAACACGGTCGGCTACACCGCCCGGTTCGCCGACGCCACTTCGGTCAATCCCGGCGACGAGGTGCGCATGTCCGGTGTCCGCATCGGACAGGTCGACGGCGTCAAGGTGGTCGACCGGCGGCAGGCCGAGGTGGACTTCTCGGTGGACGCCAACCGGAAACTCTCCGCCGCGGCCACCGTGGCGATCCGGTACCGCACCCTGGTCGGCCAGCGCTACCTGGCCATCGACCAGGGCCCGGCGTCCACTTCGGACACCCTCCGGCCCGGGGCGTACATCCCGATCGAGCGCACCACCCCGGCGCTGGACCTGACCACCCTGTTCAACGGCTTCAAACCGCTGTTCCAGGCGTTGAACCCGAACGACGTGAACCAGCTCTCGTTCGAGATCATCCAGGTGCTGCAGGGCGAAGGCGCGACCGTGGACAGCTTCCTCAAGCACACGGCCGGGCTGACCGCCACCCTGGCGAACAAGGACCAGGTGATCGGGCAGGTGATCGGCAACCTGAACACCGTCCTGGACACCGTGAACGCCAAGGGGGACCAGCTCGCGAGCCTGGTGGACACCACCGAGCAACTGGTCCGCGGGCTCGCCGCCGACGCGAAGCCGATCGGCGACGCGATCGGGGGCCTGGGTGAGCTGAGCAGCAGCACCGCGGAGCTGCTCCAAGCGGGCCGCCAGCCGCTCAAGGACAGCATCAACACCCTCGGCGACCTGTCCCGCAACCTGGCCGACAACACCCCGGTGTTCGAGCAGTTCCTGAAGAACCTGCCGACCAAGTACGACCGGATCGGCAGGCTGTTCTCCTACGGCTCCTGGTTCAACGCCTACCTGTGCGCGGCGAAGTCCGACGCGCCACCCGCGCCCGGCGGCCCGCCCGTGGGATTGCCCGTGACCCAGGGGAGGTGTAGGTGATGCGGTTCAAGCCTTCGGAGTGGAAGCCGTTCCGGGAGCGCAATCCGGTCATCGTCGGTTCGCTCACCGCGGCCGTGATGGTCGTGCTCGGCACCGCCGCGTTCTTCTCCGAGGACCTCCCGATCGTCGGCGGCGGCACCACGTATGCCGCCGAGTTCACCGAATCGGCGGGGCTCAAGAGCGGGGACGAGGTCCGGGTGGCCGGGGTGAAGGTCGGTGAGGTCACCGGCGTCGAGCTGGCCGGGAACCACGTCGACGTGAAGTTCAAGGTCAAGGACATCTGGCTGGGCGACCGCACCACGGCCTCGATCAAGATCAAGACCTTGCTGGGGCAGAAGAACCTGGTGCTCGATCCGATCGGCGGCGGCGCCCTCGATCCGGACAACCCGATCCCGCGGGACCGCACCACGTCGCCGTACGACGTCACCGAGGTCTTCAACGACCTGGCGAACACGGTCGGCACGATCGACTCCGGTCGCCTCGCGGAAAGTTTCCGCACCCTGTCCGCGACCCTGGGCGCTTCGACCCCGCAGGACGTGCGGACCGCGCTGGACGGGATGTCCGCCCTGTCGCGGACCCTGGCTTCGCGGGACGAGGAGCTGACGAAACTGTTCGCCGGGACCAGCCAGCTGTCCAAGACCCTCGGCGACCGCACGCAGCAGGTGGAATCGCTGATCCGCAACGGGAACACGCTGCTGACCGAGCTGAACGCGCGCCGGGACTCGATCGCGAAGCTGTTCGAGGGCACCAAACAGCTCGGCATCCAGCTCAAGGGCCTGGTCGCGGACAACCAGGCGACGCTCGGCCCGGCGCTCGACCAGCTCGAGCGGGTGACGACCGTGCTGCAACGCAACCAGGACAAGCTCACCGAGAGCCTGCGCCTGGCCGGACCGTACTACCGGTTGCTGGGCAACGCGGTCGGCAACGGCCGCTGGATCGACGCCTACATCTGCGGGCTGGTGCCGTCCGGCCCGCCCGGGAGCTGCCAGCCGCCGAAGGGAGCGGGCCGATGACGCACGCGCTGGAGGATCTGGGCGCGCGGGCCCGGCGGCGGACCCTGTTCCGCCTGCTGGCCCTGGGGGTGGTCGCGGCACTACTGGTGACCGCGGCCTGGTCGATCTTCACCGGCGGCGGGGACAAGAAGATCACCGCGTACTTCGCCGCCGCGGTCGGCATCTACCCGGCCTCGGACGTCCGGGTGCTCGGGGTCACCGTCGGCACGGTCGACGCGGTCGAACCGCAGCCGGAGCGGGTCAAGGTGACGATGACCGTCGACGGGGACGTGGAACTGCCGGCCGAAGCGTCCGCGATCGTGGTCACCCCGAGCCTGGTCGCCGACCGCTACGTGCAACTGACCCCGGTGTACTCCGGGGGCGAGCAACTCGCCGACGGGGCCGAGATCCCGCAGGCGCGGACCGCGACCCCGGTCGAGGTGGACCAGCTGATGTCCAGCCTCAACGATCTGGCCACCGCGCTCGGGCCGAACGGCGCCAACGCCGACGGCGCGGTCACCGAACTGCTCAACCAGGGCGCGAAGACCTTGGACGGCAACGGGAAACCGATGGGCGAGGCGATCAAGCAGCTCGGCGAGTTCGCTCGGACCCTGAGCGGTTCCAAGGACCAGCTCTTCGGCACGGTCGACAACATCAGCAAGTTCACCTCGATGCTCGCCGCGAACGACGATCAGGTGAACCAGGCTTCCCAGCAGCTCACCTCGATCACCAAGGTGCTCGCCGACCAGCGGCAGGAGTTCTCCGGCGCGCTGAACGAGCTGACCCAGGCGCTGGGCACCGTGCAGGGCTTCATCCGGGACAACCGGGACAAGGTCAAATCCAATGTGGACAAGCTGGCCGGGATCGCCAAGATCCTCGCCGACCAGAAGGGTTCGCTGTCCGAAGCGATGGACACCGCGCCGAACGCGCTGACCAGCCTGCTCGGGGCCTACAACCCGCAGTCCAAGACGCTGGACGGGCGCGGCAACCTGCTCGAGTACTACCCGAAGCCCGGCGGCGGCAGTGCCGCCGCCACGGTCTCGGTGTGCGGGATGAACGACAAACTCGACGTGGCCGCCCTGCCCGCCGCGCTGATCAACGACTGCGCGTCGGTGAAACCGCGGTCCGACGGCCTGGTCGCGCAGCCGGAGTCCGCCGCGGACTCCCTGCCGGTGATGCCGCTGCCGACGGTCGGCGCGGTGTACTCGTCGGCGCCGAAGGAAGGTGGGCACTGATGGCCGCGAAACGCCGGACCGGCCGGGTACTGGCCGTCGCACTGCTGGCCGCGCTCACCGCCGCGTGCGGCACCACCGCGGACAGCGTTTACGATCTGCCGCTGCCCGGCGGCGTCGCGCTCGGCGACCACCCGTACCGGGTCACCGCGAGCTTCACCAACGTGCTCGATCTGGTGCCGCAGTCCGGGGTGAAGGTCAACGACGTCGCGGTCGGGCGGGTGGCCAAGGTCGAACTCGCCCCGGACGGCCGCAGCGCCCAGGTGATCCTGGAGTTGAACGGGGACGTCCAGCTCCCGGCGAACGCCGTGGCGCGGGTGCGGCAGTCCAGCATCCTCGGCGAGAAGTTCGTCGATCTCGCCCCGCCCGGGGACGCCACCCCGGTGGGCCGGTTGACCGACGGGGCGGTGATCCCGTTGAACCGCTCCAGCCTCGCCCCGGAGATCGAGGAGGTCTTCGGCGCGTTGTCGTTGCTGCTCAACGGCGGCGGGGTCGCGCAGATCCAGACCATCACGCGCGAGCTGAACCACGCGCTCGGCGGCAAGGAGAGCGCGGCGCGTTCGCTGGTGGAGAACCTGAACACGTTCGTCGGCGGGCTCGACGAGCACAAGGCGGAGATCACCCGCGCGCTGGACAGCGTCAACAAGCTTTCCGCGACGCTCGCCCAGCACACCGGCGAGATCAATGCCACGCTGACCGATCTCACCCCCGGGATCGGTGTCCTGGCCGAGCAACGCGAGGCGCTGACCGGGATGCTCAACTCGCTCGCGAATCTGACCAATGTCGCGGTGGACACGGTGAACAAGAGCAAGGACGATCTGGTGGCCGATCTCCGCGCGCTCGAACCGACGCTGCGCAAACTCGCCGACTCCGGGTCGGCGCTGCCCCAGGCGATGGAGATGCTGCTGACGTTCCCGTTCCCGGACAGTGCGCTCGACGCGATCCGCGGTGACTACCTGAACGGGTTCGTGCACCTGGACACGCGCACCGCGGGCGCCCTGATGGGGGGTGGGCGCTGATGTTGACCCGTCTGGTGCGCGTGCAGGTCGTGCTGTTCCTGGTGATCGCGATCGTCGGGGTGGCCTACGTGGGCGCGAGCTACGCCGGGCTGGACAAGTTGCTGTGGGACCGCGGTTTCACGGTCAAGGCGCGGTTCGTCAGCGGCGGCGGCGTGTTCACCAACTCGGAGGTGACCTACCGCGGGGTGGCCGTGGGCCGGGTGGGGCAGCTCCGGCTCACCGCCACCGGGATGGAAGCGGATCTGCACATCGAACCCGGTACGCCCGCGGTGCCCGCCGACGTGGAAGCCGTGGTGGCCAACCGGTCCGCGGTGGGGGAGCAGTACGTGGACCTCCGGCCGCGGCGCGACGGCGGCCCCTCGCTCGCCGAGGGCTCGGTGATCGAACAGCGGGACACCCGGATCCCGCTGCCGGTGGACGTGGTGCTGAGCAGCCTGTCCTCGCTCGCCGATTCGGTGCCCAAGGACTCGCTGCGCAAGGTGGTGGACGAGCTCTACGAGGCGACCTCCGGCGCGGGGCCGAACCTGGAAACGTTGGTGGACCGCGGGATCGAGTTCATCCAGACCGCGACCCAGCACGTCCCGCAGGTGACCCGGTTCGTCACCGACGCGCAAACCGTGCTCGACACCCAGAAACGGCAGTCCGAGGCGATTTCCTCCTTCGGCGCCAACGCCCGCCTGCTCGCCGAGACGATCAAGAACTCCGACGGCGACCTGCGCAAGCTGATCCCGGCGGTGCCGGCGGCGGCGCAGGAGGTGAGCACCGTGCTCCGGGACAGCGGCCCCAATCTCGGTGTGCTGTTGGCGAACCTGCTCACCACCGCCGACGTGATGGAGGTCCGGCAGCGCGGCCTCGAGCAGTTGCTGGTCACCACCCCGCAGGCCATCGCGGCCGGATCGTCGGTGATCCGCGACAACGGCGTGCACCTCGGGCTGTCGCTCACCTTCTTCGATCCGCCGCCGTGCACCAGCGGCTACGGCGGAACCCAGTACCGCAACGGCCTGGACACCACGCCGGGCCAGCCGCTGAACACCGGTGCGCGGTGCACCCTGCCCAAGGGCGACCCGACCGGCGTGCGCGGATCGCAGAACGCGCCGAAACCGGGGCGGTGACCGGTGATGGCGGGGAAGCCCCGGGGCGCCCAGTTCTGGACCGCCTTCGCCACCGCGCTCATCGCGGTCGCCGCGGTGGTCTGGTTCGGACTGTCCTGGTGGACCGCCGAACACGACGACGGCCTGCGGCAGGGCGCGGTCCGGGAGGAGGTGCTCAGCGCCGGGCGGCAGGGGATCGCGACGCTCAACACGCTCGACTACCGGCGGGTCGACGACGGCTACCGCCGCTGGCTGGACGCGTCCACCGGCGCGCTGCACGACGAGCTCGCGCAGAACCCCGACGCGAGCAAGGCCAAGATCGGGCAGGCGAAGGCCGTCTCGATCGGGAAGGTGGTGGACGCGGCGGTCACCGAGCTGGACGAGGACGCGGGCAAGGCCAAGGTCATCGCCGCGCTGGAGACCACGGTGACCCCGGAGGGCGGCCAGGAAGTGACCAAGCACAACCGGTTCGAGGCCGAACTGACCCGGACCGGCGCCGAATGGAAGTTGAACGCGGTCGGCCAGGTGCCGGTCGCCGAACCGTGAGCAAGCACTATGGAGAAAGCACTCAGCGCGATCGCGGTCGTGGCCGTGGGCATTGCCGGCTGGTTCGCACTCGAATCGCAGGAGGCCCGCGGCGCGGTCGACGGAAACAACTCGGCACTCGTGGACGCATCCGGCACCGCCGAGGTAATCGGTCAGGTGAATGACGGCCTCAGCCGGATTTTCTCGTACAAATTCGACGATCCGGCGGCCACCGATCAGGCGGCCGGTCAGGTGCTCGTCGGCCGGGCGCGGGAACAGTACGACCAGTTGCTCGCCGAGGCGCGCACCCAGGCGACGGCGCAGAAACTCGCGGTCACCACCCGGGCCGCGGTGTCCGGGGTGAAGGTGCTGGACGGCGACCGCGCGCTGCTGCTGGTCTTCCTGGACCAGCGGGCGGTTCGCGGCGACACCGGCGCGCCCGCGGTCGCCGCGTCCCAGCTGAGCGTCACCGCCGAACGCGGGGACGGGCGCTGGCGCATCACCGATCTGCGGGCGCTGTGAGGGGAGCGGAAGTGCGCGCCGATTTTTCGTACGCGGGGGACCGAATTCGAGTTTCCCACCCTTATTCGCGTGATAATTTTCCGGATGTTTCGCGGGTCGGGTAATTTATCGCGGTTTCGACTTGTCTGCCATGTTACGCAGCAGTAAGCTCATTTCAGGCAGAAAGTGGTGACCGCCACGATCCGCTGGTATCGCCGAGCTGGGTATTCGGCATTGCCGCAGTCCCTGCTACGGAATCTTCTGAGGACATAGGAGTTCTGGAAAATGATTCTTAACGCACGTCGCGCGAAGAGCGCTCGCAGACTGGGCGGTATCGCCGCCGTCGGTGCGGCTGCGGCTTTGGTCTGCGGCGTACTCACGCCCGGCACCGCCGCGGCCGCGCCCCTGCAACTCAAGTACAAGGTCACCGGTTCCGCGCACGTCGTCAAGATGAACGCGGACATCCCGATCGACGCGACCGTCGACGTCACGTTCGACGTGGCCAGCGGCAACTTCACCTCGAAGTTCAAGCAGGACAGCGCGCCGCACGTGAAGTTCAAGGCGTTCGGCGCGTTCGACAGCGAGGTGGACGTCGAGTTCTTCGAGGCGGCACCGTCCAGCGGCAAGATCACCGCCGGCAAGGTGGACTTCACCCTGCCGCTGCAGATCCGGTTGAAGAACATCACCGCGTTGGGCTTCCCGATCGGCGGCGGTGACGAGTGCGTGCAGAAGCAGGCCCCCGAGCTGAAGCTGCACTCGACCGGCCCGTTCAACCCGACCGTCGGCGGCGACCTGGAAAGCGAGCCCTACGCGCTGTCGGAGTGGACCGACGGCTGCGGCCCCCTCACCTTCCTGGTCAACGCGAACTCGACCGGGCCGGACAACGCCGCGAAGGTTTCGCTCAAAGCGGTGAAGTAGTTCCGCGGCACCAAGTCTCGTTCCGGCGGGCGGTCGGCGAACCGATCGCCCGCCGGAGCGGTCCAGGCACCTGTCGATGAGGAGTAAGAGAATGTCGATCCCGGTCCGCCGCGCGCTCGCGGCAGCCCTCGTGTCGGCCACCACTCTGGCGGTGCTGACCGTCGGCTCGTCCCCCGCCTCCGCCGACGAGGCTTTCTACACCCCGCCCTCCCCGCTCCCCGCGGGCCGCGACGGCGACGTCATCAAGTCGCAGCCCTCGAATGTGAACAACGCCAAGGCGACCCGGATCATGTACTTGACCCGGGACGCGAAGAACCAGCCGATTCCGGTCACCGGCACGGTTCTGGTGCCGACCAAGCCCTGGACCGGCCCCGGCCCCCAGCCGATCGTCGCCTACGCCCCGTTCACCGCGGGGATGGGCGACCAGTGCGCGGTGTCCAAGACCCTCGCCGGTTCGGGCAGCCCCGACCTCGCCTCCGGTTTCCAGAGTGGATTCATCAATCCCTTGCTGGAGAAGGGAATCGCTGTCGCCCAGACCGACTACCAGGGCCTGGGCACCCCCGGCGAGCACACGTACGTGGTCCGGGCCGCCGAGGCCCACGCGGTGCTGGACGTGGTGCGCGCGGCGCAGCGCCTGCCCGGCTCCGGACTGCCCGCCAACGGCCCGGTGGGCATCACCGGTTACTCCGAAGGCGGCGGCGCGTCGGCCTCGGCGGTGGAACTCGCCCCGGAGTACGCGCCCGAACTCGACGTGAAGGGCGCCTACGCCGGCGCCGCGCCCGCCGACAAGGCCGTGCTCGCCAAGTCCCTGGACGGGGGCTACGCGGTCGGCTTCCTCGGGTACGCGCTGATCGGCATCAACGCGGCCTACCCGGAGACCAAGATCCTCGACCTGGCCAACGAGCAGGGCAGGCAACTCTTCGAGGAGGCCCGCAAGACCTGCACGATGGACGCGGTGTTCAAGTACGCCTTCAAGCAGTCCAGCACCCTCACCAAGGACGGCCGCCCGGTTTCGGCCTACCTCAACGAGCCGCCGTTCCGGGCCGTGGTCGAGGACATGAAGGTGGGCAACCGCAAACCGGCCGCGCCGGTGCTGGTCGAGCACGCCCCGAACGACGACATCGTGCCCGCCCCGCAGGGCAGGCAGCTGGCCAAGGACTGGTGCGGCAAGGGCGCCAACGTCCAGTTCAAGGACATCCCCTCGGTCATCCCGGTGGGCTCGCACGTCCTGGGCATGATGGGCGCCGGCGGCAACTCCGCCAACTGGCTCGCCGACCGGTTCGCCGGTAAGCCCGCGAGCGGTAACTGCGGACAGTTCTGAGCCGATGATGCTGGCGAGTTCCGAGGGCACCTCGGCTCACCGGGCGGAGGCCGAGGGCGCGCGGAACCTGTCCGGGTTGCTCACGGAGTGGGCCCGGATCCGCGGCGACCAGATCGCGGTCACGCATCTGGACTACCGGTTCAACCCCGAAGGCGTCGCGAACACGCTGACCTGGCGCGAACTCGACGCCCGGGTCACCGCGGTCGCCGCGTGGCTGAGCCGGACCACCCAGCCCGGCGAGCGCGCGGCGATCCTCGCCCGGCAGAACGTCGACTACATCGTCGCGTTCCTCGCCGCGCTGCGCGCCGGGCTGGTCGCCGTCCCGCTCTTCGTACCGGGAGCCTTCGGCCGGGCCGAAGGCATCGCGTCCCTGATCGCCGACGCCGTGCCGAGCGTCGTGCTGACCACCCGGGACGTCCTGATGCACGTCCGGACCTTCCTCTCCGGTCGCCAGCCGCGCGTGCGGCAGGTGGTGGCGGTCGACGCCGTGCCGAACGAGGCGGGCACCGGTTTCGTCCCGCCGCCGTGCGGCCCGGAGGATCTGGCCTACCTGCAGTACACCTCCGGTTCGACGCGGTCCCCGGCCGGTGTGATGGTCACGCACGCGAACGTGCTGGCCAACGCCCGGCAGGCCGCGTACGCCTACGGGGCCGCGCCGGACCGGTCGGTCGCGGTGAGCTGGCTGCCGCTGTTCCACGACATGGGCCTGGTGCTGGCGATCGCCGCGCCGGTCACGATCGGGATCCCGGTGGTGCTCATGGATCCGCTGGCGTTCCTGGAGCAACCGGTGCGCTGGCTGCGGGCGCTGTCGGCCCATCCCGGGGCGATCAGCGCCGCCCCGAGTTTCGCCTACGGGCTGTGCGCGGCACGCGTCGGCAACCGGGAGAAGGCGTTGCTGAAACTGGACCAGGTCACCGCGCTGATCAACGGCGGCGAACCGGTCCGGCCCACGACCGTGCACCGGTTCCAGCGGGCGTTCGCCGACTGCGGCCTGAAACCGCAGAGCCACCGGTCCTCATACGGGCTCGCCGAGGCCACCGTGTTCGTTTCGGCTTCCCCGTCCGGGGTCGCGCCGCGGAAGGCCACCTTCTACCGGGCGCAGCTCGCCCTGGGCGAGGCGGTCCCGGCGCCGCCCGGCGAGGCGAGCACCACCACGCTGGTGTCCTGCGGTTTCCCGGTGGGGCAGCACGTGCGAGTCGTCGACCCGGAGACGCGGCGGGAGCTCGAATCCGGGCGGGTGGGGGAGATCTGGGTCAGCGGCCCCAATGTCGGGCGCGGCTACTGGCGGCGGCCGGGCCTGTCCGCGGACACCTTCTGCGCCCTGATCGAGAACGCCGACGAGGAAAGCGAACCGCGCTGGTGGCTGCGCACCGGCGATCTCGGTGTGCTCGCCGACAGCGAGTTGTACGTGACCGGCCGGATCAAGGATCTGGTCATCGTGGACGGACGCAACCACTACCCGCAGGATGTCGAGGCGACCGTCGAGCGGGCGCATTCGGCGATCAAACCGCATGTGGTGGCCTGCTTCGCGGTGCCCGCCGAGGACGGGGAGAAGGCGGTCGTCGTGGCCGAACTCGCGGGCTGGGCGGGCACCGCGGCCGCCGATCGCACCGAGGCCGAACTCGCCGTGCGGCAGGCGGTTTCCGCCGAACACGGGCTCGCCCTGCTCGACGTGCTCCTGCTGCCGCCCGGCGGGGTGCCCCGGACGACCAGCGGCAAGGTGGCCCGCGCCGAGTGCCGGGAACGCTACGCCGCGGGCGCTTTCCTCCCCGGCGTTCCCGGATGAGCGAGTCCGACGAAGCGGCGCGGCTACGGCGCCGCCTCACCGCCCGGATCGCCGAACTCACCGGGCTGGCGCCCGAACACATCGCGCCGGACGTGCCGATCCGCGAACTCGGGATGTCCTCCCGGGACGCGGTGGTGGTCGCGATCGAAGCCGGGGAATCCGCGGGCCGCGCGCTGCCGGTCGGGCTGCTCTGGGAGCACCCGACGATCGAGTCGCTGGCCGCCGCGCTCGCCGGGGAGGCCGGGCGCGTCTCGCCGGTGGAGCCGGGCGAACCGGTGGCGGTCGTCGGGATCGGGTGCCGCCTGCCGGGCGGCATCGAATCCCCGGCCGCGCTGTGGCGCCTGCTCGACCGGGGCGAGGAGGCCGCCGGTTTCCCCGACGTCACGGGTTTCGACGCGGCGTTCTTCGGGATCGCCGCCCACGAGGCCGCCGCGATGGATCCCCGGGAACGCATCCTGCTGGAAGTCGCCTGGGCCGCCCTGGAACACGCCGGCATCCCGCCCGGTTCGCTGCGCGGCGGCCGGACCGGTGTCTTCGTCGGGGCGTCGGCGGACTCGGTGCTGGCCAACCGGCTTTCCGACCGGCTCGGCGTGCTCGGCCCCGGCCTGGTGGTGGACACCGGGTGCTCGTCGTCCCTGGTCGCCGTGCACCAGGCCGTCCACGCCCTGCGGACCGGAGACACCGAACTCGCGATCGCGGGCGGAATCGACCTGGCGGGGTCGCGCGGTGCGGGATGCGGGATCGTGCTGCTCAAACCGCTCGCCGGCGCGCGACGGGACGGCGACCGGATCCTGGCGCTCCTGCGCGGTTCGGCGATCAACTCGAACGGGATGACCACCCCCGATCCGGAAACGCGGGAACAGGTGCTGGCCGACGCCTGCGCCGCCGCCGACTGTCATCCGTCCACTGTGGACTACGTGGAGGCGCACGGGGCCGGTGACCCGGTCGAGGCGTATGCGCTCGCCGAGGTCCTCGGGCGCGGCCGGGACCGGCGGCGGCCGTTGCTGCTCGGCTCGGTGCGGACCAACCTGGGGCACCTCGGATGCGCGGCCGGGATCGCCGGGCTGATCAAGACCGTGCTCGCCCTGGCGCACCGGCGGATTCCGGCCAGCCCGCGCTTCACCGAATCCGATCCGCGGTTCGACTTCGACCGCTGCGGGCTGCGCGTGGTGGCCGCCGCCGCGCACTGGCCGCGGTACTCGGGCACCGCCCGCGCGGGGGTGTCCGCGTTCGGTTCCGACGGCACGGACGCGCATGTGGTCCTCGAAGAGTGGGCGCGGCCCCTTGCGCCCACTCTTCGCACCTCGCGCTGGGGCGCGCACCGGCACGTGTTCGCGTTGTCCGCGCGGACCGAAGACGTGTTGCGCCGCCGGGCGGCCGACCTCGCCGGCTGGCTCGCCACCCCGGCCGCCCGGGAGGTGCCGCCGCGCGAACTCGCCGCGGCGCTGGTGCGGCGGCGCGACCAGCTCCCGGTCCGCGCCGCGGTGGTGGCTTCCGGCCGGAAGGAGCTGATCGGCAAGCTGCGCGCCCTGGCGAACGGCGAGCCCGGCCCGGCCACGCGGACCGGCCGGGCGGGCGGAGGAGCGGGGCCGGTGTTCGTGTTCTCCGGAGTCGGTTCGCAGTGGCCGGCGATGGGCCGATGCCTGCTCACCGAGGAACCGGACTTCCGCCTGGCCGTCGAGGAACTCGAACCGCTTTTCCTGGCCACCGCGGGGTTCTCCCTGCGCAAGCGGCTTCGCGACGCCCACGAGCCGGCCGATCCCGCGCTGGTCCGGCCGGTCCTGTTCGGCATGCAGCTCGCGCTCGCCGGACTGTGGCGCGCGCACGGGGTCGAACCGGCCGCGGTGGTCGGGCACGCGATGGGCGAGGTCACCGCGGCGGTCGTGACCGGCGCGCTGGAGCCCGTGGACGGGCTGCGGATCGTCCTGGCCGGCGAGGTGCCGGACGAGTCGCGGGCGACCGGGTGGTTCACCGACGCGGTCGCCGCGGTCCTGGCCGACGGGCACCGGACCTTCGTCGAGGTCTCGCCGCATCCGATCGCCCTCGACGTGGTCGAAAAGGTCGCCGCCGCGGCCGGGATCGCGGACGTGGTCACGCTGCCCAGCTCGACCCGGGACACCGCGCGGCAGCACGATTTCCTGGTCAGCCTGGCCGAGTTGCACGTCAGCGGCCAGCCCGGCGCGCTGGCCCTGCGCTATCCGGACGCGCCGGTGCTCGAACTGCCGCCACCGCCGTGGCGGCGCACGGCCGTCGAGCCGGTTCCCCGGTCCGGCACGAACTTCGAGATCCGCTGGGAACAGGCCGAGACCCCGGCCGACGTGCCCCGGGGCGCCCGGAGCTGGCTGCTGCTGACCGACGGCGATCCGGACAGCCTGGCCCGATCCGTCTCGTTCGCGCACGCGCTGGCCGCGGTCGGCGACCGGGCGTTCGCCCTGCCGCACGACGAACTCGGCGAACTGCCCGCGGTGCTCGGCGAACCGCGCGCCGGGGTCGTCCTGCTGATCGGCTCGGCGCTGGAGTACGAACTGCCGGACCTCGCGCGGCGCCTGCTGTGCACGATCACCGATCTCGTGCGGCGGCTGGTCGAGGCGGCGAGCGTGCCGCCCCGGCTCTACCTGGCCACCGCGCCCGGCGCGGTCGTGCGCGCCGGGGAGGCGGGTGCGCCCGGGCTCGCGTTCCTGCGCGGACTGGTGCGCGTCCTGGCGTGCGAACACCCGGAGTTGCACGCCACGCTGGTCGAACTGGACGAAGTGTCCGGTGTGGACGCTCTGGTCCGCGAACTGTGCGCCGGGCTGCCCGACGACGAGGTCGCGTGGCGGCGGGGCGCCCGGTTCGTCGCGCGGCTGGCGCGGGTGGAACCGGTCCCGGCCGCGGCGCCGGTGGTCCGCGACGGGGCGTACGTGATCTCCGGCGGGCTCGGCCGGCTCGGGCTGGCCACCGCGCGCTGGCTGGCCGAGCACGGGGCCCGGCGGATCGTCCTTTGTGGACGATCGGCACCGGAGAGGGACGCCGGATCGGCGTTGTTCGCGATCCGCGCGCTGGGCGCCGACGTGCGGGTGGTGCGCGGGGACGTGGCCGAACGCGGTGTCGCCGAACGGCTGATCGAGGTGGCCCGGGCGGACGGGGTCGCGGTGCGCGGGGTCGTGCACGCGGCGGGGGTGCGCGGCGACCGGCCGGCGATCGACGTCGGCACCCGGGAACTGGCACGGGTCTGGCGGCCGAAGGTGCTCGGCGGATGGCGGTTGCACGAGGCCACCGTCGAACTGGAGCTGGACTGGTGGCTGGCGTTTTCGTCCGCCGCGGCGATGTTCGGTGGCCGCGGGCAGACCGCGCACGCCACCGCGAACGCCTGGCTGGACGCGCTCGTGCGCTGGCGCCGGGGCCGCGGCCTGCCCGCGGCCACCGTCAACTGGGGCCCGTGGGGAGAAACCGGTGGCGACGCCGTGCTGACGCCCGCCGAAGGAGTCAAGGCGCTCGAGGCGGTGCTGGCGAGCGGGCGGGTCGCCACCGGCGTTGCCCGCCTCGATCCGGCACGCGCCCTCCCGGCCCGCCCGTTCTTCAGCGACCTGCCGGGCTGAGCTATTCGGGATCTTCGGCGCGGGCGAGGGCGCGGGTGGCGCGCAGGGCGAGGACCATTTCGAAGCGGCGATCGGGATCGGTGAGGCTCGCGCCGAAGAGCGCGTCGAGTTCCTGGGCCCGGGAGCGCACGGTCTGCGGGTGGATCGACAGCCGTTCGGCGACTTCCCGGACGTTGCCCCGGGTCTCCAGCCAGGCGAGCAGGGTGTCGGCGAAGCGGTCGCGCTGTTTCCCGGTGAGGTTGTCCAGCGGGGCGAGCACGCGCTTCGCGAGTTCGGCGACCAGCAGCGGGGCGCCCGCGAGCCAGAGGTCGAAGAGGTGATCGTCGGCCCGGGTGACCGGGGTGTCCGGCAGCAGCCCGGTCCGCACCAGGCGCAGGGTCTGCCGGGCCCGCCGCAGCGAACGCGCGGCCTCGGCGAGGGGCACCCGCGGCCCCGCCGCCGCCCGCCAGCCGGGTAACGCGGCGACCGGCCGCGCGGAGCCGGGGAGCAGCAGGCAGGGCGCGTCGCCCTCCAGATCCACCAGCACGTCGTCGGCCACCGGCGGCGCCGGGGTCTCGTGCAGATCCGCGAGTGGTTCGAGGGCGATCGCGACCACGTGCTCCGGCGCCGTCCACTGCGCCGCGGCGGCCAGTTCCGCGATCGAATGCGCCGGGGCGGGCGGATGCGAAAGCAGCAGCGACATCAACGCGCGCCGCCGCCGCTGGCGGGCCCCGGCGGCACTCGCCTGCGCCGTCGCGTGCCCGTGGACCGACAGCGCGGAAAGTTCGTCGATGTAGGCGAACACCGCTTCGGCCAGCAGGCACAGCGTCGACGCCGACACCCCGGCCGCGGTGCCCACCGCCGACATCCGGCGCCACGCGACCCGCGCGCCCACCCGGTACGCGGCCTGCAGGGTGTCCACGCTCCGGCCCAGCCGCATCTCGCGGCGGCCCAGGTCGCGGAAGATCTGCCCGCGTTCGTCGCGCGAGGATTCCCGGCCCTCCAACCGGTCGAGAAACCGGAGAACGGCCTGCTGGATGACATCGCTGACCCGGGCGCCGCACGGACCCGGATCGGGCGCCGCGTACTCGGGGATCGCCTCGCGGATCTCGCGCAGGATCTCGTCGGTGACGTCGGCGACCCCCGGCCGCAGCACCGCGGCCAGTTCGCGCGGCAGCAACGACCACAGCTGCACCAGCCGGCCGTCGTCCGTGCCCGGACCGGCGGGCGCCAGCAGCGAATCGAAGGTCGCTCGTACGCTCATCGCCGGCTCAGTCCGTTCGCATGAGCCGCTGCGCGCGCAAGGCGATCTCCATGTTCATCCGGTCGTCGGCGTTGTTCAGGCGATCGCCGAACAATTCCTCCAGCCGGTGCATCCGGTAGCGCACGGTCTGCGGGTGCACCTTCAGCTTCTCGGCGATTTCCGGGGCGCTGCCCCGGGACTGGAGCCAGACCAGCAGCGTTTCGCCGAGCCGCGCGCGCTGTTTCGGGGTGAGGTCGCGGAACGGCGCCAGGCTGCGCTCGCTCAGTTCCTTGATCAGGAACTCGTCGGTCAGCAGCCACAGCGTGGACAGGTGATCGGTGGCGTAGGCGACCGGTCCGCATGCGATGACCCCGCGCCGCATCAGGGCCAGCGACCGCCGCGCCCATCGCAGGGAGACCGCCGCGTCGCTGAGTTTCACGCTCGGGCCGACGGCCGCGAGCCAGCCGTTCAGCTGCGGCCGCAAATCCGCCAGGTGCCGGTCCGGATCGGCGGTGAGCAGGCAGGGCGCGGGACCCTCGAGGTCGACGAGCACCTCGCTGTCCAGGGTCAGCTGCGGGCATTCGGCCTGTTCGGAACCCGACGCCAGCGCCACCGCGGTGACCTGGTTCGGCCGCTTCCACCGGGCGGCCGCGGCCAGGCTGGCGATCGCCTGCGGGGAAGCGGGCGGATCGGCGAGGATCAGTTCGAGCAGCCGCCGTCGCCGCCGGGCCATCGCGCCCGCCGCCTGGGCCTGCGCGGCCGTGTACCCCTCGATGGACAGCGCGGAAATCTCGTCCACGTAGGCGAAAATCGCCTCGGCGGCCACGCACAGCGAGTCCGCGCTGCCGCCGAGCGCCTGACCGACCTCGGCGATGTGCCGCCAGGCGACCCGGCCGCCCACCCGGTAGGCCGTCTGCAACTGGTCGAGGCTGCGGCCCTCGCCGAACTCCAGTTTGCCGATGTTGCGGTAGATGCTCATCCAGTTCTCTTGCGGCACCGTGGGATCGCCGACGTTCTCCAGGCAGTGCAGGATCGCCTGCTCGGTGCCGTGCACGAGCACCTCGCCGAGCGGGCCCTCCAGCGGCTGGGCGTATTCGGGCACCACCCGCTGGATCTCCTCGACGATCGCCCGGGCCATGGTGTCGGCGTAGGGCCGGAACTGGTCGGCGAGTTCGCGCGGCAGCGAGGACCACAGGCGGCTCGCCCGCCCGATTCCGGCCGGTCCCTCCGGCGAGGAGTTCCGCCCCGCCGAGGCGCCACCCGGTGACCACAGGAAATCGGGAATGTCCAGTTCACACAACTGTCGTGCACTCGTTCTCGGATCGATCGCGTTCACCGTGTCCGGCCTGGCCATCATGGTTACCTCTGTCCGCCGCGAAACCGGCATCTTCCGCATTGAAGCCAACGAGATTTGCGGCTCTATGGAACGTAAATTCGGGTCGCGCGGGGTGTCAACCGATAGTCGCGCGGTCGACCGGAAGTGATATTTTCCGGAACTTCCACTCGTCTCGGCATGACAATCGCATTCGTACGATCAGGCGATTTCCGCGCGGAGGCGTTCGGCGACCTCCTCGAGCTTCAGCCGGGCCGGTTTGGTTTCGGCCAGGAACGTGGTGAGCGTGTCGGCGAACCGCGCGGGGTCGGCCGCGTGCGGGAAGTGCCGTGCCGTTTCGAAGATCTCCAGCCGGCTGCCCGGCATCAGCTCGGCCGCCCGGTGCGCGTGCCGGACCGGGATGATCCAGTCCTTCGCACCCCAGACGACGAGCGTCGGCGCGTTCTCCGCCAGGTACAGCCGGTCGAGCGCGGTGGCCCGCTGCCCGCGCAGGTCGATGACTCCGCGTGCGGTGTTGACGAACGCGGTCCGCCGTCCCGGATCGGCCAGGGACCACAGGTGGAACCCCAGTTCGCGGGTCTCGGCGGACAGGCGGCCGCCGAGGGCACGGCCGATCGACGCGAGCCCGCGGGCCGCCGCGTGGGTCAACCGGTTGACCAGCAGGGCCAGCGTCGGTTTGGTGCCGGGCAGCGCGGTGGCGCGCAGCACGAAGGTGACCTCCGGGCCGAGCCCGCCGCTGTCCACCAGCACCAGCCGGCCGGTCATCTCCGGGAACTGGTAGGCGAACTGCATCGCGACCCCGCCGCCGAGGGAGTGGCCGACGAGCGTCGCGTGCGAGTGGCCCTCCAGCGCCAGCAGATCGCGGATCCCGCTGGCGAAGCTGCCCAGCCCGTAGTCACCGCGGGGTTTGGCGGATTCGCCGTGGCCGAGCAGATCGGGCACCAGGACGCGACGGGGGAACTTCCGGCGCTCCAGTTCGTCCAGGACCGGTTTCCAGGTCCGCCCGCTGCCGGCGATGCCGTGCAGTAGCACCACCACGTCGGCGTCCAGCTCCGCGGCCCCGGCGGCCGCGGGTTCCGGGACGTACTCCCAGAATCGGATGGTGTGCCCGTGCAGCACGACGTCCCGGGCAATCAGTGTCATGGCAATCCTTTCCAGGGGTGACCCGAAAAAGCTAACCCAAGTTCGGGGCATTCGGGAAAGCCGGGCACTCGGAAGAATGAAAACAATCACGTACGGCACAGTGCCGGCCAGGGGAAGTCGTCCGGATGTGACAACTTCTCCGGAGGCCCGAAACTGCCGGGAAAACTGCTGGTCTGCGCCTTGCGAACCGCTTCACATGTTAGTAACCTACTGGGCAGTCGGGTGTCTCGGCCGCGTTCTTCCAGGGGTCTTTCCAAAAGATTCTTTTCCTGCGATCGCCGACCCTGCCCGCATTCAATCATATCGATCAAATTGAGGAGAGATCGATGTCCCTGCGTTCGTATTCGTTGAGAACCCGCAGTGCCGCGGTGGTCGTGACGGCCGGATTGCTGTCGCTCACCGGTGCGGCGGTCGCTGCCGGGACGGCATCCGCGGACGCACCCGCGATCGCCGGACCGGTGACGAAGTCGGTCACCTTCTCCTGTGAGTTCCCGCTGGTGGGCGTCAAGAAGGTACCCGTCGACGTCTCGCTCAACTTCCCGGACTCCGGGAAGGTCGGCGAGGTCATCCAGGTCACCGATCTCAAGGTGGACGGCAAGCTCGATGCCGACATCACGAGCGCGATGCAGCTGATCGGCGCCAAGACCGTCGAGGCCACCGACGTGTCCACCGATGTCGACGTGAAGATCAACGACACCGAGCTCGGCGTGACCCTGAACGGGTTGAACATGCCGCAGGTTCCGGTGCCGGACAGCGGCGACACGCCGTTTTCCATCTTCGGGCCGATCCCGGGCCTCACCGTGAAGAGCCCGGGTTCGGTGTCCTTCGCGATCGGCAAGAAGTTCGTCGCGCAGAAGGTCACCCCGAAGGACGCCAACGGGCAGCCGACCGACCTCGGCACCTTCCCGCTGAACTGCACCCAGGATGAGGGCCAGGACACCGCGCTGGCGACGATCCCGGTCAGCTGAGCCGTTCCATACCGTCCACAGTGGCCGGACACCCCGCGCGGGGTGTCCGGCCGTTCAGCGTTCCAGGTGCGCGGTCAGCTCTTCGTCGCTCGGTTCGACCAGCTGCGTGCCGTCCGGCCACACCAGCGTGGGGATGCGGCGCTCGCCGTCCTGCAGGCGGCGCACCAGAGCTTCGGCCTGCTCGTCCTGTTCGACGTCGACGTAGCGGTAGCCGATGCCCTCCCGGTCGAGCAGGGCTCGGCTTCGCTTCACGTCGGGGCACCAGTCTGCCCCGTACACGGTCAGCTGCTCGGGTGCGGAGTCGGTCATGATCGCGAATCTACCCCGCCGCCCGCGATCAGGTCTTCGAGATCGCGAATCCGGCGCCGCTCATCGGAAAGCGCGGCGGAATCCGCCTCGCCCAGCGGGATCTTCCCGGCCTGGTCGAGGAACGCGCGGGCCTGCCCGTCCTCGCCCAGCCGGACCGCGACGTCGGCGCGCAGCACCAGTGCCCGGAGCCGGAGGTCGTCCGGAGCGGGACCGGGTTCGGCCAGCGCCCGGTCCAGCAGCCGGGCGGCGGCCGCCGGATCGTCGTGGGAGTCGGCGAAGATGGTCGCGGTTTCCAGTACGCGGGCCAGTTTGGGTTGGTCGGCGGAGCGGACGTCCGCGAGCCCGTTGTTCAGTTCGCCGATCTGCTGGCCGATCCGCACGTAGTTCCCGCCGGGGTCGACCACGACGAACTGGCGCATTCCCGAGCGCAGATCCTTCACCGGGTTGACGCGCGGCACCCCGCGGGCGGGGAGCTTGCCGAGCAACGCGCGCAACCCTTCGGTGAAATCGCGGTAGAGCGTGTCCACGTCGTCGGTCTTCACGTAGCAGGTGCTCCAGTTGGCGGTCGGGTCCAGCTGCTTGAGCACGAAGAACTGCAGTTCGATGCCGCCGCGTCGCACGGCGGCATAGGTGTTCGGCCGAGCCTGGCGGTAGGTCACTTCGAAGCCCAGCGCCTGGTAGAAGGTCAGCGTCTCGTCGATGGACAGGCAGGGGAGGATCGGGATCGTGGTCTCGGTCACCCGGCCGAGTGTACTCAAGTTTGAGTGCCCGGGTAGGCCCCGAGCGACGGTTCGAGCAAATCGAACGCGGCGGTGGCGGAATCCCGCAGCCCGGCGGCGATCGCCGGGTTGTCCTCGCCCGCGAGCGTCCGCCGGAACACCTCGTGGAACAGGACGCGCAGCGTCGCGGTCAGCTGTCCGGCCACCACGCGGGGCTCGATGTCGTCCACCGGGACCCCGGCGGCCTCGGCGAGGGTCTCGGCCAGGGCCTGTTCCAGGTGTTCGTGGATTTCGCGGATCCGGCCCAGCAGGGCCGGGCTGTCGGCGATGGTGCGCACGAACTCGGGGCCGGAGAAGCCGAGCAGGGCGTCCCGCTCGTCGAGCCGTGCGAGGTACCAGCGCCGCAGGGCGGTCAGCGCGGATTCACCCGGCTCGCGCTCCGCGACCGCCCGGGAAGGGGCGGCGACGAGTTCCTCGTGCAGGTCCAGCACGAGGTCCTCCTTGCGCGGGAAGTGGTTCGTCACGGTCATCTTGGCCACCCCCGCGGCCGCCGCGACGTCGGCGATCGTCACCGCGTCGTACCCGCGCTCGATGAACAGCCGGGTGGCCACATGGGAGATCGAGTCCCTGGTCTGCTGCTTGCGGAGTTCGCGCAAGCCCGTCGATGTCCTGCCCATGGGGCCACCTTACAACGGTTGGTTAGGTCGAACATAAATTTAGACTTGACCTAGTTGATGGGTTCGACCTAATGTTAGGTCCGACCTAATCAACTGGGAGGAAGACCTCGATGACCGCACCTTCGGCCGCCGCGCGGCGGCTGGATCCGGCCCTGCTGCGCATGGGTGGCGTGCTGAGCCTCGGCGCCATCCTGGCCACGCTGGACACGACGATCGTCAACGTCGGCATCGACGCGGTCGCCCGTGACTTCGCCAGCCCGCTGGCGACCATCCAGTGGGTTTCCACCGGTTACCTGCTGGCGCTGTCGGTGGTGATCCCGCTGACCGGCTGGATGATCTCGCGCTTCGGCGCCCGGAGGATGTGGATCGCCTCGGTCGCGGTGTTCACCGCCACCTCCGTCCTCTGTGGACTGGCCTGGTCGGCGCCGGCGCTGATCGTGTTCCGGGTCCTGCAGGGCCTCGGCGGCGGCCTGATGCAACCGATCGGCCAGGCGATGATCGCGCAGGCCGCCGGGCCGTCCCGGATCACCCGCGTGATAAGCGTCCTCGTCGTGCCGATCACGTTCGCGCCGGTCGTCGGCCCGGTGCTCGGCGGCTTCATCGTGCGTGAACTCGACTGGCGCTGGATGTTCTTCGTCAACGTGCCGATCGGCGTGGTCACCGTGCTGCTCGCGGCCCGGGTCCTGCCCGCCGACGGCCCCCGGGAAGCGGGCGCCCGCCTGGACACGCTGGGCCTGTGCTTGCTGTCGCCGGGGCTGGCGGCGGTCGTCTACGGCCTGTCCGAGGCGGGCAACACCGGGGGATTCGGCGCCGGGCACGTCGTGTTCGCCCTGCTCGCCGGGGTGGCGCTGCTGCTGGGCTACGGCGTGCACGCAGTGCGGGGCCGCATCGCCGCGCTGATCGATCTGCGGCTGTTCGCCCGGCGCGGATTCGCCGCGGCCACCACGAACTCGTTCCTGCTGGGCGCCTCGCTGTACAGCTCGATGCTGCTGCTTCCGCTGTACTACCAGCAGATCCGGCACGCCGACGCGTTGGCGGCCGGGCTGCTGCTCGCGCCGCAGGCACTGGGCACCGCGGTGGTGCTGACCTTCGCCGGCCGGCTGACCGATCGGTTCTCCCCGCGTGCGGTGATCCTCGGCGGGATCGGCCTGTCCCTGGCCGGGACCGTGGCGTTCACCCAGCTCGGCTCCGCGCCGCCCGCCTGGCTGCTCACCGCGTCCCTGGTGCTCCGCGGTGCCGGGATCGGCTCGATCATGGGGCCGAACATGGGCGCGGTGTACGCGAGCGTCGATCGCGCGGACGTGCCCAAGGCCTCGGCCGCGCTCAACGTGCTCAACCGGGTCGGCGGTTCGCTCGGCACCGCGGTGCTCGCGGTGATCCTGCAGAACCAGCTCCAGCACACCCCGGACGCGCCCGCCGCGTACGGCCACACGTTCTGGTGGGCGCTCGGGCTGTCCGCGGTGACCGTGCTGCCCGCGCTGTTCTTTCCCCGTCGTACCGAGAAGGACTGAGATGACCCTGCGCCTGATGACCGTGCACGCCCATCCCGACGACGAGTCGAGCAAGGGCGCCGCGACCATGGCCCGGTACGCCGCCGAAGGCGTGGACGTGCTGGTCTGCACCTGCACCGGTGGCGAACGCGGCGATGTGCTGAACCCGCGCCTGGACCGGCCCGAGGTGCGGCGGGACCTGCCCGCGATCCGGCGCCGCGAGATGGCCGCGGCCCGGGAGATCCTCGGTGTGCGCCACCGTTTTCTCGGGTTCGCGGACTCCGGGTTGCCGGGGCCCGGCGAAGCCCTGCCCGAGGGGTGTTTCGCCCGGCAGCCGGTGGCCGAGGCGGCGCGGCCGCTGGTCGCCGCGATCCGCGAATTCCGGCCGCACGTGCTGGTGACCTACGACGAGAACGGCGGCTACCCGCATCCGGACCACCTCATGACCCACCGCGTCACCATGGCGGCGATCGACGCCGCGGCCGACCCGGCTCGCCATCCGGAAACCGGTGCGCCCTGGGAGACGCCGAAGCTGTACTACCTGGTGTCCTTCTCCCGGGAATGGTTCCAGGCCATGTACGACGGGATGACCGCGCGCGGACTGCCGTCGTCGCATGGCGAGGTGCTCGCGGAACTGGACCCGGACGCCCCGTCCTGGCCGGTGACCACCCGGGTCCCCTGCGGGGAGTACTTCGAGGTGCGGGACCGGGCGCTGCTCGCGCACGCCACCCAGATCGACCCGGACGGGCCGAACTTCTCCTGCCCGCTGGACGTGCAGCGCGAGATCTGGCCGACCGAGGACTACCACCTGGTCCGCAGCACGGTCGAGGTCAGCCTGCCGGAAGCGGATCTGTTCGCGGGGATCGCGCCGCCTCGCCCAGGGCGTCGAGCACGACCCGGATCGTCGGCACCCGGCTCAGTTCCGGCCAGATGAACGCCGAGATCGCGCGCCGCATCTCGGGTTCCACCGGGCGGGTGGCCAGATCGGCGTGGCGGGCCGCGGCCAGCAGGAGCTGCGGGATCACCGCCACGCCGAGCCCGGCGGCGACCAGGCTCTGCACCGCCAGGTTGTCGTCGGTGGCGAAGGCGAGATCGGGGGTGAATCCTTCGGCCGAACACGCGGTGAACAGATATTCCTGGCAGCGCGGACAACCGCCGATCCACGGTTCGTCCGCCAATTCGGTGAGCCGCACCGCGGGCCGCGCGGCCAGGGCGTGTTCGGCGGGCAACAAGGCGATAAGCGGATCGGAAAGCAGGGGCAGCCGGAGCAGTCCGTTCGTCTCTTCGGCGGTGTCCGGATAGTCGAACGCGAGGGCGATATCACATTCTCCGGCGCGCACCAGATCAATCGATTCCGGGGGTTCGGCCTCGGTCAGCGACAGGGCGATTTCCGGATGCCGCCGACGCACTTCCGCGGCCGCCGGGGGCACCAGGGTCGCGCTTCCGCTGGGGAACACCACCAGCCGGACCCGGCCGGCCCGGCGGCCGGCGATCGCGGCCAGGCTGGTCTCCGCGGCGGCGATGTCCCGCAGCACCACCTCGGCATGCCGGAGCAGCTCCCGGCCCGCGTCGGTGAACACCACCTTCCGGCCGGCCTTGACCGTCAACGGCGTGCCGACCGCCCGTTCCAGCGCCCGCATCTGCTGGCTGACCGCGGGCTGGGTGTAGCCGAGACTGCGCGCGGCGGCGGAGTAGGAACCGGCACGGGCGATCTCTCGCAACATCCTCAGCTGGCGGACTTCAAGCACTGGTAAATATCTACCACTTCGTGATCGGGAAAGCGACAACGGTCGCGCCAGTGACCTATAAGAAAGAGTTCGGGCACCGCTGTGAATTTCTTATTGGACCAAAGTTATGGCCAGTCGTGACAATTCGTGGCGGAGGTGGTTCTGCGTGCTCACGGCGGCCATGCGTGGATTTGTCGGCAGGATGGAAAGATTGGTCGATCGGGTGGGTGACCCGGATGAGCGGGCGCGTGCGGCGGCGGAAGCGTTGCGCGGGCTGCTCGCGCGGGACGATGTTCTCACCCCCGAGCACCGGGAGCCCGATCCGGAACGTTACCGCCAGCACCTGGTCCACGTGGACCCGCGGGGCCGGTTCTCGGTGGTGTCGCTGGTCTGGCTGCCCGGTCAGTGCACCCCCGTGCACAGCCACGCGTGCTGGTGCGTGGTCGGGGTGCTCGCGGGCCGGGAAGAGGAGACCCGGTACCGGTTCGACGAACGGCGGCGGTTGGTCAAGGACGGCACCGCGGTCAACGAGCGGGGCGACGTCTGCTGGCTGGTGCCCCCGGACCGGGACATCCACAAGGTCACCAACGCGGGTGCGGCCCTGGCGGTTTCGCTGCACGTGTACGGCGCCGACATCGGCGAACTCGGCTCCAGCGTGAACGAGATCTTCCCCGATCCGGACGCCTGAGCGGGATCAGTCCACCCCGGTGTCCTCCGGCAATCCACGGGCGAGCCCGGCGAGCTGGTCGAGCGCGGTGGCCAGGACGTCGAGGGCGGGCGAGGCGAGCGCGAGCCGCACGGCGTTCGGCGCGTGGCCCGAGCCGACGGTGAACGCGGCCGCGGGGGTCACCGCGATGCCCCGGCGGGCCGCGGCGGCCACGAACGTCTCGGCCCGCCACGGTTCGGGCAGTTCCCACCAGCAGTGGTAGGCGTGCGGGTCGGCGCGGATGCCGAATCCGGTGAGCCGCTCGCGCACGATCTCCTGGCGGGCCGCCGCGTCCCGGCGCTTGGCGTCCTGGACCGTGCTCGCGGTGCCGTCGCTCATCCAGCAGGTCGCCGCGTCGAGCGCGAAATGCGAGGCCGTCCAGGTGCCCGACCGCAGGGCCGCCGCGACGCGATCGGTGAGGTCCGCGGGCGGGGCGACGAAACCCAGGCTCAGCCCGGGCGCGAGGCGTTTGGACAGCCCGTCGGCGAGTACGGTCCGCTCCGGTGCGAAGGCGGCCAGCGGGGGCAGTGCGTCGTCCAGGAAGGCGTAGATGGTGTCCTCGATCGCGGGCAGGTCGAGTACGCGCAGGGTTTCCGCGAGTTCGGCACGCCGCGACTCGGGCATCGTGCTGCCGAGCGGGTTGTGCAGCGTCGGCTGGAGGTAGACCGCGCGCAGCGGGGCCGCGCGGTGCGCGGCGGTCAGCGCCTCGGGCAGCAGCCCGCGCTCGTCCACGGCGATCGGGACGAGGGTGACACCGAGGCGGGCCGCGATTCCCTTCACCACCGGGTAGGTGAGCGCCTCGACGCCCAGCCGCTCGCCGACCGGGACGAGGGTGGCGATGGCGGCGGCGATCGCCTGGCGGCCGTTGCCGGCGAACAGGAGCCGATCCGGATCCGGCGCCCAGCCGGTGCGGGTGAGCAGGGCGGTGGCGGCCTCGCGTGCGGCCGGGGTGCCGGTGACGCTCACCGGGAGCAGGGCGGCGCCGAGGCGGTCGGGTCGGAGCAATCCCGCCAGGCTGCGCGCCACCAGGTCGGGTTGATCGGGGAGGACCGAGAAGTTCAGCTCGAGGTCGACCCGGGCCGCTCCGGGTTCGGCGAGCGCGGGTTCCGGCGGGCGTTCGGCGGCCCGGATGAAGGTGCCGCGACCGACCTCGCCCACGGCCAGGCCGCGCCGGACCAGTTCGCCGTACACCCGGCTGGCGGTCGATCCCGCGATGCCCCGCCGCCGCGCGAACTGGCGTTGCGGCGGCAACCGGTCACCCGGCCGCAGGCGCCCGGCCGCGATGTCCCCGGCGAGTTCGTCCGCGATCAGCCGGTAGTCCTTGTCGGGCGCAGCAGCCACGCGAACTCCCATAATTGCACCGAGATCAATGTTTTCATTGCTCCGACATATTGCACCGGTTAGTTTCGGATCGTCAAGCGGAGCAATGCTGGAGGCGGTGCGGGATGACGAGGGTTTCGCTCGGTGAAATCACGATCGGATACGACGACCGGGGCAGTGGGCCGCCGCTCCTGCTGGTTCACGGGCACCCGTTCGACCGGTCGATGTGGGGACCGCAGCTGGAGCACTTCGCGGCGGCCGGGTGGCGCGTGGTCGCCCCGGACCTGCGCGGGTACGGCGAGAGCACGGTCGTGCCCGGTAAGACGCCGCTGGCCACCTTCGCCGGCGACCTGGCCGCCCTGCTCGATCACCTGGGACTGGACCGGGCCGTCCTGTGCGGGCTGTCCATGGGCGGGCAGATCGTCCTCGAATTCCAGCGGCTGTTCGCCGACCGCGTCCGCGGGCTCGTCCTCGCCGACACGTTCGCGCGGGCGGAGACCACCGAGGGGCGGAAGGTCCGCAACGCCACCGCCGACCGGCTGCTGCGCGAGGGGATGGCGGGGTACGCCGAGGAGGTGCTGACCAAGATGGTCTCGCCGGAAAACGCCCGAACCCAGCCGTGGGTGGCCGACCACGTGCTGACGATGATGCGCGGCGCGCACCCCGAGGGCGCCGCGGCCGCGTTGCGCGGACGAGCCGAGCGGCCCGATTACGTCGGCCTGCTCCCGCGGATCGCGGTGCCGGCGCTGGTCGTGGTCGGCCGCGACGACGAGCTGACCCCGGTCGGGGACGCCCGGCTCCTGCACGAGCGGATTCCCGGAGCGAAGCTCGCGGTCGTCGAGGGCGCCGCGCACCTGCCGAACCTGGAGCGCCGCGCCGCGTTCAACCGGGTTCTGGCGGGCTTCCTCGAAGGGGTATTCACCTCAATCGGGTGAGTTCTAATGGAGCAGGTGCGAGAGATTTTCGGAAGTGGCTCGCGTACGGTTACCCCCGGTAGGTAGTATTACTCCCGGTAACAGCCAGTCAGGGCATGGGAAGCCCGGGTGCAGGGACCGGGGCGGCATGCCGCGGGGACGCATCGCGTGGAGATGCGTTCGCGCGAGGTCCTGAACGGCAGCGAGGGGAAGGACGACCATGAACGCCACCGAAGAGCAGGAGAGCACGCCCATTTTCGCCGAGCTCGCCGAGCAGTTCGGTTTCGGTCAGGACACCTCGTCCGGGGCCGAGGGCAAGCACGGCAAGGCGGAGCAGCCGGCCGCGGAGCCGCAGGGGGAGACCGGGAAACACCGCTGAGGCGGCTTCCTACGGTGCGACGGAACCGCGCGCGCTGGTGAATCGCCTGCCCAGCGCGGCGCGGTCCGGAGCGGACAGGGTGCGCCGCAGGTGGTTGAGCACGGTCCGCTCCTCGGCGCTCGCATGGGCGCCCACGATCGCGGCGAGCCGCTCCAGCGCCTCGTGGTAGGCGTCGGTCTCGCCGGGTTCGATCTCCATCAGGGCGCGCAGCGCCTTGACGACCTCGACGTGTTCGGTGTCGACGAGGTGCTCGCGCTGCAACGCCGGATGCAGCATGCGTTCGGTCGCCTCCAGATGCGCGGTGAGCAGGCTTTCCAGTTCCGCGCGCGCCGCCTTCCGGTCGGCCTCGGCGTTGCGCAGTTCGCGGAAGAGTTCGTCGAACCTGCGATGATCGGCGAGGACCAGTTCGACGATGTCCGCGGCCGGGCCGGGATCGGTGCCGCTGGGCCGGATCCAGCCGAAGGTCAGCTCGACCGCCCGCCGCCACGCGGCGAACTCGCCGGCCCGGCGACCGGGCTCCATGCTCGGCGACCATTGCGCGGCCCGGTGCCAGTTCCGGCGCAGCCCTTCCAGATCGGGCCAGTACCCCACGGACAGCCCCGCGGCGTAGGCCGCGCCGAGCGACACGGTTTCCGCGACCATCGGGCGGACCACCGGCACGTCGAGCACGTCCGAGACGAACTGCATCAGCAGGTTGTCCGCGGTCATGCCACCGTCCACTTTGAGCGTGGACAACGCCAGCCCGGAGTCGGCGTTCATCGCGTCGACCACCTCGCGGGTCTGCCAGCCGGTGGCCTCGAGCACCGCGCGGGCCAGGTGGCCCTTGGTGATGTACGAGGTGAGCCCGGCGATCACCCCGCGGGCCTCGCTGTGCCAGTGCGGCGCGAACAGACCGGAGAAGGCCGGGACGATGTAGCAGCCGCCGTTGTCGTCGACGGTCCGGGCGAGCGTCTCGATCTCCGGGGCGCTGCCGATGAGTTCCAGGCCGTCGCGGAACCACTGCACGAGCGATCCGGTGACCGCGATGGAGCCTTCCAGTGCGTAGACCGCGGGCTCCTCGCCGATCTGGAAGCCCACCGTGGTGAGCAGGCCGTGGGCGGAATGCACCGGGGTGCCGCCGGTGTTGAGCAGCAGGAAACTGCCGGTGCCGTAAGTGCATTTCGCCTCGCCCGGCGCGAAACAGGTCTGTCCGAAGAGGGCGGCCTGCTGATCGCCGAGCGCGGCGGCGATGCGGATACCGGGGACCACGCGGGACGTGCGGCCGTAGGTCTCGGTGGACGACCGGATCTCCGGCAGCATCCTGGCGGGCACGCCGAAGAACGCGAGCAGTTCGTCGTCCCAGGCGAGGGTGCGCAGGTTCATCAGCATGGTGCGGCTGGCGTTCGTGACGTCGGTGACGTGCACACCGCCGTCCGGGCCGCCGGTGAGGTTCCAGATCAGCCAGCTCTCCATGGTGCCGAACAGGATGTCGCCGCGTTCGGCGCGTTCGCGCAGCGCGGGGGAACGTTCGAGCAGCCAGCGGATGCGGGGCGCGGAGAAGTAGGTCGCCAGGGGGAGCCCGCACCGCTCGCGAACGCGCTCGGCCCCGGGCTCCTGGCCGAGTTCGGTGATCAGATCGTCGGTGCGGGTGTCCTGCCAGACGATCGCCCGGCCGACCGGCACGCCCGTGTGGCGGTCCCACAGCACGGTGGTCTCCCGCTGGTTGGCGATGCCGAGGGCGACCACCTGGTCCGCGGTGGCCCCGGCCTGCTTGATCGCCTGCGGGACGATTCGCTCCAGATTGCGCCAGATCTCCACCGCGTCGTGCTCGACCCAGCCGGGTTTCGGGAAGTGCTGCTGGTGCTCGCGCTGCACGACCGAGACGAGCCGCCCGCGGGAGTCGAACAGGATGCACCGCGTGGAGGTGGTGCCCTGGTCGATCGACATCACGTACCGCGTCACCATCGCGACGCTCCGAGATCCCGGGACACCGCACGGGCCGCGTCCCGCACCTGCGCCACCAGCTTCGTGCCGGGATTGCCTTCGCTGTCGCAGATCCGTTCCACCGCACCGGAAATCCCGATCGCGCCGACGACAAGGCCGCCGTACCCGCGGATCGGCGCGGCGATACCCGCCTCACCCGGGGTCATCTCGCCGTTCTCCGCGGCCCAGCCGGTTTCGCGGACCTTGGTCAGGGCGCGTTTGACCGTGGTCGCCGACACCAGGGTCCGGCGGGTGTAGGACTCGAGCCGCCCGCCGCGCAGCGACGCGGTGAGGTCCGCGTCGTAGGCGAGCAGGACCTTGCCCAGTGCGGTCGCGTGCAGCGGCAGCAGCGACCCGACATCGAGGGTCTGCAACGAGTCGTCCGGGCGGAAGACGTGATGTACGACGAGCACCTGGCCCTCCAAGGGGGCTCCGATGCGGACGGCCTCACCGCTGCGTGCGGCCAGCGCGTCCGCCCAGTTGATCGCGCGTGAGCGTAACTCGTTCACGTCGAGATAGCTCGTGCCGAGATGCAGAAGTGCCGCGCCGAGTTGGTATTTGCCGCTGTCGCGGTCCTGTTCGACGAACCCGACTCGCTGTAGCGTACGCAGGATTCCGTGAGCGGTTCCCTTGGCCAGCTCCAATGAAGTGGCGATTTCACCAACTCCGAGGCGGCCGGAACCGCGCGCGAGCAACCGCAGGATCGCCGCCGCGCGCTCGATGGACTGAACCGGGCCGGGCATACCGGTGACCCTAGCGTGACCGGCGGGTATTCGACAATGTCGAACCCGGTTTCCGGGGGTTCGACATTGTCGACCGAGGTTTGTTGACCGGGGGTTACGCCGAATTTAACGTCCCTGGCCAGTGCAAGGGGGCACGGTCCTTTGTGGAGGAAGCAATGGCGCAACGCCTGAAGGCCCACGGATTGCTCGGCGAACTCGCCGCCGAGTTCGTGGGAACGCTGATTTTGATCCTGTTCGGTTGCGGGGTGGTGGCC
Organism: Amycolatopsis anabasis; assembly: GCF_009765355.1. GTDB lineage: Bacteria > Actinomycetota > Actinomycetes > Mycobacteriales > Pseudonocardiaceae > Amycolatopsis > Amycolatopsis anabasis. Next base: position 13,326 of record NZ_VTHK01000058.1, on the reverse strand, counting down.
CAGGTGGCCGCCGGTGACATCGGCGATCACGACAGCATCGCCTGGGCCTGGGGGCTCGGCGTCACGCTGGGTGTCTACGTGGCTTCGCGGGTCAGCGGCGCGCATCTCAACCCCGCGGTGACCGTCGCGCTCGCCGTCTTCAAGGGTTTCTCGTGGCGCAAGGTCGCCCCGTACGCGCTGGCGCAGACGGCGGGTGCGTTCGTCGCCGCGTTGCTCGTGCGGTGGAACTACAGCGAGGTGCTGGCGAAGGTCGACCCCGGGCACACGATCAAGACCCAGAGCGTGTTCTCCACGTTGCCGGGTAACGGCACGCTCCCGGTGACCGACTGGGGCGCCTTCCGCGACCAGGTGATCGGCACGGCGATCCTGTTGCTGCTCATCCTCGCCATCACCGATCTGCGCAACACCGCGCCCGGCGCCAACATGGCACCGCTGATCATCGGATTCGCGGTCGTCGGGATCGGCATGGCCTGGGGCACCAACGCCGGATACGCGATCAACCCGGCGCGGGATTTCGGCCCGCGGCTGGCGTCCTTCTTCACCGGTTACGACACGGCGTTCTCCGATCAGTACGGATCGCCGTACTGGTGGGTGCCGATCGTGGCGCCCGTGCTCGGCGGCCTGATCGGCGCCGGCCTGTACAAGCTCCTGATCGAACGCTTCCTGCCCGCCGACGGTGCGCCGGAAGCCGTGAGCATCGAAACCCCCACCGCGGCAAGGAGTTCCCATGCCTGACTTCGTCGGCGCGATCGACCAGGGCACCACCAGCACACGTTTCATGATCTTCGACCACGGCGGCAACGAGATCGCCCGCCACCAGCTCGAGCACGAGCAGATCCTGCCGCGCCCGGGCTGGGTGGAGCACAACCCGACCGAGATCTGGGAACGCACCCGCGCGGTGATCGAAACCGCGCTGCACAAGGCGAACCTGACCGCCACCGATCTGGCCGCGATCGGCGTCACCAACCAGCGCGAGACCACGGTCGTGTGGAACCGCCGCACCGGCCGCCCGTACTGCAACGCGATCGTCTGGCAGGACACGCGCACCGATCGGATCGCCTCGGCGCTGGACCGTTCGGGCCGCGGTGACGTGATCCGGAAGAAGGCCGGCCTGCCCCCGGCCACCTATTTCTCCGGCGGCAAGCTGCAATGGATCCTGGAGAACGTCGACGGGGTGCGGAAGGCGGCCGAGGACGGGGACGCGATCTTCGGCAACACGGATTCCTGGCTGCTGTGGAACCTGACCGGGGGAGTCGACGGCGGCGTGCACGTCACCGATCCGACCAACGCCAGCCGCACCATGCTGATGGACCTGGAAACGCTGCGGTGGGACGACGAGCTGCTGTCCTTTTTCGACATTCCCCGGGCGATGCTGCCGGAGATCAAACCGTCGTCCCATCCGGGGTTCTTCGGGGTGACCAGGGCGCTGGGCCCGGTCGGCGGCGAGGTGCCGTTGACCGGCGACCTCGGCGACCAGCAGGCGGCGACCGTGGGCCAGGTGTGCTTCCGGCCGGGTGAAGCCAAGAACACCTACGGCACCGGTAACTTCCTGCTGCTCAACACCGGGCACGAACTGGTCCGGTCGAAGCACGGCCTGCTCACCACGTTGTGCTACCAGTTCGGCGACGACAAGCCGGTGTACGCGCTGGAGGGTTCGATCGCGGTGACCGGTTCGGCCGTGCAGTGGCTGCGCGACCAGCTCGGCATCATCAGCGGTGCGGCGCAGAGCGAGGCGCTGGCCCGCGAGGTGGCCGACAACGGCGGGATCTATTTCGTCCCCGCGTTTTCCGGTCTGTTCGCGCCGTACTGGCGCTCGGATGCGCGCGGCGCGATCGTCGGGTTGTCCCGGGCGACCACCAACGCGCATCTGGCGCGGGCGACCCTGGAGTCGATCTGTTACCAGAGCCGGGACGTGGTCGAGGCCATGCAGGCGGATTCCGGGGTCACCCTGGACGTGCTGCGTGTGGACGGCGGGGTGACGGCGAACCAGTTGTGCATGCAGTTGCAGGCCGACGTGCTGGGTGTGCCGGTATCCAAACCGGTGGTCGCCGAGACCACCGCGCTCGGCGCCGCCTACGCCGCCGGGCTCGCCGTCGGTTTCTGGCGGTCCACCGACGAACTCGAACAGAACTGGAACGAGGACCGGCGCTGGCAGCCGTCCTGGAGCGACGAGCAGCGTGCGAAGGGCTACGCGGGCTGGCAGAAGGCCGTCGGCCGCACCCTCGACTGGGTCGACGTGGACTGACCGAGACGACTGACGCGGGGGAGTGACCGGGGAGCCAGAGGTCCAAGTGGTGTCGACTCGGACGGGTGCATACGAACGCCTACCCGGGTGACAACCGGCCCAGCAGCACGAGAAAGTGGTAATTCAGAGGGACCACTGCTTTCTCGCTACCTGGGCGAAGGAGGTGAGAAAAGTGCTCCTGATGGCCACATTCCCACTCGGACTTGCTCTTGCATCCCTTGCGGGAACCCTCGCGGCGGGGATCGCCGGCGTTCTGTTGCCACGTTGATCGATCGCCGGTACCGCGAATTCACCGAGAAGCCGTGATCCGGTGGCTGACGTGCGGGGAAGGCCCGCACCAGCTCGGCCGGGCCACCACGGGCTCGTCGATGTCCAGACCGACCGTGTCGGCCCGCCAGCCGAGAACCCGGGCTGGCGGGCGACATGTTCGGCGACAGCCACCGAGCTTTTCCGGACCAGGAATTGGCGGATCGTCGCGTTGCCGCCTCCCGGGTGGGAGCCGAGGGCACGGGTGCGGCGGGAAGCCCCGGGTGTACGGATTGCTTCGTCTCGGCGCACACTTGCTGATATGCAGGACGAAACGGATACGGCTGCCCGCAGCGCGCCCATGGCCGACGCTGCGGAGGGCGCCCGGGACGAGCGGGATCGCGCCGCCGACCAGCGCGAGCAGACGGCTGACGAACGCGAGCAGGCGGCCGACCAACGCGAGCAGGCGGCCGACCAACGGGAGAGCCTGGCTGATGGGCGTGAGCAGGGGCTCGCCGACTGGGAACAGCGGCTGGACCGGCGCGACCGCCAGCTCGGTATGCCGGTCCCCACTTCGCAGGAGCGAGGGCGGGAAGCCATCGGGCGGGCCCGCGCGGCGTTGGAAGCCAGCATGGCACGGCTGGACCGCAGTGAAGCGGCGTTGAGCCGCACGGAGCAGGCACACGACCGGGAGCAGCAACAGGTCGATCGCGAGGCAGCCGAATCGCTGCGGGAATGGGCGTCGCACGACGACGACGGCGGATCGGCGCTCGCGCTGGCGGCCGCGGCCGAGCAGCTGCGGACCGAACTGGTCACGGCGGCCCGCAAGCTGTCCGAGGTGCAGGATCTCATCGCCGCCCGTGGTGACCGGCTGGCCACCCAGGAGCCAGAGAACGAGCAAGAGCACCGGCGCCTGGCCGAGAGTGCTCGCACCACAGCACAGCGGGCGCGCGACACAGTGCATCGGTTCTCGTGCTGACCGGCGAGGACGATTAGCCCGCCGCACTCCTTCGGATCGGCCAGTGCCGGGTGCGCCGGCTCGGGCAACAGCACGGTCGAGCCCTGCACCCGGGGTGAGGCCCGGACCACGTCGGCGGCATGAGCCGGTTGAGCAGTACGTTGAGCACGCCCAAGTCGGTTTCGATCGTGGTCACGCTGACTCCGGCGACGTTGCGGGCGCGCGGGTATCGGTCACGGAATCGTCCTCCGCGGTATCGAATGTGGATTTGGTACTGCGACGTGGGACAATGCGGCGCATGAGGTTCCGGCCGACCCGTGCACACGCCATCGCCGTGCTGCTCGCACTCGACGTCGGCGCGCGGACCCTGGCCGGGGCGAGTAAAGCCCTCACCCTGTGGCAGTGGGTGTTTCTGGTAGTCGCCGTGCTTGTGGCGGGTTCGACAGGGCTGCTCAACGAATCTGTTTTCAAAAAATCCTTGCGACACCACTTTTGGTCCAACACTGGCGCAGTTGTGGGGCGAAGAGACCACCGCGTGGATCTTGAAGTGCTCTCTTGTGGTCATGCGGTTGAACAGGCGCGGGAATGGTCGTCCCGCTGTTCGGCGCGCCTCTGCTCGCGGGTGACGGGCTTCAGCGCGCAGTCGCACTAGCCTCAGCCCGGTGGCACGTCGGCGGAACCGGCCGAGTGCGGTCGATCAGTGAGGCGAACAGGTCGCTTGCGTTCGAACAACTCGGGTGGGTGGATTCGTGAGCGGTGTGTGGGGGTTTTCCGCCTCGACACTCCGGGCGGGCATCGCTAACTTGGCAGCAGGACGTTGCACAGAATGGGGATCACGTGACTGGGGAGCTCCTTCCGGAGCGGGCGCTTCACTGGGTGCGTCGGGTTGTCGGTGCGGAGATGGCGATCGGCTCCGTTCGTTACCTGGGCCGCGGTTCGACCACGCTGCATGCCATCGATGCCGAGGCGGCGACCGTGGCGGAAACCGAAGAATTCGTGCTGCGCCGCTTCCACGACACCGAGCGGATAGTCCGGGATCCGTGGTATCGCCCGGCCAATGAAGCCGTGGCGCTCCGCTTGCTCGCCGAGACCGAAGTTCCGGCGCCCGAACTCGTCGGGATCGACCTCACCCCGCAGACCTGTGACGTTCCGGCCCTGCTCACCACTCGGATTCCCGGCGACACCGAGGACGTTCCCGACGACCTCGACCGATTCCTCGGTCAGCTCGCGGATATGCTGGCCACCATCCACGAGGTCGAAATCGACCCGGGCGATCCCCTCGCCCCGCAGCCGTACGACACCTACTACGACCCCGCGATCGACGGGGAACGCGAAGTTCCGCGCTGGTCGGCGAAACCCGTTGTCTGGGAGAAGGTTTTCACCATCCTCGACGGCCCGCCGCCGCGCGACACCGTCCGGGGCGCCGACGGTTTCCTCCACCGCGACTTCCACCCGGACCAGGTCCTCTGGCGCGACGGGATCCTGACCGGGGTCGTGGACTGGACCACCGGCTGCATCGGTCCGCACGGCATCGATCTCGCGCGCATGCGGATCAACCTCGTCCAGCAGTACGACATCGGCGTCGCGGACCGGTTCCTCGCCGGGTACCGGTCCGCGTCCGGGCAGGATCGGCATCACCCGTACTGGGACCTCCTCGACGCGGCCGATTCGGTCCTCGACGAAGTGGAACCGGAAACGGCTGATGATCACGTCGCCTGGCAGCACTTCGAGAACTGGGTGGAACGCGCATTGCTTAGCCTCTGAAACTAACGGGCACTGCGTCATTCGGAGGATAATCGGACACAATCCGGCCGGGTGGGCCTATCTTGTCCTCGGGACGCCGCGCGGGCTGCGCCGGCGTGAAGGGGGACTTTCGATGGTGATGCCAAGAAGCGCGCAAACCGGCCTGCTCGCGACCTATCTGCTTCCGTTCCTGCGCCGCACGGCGGCCGAAGACCAGGAGACCCGCCGGGAGACGTTCCGGCGCAGGCGGCGGCCCGCCCAGCACGATCCCGATCTCGACGGCGCGCTGCTCACCGAACTCGCCCTGCTCCTGGAAAAGGACCCGGAACTGCGCGGCCTCGCCGAAGACGGGTCTCCCGACGCCCGCCGCCAGGCCGCGGCCCGCCTGGCCACCCTGCTGGTCGACGTGGACCCGAGCGCGCTGGAAATGATCTGGGCCCGGATCGCCGAGCCCGTGGGTGGGTCGCCGGGCGCGAAACGGCCCGCCAAGCCCAAGCGCGCCACCTGGCTGCGCCGCCAGATCGCCAGCGGCGCCATGAACCTGCTGATCGGCCTGGTGGTCCTGGTGACGTTCGTGTTCGCCTGGCTGCCGGCCCACCGGCACTGGCCGCTCGATGTGACCTTCCTGGCGCTGTTCGCGTTGTGGTGCCTTTCCTTCCTGCCCGGCTGGCTCTACATCCGGTTCCTCGGCCAGCGCGCGGGCGCGCTCTGGGACGAATACGTGCTGTACCTGCACCGGTTGAAGCTGGACGAACCGCAGTACCTGCCGCGGCCCCCGTCCACTTCGGAATACTTCGCCGAGTGGGTCAGCGGCGGCGGTCCGCTGTACACCGGGCGGCACAGCATCTACCGGCAGAAGTTCGACGCCTACTACGGCCAGTCCGTGTCCAGCGGCGAGGTCGACGCCGAGTCCGGGGTGCGGGTCGGGAGCCTGTTCCCGCTCTTCCTGCTCACCGTCACGCTCGCGGTGGGCTGGGCCGCGGTGCTGTGGGACTTCGGTTTCCTCACCGCCCCCGAGGGCGGCTGGGACGTGCTCAAGTACGCCTTCCTCGGCGCCTACTTCTTCATCACGCAGACGTTGCTCCGCCGCTTCTTCCAGAGCGACCTGCGGCCGAGCGCGTACGCGGCCGCGGTGCTGCGCATCATCGTCGCGTTGCTCGTCGTCGCCGCGCTGTACCAGGTGATGGGCGGGATCGAGGTGCACGTCCAGCTGGTCGTCGCGTTCGTGGTCGGCCTGTTCCCGATCGTCGGCCTGCGCGCCCTGCAGCGGGCCGCCGCCGTCGCGCTGCGCGACGCGGTTCCGTCGATCAGCCCGGACTACCCGCTGACCCAGCTCGACGGGATGAACGTGTGGTACGAGTCGAGGCTGCTCGAAGAGGGCATCGAGGATCTGCAGAGCCTGACCACGGCGAATCTGGTCGAGGTCATCCTGCACACCCGGGTACCGGTCAGCCGGATCGTCGACTGGCTCGACCAGGCGCACCTCTACCTGCGGCTGGGCCGGACGGAGAACACGCGCAAGGAACGCAAACTCGCGAAGGACAACCCGGACGTGCATCTGCGACAAGGCACCAAGGACCGCGATCTGTTGCGGAACCAGGGAATTCGCACGGCAACCGACTACCTCAAGACGTACCCGCCGGTCGACGGCGAAGTCCCGGCCCACCCCGGGCAGGTCGACGAGGCCACCAAATGGCGGGTGCTCAGCCACGTGCTGCACGCCGAACCGGCCCTGAACCCGGTGTGGAACTGGCAGAAGCGCGGCGTCAAAGGGATCGAAGCGGTAGCGGCGTCCCCGACCGCTTGACCGTCCGGACCACCGGCGCCGTCTCCACGGTGTGCACGGCGTCCAGCGGGCTGACGCGTTCGGTCAGGTACCGGTACAGATCGGCGGAGTCCCGGCAGGCGACCACCGCGACCAGGTTCGTCGCGCCGGTGGTGACCGCGACGAACAGGATCTCGGGGTGCCCGGCGAGCGTTTCGGCCACCGAGACCAGATCGGACGGCCGTACCGACATCCACAGCCTCGCCTCGGCGCGGTACCCGAGCGCCGCGGGCGGGATTTCCAGCTGGTAGACCAGAATCCCGGTGCGGCGCAGCTGTTCCAGACGCCGTTTCACGGTGGATTCCGACCAGCCGGTGCTCGCGGCCAGTTCCGCGTAGCTCGCCCGCCCGTCGCGGGACAGCGGCTCCAGCAACGCGTGCTCGTCCTCGGCCAGGGCGATCGGCTCGTCCCCCGGATCCGGCGGGGCGGGCCGCAGGCGTTCGGCCTGTTTCGCCGACAGCGCGACCGCGCCACCCCAGCCGTCCGGTCCGGCGAAGCCGCGCAGGATGGAATGCGCGCTCATCGCGAGCACCCGGTTCGTGCGCGGTAGTTTCTCCAGCAGCAGCGCGTCCCGTTCGTCCTCGCCGCGAGCCTGGGCGTTGCAGGAGATCTCGGTGCCCCCGGACAGGATGTGCACCCAGAACGTGTCCGGCCGCCGCGCGAGCGCCGCGGCCAGCGGGCTCGCCGCGTCCGGGGTGCACCGCAGCCGGATGGTCCACGAGACGTACCCGAGCCGGACCCCGTCCACGGCGCCCACCACCCGCAGCACTCCGGCCGACCGCAGCCGCCGGTAGCGGCGGGCGACGGTGTTCTCCGAGACGCCGAGCACGTCGGCGATCCGGCTGAACGGGGCGCGGCCGTCGAGGTGGAGCGCGTGCACGAGACCGCGATCCACCCCGTCGAGGGTGACGGTTTCCACCCTGGGGAACCTAGTCCATGCCGGAAATCAGCTCCCGGTGAAGTTGCGCAGCCGCAGGCTGTTGGACACCACCAGCACCGACGACAGCGACATGGCCGCGCCCGCGATCAGCGGGTTGAGCAGCCCGAACGCGGCGAGCGGGAGCGCGGCGAGGTTGTAGCCGAACGCCCAGAGCAGGTTGCCGCGAATCGTGCGCAGCGTGCGGTGCGCGAGCCGGATCGCGTCCGGCGCGACCCGCAGATCCTCGCGGACCAGGATGAGGTCGGCCGACTTCATCGCGATGTCCGTGCCGTGCGCCATCGCCATCCCGAGGTCGGCGGTGGCCAGCGCGGGCGCGTCGTTGATGCCGTCGCCCGCCATCGCGACCACCCGGCCCTCGTGCTGCAGGCGGCGGATCGTGGCGGCCTTCTCGTCCGGCAGGACCTCGGCGATCACCTCGCCGATGCCGACCTCGGCGGCGACCGTCCGCGCGGTCGCCGCGTGGTCCCCGGTGAGCAGCACGGTCCGCAGGCCCAACCGGTGCAACGCGTCGACCGCGGCCCGTGCCGACGGTTTGACCTCGTCGTGCACCGCGAGGGCGGCCAGGGTGCGATCGTCACATGCGAGCACGACCACGGTGGCGCCGCGTTCCTGTTCGGCGGTAACGGTTTCCGCGAGCTCGTCGGGGACCGGGACGCCGTGCTCGGCGAGCAGCCGGGACCGTCCGATGAGGACTTTCCCGCCGTCCACAGCGGCCCGGGCGCCGAGGCCGGGCAGCGCCTCGAAACCGGTCGCCTCCGGCAGCGCGCCCACCTCTTCGCGGGCGAGGGCGGTGATCGCGGCGGCGATGGCGTGTTCGGACGCGGCCTCCACCGCACCCGCCAGGCGCAGGACCTCCGCACGCGACACCCCGTCGACGGGATGCACCCCGCTGACCGTCATGCGGCCGGTGGTGACCGTGCCGGTCTTGTCCAGCACCACGGTGTCGATCTCCCGGCTGGCCTCCAGCGCGTCCGGCCCCTTGATCAGGATGCCGAGCTGCGCGCCGCGCCCCACGCCGACCATCAGGGCGGTGGGCGTGGCGAGCCCGAGCGCGCACGGGCAGGCGATGATCAGCACGGACACCGCCGCGCCGAACGCCGCCCGGCCCGGTTCGCCCGCGAAGAGCCAGCCCGCGAAGGTCACGGCGGCCAGGGCCAGCACCGTCGGCACGAAGTAGAAGCAGATCCGGTCGACCAGCTTCTGCACGTTCGCCTTGCGTTCCTGCGCCTGTTCGGCGAGCACGCTCATCCGCGCGAGCTGGGCCGCGGCGCCGACCGCGGTCGCGCGCACGACGAGCCGCCCGCTGGTGCTGACGCTGCCGCCGATGACCCGGTCGCCGGGGCCGATCTCGGCGGGGACCGATTCCCCGGTGACCGTGCTGGTGTCCACCGCCGAGCCGCCCCGCACGACCACCCCGTCGGCGGCGATCTTCTCGCCGGGTTTGACCACGAACTCGTCACCGGTGGCCAGCTGCCCGATCGGCACCAGTCGCTCGACGCCGTCGGCGAGGACGCGCACCTCCTTCGCGGCCAGGGCGTCGAGCGCGCGGAGCAGGTCGGCGGCGCTGCGCCGGGACCGGGACTCGAAGTACCGCCCGGCCAGCAGGAACGTGGTGACCCCCGCGGCCACGTCGAGGTAGACCGCGTCCGCCCCGGCCGCGGTGGCGCCGAACCCGAGCCAGTAGCCCGGCCCCGACGGATCGCCGAACAGCACCGACCAGGCCGACCAGCCGTACGAGGTCAGCACGCCGAGCGAGACCAGGGTGTCCATAGTGGACGTCCGGTGCCGGAGCCCGCGCAGGGCGGCGCGGTGGAACGGCAGCGCGGACCAGAACACGACCGGGGTGGCCAGTGCGAGGCAGACCAGCTCCCAGTACGGGAAGCGCAGGGACGGGACCAGGGCGAGCGCGATGGAGAGGTTGCCGAGCGGCAGCGCGAGCAGTGCCGCGACGGTCATCCGGCGGCGCAGATCGAGCGCGCGAGCCGTGTTCTCGTCGACGGGCTCGGGGCCGGCGAGCGCGGCCGAGTACCCGGCGCGCTCGACGCAGGCCACCAGCTCGCCGGGGTCGAGGTCGGCCGGAGGGTGCACGGTCGCCTTCTCGGTCGCGTAGTTGACCGTGGCCCGCACGCCGGGGAGCTTGTTCAGCGAACGTTCCACGCGCGCCGCGCAGGCCGCGCAGGTCATGCCACCGACCGCGAGCTCAACCGGCTCGGTTTGGGAGATCACGGTCCACCAGTCGGGTGCCGGGCGTCCCGAGTTCCCGCGGCGAGCTGGGCGAGCATCGCGTTGTAGGCGGCCAGCTCGTCGTCGTGGCCCTGATCGGCTCGGCGGTCCGCGCGGCGGGCGGCGCGTTCGTCGTGCCGGGCCCACTGGACGAGCAGCGCGATCAGCACGATCACCAGCGGGATCTCCCCGGTCGCCCACGCGATCCCGCCGCCGAGCCGCTGGTTGCCGAGCAGATCGGGCAGCCAGGGCAGCGAGAGGTAGCGGTAGAACGTCTCCGCGATCACGGTCTGCTTGTTCATCAGGACCACCGCGAAGAACGCGTGGAACGGCATGACCGCGAACAGCATGCCGAGCTTCGCCAGATGCGGCAGGGTCCGCGGCGCCTGGTCGACACCGATCACCAGCCAGTAGAAGAGGTAGCCGGTGACCAGGAAGTGCACGTTCATCAGCTGGTGCGCCCAGTGGTACCGCATCGCCTCGCCGAACAGGCCGGAGAAGTAGAGGGCGTAGTAGGAGCCGACGAACAGCGCGGCGGCGACCAGCGGGTGGCCGAAGAACCGCGCGACCCGGGAGTGCACGACCGACCGCAGCCACTCGCGCGGACCGGGCGGATTCTCCTTGCCCGCCACCGGAAGCGCGCGCAGTGCGAGGGTGATCGGACCGGCCAGGACGAGCAGCACCGGGGCCAGCATGTTCAACGTCATATGGGTGACCATGTGCAGCGCGAACGTGCTGGGGGAGTACTTGCCCAGCCCGGACGAGGTGGCGGCGAGCACCGCGGCCCAGCCGCCGATCCACGCGATCGTGCGGCCGACCGGCCACCGGTCGCCCCGCCGCCGCAACCGGCGCACGCCCAGCAGGTACAGCGTGACGGCCAGGACCCCGAACGCGCCGAGGATCAGGTCGAACCGCCATTCGGTGAGCAAGGCGAGCACGGTGGGCGGGTCCGGCAGCTCGTACCCGATGAGCGTTTCGATCGCCGACGCCGGATGGCTGAAGAACGTCGGCGGCGGCAGGTGGGCGAGGCCGACCGACACGCCCATCATCAGGCCGAGGATGACGAGTTCGACGACCACCACCCGGCTCGCCGAGTTCGTCCCGAAGCGGCGGCGGACGAACACGCACCCCGCGCCGAGTGCGAGGAGCCCGGCGAGTTTCACCAGGACGAGGCGCCCGTATCCGGTCGACGTGAGGCCGCCCCACCCGGCGCCGATCACCCCGTTCACCACGCCGGACGCACCGAGCACCACCCAGCAGCACACGGTCAGCCGGTGGTAGCGGCGCAGCGCCAGGTCCCCGCCGCCGCGCCGGAGCCGGGCCAGCAGCGCGACCAGCGCGCCGATCCACACCGACGCGGCCACCACGTGCCACACGATCGAGTTCGTCGCCACGTCGTGCCAGGCGCCGATCGACGCGTGCCCGACCAGGACCGGCGGCAGCAGGGCGAACAGCGCGAGCACGGCCAGCAGCAGCGTGGTGCGCCAGGACAGCACGAACCGGCAGGCGACGGCGACGATCGTGGTCGTGGCCAGCGTGATCAGCCACGCCTTCGGCTGCTCCATCGCGTCGATCAGCTCGGGCAGGTGCGCGAGGGACACCGGCTGCCCCGAGCCGTCCGCCGCGTCGAACGGCACCAGCGCGGCCGCGGCCACCGACCACACGGCGGCCGCCCGCCCGGCGAGCCGCAGCGCGGCGTACCCGTCCACGTCGAGCCTGCCCGTCGAGCTTCTGGCCAGGAACACGGCGAACACCAGCGCGCCCGCGCACACCGCGCCCGCGCCCTTGGCGACCAGTCGCAGCAGACCCGCGCCGAACGAGGTCAGGGCGCCGGGATCGGTGTCGCCGAGCAACGCGTACACGTCGCTCGAGGCGAGCGTGATGGCGACCACCACCGCGGCCGCCAGGAGCGCGGCGACCAGGAGAGCACCGCGAGAACGTCCCAGCACGATTCCACTGGTCGGCCGCGGTTCGGACCGAGTTCCCGCTTGTGGTCTCGGTCGCACCGGGAACCGAACCGGTCCGGTATCCGACTCGTGAGACGGACGAGAAGTACGCGAAAGGGATCTTCAGTGGCTGGAACCGGGAATCGGAAGCGGAGCAAGGGCGCGAAGGCGGTGGCCGCCGCGAGACCGGGCGCCCGGCGCTCGACGATCGTCGCCGTGGTCGCCGTGGTCCTGCTCGCCGCCGGGGTCATCGCCGGGGTGTACTTCACCAAGTCGAAGACCGAGCGGACCGCCGAGCAGGCGATTCCCGTGGTGTCCAAGGAGGTGGGCTACCCGGTCGCCCGCGACGGGGGCACCGTGCTCGCGGGCAAGGACACCGCGAAGCTCACCGTGGACGTCTACGCGGACTTCCTGTGCCCGGCCTGCGGGCAGTTCGAGAAGGCGAACTCCGCGGACCTGGAGCGGAACCTCAACGCGGGCACGATCAAGGTCCGCTACCACATGCTGCCGATGCTGAACTCCGCTTCGAACCCGCCCGGGTACTCGCTCGATTCGGCCAACGCGGCGCTGGCCGCGGCCGACGGCGGCAAGTTCGTGCAGTTCCACGACAGCCTGTTCGGCAGCCAGCCCGACGAGGGTGGCCGGGGGTACGACAAGCAGCAGCTCATCGCGCTCGGCCGCGCGCTCGGCCTCGGCGACGACTTCGCGCAGGCGGTCACGAGCGGCAAGTACGACCAGGAGGTCAACGCCGGGATGAGCGCCGCCGAACAGGCGCCGCATCTGCAGGCGACCCGGCGCGACGGCTCCAAGGGCTTCCGGGGCACGCCGACGGTCGCGGTCGGTGACCAGGTCGTGGACACCTCGGTGCCCGGCTGGCTGGACGGTTTGATCAAGGCGGCCGGTAACAAGCAGTAGCGGGTCGTGAGTGTTCCGTCCGGTTCTAACCGGCGTAAACGCTCACGACCCCACGCACTCGGCTCCCTTGCTTGTGCTTGGTCGGCGAAGTGCGGTTCCAGCGGGCGACCGAAAGTGCACGCGTTTTCGGGTACTCGGCGGCACTTTCCCGCCAGAGTGCCGCCCCGAGCGGGCCGGGTGCGGTTCGGGACCCGTCGCCGATTGGGGTGGGTCGTGAGTGGACAGACCGGTTCTATTGATTCGTAAGGCAAATATGGCGTGTCAGTCTGCGGCGTAGCGGGTTTC
>NZ_VTHK01000057.1 GCF_009765355.1 Amycolatopsis anabasis | reverse complement strand
CCCTGCAACCGGCTGGCCATGATGGCATCAACCTCACGGGCCTTCTCATCGCTCAAGTATGCCGTGGGTTCGGCGATCTTGGAGGCTTTCTCCCCGTCGATCACCCCACCCTCCATGGCTTTCAGGGTTTCGGGCAGCCGCGTGGTGAGCGTCCGCGCGAGCGCCACCTTCCTCGCCGCCTTGTGTTCCGTCAGTTTCAGCATCCAAGCCACTTCGACGGGCACACCGCGGGATCTTCCTTGCAGGTTGTCCAGTTCCGCAATGGCTCTCAACTGCCGAGCCTGCGCCCGCGCAATCACCTCCCCCTCCAACTGAATAATGTCTTTCAGGTCCGCAAGTCTGGTATTCGTTTCCACGTCTCCCATTCTATCGACAACGGAAGATCAACACCCATCTCGAATGGGTGAATCGGGCGCGGCTGCTGCCGTAACCAAACATGCTCATTCTGTGGGGGGCGCATGCCGGATCGTGGTGTTCAGCTACCGAAACGGGGAACTCACCCGACCAAAACGGGGGACTCGCGCGACCGGAACGGGGGACTCGCGGAAGGTGAATCGGGCACGGCCGCCAACGCGACCAAAGATGCCCATTCCGTGGGGAACTGTCGCTGGTGACCAACGACGGGAATCGACCCGTGGAGCGACAGTTTCCCACGGCGCGCCGAAGGCGTGCCTGAAACCCAACCCAACTCCAAGAAACGGCAACCACCCCCACCACGAACTCACTGCCCCGAGAGCGCACCGCCCACTACCCTGGCAACGTCCCCAGTTATCGCTCGGGAGAAGCACTGTGACGACAAACGATCGACCAGTCAACGATTCCCTACCCACTCCGGACGAAGTCGGGGCCGCCTACGACCAGTTCGGCGACCTCTACTCCCTGACGATCGGCGACACCGCCATCCACATCGGCATGTGGGCGCCCCACCACGAACGCGCTCCCGCCGCCACCTTGACCGACCTGGCGAACCGCGCGCAGGAAAGGCAAACCGATTTCCTCATCGACACCATCGGCCTCCGCACCGGCGAGCACCTACTGGACATCGGCTGCGGCACCGGAGGCCCGGCGGTGCGGCTGGCCCAGCGCAGCGGTGGGCGGGTCACCGGGATCACCGTGAGCCGGACCCAGATCGCCAAGGCCGCCGACCTGGCGCGCTCCGCCGGTGCGGCCGACCGGGTGAAGTTCGTCTACGGCAACGCCATGGACCTCGACTTCGAGGACGAATCCTTCGACGCCGCTTGGGCGATTGACAGCTACCCGCATCTTTCCGATCGGTTGAAAGGATTGCAGGAGGCCTGGCGGGTCCTACGCCCGGGCGGCCATTTCCTGCTGACCGAATTCACCCAGCGCGGTAACCCATCCGAACAGGAACTGGCCGCCTATCGCGAAACCTGGTCCTGCGCTCCGCCACTCACCCCCACGGAACTGCTGACCCTCGCGGACACGGCCGGATTCGAACTCGTCCGGGCCGAGAACATGACGCAGAACTGCGCCTTCTCCGGCGAGCTCATGGGAATTCTGTACGCCGACCGGCACGACGAGATCCTGGAACGCTACGGGCCGGAGCTCGTGGCGCGGATGGACGAACTGGTTCCGCTGGTCCGGTCGCTCTTCCGCGACCACATCGGCTACTTCCTCTTCCTGCTCCGCAAACCGCCGGGCTGACGTTGAAGCGCCGCCGCGGCCGGCAGACCGCGGCGGCGCACACGCTTCCCGGACTATTTCACCTTTCCGCTCTTGATCGCTTTCACGTCGTCGATCAGGTCGTCCAGTCTCGACCGGTCACCGCCACCGTGGTACAGGTTCTGGTGATCCGAGGAGACCATTTCGTGAATGGACTTGACCAGATCGAGCAGATCGTCCAAACGCGACCGATCGCCTCCGCCGTAGTACAGGTTGTCCTTGATGCTCTTCAACGCGTTGCGGTCGCCGTCCTCGAACATGTCGTCGCCTCCCTTGCCCGCCCGTGCGTCGGCGCGGGCCTTGTTCAGATCGATCGTTTTCCCCGGCGCGAACCCGGGGTCCCACTTACCGGTGATGCTGGTTTCCGCGTGCCCCTTGACCCGGTTGATGTCGGAGAAGCCGAAGACGTCCGTGGTCACCTTTCCCCACGCCAGCATCGCCCGGTACTGGGCGTCGGTCATCGGCTTGTCGCCCGGGTAGACGATTTCCAGGCCCATGACGCACCGGTTGAACGTCCTCGTACGAGGCAGCGGCGCCGTGTTGCGGCCGCCGGAGGCGCCGGCGTGGTTCGCCGGATGCGCGGCGATCAGGGTGAAACTGCCATCCGCGTTGCCGGCGAAATTGCACAGCGGCCCGGACAGATCCGGCCTGCCGTCCACCAAACCGCGATACGCGCTGCCGTAGGCGCTTCCGGTGTGGTGCCAGATGGCACCCTCGTAGGCCGAACTCTGACCATTGCCCCGAGACTCCCATCCCGGCCATTCGTGCACGACGAAACCCAGTGCCCGGAGCCGGTCCCGGACTTCCCGTGCGCGTGCGACACTCATCGGCTCTCCTCGTCGTTGATCGAGGGCACCGACAGCGGATTGCGCCGGACGTCGTCCTCGGGATCGAAATCGTCGCGCAGATAAGCGGCGTCCGGTTCGGCGTCGAGCGTGCCGACGACCAGGACGCCCGCCGGTTCGGACTCCTCTTTCCGTTCGATCACCACTTCCCCGGCCCGGCTCTCGGGATCGTCGGCGCCGTCGGCCACCGAGGACAAGTGCGCTCGGACATGGGCCTCGACCTCGTCGACCTGATCGGGCGGGGCCCACCGCGAATATTTGATCATCGCCCACCTCACGAAAGGTCATCAACTTCCGGTGCGAGCCTGTCTGGAAATCACCGTCTTGGCCACGGTCCGTCGATCGTCCACATGGACGACACCGGCTGCCTGATCGGGCAACCGCGCAACCGACCCTTCGGGCGGAAAGGGGTGGCCCCATCGGTGTCGCGATGGGGCGCGACCACGGACCGTTCGCGGCGGGACCCTTGATCACGTTCATGGGTGCGGAGGGGTGGTCCTGGTCATGACGGGTGAGGCTCGGCTGTCGCTGCTCGACGGATTCGCGCTCGCGTGCGCGGAGGGGACCGTCGACGTGCCGCGGACGTTGCAACGGCTGCTCGCCTTCCTCGGCCTGCGGGGACGGGCGAGCCGCGCGCACGCGATCGGCGTGCTGTGGCCGGAATCGGACGAGCAGCGCGCACTGGGCAGCCTGCGAACCGCGCTGTGGCGGCTGCACCAGCTGGGGGCGCCGGTCGTGGCGGCCCAGGGCGAGACGCTCCGGTTGCACGACTGGGTGCGGGTGGACGTCGACGACCTGGTGCTGTCGGCGAAGACCGCCGCGGTGGGCGACGAGCCGCCGGACGTCCTCGATCTGCGGATGGGCGGGCTGCGCGAACTGCTCCCCGGATGGTTCGACGACTGGGTGCTCATCGAACGCGAGCGGTTGCGCCAGCTCTACCTGCACACCATGGAAAGGCTCGCGGCGAACGAACTGCGGCAGGGCAAGTACGGGGAGGCCGTCGAGTCGACCCTCGCCGCGATGCGCGCCGAGCCGTTGCGGGAGACCCCGCACCGGCTTCTGCTGGAGATCCACCTCGCCGAAGGAAACTACTCCGAAGCGCTGAACACCTACCACTCCTACCGGGTGCTGCTGCGCCGGGAACTCGGCGTCGGCCCGTCCCCCGAGATGCAGCGGCTGCTGCACGAAGCCGACCGCGCGGACTACCTGCCGAGCGCCGGATAGGTCCGGTCTCAAGGCAGCCCGAAACCTCCGCCGCGCCGCTCGGCACGGCGGAGGTCCTGCTGCTCAGCCATCACCGGATCCACCCGAAGATCGCCGCGTCGACTGCGCGGTACGCGGCTTCGGCGACCCGGACGAAACCCGCTTCTGAACAGGCGACCCAGCCGGAGACCCGACCTGAGGCCTGAAAACCGGCCGAGGCTCGGTCACCGCACCCGCCGCGGTAACCACAGCCAGCGCCGCATAGTGATAGGCGACACCATGGGCGGGAACCGCCTGCGGCCCCCGATCGTCCTGCGGCCATTCCACGTCACCGGGGACCGTCCGCGCCGGGATCTGCCAGTAGTCGCCGCGGCGGTAGGTGCCGGGGTCGGCACGCTCGGCGAACATCACCTGCACGCCGTCTTCCAGGTCGATCCACTGCCCTTCGACAAGCGGGAGCGCCCCGTCCTCGGCGACGTCGCGCTTGCCCTTCTCGTAGGCGGTCGGCGAGGCGTGGTCCCACCGGCGCAGGAACGGATGCAGTTCCGGACGGCTGCCGGGGCCGCAGTCTTCGGCCACCTCCGCGTCCAGGGTGACCCGCCGGTCCGCCGGATCGATGGCCACCACCTGGCGCAGCGAAGGCGCGGGAACCGGTTCGTCGCTGGGCAGCACGTCGTCGGCGACCCGGCTGGCCGTGGCGTCGTCGACGAGTTCCACCCAGTCCCCGACCTCGAGGGCGAGCTTGCCGTCGCGGCCCAGGGTGGCCAGTTCCACCTCGGCGCCCGAGAGTGACACGATCGGGAACACCACCGAAGCGTTCTCCCGGGACCACTTGAACGTCGCCCCGGACAGGCCGCACTCGTCCTTCCGGAGCGTCCGGTCGCCAGTCCAGTCCTGCCAGGCCAGGCCGCCGGTGTGCACCTCGACCCGGTACAGCTGGTTCTCCAGGCCGCGGAACCGCGCCTCGGGCGGGAGATCGCACACGTCCTCGTCGGCCCGCCCGGGCCGTTTCGCCCGGGCGGCGAGCAGGCCCGGATTCGGGTTGAGCTCCTTCCGCCAGGCGTCGAACTGAGCGGCCGGAGGCGCCGTGTTCTCCTTGTCCACCAGGAACTTCGCCACCTGCCAGACGACCTTCGACCGGACGGCGGTGTCCGGTCCCGGGTCGCCGAGGGCGACCTCGCGGATGGCCGGATCCTGCAACGCGGTGATCAGCCGTTCCCACACCCGCAGGTACACCACGAACGGACCGGTGTCCGGCAGCCGGTCCTCCGGGTTCTCCGGATCGAGGTAACCGTCCGGCTGGCGCCAGTAGCTGGTCCAGGTCGAAGAGTCGGTGGCCGTCCCGAGATCGTTCTCCACCAGGATCCCGTCGACGTAGATCCGGCCCGGGGAGACGCGCAGGTCCTCGAGCTTCTTGGTCGCGTCCGCGGGTTCCCGCTCGACCGCGAACCCGGCGTACGCCTCCGGGGCGGCCGCGTGGCCGACCAGATCGGTCACCACCGTGCGCAACTGGTGCAACAGGATCGCGGCCTGCTCGTTGAAATCGGCGTCGAGCTGGACCCGGCCCTGCTGGGACAGCACCGCGGAGAAGTGCTTGGCGCGGTCGAAGGTGCGGCGCGAGAAGTCGGCTTGCATCACAGTCTCCTAGGTGGCGATCAGGATCCCGGCGTCACATCCGGCCGGGGTGTATTCGTCGAGCCGCAGCCGGAGATTGTCCTCGCGTTGCGGTTGGAACAGGTCGTGGAAGGCGCCCATCTCGGCACCGTCCTCGGCGCCCCGCCGGATCTCTTCCGGGCAGGATTGGGAAAGCTGCGCGTACCCGGGCGTGCCGTACCGGGCGCCGGTGAACCGCGGGACCACCCGGCGCGGCGCCTTCGAATGGTCCGGTTCGCAGTGGAATCGCGGCGGGGTACGGGAACCGGGCCGCAGGTAGCTGAATCGCACGCAGCCGGACTGCCGCCGCGCGACCAGCAGCTTACCGTCCACAATGGAGTTCTCCACCAGCCCGATCGCGTGGGTGAGCACCTGACCGAGCACCGTGCTGCGGCGGGCGTTGAACACCGCGTGCGCGTGCCGGTCGTCGGGCCCGGTGACCGCGGCCAGGCCC
Organism: Amycolatopsis anabasis; assembly: GCF_009765355.1. GTDB lineage: Bacteria > Actinomycetota > Actinomycetes > Mycobacteriales > Pseudonocardiaceae > Amycolatopsis > Amycolatopsis anabasis. The sequence goes on along the minus strand of NZ_VTHK01000057.1, from coordinate 46,308 downwards.
TCCCCCGCGGCGTCCAGGATGCTGTCGGAGAGCCAGATCCGGTTTGGCTCGTGCGCCACCTCGTCGGTGTTGACCAGGATGGTGCCGAAGATGCTGCGCTCCACCTGGAGGCACGCCGGGGTGTCGAACAGTTCGACGCTGGCCTCCTCCTCGTGTTCCGGATGGCAGTGCTCGTCGAGCGACCACCCGGGGACCAGCGTCGAATGCCGCAGCACGACCTGGCCGATCGGGCCCTGCACCCGGACGCTGCGCCCGGTGATCAGCAGCCCGTCGAACACGATCCTGGGCAGCGGCGCCTTCGGGTCGCCCTGCCCGGTGCCGACGAGCCGCAGCGCGTCCGGGCGATTGCTGTACCAGTCGAGCAGCCGCAGCACCGGCCGGGCGCCCTGCGCGGCGCGGACGGTCAACCGGTCGCCGCGGTCCAGCGGGATCTCGATCTGTTCCTGGTAGGCCCCGGTGTCGGTGAGCTCGATGATCGCCTCGCGGTGCTCGGCGTGCTCGGCCTTGTCCCGCCGCCACTCCTCGACCGCCTGCATGATCCGCTCGCGGTGGCCCGGGCCCACCCGGTACACCTTCACCTTGGCATCCGGGGGTTCCTGCGGCCGCATGTACTCGCCGCCGCCGAGGTCGTCGGAGAACCCGTAGTGGTAGGAGACCCAGACCCCGGTGTCCGGCGCGCCGCGGGAGGGGAAGGCGATCCGGCCGAGCACCGGGTCGATCGCGACCTGGCCGCGTTTCGGGGTGTACCGCCAGCCGGACAGATCGGCCGGGACGATCTCGCTCAACGGCACCGGTTCGTCCCCGTTCCGGTACACGCACAGGCTCTTGCCCGGCCCGTAGTAGTGGGCGGTGCGTTCGGCGAACGCGCGCCGCCGGATGAACGCGGGAACGTTCGTCTCGTCCGCGACATGCGTCGGCGCGGGTTCGGCCACCGGTTTGGTGAGCAGCGGGGTGTCGTTGCCGAGGATGCTGAACGTGAAATGGGTGCGGGCACGGTCCTCGCAGTAGGCCGGGCCGTGGGTGATCGAGTACGGCCGCAGCCGCCACACGTACAGGCCCACCGCCGGGATGTCGTGCTTTCCCCGCCCCCGCGCGGAGTTCACCCGGCGGACGTCAACGGTGTGCGCGAGGCGGTCGAACGGTCCGTCCAGCCGGTCGAGCGCGTCGATCTCGTGCAGTCCGGCGAGGCGGCCCCGGTGCAGCCGCCGCCGATCGGCCCGCGGATCGCGCCCGTGCAGGCGCACCGCCTGGGTGACCCCGAGCAGCCGCCGGAACTCCACCGCACGCGCTGGCCAGCCGGCGACGTCGGCCGCGAGCTGTTCGAGCAGGGCCAGCGTCCCCTTGCGCCGCCGGTTGCCGACGGTGTGCGCGACATCGCGGCGGGACGCGATCGCGGCCAGCAGCCGGCGCGCCTCCTCGGATTCGCCGGCCAGCGTCTCGCCCGAACCGGGCAGCACCCGGTAACCGACCAGATCGCCGAGATAGGGCGTGACCCAGTCCTGGCAGGTCTCGATGAACCAGTCCTCGTAGAGCTGGTCGATATCGGCGCCGAGCAGATCGGCCTGCTCGTTGATCACCTCGAGCAACGCCTTGAGCGGGCCGCCCTGTTCGGCGTCGCGCCGCCGGTAGACGCTCGGCAGCAGCTCGTACAGCCGGTCGAAGTCGTGAGTCATCGGATCCTCGTCAGGGTGAGGGCCTCCGGCACGTCGGCCGGGAGCACGGCGAGCTGCGCGGGCCGGATGCCGCGGGACACGGTCAGGAGCTGGCCGGGGGTGAGCTGTGGCGCGGTCACCTGTGGGTTGAGCTTGGCCAGTTCGTCCACGGTCAGTCCGTAGCGGACGGCGACCGCGGTGAGCGTCTCCACGCCGAACCGGTTGTCCTCGACCACCTCGTGCTCCCGGACGTCGTAGCGGGCCGGGAGCGCGGGCACGCAGGACTTCGCGCCGGTCAGCGCGTCCACGATCTTGGCGAGCGTGATCGGGTCGACGTCGCCCTGGATGCCGTCGAACACGTCGACGTCGACGTAGTCCACCCCCGGCACCGCCTGCACGGCCGCGATCGCCTGGCTGAGATAGGCGGGCTCGCCGAGTTCTCGCCGGGCGAAGCCGAATTCGGCGAGCAGCGCGGCCCGCACGACGGGCTGGACGAGGTCCCACGAGTGATCGGGCAGGACCTTGACCCCCGCCTTGAGCACGAGCAGCACGTGCTCCCGCACCCCGACCCGCACCGGAACGCCGAGGTCGCCGAACCGCACCAGCGCCGATTCCAGCGTGGTGAACAGGCCGGACGCCGGGTCGATCGGCACGTCACCGGTCCCGGCGATGGTGACCTGCACGATCTCCCGCTCGCCGTCGTGCAGTTTCGCCGCGACCGCCTTGCCGATCCCGGCCCGGGCCCGGGTGAAGTCCTGGTAGTCCCGGACCGAGACCAGCCGGTCCAGGGCCAGCATCCGCAACGGCGTGGTGATCCGGGCGTCCCCGGGGCCGTCGCCGTCGGCGGCGCCGGTGGCCGGGAGCGGGTTGGTCACCGCGTTCACCCCGAGCGGCCGGGCGGCGAGCTGGGTGATCTGGTTCGCCGCGACGTTGCCCGACCGGCCAGCGCCGGTGCGGTAGGTCGCCGTCACGTTCTCCGCTCCGGTGGGCACCCGGGCGCCGTGCACCCCGTCGCCGAAGCCGGCCGTCACGGATTTGTCGTTCCCGATGGTGACCGCGTAGCTGTGGTCGGTGGGCCCGGAGAAGATCAGGTCGTCCGTCTCCTGCCAGCGCACCCCGGTGATCCGGGTGGTCAGCGTGCTCTCGGCGCCCAGCGGGTTGTCCGAGGGCAGGAAGGTCAGCGGGTTGTCCGCGTTGGCCTGCCGCAGCCGGAACGCCTGGTTCGCCTGGCCGGCGTCGCCGCTGCCGAGGATCTCGTTGCGGGTCTCGCCCTGGTTCGCCTCGGCGACGTTCCCGTACAGCTTCACCGTGTCCCGTTTGTACGTGTAGGACAGTTCGGTGGCGAGCAGGAGGAAGGTGCGGACCGCGTCGCCGGGTTTGTCCCGGTTCACCCGCTGGCGGATCCCGGCGATCATGGTCAGCTCGCTCGCCTGGATTCCGCTGGTGTGCGGGACATCGGTGCGTTCGCCGGAGACCACCAGCCACCGGCCGGGCCGCAGTCCGTCGTAGACCCGCGCCAGTTCGATCTCGTCGCCTTCGATGTCCGCGGTGATCGGGTCGCCGACCGGGGTGAGGGATTCCCCTTGCGCGAACACCGGTTCGCCCTTGGCCGCCGTCACCGTCCCGTCGAAGGTCAGCACGGTGACCGGCACCTCGACGGTGGTCTTGTCCACGGTCACCGCGAGCTGTCGTTGCTCCACCGCCGTCGCCTTCAGGATCTGCGGGGCCTTCCCGGCCGACTCCACCAGAACCCAGCTTCCGGGCAGGATGCCGTCGTACACGGTGTCCAGCCAGATCTCGGTCTTCGCGGCCTCGACGATGTGCACATCCCCGCCGTTGCCACCCGGCTTCTTGGTGTCGGCGACCTTGGCCTTGACCCGGAAGACCTGCAGGTCGGAGACCGGCTCCGGCGGCGTGATCCGCTGGTTCGCCCAGGCCCGGTGCAGGTTCGGGGCCAGCCGGGGGTCGGCGGCGATCAGCAGTTTCGGATGGGTGTCGGCATCGGGCCGGAACAGTTCGTCCACTGTGGACACGAGTTCGGTGGACCGCTTCGGGGGGCGGGACGGTTCCCGGCGCAGCCACGGCAGCACCGGGGTGAGGCCGACCAGCGCGACGGCCCGCCCGCAGTCCTTCTTCGAGTCGTGCTCGCAGCATCCGCCGTTGGCGGCTTCCGCCTTCGAACCGCCGCAGCCGGGTTTCGGGCAGATCAGCTCGGTGGCCAGGTCGCGGAGGTAACGCACCTCCGGGTCGCTTTCGCGGATCGTCTCGGCGGCGAGGCGCAGGGCGGCGAGCGCGGCGCGCAGCACTTCGCCGATCAGGACGTCGAACCAGGCGGTGTCCGCGCAGTTGCCGTGCGCCCGCGCGATCGCGCCACGCTCGCGCAGCACCGGCACCAGCGCCCGCAACTTCGGGAAGAGGGTGCCGGGGTCGGCGGGGACCGGCTCGAGGGCGGGCTTCAGCCCGGTCAGCGCCGCGACGGTATCCGCGGTCCACTGCGATTTCGGCGGCTGCCCCAGCGCCGCGCCGACCGCCTCCTTCAGCTTGCCGATCGCCAGCGTGAAATCGTCGGACCGCCCCGCGGCCCGGACCAGCGTGACCTCGGTCCGATCCGCCTGGAAGTCCGGTTTGGACGCTTCGACCACGCGGGGCAGCGGCTTCCCGACGCCCAGCAGGAACAGCAGCCGGTCACCCTGCCGCAGGTTGGCCACGGTGCCCTTGACCGCGAACCGGCCGAGTTCCGCGGGCACGGTCGTCGCGTCGAGTTCCGGCGGCTCGGTCATCGCGATCCCGAGCGTGTTCCACTCCTCGCGGGCCACCAGTTCCTCGGTGGTCTCGAAGGTCTGCGGCAGCTCGTTCTGCTTCGGCACGCTCTTCGCCCCCGAACCGGCCGGGATGACCGTCCGCGCGCCGGGGTCGAGGGTGTAGGCGAGGTAGGTGGTGGACCCCAGCGCGGGCCGCGGCGTGTAGCCGACCAGTTTGCCCAGTTCGGCGAGCGACTCCGGTTCGGTCGCGGTGCGCAGGTAACCCTCGTTCGCGATCCGCTCCTGGTAGAAGGTCAGCACGTCGCCGAGCACCGCCCAGCAGTCCAGCAGCGCGATCGCCGGATCGTCCGGTTCCCGGGTGGTCAGCCCGGCCAGCGCCGGGCGGGTGGACAACCGGGCCAGCATCGATTCGCGGAACCCGCCGTGCGTCCCCATCCGGTACGAGATCGCGGGCAGGCCGGGCCGGTTCTCGGTGGACACCGGCGTGGCCGTCGCGACGCCGTCGCAGCAGCCGCATTCGCAGGCACTCATCTGCCACCTCGCATGTCCAGTCGTAACCGGCCGTTCTCCGGCCGGGTGGGATCGTCGTCGAGCTGGGCCACCTCGAGCGGCCGGATCGGCAGCACGCCGGTGTCCAGCGCGGTGCCGAGCGGACCGAAGAGCCGTTCCAGTTCGGTCACTTCGACGTGCAACACTCCGGGAACAGCGGCCGCGACGGCGATCACCTGGCTGATCCGGACCGGGGTGCCGAACGTGAGGTTGTCGGGGTGGAAGAAGCCACCCCGGCCGGAACCGAGCACCCGCCGCAGGGCCGTGCGCACGTGCCCGGTGACGTGGTCGGGCCGCACCTCGACCCGCAGGGCCAGCTCCAGCGGGACGAGCGCGGCACTGGACACCGCGAGGTCGTGGCCGATCCGGCGGTACCGGTGCAGCGCTTCGCGAACCTCGTCGAGCAGCCAGTCCGGTGCGCCGGTCGCGCCCACCGGATCGACCGCGACCTGTGCCTCGTACCAGCTTCCGGTCCAGCGCAGGTCCCCGGCTGCGCGCTGGACACCGGGAACCCGTCCGGCCAGGGCCGCGTAGTCCGCCGCGGTGATCGCCCGCAGCAGCCGGTGCCGGGGCTCGCGCGGCGCCCGGCGGCGGACCTCGGACACCGGTTCCGGATCGACGCCCCCGGTGGCCGGTAAGGGATTGCGGACCACGGTGATACCGCCGACCCGGGTCGAGCAGAACACGATCCGGTTGATCGCCTCCCGGCCCACATTGCCCACCGCGCCGTTGCCGACCCGATACCGGGCGCGCAGTTTCGCCTTGAGCGGGTCCCGCGGGTCCCCGAGCGGATACCGCGCGCCGTTACGGCCGTCGCCGAATCGCAGCGCGATCCGGCCCGTGTCGGTGAGTTCGCCGACGAAGTGCCGGTCGGCCGGACCGCTTTCCAGCAAGTCGCGCCGGGGTTCCCAGGGCTTGCCGTACTGGTCGGTGACGCCGATCGCGGGCAGCGCCGCACGGGGATCCGGGCGCAGCGCGAGGGCCGCCGGGCCGCGGAACGCAGCCCGGTCCGGATCGATCAGCGCGCCTTCCTCCGCGCCCCAGCTCTGGCCGATCTCCCAGCCTTCGTCGCGCGCGGTCAGGACGTACCCGGCGCGGGCCCGCCGGATCAGTTCGGCGAGCCGGTCGAGCTTGGTCTCGAGCAACTCGTCGAACCGGGCCAGCAGGTGCCGCAACGCCCGGCGTGGATGGTGGTCGAGGTCGAGTTTGGCCAGGACCTTCGCGCCGAAGGCCACCTTCAGATACTTGATGTCCGCTTCGGACAGTTTCTGGTGACCGGCCTTCCGCCACAGCTCGCGCAGCCGGTCCCGGGCCCGGTCGGCCAGACCCAGCAGCCACCGGGCCTGCGCCTCCGCGATGTCGGCGGGCGCCGGGAACGGCACGCTCTGGGTGACCGGCTGGTGTTTCAGCTCGGGGCGGAAACGGATCGGCAGCGGCGGGTAGGCCGGGCGCCGGGCGGGCCGGGTCTCGTCCGGGCAGCCGAAGCCGACCGGATCGGGGCAGCCCGGTTCGTCCACGGCCGGTGCCGGGACGTCGTGGCCTTCCCCGGCCGACGGGTCGCACCAGCCGAGCGTGCTGCCGTGCTCGACGAGCACCACGTTGCCGCGGGCCACGCCGACTTCGAGGTCCGCGCAGTCGGGACCGCCGCGGGCGTTGACGCACAGGGGGAAGGTCAACGCGTCCTCGCGGGCCCAGGTCACCTCGAGCAGCGGCTGCCGGTACAACTCGTCCACCGCGGGGGTGACCGAGGTCAACCGAACCGCCTGGCGATGGGTGTGATCGGCGTCCGCGGCCACCCCGGTCTTCGGGCCGAGCACCTCCTCGAACAGCAGCACGTCCCCTGGCGCCAGGTGCAGCACGCGGTCCTCGCCGGGTTTGCCGTCGGCCAGGGTCGCGGCCGTCGCCCCCTTCGGCAGGCAGCACTCGAAGTCGCCCCAGGTCCACAGCGGGATCTTGTTGTGCGCGGGCCGCAGGACGAGTTTCTCCTTCCGCACCGGCTCGAACACCTGGTACGGCGGCAGATCGCGCCGGTCGAGGTCGGCGTGCAGCAGGGCCTTGTCCGGGCGGGGCAGCACCCCGTCGGGCAGGGTGACGAACCGGAAATCGGCGCCATCCAGTTCGGCCTGCTCCTCGGCTTCCAGGCAGACCCAGGACCGGGCGGCGCACCCGTCGTGCATCGCGTAGTCGACCAGTCGTGCGTGCCGCCGCACCGAGACCCGGCGGCGGGCGGTGGCCAGGTACGCCTCGGTGGCCACCGCGTCCTGCCGGTAGCTCAGGCGGTCGCCCTCGTAGGCGAGCAGTTCCACTAGCGCGATCCCGATGTCCGGGACGTGCCGCTCGGTCCAGCCGGGCATGGTCAGGCTCAGCCGGTCCAGCAGCAACTGGCGGAAACTCGCGTAGTCCTTGCTGAGGTAGTCGATCTCCGGTTCCGGATAGGTCCGCTGTGGACGGTCGTCGTCCGGTGCGCAGTCCACGTCCTCGCAGGTGGCGAATGTGAACTCCAGGCAGGCGTACCGGGGATCGAAGCCGGGATGCGGTTCGGTTCCCGGCCTGCCGCACGGATCCGCTTCCACCACGCAGAGCCGGTAGACCGACAGATCTCCCGGCCGGTCGACGGTCAGGCAGATCCGGTCCTCCAGTTCCGGATCCTCGTCGGCGCACCGCTCGACCGCGACCACTTCGATCCCGGTGATCCGGCGGCCCCCGTCGATCCGGAAGTTCGCCGGCTCCAGGTCTTCGGGCGCGTCGCCGAAGAAGGTCACCGCGAGTTCGGTCCGGTCGTCGCTCACGCTGATCGCGTCGATCCCGTTGCGGCGGCACTCCCGGACCTTGACCCGGCGCCGCTCGTCGACACAGCTCATCTCGGCACGCTCCCTTCGAGGACGTCGTGCCGGTGCTCACCGGTCGCGAGGAGCACGTACCGCAGTTCGATCCGCAGGGTGCTCTCCTCGGCGGTCACCTCCAGCGACTCCACCCGGAGCACATCGCCGAGCCAGCGCTGCAGGGCGCCCTCGGCGGAAACCTGGAGCGCCGCGGCCAGTTCCGGGCTGTTCGGTTCGAAGACGAGATCGAGCAGACCGCAGCCGAAGTCCGGCCGGTTCACCCGCTCCCCGGGCGTGGTGAACAACAGCTGTTCGATCAAGTCCAGCACGTGGTCCGGGTAGCCGGTGTCCGCGGACCGGCCCCGCGGGTCGACGTGGAAGGGGAAGTCGATCTGCATCACGTTCACGTCCCTGTCACCAGCAGCTGCATGGCCATCACCAGCGGCGGGGCCGGGGTCGCCGACCCGAGGCACACCCCGCCACCGGGCACCGGGGGCGGGGTCGGGGGCGGCGCCTGCACCAGGGCGGGCGTGCCGTTGATGAGGACCTTCGCGACGTTGGTCCACTGCACCTTCACGCACGGCGTCGGCTGCGCCGCGCATCCGGCGACCAGGATCTGGTCGGCCGCGGTGGCCACCGGCATCCCGTTGACCAGCGCGCCCGGCGGCCCGCTCGGCACGAACGTGGCCGTGCCGCCGTGCGGGCAGGTCATCGTCATTCCACTGTGGACAATCAAACCAGGCATCCGCTCCCCCTACATCGGTACCGTGAAGGAACCGTTGTTGATCACGACCGCGGTCCCGACGAGCCGGATCGACGCGAGACCAGGACCGCAGGAGAGCTCGATCCCGGCCTCGCTCATCTTGATGTACGGTCCCGCCGGGCCCCGGATCTGGATCTGGATCCCGCCGGTCGGCCCGGGCGCGTCGGTGATCAGCAGGTAGTTCTGCAGCGGCGTGCCCATCACGATCTGCGGCACCCCGGGCGGAATGGTCTGCGCGATCGGCGGGGCCTCCCCGATCCCGCCACGCCAGAACCCGGTCCACACGGCACGGTCGACATCGCCGTCCTGGAACTCGATCCACACCCCGGAGTTGATCATCGGCACCACGTTCATGCCGGGGACCGCGGTGTGCGCGGTGGCCCAGATGCACGGATCGTTGCCGAGCACGTCCTCCACCCGGACCATCACCCGGTTCCCGCCGGTCACATCCACATTGGACACAACCACACCCTTGTAGGTGCCGTGGTACTTCTTGCCGTCGGTCGTCATGTAGTCACCTGCTGCGAGAAGGGGACGAAACCGTCCCGGGTCAGGCTGAAGGTCTGCTTGTACTCACCGCGCCGGATGTCGTGGGTGACGCTCTTGACGAAGTAGAGGCCGTCGTAGGCCAGCCCGGCGCCGCGCACGCCGACCAGGCCGCGCGATTTGAGCACGTGCCCGTAGCGCAGCACGTCCAGCTTCCCCTGCCCGGTCACCGCGTCCGAGGCTTGGGTGGTCTTGCTCAGCCCGCGCAGGATCACCTCCACCGGCGAACGCCCGGCCAGATCCGGCAGCGGTTCCTCCTTGAGCGCCACCGCCGGGCGCACCGCGAGCGGCGGCCGCAGCAGCGAGATGTCCGGGATCGGGATGGAGATGCCGATCTTCGTGTTCGGCTCGGTGAGCCGGATGGTGTACTGGGTCCGGGCCATCCCGTCGAAGCTGAACGAAAGCGACTCCACGTTCGTCGCCGCGCCCGAGTTGACCGACAGCGCCGGTTGCACGAGCCCGGCCCGCGCCTCCGGCCCCCAGTAGGCGGTGCTGATCCCCGGCCGCGGCCCGGGAACGAGGAAGAACGAGTACCCGGCCTCCGAGGCCAGCGCGTTGAGGTAGGCGAGGTCCGTGCTGGACTGGATCGGGATGGTCTCGATCGGGTTGGGCACGTTGAAGATCACCGCCGGGACCGCCGCCGGGACGATCCCGTACATCGCGTACTTCAGCAGGATCTTCATCACCCGCACGTTCAGCGGCATCGCCGGGAAGCACTCGCGCTCGTGCCGCAGGTCCATCAGCACGGTCAGGTCCTCGCCGGTGACGGTCAGCGTGGAACCGCCCGGGGTGTCGCTCGGGCTCAGTTCGTGCCGGGTGATCACCCCGTCCATCAGCACCTCGGACGCCCCGCCCACGATCCCGACGATCACCACCCGCGTGGGCGGATCGAGCAGCCCCGCGGGCAGCAGCGTCTCGGTGATGACCGAACGCTTGCTCACCGCGAACGAGAGCTGGAAACCGCTGCGCTGCCCGGCGCTCGAGGTGACCTGAACGGACTGCAGGGCGTCCATCAGCGCCTGTGGCGCCGGGGCGGCCACCACGCGCCCGATCATCAGCATCAGCTGCAGGCTCTTAGCCATGGCCCGCGCCTCCCGGAACACCGCTGTTCAGCACGCCGCCACCCGGCGGGAGCCCGGCGGGCAGGGTGATCCGCAGCCGCCTGCCCGGTTCGGTGACCAGTTCGTCCGGGTCCAGCACGTTGTTCGCGTCGGCCAGGCGCCAGGCCTGTTCCGCGTCCCCGAACTCCTGCCCGGCGATCCGGTCCGCCCGCTCCCCCGCCACCACGACGTGCTCGCCGATCTGCGCCAGTTCCTCCGGATGCGGCAGCAGGCGCCGGCGCACGTAGGTGACCTTGCGGCCGTCGGGCAGTTCGTGCACCGCGGTCGGGATGCCCTGGTAACGGCTGGTGATCGAGAACATCGTTCGCTCCCTAGATTCCCGGCACGCCGAGTTCGGTGACCGAATGGTTCACCGAGGTGGCGAACCGCTCCTTCTGCTGGTGGTAGGTCAGGTAGAGCAGCCCACCCTTGTGCCGGTGGCCGAGGTCGTCGACGGTGAGCACCCGGACACCGACGCTGACCTTGGCGCGGATCGGGTTGAGCGCGGTGTCGAACATCTCCTCGGTGATGCTGAACTCGGTGATGCGCACCGGAACCACCCGCTTCGGGCCGAGCACCAGCACGGTCAGCGGCGCCTCGACGGGCGCGATCTCGATCTTCCCCTCCGCGGCCAGCCGGTCCTCCTCCCGGAGCTGCCCGGAGGTCGGGTAGATGCTCAGTTCCAAAGCGGACAGCACGGGGTAGAGCCCGTCCGGGTAGCGCTCCGGCGCCTCGGTGGCGTCGAACTCCGCGTCGAACTTGAACGACTCGTGCGGCGGTCCCTTGAGCCGCAACGCCTCCAACCGGTCGCCGGGTTCGTTGCCGATGCCCTGCGGCTGCAGCGTCCGGGTGAGGGTGTCCGGGTTGTACTGGAACGGGATCGTCTTGATCGGCTGCCCCGAATCCGGGTCGACCAGGACGAACCCGCCGCGCACCGGATGCAGGCTCTCCGGGAAGGTGCTCATGGCCGTGCCTCTTGCTCGGTCCGCGGCGGCACCACCGGCATCGGCAGGAACACCGCCCGGGGTCGGGAGTCACCGGGTTTGAGGTTCTCCTCGATCCACTCGGTGTTCAGCTCCATCCGGTCGAAGTCCTTCCAGATCCGCTCGTCCTGGCGGCAGGAGTACCGGTGGCACACCGCGGGCCGGTCGTCGTAGATGCCGCAGTGGCCGGTCTCGCGGTCGTTGTGGGTGCAGCCGCCGTCCGATTCGTGCCGGATGAAGTACGGGCGGCCCAGATCCCAGCGCGCCGCCCCGGCTTCGATCTCCGATACGGACAAGGGGAAATCGAGCTTGCAGCACACCGCGTGGCAGACGTGCATCCGGGCCGCGCAGTCGACCGGCTCGGGCTCCTCGACCGGCGCCTCCGGGGCCACCACGACCCCGACCCCGGTCTGCTCCTCGGTCAGCTGCGGCGCCACGGATTCCAGTGACCGCCGCAGTTCCTGTTCGGTCACCAGCCCCCGGCCGAGCAGCAGGTCGGCCAGCCCGTGCAACAGGATCTCGGTTTCCCGCAGCCGCTGGTGCAGCTCGGCGAACGCGGAATGCGCGAAGAACTGGCTCCGCTCCAACTGCCGCTCGGTGCCCGTGTCCCGGTGCGGTGCCACGGTCATGTCTCCTCCTCCGGTTCGCCCCGCCGGGCCAGCCAGTCCCGCCACCGCCGCACGGACTCGACGCGGGCGGCTTCCTCGGCGTCGTAGCGGTAGTCGCCGTTGCGCGCCCAGAGCGCGCGCACCGCGTCCTCCGCCTCCGGGCCGGGGAAACCCCTTCCCGCGACGAATCCGTGTTCGCGATCGACGATGAGTTCGAGGGCGCGCGCGGCCCGGAGCCGGGTCTGGTCGCCCGCGGTCTCCATCAGATCGAGCAGGCTGGGGGCGACCGGCCAGCCGAGTTCCGCCAGCGCCCACATCGCCGGGGTGTAGTCCAGGTGCAGGGGGTCCGGATCGTCGTCGATCGCGGCCAGCAACTCCTCCACCTCGCGAGAATCGGTCACCTCTCCCCCTTCACTTGGTCGGCGCCGTCGAACTGCCGGGATTGCGGTAGAACTCGTCGAACGCCTTACCGGCGGCGGTGAAGGTCGCCGATTCGGTGTCCGCGGCCTTGGCGAACTCGTTCTCGACCTTTCCCTTGGCCGGATCCGTCAGGTCGAATCCCCACCGCAAGGTGCCGTAGATGTGCCCACCGACCGCGTCCTTCGCCGCGGTCTCGAACCGGAACTGGCACTTGGAGTTCCACCCCGGGTAGTCCCAGAGCGATGCTCCCTTGACGGCCTTGCCCTTCTTGCTGCCGTCCTGGCTGTTCTTCGGGTTGGGCCAGTAGTCGCGGTAGTACTGCGACACGGCCGGATCGCTCTTCGCCTTCCGGGGCGCCACGCTCGCTGCCTGGTGGTCGACGAAGAATCCCGGGGTCACTCCCGGGGCGGCCTTGGTCATCACCTTGTTCCGATTCGCCTCGCCGCCGGTCCAGACGTAGTCCGTACCGGTACCGCTGTCGATGAGCCGCACGATCTGCAGCAGTTTGATCAAGGTGGAGTCGGGAGCCTTGTCGTTCGCCAGGAAGGTGATGGAGCCGCTCATGCCCGATTTCGCACCCGGGTGGGATTCCGCTTTCAGATCGACGGAGAATTCGCCTTCGGTCACCGGATGGGTGGCGGCGAGGTCGCGTTGCACGGCCAGGCGGTGGCGCCGGATAGCCAGCGATGGCGAGCCGCCGGATGCCACCGCGTCCGCGATGGCGTGGGCTTCGCGCTCACCCGCGTCCCCGGGGGTGGAGACCGGCAACGAGTCCGGCAGGCAGGTGTGCGCGCCCTGCTGCACGGTGTGCACGGCTTCGTGCACCAGCAGCCGGTTCCGCGCCACCCCGGTCAACCGGTGCGCTTCCGCGCCGAGGTAGATGTCCTGCCCGATGGTGAACGCCCGGGCCCCGATCCGCTCGGCGGCTTCCGCCGAAGCCCGGCCACCGTGCACCCGGACCTGGCTGAAATCCGCGCCGACCCCGGCTTCGAGCCGGTTCCGCGCGGGACCGTCGAACGCGGGTCCCGGTTCCCGCTTCGCCGCGGGCAGGATCGGTCCCAGGTTCGCCTTGTTGCGCGCGGGCTTCCTTCCGGCGTGTTCAGGCATCGGTCATCGCCCTTCCCCGGTCAGTCCACAGTGGATGGATCGGGCGAGGCTCCGGCCCAATGCGGCCGGACCACTCGCCGGGTCGAAGCGCAACGCGGGCGCGCCCAGCAGCCGCTCCCGGCGCGACCGCTGCCAGCTCCCCGGCGTCGCGGTGATCCGCCGGGCCAGTTCGGCGTGCAGGGCCTCTCGGACGGCCCTGGCCTGTCCCGGGGCGAGGCCCACGCCGTCCAGCACCACGCGGTCGATGGCCAGTTCGATCCTCATCGCGCGCCCGCCTCCTCCCACGCGAAGTCGTGTTCGCTGACCGGGAGCTCCAGCTTCTGGAACTCGGTGCGCGCGGCGTCCAGCACGGTCCGCATGGTGATCTCCGAACCCCCGGCGGCGGCCAGGAACGCGGCGTTGAGCGCGATGTTGCGGGTCATCCCGCCGCTGACCTGCAGCCGGGCCAGCCGGTCGTAGTCCAGTTCGCCCCGCGGCGCGCCCGCCGGGAAAGCCTTCTCCCACATGGCCCGCCGCTCGGCCAGCCCGGGGAACGGGAACTCGACGATGAACCGCAACCGGCGCAGAAAGGCCGAGTCCAGCGCGGTCCGCAGGTTGGTGGCCAGGATCGCCAGCCCGCGGTGCGCCTCCATCCGCTGCAGCAGGTAGTTGATCTCGATATTGGCGTACCGGTCGTGCGAATCCTTGACCTCGCTGCGCTTGCCGAACAGCGCGTCCGCCTCGTCGAAGAACAGGATCGCGCCTTCGGCCGCGTCGAACAGCCGTCGCAGGTTCTTCTCGGTCTCCCCGATGTACTTGCTCACCACCGCGGACAGGTCGATCCGGTACAGATCGAGCGCCAGCTGCTTGGCGACCACCTCGGCCGCCATGGTCTTGCCGGTGCCGCTCGGCCCGGTGAACAGCACGCTGATCCCGAGCCCGCGGGTGATCCGCTCGCCGAACCCCCAGTTCTCGTAGACGGTGGTGCGCTGCGCGACCTGGTCGGCGATCTGGCCGAGCAGCACCCGGCCCTGCTCCGGGAGCACGATGTCGTCCCAGCCCACCTTCGGTTCGAGGCGCTGGGCGAGCGCGTCCAGGCGGGGCCGGGTGCGGGCCCGGCACGCCTGCCACGCCTTCGCCGGGTCCCCGCCCGAAACGGCCGCCACCTCCAGGATCGCGGGCACTTCGAGGGCGAACTGGGCGGCCAGCGAATCGACGGCCTCGCCCGCCGCGGCCGGGCCGAGGAAGTCGCGCCACGCGACGGCGCGTTCGGCCGGGGTCGGGGACGCGACGTCCAGCACGAGCGACCGGCGCCCGAGATCCGACCAGCTCTCCCGGGCGGCGAACGCGGTGGGCCCGCTGACCCGGCCGAGGAACCGGCCCACCGGCGGCCGGGTCTGCGCGGAGTCGTCGGTGTCCTCGACGTCGAGGTACAGGGCGAGCGGCAGCAGGGTCGATTCGCGTTGCCACAGCCGGGCCAGCTGGTCGAGTTCGACCGGCTGGGCAGGCAGCAACGCGGCCGGGAGCCGGTAGGCGACCAGGCCCCTGGCCGCCGCCGCATGCGCGGTGACCAGTCGTTTGGCGTCCTCGTCGGGCCCGGCCAGTTGCACGATCGGACCGGCGGGCGAGTCCCGCCATCCCCGCGCGATCTCGTCGATCACTTCCTGCTGGGACGGCGGCAGCTCGAGCCCCTCGGCCGGGGTGAGCCGGGTGAGCAGCGGGGCCAGCCGCTCGTCGAGGTCGTTGAGCCCCTTGAGGTAGTTGACGATCCGCTCGTCCGCCCGCAGCGCGGCGGAGACCAGGCCCGGCCCGTTGTGCTGGGTGATCTCCACCAGCCGCCAGAACCGCAGGCCCTGCCGGGGCGAGACGACCTCCCAGGCCGGCTCGGGCAGGACGCCCAGGGCCAGCCCGAAGGTCGGGTGGGCCATCCGTTCGCTCCCGTGCGCCAGCGCGCACAGCTCACCGATCGACGGGTCCAGTTCGACCGCCGCGCAGAGCAGCAGGGTGTCCCGTTCGAACCGGGACAGGCCGAGCCGATCGGCGAGTTCCACGAGCGCGGGCGGCGGCGAGATCGCTCCTGCCCGCTCCACCTCGGCCGCGGCTTCGGCGAGTTCCGCGTCGGTGACCGGCGAGGCGGCCGGGGTGTCCACTGTGGAGGAAGTGGATCGGCCGAGTACTCGGGACATCCACCCGGACGGCTCCGGCGGGTGGACCAGCGGCACACTCCGGTTCTCGATGTTCCGGCGCAGCGACAGCCGCAGCCAGCCCAGCGAGGCCGCCAGGAAGGTCCCGTTGGCGGCCTCCCATTCGGCGCGGTCGGCGAGGTGTTCGGCCATCACTCCACCTTCGCCAGCTGCTCGGGGTCGAACCGGGGCTTCGCCCGCGACCGGTCGACCAGCGGGCTGTCCACCCCGCCGACCCGCAGCCGGATCAGGTAGTCGCCCGGCTGCGCCTTCGGCAGCACGAACCGCAGCGTGCCGCCGGAGACCGGTTCGTTGGCCACGGCCCGTACTTCGCGCAGCGCCCGGCCGTTGAGCAGGAACAACACCGGCTGCCCGGCCAGCACCGCGGGCGAGCAGGTGACCTGGAAGGTCGCGGTCCCGCCCACCCTCGCCACCCGCAGCGGCAGCTCGCTGGTGATCTTCGGGGCGAGCGCCAGCGGCACCTCGTTGGTGTAGGTCGTCGCCTCCTCAGCACCGGTGCCGGTGGTCAGGGCCAGCCCGACCGACCACAGCCCGGCCGCGTATTCGCCAGCGCTGGCGGCGGGCAGGGTGAACCGCACTTCGGTGCCGGTCGCGTCGCCTTCGGCCGGGGTGATCGAGCGCGGTTCGGCCAGCAGCGGATGGCTGAGCAGCACCCGCACGGTGCGCGCACCCAGGTTCACCCCGCGCAGCACCACCCGCCCGCCGACGACCGCGGAGGCCTGCTCGTGCTCCGCGCCTTCGTCGTCCACGGTGACCGGCACCGCCGCGGTGAGTTCCGGGAACGGCGATTCGACGTCTCCGCGCGCCACCGGTCCCTCGTCATGTTGCCCGCGTTTGAGCACCGGCACCGGGGTCCGCGGCGGTCGCCTGCTGTCGATCAGCACGGCCCGCACCTCGAACGCCGTGGACAGCCGGTACGGGGTCTGGAACGCGGACCACAGCGAGTAGATGTCCGCTTCCGCCAAGGGTTGCCAGGTGATCCGGATCCGGTCGAGCTGGCGGGCCACATCGCTGAACGGCGCGTTCGAGGCGAGTTCGGCGCGGCCGAGCACGGTGTGCTCGTGCAGCGCGCGGACCGCCAGCCCCAGCAGGCGGTGCGCGTCCCGGTCCTTGCCGTCGCGCACGTACGGCGTCATCAGGTACCGCAGCACCAGGGGCAGCGGCGGATCGCCGGTCTCCCCGGGCACCCGGTCCAACGCGTCCTCGTTGCGCAGCGAACCGTCCACTTCGGTCTGGTACAGGAACAGGTTCACCATCAGCTCGTCGGTGCCCGGCACCTCGTGCGGCGGTTTGGCGTCGACCCGGGCCCGGCCGTCGAATCCGTCGCCGCGACCGTTGACGCCGTCGGCCACCAGGCGGATCAGGGTGTGGGTGACGGCCTCGATGGCCCTCGCGTCGCTCATGCTCGGTCACCTCCCGCCCGCCCGCGCAGGTACTCGTCCAGGCTCAGCACGGGCCGCTTGCCCGGGTCCCGGCGCTTCGGCCGCTCGGCCTCGACGGCGGCCTTGACCTCGACCCGGCCGATGGTGATGTGCACGTCCGGTTCGCTCGGTTCCCGCCGGAGCGGGACCGGCGCGGCGACCGGGATCGGCGGCACCGCCGGAAATCCCGGTGCCACCGGCCGCACCGGATGCGAAGCGGGAGGCACGGGCGCCGGGGGCGGCTCCCTCGGATACGCGGGTTCCGGCGGTTCCGGCACGCGCACCGCGGACACCGGATGCGTCGCGGGCGCGGCGGCCGGGGGCGCGGTGTGGTGCACGATCTCGCGCACGGTCTCGACCCGGCGCTCCCCCGGAACCCGCACCGGGGCAGGCGTCTGCGGGGCGGTGGGGATCGGTGCGGGTTCTCCGGTCACCTGGTGGACCACCGCGGTGGGCGGGGCCTTCTCCCCGGTCGATTCCGCCGGGACCGGTGGCGGGGCGATCGGTTCCCGAACCACGGCGATCGGCGGCGCGGGCACGGGCGCCGGGGCAGGCGGTTCACCGCCGTTCCCGGCCGTGGTATCCACCGGCCGCGGCTCGTCCGTCCGTTGTGGACCCGGCTCGGAACCGGTGAAGGTTCCCATCGGCAGCGGCGGTTCGGCGCCGGCCGAGGTGATCGGCTCGAACAGCGAGGGCACCACCGGCCGGATCGGCGGCGCACCGGGCCTGCCGAGCAGGCGATCCACGAAATCCGTCATTGTCCCGCCATTTCCAGGTAGCACCGCCGCCGCGCCGGGCTCACCGCCAGCACCTCGCGCTCGGACCAGCCGTACACGGTGGCGAGCGCGTGCACCTCGTGCAGCAGCCGCCGGGCGTAGGCTTCCATTTCGGCCCACAGAAAAGCCGTGACGTCGAACGGCGAGCGCCATTCGTGGCCGCAGGACGCGCAGTCCAGGTCGAGCCGCACATCGGCCTGCGGGTCGCGGGTGGACAGTTCCGCCGCGACCGCGTCGAGCACTTCGTCGGGCACCTTCCGCGCCTTCCGGCCGCGCCGCCGCGCGCTGAGCACGCACCGCTCGAGCAGGCGCCGCCGCGCGTCCGGGAGGTCCCGGCGCACCGCGAGCAGGTCCCGGCTGGTGATCGGGCGGAACTCCACTTCGAAGCCGTGCGCGGTGATCCGGTTCTCCCCGTCCGGCGGCGGGGCGGCCCGCACGTCGTCCAGGCCGAGCTCCAGTTCGAGCTCCTCCTCGCACGACGGACAGGTCACCGCGCACGAGAAGGTGGCGCCGAAACACCTTTCCCGCAGTGCCAGCACGAATTCCTCCCGCCGGCCGACGCTGAGGTCGGCGACCGTGGCCGGCTCCGCCCCACCGGCGGTGGCCAGCGCCAGGGCCCGGCGGACCGGGCCCTGGCCCAGCGCCGCCTCCCAGGTCGCCAGCAGCCCGGCTTCGGTGAGCGCGGCCACGACGTCACGCCGGGTCTTCGAAGTTGACGTCCGGCGGCTCGGGCAGGTCCTCGCGCACCCAGCCCTCGTTCTCCAGCTTGACGTGCTGGATCGCCACCGCGTTCGCGTTCGCGTCCAAATCGGACACCGGCTGCCACTCCGAGACCCAGCAGTTGAAGACCTGGTACGAGAGCACCTTCTGCCCGCCCTCGTTGAACACGTCCACGATCAGGTCCCGGCGGAAGTCCTTGAGCGAGGTCTCCAGACCGCTGCCGGAGTTGTGGAAGCTCCACACCCGGTTCGCCCACTGCTCGAACACCTTGTCCGTGGTGACCCCGCGTTCCAGCGTGATCGCGTCGTACTCGGTGCGCCCGGGCAGTTTGAAGCTGGTGGCCGGATCGCCACCGGCCCGGTGCTTGACCACCTCGGTGGTCCGCTTGAACCCGGTGACCTTGCTGATCCCGAGGATGTACTCCGCTCCGCCGCTGAACTTCACCCGGAACCGGAAGTTCTTGTACGGATCGCGGCGTTTCGTCTTGCTGTCGGCCATGACTGGGCTCTCCCCTCGACCTAGACCTGGATCTGGCCGGCGAGTTGCTGGATGTGGATGATGACGAACTCGGCCGGCTTGAGCGGGGCGAAGCCGACGAGGATGTTGACGATCCCGCGGTCGATGTCGTTCTGCGGATTGTTCGTGCTGTCGCATTTGACCAGGTACGCCTCCTGCGGCGTGCGGCCCTGGAAGGCGCCCTGGCGGAACAGGTTGTTCATGAACGCGCCCACGTTGAGCCGGATCGAGGCCCACAGCGGTTCGTCGTTGGGTTCGAACACCACCCACTGGGTGCCGCGGAACAGGCTTTCCTCGATGAACAGCGCCAGCCGCCGCACCGGCAGGTACTTCCACTGGTCCGCCAGCACGTCCGCGCCGCGCCGGGTCCGGGCGCCCCAGACCACGTTGCCGACCACCGGGAACTGGCGCAGGCAGTTGACTCCGATCGGGTTGAGCAGACCGTTCTGCCGGTCGGTCATCGGCACGGTCAGATTGCTGACGCCGTTCAGCGAAGCCTCGGTGCCCGCCGGGGCCTTCCAGACGCCCCGCTGGACATCGGTGCGTGACCAGATCCCGGCGATCGCACCGCACGGCGGGAACGCTCGTTCCGCGTTCTCCTGCTTCGGATCCGGCTGGACTATCTGCGGGAAGTACAGCGCCGCGTTGCGCGTGGCCTCACCGCTCACCTTGAAGGTCGGGTCCTTCACCGCGGTCACGGCGGCGTTGACCGATGCCCAGTTCTTCTTCGGGTCCACGATCAGCATCGCCCGGCGCTCCACGCAGAGGTCCAGCGCCGGGGCGATGATGCTCGCCGCGCCGTCGATCTCACCCGGGGCGCCGGGGAGGCACAGCATGTTGAAGATATCGGTCTTCAGCAGCGCGTAGAGCCCGGTCTGCGCGTTCCGATCCCCCTTGTAGTCGCCGACCACCGGGGCCGGACCGTCTTCGCCGCCGGTCGCGGCCGTGTACCAGGCGTCCGCGCCCGTTCCCTTGCCGTCCTTGAACGGGTCCTCGCCCTCCTCGGGGCCGCCCGTCGCACCGGCGGCCTTGTGCGCGGTGGGCCGGCTGGTCTCCCCCGCCACTTCGCCGATCAGGCCGGAAGAGGCGATGACGTGTTTCAGGTTTCGCGGGCTCGCGGCCTCGATGCTGACGTTCAGATAGGTCTCGGTGGCACCGGTCTCGGCGTCCCGGATGGTCAGGTTGTAGAGCTTGCTGCCCGGATCCTCGGCAGTTCCGTAGTCGACGCGGGCCCGGAGGGAGTCGTTGGCCCACCTGCCGGGGCTGGCGGCTTTCAGAGTCACTCCCCCGGGCAGGGTGATCGTGGCCTCGCCGGCCGCCGGGGTCGGCGCCGCCTCCTCTTCTCCGGCATCGGCGGTGGACGCCGTCCGGTTGACCACCCGGACGATCTCGGCTTCGGCGCCGCCGTTCTGGAAGAACTGGAAGACCGCGTAGCTCATGTCGTGTTTCGGGTCGAGTCCGCCGAACTCCTGCTCGTAGTCGGCGAAACTGGTGATGTGCACCGGGCCTTTGACCGAACCGCGCGACGCGGTGCCGATGAAGGCCGCGATCGAAGTGGGCACCCCCACGATGGTGCGAACCGCGCTCGGCAGCTCGTCGATGTAGACGCCCGGATAGGTGGGACTGATGGGCATGGCCGTATCTCCCTTCGCAACGGCCGCGGCCGTGGAGGCCCACCCTGCTCGGTTGCCGTCACCGCGGCGTCACACCATCCGCATCTCACCGTTGCAGGCGTTTGTCAGCGCGCTCGGGCAAGATCGGGAGATGACCGAATGGGCCCAAGTGATCAAGAACGGGTGGGTGGCCACCGGCGCGGTCCCCGGACCCGGCATCGACGAGTTCGCCGCGGCCGGTGAGGTGGTCGCGGCGCTCGCCGGTCCGCGGGGGGCGGGCGACACGTTGCTGGCCGTGCAGCATCCGCACCGCACACCCGAGGCCCGCGCGCGCGGCCTGTCCCTCACCGACGCCCTGCCCCTGGCCCGCCGGGCACTGGACCGGCTCCGGACCACCGCCTACCGGCGGGTGACCGATTTCGTGGCCCCCTACCGGGTGGACGGTCCGGACGGGACGGCCATCGGGGTGCTGTGCCTGGTCGATCCCGCCGCGGTCGACGGGCACGGAATGTCCCGTGTGCGGCACAGCGAACAGGTCTACCCCCAGGTGGTCGCCGAACGCGCCGCGATGCTCGCCGGGCTGGGCTGCGCGACCAGCGCGGCGATGCTCGTCCCGGTGTCCGGCGGCGAGGGGTTGACCGCGACCGTCCAGCGGATCGTCGGCGCGCTCGGCGCGCCCGCGGTGTCGACGACGGACGCCGCGGGAAGGACCCACCGGCTGTGGCTGCTCGGCCCGGGCACCGACCAGGACACCCTGCTCACCGAGGTGCGGCGGCATCCGCTGGTGGTCGCCGACGGGAACCACCGCCTGGCGGCGACCGTCCGGGCTTCGTCGAACCTGCTCGCCCTGATCACCGCGGGCCCGGCGCTGCGGATCGGCTCGATCCACCGGGTCCTCACCGGCACCGGGCTCACCGCGGCCGATCTCGTCCAAGCCTGGCAGCGCGCGGGCCTGAACGTCCGGACGATCGACGAACCGGCCACGCCCGCCGAACCGGGCGGCGTCACGGTCCGGACGCCAGCGGCGAACCTGCGGGTCGATCTGCCCGCCCCCGGGCCGGGCGAGCCGCTGCCCCGGATCGACCACGCCCTGGTCGAACAACTGCTCATCGGCGACGCGCTGGGCATCGACCCCCAGGGCCCGCACGTGCACCCGCTGCCCGCCGGACATGCCACGGACCAGGAGGCGGACGCGGTGCTCCAGCTCGCCCCGGTCCCCTTCGCCGACGTCCTCGCCGTCCACCGGCAGGGCCGCCGGATGCCCCGCAAGAGCACCTACTTCACCCCGAAACCGCAAAGCGGACTGCTCCTGGCCGATCTCACCGGTTAGGGCGATCCCCAGAATCCGGGTGCGGGGTCCGCGGTCCCGGATTCGGGGGCGGTTCCTCCGGCCGTCTTCGCTACGGTGGGGGTCGGCAGCGAATCAGACAGCCGGGGCGAGGGGGCCGCCCGGTGACGCGGCTGTCGATATTTTGGGGGGTGCAAGCAATGTCGTACCTGAGTTTTCCACGACTTCATTTCTCCGGCAGTTACCAAGCAGATCCCTCGACGATCAACAACAAACCCGAAAGGTACGACATCGATCTTTTCCAGCCCCGCTTCCAGCGCGAACCTTTCGGCGGCTGGAATCCGAAAGGCACCGGCGCCTTACGATTCCAGAACGTATCGATCACCAGCGCGTTCCACGCGGACGGCCGCAGCGCCGCCCCGAACCCGACCGATCCCGCGGTCGACGGCTCCCTGATCGACGGCGGTTCGCAGGTCAGCGCGAAACTGGTGGACCTGGACCCGGAACAGCAACTCGTTTCGCAGATCTGGGGCCTGGAACTCCAATTGGTCGACGCGACCGGCCGGGTGGTCTGCCGCGGCGATTTCACACCGACTTCGTTCGCCGACATCTGGAATCGCGGCCCGAAAACCGGCGAGATCGTCCCGTTCGGCGCGAGCTACCAGTCCGTTCTCACCGACGTTCGGTGGCTGGATACCAGCGGCTCACCGTTCCTCGACGAATTGCGGGAAACCACCGCGGACGGATTGCTGTCCATCAAGTTCAACCTCGACGGATTTCAGGGCGACGATCAGTCGCCGGACTTCACGTTCGGGCGGATCGTCGGCTCGATCGGCGCCTACCAGCCGGGTGAGCCCACCGCCTTCGTCGCCGCCCGCCGGTTGCGGCCGCAGCCGGGTTCGACGCTCAACGACGCGCCCTGCCGCCTGGACGAGGCAACCGGCACGGTGCTGCTCGATCTGGGCAACAGCCTGCCCACCGTGACCGCCGGTGGCAACCTGGTCGACCTCGGCGAGTTGCACCTGGCGGTGCTCCCCGCGCACGGCCGCCCCGTGCGGCTGGCGCCGCTGGACGGCATCGACGACCGCTTCTACCGCGAACGCGCCGGTGTCGCCGCGATCCGCCTCGAGCGCGAACACCTCGCGCTCGCGGCCGAGAACCGGTTGGCGGTGCTGGATTCCGCGGCCACGCCCAAGGTTCTCCTGGCGGAGAACGCGGAAGCCGGCTTCCTGCGCGCGAACGAGTTCACCTTCCGCCTCTACCCCGAACAACCGCACGACACCACGTCCACCACCCTGGTCGCGACCAGGTTCGGCCGTCCGGCGGCGCGCGAGCGGATCTTCGTGACCGACCCCAGCGGCACCGCGCCCCTCAAGTTCCCGGCCAGCGTGGTGACCGACGAGAACGGCCGGGCGGAACTGACCGTCACCGCCACCGATCCGGGCAATCCGCGCGGGCCGCTCGACGGCCTGTTCTGCGCGCTGGAGTACACCTGGTCCGCGCAGCCGGACGGGCCGCCGAGCTTCCCCGCACCGCACCGGCAGCTGAACATCCTGGTGCAGAGCCGGTTCACCGGTCCGGACCGGCCCACCTGGGTCACCGACGTGCAGCCGATCTTCCAGCAGTACGCCAACCTCTACCCGGTCATGCGGGACGTCTTCGATCTGGCCAACTACCACCACGTGGTCGCCTACCGGCACCGGATCCGGAAGTCGCTGCTGGCGCCCCGGGAGTCGCCCGGCCACATGCCGGTCACCCGGGATCTCTCCCCCGGCAAGCGGGACATGATCGTGCGCTGGCTCGGCATCGAACCCGAACCGCCGATGCTGGAACTGGACACGGTCGAGGAGTTGCGGCGGGTGCTGCAGCAGGCGCTCGCCGTGGAGCACTCGACGATCCCGGTGTACCTGACCGCGCTGTTCTCGCTCAAGAACGACCGCAACCTCGAGGTCGCCCGCATCATCCGCGGGGTCGTCCTCGAAGAGATGCTGCACATGGCGCTGGTCGGCAACATCCTCAACGCGGTCGGCGGCACACCGGTGATCGGGCGGCCGGGTTTCGTGCCGGTCTATCCGGGGCCGCTGCCCGGCGGCGTCCTGCCGAGCCTGCGGGTGTCCCTGCGCAAATGCTCCATCGAACACATTCGGGACGTGTTCCTGGCGATCGAGCAACCCGAATACCCGACGGTCGCGGGCGCCCCGTTCACCGGGGCGGTGATCGCGCCGGACACCTTCACCCTGGACGACTCGGGGATGCTGCTCGACAGCGACGACGACGCGATGTCCACTTTGGAAAAGTGGTACGTCGACGCCGAGTACAACCCGTTCACCATCGGCTGGTACTACAACCAGCTGGCGATGGCGATCATCCGCCTCGACGACCAGCTCCGCGCCCGCGGCGGCACCCTGTTCACCGGCGATCCCGCCCGCCAGGTCCGCTGGCCCGGCGCGCCCGGAACGCTCTACCAGGTCACCGACCGGCGCTCGGCGTTGCTGGCCATCCACGAGATCATCGAGCAGGGCGAGGGCAGCCCGCACGACGTCGACTCGGCCGAGCACGTCCGCGACCGCGAGGAATTCGGGCACTACTACCGCTTCAAGGAAATCGTCGAGGGGCGGGAACTGATCCGCGACGCGCAGGGCAAGTGGGTGTTCGAAGGGGCGCCGATCCCGTTCGACCCGGACGGCGTGCACCCGATGGTGGACAACCCGGACACCTACGCGTTGCCGGAGAACACCCCGGCGCGGGCGGCCTCCCAGCTGTGCGACCGGGTCTACGCCGAACTGCTGTCCACCCTGCACCAGGTCTTCAACGGGCAGCCGGGGAAGCTGGGCGACGCGGTCGGGCTGATGTACTCGGTCCAGGTGCAGGCCAAGAAGCTGCTGTCCTTGCCGTCCGCACCGGGCGCGGATACCGTCGCCGGGCCGAGTTTCCAGGTGTGATCGGCTACTCGGCGAAGATGGAGGCGCCCGCGACGGGTGCGAACCGCGCCTGGAAGAACCTCAGGTGGGGCGGTTCGTGGGTGAAGGTGAGGCCGCGGGCGATGGCGTCCCGGTGGTCGTGGACACCGATCACGCTGTCGGCCACGTGGTCGATGTGGCTCCGGGTGTACACGCGGCGCGGCACGGCCAGGCGCAGCAGCTCGAGCGCCGGGAAGCGGTTCCGGCCGGTGAGCGGATCCCGTCCGGCCGAGACCGCACCCCGTTCGACCCCGCGGATTCCGGCGTCCACGTAGACCGCGGCGGCGAGCGTCTGGCCGGGGAACTGGTCGCGGGGAAGGTGGGCCAGCGTGGCGGCGGCGTCGATGCACACGCAGTGGCCACCGATCGGCCGGAGCACCGGCACACCCGCGTCGCGCAGGCGCCGCCCGAGGTACTCGAGCTGGGCGACGCGGGCGGCGATCATGCTCTCCTCCACGGATTCGGCGATGCCCTGGGCGATCGCCTCCATGTCGCGCCCGGCCATTCCGCCGTAGGTGTGCAATCCCTCGAAGAGCAGGACGAGGCCGCGTGCCTGTTCGGCGAGTTCGGCGTCGCGCAGGGCGATCCAGCCGCCGATGTTGGCGAAGCTGTCCTTCTTCGCGGACATCACCGCGCCGTCGGTCGGGGCGCACAGGGCGAGCAGGATCTCCGCGACGGATCGCCGCGCCCAGCCCGGTTCGCGTTGCTTGACGAACCACGCGTTCTCCACCGCGCGGGCGGTGTCCAGGAAGACCGGGATTCCGTGGTGGTGGGCGAGTTCGCAGACCTCGGTGAGGTTCGCGACGCTGATGGGTTGCCCGCCCGCCATGTTGACCGTCGCCGCGACCGAGACGTACGGGATGTTCGCGGGCCCGCACGCGTCGAGGACGGCCCGGAGCTTGTCGAGGTCCACGTTGCCCTTGAAGGGATGTTCGGAGACCGGGTCGTGGGCTTCGTCGATGATCACGTCGTGGAAGGTGGCGCCGTTGAGTTCCTGGTGCGCGCGGGTGCTGGGGAAGTACATGTTGCCGGGCACATGGGTGCCGGGGCGGATCAGGCAGCGGGACAGGATGTTCTCGCCGCCGCGTCCCTGGTGGACCGGGATGACGTGCGGGTAGCCGTAGTGGGCGCGGACCGCCTCTTCGAAGACGTAGAAGCTGCGCGCCCCGGCGTAGGCCTCGTCGCCGCGCATCAGGGCCGACCACTGGCGGTCGGACATCGCGTTGGTGCCGGAATCGGTGAACAGGTCGACGTAGACGTCCTCGGAACGCAGCAGGCACGGATTCCACCCGGCGGCGCGGAGGGCCCGTTCGCGGTACGCCCGCGTGGTCGCGCGGATGGGCTCGACCATCTTGATGCGCCAGGGTTCCGGCGGGTAGGCGATCATTTCACGGCACCTCTTTCCCGGGCGGCCCGGGCGGGATGGCCCAGGCGGTTGAGCAGCGGACCGGTCATCGCGGTGGTGATCAGGGCCATCGCGACCATCGCGGTGTAGAAGGCGCCGTCGATCACGCCGAGGCTCAGGCCGATGCTGACGAAGACGAGTTCGGTGATGCCGCGGGTGTTCATCAGGGCGGCGAACACCGCGGCGGGGCGCGGTGGCTGCCGGGCGATCCGCGCACCCAGGTAGCTCCCGCCGAACTTCCCGAGCACCGCGACCGCGACCACCGCGGCGGCCTCCAGCACCAGCGGGGCGTCGAACCGGGACAGGTCCACCCGGCGCCCGACCATGACGAAGTAGAGCGGCACGAACAGCGACGCGGTGGGCACCACGAGTTCGGCCGGAAGGATCGCGGCGGACGAGCGACCGACCGCCAGCCCGGTGAGGAAGGCGCCGATGGCGCTGTGCAGGCCCGCCATCTCGGTCGCGGCCCCACCGGCGCAGGCGATGGTGACCATGAGAGTGGCGGCCGCCGGACCGGTGAGCCGCGCCGCCACGCGGCCGAACCAGGGATGCGCGAGCACGGCGATGGACAGCAGGATCGGGACGATCAGGACCAGGGACCAGATCCGGGAACCGCCGTGCAGCGAACCGGCGACCAGGGCGAGCGCGATGTAGGCGCAGACGTCGCTCAGCGCGGCGGCGCTGAGCGCGCGTTGCCCGTCCGAGTCGACGAGCATGCCGCGTTCGGCGAGGATCCGCGCGAGCACCGGGAACGCCGTGATGGCCATGGCGGCCCCGGCGAACAGCACGAACGCCGCCGTGCCCGCGGGTGCGTGCCGCGCGGCGAGCCACCACGCGAGCAGGACCCCGAGGCCGAACGGGACCACCGCCGCGCCGAGGGCCGGCACCACGGCCGCGGTCATCCGGCGGAGCGTCAGCAGGGGCGCCAGCCGGGCGCCGATGCAGAACAGGAACAGCACCAGCCCCACCTGCGCGATCGTGTCCACTGTGGAGTCCAGCCGGGCCGGGAAGGTCCGGATCCCGGCGGCCGAGAGCGTCAGGCCGAGCAGCAGGCCGAAGATGATCTCCCCGACCACCGCGGGCTGCCCGATCCTGGTGACGAGCGAGCCGAAGACCCTCGTGAGGCCGAGCAGGAGGGCCAGCGTGCCCAGCAGGAGCGCGAGGTCGGACATGTCAGACCTCGGTCCGCTCGGGCACGACCCACCGGCGTCCGTTCAGGGACGGCACGAGGCCGCCCGGGAACATCGGCGGCTCGAGTCCGGCGGCCTCGCCCAGCATGCCGCGCAGCTGGAGGTTCGCGCCCTCGGCGAGCACCGCGCCCAGCGCCGCCTGATCGAGCACGCCCTCCGGTGGTTCGCGGGAGAAGTCACCGGCGGACACCCCGGCGACCAGATCGACGAACGCCTCCAGCCGCGTGCCCCGGTGTTCGGTGATCCGGCGGGCCTGCTGGAAGTAGGTCTGCGCGTCGGTCCGCTGATCGTAGAACGCGATGAGGAAATCGCGGAACAACGCGAACTCCCGGCGGTAGCGGGCCTCGAACTCCGCGAAGCAGCGGTCCTCGTCCAGCCCGGCCAGCACGCTGTTGATCGACCGGGCCGCCAGCAGCGCGCTGTAGGTGGCCAGGTGCACCCCCGAGGAGAACACCGGGTCGATGAAGCACGCGGCGTCGCCCACGAGCACCATGCCCGGCGCCCACAGCACCGACCGGTCGTACGAATAGTCCTTGCGCACGCGCAGCCGGTCGTACGGCGGCTCCGCGGCGCGGCGCGCGGTGCGCAGGAAGCGCGCGATCATCGGGCAGTCCCCGATCAGCGCCGCGTAGGCGCGGTCCGGGTCGCCCTGGACCCGGGCGGCGGCTTCGCGCTTGACCACCGCGCCGACGCTGGTCAGCGTGG
This sequence comes from Amycolatopsis anabasis, assembly GCF_009765355.1. GTDB lineage: Bacteria > Actinomycetota > Actinomycetes > Mycobacteriales > Pseudonocardiaceae > Amycolatopsis > Amycolatopsis anabasis. Next base: position 18,219 of record NZ_VTHK01000057.1, on the reverse strand, counting down.
CGGACAGCGGGATGTACCAGAACCAGCCGTCCGGGAACGCGACGCACAGGATGTTGCCGGAGTTGGGCGCGGGCATGCGGTGGCCGCCGACGAAGTACCCGAACAGCGCGAGGTTGCGGAAGAACGGCGAATACTCCCGCGTCCCGCCGACCTCGTGGTGCAACCGGCTGCCGTGCCCCGAGGCGTCCACCACGAACCGCGCCGCGGCCGTCCGCTCGGCTCCCCCGGGGTCGACATACCGCACCTCGCCGATCCGGCCGGATTCCCGGAGCACGCCCACCGCGCGATGTCCCTGCCGCACCTCGACCCCGAGCCGCTCGGCGTTGTTCAGCAGCAACTGATCGAACCGGCAACGTTCGACCTGGTAGGCGTACGAGGTGGGGCCGGCCATCCGTTCCGACGCCGCGAACGCGAAGGTCCACGGTTCGGGGTCGCTTCCCCAGCTGAACGTCCCGCCGCGCTTGCGGACGAACCCGGCGCGTTCGATCTGCTCGCGGACGCCCAGCATCGCGCAGATCCCGTGGACCGTGGCGGGCAGCAGGGATTCGCCGATCTGGTAGCGGGGGAACACCTCCTTGTCGAGCAGCAGTACCCGGTGCCCCTCCAGCGCGGTGAGCGCGGCCGCCGTCGAACCGCCGGGGCCACCGCCCACCACGATCACGTCGAAGTCGTCGGCTGGCATGTCATGGCTCCTTCACCGTCTCGCGCCGCCGCGCGGACACCAGCTGGGCGAGCTGGCCGACCGTGGGGTGGCGAAGGACATCGCGTAACGAACACGGCACTCCGTCGGCCCGCAGCCGGGCCGCGACCGCGGCGGCCAACAGGCTGTGCCCGCCGAGTTCGAAGAAATCGGCCTGGGCGTTCACCGCGCGGACACCGAGCACCGCCTGGTAGGCCGCGGCGACCAGTTGCTGCGCGGGAGTCAAGTGCTCGGCGGGTCCGCGCGGTCTGATCGGGACGGACGGCAAAGCCGCTCGATCGATCTTCCCGTTGCGCCCCAGCGGCATCGCCTCCAGCGGAACGATCCGGGACGGCAGCAGGTATTCGGGTAGCACCTCGCGCAGCCGATCGCGAAGCCCGCACACCCCCGGGGCGAGCACGACGTAGGCGACCAGCCGGAGATCCCGGCCCACGCCTTCGGCACGCACCACCGCCTGGCGCACCCCGGGCAACCCCAGCAGGGCGTGCTCGGCATCGCCCGGCTCGACGCGGTACCCGCGGATCTTGACCTGGTCGTCGGCCCGGCCGAGCCACTCCAGGCGGCCGTCGGTACGGCGGCGGCACAGGTCCCCGGTCCGGTACCAGCGTCCGGACCGCTCGACGAACCGGTTCGCGGTCAGTTCCGGCCGGTTCAGGTACCCGATGGCCAGGCACGCCCCGCCGACGAGCAACTCCCCCGGCTCGCCGTCCGGCACCGGGCGCAGATCCGCGTCGACGACCTGGGCACGCGTGTGGCGGATCGGGCGTCCGATCGCCGGATCCGCGCACTCGGCGAGCCGGCACGACGTCGTGAACACGGTGCATTCGGTCGGCCCGTAGAGGTTCACCGCGGTCATCCCGGGCACCGCCCGCAACCGCGACCACAACGACCGGCCGACCGCCTCGCCGCCCATCAGCAGCAGGCCGGGCCGGGTGTCCTCGGCGAGGAGGCCGCGGTCGGCCAGCGCCGCGACGAACGCGGGCCCGACTTCCACCACCGGCATCCGGCTTTCCCGCAGGAACCCGAGATAGCGGTCCGGGTCGCCCCGCACCTCCTCGGGGATCAGGTGCACCTCGTACCCGCCGACCAGCCACAGCAACGGATCGAACGACGCGTCGAAGGCCAGCGGCTGCCCGTGCGCCACCCGGCTGCCCGGCGCGGCGAGCGGGAAGAAGCGCGCGGACAGTTCGCGGTAGAGGTTGACCAGGCTCGCGTTGCCGACCAGAACTCCCTTGGGCAGTCCGGTGGAACCGGAGGTGTAGACGAGGTAGGCCGCACCCTCCGCCGCCTGGCACAACGGTTCCGGCCGGTAACCCGCGAGGTCCGCCCGCCACCGTTCGGCGTCCAGCGTGATCCGCTCCCCCACCCCGGGCGCCTCAGTGAGATCAGTGAGATCGGTGAGCAGCACCGCCGGGCGCGCGTCGGCCAGGATCACCTCCCGGCGGGCCCGGGGCAGGGACGGATCGAGGGCGAGATAGGTCGCGCCCGTCTTCGCCGCCGCCAGCAGGGCCAGCACCGCGCACACCGAACGGGACATCGCGCACGCGACCACCGTGCCCGGCGCCGCGCCGGCCGAGCGCAGGAGGTGACCCAGCCGGTTGCTCCACCGATCGAGCTCCCGGAAACTCCACGCCACACCGTCCGCCACCAGCCCGGTGTCCGAAGGGGACGCCGCGGCGCGGCGCTCGAACAACTCCCACCATCCGGCCGCCATGATCCTTCCCAACTTCGGAAAGGGCGTCAACGACCACAGCGTCTACATTGGACAGACACTCGACGGCAGCATGAACTTGGGGACCCTTTTCCGCGTATGCCTAAAGAGGACAGAATTCACCACGGGCCATGACCGCCTCGCGGAGCACGCGACGACCACGCCCTCAAATACCGTGCTATTTGAAATCGCAGCCGCACCATCCGCGGCGCCCGGCAGGGGGTCTCCCGGCCCGGCGCCACCGCCGATGGTGCGTACCAGGCAAGCTGATCAAGAAAGCGTAAGTCCAATTACACCGTTCGGGGTAACGAGCGCGTTGCGAACGGATCGCATATCACGGTGGGTGATAACCCACCGGATATGCCCGCCGGTCAGGCGTGCCGGGCCCGCATCCAGAGGAACAGCGGGAACTCCGGGGTCTCGATGTCCGACGGCTCGCGGAGTGCCTCGATCACCAGACCCGCGTCCTCCAGCGCGCGGGTGTACGCGGACAGCGGGCGGCGCCAGCCGTCGAACACCATGCGCAGCCCGCCTTGTTCCACCTCGGTGTGGAACCGCACGGTCCTGAGGTAGTCGCCGTCCATGCAGCGTTCGGCGTCCGCGATCGGATGCACGAGCGAGAGGCACAGCCGTCCGCCCGGCCGCAGCACCCGGGCCGCCTCGCGCACCACGGCCGCCGCGTCCGGCACGTCCATCAGCATGTTGTAGGAAACGACCAGATCGAACTCGTCGTCGGCGAAGGGCAGGTCGGCGGCGTCCGCCCGGCGGTAGTCACCGTCCGGATCGGCCTCCCGAGCCGCGGCGAGCAGATCCGCCGAGGCGTCCACGGCGGTGACCCGATGACCGCGCGCGGCGAGGTCGCGGACCACCCGGCCCTCGCCGCAGCCCATATCCAAAGTGGACTCCCCCGGCGCGGGCACCAATTCGAAGAACGCGTCGCGGTAATGCCAGTAAGCGTCGTGCCCGGGCTCGCGAGCCCAGGCGATCCAGTTCGCGGCCTGTTCGTCCCAGTGATTCACGGTACCTGTATCAGTCACCGAAAAACGGTACCATCGTCTCACTTTTACACCCGAGTGTCCTCCTGGTGGCCCGGTTCGGCGGTCAGTTCGGGGAAGTGTTTCAGCAGGTCCTCGGGGCGCTGGGGCGCCCAGAAGGTGGCACCCGCCGCGACGACCAGCCCGACCTCCAGGAACAGGAAGGCCGCGTCGAACGACACGTGGTCGGCGAGGAACCCCATCACGAACGGCGCGACGGCGCCCGCGATCTGGCCGCCCATGTTGATCAGGCCGCTGGCCGAACCGGCGATCTCGCGGGGCAGCAACCGCAGCGGGAGCCCGAAGATCGGCATGATGCTCAGGTAGAGCACCAGCATCGCCACCGACTGGTAGAAGATGAACATCCCGGTCGAGGACGCCGAAACCATCAGCAGCAGGAAACCGCCGGAGGCCAGGCAGGACGGGATGATCAGCAGCCGGTGCCGCCCGTGGAAGACGCGGTCGTAGAGCAGGCCGCCGAGCACCATGCCCGCGGTGCCGCAGAAGAACGGGATCGAGGCCAGCAGGCCGGACGCGCTGGTCGACACGTGCCGTTCGGTCTGCAGGTAGCCCGGCACCCAACTGGTCAGCCCCCAGCCCACCAGGCCGAATCCGCCGTACATCAGGGTGAAACGCCACAGCACGCCGCGGCGCAGCAACCCGAGGAGCCCGATCCGCGGCGCGGAGGGCGCCGCGTCCTTGTCCACCGCGACCTCGGCGGGCAGCGGACGCGGCAGGGTGTACCAGAGCACCACCGCCACGACCACGCCCGCGGCGGCCACCGCGAGGAAGGAGCTCTGCCAGCCGACGGCGGCGATCACCGGTGCCGCGATCATTGGTGCCAGCGCGGCGCCGAACGGGTTCGAGCAGAGGACGATCCCGGTGGCGGTCATCCGGGTCGCCGGTTCGGTCCGCTCGGCGAGGGCCTTCGTCGCGGCGCCGGGGAAGAGCCCCTCGGTGACGCCGAACAGCACCCGGACGATCAGCAACATGCCGAAGGAGATCGCGAGGCCGCTCACGCCGGTGAACACCGACCACGCGACCATCGCGATCACCATGGTCTTCCGGGCGCCGATCCGATCGGCCATCAGGCCGCCGGGGTACTGGAAGAGCGCGTACATCACGAAGAACACCGTCAGCAGCAAGCCCTGCTGACTCCGGTCGAGGCCGAACTCCTTGCCGATGCTCGGCAACGCCGTCGCGATCACGAACCGGTCGATGAAGCTGACGATCCAGGACACGAACAGGATCGTGACGGTCACCGCCGTCACGCGCTTCGGGCTCGGCACGGATCTGATGCTTCCGCGCGTGGTGTACCCGGGCAATCCATCGATGGTTCTAGCCCCTTGACGCATACCTATATGGGAATATGATTGCCGCATGGCGCGAGCGGCAACGACCACGGACGCTTTCAACGCGGTGGCCGAACCCCGGCGGCGGCAGATCCTCGACGTCCTCGCGAGCGGTGAGCGCTCGGTGAACGACCTGGTCGGCGCGCTCGGGCTGGCCCAGCCGCAGGTGTCCAAGCACCTGCGGGTACTCCGCGAAGTGGGGGCGGTCGACGTGCGGGACGAAGGGCGGCAGCGGCTGTACCGGCTCAACGGCCGGGCGCTCAAGCCGATCCACGACTGGGTGAAGAAGTACGAGCGCTCGTGGTCGGAGCGGTTCGAGCTGTTGGACGACGTGCTGGCGGAACTCAAGGACGAGGAGGAATGAGATGGTGGAGAAGACGAGCAGCGGATCGGCGATGGTGACGCTTCCCTCGGACGAGGAAATCCTGATCACCCGGGAGTTCGACGCGCCAAGGCATCTGGTCTACCGGGCGTGGACCACGCCGGAACTGGTCCGGAAGTGGTGGAGCGGGCACCGCGGCACGATGACGAGCGTCGAGATCGATCTGCGGGTCGGCGGCCGCTGGCGGTACGTGCTGGTGGCGAACGGCGGGTTCGAAGTCGCCTTCCACGGCGAGTACCGCGAGATCGTCCCAAACGAACGGATCGTGACGACCGAGGTCTACGAGATGCCGGGCGCCGAAGCGTCCGACGAAGCGGTGCCGCTGAACATCGTCAGCTTCACCGAAACCGGCGGGCGCACCACCCTCACCTACCTCGTGCGCTGCCCGAACAAGGAACTGCGCGACACCATCCTCGATTCCGGGATGGAAGTCGGCCTGCAGGAGCAGATGGATCTGCTGGAGCAGATCGCGGCCGACCTTCGCGACGGGCGGTGAATCCGATGAGACGCGGATCGTCCTGGCGCGCCAGAACCTGCGTGGCGCTCATCGCCCTGACCACGGCCCTGACCGGTCTCGTTCCGAGCACCGCGGCGGCGGAGGCGGACCCGGTGCTCAAACCGGTCCGGCAGTGCGCCGAGCTGGTCGGGCAGTTCGACATCCCCTCGGCGGCGACCCGGGTCACCGCGGCGACGGTCGTTCCGGCCACCGGCGGCGAACCGGAGTACTGCGATGTGCGCGGTCAGGTGGAACCCGCCGTGGGCTTCCAGCTCAAACTCCCCACCGCCACGTTCACCGGGCGCTACCTCCAGTACGGGTGCGGCGCCTTCTGCGGCCTGATCTTCCCGGTCCAGTTCCCCGACTGCGGTGGTCCGCGCGGTGGGGACCTCGCGGTGGCGGCGACCGACGACGGCCACGTGGGCGACGGCATCGACGGGAAGTGGGCGGCGGACAACCAGGCGGCGCGCGACGACTTCTTCTTCCGCGCGCCCCATGTGGTGTCGGTCGCGGCCAAGCGGATCATCGCGGCCTACTACGGATCGCCGCCGAAGCATTCGTACTTCGACGGGTGCTCCACCGGGGGCCGCGAAGGACTGCTGCTCGCCCAGCGGTACCCGGACGATTTCGACGGCATCCTCGCGGGCGCACCGGCCAGCTACTTCGGCCCGCTGGCGGGGGTGTACGCGACCTGGAACATCCGCTCGAACACCGGCGAGAACGGCGCCCCGATCATCACCCGCGAGAAGCTGCCGGTGCTGCACAACGCCGCGGTGGCGGCCTGCGACCGGCTGGACGGGCTGGTCGACGGCCAAATCGAAGATCCGCGTGCCTGCCGCTTCGACCCCGTGGCCGTGCGCTGCCCGGGCGCGACCGACCAGCCGGACTGCCTGACCGCGGCCCAGGTGGAAGCCGCGCGGAAGTTGTACGCGGGACCGGCTGACGCCCACGGGCGCCGCCTCTACCCCGGCTCGCAACCCTTCGGCTCCGAACTCGCCTGGGAGGGGACCATCCTGCCGTCCCCGGACTTCCCGGTGCCGCTGCACACCGGGATCGCCGACAACTACCTCAAGTACATCGGCTACCCGATCGGCACGCCGCATTCGTCGCTCAAGGACTTCCAGTTCACGGTCCGCGAATTCGACCGCCTGACCCCGGAAGGGCTGAAAGCCAACGCGCTGAGCCTCGACCTCGAGCCGTTCCGGCGCTCCGGCGGCAAGCTCATCCTCTGGCACGGCTGGGCCGATCCGGGCATCCCACCGGCCGCGACGCTGGACTACTACCAGCGCCTGGTGCGGCATTCCGGTGGCCTGCGGCAAACCCAGGAATTCGCCCGGACGTTCATGGTGCCGAGCCTGTACCACTGCGCGGGCGGCGACCGGCTGACCGAGTTCAACCCGTTCCGCGAATTGATCGGCTGGGTCGAACGCGGCAAGGCCCCGGACAAGATCGTCGCCACCGGACGGGACGCGCAGGGCAACGAACTCCGGACCCGACCGGTGTTCCCGTATCCGCTGCGGCCCCAGTACGACGGCACCGGAAGCATCGACGACGCGAACAACTTCGTTCCCGCTCCCCCGCCCACGCCGCCGCGCGACGCGGTGAACTGGGTGGGCACGGACCTGTACTACCGGCCGGGACCGGTCGCTCCCCCGGTGTCGTAAGTCGTGCCGGGCCGCGGTCGGACCGGGCTTGACTGGCGCGAGTCCCCCGTTTCGGTCTACCGAGTTCCCCGTTTCGCGCGGGTCCCATGGTCAGAACGTGGCGATCGGATTGACCGGGCTGCCGGAAGTACCGGCGAAGCGGACCGGCGCGACCGCGAGGTGGAAGTCCCACTGGCCGAGTTCGGCAGCCGTCGTCGCGCACGCCTCCAGGTCGCAGTTGTCGAGCAGCCACAGACCCATCGCGACGAGGCTCACGGCGTGGACCGGCATCAACACGTCTTCGTACCCCGAAGGCTGAACGTCCTGGGGGGTGTCAGCGCCGATCAGCGCGACCTCCCGTTCATGCAGCCACGGCAGGCAGGACGCGTGCCAACCGGCCTGCGTGATGCCGCCGGCCTGGCCGCCCTCGTGGCGGATGCGGCCACCGCCGGTCCGCAGGAGTACCGCGTCGCCGGGGCGTACCCGCACGCCCTGGCGACGCTCGGCCTCCTCGAGATCCTCGGGAAACACCCCCTGCCCCGGTTCCAGCCACGGCACATCGCGGACCCTCGCGATGTCCAGCAGGACACCACGCGTGACGATCCCGTTCGCCGCCGCCGTGACGGCCGCCCACGCCGATCCCGTCGCGGCGTCGACCAACGAGTGCGATCGCCCGTTGTACATCGTGCCGTCCCAGAAGAGGTGGCACGGCGAGTCGACGTGGGTGACGGTGTTGCCGTGGAACATGATGCCGAGCCGTTCGTTCGAAAAGCCCCAGCGCCGGTCGTTGCGGAATCCGGGCACCGGTATGTCCTCGGCACCCGGCATGTCGGCGGCACACGGGCACGTCGTCGTCGACCGCTCCATGTCTTCCGGTACGGCAACATCCCATGCGCACGACACGCTCCTGCCGTGGCGCACGGCCCGCGCCGCCGCCAGCCGGACGTCGTCGGTGATGTGGTTCAGCGTGCCGAGCTCGTCGTCGTCGCCCCACCGTCCCCAGTTCGACAGCGTGCTGAAGTACCCGAGCACGTCGTCCTGTGTGGGCATCGATCGCCCTGCCGTCATCCCAGCATCGACTCCTCCGGTCACGCGGTTCAAGACAGCAAGGCCCGCTGAACCGGCACGACACCAGATCAGCGGGCCGGCGGTCGGCCGGTCAGGAGGTACGGTACGGGTAGCGGCCTTGCCGGTCGAGTCGCCGGTCTCGTCCAGCGGTGTGGGCGCTCGCCGCGGCGGCCGCGGCGAGCACCCGTCAATCGGCGTCAGCCCCGCTCTTCAACGTGATGACTGCGGATTCCCCACCGGCATTTGTACGTTGACGTTATCGTCACGTACTGATTCTTGGGAGCCGTTATCCAACCGGTGGCGATGTTGCTGTCAACCCCGGCGCACACGGCATATCCGCGGACCTCTCCTACGGAAACATAGTTGCATTTGATCCGAACTCGCGCATCGTCCACAGCCTCGGTCCAGCAATCATGCACGGCGGGAGCGGCCGCTCGAGCCTGCCCTGCCGCTACGTCGCCCGCCGACGCGGTGCCGGCTCCCAACACCCAGGCGACCGCGGCGCCACCCACAACCAACGTTTTAGCGAACTTGTGCATTCACAATCTCCTCGAATTCCCTGAACGACACTCGTCAGGTCGGCCCCAGCAGCCGCCATCGATGGTTGACCGCGGTGCGGGCGGTTGAGAAGAGCCGAGGTGTTGACTCTTGCGTTGTCGCCGAGGAAACACCTCCTGACCAGGGACACGCGAGCGTGGACCGGCATTCCCGCGCGTAATAAAGTTCCGACGCGCTGTCGAAGCGGCACGAGACACCACGGAGGACACCATGACGACCACGCCGGACGACCCGACCACCGCGCTGCCCGGCCGCCCGCCCGTGGTCGATCTGGCCACCTGGCAGGCCGCCCGGGACGAGCTCCTGGTCCGCGAGAAGGCCCACACCCGCGAAGGCGACGCGATCGCCGCGGCCCGCCGCCGGCTGCCGATGGTGGAGATCGACGGGACGGTCGAGGTCGTCGGACCCGACGGCCCTGTCCCGTTCCTAAACCTGTTCCAGGGCCGCGACGAGCTCGTGGTCTACCAGCACATGTGGTACGACGGCGCGCCGCACCAGGGGCAGTGCGAGGGCTGCACCCTCACGGCCTGGCACCTGAAGGACGCCGTCTACCTCAACGCCCGCGGCGTCTCGTTCGCCATCCTGACCACGGGCCGGTGGGACGAGGTGGCCTCCTACGTCGAGTTCATGGGCTACACCCAGCCCTGGTACTCGGTGCGCGACGTGGACGCGCCGATCGGCGGCGAAATGGGGCACCTCGTCTGCTTCCTGCGCGACGGCGACCGCGTGTTCCTCACCTACTCCACGACGGGCCGCGGCAACGAGCCGGCCAGCGGATCCCTCGGCCTGCTCGACATGACGCCCTACGGCCGACGCGAGGGATGGGAGGACAACCCCGAGGGCTGGCCCGAGGCGCCGCAGGCCGGCTCGCCGGTCGGCGGGCACGGCTCGCCGATCTGCTGGTACTGGCGCACGGACGCCGACGGGAACGCCACCTGGGGCCCGACCGGCCGCCCCGTGCCGCAGTGGACCCGCCCCGGCGCGACCCCCGTGGAGACCCTCGGCCGACAAGGCCACCACCACTGACGCCGGAGCAAACGATCGGCCTACCGCTTCAGGTTGCGGAGGTACTCGCCGAAGCGTTCCAGCCCGTCGACGTTGCGCGGGTTGCTGATGCCCTCGTTGTAGTTGAGGACGAAGAAGTTGTTCTTGACCACCGCGGGCAGTTTCGCGGTGACCGGCGAGGACTTCAGGAAGTTGATCTTCTCCTGGGCGGGTTTGTCGTTGTAGTCCAGGATGATGATGACCTCGGGCTTGGCGTCGACCACCGCTTCCCAGCCGACCTTGGTCCAGCGCGCCTCGACGTTGTCGAAGACGTTGCGGCCGCCCGCGAATTTGATGATGTCGTTCGGCGGCACCTGGTTGCCCGCGGTGGACGCCTGCTCGGTGCCCGAGTCGTAGAGGAACACCGGGACCGGGTTCCCCTGCGGCGCCTGGGCCCGGACGGCGTCGACCCGTTTGCGGTAGTCGGCGACGACCTGGGCCGCCCGGTCCTCCACCCCGAAGATCTTCCCGAGGCGCTCGAGGTCGGTGTAGAGCCCTTCGAACGGCGTGACCTTCTCCGGGAAGTTCGGGTAGTTGTAGCAGGATTCGGTGTGCATGAAGCTCTGGATGCCGAGGCCGTCCAGGACCTTCGGGGTGATGCCGCGCTGATCGCTGAAGCCCGAGTTCCAGCCCGCCACCACGAAGTCGGCCTTGGCCTCGACCACGAGTTCACGGTTGAGCAGATCGTCCCCGAGGAACTTGACCTTCTGGTACTCGGCGGCCCAGGGCGACTGGGTCACCGGCGGATTCGCCGGCGGCAGCACGTACCCGTGGACGCGGTCGGTGAGGCCGAGCGCGAACATCTTGTCCGCGCTGCCTCCCTCGTACACCACGGCGCGCTGCGGCGTGGTGTACCGCACCTCCTCGCCGCACCGCTTCACCGTGGTGGTGCGGACCTGCGCCTCGCGGTTGTCCACTTGGGCCCCGCACGCGGCGAGCAGCACGCCTGCCACGGCGAGGGCGGTCAGCCGCACCACGCGGGCCGGGGAGGACTGGGTCATACCGAGGTCTCCTTCTTCTGCGCCGAAGTAAGCGAATACAACAACTGCGGGTCGCCGGTCAGCGGATGCGTGACGACGGTCGCCGCCACGCCGAACACATCCCGCACGAGTTCGGCCGTGAGCACCTCCGCCGGGGTGCCCGCGGCGACGAGCGAGCCGCGGTGAAGCACGCCCAGCCGATCGCAGACGGCCGCCGCGAGGTTGAGGTCGTGCAGCACCACGAGCACGGTCAGCCCGGAGTCCCGCAACAGCGACAGCAGTTCGAGCTGGTGCCGCACGTCCAGGTGGTTGGTGGGCTCGTCGAGCACCAGCACCCGGGGTTCCTGCACCAGGGCCCGCGCGACGAGGACACGCTGCCGTTCCCCGCCGGACAGCGACAGCACTCCCCGATCCGCCAGATGCAGCACGTCGAGCTGGGTCATCGCACTGCGGCACAGCGCCCGCTCCCAGGCACTGAGCGCCTGGTTGCCGCGCAGGTGCGGGGCCCGGCCGAGCGCGACGATCTCCTCGACGGTGAAGTCGAACTCCGCCCCGCCCTCCTGGGTCAGCGCCGCGACCGACCGCGCGCTTTCCCGGAGACCGATCGTCGCGAGATCGGTGCCGCCGACCCACACCGTGCCACCGCTGGGCTCGAGCGCCCGGTACACGCAGCGCAGCGCGGTGGATTTCCCGGAGCCGTTCGGCCCGATCAACCCGACGATCCGCCCGCCCGGCACCTCCAGGGAAAGCTCCCGGACCAGGGTGCTGCCGTTGACGACCACGGACACGCGGTCCAGCCTGAGGTCCATTCCTCATCCGCCTCCGAACAGATAACCCTTGCGGCGCATCAAGGTGATGAACACCGGGACCCCGATCAGCGCGGTGATGACCCCCAGCGGGAGTTCGCGCGGGGCGACCAGGGTCCGGGACAGCAGGTCCACCCACACCATGAACAGCGCCCCCGCCAGCGGCGCGAGCACCAGCACTCGGGCGTGCCCGGCACCGGCCACGATCCGGACCAGATGCGGGATCACCAGCCCGACGAAACCGATGGCCCCGCTGACCGCCACCATCGCCGCGGTCACCACGGCCGTCAGGACGAACAGCCCGCGGCGCAGACCGGCGGTGTGCACGCCCAGGCTGGCGGCGGTCTCGTCACCGAGGGACAGGATGTCCAGCCCGCGCCCGCAACCGCGCAGCACGAGCACCCCGGCCAGCACCGCCACCGCGACGATCGGCAGCGAGCCCCAGGTCGCGGCCCCGAAGCTGCCCATCGTCCAGTAGAGCACCGTGCTGGTCGCCTCGTTGTTCGGCACCAGGTAGATGATCACGCTCAGCACGGCCTGGAACCCGAACGACATCGCCACCCCGGTCAGCACCAGGCGCAGCGGCGTGACCCCGGCCCGGGACCGCGCGGCGAAGTAGACCAGGACCGACGCCAGCAGTGCCCCGACGAACGCGCCGGCGGAGACCGCGTAGATCCCGAGCGCCGCGAGCGCACCGGACACGCTGACCGTGACCGCACCCACCGAGGCGCCCGAGGAGACGCCCAGGATGTACGGGTCCGCCAGGGCGTTGCGCACCATCGCCTGGATCGCGACGCCGACCGCGCCCAGCCCGGCCCCGACGATCGCGGACAGCAGCACCCGCGGGGTGCGCACCTGCCAGATGATCTGGTACCGGGTGAACTCCTCGGCGGCGATGGTGTCCCCGGTCAACGCGGCCCACAGGTAACGCGCGGTGTCCCCGGGCGGGACGACCGCCGAACCCAGGCCGATGGCCAGCAGCACCGAACCGGCGAGCGCGACCGACAGCACGGCAACACCGAAAACCATGCCGCGCCGGGTGTTCAGCCACCGGCGGTTTCCCCGGGTGGCCGCCGGTTCACCCGGTGCCGCCAGCGGCGGACTGTCCACGACGACCTCGCTCATCCGGCCACTCTCTCCACGGCGGCCTGCAGCCCCGCGGCACGGGCCCAGTGCATCCGGCACCACGGCAGTGCCAGTTCATCCCTTGTGGACACTTCCCGGGGAGCGAGCTCGTCGATCGCCGCGGCCTCGGCGTGCCGGGCGAACACCGAATCCACATAGCGGTGCCCGGTGTCCGCGGCCACGAACAACACTGTCCCTTGTGGACGCTCGCGCTGTTCCCAGCGCGCTGCCAGGTAGCTCGCTCCGGTGGACAGCCCGGCGAAGACCGCGTGCCGCCGGAGCAGGTCGACGCTCCCCGCGAGCGCGGCTTCGTAGGAGATCCAGTGGATGACGTCGTAGCTGTCGTGCCGGACGTTGCGGAACGGGATGGCACTGCCGATCCCGGCGATGATGATGTCGGGGTCCTCGACGTGCTCGCTGCCGAAGGTCACGCTGCCGAACGGCTGCACGCCCGCGAGCGAGACCGACGGCGAACGCTCGCGCAGGAATCCGGCGAGCGCGCCGGTGGACGCCCCGGAGCCCACCCCGCCCACCAGCACGAGATCGTCCAGCGGCACCTCCCGCGCGATCAGGTCGGCGACGGCCCGGTACCCGTGGTAGTGGATGTCGTCGTGGTACTGGCGCATCCAGTGGTACGAGGGGTTTTCCCGGAGGATCTCCTCGATCCGGCGCACCCGGCGGTCCTGGTCGAGTTTGAGGTTCTTCGACGGCGACATCTGCTCGAGCCGCGCCCCGAGGATGGCCAGCTGGGTCCGGAGCGTGTGGTCCACGGTGGTCGAACCCACGATGTGGCACCGCAGTCCGAACCGGTGCGCGGCCAGCGCGAGCGCGTAGGCGTAGATCCCGCTGGAACTGTCCACCAGCGTGTCACCCGGCTTGACGGTGCCCGCCTCCAGCAGCCGCCGCACGGCGCCGAGCGCCGACACGATCTTCATCGTTTCGAAACGCAGGCAGATCAGGCCACGCCCGACGCGCACCAGATCTGGCCGCCCGATCGCATCCGCGATGTGGTCGTGCATGTTCGCGTTCCTCCCAGTTTCTGCTGCCGAAAACTCGGGTGACCTCGATTCCGTGCTGCCGCAGGACGCGGGTGCACCGCCGCAGCCGGTGCGGCAGATCGGGGCTCCCGGCGTCGAAGAGCACCCCGGCGACGTTTCCGCTGTGCGCGACCTGCACCCCCGCGCCGCCGACGAGCGCCGCGACGTGCTCGAGCACTTCGAACTCGGCCTTCGGCAGCACGCGCTGGTTGATCCGCGCGCTTTCCGTGCTGACCCTGCCGAGCAGCTCGACGTCCCCGGTGCCGATCGCGCGACGCAGCATCGCGCGCAACCGCTCGAACGTGCCGAGATCTTCGGGGCCGTACTCGGTGACCGGGATCGCGAGCGTGTCCACCGCCTGCCCGCCGCCGGTGGCACAGCCCACGATCACCGCCGCGGGCAGCGCGCCGCCGAGGACTTCCAGCACCCGGCCCTCGCGTTGCGCGAACAGCAGCGGCCGGTTGTCGAGCATGAGCGGATCCGAGGCGAGTTCCGCGCGTACCGCCAACCGCGCGATCGCCGACGACCGCAGCACGATCCCGAAACTCGCCGCCACCGCCCGGACCGTCGCGATGATGTCACTGGTCGACGAGCCCATGCCGAGCCCGATCGGAATGTCACCGCTCAGATCGAGCACCCCGCCGCACGGCCGCTGCCCGGTGACCCGGGCGCATTCGGCCACGGCGAGTTCCGCCGCGCGCCGGGCCTTGGCCCGGTCGCCCGGCACCACCGTGAGATCTCCGGGATCCGCCGACCGATCGCGGTGGAACTCGGCGCGGGCGCCCGGCCCGACGAGCGGCAACGTGACCAGGCCCCGGCACAGGTTCCCGGCGGCGTCGGCGAAAACGCCCTGCAGGATCTCGCCGTGGTGGCACGGCGCGTGGCCGATGCCCTTCACCGGTCACCCCCGCGCAGCAAGGTCAGCGCGGCGGCCAGGGCGATCAGGGTGAGCCCGCCGAACACCGCGGCGGCGCCGGGAAATCCGCCGAAGCCGAGGCCGAGCCCACCCAACCCGGCTCCGGCGAACACCCCGAAGCTCATCCCCGCCGCGTTGACGCTCAGCGCCGAACCGCGCCGGGTGCCGCTGCGGCGCACCAGCAGGGTGACCACGCAGGCGGCCACCGTCGCGTGGCTGAGCCCGAGCAGGGAGGTGAGCACGAGCGCGACCGGCAGTACGGGGGCGAAGAAGACGCCGACGACCGCGGCCACCGCGACGACGAGCCCGCCCACCAGGACGACCTCGGTGCGCGGCGTGGTGCGCTGCCCGTTCACGAACCGGCCGACGAGCAGGTTGCCCACGAAGAACGACGCCCCGGACAGCGTCCACACCAACGTGAAGACCTCGGGCGAGAGGGCGAACCGGTCGTGGTAGAAGGCCGCGAGATAGGCGAGGTAACCCATGAAGGCGGCCGTCCGCAACAGGGCGATCAGCAGCAGCGCGACCACCCCGGGAACGGCGAGCAGAGCGCGGAAGGACGCCCGGTAGCCCAGGGCGGGCTCCCCCGATGCCCGCGTGCCGCCCGCTCGCCTGCCCAGCAGGACCACCGCGAGCAGCACGGAAATCACCCCGACCGCGACCAGGTCGCCCGACCAGCCCCAGAGCAGCGCGGGCAGTGCCAGCACCGGCGCGGCGAGCATCGCGGTCAGCGACTGGGTGGCGGTGACCAGCGTCGCGGCCCGCCCCGCCGCGGCACCCGTTCCGTACCGGTCCGCCGCCGCGGCGCCCAGGGCCGGATTGAGCACCGCCGTCGCCGCCCCGATCAGCAGGCAGAATCCGGCGAGCGCGGGGATCTCGCCGATCGTGCCGAGCAGCGACGAACCGCCGAGCAGCACCAGCGCGCCGGCGGCGGTCCACTCGCGGGGGAACCGGTCGATCACCGGCGCCAGCGCGGTGCCCACGACGAGCGCGGCGAGGCCGCCGAGTCCGCGCAGGCTGCCCAGCGCGGCGACCTCGGTCCCCGCGTCCTCGGCGATCTGGACCAGGAACGTGCTGAAGACCGTGAACGGCACCAGCCCCACCGCCGAAGCCAGCAGGATCGGCCACAGGGTCACCGCCATCCGCGCGTCCCCGGGCACCGCCTCCTCGTTCACCGCGGAGTCAGCCGGAGCGCTCACCGGGCTGCCTCCGCGCGGTAGCGGTACAGCGTGGTGGGCTCGGCGCTGAACTGGGAGAACGGGAACGGCTCCGCCGAAAGCGCGGTCACCCCCGACCCGAGGAACGCCCGCGCGACCGCGCTGCCGCTCTGCGCGTAGACGATCAGCGGGATCGCGCGTTCCCGGCAGCGGCGCAGGATCTCGTCGAACGTGCCGTTGCTCAACGTCATCCCGGTCGCCACCACCGCATCGGCCGCGTCGAGCACCTCCGCCATGGAATCGGTCACCGGGTCGCCCCACTGGGTCGTCCGCAGGTTGAAATCGCACGGCAGGCATTCCCCGCCCCGCTCCCGGATCGCGGCGACCAGCGGATTGACCACGCCGATGAGCCCGACCTTCGCGCCCGGTTCGAGGTCGAGCAGTCCGGCGATCGCGGCGTCGCGGGCGTGCGCCCGCTCTTCGGGCGTGCCCGCCGGAAGTTCCAGCGGTTCCGCGTTCTCCGCCTCGCGGTGCGGACGCCGTAGGGCCAGGAACGCGTCCAGGGCGGCGATCCGCAGCGGGAGCGGTCCCTCGCGCAGCAGCGCGGCGAGCGGGCTGCCGGAGGCGTCCCGGCAGATTTCGGGATCGATCTCGTTCGATTCGAACGCGCAACCACCGAAGGAGTGCCCAGCGCGCACGAGCACGTATTGGTTGCGGTAGGTCGTGTTTCCCCCGGCCAGGCGGGTCCCGTGGTGCAGCCAGAACACGCTGGTCGCCAGCTGCTGCTCGGCCGCCGGGTCGGCCAGCGCCTCTTCGAAGAGATCCGCGACGCTCAGCGATTCCGTTGCGGTCACGCGTTCTTCCCCTGTCGCACGCGGAACAGATAGGTCTGGACCCCGTCCCGCCAGTCGTGCAGGTAGTGCACCTCGGGCCGGAAGCCGTGGTCGAGGGCGTGCTCGACGATCGCACGCAGATCCGCGGTGTTGGAGACGATGACGAAGACCTCGCCGTCCGGCGCGAGCAGCTCCCGTTCGGCCAGTTGGGCGAAGAACCGCTCCAGCAGCGAGCTGCCGACGCAGACGTTGCGCACGATGTCCGGATCGTCGCTCACGGTCTGGCTCACCGCGGGCGGGTTGAAGGTGACGACGTCCAGCGGGCCACCGGTGAATCCGTCGAAGACATCGGCCACCACCGGGACGAACGTGGTGCTCGCCCGGTTTCCGACGAGTTGTTCGTAGTAGCGGCGGGTGGTGTCGACGCTGCCCGGGTGCACGTCGATCGCGTAGACCTCCCGCGCTCCGCGCAGCCCGGCCACCACGGCCTCGACGCCCAGCCCGGCGCCCATCGCCGCGTACGCGCGGCCGCGGACGTCGATCGTCCCGTCGAGCAGGCGTTCGTGGATCATCCGGCTGGTCGCCCCGGGCAGGAAGACACCCGGCGGAACCTCGAACGACCATCCGTTCCATTCGTAGTGGCGGACCGTGTGCAGATCGGCCTTGGGACGGTTGAGCGCGATGATCTGCTCGGGCGGCAGCGGCTCCGGCAGGCGGTCGAGCAAGGCCCGGCCTGCCGGGTCGTCGTTCAGCATCGAACTCCCATCTAGTTGTGCTTGTCCTGCTTCCCCCGACCCCAGTCTGGTGCGCTCAGCCAGGTTGACGAAAAGGATTGTCGTTGTCAAATAGGCGTTTCGCCATGTTTCGGGCGTGGGAGGCTGGTTTCGGGGTGGGTCCGTGGGTGGTTGGGTTTCAGGCACGCCTTCGGCGCGCCGTGGGAAACTGTCGCTCCACGGGTCGGTTCGCGTTGTTGGTCGCCAGCGACAGTTCCCCACGGAATGGGCACGTTTGGTTACGTTGGTTTCTGTGCCCGATTCACCCATTCGAGATGGGTGTTGATCTTCCATTTTCGATAAAATAGGAGACGTGGAAACAAATACCAGACTTGCGGACCTGAAAGACATTATCCAGTCGGAGGGGGAGGTGATCGCGCGGGCGCAGGCTCGGCAGTTGAGAGCCATTGCGGAACTGGACAACCTGCAAGGAAGATCCCGGGGTGTGCCCGTCGAAGTCGCGTGGATGCTGAAACTGACCGAGCATAAGGCGGCGAGGAAGGTGGTGCTTGCGCGGACGCTCACCACGCGGCTGCCCGAGACCTTGAAAGCCATGGAGGGTGGGGTGATCGACGAGGAGAAAGCCGCCAAGATCGCCGAACCC
>NZ_VTHK01000056.1 GCF_009765355.1 Amycolatopsis anabasis | reverse complement strand
ACATCCACATCAGACTTGACCTTCACAGCCAAATCGATCAACACCGCATCCTGCATATTCGACGCAACAATCAAATCATCACCGAACGTCTCCACCGCCCAGGCCAGGGCCTCCTGGGCGCTCGCGTCCGCCAGTTCCGCGGATGCCTTCTCCGCCAATGCCTTCAGTTCTTCGGTCCGGGTCGCTGCCGTGGTCATCGAACTCCTTCCCCAAGCCGCAGGCCGATGAATTTCACCGAGAACACCCGCCTACATGCAGAACACAGCCAGGCGCCTTCGGATTCCTCCTCCGGCCGAAGGTCCTCGTCGCCGCAGTACGGGCAGTAGAACGGGACCGCGCGTTCGGTCCCGGTCACCGCAACGCTTCCTCGTCCGCGCGGGCCACCCACTGCGGGAACCGCTCGCCCTCGGTGCGCTGCTCGACGTAGTTGCGCACCACGCGTTCCACGTAACCGACCAGTTCGTCGCCGGTCACCTTGTGCCCGCGCAGTTTGCGGCCGAACCCGGCGTCCAGGCCGAGCCCGCCGCCGAGGTGCACCTGGAAACCCTCGACCTGGTTGCCGTCGGCGTCGGTCACGATCTGGCCCTTGAGCCCGATGTCCGCGGTCTGGATGCGGGCGCAGGAGTTCGGGCAGCCGTTGAGGTGCACGCTCACCGGGGTGTCGACGTCCGCCTGGACATCGGCCAGCCGCTTCTCCAGCGCGGCGACCAGTTCGTGCGCGCGGGCCTTGGTCTCGACGATCGCGAGTTTGCAGAACTCCAGGCCGGTGCAGGCCATCACCCCGCGCCGCCACGGCGACGGCTCGGTCTGCAGGCCCAGATCGGCCAGTTCGGCCTGCAGGCCGCCGACTTCGGACTCCGGCACGTCCAGCACGACCAGTTTCTGCAACGGGGTCAGCCGGACCCGCGCGGAACCGGCCCGCTCGGCCGCCTTGGCCACCGCGATCAGCGTCGCGCCGGAGACGCGACCGGCGATCGGCGCGGCGCCCACGTAGAACTTCCCGTCCTTCTGCCGGTGCACGCCCACGTGGTCGTGCGGCAGTTCGGGAACCTCCGGCGCCGGGCCGTCGATCAGTTCCCGCTTGAGGTACTCGTCCTGCAGCACCTGCCGGAACTTCTCCGCGCCCCAATCCTTGACCAGGAACTTGATCCGGGCCCGCGAGCGCAGGCGGCGGTAGCCGTAGTCGCGGAAGACGCTGATCACGCCCGCCCAGACCTCGGGAACCTCGTCGAGCGGAACCCAGGTGCCGAGCCGTTGCCCGATCATCGGGTTGGTGGACAGGCCGCCGCCGACCCAGAGATCGAACCCGGGGCCGTGCTCGGGGTGGTGCACCCCGACGAACGCGACGTCGTGGATCTCGTGCGCCACGTCCGGCAGCCCGGAGATCGCGGTCTTGAACTTGCGCGGCAGGTTGGCGTACTCGGGTTTGCCGAGGTAGCGGCGTTTGATCTCGTCGATGGCCGGGGTGCCGTCGATGACCTCGTCCTCGGCGATTCCGGCCAGCGGCGAGCCGAGGATCACGCGCGGGCTGTCGCCGCACGCGGTCATCGTGGTGAGCCCGAGGTTCTCCAGCTTCTGCCAGATCGTCGGCATGTCCTCGATCTGGATCCAGTGGTACTGGATGTTCTGCCGGTCGGTGATGTCGGCGGTGTCCCGGGCGTAGGTCTGCGAGATCTCGCCGAGCAGGTTCAACTGCTGGGTGGTCAGCGCGCCGCCGTCCACGCGCACGCGCAGCATGAAGTAGCGGTCGTCGAGCTCCTCGGGCTCCAGCGTCGCGGTGCGGCCGCCGTCGATGCCGGGACGGCGCTGGGTGTAGAGGCCGTACCAGCGGAACCGGCCGCGCAGGTCACCCGGGTCGATCGAGTCGAAGCCGCGGTGCGCGTAGATGTTCTCGATCCGCGCGCGCACGTTGAGCGGATGATCGTCCTTCTTGGACCGCTCGTTCGGGTTGAGCGGCTCGCGGTAGCCGAGCGCCCATTGCCCCTCCCCACGCCGTTGCTTGGGGCGTGCGGCGCGGCCTGCGTTCGGGGTTTCGCGGGTGGGCGAGGCCATCTGTCGTCCTCCGGGGCGGGTGGAAGGCGCCGTGCGCACCGTGAACGCCCTGGTCAAAGGTGGTGGGAGCGATCCGCGGCGAACTCGACGCCGGCTGGTCCGTGATCGTGGGCGGAAGCGGCGGGAGGTCAGCTCGACGCCGGGCACAGCGCGCTGGCGACGCGGCGCAGGTCGACGTGTCGTCGAGCCACGAGCGGCACACCGGCAGAAGTCACCCGCCCAGGGTGCCATTTGCCCACAATGTGGTCCAGGCGTGCCCGAATGCTGGGAGCAACGTCACCCGGGGTTGACTTCGACGCCACTTCGGGTGCCCGGGAGCGGCTCCGGGGGAGCGCTCGGCGACACTGGACGGGTGCCCGAGACCACCACACCGCCCGACGCCGCCCTGCCCGAATCCGCCCTGGACGGGCTGGGGACGCGGCCGTTCGGCGTCTACGTGCACGTGCCGTTCTGCGCCACGCGCTGCGGGTACTGCGACTTCAACACCTACACCGCGGGCGAACTCGGGTCCGGATCGTCGCCCCGGTCCTGGCTGGACGGCCTGCGGCGCGAGCTCGAACTCGGCGCCCGGGTCCTCGGGGCCGCACCGGCCGTGGACACCGTGTTCGTCGGCGGTGGCACGCCGTCCCTGCTCGGCGCGGACGGCCTCGCCGAGGTGCTGGACGCGGTCCGCGGCGCTTTCGGGCTGGCCCCCGGCGCCGAGGTGACCACCGAGTCGAACCCCGAATCGACCTCCCCGGAGTTCTTCGCCGGGATCCGGGACGCGGGCTACACGCGGGTCTCGCTGGGCATGCAGTCCGCCGCCGAGCACGTGCTGCGGGTGCTCGACCGCGTGCACACACCCGGCCGCCCGGTCGCGGCGGCCGGTGAGGCGCGGGTCGCGGGCTTCGAACACGTCAACCTGGACCTCATCTACGGCACACCGGGGGAGCGGGCCGAGGATCTGCGGGCCTCCCTGGACGCCGTCCTGGCGGCCGGGGTCGACCACGTTTCCGCGTACGCGCTGATCGTCGAGGAGGGGACCGCGCTCGCCCGGCGGGTTCGCCGCGGCGAGTTGCCCGCGCCGGACGACGACGTGCTCGCCGCCGACTACGAGCTGATCGACGAGGTGCTCGCGGGGGCGGGACTGCGCTGGTACGAGGTGTCCAACTGGGCGTCCTCCGCGGCGGCGCGGTGCAGGCACAACCTCGGGTACTGGCTCGGCGGGGACTGGTGGGGCGCCGGGCCGGGCGCGCACAGCCACGTCGGCGGGGTGCGCTGGTGGAACGTCAAACATCCGGCGCGGTACGCGGCCCTGCTCGGTTCCGGCGAATCCCCGGCGGCCGGGCGCGAAGTGCTCACCGGCCACGACCGCCACCTGGAACGCGTGATGCTGGAACTCCGGCTCGCCGAGGGGCTGCCGCTGGACGCCCTCGACCCGGCCGGGGTGCGCGCCGCCCGGGCCGCCGCGGCGGAGGGCCTGCTCGAACCGTCCGCTTTGGACGGTTCCGCGCGGGCGGTGCTCACCGACCGGGGCCGGTTGCTGGCCGACGGCGTGGTGCGCAGGCTGGTCGGCTAGTTCGCGGCCGGTCGCCGCCACGGGCAGCGGAGCCCGTCGACCTCCTGGGCCGCCGGGAGCTGCGCGCGCAGCCAGGCGACGAGCTGCTCGCGGTCGGCTTCGGCGGTCGGGAACACGGTGATCGAGGCGGGCAGGGCCTCCGGCCGCGCGAGTTCCACCAGCTCGGGCTGGTCCTTGAAGATCACCTTGAACCGCTCGTAGGCCTGGAGCTGGGTCTCCGAGGTCGTCGACTGGATGCGCGGATCGCGCACCTTGTCCTGCGCGGCCAGCATGTCCGCGTCGGTGTGGAAGTAGGTCAGGATCTCGCGCGGGCAGGGGATCGGTGACGCGGTGCCCGGCACCGTCCGGTTCGCTCCCCAGATCACCAGCGCCGCCACCGCGGCGGCGACCACCACGACGACGATCGCGGCCAGGATCTGCGGGGACGGGAGGCGGCGCGGTGCGGTCACCTGAGAAAGCTTGGCACAACGGGAATTCCGCGCCGCACGCGCGCCTACGATGAAGCCATGACGATCACCGCTCTCCCCGACCCGTCGACCCCCTTCGGCGAACGCGTCCGCACCCGCCTGCGCGACGAGAGGCTCATCTGGTGGACCACCGTCGGCGCGGACGGCACCCCGCAGCCCAATCCGGTGTGGTTCCTGCAGGACGACGACGGCATCCTCATCTACAACCGGCAGGACGCGCACCGGCTCAACCACATCCGCGAGCGGCCCCAGGTGTCGCTGAATTTCGACGCCGCCTCCGACGGCGGCGACATCGTGGTGCTGCGCGGGCGGGCGCGGCAGCTCGAGGACCAGCCGCTGCCGCACGAGAACCCGGCCTACCTGGAGAAGTACGCGGAGGCCATGGTCGAGGTCAGCGGCAGCCCCGAGGAATTCAGCGCGGTCTACTTCGTTCCGGTGCGGATCGAGATCACTCGCGTTCGCGGATTCTGATCAGACCGGATTCGTACGCCGTGATCACCAGTTGCGCGCGGTCGCGGGCATCGAGTTTGGTCAGCAGCCTGCTCACGTAGGTCTTCGCGGTCAGCGGGCTGATCACCAGCGCATCGGCGATCTCGGCGTTGCTCAGCCCGCGCCCGATGAGGGCGAGCACCTCGCGTTCCCGGTCGGTCAGCACGTCCAGCGAGGGCACCTCGTGCGTGCCGGTGTCCGGGATCGCGAGCACCTTGGTGATCAGCGACCGGGTGGCGCCGGGGGAGAGCAACGCGTCCCCGGCCGCCACCGTGCGGATCGCCGCGAGCAGGTTCGCGGGCTGGGTGTCCTTGACCAGGAAACCGCTCGCCCCGGCGCGGAGCGCGGCGAGCACGTTCTCGTCGCTTTCGAACGTGGTCAGGATGAGCACCCGCACCCCGGTCAGATCCTCGTCCGCGGCGATCCGCGCGGTGGCCTCGATACCGTCGGCGCCGGGCATCCGGATGTCCATCACCACCACGTCCGCGCGGGTGGCCCGGGCCTGCTCGACCGCGGCGGCGCCGTCCCCGGCCTCGCCGACGACCTCCAGATCCGGTGCGGAACCGATCAGCAGGGCGAACGCGCTGCGCACCAGCGCCTGATCGTCGGCGAGCAGTACCCGGATGGTCACGTGCCCTCCCGCTTCCGGATCGGCAGGATCGCGGTGACCGTGAAACCGCCGTCCCGGCCGGGGCCCGCGGTGAGCCCGCCACCGAGGGCGTGCGCGCGCTCGGTCATGCCGATGATGCCGTAACCCCCGCCCGATCGCGTGGCAGGGCCGCGGCCGTTGTCGGTGATCTCCAGGCGGACCTCGCCGGGGGTGTGCTCGAGGAGCACGGTGGCCGCCGTGGCGCCGGCGTGTTTGACGACGTTGGTCAGCGCTTCCTGGGCGATCCGGTACAGCGTGATCTCGGCGCCCTGACCGAGTTCGCGTGGTTCGCCGAGCACCCGGACCGCGACCTCGATCCCCGCGGCACGGGTCGATTCGGCGAGTTCGGGCAGCCGGTCGATCCCCGGCGTCGGCTGGCGATCCGGTTCGGAATCGTTGCCCCGCAACACATCCAGCGTGGTGCGCAGTTCCGCCAGCGCGGTGCTGCTCGCCGCCGCGATGGTGCGCAGCGGTTCGGCGACGCGGGCCAGCGCCGGATCGTCCGGACGTTCACCGAGGAGATGCGCGGCGACCCCGGCATGCGCGTTGATCACCACGATCGTGTGCGCCAGCGCGTCGTGCAGGTCGCGGGCGATCCGCAGCCGTTCCTCGGCGACCCGGCGCGCCGCCTCTTCCTCCCGGGTGTGCTCGGCCCGTTCCGCGCGTTCGGTGATGGAACCGACGTACGCCCGGTGCGACCGGACGGCCGCGCCGAAGACCGCGGCGACGGCCAGCCAGCCCAGCGGGGCGGCCACCTCCGCCCCGGGCGGGCCCTCCTGGGTGAGGCCGATGACCAGCGAGATGAGCAGGAACATCGGCAACACGGTGACGAGCAGCCGTTGCCAGCTGCCGGTGACCGCGACGGTGTACAGCAACACCATCGCCGCGGGCAGCGTCACCTCGTGCGGGTAGTCCACCGCGTGGTAGGCGATGGAAGCCGCGGCGCACAGGGCGAGCGCGAGCATCGGCCGGAGCCGGCGCAGCAGGACCGGCAGCACGGTCGCCGCCAGCAGCGCCACGCCCAGCGGATCCAGCGGCCGCCCCTCGAACCAGGACGACGGGGCCAGCCCGGCCGTGGCGAGTTCGGCGGCGAGCAGGGCGGCGGTCAGCGCCAGATCGGTTTTCCCGATCCGGCGCCGATCCGGTGCGGCGGAGTTCACGCCCCCATCGTCTCCGGTTGCCGCGGTGCGCGGGCCGGTTCGCGCACCGCGGGCCACCAGGCCCGTTCGCCCAGGCGCGCCAGCAGGGGAGCGACCAGCAGCGGCTGCACGACCAGCGTCTGCAGCAGGACCCCGGCGGCCACCACGAAGCCCACCTCCACCATCGGCACGAACGGCAGTGCCATGAGTACCGCGAACGTGGCGGCCAGCACCACTCCGGCCGAGGCGATCACCGGTCCGGTGGACCGCAGGGCCCGGCGGGTCGCCTCCGCGGTCCCGAACCGGGCGGCGTCGTCGCGTATCCGGGCCACCAGGAAGATCGAATAGTCGACGCCGAGCGCCACGCCGAACACGAAACTCAGCGCGGGCAGGTTCGGCTCGGTCCCGGCGAATCCGAACAGCCCGTCGAAGGCGAGCGCGCCGATGCCGAGCGCGGCCGCGAAGCACAGCACCACGGTGGCCACGACCACCAGCGAGGCCACCAGGGCACGCAGCAACAGGACCAGGACGAGCAGCACGACGGCCAGGACCAGGGGCAGCACGAGCGCGTTGTCGCGCGCGGTCGCGTCCCGGCTGTCGAGTTTCTCCGCCGCGTCCCCGCCCACCAGCGCGTCCGCGCCCACCGCGGCGCGCAAGGCGGCCACGGTGCCGGTTTCGGCCGGGGTGTCCGGCGCGGCGGCCGGGGACGCCTCGAGCAGCGTCCAGCCCGCACCCGAACGATCGGTTTCCACCCGCGCGACCCCCGGCACCGCGCGGGCGAGCGCGGCGATCCGGTCGGCGTCCCCGGTGCGCGTGGCGATGGTCATCGGCCGCCCGGACTGTTCCGGGAACGCGGCGCCGAGCGTCGCGTATCCGGTGACCGATTCGGGAGGCGAGGTGAACTGGTCGGTCTGGCCGAGATCGCCGCGCAGGTCCAGCACACCGAAGGCGAGCGCGCCGAGCACCGCCGTGCTGACCGCCGCCGTGCGCGCGGGCGCGGCGAGCGCCCGGCCGCCGAGGCGCCTCCACCGGTTCGCGCCCGCGGGCGCCGTGGTGCCGAACCGCGGGATCCGCGGCCAGAACACCCGCCGGCCGGCCGCGGTCAGCAGCGCGGGGAACAGGGTCAGCATGGTGACCAGCGTGCACGCGATGCCGAGCGCACCGCACAGGCCGAGTCCGGAGATGTCGTTCATCCGCGCGGCGAGCAGGCACAGCAAGCCGAGCGTGACGGTCGACGCGGAGGCGAGGATCGCCGGCCCGACCCCGCGCAGCGCGGTCCGCATCGCCTGGTGCACGTCGGCGTTCCGGCGCAGTTCCTCGCGGTAGCGGGCCACCAGCAGCATCGCGTAGTCGGTCCCCGCGCCGAAGACGAGCACGATGGTGATCGCGAAACTCTGCGTGGACACGGTGATCCCGGTGGCCCGGGCCACCGCGTAGATCACGGCCATGGACAGCACCGCGGCGGCGCCGACCGCCAGCAACGGCACCAGCCAGAGGAACGGGCTGCGGTAGGTGACGATCAGCAGGAGCGCCACCACGGCGGTGGTCACCAGCATCAGCGTGACGTCGAGCCCCTCGAACACCGCGTCGATGTCGGCGCCGATCGCGCTCGGACCGGTCACCTGGACGCTCACCCCGTCCGGATGCCCCGCCACCGCCCCGCGCACCCGGTCGACGAACTCGGCGGTGGCCTGCTCGTCGTCGCCCGGGTTCGGTTGCCCCGCGGCGAACATCGCGGTGGCCCCGTCGGCCGAGGACGCGAGCGGCATGCGCACGCCCAGGGTCGTCCGGTGGTCCTCGGCGGCCGCCCGGTCCGAGCCGGTGAGCCCGCCGTCGCGGTGGTAGACGACCAGGACCTGGTCGCCGTCCCCGCCGGGAATGCGGTCGGCCAGTTCGGCGACCTGGGTGGACTGGGCGTCGGCGGGCAGCCGATCGGTCGTCCGGTCGGTTTGCACCGAGCCGATGTTCAGCCCGACCGGCAGCGCGACCGCGAGCGCCAGCAGCCACAGCCCCATCGTGATCCGCTTCGCCAGCCGCCCCGCCGGGAGTGCGAAGAACTCCCGTGCCCTGGTTCTCCCCGCCATTGCCGCACCTCTCGTTCCGGGTTAGTCGTCCCGGCGGTTACGGTGCCTTTTCGGCGGGGCTGGGCGCGTCCGGCCAGGGCAGACACCACGGGGTACTCCCATGGTCGACACCGAGCGGGGTACGGACGTCACTTCGATGACTGGTCGCCCAGTCCCGTGTCATGAGCGGACTGGAGGCGGCAGCACCGAGACCATCCCGTTCGCCGCCCGTCCGGCGAGCACGAAATGCGGCGTCCCGCCGGAGCCGACGAAACCACCCCTGTCCCGTACCTGGGCGGGCTTTCGCTTGGTCCACAACCCGTCGATGTCGATCGTGGCGCCTTCGGGCAGCCAGAGCCGGACCTGCGTCGCGCCGCCGTGCAGTTCGATACGCACCACCCGGTGGTCGATGCGCGCTTCGGTGAAGTCGACTCGGACCGTGCGGTGCTTCGGGTGCAGCACCAGGACCTTCGGGACCGCCCACGCGCCACGCCGCGTGATGGCGCTGCCCGCCTCGCGCAGTTCCAGGCGTTCGCCGGACTCCGGGGCCGCGGTGCGCACGAGGCCCGGCAGATCGATCAGCACCCAGTTCAGTTCGCCGCGGGTGCGGGCCGCGAGGGCCAGATCGGTGCGGGTGGTGAATTCGTCCAGATCGAGCAGGCCGCGTCCGGTTGCCTTGTTGAGCAAGGACACCACATGTTCCCGTTCCGCGTCCGATACGCGCAGATTCGCCGGATCTCCCCCAAGTCCCGTCATGGCGAAAAGGCTAACGACGGAGAATTGGTGTGCCATCGGGGAAATCCCCGGAGATCCGGAACGGGCGCGTCGATCACGATTAGGGTAGCCTTGCCTCAAGTGTTGAACGTAGTGAGGAGTGGCAAATGGCGGAGGCGCGCGGTCGCCGGAACATGTCGGTCATTCGCCTGACCGTATTGCGGACCGAGCAACTCACCCCGCACATGATCAGGATCATCGCGGGTGGTGACGGCCTCGCCGCGTTCACCCCCAACGAATTCACCGACGCCTACGTCAAAGTGGTGTTCAAGGAGCCCGGGGTGGAGTACCCGGAGCCGCTGGACCTGCACGCGGTCCGCGCGCAGTTGCCGCCCGAGCACCAGCCGAAGCTGCGGACCTACACCGTTCGCTACTTCGACCAGGCGGCGGGCGAACTCGCCTTCGATTTCGTGGTCCACGGCGACGAGGGCATCGCCGGACCGTGGGCAAAGGCGGCGAAGCCGGGCGACGAACTGCTCTTCGTCGGGCCCGGCGGCGCCTACGCCCCGGGCGCGGAGGCCGACTGGCACCTGCTCGTCGGCGACGAGAGCGCGCTCCCCGCGATCGGCGCCGCGCTGGAGGCGATCCCGGCCGGGGTGCCGGTGCGGGCGTTCATCCTGGTCTCCGACGCCGCCGAGGAGCAGGGGCTGCCGACCAAGGGGGACGCGCAGATCCACTGGCTGCACCGCTCCGCCGGTGACGACCTGGTGCGCGCGGTGCGCGGGCTGGACTTCCCGGCGGGCGTGGTCCAGGCGTTCGTGCACGGCGAGGCGGGTTTCGTCCGCGAACTGCGCCGCCACCTGCTCGACGAGCGGGGCGTGCGCAAGGACCTGCTCTCCATCTCCGGCTACTGGCGCCTCGGCAAGAACGACGAGGAGTGGCGCGCGGAGAAGGCGGCCGAACGCGGGCGTTGAGTGCGCCCGTCGCCGCTCGGGTAGAACAAGATCATGGCGACTGATCTTGCGGTGGCGGATCCGGCCGAACTGGGATTCGACCAGGGCCGGTTGGCGCGCATCGACCGGCATTTCGCGCGCTATGTCGACGACGGGTTGCTGCCCGGCTGGCTGACCGTGGTCGCCAGGCACGGCCGGATCGCGCATCTTTCCCATTACGGGCAACGCGATCTGGAAGCGGGCCTGCCGGTCGAACCGGACACTCGGTGGCGCCTTTTCTCGATGACCAAACCGATCACCTCGGTCGCCGCGATGGTGCTGTACGAGCAGGGCGCGTTCGAACTGACCGATCCGATCGCGCGCTGGCTGCCCGAATTCGCCGAAATGCGGGTCTACGCCAAGGGATCGGCGCTGCGCCCGGCCACCGAGCCCGCCATCGAGCCGATCCGGGTGTGGCACCTGCTCACCCACACCGCGGGCCTGACCTACGGTTTCCACCACGCGCACCCGATCGACGCCATGTACCGCTCGGCCGGGTTCGAATGGGACACCCCGCCGGGCAAGGATCTGGCCGAATGCACGCGGATCTGGGCCAGTCTCCCGCTCGTGCACCAGCCCGGCAGCGAATGGAACTATTCGGTCGCCACCGACGTGCTCGGGCGCCTGATCGAGGTCGTCTCCGGCCGGCCGCTCGACGAGTACTTCGCCGAGCACGTGCTCGGCCCCCTCGGCATGACCGACACCGCTTTCCAGGCGGCCGAGGCCTCCCTCGGCAAACTGGCCGCGCTGTACGTGCCGGAACCCGGTACCCGGCTCGCGCGGCGCCACGACGGGTTCGGGGACTTGGCGAAGCGGCGCCCGGATCTCCTTTCCGGCGGGGGCGGCCTGGTGTCCACCGCGGCCGACTACTTCCGGTTCACCGAATTCCTGCGGCGCGGCGGCGAACTCGACGGCACCCGCCTGCTCGGCACGCGCACCCTCGCCCGGATGGCCCGCAACCACCTGCCCGGCAACGCGGATCTGGAGAGCTTCGGCCGCCCGCTGTTCGCGGAGATGCCGTTCCACGGCCACGGTTTCGGCCTCGGCTTCTCCGTCCTGCTCGACCCGGTGGCGGCGAAAACCCTGTCCAGCGCCGGGGAAATCGCGTGGGGCGGCGCCGCGAGCACCGCGTTCTGGGTGGATCCGGCCGAGGACATCACGGTCCTGTTCTTCACCCAGTTGCTGCCCTCAAGCACCCATCCGCTCCGCCAGCAACTACGGCAACTCGTCTACCAGGCGCTTGTCGACGAGCCCCCTACCGGGCCTCGCGCCAGGCCGTGACCACTTCCTCGACGTCCACCGGAACGGTCCGGATCGGCGGGCCGGGATGCGGGGTCCGGTAGGCGTCGCGGATCCGTTCGTTCAGGTCCTCGACGATCTCGCGCACCTTGTCCTCGGTCCGTTCGCGCTGAACCCGTTGCGGCAGATCCTCGACCTCCCGGGCCAGCGCGAGCGAGGGCGGCAGGAGCGAGGACACGTCCTGGTGCTCCGCGTACAGCTTCTGGGCGAGCCAGTCCAGTTCGGTGCCCGGCCGGTCGTTCTTGGGCAACGGTTTCCCGGCACCCGGCAGATCGTCGAACTCGCCCCGCTCCTCGGCGGCGCGGATCTGCATATCGATCCAGCTGTCGAAGGAAACCCCCGGCGGTTTTCGCTCGGTCATACGACCACCCCCTGCACAGTACGAAAATACCGGAAGGGGGTGGCCGGGTCACGCGGTGAGCTTGCCGAGGACCTCCTCGCCGTAGGACCGCAGGGTCCGGTCCCGGTCGTCGTGCATCAGGTAGAGCGAGAACTGGTCGACCCCGAGTTCGGCGAGTTCCTGCAGCCGCTGGACATGCGCGCTCGCGGGGCCGAGCAGGCAGAACCGGTCCACGATCTCGTCCGGAACGAAATCGGTGGACGGGTTCCCGGCCCGGCCGTGGTGCGAGTAGTCGTAGTCCTGGCGGCCCCTGATGTAGTCGGTCAGTTCCTTCGGCACCGGACCGGAATCGCCGTAGCGCGCGACGAGATCGGCCACGTGGTTGCCGACCATCCCGCCGAACCAGCGCAGCTGTTCCCGCTGGTGCGCCAGATCGTCACCGACGTAGGCGGGCGCGGCCACGCAGATGGTGATCCCGCCCGGGTCCCGGCCCGCCGCCCGCGCCGCGTCGCGCACCGAACCGATGGTCCACCGGGCGATCGCCGGATCCGCGCACTGGAGGATGAACCCGTCGGCGTGCTCGCCGACCATCTTCAGCGCCTTCGGACCGTAGGCCGCCATCCACATTTCCAGGCGGCCGTCGCGAACCCACGGGATCCGCACCGGGGTGTCCCCGAGCATCGCCTCGCGCCCCTCGGCCATCTCCTTGACCGCGCGCATCCACTCCAGCAGGCCCGCCAGCGTCGCCGGTTTCTTGCCGACCACCCGGTGCGCCGAATCGCCGCGGCCGACCCCGCACACCGTGCGGTTGCCGAACATGTCGTTCAGCGTGGCGAACAGCGAAGCGGTGACCGACCAGTCCCGCGGCCCGGGGCTGGTCACCATCGGGCCGACGATCATCGACGAGGTGGCCGCCAGGATCTGGGAGTAGATGACGAACGGCTCCTGCCAGAGCACCGGCGAGTCGAACGTCCAGCCGTAGCGGAAGCCCTGGTCCTCCGCCTCCTTCATCAGCCGCACGACCTCCCGGGCGGGCGGGTCGGTCTGCAGTACGACGCCGAAATCCATCGAGCGGGCTCCCTAGTTGAGGTACTGGCACAGGTCGCGGGACAGGAACTTCCCGTGGGTCGTGCTACCGCTGAAACCGGCCGGCGAGACCACGATCTTCCCGCGGGAGAGCACGATCTCCACCTTGCCGGTGAGTTCGAAACCCTCGTAGGCGGAGTAGTCCACGTTCATGTGGTGCGTCGCCGCGGACAGGGTCTGCCGCGCGGTCGGGTCGTAGATCACGATGTCGGCGTCCGAACCCGGTGCGAGCACACCCTTGCGCGGGTACAGGCCGAACATCCGCGCCGGGGTGGTCGAACAAGCCTCGACCCAGCGGCCCAGCGAGATCTCGCCCGCCACGACGCCCTGGTGCAGCAGGTCCATCCGGTGCTCGACCCCGGGCATCCCGTTCGGGATCGCCCGGAAATCGGTGCGCCCCAACTCCTTCTGGTCCTTGAAGCAGAACGGGCAGTGGTCGGTGGACACCACGGACAGATCGTTGGTGCGCAACCCCCGCCACAGATCGGCCTGGTGCTTCTTCTCGCGCAGCGGCGGGGAAGCCACGAACTTGGCGCCCTCGAAGTCCGGCTTCGCCATGTCCTCAATGGACAGATAGAGGTACTGCGGGCAGGTTTCGGCGAACACGTTCTGGCCCTCGCCGCGCGCCTGCGCCACCGCCGCCAGGGCCTGCGCGGCGGACAGGTGCACGATGTAGAGCGGCGCGCCGGTGACCTTCGCCAGCGTGATCGCGCGCGAGGTCGCCTCACCCTCCAATTCCGGCGGCCGGACCAGACCGTGCTGCACCGGATCGGTCTTCCCCGAGGCCACCGCCTGCGCGGCCAGCTCGTCGATCGCGATGCCGTTCTCCGCGTGCATCATGATCGTCGCGCCGGTCTCGCGAGCCTTCTGCATGGCGCGCAGGATCTCGCCGTCGGTGGAGTAGAACACGCCGGGGTAGGCCATGAACATCTTGAAGCTGCCGACCCCGCCGTCGATGCAGGTTTCCATCTCCTTCAACGTCGTGTCGTTGACGTCCGACACGATCATGTGGAACCCGTAGTCGATGGCGCAGTTGCCGTCCGCCTTCTCGTGCCACTTGTCCAGAGTGGACAGCAGCGAGGTGCCCTTCGCCTGCACCGCGAAGTCGATGATCGTGGTGGTCCCGCCCCAGGCCGCGGCCGTGGTGCCGGTGCCGAACGTGTCGTGGGAGAACGTGCCGCCGAACGGCATCTCCATATGCGTGTGGGCGTCGATCCCGCCCGGCAGCACGTACCGGTCGGTGGCGTCGATGATTTCGTCGGCCGCCGCCTCGTCGAAGACCCCGGGCGCGGTAACCGCGGCGATCTTCTCGTCCTCGACGAGGACGTCCGCCGTGATCCCGCCGGTGGTGTCCAGGACCGTGCCGCCCTTGATCAAGGTCCGCATGGTCACGCCTCCGCGAGTGGTCCGTAGCTGTCCGGCCGCCGGTCGCGGTAGAAGGCCCACAGATCGCGGACCTCCGCGAGCTTGCCCATTTCCAGATCGCGCACCACGATTTCCTCCTCGGTGTCCGAAGCGGCCTCGCCGACGAGCTGGCCGCGCGGGTCGACGAAGTACGACTGACCGTAGAAGTCGTTGTCGCCCAACGGTTCCACCCCGACACGGTTGATCGTGCCGACGTAGTACTCGTTCGCCACCGCGGCGGCGGGCTGCTCGAGGCGCCACAGGTACTCGGACAGGCCGCGGCTGGTCGCCGAGGGGTTGAACACGATCTTCGCGCCGGCCAGGCCGAGCGCGCGCCAGCCCTCCGGGAAGTGCCGCTCGTAGCAGATGTACACCCCGATCCGGCCGACCGCGGTGTCGAACACCGGGTAGCCGAGGTTCCCGGGCCGGAAGTAGAACTTCTCCCAGAAGCCCTTCACCTGCGGGATGTGGTTCTTGCGGTGCTTGCCGAGGTAGGTGCCGTCGGCGTCGATGACCGCGGCGGTGTTGTAGTACACGCCCGGCTGCTCGACCTCGTACATCGGCACCACCAGCACGACTCCGTGCCGTTCGGCGACTTCCTGCATGAGCTTGGTCGTCGGCCCGTCCGGGATGCCCTCGGTGTAGGAGTAGTAGTCGGTGTCCTGCACCTGGCAGAAGTACGGGCCGTAGAACAGCTCCTGCAGGCAGACCACCTGCGCGCCCTGGGAGGCGGCCTTGCCGATCGCGTCCACCGCGCCGGCGATCATGGACTCCTTGTCACCCGTCCACCGCTGCTGTACCAAGCCTGCTCTCACCAGATCGGTCACTTGTGTCCTCCTTCGTTGTTTCCGAGGCCTTGCCGGGCAGCGAAAGCATGATGTACACGGCGAACGCGCCGACCAGTCCGGCCACCCAGCTGTAGTCGTAAATCGGTTTGAGGAACGGGATCAGCCCGTCGGCGGGGAACGGGCCCTGGCTGCCGGGCGCGGTGTAGGCGCCCCCGACGGCCAGAACCGCGCCGACCAGCGTGGCCACCAGGGCCCGCCAGTTCCAGCCCGCGCGGAACCAGTACCGCCCGCCCTCGGTGTACAACCCGGCCAGGTCGAGCCGGGTGCGGCGGACGACCCAGTACCCGGCGGCCAGCACCCCGGCCACCGCGCCGAGGACGCCGCCGTAGAAACCGAGCCAGGCGAAGATGTAGATGCTCGGATCGGAGTACAGCCGCCACGGCTGGATCAGGATCCCGATGACGCCGGTGATCAGCCCGCCGACCGCGAACGTGACGCGTTTCGGGAACGCGTTGGAGAAGTCGTAGGACGGGCTGACCACGTTGGCCGCCAGGTTCGCCGAGATCGTCGCCAGCACCAGCGCGACGAGCGCGATCACCACCAGCAGCGGGCTGGAGAACCTGTCGGCCAGTTTCGCCGGATCCCAGATCTGCTCGCCGTAGAGCACCTGCCCGCCGGAGGTGGTGAGGATCGCGACGATCGCGATGAACATCATCGTGGTGGGCAGCCCGAGCACCTGGCCCCGGGCCTGGGTGCGCTGGCTGCCGCCGAAGCGCGTGAAGTCGGGCATGTTGAGCGAAAGCGTGGACCAGAACGCGATCATCGCCATCAGCGACGGCGCGAAGACCTTCCAGAAGTCCGTGCCCCAGCCGAGCTTTCCCGGTTCGGACAGGATCGGGCCGAACCCGCCCGCCTTGACCAGCACATAGCCGAGCAGGACCAGGAAACCGACCGACACCAGCGGCGCGGTCCAGTTCTCGAACCGGCGCACGGCCTCCATGCCCCGCCAGATGATCAGCATCTGCACCAGCCAGAACAGCGCGAAGGACAGCCACAACGTCCAGTGCTGGCCGAGGACGACCGCGGAGTCCCGCCAGGCCGGGCCGGTGAGCTTGCCGACCAGGATGTAGATCGCCTCACCGCCGACCCAGGTCTGGATGCCGAACCAGCCGCACGCGATGAACGCGCGCAGCAGGGCCGCCAGGTTCGCGCCGCGGACGCCGTAGAAGGCCCGGGCGAAGACCGGGAACGGGATTCCGTACTTGGTCCCCGCGTGGCTGTTCAGCAGCATCGGGATGAGCACGATCAGGTTGCCGAGCGTGATGGTGATCAGCGCCTGCACCCAGTCCATGCCCAGTGCGATGAGCGACGCGGCGAGCGCGTAACTGGGGATGTTGTGCGCCATGCCCATCCACAGCGCGAAGTAGTTGTAGGTCGTCCAGGTCCGCTTGCCGACCGGGACCGGGGCCAGTTCGTCGTTGCAGAAACGGCTGCCCGCGATGGCGGAAACGTCGCCGAGCTCGACCCGGCCGTCGGGATGTTCGACCTGCGTTTTCGCGCCTGCCGGTCCGGTCATCGCTCACTCCGCTCGTCGGGGGCCGTGCGACTGGAGTTCCATCCGAGCATCCTGTGCGGCACCGGCCCATGAGGGCAGAGTCACAGTGTTCACCGTTGCCCCGGTTGGTGAGCAGTGTGCGTGTTGCCTGAGCTGCCGTTACCCGGTGGTTACCGGGGGCGAAAAGGAAGGTGCGGGCCCGCCGTGGCACCGGCGGGCCCGCACCGGGTCTTCGCTCAGAACTTGAAGACGCCGCTGGACTCGGCGTCCGCGGCGCATTTGTTCGGGTACTCGCGGGTGAAGTCCACCGCTTTGCCACGCCAGTTGCCCTTGGCCGTGGCGGTGATCGGGGAGTACTCCAGCGTGCACGCCTGCCTGCGGACGGGCAGCTTGTCGAAGTCGCCGTTCGCCCTGGCGATCGCCGCGCAGGCCTCGCCGCTCTTCGGATGGGTGCCGCCCGCCGGGTCGCAGGTCAGCGACACCTGTTGTGTTTCGTTCTTGGTGTTCGTCGTGGTGAGGTCGAATGAGGCTGGTTGGGCCGGTCCGGCGAGAGACGCCAGGGCTAGCGCACAAGCCGTTATCGGTTCGATAGCGAATAGGGCCATAAGGGTGCTATCGGCGCGCCGACGAGATTTCCTGTGTTACCCGAACGGGTGTCATTGAGATCCCGATCGGGTGGTTACGGTCTTTCGCCCTCAGGTGCGGCGATGTCGTGGGCGAGGAGGGCGACGTAGAGGGAGAGCATCGACTCCGGTTCCTCCAGGCGCACACCGAGCACCTGCTCGATCCGGGCGAGCTGCTGGTAGTACGCGGTGCGCGAGGTGTGCGCCGCCGCCGCGGCCGCCGATTTGTTGCCGCCCTGTTCGCAGTAGTGCCGCAGCGCCTGGACCAACCGGCTGCCGGACGTGACGTCCCGGGACAGCAGCGGACCCAGCTCGCGCTCGGCGAACGCGCGCAGCCGTTCGTCGTCGGCGAGCAGGTGCAGCAGGCCGCGCAGCCGGACGTCCTCCAGCCGGTGCAGCTCGGCGGTCCGCCCCGCGTGCAGCGCCGCCGACGCGACCTGGGTGGCCTCGACCAGGCTGCGCCGCGCCTCGGCCACCGAATCGACGGTCGTCCCGACCGCGATCACGCTCGGCGCGCTGGTGCGCGTCTGGTGGATGTCGGCGGCCAGGCGGCGCAGCACGGTATCGGAATTCGCCTGCGGGGAAAGGGAAATCAGCGCGCGCACGCTGGTGTCGTCCACCGCGGCGACGAGCGCGCGCACCCGGGCCCGGCGGGCCGCGATCGCCGTCGCGTCGGCGATCTCGCGCAGTACGGCCTGGGCGGACAGCGCGGGCGAGGGGGCCGCCGCCGCGGTGAGGCTGGGGCGGATCGCCACCCCGACGAGCTGCCGCCCGGTCAGCGGAACGGCCAGCGCGGACGCCCGGGCGAGCACCTCGGCCGTGGGCACCGGCGCGGCCAGCAACCCGGTGAGCACCGCGCGGTGCGCCTGCCGTTCCAGGCTGTCCGCGTCCCGGGCCACCAGCCGGTGCACCGCGAGCGCGGACGCGGCGCGTTCGGCCACCACCACGTCCCGATCGGGCGGCGGATCGGCGCAGACGATCACCAGCCGCCCCCAGTCGTGCCCGCGCGCGCCGACAATGGTCACCAGCCAGCCCGCGCCCGCGTGGTAACCGGTGCGTTCGCCGAGCCGCACCGCGCGCGAACGGGCGGACCAGCCGTCCAGCAACTCGCCGGGGTCGGTGCCCGCCGCGTCGTAGGCCAGCACCTCGTGGGTCAGGGTCTCCAACACCACCGGCTGCTCGGTGCCGCGGGCGACCTCCCGCAGCACCTCGTCCGGTTCCGCCCCGGACACGGTCAGCGCGGTGAACACCTGGTGCACCCGCTCGGCCGCCTTCAGCTCGGCCACCTGCGCGTCCACGATCAGCCCGTTCACCGATTCGGTGACCGTCACGTACCGCGTCTCCCGGGACAGCGTGACCAGCGGGATGCCGTGCCGCTCGGCGGCGTCCACCAGGGCCGGGGGCAGTTTGTCGCTCCAGTGCCGGACCAGTTCCACCACGAGGCCGGCGACCCGGACCCCGGCCAGCTCGTCGAGGTACCGGGTGAGCGCGGCGTCGTCGTCGGGCAGCGCGATCCCGGTGGTCAGCACCAGTTCGCCACCCTTGAGCAGGTGCGCGATATCGGCGACCTCGGCGACGTGCACCCAGCGCACGCGGGCGTCGAGGCCGGCGGCGCCCGCGACCACGTGCGGCCGCCCGTGCCGGAGCACCGGCAGCGCGAGCACCTCGGCGACGGTCGGGTACATCGGGCCTCCCGGGGTTGATCTGCCAGGAAGAGCAGACTGTACGGCCGCGTGCGGGACTCGGTACATGTTGCCGGTGGCGTCCGCGCGCCGCGCGCCCCGAAACTCGGCAGCGAACCCGATTGGAGGCGCGATGACCGACGCGAGCCTGGCCGACCGGCACCGGGCGGTACTGCCGAACTGGCTGGCCTTGTACTACCAGGAGCCGATCGAGATCGTGCGGGCGGAGGGCAGGCGCGTCACCGACGCGCAGGGGCGAACCTACCTCGACTTCTTCGCCGGGATCCTCACCAACGCGATCGGGTACGGCGTCGCGGAGATCTCCGACGCGATCCGGACCCAGGTGGACACCGGGGTGCTGCACACCTCCACGCTGTACCTGATCCGCAAACAGGTCGAACTTGCCGAGCAGATCGCCGAACTCTCCGGCATCCCGGACGCGAAGGTGTTCTTCACCAACTCCGGCACCGAGGCCAACGAGACCGCGCTGATGCTGGCCACCCAGTACCGCCGCAGCAACCAGGTGCTCGCGCTGCGGAACTCCTACCACGGCCGGGCGTTCGCCACGATCGGCATCACCGGCAACCGCGGCTGGTCGGCGAGTTCGCTGTCCCCGGTGAAGGTCAGCTACGTGCACGGCGGCTACCGGTACCGCGACGCGTTCCGCGGCCTTTCCGACGCCGACTACATCCGGGCCTGCGTCGACGATCTGCGGGACGTCCTGCAGACCACCACCGCCGGGGACGTGGCCGCGCTGATCGCCGAGCCGATCCAGGGCGTCGGCGGCTTCAACGTGCCGCCGGACGGGCTGCTCGGCGCGTTCAAGGAGATCCTCGACGAGTACGGGATCCTGCTGATCTCCGACGAGGTGCAGACCGGCTGGGGCCGGACCGGGGAGCACTTCTGGGGCATTCAGGCGCACGGCGTGACCCCGGACGCGATGACCTTCGCGAAGGGCCTGGGCAACGGGCTGGCCATCGGCGGGGTCGTCGCCCGCGGCGACCTGATGGACTGCATCGACGCCAACTCGATCTCCACCTTCGGCGGCAACCCGGTCTCCACCGCGGCCGCCAAGGCCACTTTGGACTACCTGCTCGACCACGATCTGCAGGGCAACGCCGCGAAACTCGGCGACCGCCTGCTGCGCGGCCTGCGCGGTTTCGCGGAGCGGTACGACGTGCTCGGCGACGTCCGGGGCAAGGGCCTGATGATCGGGCTGGAGTTCGTGGCCCCGGGCGGCGGCCCGAGCCCGTCCGCCGCGGCCACCGTGCTGGAGGAGACCCGGGAACGCGGGCTGCTGGTCGGCAAGGGCGGCCTGCACAACAACGTCATCCGGCTGGCCCCGCCGATGACCCTGACCGACGCCGAAACCGATGAGGGCCTTGAGATTCTCGGCGAATCCATCGCCCGCGCACAGGAGGCTCAGACCAAGTGACGAACCGGATCAGCCACTGGATCGACGGCAAGCCCTGGGCGGGGGTGGCCGAGCGGACCGGCGAGGTGTTCGACCCGGCCACCGGTTCGGTGCGCGCGCACGTCGACTTCGCGGGGACCGAACAGGTCGAGGAGGCGGTCGCCGCCGCGGCACGCGCCTTCCCGGCCTGGCGGAACACCTCGCTCGCCGCGCGCACCCGGATCATGTTCGCCTTCCGCGAACTGCTTTCCGCGCGCAAGCACGAACTGGCCAAGATCGTCACCAGCGAGCACGGCAAGGTGGAGTCGGACGCGGCCGGGGAGGTCGCCCGCGCCATCGAGAACGTGGAATACGCCTGCGGGGCGGCGCAACTGCTCAAGGGCGGGTTCAACGAGAGCGCCTCGACCGGGGTCGACGTGTACTCGATCGCGCAGCCCCTCGGCGTGGTCGGGGTGATCTCACCGTTCAACTTCCCGGCCATGGTCCCGCTGTGGTTCGTGCCGAACGCGATCGCCTGCGGCAACACCGTGGTCCTCAAACCCAGCGAGAAGGACCCGTCGGCGGCCAACTTCATCGCCGAGCTGTTCGCCGAGGCGGGCCTGCCCGACGGCGTGCTGAACGTGCTGCACGGGGACAAGGTCGCGGTGGACGGGCTGCTCGAGCACCCGGTCGTCAAGGCGATCTCGTTCGTCGGCTCCACCCCGATCGCGCGCTACGTCTACGAAACCGGGACGCGCCACGGCAAGCGGGTGCAGGCGCTCGGCGGCGCGAAGAACCACATGGTGGTGCTGCCGGACGCCGATCTGGACCTCGCCGCCGACGCCGCGGTCTCCGCCGGGTTCGGCTCCGCGGGGGAGCGGTGCATGGCCGTGTCCGTGGTGGTCGCGGTGGACCCGGTCGGCGACGAGCTGGTGCGCAAGATCGCGGACCGGATCTCCCGGCTGCGGGTCGGCGACGGGCGCCGCCCGTCCTCGGAGATGGGGCCCCTGGTGACCGCCGCCCACCACGCCCGGGTCGCGTCCTATGTGGACGCCGGGGTGTCGGCGGGGGCCGAACTGGTGGTGGACGGGCGCGGGATCGAGGTCGACGGCGAACCGGGCGGCTTCTGGCTCGGCCCCACGCTGTTCGACAAGGTCACCCCGGAGATGTCGATCTACCGCGACGAGATCTTCGGCCCGGTGCTCTCGGTGGCGCGCGCGGACAGCTACGAGGCGGCGCTCGGCCTGATCAACGCGAACCCGTACGGCAACGGCGCCGCGATCTTCACCAACGACGGCGGCGCGGCGCGGCGGTTCCAGAACGAGGTCGAGGTCGGCATGGTCGGCGTGAACGTGCCGATCCCGGTGCCGGTCGGCTACTACTCGTTCGGCGGGTGGAAGGACTCGCTGTTCGGCGACAGCCACGCCTACGGGCCGGAGGGTTTCCACTTCTTCACCCGGACCAAGGTGGTCACCTCGCGCTGGCTCGATCCCTCGCACGGCGGGGTCAACCTCGGTTTCCCGCGCAACACATGAGCCAGCTGGCAGGGCTCGTCCACCGCTTCTACACCGACGCCTGGAACGCCTGGGACGACGGCGCGGTGGACGAGCTGCTCGCCGCGGACTTCGTGTTCCGCGGATCGCTCGGGGACGAGGTGCGCGGCCGCGACGGCTGGCGCGCCTACCGCGACAAGGTCCGCGCCGCCGTCCCGGACTTCCACAACGAGGTGACCGATCTCGTGGTCGCCGGTGACCGCGCGGCCGCCCGGCTGGCCTACACCGGGCACCACCAGGGCGAACTGCTCGGGGTGCCCGGCACCGGCCGCCGCATCGCCTACTCCGGCGCGGCGTTCTTCACCGCGCGTGACGGGTTGCTCACCGAGGCCTGGGTGCTGGGCGACCTGGACACGCTTCGGCGGCAGGTTGGTGCGCCTCAGCCGGAGTGACGCGGGATTCCGTAAACTCGAGGTACCGGGATTGCCGACGAGGGTGCGGAGGTGACGGTGGCCAACGCCGACGAGCGCCGTTTCGAAGTGCTGCGCGCCATCGTCGCGGACTACGTCTCCAACCAGGAGCCGGTCGGCTCCAAGGCCATCGTGGACCGGCACAACCTGGGCGTCTCCAGCGCGACCGTGCGCAACGACATGGCCGCGCTGGAGGAAGAGGGCTACATCACCCAGCCGCACACCAGCGCCGGGCGGATCCCCACCGACAAGGGGTACCGGCTGTTCGTCGACCGGCTGTCCGACATCAAACCGCTGAGCGGCGCCGAGCGCCGGGCGATCATCTCGTTCCTGGACAGCGCGATCGATCTGGACGACGTGCTGCGCCGCTCGGTGCGCCTGCTCGCGCAGCTCACCCGGCAGGTCGCGGTCGTGCAGTACCCGATGATGACCAACTCCACCGTGCGGCACCTCGAAGTGGTCCCGCTCACCCCGGCCCGGCTGATGCTGGTGCTGATCACCGACAGCGGCCGGGTGGACCAGCGCTCGGTCGACCTCGGCGACGTGGTCACCGAGGAGCAGGTGGGCAGGCTGCGCAGCGTGCTGAACCAGGCGCTGGCGGGCCGGCGCCTCACCGACGCGGCCTCCTCGGTCGCCGAGCTTCCGGAGCAGGCGCCGACCGAGTTGCGCGACGTGCTGACCCGGGTCTGTACCGTGCTGGTGGAGTCGCTGGTCGAGCATCCCGAGGAACGGCTGGTGCTCGGTGGCACGGCGAACCTGACCCGCAACGTCGCGGACTTCCCCGGGTCGCTCCGGCAGGTGCTGGAGGCCCTGGAGGAGCAGGTCGTGGTGCTCAAACTCCTCGCCGCCGCGCGCAACCCCGGTGCGGTCACCGTGCGCATCGGTGAGGAAAATGAGGACGAGCAGATGCGCAGCACTTCGGTGGTGTCGATCGGCTACGGCAGTGATGACATGCTGCTCGGCGGTATGGGGGTGGTCGGGCCCACGCGGATGGACTATCCGAGCACGATCGCCGCGGTGCGCGCGGTCGCGAACTACGTGGGCCGGATCCTGGCCGGCAAGTAGCCGGCGAACGAGCTTTTCGGGTACTAGGAGGACGTCAAGACGGTGGCGAGGGACTACTACGGCACTCTCGGGGTGGCCAAGAACGCGACCGATCAGGAGATCAAGCGCGCGTATCGCAAGCTCGCCCGTGAGCTGCACCCGGACGTGAACCCGTCCGACGACGCGCAGCACCGCTTCGCCGAGGTCACCACCGCGTACGAGGTTCTGTCCGATCCGCAGAAGCGCAAGATCGTCGACCTCGGCGGCGACCCGATGGACAACGGCGCCGGGGGCGGCGGGATGCGCGACCCGTTCTCCGGTTTCGGCGGGCTCGGCGACATCATGGACGCGTTCTTCGGGGCGGCCTCCGGGGGCGGCGGCCGCGGGCGCGGCCCGCGCAGCCGGGTGCAGCCCGGTTCGGACGCGCTGATCCGCCTCGGCCTCACTCTCGAGGAATGCGCGACCGGGGTGAACAAGGAGATCGCGGTCGACACGGCGATCCTCTGCGACCTGTGCCGCGGCGCCGGCACCGCGAAGGGCGCGACCACCCAGACCTGCGACACCTGCGGCGGCCAGGGCGAGATCCAGTCCGTGCAGCGGTCCTTCCTCGGCCAGGTGGTCACCGCCCGTCCGTGCCCGGTGTGCCACGGCTTCGGCGAGGTCATCACCGAACCGTGCCAGCAGTGCGGCGGCGACGGCCGGGTCCGCGCCCGGCGCACGGTGACCGCGAAGATCCCGCCCGGCGTCGGCGACGGCATGCGGATCCGGCTCTCCGGGCAGGGCGAGGTCGGCGCGGGCGGCGGCCCCGCCGGCGACCTCTACGTCGAGGTCGACGAGGAACCGCACGAGGTCTTCGTCCGCCAGGGCCACGACCTGCACTGCAACTTCCGGATCCCGATGACCACCGCCGCGCTCGGCGCCACCGTGCCGATCGAGACGCTGATCGACGGCGAGTACGACCTCACCATCGAACCGGGTACCCAGCCGGCCACCGAACTGGTGCTCACCGGCAAGGGCATGCCGCGGCTGCGTTCGTCCGGTCGCGTGGACGGGCGGGGCGACCTGCACGTGCACATCGACGTCGTGGTGCCGACCAAGATCGACGACACCCAGCGGGACCTCCTGCTGCAGCTCGCGCAGGAACGCGGCGAAGAGGTGCCGACGCTGGCCACCAACGGCCGGACGCACGGCGGGCTGTTCTCCAAGCTGCGCGCGAAGAGCCACAAGTAGGTGCCCGAGACCACGCCGCCGGTGTTCCTGGTCGACGAACTGCCCGGCGTCGAGCGTGCGGTGCTCGAGGGCGAGGAGGCCCGGCACGCCGCGACCGTGCGCCGGATTCGCGCCGGGGAACGGCTCGTGCTCTCCGACGGCGACGGCGGGCTCGCCGACTGCGTGGTCGACGACGTCCGGACCGGGCGGGACGCCGCGCTGACGCTGATCGTCGAACGGCGCCGGACCGAACCGCCCCCGCGCGTGCGGGTCACCGTCGCCCAAGCCCTGGCCAAGGGCGACCGCGGCGAACTCGCCGTCGAACTGGCCACCGAGGCCGGGGCGGACGCGGTGCTCCCGTGGCGGGCCGCCCGCAGCATCGCGCGCTGGGACGACGGCCCCCGCGGCGCCAAGGCACTCAGCCGCTGGCAGAACACCGCGCGGGCCGCGGCGAAACAGGCCCGGCGGTCCCGGGTCCCGCGGGTCGGCCCGCCGGTGGACACCGCCGCCCTGGCCGAAACGGTCCGCGGCGCGGCGGCCGCTTTCGTACTCGAAGCGACCGCGGAACGGCGGCTGCCCGAGGTCGATCTGCCCGCCGACGGGGAGCTGGTGCTGGTGGTCGGCCCGGAGGGCGGCATCGCCGAGGAGGAACTCGCCGCGCTCACCGCGGCCGGGGCCGTTCCCGTCCGCCTCGGGCCCACGGTCCTGCGTACCTCCACCGCGGCGGCGGTTGCGCTGGGCGCACTCGGCGCGCTCACCAGCCGCTGGAGCTGACCGTTTGTCAGCTCAGGTACCGCCTGTCTTCGAAACCTGGAAATTTTCTGGGTGGATTTTTCGGCGAGTTATGGCGCGAAGGCGGGGATAGCCGTTACGCTTGTTAACTAACGCGCCACACACGGTTTCGGTGCGCTGGGGGAACGAAACCCCGGCGTGCTGACGTCCCCGCCGGACACCTCCCCCCTCGGTCCGGCGGCAAGCCGCGGCGGCGGTGGAGCGACCCCCAGGCTCCATCGCCCCGCGGCGTCTTAGTTGGTGGGCGCTTTGCTTCGCTGCGCGCCCACCTGCCCTGCGGTGGGGATGATCGCTTTCTTTCTGGGGGTCAAACCCCCAGACCCCCAGCCGGGGGCTGCGCCCCCGGACCCCCATCCGCGGTTTGGGTGAGTGGTTGCTTTGGGTGCCGCGTGTCCCTCGTTTCGGTCGTGGGAGTTCCGTGTTTGGGGGGCGATAGGGTGCGGGGTATGAGTGACGCGGAGACGTTGTTTGAGCGGATTATTGCGCGTGAGATTCCCGCGGAGGTGGTCTATGAGACTGAGCGGGTGTTGGCGTTTCGGGATATCAATCCGCAGGCGAAAACTCATGTGTTGGTAGTGCCGAAGGTTCGGTATCGGAACGTGGCGGAGTTGGCGGCGGCGGATGCCGGATTGCTCGGTGAGGTGATCGGGGCGGCCGAGAAGGTGGCCGAGTTGGAGGGGATCGTCGAGTCGGGGTATCGGGTGGTGTTCAACACGGAGAGTGACGCCGGGCAGACGGTGTTCCACGTGCACGCCCATGTGCTGGGCGGGGAGCAGCTCGGGTTCTTCGGGCGGTACGGGGGCTGAGCCACCCTCTGTGTGCAAACCGGACTGCGCGTGGCGGGGCGATGCGGCTAGCATCGTGGGGTCCGTATGTTCCGCAGTTGAGTAGCGCAAGCAGGCGCA
Organism: Amycolatopsis anabasis; assembly: GCF_009765355.1. Classification (GTDB taxonomy): domain Bacteria; phylum Actinomycetota; class Actinomycetes; order Mycobacteriales; family Pseudonocardiaceae; genus Amycolatopsis; species Amycolatopsis anabasis. The sequence goes on along the minus strand of NZ_VTHK01000056.1, from coordinate 26,035 downwards.
GGAAGCAGGCCCGAGGGCACGTGGCCGGTACCGCACAGGGTGGAGCCGCCCGATCCGACGTTCCCAGGGACGTCCCCGATCCGCAGTCGACGACCGAAGAGGTCACCACCGAGACTGCTACCAAGGCAGCACAGTCCAGATTTCCGATACCGGACGCGGCGGCGCTGACGCTGCTCGGTTCCCGGGACGAGAACCTCCGGGTGGCGGAAGACCTCCTCGAAGCCGACGTCCACGTGCGGGGCAACGAGGTCACGCTGACCGGGGCGCCCGCCGAGGTCGCGTTCGCCGAGCGGGTGTTCGCGGAACTGGTGACGCTCGCCGGCAAGGGGCAGCAGGTGGGCCCGGACACCGTGCGCAGGACCGTCGCGATGCTGTCCGCGGGTGGCGCCGAATCGCCCGCCGAAGTCCTCAGCATGGACATCCTGTCCCGGCGCGGGCGGACCATCCGGCCGAAGACGTTGAACCAGAAGCGGTACGTGGACGCGATCGACGCGCACACCGTGGTCTTCGGGATCGGCCCGGCCGGTACCGGCAAGACGTACCTCGCGATGGCCAAGGCCGTGCAGGCGTTGCAGGCCAAGCAGGTCACCCGGATCATCCTGACCCGGCCCGCGGTCGAGGCGGGCGAGCGGCTCGGTTACCTGCCCGGCACGCTCTACGAGAAGATCGACCCGTACCTGCGGCCGCTGTACGACGCGCTGCACGACATGGTCGATCCGGACTCCATCCCGCGGCTGATCCAGGCCGGCACGATCGAGATCGCGCCGCTGGCCTACATGCGCGGTCGCACGCTCAACGACGCGTTCATCATCCTGGACGAGGCGCAGAACACCACGCCCGAGCAGATGAAGATGTTCCTCACCCGGCTCGGCTTCGGCTCCAAGATCGTGGTGACCGGTGACGTGACCCAGGTCGACCTGCCCACCGGGCAGCGCAGCGGCCTGCGCGTCGTGCGCGAGATCCTGGAAGGCGTCGAGGACCTGCACTTCGCCACGCTCACCAGCCACGACGTGGTGCGCCACCGGCTGGTCGGCGACATCGTCGACGCGTACGAGAAGTGGCAGGCCGTCCAGGACGCCAACGGCAACGGCTGGAAGGGTCGTCGCTCGTGATTGGCACGCAAAGTGAGATCCCGTTTCGCGGGGTGACGCGCGCGGAGCGGGGGAGAAGCCGTGAGCATTGAGATCGCGAACGAGTCGGGCGTGCCCGTGGACGAGACCTCCATCGTCGCGGCGGCGCGGTTCGCGCTGGACAAGATGGAGGTCAGCCCGCTCGCCGAGCTGTCCGTCCTGCTGGTCACCCTGGACGTGATGGAAGACCTGCACGAGCGGTGGATGGACCTGCCCGGTCCCACCGACGTGATGGCCTTCCCGATGGACGAACTGGACTCGGCCCGCCGCCCGGACGCCGCGGACGCCTCGCCCGCGCTGCTCGGGGACATCGTGCTGTGCCCCGGATTCGCCAAGGAACAGGCGCGAACCGCGGGCCATTCGCTGCTCGACGAACTGCACCTGCTGACCGTGCACGGCGTCCTGCACCTGCTCGGCTACGACCACGCCGAACCTGCTGAGGAACGCGAGATGTTCGGGCTGCAGAAGCGGATCCTCGGCGAGTTCCGGGCCGCCTCGGCCGCCGCCAAACGCCAGCACGCGCAGCGCAGCAACGACGATCGGCTGCTCGGCGCGGCGGGCCTCGACGGCGGGCCCGCGGAGGGCGCCTGAGGCTGTGTTGCCAAAGTGGTACATGACGGACCAAATCGACCCGGGGAACGCGCCCGGCCGAAGGTCCCGCTATCGCGGGGGCAGGGCGTCATTCCGCTGAAACGCGAGATGACCTCCTCGGGAGCGCCCTGTCAACGCGATCGCGGACGCGCGTTCTCGAAAGGGCACTGATCATGGCGAGTTCGACGGCGCTGCTGATCGTCGCGGTCGTTCTGGTGCTGCTGGGCGGAATCTTCGCGGCCGCCGACGCGGCGGTGAGCACGGTGTCGCAGGCCCGCGCCGAGGGTCTGGTCCGGCTCGGCCGGGTCGGCGCGCGTCAGCTCGCCGCGGTGATCGCCGAGCGGCGGCGCCACATCAACCTGCTGCTGTTGCTGCGGATGGGTTGCGAGCTGACCTCGACGGTCCTGGTCACCGTGGTCTTCCTACGCTGGATCGAACCGGTCTGGCTCGCCGTCGTCACCGCCGCGCTGGTCATGGTCGTGGTCAGCTACGTGCTGATCGGGGTCGGGCCGCGGACCATCGGGCGCCAGCACCCGTACCGCGTCGGCACGCTCGTCGCGGGCCCGGTCCGCGTGCTCGGTTCGGTGCTGGGCCCGCTGTCCCGCTTGCTGATCGTGCTCGGTAACGCGATCACCCCGGGCAAGGGGTTCCGGGAAGGGCCGTTCACCTCCGAGGTCGAACTGCGCGAACTGGTCGACCTGGCGCAGGAACGCGGTGTCGTCGAAGCCTCCGAGCGCGAGATGATCCACTCGGTGTTCGAACTCGGGGACACCGTCGCGCGCGAAGTGATGGTGCCGCGCACCGAGATCGTCTGGATCGAGCGGACCAAAACCGTGCGGCAGGCCCTCGCCCTCGCGCTGCGCACCGGGTTCACCCGGATCCCGGTGATCGGCGAATCGGTCGACGACATCGTCGGCGTCGCCAACATCAAGGACCTGATGCCCGCCTACATGGCCGAGGGCGGACCGGGCCGCGAGGTCGGCGAGCTGATGAACCCGGCCAGTTTCGTGCCCGACTCCAAACGCCTCGACGAACTGCTCAAGGAAATGCAGCTCTCGCACAACCACATGGCGATCGCGGTCGACGAGTACGGCGGTATCGCCGGGCTGCTGTCCATCGAGGACATCCTGGAGGAGATCGTCGGCGAGATCACCGACGAATCCGACACCGACGAACGGCCGCCGGTGGAATACCTCGACGACCGTTCGGTGCGGGTGTCGGCCCGGCTCGGCGTCGACGACCTCGGCGAACTGTTCGGGATCGAACTCGACGACCACGATGTGGAAACCGTGGGCGGGCTGCTCGCCGAAAGCCTCGGCCGGGTTCCGCTGCCGGGCGCGGAGGCCGAGGTGGCGGGCTTGCGGCTGCACGCGGAGGGCGGAAAGGACCGCCGCGGACGGATGCGGATCACCACGGTGGTCGTGCACGCTTGTGATGACCGGATCGCCGGGCGCCGGTTGCGGCCGCCCGCCAATGATGACGACGAGCGCGACAGGAGTGTCGAACATGCCTGATCTGGACCCTGAGGACGAGAAGATCGTGACCCTCGCCCGGTCCGCCCGCGCCCGCACCCAGGCCGCCGAAGGCGCCGCGGTCCGGGACACCGACGGCCGCACCTACGCGGCGACGACGATCGACCTGCCGTCGTTCAAGATCACCGCGGTCCAGGCGGCGGTCGCCGCCGCGGTGTCCAGCGGGGCCGAGGGGCTGGAGGCGGTCGCGGTCGTCACCGACGAGCCGCTGCTGCAGGAGGCATCCGTGCACGCGGTCCGGGATCTGTCCGGGAAGGCGCCGATCTTCCGCGCGGACCCGTCGGGCACCGTCCAGCAAACGCTGCGCTGACCGACCGGGCGGCGGCGGTGCTATTCCGGTACGGGAGAATGTACGGATGAGCACCGCCGCCCCCGAGTTCCGGTCCGGGTTCGCCTGTTTCGTCGGGCGCCCCAACGCCGGCAAGTCCACGTTGACCAACGCGCTCGTCGGCAGCAAGGTCGCGATCACCTCCAGCAAACCGCAGACCACCCGGCACGCGATCCGCGGGATCGTGCACCGCCCGGACGCGCAGCTGGTCATCGTGGACACCCCGGGACTGCACCGCCCGCGCACGCTGCTCGGCGAGCGGCTCAACGACATCGTGCACTCCACCTGGTCCGAAGTGGACGTCGTGGGATTCTGCGTGCCGGCGAACGAGAAGATCGGGCCGGGCGACCGGTTCATCGCGGGCGAACTGGCCAAGATCGCCCGGCGGACTCCGGTGATCGGCGTGGTCACCAAGACCGATCTGGCCACCCCCGAGCGGATCGCCGAGCAACTCCTCGCGCTGCAGGACGTGCTCGAGTTCGCCGAGCTGGTGCCGGTGTCCGCTGTGGACGGTTACCAGGTGAGCACGCTGGCCGACCTCCTGGTGCGGCGGCTTCCGGACGGCCCGCCGCTGTACCCGGACGGCGACCTCACCGACGAGCCCGAGCAGACCCTGGTCGCCGAGCTGATCCGCGAGGCCGCGCTCGAGGGCGTGCGCGACGAGCTGCCGCATTCCATCGCGGTCACCGTGGAGGAGATGCTGCCGCGCGAGGACCGGGACGATCTGGTCGACGTGCACGCGCTGCTCTACGTGGAGCGGCCCAGCCAGAAGGGCATCATCCTGGGGCACAAGGGGGAGCGGCTGAAGAAGGTCGGCGCCGAGGCGCGGCGGCACATCGAGGCGCTGCTCGGCAGCAAGGTCTACCTGGATCTGCACGTCAAGGTCGCCAAGGACTGGCAGCGCGACCCCAAGCAACTCCGCCGTCTCGGGTTCTGACCTGTTTTCTCCCCTCCGGCGGGAACCGCCGGGGCCCCGGCCGTAGTCTCAGGGCCGGTCCGTGGCAGGGAGAAGGGGAGTGACCGGTGACGAGTCCTTATCCGCAGTATCCGGACGGGTACGGCCAGCAGCCGGGGCAGTACCCGATGGGCCCGCCCTACGGTCCGCCCGCGTACGGCCCGCCACCGGAGAACTACCTGGTGTGGGCCATCCTCACCACCGTGCTGTGCTGCATGCCGCTGGGCATCGTGGCCATCGTGAAATCCAGCCAGGTCAACACGCTCTGGTTCCAGGGTTTCCACGACGAGGCGCGGAAATCGGCCGAGAGCGCGAAGAAGTGGGCGATGTGGTCGGCGATCTCGGTCGGGATCCTGATCCTGCTCTACATCATCTTCCTGGTCGTGATGCTGGTGATCGCCGGGGTGAGTCTGCGGGAGCTCACCCCGTGACCCCGGTTATCGTGGGCGGGTGCCCGTGACGACCAGCGTCTACACCGGCGTCCCGGCCCGCGACTGGCGGTCCCGGCTGCGCGCCGTCGGCCCGCCGCTCGCCGTGGTGGGCGGGGCGGGCCTGTGCTGCGCGGTGGTGTGGTGGGGCGATCCGACCACCCCGGGCGGCCCGCTCCCGGTGTGTCCCACCAAGGCGTACCTGGGCATCGACTGCCCCGGCTGCGGCGGGATGCGGATGGTGTACAGCCTGCTGCACGGCGATGTGCCCGCCGCGCTGCACTACAACGCGCTCACGTTCGTGTTCGCGCTGCTGTTCGTGTGGAGCACGGCGGCCTGGGCGGTGGGGCGCTGGCGCGGCCGCGCGGTCAACAGCTGGCTGCACTGGCGCTGGACGCCGATCGTGGTCGGCGTGGCGTTCGTGGTGTGGTTCGTGGTGCGGAACCTGCCCTTCGCGCCGTTCACAAGTCTCTACGTTTAGGCGGGAACCGGGGGCCATCCGGCCGCGTCGAAGCGGCCAGGTGGCGCGAGCCGACCTGGGGACGCTGGGGTTTCACCCGATTTCCCCACTCGGCCCCTCGAGCGCGGCGGCACAGGGTACGCTCCCGCGCAGCGGTTTGCCACCGAAGTTCCTGTCTGGGGCCCCTCCCCGCAGGATGTACCAAGAACGACTTAGGGGGAGCGCCCTAGATGACGAATCCATACGGCCAGCAGCCCTACGGCCAGCAGCCTTCCGGTCCGCAGCCGACGCCGGGCTACGGACCGCCCTCGGGCGGGGTGCCCGCGCCGTACGGCCAGCCCTCGCCGCCGTATGGCCAGCCCGCGCCCTACGGCCAGCCGGCCCCGTACGGCCAGCCCGCGTACGGCGCGCCCGGTGGCGGTTACGGCGGGCCCGGCAACGCCCAGGACATCCCGGACTACAAGGGCTGGGCCATCGGCTGCATCTTCCTGTGCTGGATCCTCGCGATCTTCGCGATCATGAAGTCCAACGAGGTCAACACCTACAAGATGCAGGGCAACCTGGTCGCGGCCCAGGAAGCCTCGAAGACCACCAAGACGCTGTGCCTGATCGCGACGATCATCGGCGGCATCGGCTGCCTGCTGGGCATCCTCTGGGTCATCTTCGGCCTCGCCCTGGCCGCTTCCTACTAGACAGCACCGGACAACGCGCGGTCGGCGCGCCTGAACGCCCTCGCGGCTTCGGGCGCGCTGACCGCGTTTTGTCATCCGGTCGTGGGACGATAGTCCGGTGAGTCTGTACCGCGACACCGGGATCGTGCTGCGCGTGCACAAGCTGGGTGAGGCCGATCGGATCATCACCCTGCTCACCCGCCGGCACGGGAAGGTCCGCGCGGTGGCCAAGGGCGTGCGCCGCACCAGTTCGCGCTTCGGCGCCCGGCTCGAGCCCTTCGGCCACGTGGACGTCCAGTTCTACACCGGGCGCACGCTCGACGTGATCACGCAGGTCGAAACCGTGGACGCCTTCGCGCTGCCGCTCGTCGGCGACTACCAGCGCTACACCGCCGCCAGCGCGATCACCGAAACCGCCGACCGGCTTTCGGCCGAGGAGGGGGAGCCCGCGCTGCGGCTGTACCTCCTGGTCACCGGGGCGTTGCGGGCGCTCGCCGACGGGCAGCGGGACGCTTCGCTCGTGCTCGACGCCTTCCTGCTGCGCGCCATGGCCTTCGCGGGCTGGGCGCCGGCGATCACCGAATGCGCCCGCTGCGGGCTGCCCGGTCCGCACAACGCGTTCAGCGTCCAGGCCGGCGGTTCGATGTGCGGCACCTGCCGGGTGCCCGGTTCGGTGCATCCGGCGCCGGAGGTCCTGGTGCTGCTGGAAGCCCTGCTGCACGGCGACTGGGACGTGGCCGAGGCGTCGCTCGCCGGTCCGCGCCGCGACGCGAGCGGCCTGGTCGCCGCCCATCTGCAGTGGCATCTGGAACGGCAGCTCCGCTCGCTGCCCTTGGTGGAGCGGCGCGCTCGCGAGGCCCCCGTGGCGGGCAAGTAGGGTCGGTCGGGCGATGTAGTCCGACGGCTCCGGGAGGAATCAGGTGCGGCGCAGGGGACGCGAGGTCACGGCGTCACGGTACGAGTTGCGGCCACCGGATCCGCATCCCTCCGGGGCCCGGCCGCCGGAGATCCCGGCCGAACTCGTGCCCCACCACGTGGCCCTGGTGATGGACGGCAACGGCCGGTGGGCCAACCAGCGCGGCCTGCCCCGGATCGAGGGGCACAAACGCGGCGAGGCCGTGATGATCGACGTGGCCAGCGGGGCCGTCGAACTCGGCGTCAAATGGCTCTCGGTGTACGCCTTCTCCACCGAGAACTGGAAGCGCAGCCCCGAGGAGGTGCGCTTCCTGATGGGCTTCAACCGGGACACCATCCGCCGCCAGGTGGACTACCTCGGATCGATCGGGGTCCGGATCCGCTGGGCCGGCCGCCGGCCGAAGCTGTGGCGCAGCGTCATCAAGGAGCTGCAGGTCGCCGAGGAGAAGACCAAGCACAACACCAAGCTGAACATGACCATGTGCGTCAACTACGGCGGCCGCGCGGAACTCGGCGACGCGGTGCGGCAGATCGCGCGGCTCGCCGCCGAGGGCAAGATCAACCCGGAGAAGGTGGACGAGCGCACCATCGGCAAGTACCTGTACCAGCCGGAGATGCCGGACGTGGACCTGTTCCTGCGCCCGTCGGGGGAGCAGCGCACCTCGAACTTCCTGCTCTGGCAGTCGGCCTACGCGGAAATGGTCTACCAGGACACGCTCTTCCCCGATTTCGACCGCACCCACCTGTGGCGGGCGTGCCTGGAGTTCGCCAAACGCGACCGCCGGTTCGGCGCCGCCGTCGACGCGGCCGCGGAGGGCAAACGATGACCACCGAAGCGGCCGATACCGCCGCCCTGCTCACCCGCGCCCGCGAATCGCTCGAGCGGTACCTGGAGGTGCACGTCGACGACGACGGCGTGCTGACCTTCAAACACGCCGGGGTGCCGTGTTTCGTGCAGGCGACCCGGCTCGCCGAGGGCCTCACCGTGCTGAGCCTCACCTGCGTGGTCGGCTGGGATCTCCCGGACGACGACAAACTCGCGATCGCCGCGGCCGAACGCGCGGGGCAGGGCCTGTTCGGCACGCTCGGCGTGGTGCACACCGACCGCGGGCTCGACATGACGTTGCGCTACGCCTTCCCGGCCGAGGGGATGGATCTCGCGCCGCTGGGCACGTTGCTGATGCTCGTGGTGTCGACCGCCTCGCAGCTGCGCGCCGATCTGCTCGGCCTGGTCCCGGACGAGGGCGCCGACTAGTTCGCTGGCATCATCGGCGGAGTGGAAATCGTTTCCGACAGCGCGGTGGGCCGCGAGAAGCCGCCCGGCCGGGGCCGCTGGCGGATCACCTCGATCGAGGTGCTCTGCGCGATCCTGCTCGTGGCGATCCTGGCGCAGTCCTGGCTGCAGCGGGTGCTCGACGTGCCCGCGCTGCGCACCGGTTCCACGGTCTTCGTCGCGGTGTGCGTGCAGGCGTTGCCGTTCCTCGTCCTGGGGGTGCTGATCAGCGGCGCGATCGCGGCGTACGTGCCCGCGAAGGTGTTGCGGAAGGTGCTGCCCCGGCGACAGAGCGCCGCGGTCGGCGTCGCGGGCCTGGCCGGGGTCGCGCTGCCGGGCTGCGAATGCGCGTCCGTCCCGGTGGCTCGCCGGTTGATGGGCCAGGGCGTCGCGCCCGCCGCCGCGCTGACCTTCCTGCTCGCCGCGCCCGCGGTGAACCCGGTGGTGCTGGTGGCCACCGCGGTCGCGTTTCCCGGGAAGCCCGAGCTGGTGCTGGCCCGGTTCCTCGGTTCGCTGGGCACCGCGGTGGTGATGGGCCTGCTGTGGGCGCGGTTCGGCAAGCTCGAGTGGATCGTCGAACGTGCCCTGCGGCGGCTGCCCGAGACCGAGGGGCGCGGGCGCTGGAAGACGTTCGTGGAGACCGCGCGGACCGATCTGGTGGAGGCGGGCGGTTTCCTGGTGCTCGGCGCGCTGATCTCCGCGGCACTCGGGGTGCTGGTGCCCGCCCAGTGGTTCGGGGTGCTGTCCGATCAGCTCGTGCTCGGCGTGCTGGTGATGGCGGTGCTCGCGGTCCTGCTGGCGCTGTGCAGCGAGGCCGACGCGTTCGTGGCGGCCTCGCTGACCGCGTTGCCGCTGCTGCCGAAACTGGTGTTCCTGGTGGTCGGCCCCGCGGTCGACGTCAAGCTGTTCGCGTTGCAGGCCGGAACGTTCGGCCGGTCCTTCGCGCTCCGGTTCGCGCCGGTGACGTTCGTGGTCGCGATCGGCTGCGCGGTGCTGTCCGGCTGGCTGCTGCTCGGGGGTGCGTGATGCGCCGCGAAACCCAGAACATCCTGCTGATCCTGCTCGGCGGGGCGCTGCTGAAGATCGCGCTCAACGGCGACTACCTGCGTTACGTCCGGCCCGCGCACCAGCCGTGGGTGATCGGCGGCGGGGCGGTGATGCTCGCGCTGGGGGCGATCGCGATCGTGCGGGACGTCCTGGCCGCGCGCCGGGCCGCCGCCGCGGATCCGCTCGACCACGGGCACGACCACGGGGCCCATTCGGCGCGTTCGGCGTGGCTGCTGATGGTGCCGGTGCTCGCGGTGTTCCTGATCGCGCCGCCCGCGCTCGGCTCGGATTCCGTGGCGCGCTCCCAGGCGCGGCTGCCGAGCAGTAGCGCGCAGGCCCTGGACGCCCAGGCGTTCCCACCGCTCCCGCCCGGGGACGTGGTGCCGCTTTCGGTGTCGGTGTTCGTCACCCGGGCCGGTTGGGACTCGACCGGTTCGCTGAACGGCCGGACCGTGTCGCTCTCCGGGTTCGTCGTGCATTCCGGCGGGTCGACCCTGCTCGCCCGGATGGTGATCAGCTGCTGCGCGGCGGACGCGCGCCCGCAGACCGTGCGGCTGGACGGGCCGGGGGTGGCGGCGCTCCCGGCGGACACCTGGATCGAGGCCGTCGGCCAGGTCGTTCCCGGCTCCTCGACCAGGGAGAACGGCATGACGCCGACCCTCACGCTGTCGAACGTCCGCCGCGTGCCCGCGCCGGAAGATCCGTACGAGTACTGAACGGCGGGGCCCGAAAGTGGCAGCACTTTCGGACCCCGCCGCCGGGACTTACTGGGCGCGCGTACCGCAGGACGCGCAGGTCCCGACGATCTCCACGGTGTGGTTGATTTCGGAGAAGCCGTTGCCCGAGGCGATCTTCTCCGCCCAGCGCTCCACCGCCGGGCCTTCGATCTCGATGGTCTTGCCGCAGTGGCGGCACACCAGGTGGTGATGGTGGTGCGAGGAACAACGCCGGTAGATCGCCTCGCCGGAATCGGTGCGCAGCACGTCGATCTCCCCGGCTTCGGACAGCGACTGCAGCGTGCGGTAGACCGTGGTCAGGCCGATGCCTTCGCCGCGTTTGCGCAGTTCGTCGTGCAGGTCCTGTGCGGACCGGAAGTCGTCGATCTCGGTGAGCAGTTCGACGACGGCAGCTCGTTGCTTGGTCGCCCGGCGACCGGGCATCGGCGCCCGGCCTCTGGTCGGTGAGCTCACTTGCCCTCCTGTACGTGCGCCACCGCGTCCACCACGATGTGCGCCAGGTGATCGTCGACCAGTCGGTACACCACCTCGCGGCCGCGCCGCTCCCCATGCACCACCCCGGCCGCCTTGAGCACGCGCAAGTGCTGGCTGATCAGTGGTTGGGTGACATCCAGGGCATCGACGAGTTCGTGGACGCAGCGGTCCCCGTCGCGCAGTTGCAGCACGATGGCGATCCGCACCGGCGCGGCGAGGGCACGCAGCAGCTCGCCGGCGTCGGCCAGGGTGCTGGCCGGTTGCGGCGGGGTCTGCGGCGCCAGCGGACGCGGCGAGTGCACGTCGCGCTCGGCCTCCCCGGGCAGCCCGGATGGGGCCGCCTCCGAACTCACCGTCGGCATGTCGATCTCCAGCCTTGCGTCGTGGGTGTACCACCCATCCTAGTGTTTTGTTGAGAATGGTTGTGGTCGTCATCTGGCGGGCACGCCGGGTCCGCTGCTCCATTCGAGTGGCTTGGCGATGATTTCCGGCGTTCCGCCCCTAACGGTCGAACGACAAGGCAAGGTGGTCGCGTGGTGTCTTGTGATTACCCCTAGGCTTGGCACCCGTTTTGGTGGCTGGGCAACATCGGGGGACCAGGACGCGTGACGGCCGGTGGGCGGGTCGTCACGGCCCGTACCGCTAACAGAAACTGAGGAGAGATGACGCGTTTCGTGACGAAGCTGGCCGCCGGCACGGCAGCTTTCGCGCTCGCGGTCACCCCGGGCGTCGCCGCGGCGCAGACCAGTTCGGGAGTCGACGAGAAGACCGGCCCCGTGGCGTTCGCCAACGCGGCCGCGCTCAAGGTGGGCAACGCGGGCGAGGACGGCGGCACCGTCATCAGCGAGACCCAGCGTTCACCGCTCAAACCGGGCGTGTCCAAGCTTTCCCAGGACCGCACCGCGGTGCCCAAGGACGAGGGGGAGAAGAAGGCCCTCGGCCCCTACTACCTGCTCAGCCTGGGCAAGTTCGGGCCGGAGGTGGACAACCCGTTCCCCGAGGGCGTCGCCAGCCGCGATCACAACGTGTCCGCCCAGCTCAAGGACACCACGGTGCCGACCGCGGTCGCGGAGGCCAACTACGCGCTGCGCGACTTCCGGCGCGGCGGGAACTCGGCGCGGGACAACACCGTGTTCGCGTTCCAGGGCGCGAAGAGCTTCGTCGACTGCGCCGGGAACGACAAGGCCACCGGTAGTACCACCGCGGACAAGCTCTGGGTGCGCGGCAAGGACGGGAAGACCCTGGAGCAGGTCGAGGTCCCGGTCGGGGACAAGAAGTTCGAAGCGAAGGACCTGCCCGCCGGCCCGTCCATCGACGTCGACGCGAAGGCGGACCTCGCGAAGACCAAGACGGACCTGACCATCAGCCGGGTCACCGCGTTCGACCAGTTGCTCAAGCAGGCGGCCTGGCGGAGCGGGGACACGACCGTCGCGGCGGGCTGGCAGGTCGAGCTGGTCACCCACGTCAAGGACGCCAAGGGCGACAAGCTGCAGGACGTGAAGACCACGATCGTGCTCGGCGGGGTGAGCTGCTCGCTGCCCAAGGGTTTCACCCCGGCGAACCCCGGTGGCGCCGCGGGCGGCGGCCAGCAGGTCCAGCAGCCGAACGTCCCGGTGAAGATCCCGGCCGGAGTGACCGCGCCGCCGGAGGTGATCGAGGACGCGGGTTCGTCGCCGCTCGGTTACGCGCTGCTCGGCGGGGGCGTGCTGCTCGCCGCCGGTGCGATCGCCGTGACCCGGCGCCGCCGCCCCACCGGCACGCCGTCGTCCGGGGAGTAGCCGACGCGGTAGCCGATGGAGGAAGTGACCACCCCGCCCGCGGAGCACACCGGAACCGCGGGCGGGCTCTCGCTGTGGCGCAGGTGGACGGCCGGGGTCCTCGGCGCCCTGGCCGTCGCCGCCCTGGTGGCCGGGGTGTATGTCCTCGGCCTGGACCAGCGTCCGCGGCCCGCGCCGGTCGCCGTCGCCGCACCGCCACCCGGTGCGCCCGTTCAGCTGCCGGGGGACGCGTCCGGCGCGGTGCCCCTGCAGGAACCGGGCACCGTGCGGATGCCCGAGGGCGGCACGGCCCGGCTGGTGCGCGAAGAAGTGACCGCGGAGGGGACCCTCCCCATTCCGCACGGCCTCGACGAAGCCGCCTGGTGGGGCGCGAAACTCGGCGCCGAGCGCGGCGCCGCGCTGCTGTCGGGCCACGTGAACTGGGCCGGGGTGCGCGGTCCGTTCGACGAGCTGTGGCGGATCCGGCCCGGCCAGACCGTGCGCGTGGTGGACACCGCGGGCGGGCACTGGGTCTACCGGGTCACCGACATCGTCACGGTGCACAAGGACGACCTGCCCGCCCAGGCGCCGCGGCTGTTCGGCCAGGAAGGTTCGCCGCGGCTCGTCCTGGTCACCTGCGGCGGCGACTACCTCGGGGGCACCGACGGATACCGGGACAACCGCGTGGTGATCGGAACCCTGATCGCCCGGCCCTGATCGACCAGTTTGATCGCGCTGGGCCGTTCGAGTGATCTCCACGTTCAGTTGACGATCTGTTTCTACCCAGGGTCAGCATCTGTGGCAGGTTGGTGCTGACCGCCGCGTTGGATACCGGCGGTCTCTTGGGGCCTGGGTTGGGGATGCGTTGCCGGGCCCGTGATTTCTTTCCGACATTCACGGGCGTGTGCCGTGCGCGCGTCCGCCTGGGTAGAAACCGAGGAGATATGAGTCGTTTGCTGACTCGGCTGGCCGTGGGGACGGCCGCCGTGTCCCTGGCCGTCACGCCGGGAATGGCGGTGGCCGAAGACGCACCGAGTATTCCGGTGGCCTTCGGCTTCGGGATCACAGGGCTGGGACCCGATCTCGGGAAGGACTTCATCCATTCCGGCGGCGATGTCGCGGTGGCCGGGGAACCGGGAACGAAGAAGGACGGCAGGGACCGGCTGAGCATCCCGGACAAGCCGACGCGGCTGAGCCTGCACGCGAGTGATTACGGCGCCGAGGACAAGGAACTGCCCGAAGGAGTGCAGGGGAAGACGCCGTACTCGCTGTCCGCCACGGTCGGCGAGACCACGGTTCCTTCGGCGGAGGCCAAGGGTGACTACTGGCTGACCCGGACCGGAGCCGGCGCACCGGCGTGGGGCCTGTACCTGCGCAACGCGTCCAGCAAGGTCGAGTGCGCCGCGCCGGACAAGCCGTCCGCCACGAGCACCGCCGACGCCATCTACTACCGGAAGAAGGACGGCAAGCAGTACCAGGAGAAGTTGCCCGCGCCCGGTAAGGAACTCGCGCTGGACGAGGTGGACCTGGGTGCCCCGCCGGACACCGGCAAGAAGTGGCAGACCAGGGTGCACATCGTCCGGGCCGAGGACGCCAAGACCGCGGCCGCCGACACGAGCGCGGCGACTGTGGGGGATGCCTCCGGCGCGGCCGCGCAGGAACTCGGCGCGCTCGCGGCGGAATCGGACACGAAGGAGACGAACACCCCCGAGCCCCCGCCGGCCGCGACGAAAGCCGAGGAGGGCGTGGTCAAGGCCACCACGGCGTGGTCGGTGGCCGTCGTCGACGTCGAGGTCGACGCCGCGGGGAAGCCAACGGGCCAGCAACGCGTCAACGTCGCCCAGTTCGGCTACGTGTCGTGCTCGATTCCGAAGGACTTCGTGCCGAAGAAGCCCGCGGATCCCGCGCCCGATCCCGGCGGCGCCGCACCGGTGGCTCCGGCGGCGAAGCCGAACGTTCCGGTGAAGATCCCCGCCGGGGACGATCCCGGCGCCGGGAACACCGCGCCGATCGGTCTGATCGCGTTCGGCGGGGTGGCCGTCGCGGGTGCGGCGGGCGCCGCCGTGGCGCTCCGGCGGCGCAAGGTGCGGGCCGATTCGGAGTAGTTCCCGAGGTGAGTACGCTGAGCCGGCCGGTGCCACGATCGGGTGACACCGGCCGGTTTTGCTGAATCGAACCGGTTGTGCTGAATCGAAGAATCGAAGAAGGAGCACCACCTTGGCGGATCAGTTCGAGGGCGATCTGGCGGGTTATCAGCAGGATCCGGATGGGGCGCCGCAGAAGTCCCGCAAGCGGCCGCCGTGGGTGCTGATCGGCGTCGCGGCCGTCGTGGTCGTCGCGGCCGTCGTCGCGCTCGTGGTCTTCACCGGGGGAAACGGCGACCCCGTCGCCGACAACGGCCGGCAGGTGCCCATCGCGCCGTCCGCCGGGCAGCAGGCGGAGGGGCAGCGCGCGCTCGGCCAGCAGCCCGGCACCATCCGGCTGCCCGAGGGCGGCACCGCGCAGCTGGTGCGCCGCGAGCTCACCGCGGACGGCACGCTGCCGATTCCGGAGGGCCTGAACGAGGCCACCTGGTGGGGTGTCAAGCTCGGCGCCGACCACGGAGCGTCACTGCTGTCCGGGCACGTGAACTGGAAGGGCAAGAAGGGCCCGTTCGACGAGCTGTGGCGGGTCCGGGACGGCCAGCAGGTGAGCGTGGTGGACACCGCGGGCGGGCACTGGGTCTACAAGGTCAACGACATCGTCACCATCCACAAGAGCAAACTGGCCAGCCGCGCCGAGGAGCTGTTCGGCCAGGACGGTCCGCACCGGCTGGTGCTGGTGACCTGCGGCGGCGACTACATCGGCGGCACCGACGGCTACGAGGACAACCGGATCGTCTCCGCGGAGCTCGTCTCCCGGCCCTAGCAGGGCGCGATCGTCACTCTTGGCTAATCCCCCCGCAGGCAGGCGGGGACGGCCGGATACGCTGACACGACTAAGTCAGATAACCGTCCCCGCATGCCTCGGAGCGTGGAGTGCCCGCCAACACCATTGAGACCGTCGTCAGCCTGTGCAAGCGCCGTGGCTTCGTTTTTCCGTGCGGGGAGATCTACGGCGGCACCCGGTCCGCGTGGGACTACGGACCGCTCGGCGTCGAGCTCAAGGACAACATCAAGCGCCAGTGGTGGAAGGCGATGGTGCAGGGGCGCGACGACGTCGTCGGCCTGGACTCGTCGGTGATCCTGCCGCGCCAGGTGTGGGTGGCCTCCGGGCACGTCAACGCCTTCAACGACCCGCTGGTCGAGTGCCTGTCCTGCCACCGGCGCTACCGTTCGGACCAGCTGGCCGAGGAGTACGCCGAGCGCACCGGCAAGGAGGTCCTCGAGGACGACCTGTCCGACGTGCCGTGCCCGAACTGCGGCACCCGCGGGCAGTACACCTCGCCGCGTGAGTTCAACATGATGCTCAAGACCTACCTCGGCCCGGTGGAGAGCGAGGAGGGGCTCGCCTACCTCCGGCCGGAGACCGCGCAGGGCATCTTCGTCAATTTCCTCAACGTGCAGACGACCTCGCGCCGGAAGCCGCCCTTCGGCATCGGCCAGATCGGCAAGTCGTTCCGCAACGAGATCACGCCGGGCAACTTCATCTTCCGGACCCGCGAGTTCGAGCAGATGGAAATGGAGTACTTCGTCGAGCCGGGCGAAGACGAGAAGTGGCACCAGTACTGGATCGACTTCCGCACCGACTGGTACACCGATCTCGGCATCGCGCGGGACAACCTGCGGCACTACGAGCACCCGAAGGAGAAGCTGTCGCACTACGCGAAGCGCACGGTCGACATCGAATACCGCTTCGGTTTCTCCTCCGGTCAGGAATGGGGCGAGCTCGAGGGCATCGCCAACCGCACCGATTTCGACCTCACCACGCACTCCAACCATTCCGGCGTGGATCTGTCCTATTTCGACCAGGCGTCCGGCCAGCGGTACCGGCCGTTCGTGATCGAACCGGCCGCCGGCGTGGGCCGCCCGCTGATGGCGTTCCTGCTCGACGCCTACCGCGAGGACGAGGTGCCCAACGCCAAGGGCGGCGTGGACAAGCGGGTCGTGCTCAAGCTCGACTACCGCCTCGCCCCGGTCAAGGCGGCGGTGCTTCCGTTGTCCCGCAACGCGGATCTCACCCCGAAGGCCCGGGACATCGCGACCGCGCTGCGCAAGAACTGGAACGTCGACTTCGACGACGCCGGATCGATCGGCAAGCGGTACCGCCGCCAGGAAGAGATCGGCACCCCGTTCTGCGTGACGGTCGACTTCGACTCGCTCGACGACCAGGCGGTGACCGTGCGGGAACGGGACACCATGGCGCAGGAGCGCGTGGCCATCGACAAGCTCGAGGCCTACCTCGCCGCCCGCCTGATCGGCTGCTGAGCTTCTACTACGCGGCCGCCTCCCACAACGTCATGAAGGCCGCGGCCTCGCTCCGCGCCCACGCACCCACCCTGGGGCGGTCACGCCGTCCCAGGGTGAACGGTTTCGCCCGGCGGACGTCGACGACGAGCGCGTTGCCGCCGGGGAGTACCTCGTGCATGGTCTCCTCCAGCAGGCACAGCGCGACGTTCGCGCCGTCGCGGGGGAGCGGATCCGCCTTGCAGTAGAGGAAAACCGCCCAGAGGGTGCCGTCCGCCTCGGCCAGGCCGAGGTGCGGGGACACCCGGACGTCCATCCCGGCGTGGTTCCAGCGGGCACGCGCGACGTCCATGAGCGCAGGCCTCCTGCGCCCGAGGTAGCGGAGCCAGCCTTCGCTGATCGCCGCGTAGTGCGGTCGCGATCTCTCGTTCGCCTGGGCGAGGAGCGCCGCCATCGCTTCCTGGTCGCGCCCGGCCGCCCGCCCGGCGCGGATCGCGTTCACCGGCCGCCGGTAGAAGTCGAAGGCCGGGGTCGCCGGGTTCTCGTAGAGCCGTCGTTGCCTGTGCACGAAGCTCATCCGGGAGGTGCCCGATCTGACGCTGTAGCCCACGAACGTGCCTAGTGTCACCGATGTCAAGGGAGTGTCCTCACGTCGTCAGCCGCTCTGTTCGCCTGTTAGCTTACTCCGATTCGCACGTATGTTCGATAGTGTTCGTCAAGCGAAGTCGACGTCGGCGGCCTTGACCGTGCCCGCGGTCCGGCCCGGAGCCGTGTGGAACTGCCAGTACAGGTTCGTGTGGGCGATGACCTGGTCCGGTGACGGCGCGCCGTACGGGGAGAGGTCCTCCGTCGTGTGCGCGTCGCCGACCAGCGTCGCGTCGTAGCCGCGGGTGATCGCGCCGTGCAGGGTCGAGCGGATGCATCCGTCGGTCTGCGCGCCCGTGACGAGGAGCCGGCCGACGCCGCGCGCGGCGAGCACCGGCTCCAGGTCGGTGTCTTCGAAGGAATCGCCGAACGCCTTCTGCACCAGCGGCTCGGAATCGCGCCGCACGAGCTCGGGCACGTACTGCCAGCTCGCGCTGTCCCGGGGCAGTTCGTCGCTGTTGTGCTGGACCCAGACGACCTCGACGTTCGCGGCGCGCGCCTTGTCGACCAGGGCGCCGATGGTGGCGACGACGTTGTCCCGGTCGTGCGCATTCGCCACGACGCCGTTCTGCACGTCGATGACGAGCAGGGCGGTGTTCGGCCGGTTGACGAGCGTGGTCATGGTGCCTCCCAGTTGCGTGTGGATCGTGGTTTCGGACCACGCTAGGCCACCCCACCGACAAAATCCGCCGCTCAGGGTGGCCCTGCCCCGGCCTTCCTCCGGCGGGCCGGGTGCTCCAGGCTGTGGGCATGACCATGCGATACCGGCTTTTCGGCCAGACCGGGCTGCGCGTCTCGGAACTCCTCCTGGGCACCATGGGCTTCGACGACCCGCGCGAGGCCCGGCGGATCGTGGACGCCTACGCCGACGCGGGCGGCAACGTCCTGGACACCGCCTCGGCCTACGGCGACGGGGAAAACCTGCTCGGCTCGATCCTCGAGCGGCGCGATCGCTTCGTGCTCGGTACGAAGTACACGTTGTCGCGTGACGCCGGTGATCCCAACGCCGCGGGCAACCACCGCAAGAACCTCGTGCTGTCGCTGGAGCAGAGCCTGCGCCGGTTGCGCACCGACTACCTCGACATCTACTGGGTGCACGTCTGGGACCGGCACACCCCGATCGAGGAGACCATGCGCGCGCTGGACGACGCCGTGCGCGCGGGAAAGATCCTCTACGCCGGTGTTTCCGACGCACCAGCCTGGATCGTCGCACGCGCGAACACGCTCGCGCAGTGGCGCGACTGGACGCCGTTCGCCGGGCTGCAGGTGCCCTACAACCTGCTGAACCGGGACATCGAACGGGAACTGCTGCCGATGGCCGAGGCGTTCGGGATGAGCGTGGCGGCCTGGGCGCCGCTCGCGGCCGGGGTGCTCTCCGGCGCCGCCGACGCGCCCCCGGGTTCGCGGCGGTCCGCCCGGGTCGATCCGGAGGCGCTCACGCCACGGGACCGCGCGGCCGCCGCCGCCGTCCGGGCGGTCGCCGAGGAACTGGGGGCGACCCCCGCGCAGGTGGCGCTCGCGTGGACCCGCAGCAGGTCCGCGGCGGTGCTCCCGCTCGTCGGCGTGAGCAGGGCGGAGCAGCTCACCGAGAACCTGGGTGCGCTCGAACTCGCCCTGCCCGAGGACGCGATCGGGCGGCTGGAGGCCGCGGTGGAGTTCCAGCTCGGGTTCCCGGGCGACTTCATCGCCGAATGCGAGCCCAGTCCGTTCGTGTTCGGCGACGCCGCGACCAAAGTGGACGCACGGCCGTGACACTTGTCATGGGGAGGTCGTGACGGGAGGCCCAGGGGCCGGGCGGCGCCGCGGGCGAAGCTCGGTGGCATGGACACGACAGGGATTTCCAGCCGGGCGGGACGGTCGGCCGTCGCCGCCGGGGCCGCCGTCCGGCTTTCCGGGCTGCGCAAGCACTACGGTGAGGTCCGCGCGGTCGACGGCATCGATCTGACCATCGCGCCCGGCGAGGTGGTCGCCCTCCTCGGACCGAACGGCGCGGGCAAGTCGACCACGGTCGACATGCTGCTCGGGCTGAGCGAACCGGACGAGGGCGAGGTGACCGTCTTCGGCGCGACCCCCGCCGAAGCGGTGGGCCAGGGCGCCATCGGCGCGATGCTGCAGGGCGCCGCGCTGCTGGACGACCTCACCGTGGGCGAGATGGTCCGCATGGTCGCCTCGCTCCACCGGGCGCCGATGCCGGTCGGCGAGGCGCTGCGCCGGGCGGGCGTCGAGGAACTCGCGAACCGCCGCAGCACCAAGCTTTCCGGGGGCCAGAAGCAGCGCGTGCGGTTCGCCGTGGCGCTGGTCAGCGATCCGGACGTGCTCGTCCTCGACGAGCCCACCGCGGCGATGGACGTCGGCACCCGGCGCGAGTTCTGGAAGTCGATGTACGAGTTCACCAACTCCGGCCGGACCGTGCTCTTCGCCACGCACTACCTGGAGGAGGCCGAGGAGTTCGCCGACCGGGTGGTGCTCATGCGCTCCGGCCGGATCGTGGCCGACGGTTCGGTCGCCCAGGTCCGCGCCCTGGCCGGGGGCCGCACGCTCCGGGCGGTCGTGCCCGGGGTCACCGAAGCCGCGCTCGGCGGCCTGCCCGCGGTGACCGAGTTCGAACTCCGCGGTGACCGGGTCGCGATCTCCAGCCCGGACTCCGACGCGACGCTGCGCGCGCTGCTCACCCGGTTCCCCGCCGCGCACGACATCGAGATCACCGCCATCGGCCTCGAAGGCGCTTTCCTTTCCCTGACTTCCGAGGAGACCTCGCGATGAGTTTCAGCTACCTGGGCATGGAGATCCGGCGGACCTTCCGCTCCGTGCGGTTCGTGTTCTTCGGGGTCGCCTTCCCGGTCCTGATGTTCCTGTTGCAGGCCAACGTGTTCGTCAAGTCGACGGATCCGGGCTACGCGGTCATCGTGCCGATCCTGATGGTGAACATGATGGCGTTCGGCGTCCTCGCCGGGGCGATGTCGAACGGCGCGAAACTGGCGATCGAACGCGCGAGCGGCTGGCAGCGCCAGCTCCGGCTCACCCCGCTGTCCGGCGCCGGTTACCTCGGCGGCAAGGCGATCTCCGGGATGCTGGTCGGGCTGCCCGCGCTGCTCGTGGTGCCGCTGGTCGGCGTGGTGGTGATGAACGTGCACCTGGACGCGTCCAGCTGGGTGCGGATCATCCTCGGCAGCTGGCTCGGCGCGATCCCGTTCGTGCTGCTGGGCCTGCTGCTCGGCCAGTTCGGCACCCCGGATTCGATGCAGCCGGTGAACATGCTGGTGATGATGGGCATGGGCTTCCTCGGCGGCCTGTGGATCCCGATCGACGGCATGCCGAGCTGGATGCACGACATCTCCCAGCTCCTGCCGAGCTACTGGCTCACCCAGCTGGGCCGGGGCGCGCTCACCACCGACCAGTCGGTCAGTTTCGGGTCCGCGGTGGCGGTGCTCGGCGCGTGGACCGTGGTGCTCGGGGCGCTGGTGATCAGGCGTTACCGTAAGGACAGCGCGCGGGTCTGAGCGCGCGGGCAGGAAGGTCTCAAGTGGACGGAGAGCGGCTGATCGACAAGGGTGCCTGGTGGAGCGACGACACCTCCGCCGAACCGTCCGGCCCGGCCCGGTCCCCGGTCCGCTGGGCGGTGGTCGGTACGGTGATCATGCTTCCGATCATCGTGCCCCTGGTCCGGCACGCGTTGCGCGACGAGGCGCCGCTCGTGTGGCGGGTGCTGGCGCTGGCCGTGCTGGCCGTGTTCACCGCCTGTTTCCTGACTTACCCGGTGGTCCTGGGGAAGCGGACCATCAGGGTGCGGGTGCTCTTCTGCGTCGGCATGATACTGCTGGGCTGGGCGCTGATCGCGGTGATCGGGTTCGAGACGATGTACGTGCTGCTCTACGCGATCGTGGTCATCTCGATGGGACTGCCACCGGGCTGGGTCCTGGTCCTCAACGGCGCCTCACTCTCCGCCGCGGCGGTGCTGGCGCTGCTGGCTCCCGACTGGCTGCGCTGGGATCTCGGTGAGGTCGGCACGGTGTTCGGGATCAGCTCCGCGATGTTCTTCATGGGCCGGTTGATCCGCGCGGTCCGCGGCCTCCGGGCGGCCAACGAGGAGATCGGCACGCTCGCCGCGACCGCCGAACGCGAACGGCTCGCCCGGGACCTGCACGACATCCTCGGGCACAGCCTGACCACGATCACCGTGAAGGCCGGGGTCACCCGCCGGGTGCTGGAGACCTCGGGTGACCAGGGCCGGGCGATCGCCGAGCTGCGCGAACTGGAGGGCCTCGCTCGCAGCGCGCTGTCCGACGTGCGGGCGACCGTGTCCGAATATCGCGAGGTGTCGCTGTCCGGCGAGCTGGTCGGGGCGCGGGCCGCGCTGCGGGCCGCGGAGATCGGCGCCGACCTGCCGCATGCGGTCGACAACGTGCGGCCCGAGTTGCAGGGGGTGTTCGGTTACGTATTGCGGGAGGCGGTCACCAACGTGCTCCGGCACTCCGGCGCCGGGCAGGTGAAGGTCCGCTTCGGGAGGAACTGGATGGAGATCGAGGACAACGGTTCGGCCACCGCGCCGGTCACCGCGGGGAACGGTCTGCGCGGGCTGCGCGAGCGGCTGGATCAGGTCGGCGGCACGCTCACCGCCGAACCGCGTCCCGGTGGCGGGCTCCTGGTCCGGGCCGAGGTGACCGAGCGTCCCGCCGAGATCTCGGGTGCGCCCGCATGATCAAGGTGCTGCTCGCCGACGATCAGGCGATGGTGCGCGGTGCGCTGGCCACCGTGCTCGACCTGGAGTCCGACATCGAGGTGGTGGCGCAGGTCGGTTCCGGCGACGACGTGGTCCCCGAGGCCCGGCGCGTCCAGCCGGACGTCGCCCTGCTGGACGTGCAGATGCCCGGCAAGGACGGACTGACGGCCGCGGCCGAGTTGCACGCCGATCTGCCCGCCTGCCGGATCATCGTGTGCACCACGTTCGGGCGGCCGGGTTACCTGGCCCGCGCGATGGCCGCCGGGGCGGCCGGGTTCGTGGTGAAGGACTCCCCGCCGGAGCAGCTCGTGGACGCCGTCCGCAGGGTCCACAACGGACTCCGCGTGGTCGATCCGGCGCTCGCGGCGGAGTCGCTGGCCACCGGGACCAGCCCGCTCACCGAGCGGGAACGGCAGGTGCTGGAGGCCGCGCGCGACGGCGGCACGGTCGCCGACGTGGCCAAGCGGCTGCACCTGTCCGAGGGCACGGTCCGCAACCACCTGTCCGCCGCGATCGGCAAGACCGGCTCCCGGACCCGCGCCGAGGCCATCCGGCTGACCGAGGAGCGCGGCTGGCTCTAGGGGTACCACGGCGGTCGCCGGGACGCCGAATGCAAAGATAGCCGCGATGAAGACTTCCGCCACCACACCGGGCGCGGCCAGCTGGGTGCGCCGCGCGCTCTTCGGCACGCTGTTGATCTTGATCCTGGTCATCGGCGGAACCGCGGCGCGCGTGTGGCAGGTGGCCCGGGAGGACGACCGGACCACCGCGGACGTGATCGTGGTGCTCGGCGCGGCGCAGTACAACGGGCGGCCCTCGGAGATCCTCGAAGCCCGGCTCAAACACGCCAAGCAGCTCTACGACTCCGGCGTCGCGAAGACCGTGGTGACCTCGGGCGGGAGCAAGGCCGGGGACGCCTACACCGAGGGCGCCGCCGGGGCGCGCTGGCTGGTCGAGCACGGGGTGCCGAAGGCGAACACGTTCGTGGTCGGCGAGGGCCGGGACACGCTGGGCACGCTGAAGGCGGTGTCCGCGGCGGTGCGCGAACGCGGGTGGCGCACGGCGGTGATCGTCAGCGATCCGTGGCATTCGCTGCGGGCGACCACCATGGCCAACGACCAGGGCCTGGACGCGTGGGGTTCGCCGACGCACCGGGGCCCGGTCGTGCAGACCAGGGAGACCCAGGCGAAGTACATCTTCCGGGAGACCGGCGCGCTGCTGTACTACCGGCTTTCGAAGAACCCGGCCGACGACATCGGCGGTACCGGGCTCGGCTGATCGGCGGAGATTGTCCGTCCCAGCGCATACGCTGATCGTGTGAGCTACACCGAGCACGATCGCGAGCGCAGGCTCGCCGAGCCGTCGAAGGGCGCCGCGCTGCCGGGCTCCCGCGCCGACGGCCGCAGCCCGTTCGCGCGGGACCGCGCGCGGGTGCTGCATTCCGCCGCGCTGCGCCGCCTGGCCGGGAAGACCCAGGTGGTCGGGCCGGGCGAGGGCGCCGAGGTGAGCGGTGTCCCGCGGACCCGGCTCACCCATTCCCTCGAGGTCGCGCAGATCGGCCGGGGCATCGCCGAGGAACTGGGCGCCGATCCGGATCTGGTCGACACCGCCGGGCTCGCGCACGACATCGGGCACCCCCCGTTCGGCCACAACGGGGAGTCCGCGCTCAACGGGGCCGCGCGGGCGTGCGGCGGTTTCGAGGGCAACGCGCAGACGCTGCGCATCCTGACCCGGCTGGAGCCCAAGGTGCTCGCCGACGGCGACGTCGCGGCCGGGCTGAACCTGACCAGGGCGTGCCTGGACGCCGCGACGAAGTACCCGTGGCCGAAGGGCAGCGGCCGGGACGCGGTGAAGTACGGGGTCTACGCCGACGACCTCGAGGTGTTCACCTGGCTGCGCGCGGGTGCGCCGGACCGGCGGACCTGCCTCGAGGCGCAGATCATGGACTGGTCGGACGACGTGGCGTACTCGGTGCACGACGTGGAGGACGGCGTGCTCGCCGGCCGGATCTCGCTGCACGTGCTGGCCGATCCGCAGGAGCGGGCGTCGCTGGCCGAACTCGCCGCGAAGCACTTCTCCCCGCTTCCGGTGTCCACTGTGGAGGGAGCGGCGCGGGAGCTGCTGGCGCTCCCGGTGGTCGCGGCGCTCGCCCGGCCCGGTTACGACTACACGCTCGGCGCGCAGGTGGCGTTGAAACGGCTCACCAGCGAACTGGTCGGCCGGTTCGCGGCGGCCGCGGTCACCGGCACGCGGGAGGCCTACGGGGACGGCCCGCTGTGCCGGTACGCGGCGGAGCTGGCGGTGCCCGAGCAGGTGGCCGCCGAGGTGGCGCTGCTCAAGGCGCTCGCGTTGCGGTACGTGATGAGCGATCCCCGGCGGCTGGCCATGCAGGACGGGCAGCGGCAGATGCTCGCCGAACTGGTGGAGGTGCTGGCCAGGCGGGCGCCGGAATCGCTGGATTCGCTGTTCCACCCGGCCTGGAACGCCGCCCCGGACGACGCGGCCCGGCTGCGCGTGGTGATCGACCAGGTCGCCTCGCTGACCGACGCGCAGGCACAGGCATGGCATTCGTGGCATCTGGGGCGGCCCGGATGAAACGGATATCACACCTCGTCCGGTAACGTCGCGGTGTGTCTCAGCTTGCCGGAACCGAACGCGCGCACCTGAACTTCTGCTTCACGCTGCACCGCGTACTAGCGGCGCACGGCGGGGACTCCTGCTTCTCGCCGTATTCGATCGCGAGCGCGCTCGGCCTGGTCAGCCGGGCCGCCCGGGGCCCGGCCGCCGACGAGGTGGTCGCCCTGCTCACCGGAGGCGATCCGGATATCGCCAAACACGCCGAACTGCTGCGCGACGCGGCCGCGCTGGGGGAGCCCACCGGCGGCGAGGCGCCGGTGCTCGGCGTGTCGAACACCCTCTGGGTGTGGGCGGACCTGCCGCTGAACGAAGCCTTCCCGGACGAACTGGCGACCTGGCCGGGCGGCACGGTCGCCACGGCGCCGTTCGTGGCCGACCCCGAGGGCGCCCGGCGGGTGATCAACACCGACGTCGAGCGGGCCACCCGGGGCCTCATCCCGGAACTGCTGCCCCCGGGGACGGTGGATCCCGACACCGTGGCGAGCATCGTCAACGCGCTCTACCTGAAGGTCGCCTGGGCCTTTCCGTTCCCCGAGGCGGAAACCGAACTCGCCGACTTCCACGCACCCGGGGGAACCCGGCAGGTGCCGACCATGCGCCAGGCGGAACGGCTCGGCTACGCGGCACACGCGGGCTGGCAACTGGTCGAACTGCCCGCGGTCGGCGGGGTGAGCGCCACGATCCTGCTCCCGGACGGTGACCTCGCCGAGCAGGAGTCCACTCTGGACGATTCCGTGCTGGCGGAGTTGTTGTCCGCCAAGCAGGACACCATGGTGACCCTGGCGTTGCCGAAGTTCGAACTGGACGTTCGCGCGGAGCTGACGACGGCGCTCAAGGAACTGGGCGTGCGGACCATGTTCACCACCGCCGCCGATTTCGCCGGTCTCACCGACGATCCGCGGATCGTGGTGTCCGATGTGCTGCACCAGGCGGTGCTGCGGATCGACGAGCAGGGCCTGGAGGGCGCCGCGGCGACCGCCGCGATGATGCGCCTGGTGTCCATGCCGATCACCGATCCGGTCACCGTCGAAGTGGATCGCCCGTTCCTGCTGCTCGTGCGGCACGCCACGACGGGCATGGTTTACTTCTTCGCCCGCGTCGTCCGGCCATGACCGAAGGTGATGCAACCGCGTTGCTGGATTCGCCCACGACGCCGGTGCGGATCCGGCGGCCCTGGTGGCCGCGGGTGCGCGTCGACGCCGCGGTCATGCTGGGCTACCTGCTGCTCGCGTTCCTCGTCTTCGCCGGGCAATGGGTGAACCTGGGCAGCGGTTATCTGGTCAACAGCGCGCAGGACCAGAACATGTGGGAGTGGTTCTTCGCGGTGACCGCGGACAATGTGTGGCATCT
>NZ_VTHK01000055.1 GCF_009765355.1 Amycolatopsis anabasis | reverse complement strand
CTCTGTTTCGACCCGCAAACGACGTGCTTGAACCGCTTCCGTCTCCGAGCCCCTAGCCGCCGCCTTGCCATCTCGCGCAGGCTGGTGCTCTTCCTGCTACCGCAACTGCACGCTCTCAAGATCAAGTACATGGCTGGGAACTCCGAGTTCGACAGGTGGCGGTTGGGTGAGTGAACGGGAAAGCCATAGCCCGAAAGGCGCGGATCTGTTCGAAGACCCGGCTGGAGCGTCTGGCGCGGATCAGCGCGACCTCGACCAACCAGGTCGTAGAACTCGGTCGGCCGCAGCCGGGGCAGCGTGGACGGCCGGGCCGGCGAGATCCAGCTGCGCGAGGTCGACGTCGATGCTGTGGTGTCCGGCGACGAGGTCGACCATGTAGTGCAGCGCGGAGAGCATGCCGAGGCCGAGCAGGTGGCCCGATGAAGGAGATCTACGAGCGCTTGCATTTCGCGCAGGCCAACCGAGTCGGAGACTCGATCTGGGTTTCCGGCCAGGTCGGCGTCGATCCGGCGACCGGAGTGGTGCTGGCGTGGCGGACATGGCGGCGCAGGCCCGCCTGGCCTTCGCAGGAGTCCGGTCCGTGCTCGAAGCGGCCGGCGCGACGGTCGCGGACATCGTCGAACTCACCACGTTCCACACGGACTTGCGTGGCGAGATCGCGGATTTCGTCAAGATCGGGGGCGAGTTCCTGCCGAGCGACTATCCAGCGTGGACGTCGGTCGGCGTGACCCAACTGGCCAGGCCGGAATTCCGCGTGGAGATCCGAGTCGTGGGGGTGGCCGGTGCCGGTACGACCTGAACGCCATCGTTGCCCGGCATAATCCGAAAGGCGCCGAAAATGGAATCCGGCACTGTTCTTATTCCGAGTAGGGCTGGGCGAAGGGGCCCGCTGACCTCGCACCGTCCCTCCGCGGTGCGATCAGCTGTGACATCACGGTGATCGGTGGCGGCTACACGGGCATGTCGACGGCGTTGCGGCTTGCGAAGCGAGGCGTTGACGTCGTTCTGCTGGAAGCGGGCTATTGCGGGTCGGGCGCGAGTCCCGCAATGCCAGCCAGCTGGGCAGCATCCCCGGCGGCGATCCGCAGATCCTCAAGCTGCTGCACCCGCGCCGGTTCGGCGGCATGGTTCTTCTGGCCGAACGCGCTGTGGACTTCGTCGAGAAACAGATCGGCTCCCTCGGCATCGACTGTCACTACGAGGCGACCGGCAATGTCGCGGCCGCCGTGACGGCGGGCCAGCTCAAGATCGCAGAGCGCAAGGCTTCGATCTTCGCCGCCGCGGGCGCGGACGTCGCATTCGCCACCGGGGGCCGGACCTCCCCGCCTGCCTGTCGTTCTTGGGAAGAAAGCGCGAGCCGAGGGGCGGCGTGCTGGATCCGGGCCGGTTAGCGCTCGGCCTGCGCGCCGAGGTGTCCGGGTCTTCGAGAAGACCAGGGTCCGCGCGGTGGAGTCGGGCGGCACCGACCCGGTGGTGTCCACAGCGGACGGGCGGGTGCGAGCGGACCATATCGTGCTGGCTACGAACGCCTACTCGCGCGACCTCGCAATCGCCCCGAAGCGACTGGCGGCCGCGGTGTGGGTCACCATGATCGAAACAGAGCAGGTCCGCGAAGATCGGCTTCGTGCGACCGGGTGGACGAGCCGTTCCGGCATCGCCACTCAGCACCAGGTCTTGGAGAGCTACCGGCTCACCGGCGCAACACGATCGTCGCCGGGGTGCGGCAGCTGCAAGCGCCCAAGGCCCAGCTCGGCACGCGGATCCCGGACGCGTCCGTCGTCGGCGAGATCACGTGTGGCTTCCGGGCCGGATTCCCCGTCCTGGCTGCCGGTCGCGGGCGGGGCGGCACCCGCCGGTCTCTGAGGAGGTCGTGCGCCGTCGGCGGGGGATTCCTGTGTGCAGGGTGGAGGAGGCGCCGGCGATGACCGCGTCGAGCCGGTCCCGGGTGTGGGCGAGGTCTGCGATGTGGCGGTCGAGGTGGTCGCGTTCCATGGCCAGGCGGTGGAGCAGTTCGGGGGTGGCCTTGCCGTCGATGACGCAGGGCGTGAGTTCGGCGATGGTCTTGCTGGACAGGCCGGCCGCGTAGAGCTCACGGATCACCAGGATCCGGTCGACGGCGGCTTCCGTGTAGTGGCGCTGGCCGCTGCTGCTGCGCTCGGAGGCGAGCAGGCCCTGCTCCTCGTAGTACCGCACAGCCCGGGTGGTGACGCCCGTGCGGCGGGCGAGTTCCCCGATGCGCATGGTCGGCTCCCCTTCTTGTGACCTGGGACACGGGCTCTTGCCTTTCACGTCAACGTCAAGTTTTAGCGTAGGCGATGTGCTCAGCACGGGGCGAGTCGTCCAGCGAGATCTCGGACAGGCAGGAATCGAACGAACGGAATGTGCCATGAGTGAGGACGCGGCATCGGCCCGGCGGGTGATCGGCGTGGAGGAGCACGCTTGGACTCCTGAGCTGCGCCGCGCCCTTCTCAAGTGGGGCGGTGATGTGATGGTCATCAGGATGAGCAGCCGGGGAGAGGTGAATCTGCGCCTGCTCGAGGTCGGCGAGGAGCGTCTGTCCCGGATGGATGCCGCTGGCGTGGACATGGAGGTTCTGTCCATCACGGCCCCCGGTACCCAGCCTTTGCCGCCGCAGGTCGCCGTCCCGCTCGCCCGGGAGGCCAACGACATCCTCGCCGACGCGGTGCGCCGCCACCCCGACCGCTTCGCGGCGTTCGCCACGCTGCCCACGTGCGACCCGCAGGCCGCCGCCGCCGAACTTGAGCGCGCTGTCGCCGGCCTCGGACATGTCGGCGCGATGCTCTTCCCGCGGACCGGCGAGAGGTTCCTCGACCACGCCAGCTTCCGTCCCGTGTTCGAAGCGGCCGCCCAGTTGGGCGTGCCGCTGTACATCCACCCGGCCATGCCGCCCGAGAAGCTCATGGACGTCGCCTACAGCGGGTTCGACGAGAAGACGGGCCTGCTGCTGTCCACCGGAGGGTGGGGATGGCATTCCGAAGCCGGTCTGGCAGCGCTGCGCCTCATTCTCGCCGGGACCTTGGACCGGCACCCGGACCTGCAGATCATCCTCGGCCACTGGGGCGAGATGCTCGTGCCCTTCGCCGACCGCGCCGATCTGCTCAGCACCGCTGCCACGCACCTGCAGCGCCGCGTCCTGGATTACATCACCGGCAACCTCGCCGTCACCGCCGGCGGAATCTACAGCCACCGCATGCTGAGCGCGGCCGCGGACGTGCTGGGTCCCGACCGGATCATGTTCGGCGCCGACTCCCCCTTCGGCTCCCCCACCGCCGGGGACGGTGCAGAGAACCCCGGCCCCGGCGGTGGCGACTCCCGTGGCGCGTTCGGCGGGAGGGGAGGTGCCCGCGCCTTCGTCGACAGCGCCCCTCTCGATGAGCGGGGCCGGGACAAGCTCGGCCACCTCAACGCGGAGCGCATCCTCCACCTCACCCGCCCGGCCACCCCAGAAGGGCAGACACCCGCATGATCACATACCCGACGACCGGTCTCACCGGCCCCGCTCCCACCCCGATCGTGTCGGTCAAGCCACTCGTGCTGAGCGCGCCGCAGCGCGGTGCGGACCTGCACGTCCGCGTCACCGCCCCCATCATCGGCACCGACCTGCCCGTCGTGCTGTTCGCCCACGGCTTCGGCTCCGACCTGGACGGCTACGCACCACTGGTCGACCACTGGGCCTCCGGCGGCTTTGTCGTCGTCCAGACCACCCACCTGGACTCCAAGCGGCTCAACCTCGCTGTCGATGACCCCCGCAGGGCCCAGATGTGGCGCTACCGAGTCCAGGACATGCAGCGCATCCTGGACGAACTCGCCACGCTGGAAGCCGCCGTGCCGGGCCTGGCAGGCCGAGTGGACCACCACCGCGTCGTCGCGGCCGGGCACTCCTTCGGCGGCCAGACCGCGGGCATCCTGGTGGGCCACCGCGTCCGGGACCCGCACACCGGGATCGCCGAAGACCTGTCCGACTCACGGGTCATGGCCAGCATCCAGCTGGCCACCGCCGGCAACGGCGGCGACGACCTGACCCCCTTCGCCCACGAAAACTTTCCCTGGCTACGCGACGAGGACTTCTCCCACATCACCGCCCCCGGCCTCGTCGTCGCCGGAGACAAGGACGACCTCCCGCTCACCACCCGAGGCCCGGCCTGGACGACCGACCCCTACACCCTCAGCAGCGGCGCCAAAAGCCTCCTCACCGTCCACAGTGGTGAGCACTTCCTCGGCGGCATCTCCGGTTACCAGGCGGCGGAGACCACCGACGAGGACCCCGACCGCGTCGCACTCGTCCAGCAAGTCACCCTCGCCTACCTACGCCACGTCACCGAAATCGACCACAACGACTGGAACAACGCGCAAACGGTTCTCACTGGCGACCACCCACTGGGACACCTCCAATCCAAATGACCCACGCCACGACCAGGCACGCCTCTTACCGGAGATCAGCCTGGGCGCTGATCCCTGCGCAACAGCTCGACCGCGCCACCCCAGTCGTGGTGGATGCGCTCGGTGAGGGCGAAACCCTGAGCGGCCAGATCGACCGCCGGTTGCAGCACGCTGTCGAAACGCTTGCGGCCGAAGCGTTTCAGCAATTGACCCCAGCCCTCGACAGCCCCGGGCACGGTCACCGAATCGCCCCCCTGGTCACCGCCGTCGAACGGTCCGCGTCGCCACGGGTCGACAGTGGCGTGTTGATGGCGATGGAATCCAGGTGGGGCCCGACAACCCCAGCCCGGATATCGCCTGGGGTGTGGTCCTCGCCTCCTGAATGACGGGGATGCGCCCGCCGACCACACCTCGCGCGACCAGCGCCCCGGAACTTCACCGGGCAGCACCTGGGCGAGTTCACTGTCGCGACGCGACGGGTCATGACGCGCACCGGGCGCGGTGGAAGGAGATCAGCCGCCAGGAGCCGCATGGGTGACCTGACCGTGGTCAGCCGCGCTCGGCGATCATCATCTCTGCCGCGCGCTCGCCGATCACCACGGACGGGGCCATCGTGTTGGCGACCGTCACGTGGGGAAGCACCGAGGCGTCGGCGACGCGGAGACCGTTGATGCCGTGCACCGCGAGCCGGGCGTCCACAACGGAGTCCTCGTCTCGCCCCATCTTGGCGGTGCCGCTCTGGTGCCAGTAGGTCTCGACGGAGTTTCTCAGAAAGTCCTCGAGCACGTCCGTCGCGGAGGACACGGGGGACGCCTCCCGCTTGGCGAATGGTCGGAGTGCGGCGGAGTTGCCGATCTCGCGGGCCATGGCGACGGCGGAGAGAGCCGATCGCACGTCGTCGGGGTCAGTGAGGAAGTGCGTCTCGATGCGCGGCTTCGCCAGCGGATCCGCGCTCGCCAAGCGGACCCGGCCACGGCTGCCGCTGCGCGGGCGCATGGCGGGCATCAGGGTGAAACACCGGGCCGGCGGCGGGTACTGGGCGGCGCTTTCGGCGGAGACGGACGGTGCGGGCGAGAGGTACATGACGAACTCCGGTGCCCCCGGCCGCGTGTCGTCGGTCCAGAAACAGACGACCTGGCTGCGTGTGGGCACCGGCATCGGCACGTCCTTGGCCTCCCACACACAGGGCAGGCGCATGTGATCGTCGAGGTTGCGGCCGACGCCCCGCAGGTGCTGGACCACCGGGACGCCGACGGACCGCAGTTCGGCCTCGTCCCCGATCCCGGATCGCATGAGCACGGCCGGGGTACCGATCGCGCCCAGCGACAGCACCACCTCCGTCGACGCGTGAACGCGCAACGGCCTGCCGTCGCGGATGATCTCGACACCGCAGGCCCGAGTCGCGGAGAGCAGGACGCGGGACACCGTCGTATGCGGGAGGACCGTCAGATTCGGCTGCCCCATACGGCCGGCGACATAGCAGCGAAAGGGGCTCTGCCGCGTTCCCGCGTGGATGTTCTCGTCCCGCACGGCGCAGCCGGTGTCCTTCTCCATCAGCGCGCCGTTCGGGCTGTCGAAACGGGGAATCCCCGCGGCCTCGGCGCCGTCGAGGAAGGCGGTGAACAGCGGGTGCACGTCCTGCGCCGACCGGATCCGCATCGGCCCTCCGACGCCCCGGCGTGCGGGGTCGGGTGCGCCCTGCCAATCTTCGATGCTGCGGTAGTGCTCCAGCACGTGCGCGTAGTCCCATGCGGGATCGCCTGCGTGCCCGGCAAAGGAATCCCAGTCGCTTCGGTGCCCGCGAGCCCATACCCCGGCGTTGATGGCGCCTCCCCCGCCCAGGCCGCGGCCCATCGCGTAACCGAGTCGGCGCCCGTTCAGCTGCGGGTTCGGCTCCGTGACGTAGTCCCAGGCCCGCTCGCTGCCGAGGTTGGCCGGCCACAGGTCGGGATCATGCACGCGAGCATCATCATCACCGCCGCCACTCTCGACGAGCAGTACCGTGACGGCCGGATCAGCCGCAAGCCTGCCGGCGAGCACGGAGCCGGCTGAACCGGCACCGCATACGATGTAATCGAAGGTCACGCCGTCCTCGATGTGATAGGCGGGGCCACGCTGGGGCGAGAACGCGCCGACCGTGGCGCCGTCCTCGCCGGGACCGGTACTCATCCCCAACACCTCCTTGCCAACAACATCATGATCACTCCAAGACTAGGCGGACCGGGCTCTGGCGGAGCAGGCGTTTCCCGCGAGGACAGGCGCAAGCGCGCGAACGGGCAATGGTTGCGAGACAACGTGATCGTGGACCACGACTGGGACAAACTCGGTGGTTCGCGGAGGACGACGAGTTTTCTCAGATCGCCTGCACACGTTCCGGGAACTCGCGGCCCGTCTTGACCATCTCGGCGTAGCCGGCCCTGTCGGTGCCGTACCGTCCAGCCGGCACCATTCGACCCTGTTCGTCGATGATGTCGATCGTGGCGGTGCGTTCATGCGGGTCCATTCCGACAATGACCGGCACCACGGTGTCCTCCCTGCCTCCGAGGTGAAATTACGAGCAAGGGGGGCACCGCTACTTCGAGCCGCGCAGCCCCCTTTCCAGCCACTCCTCGCGCGATACCCGACGAGACGCAAGCCATGTGAGAGCCACGCCCATGCCGACGGCGGGCAGCCGATGTAGGGGAGCGACTCGCCGAGCACCTCGACCAGAGCCTGGCCTGACCCCAGCCCCACCACCAGTCTCAAGTAAGCCGATGAGCGGATGTCCTGCTGTACCGCTCGGTATGCGCCGAAGCGTCGGCTCGATCACTGCCTGCGAGCTGGTCGCCGACCTTTCCTTCTGGCCGGCGTCTGACCGGAATCACCGCACCGGGGGCCACCGCCGGTTGCGCGCCTCGATCGCTTCCCAGGTCGCCGGGATAATCCGGTCCCGCGCCTCGGGAACACCTTCCTGGGCTCGGCGCACCCGCGGTCGCATCGTCTGCTCGTAGCGGCCGAACGCCTGGTCGAGGTCTCCGTCGCAGCTAGCCCATTCGGCGGCGAGGACGTCGGCGCCGATCATGGCCAGCGGCGTTCCCTGGCCGGAGAAGAACGACGGCGCGAATGCCGCGTCGCCGAGCAGCACCACCCGTCCGCGCGACCACCGGTCCAGATGCACCTGGCTGGCCGAGTCGAGGTAGAAGTCCTCGGATTGCTTGAGCGCGTCCAGTAGCTCGGCGACCTTCCAGCCCCGCACGCAGGAGTACGCGTCGAACACGAGCTGCCGTTGCTGCTCGATGTCGTGGTAGTCGTACGCGACTTCCGGGGACAGGAACGTGAAACCCCCCATCGTCCGCTGTGCGTAGTCGCTGATCAGGACCGACCGGCCGGGCACGCTGTAGAGGTAGGACTCCCCGTCGGCACCGAGCTCGGCCGGGAGGGAGAGAATGCCGTAATACACGCCGAGGTGCCGCCGGTACCGTTCCTCCGGCCCGAAGACGAGGCGCCGGGTGGCGGAGTGGATCCCGTCCGCTCCCACCAGTAGTTCATAGCGGCCGGCGCGGCCGCTGGCGAATCCGACCTCCACCGCGTCGCCGGTGTCGGCCACCTCCTGGATGGAGTCTCCGTACACGAAGGTCACGTCCGGGCCGATCGACCCGTGCAGGATGTCGATCAGGTCGCTGCGGAAGATCTCCAGGTCGTCCGGGCTGTCCTGGGGAAGCTCGGTGGGCAGTGCGCCGACCTTCTCGCCGATCTCGTCCACGATGTGCGCGAAAGCGCTCCTCTGAGCGGAGCCGGTCTCGTGTCCGACGAGCGTGTCCCGGATGCCCATGTCGGCTGCCACGTCGAGCGCCGCGCCGCGTACGTCGATCGGTGCTCCGCTGCGGCGCAGCCCCGGCGCCCGCTCCACCACGGTGACCTCGGCGCCCCGGGCGCTGAACCGCTGCGCGGCGGCCAGGCCCGCGACGCTGGCTCCGCTGATCAGGATGGACATGATGGTCACTCCCTCGTTAGATTGCATGCAATAATCTTCATTATGCATGACATTAACCGTGTGGTCGACTGTCCATGCTGTGACGGAGTCCGGGCACGGCCGATACTCGAGTGGTGACCGACGGGAGGGCGGCAGTGGCGAACACCGGCAGCACACCGCAGAGCGTGCAGATCGTCGAAGACCTGACGACGTCACTGGCGGATCGGATCGCGGCCGGCGAGTTCCCGCTCGGCACCTGGATGCGCCAGGCGAAGGTGGCGCAGGACTATGGCGTGAGCCGGACCCCGGCGAGCCTGGCACTGAGCAGGCTTGAGGCGATAGGCGTCCTGGAACGGGTGCCCAACCGCGGGTTCCGGGTCCGCTACCCGTCGCCCCGGGAGATCTTGGAAGTCTTCGAGGTACGCGCGGCGCTGGAGGGTCACGCCGCCTACCTCGCGGCGAGCCGGATCACCGAGGCGCAACTCCAGCAGCTCCGGGAACAGGTCGCCGGTCTCCGCCGGGTCGTGGAGATGCTCAGGGACGGCGGAGACCCCGAGGCCGTCAGCGCGCCGTGGCAGCAATCACACAACGCCTTCCACCAGACGATCTTCGAAGCCGCAGACAACAGCCAGCTCCACGAAGCGGCCAACGCGTTGTACCGCAAACTGCCGCGCAAGGTCTCCTGGCTAGCGCTGCGGGGCGATCCGAGGTCGCTCACGCAACACGCCGACGAGCTCGAGCGCATCACCATGGCCGTCGAAACGCGCGACGGGGCGAAAGCTCGGAAGCTGACCATCGCGCACATCGAGGCGGCACGCGAGCTCATCGTCACCCACCTGCCGATTCCGGACTGACCCTCCGAACCGTCACCGCCCGACCCTGGAGATCGCGCGGACCGTCGAAGCCCGGGCCTGGCCCCTTGTCCGCCACCTCCACGTCTACCGGTTGGAGTCGGCCCAGGACGGCACCACTGTCCCGTCGTCTACGACTGGTCCCGGCGTGGCCGGGCACCCACTTCGATAGCAGCCGAACATCCCCTCGTGCCGTATACCGCGCGTTCGCGACCGCGGCACTCGCCAATGGATAGTGCGATAACCTGTTCCACTTCTGCGCTGCTGTCGGCGGGCCCCGTGACCGGCAAGGCGGGGTCTGTCGATGTCAAGGTGGCGGGTGTCGGCCCGCCAGCCGAGGAAACCGAGCAGGCGGGTGACGTGTTCAACCGCGGTCACCGAGCGGTGCCGCCCGCACGCGCAGCCGAACTGGACGACCACCCGCCGGTCAGGGTCGCGCCACCGGAGCAGGTTGACCGTGAACGTGAGCACGTCACCCAGCAGGGGGCAGCGCACCGGGCGGGCGAGCACGCGCTGGACGATCTTGGCCGGCGGTGGCTCCGGCAGATCCGGCGCCCCACTGGACGGCGAACCCGATCGAGTGATTCAGGGGGATGCCGCGTCGTGAAATCGCTTCACGTGCCGGGGGGCGGGATTACGGTGCCCCCGTGATCTCGACGGCGTGGACGGTGCATTACCTTCCGGGCGAATTGCCACGTCCCGCTGCGCCGTTGCCGTTCGCCGTGGACCTCCCTCGCGATTGGGACGGCTGGCTGGTCGAGTGCGGGGTGCCGCCCCGGACGCCATTTCTGCTCTCCCCGCAATGTGAGTACGACGTCGAACTGAATGAGTTCTTCCGCTCGCCGGGGATGCTGGACGCCGCATGGAACACGCAGGCGGGTTATGCGCGGGATCTGTGCGCGTTCCTCACGTTTCTGTGGACCGCGCGTGAGCGGACCACGTGGCGGGAGGCGACCGAGTCCGACCATCTCGCCTACGCGCACTGGCGGCGCCGGGATCCGGACGGGCCGAGGATTGACCACGCCACCTGGGACCGGGAAGTCGCCGCCCAGAACCGGTTCTTCGCCTGGCAGGTCACGATAGGCATGCTGCGGGCGAACCCGGTCCCGCAACGCGAACGGCGTGCCTCGCCGACGGAAGCTGGATGTCGTGCTCGGCGCGCGGTCGCTGGGGTCACGCCGGCGACTTACAGCCACGGCGCGGACAGGGAGAAGATCGAGTGTCTGCCGCCCGCCTCGTATCGGCTGTGGCGGGATGTCGGAATGCGGGGCTTTACCCCGCAGGGTTTGCCGAGCCCGCGGTTCCGGGGCCGCTGGTCCGCCCGCAATGCGACCTTCTGTGACTTGATGGTCCGTACCGGGATGCGGCTGGCCGAGCAGTCCGCGCTCACGGTGTTCGAGGTGCCCCTGGCCTGCGAACTGGGTGGCTACCAGCGGTTCTGGCTGCCTCCGGCGATCGCCAAGGGCGGCTCGAGCCGGTGGATCTATGCACCGGCGTCGGTCGTCGCGGACCTGGTCGCCTACGCCGAGATCGATCGCACCGCCGTGATCGCCCAGGCCCGCGACCGTGGAGACTATCGACGGTGGCGTCGGCCCCTGGTAGTCGAGGACCCTGCCCGCCCGGTCGCGCGCACGGTGCGCGGGCACCGGATCAAGGTGTCCCAACTCGATGTCGATCAGCGGCTCCGGTTGCTGGTGGACGGACCCGACGGCCTGGCACCGGGGGTGTTCTGGGTGTCGGAGTACGGTACGCCGATCACGAGATCCACGTGGAAGGACTTGTTCCGTACCGCCAATCTCCGCTGCCGCGCCCAGGGCGTGCCGTTGTGGGTGCATGCCCATCTCCTCCGGCACGCCTACGCTGTGGTCACGCTCGAGCAGTTGCAGCGCGGCCATATCGCCGCCCTGGCCACTATGGACGGACGGCAGCGCGATCACTACGTCCGTGTCTTCGGCGATCCGCTGGACTGGTTGCGGCGGCGGCTCGGGCACGCCTCCGTCGTCACGACTCAGGTGTACCTGCATGCCTTGGCGGAGTTGGAGATGGAAACCCGGATGGCGTTGGTCCCCGACAGCTGGGAAGACCCTCGCCCCCTCGTCTCGGACGCCGCCAGTGAGGACGTCACCGCGCCGATCGGCCCTGCGGCATGAGCCCCCGAGGACGGTACGCGGACCGGCGTGTCCGCGGCCGTGCCCCGTGGCAGCTATGCACCGCCGACGTCGGTGGAGGACACGGAGGCCGGGCTCCGGGTGGAGGTCCGTGGTGAGGACGGTCGGCAGCGGGTGTTTCGGGTCGATCTGCTCCCGCTGCCGGGCTGGCATCGGCCGTTGGCTGCCGCGCTGGCCGAGCGCACCAGCCCTGCGGGTGGGCTGCGGACGGCGGTATCCGCCAAGGCCGGGTGGGCATCCGCAGCTCGGTTCGTGCGGTTCTTGGACACCCTGCCCCGGCCTCCCGCTGGCCCTGCCGCACTGACGTGCGCGCATGTCGAGGCGTTCCAGCGGTTCCGTGCCGCCACGGCTGGCGAGCGCTACGCGGGCAGAGAGATGCGTGAGGTCGGCAAGCTCCTGAAATCCGCCGCGCTGCGCGACCTGGTGCCCGACGCGGTGCTCGAGGTCGCCGACCGCCGGGTCGTCAACACGCAGCCGACCCCCAAACCGGGGTACTCCGAGGACGAGTTTGCTCGACTGGTTGCGGCGGCGCGGGCCGACGTGGCGAACCTCCGCGACCGGATCCAGGCCGGGGAGACACTGGTCGGCCGCTACCGCACCGCGCCGGGCACGCTGGAGCCCGAGCAGCGCGAGCACGCCGCTGTGCTGGCGCGGATGGCCTCCACCGGTGCGGTGCCCCCGCTGGAGGGGCTGCTCGGGGTCCGCTTGGCCCGGCGTCGCGAACTCGCGGGCGAGCTGTTTCTCACGGTGCCCGATCTGGCGCCGCTGCTGGTGTTGCTCGTCGTCGTGACCGGCCGCAACGTCGAGACGATCAAGGAACTACCCGTCGAGCACCGGGTGCTGGAAGGCCGCGCGGTGGAGCTGCGCCTCGTCAAACGCCGGCGCGGCCAGAAACGTTGGTTCGACACCGTGACCTGGGAAACCGGACGTCCCGGTCGCGAGCTGCACACGCCCGGCGGGCTCTACCTGCTCGTTCACGAGCTCGCCCGGCGCAGCCGTAGGTTCAGCCGGGCTCGGTTGCTGTGGTCGGTCTGGCGCAATGGCCACCGCGCCCACCGCCAGGGCCCGGGCGAGCATCACGCGCTGTTCGACAAAACCCTGGAGGAGAAGCTGTATGCCAGCGAGTGGGCGCACGCTCGAGGTCTGACCGCGGACCAGCCCGGCCCCGAATCCCGCGACGACGCCACCAGCAACCCCGAATCGTCGCAACCGCTGCGGGTGGACTTCAACCGGCTCAAGACCAGTGTCGACGTGCGCCGCACCAAGCACCTGGGCGGGCACCTGCCCTCGGCCGCGCGCACCAACAGCATCCCGGTGCTGTTCCGCAACTATCTGCGCGGCGATCCCACCGTGGTGGAGTGGGCGCACGACATCGTCGGCGAAGCGGTGGCCGATGCGGAACAGTCCGCGTTGGCCGCCCATCACCGCGCGTTGGAGGCGGCCGGGGGCCGCGTGCAGGTCGTGTCCGGTCCCGCCGACGCCGAGCACCTCAGGCGGGCCGGGCTGGACCCCAGCACCGCACGGCAGGCCGCCCGCGGGCCAAAGGACACTGCCTGGTCCGCGTGCATCGACCACGACCATCACCCCGCGACCGGCAAGCCCTGCCGCGAGTCGTTCCTCGACTGTTTCCATTGCGGCAATTGCGTGATCACCCGTGACCATCTCCCCCGGCTGCTCGGCTTGCTCGATGCCTTCGCCGCGCGCCGGGACCAGGTGTCCGAGACCGAGTGGTGGGCCCGCTACGGCATGGCCTGGGCCGCGATCCGCCATGACGTGCTGGGCAAGTTCAGCCCCGCCGAGATCGAGCAGGCGACCACGGTGAAGACCACCGATGCCCTGCTCGATCTCGTGGAAAACCCCTGGGAACACCCATGACGACCAGCGCCCGGGCTCGCGCCACCGCGCGGCATCCGCTCGACCACAAGTACGTGCTGCGTGCCCGGCCTTTACGCCCCGGTGTCGCCCTGGCCGACACCGCCCGCTTCCGGGACGACCGCTGGCCTCTGCGCGCGGCGTTCCTGCAGCAGTCGCACCGGGCGTTGACGTTGAACTTCACCGCCATCCCCACTTGCCACCGGCCTGCGGCCAAGGAACTGTGCTACGCCATGCTCTCCGGTCCGCTCCCGCCCGGAGAACCCCGCCCGGCGCTGCCCACCATCCACGCTGTCCTCGGCGCGCTCGCGCCGTTTCTGACCTGGCTGGACACCCGCGCACGTCAACCAGGCCGGCCATCGCGCCTCGCCCTGACGGACCTGGTCGGTGCTGACCTGCAGGCCTACCAACGCCACCTCCTCAGCGCCGTGCCCGGTCGCGCCACCCGCGACCTCCGTCGCGGAGCCGTCCGCTACCTCTGGCGTTACCGCAACGCCATCACCAGCGACCGGCTGCTGTTCGACCCCACGCACGTCGACGGGTGGCTCGAACGACGGGCCCGCCGATCGACGGAGAACGCCACGGACCGGATTCCCGAATCCGTGCACGGCCCGCTGCTGGCCTGGGCCGTGCGGTTCATCGACGACTTCGCCGAGGACATCCTCGCGGCCGACCAGCAATGGTGCGCCTTGCGCGACCCCGCACGACGCCGCCCCGTCGGCCGACGCCCCGGCAGCGGCCCAGGGGTTCGAGACCAGTTGCGTACCCTGCTCGACGATCACCTCGCCCAGAAGCGGCCGCTGCCCGGCTATCGAGGCAGGCCAAACCTGTGGTTCCTCGCCGCCACGCTCGGCTGCGCCACCAGCACGCTTGTCCGCTTCAAAGCCGACATCGCGTCGGTCGCGGCCATTGTCGGCGTCAGTGACAGCGCCTACTTCGACCGCGCAATCACCGGCCAGCTCGACAACAAGCCCTGGGTCGAAGGCATCGTCACCGACCACACATTCCATAATGGACTTGCCACGCTCGCCCGGATGCTGCACGTTTCCTGCTACATCGCGGTCGCGTTCCTCTCCGGAATGCGAGACACCGAGGTCAAACATCTCCGCCGCGGGTGCCTCACTGTCCGGCGGGACAGCAACGGCCGAGCCTATCGATGGACAGTCACCAGTCTGGCTTTCAAAGGCGAGCAGGGTCCCCACGGTGTCAACGCAACCTGGGTCATCGGTGCCCCTGCTGCCCGGGCCATCCAAGTCCTGCAACGACTGCAGCCCGCGCACGTCAACCTTCTGTTCACCCCACTCAGCCAAGCACCTGGCCCCGGGGGCAAGAAAGCCACCGACGACACCAGCTCCGCCCTCGGCTACGGAAGCACCAACGCACACCTCAACGAGTTCATCACCTGGATCAACAACCACTGCGCCACACACGGCCGCAGCGATAGCATTCCCCTCGTTAACAACCACGTGTGGAAGCTATCGACACGGCAATTCCGTCGCACGCTCGCGTGGTTCATTGCCCGCCGACCCGGCGGAGTCATCGCCGGCGCCATTGCCTACCGGCACTTGAGTATTCAAATGTTTGAAGGCTACGCCGGAACCTCGGAATCCGGATTCCGGGCGGAAGTCGAATCCGAACAAGCCCTCGC
The DNA here is from genome assembly GCF_009765355.1 of Amycolatopsis anabasis. Taxonomy (GTDB): domain Bacteria; phylum Actinomycetota; class Actinomycetes; order Mycobacteriales; family Pseudonocardiaceae; genus Amycolatopsis; species Amycolatopsis anabasis. The sequence goes on along the minus strand of NZ_VTHK01000055.1, from coordinate 40,282 downwards.
CCGAGGCGAACACCTGCTCGCGATGATAGACGCCCACGAACACAACAACCTCGCGGGCCCCGCCGCGGACGACGCAGCCCACCGCCTGGAGGAATTCGGTGCGCATGCCCGATTCCACGGGAAAGTGATCACTGACCAGCGCCGCTTGCAACGGCTGATGAACCGTGACGACCCCGCGATCTATCCGGACAAGTACATCACCTGCGTGCACAAGCACGCCACCGCCCTGTGCTTGCAACGCCGCGACAGCCGCGGCGAACTACGCCCTGACCTCGGTGCCTGCCTCCCCTTAGCCTGCCGCAACGTCGCCCTCAGCCCCGACAACCTCGCCGCCTGGCGCACCGAGCTCGACCACATCGACACCGAACTCACCGCCCGACCACTGCTGCCCCCGTTGCTGCGCCACCAACTCCAGACACGCCGTCACGACATCGTCACCTTCCTCGACCGCCACACCGCCGAACACTCATGAACCGCGCCACCGACATTCCCACCCCCGAACAAGCTCGCCGCGCCCGAGACAAAGTCCTCGCCAACGCAGCCAGTACCGGCCGCCGCCCGAGCGTGCTCGAGGTCGCCCGCGCCCTCGGTCTGCCCAACACCACATTCCGCCGCCAATTCCCCGACATCGCCCGCGAGATCGGCGAAGCCCGCCGCGCGCCCCACACTGTAAGCTCGACCTCCCCTGCCGCCACTGACCACGCCCGGCTTGTCGCACGTAACGCCAAGCTCCGGCGCGAAAACCACCAACTCCGGCAAAACCTCAACCTGGCCGTCGCCAACATCCAGCGCCTCACACTCACCGTCCACAAACTACGAGCCGAACTCGAGGCCGCCAATAGCGTCAGCAGGATCCAGCCACGCACACAGTTCACTAAGAACTAGATCCGCACGCGCCCTCCAGATCGCCTGGAGCGCGTCTCGCGCGGGGCGGCGCCGCGCACCCTAGCCCAGCCCGGTGGCCACTGGCCACAGCGCGCCCCTGCCCACGAGGCCACCGGGCCGGGCTTGTTCGGGCGCGCCCGCCACCGCCGCAGACGCGCTCCCACGGAGCGTCCCACCTCATCCTCCAGGAATCGGAGGAAATCGCCATGTCCGCTGTCAAACGCATCCACCATCCTCACGCAAACTGCACGACACCACACGGGACGAACCGAACGGACCACAACCTCCCAGATTGGGAATTGGCCTCACCTTCAGGGTTCCGGTCAACGGTCACTCCGAAACCCCATCCACAAGTTGATCGAAGACGATGACCTGTATGGGTTTCTGCACGACTCGGCCGCCTTGATCGGTGCTCCTCTTGTGCGTGTCGCGGATGGGCGCACGCCGTGGGAGGTCTTCGAGGACAAGCGCCTGCTGGGCAACAGCCGGCTTGCGCCGTGCTCCCATGCCCTCAAGATCGTGCCGTGCCGTCGCTGGTTGGCCGCGCACGCCAACCCGGCGAATACCGTGTTGTATATCGGGATCGACAGCAGCAAGCGTGATCGTAATCGCGCGCCGGGCATCCAACATGGTTGGCGGCGCTGGCGAGTCGAGTTCCCGCTGCTGGACGAACCAGAATTGTCCAAAGCCGACATGCTTGCCGAGGCCCGGTCGCTCGGCTTGACCCCACCTCTGGCCTACGATCTGGGGTACGACCATGCCAACTGCGGACAACTCTGCGTGCGGGGCGGCAAGAAACACTGGTTACGCACATTGCGCTTCTTCCCGGACCGCTTCGCCGACTACGAGGCACGCGAACAGCGGTTCCGCGACCGCTCGGGCAAGAACGTTGCCATCCTGACCGAACGCCGCGCAGGCGAGACCATCCCACTTCCGTTGGCCGAGCTCCGCCGCGTCTACGAGTCCTCTCTCTGAACGTGGTGCCACGCCGCTGACGTGCCCGTCGCACGGTCGGGCTCCGCCTCCGGCTGCCCGCCCGGCGCACTACGTGTCCACACGCGACAGTGCTCGCCGTGCAGCGGGCATCCAGATACCCAACGGAGTTTCCGACCGGGTACGTGCGACTCCGATCGGCATCAGCAACGCGGCGACAGCCGCTACCCGTGTTGATCAGGAGCACGAGCGCGCAGGTGATCACACGCTCCCCGTGCCCTGCCCGCCCGAGGACCTCGCTCTGCCACCCCGGGGTCCAGGTGAATGCCCGGCCCTGTCGTTTCGATGTATGGAAGGTTTCTCTCTTGCTGGAATCAACCCTGGTTCTTCCTCTCCTCGCGGTGTTCGATCCCGCGGTGAGCCAGCCTGATACGACTCAATCACACGAACGCATGCTGTACGGACGCACCAACGCCTACCTCCGCCGCGCCCACGAGCTGGCCGACTTCTACGCATCGGGCGCGCGCGGCGGCCCGACCGGTCCCGACTCCCGCGATGTCGCCGCGCGGCGCATGATGATGTGGGCGTCCACCGCGGGCCGTGAGGCTCGCGAGCTACTGACGTTGGCACAGGTTCCCGCTTCGTCGGCGGACTCGCCAATCATTGAGGCCGCGTTGACCGCCGTCCTCATCTGGCGCCAGGCCGAACCCGGCGGCGACCCCAACGCGACTGCTCCGGCGGCGAGCGTGCTGGACCGTGCCCGAGGTGCCGCGCGGTGGGTCGCTGCGGCTCGGCTGTCGGGCACGGTCACCTTCGACGTCGTCGGGCGGCTGCTGACCGATGCTGCACCCCCTGGTTGGGTTCTCGAATCGCCGGCCCGGCTCTCTGTGCCCGACGGTGCCCGGTTGGGGATGAAGTACGTCTATGCCCGTGATAGCACCGACGGTGTGACCGACTGCCTGGCGATCGCCGGTGTGGACGGCCAACCTGCCGAGTTCCACCTGTCTCGGGTGGATCGCGGCTCCGGCGCGGTGCTCCAGGAGCCGACCGCGATGAGTTGGTCAGCACTGTGTGCCTACTTGGCCTGGGCGCACGTCGAGGTCCACGGCGAGGCTCCCGCGGAAGGTCCCGACGCACCGAGCGCGGCGGTCCCCCTTGAGTACCTGCCCGATGACCGGGCGTGCGAGCTGGCGACAACCCCGGTTCAGGGTGGCTTGTTCACCACGGCGTGCCGCGTGCACGACTGCGACAGCGAGTGCAACTACTCCTCCGAAGACGAAGCTGAGCAGCGGTTTCGCTGCGATCGTGGCCAGCGGTGGCGGTTCATCGTGCATCACCGTGACGATTGCCCGCCTCCCATCATGGTCGGGCTGTCCGGGCTGTATGAGGAGGTCAGCACTTCCGTGCAGAACACGGCGATCCGGCCTGACTCCGGCGACATTCTGGTGCTGTGGCGCTATCTGCTGGATGGCACCTGCGAGCGCCTCCGGTTGCGCGTCTCCGCGGCGGGCAGCGATCGCTTGCGTGTCGTCGTCGAGTCCGCCGACGACAGGGCGCCGATGGAGTACCTGAGCGCCACCGTGCACCTCCACTGAACCCCCGTCGCGCTGCCCGCCCAGCCAGTCTCGCCGTCGACCACGGTGTGCCCGTGCACCGCCGTGCCCACCCCAGGGGACGCTGCCTCGGCGTGGTCCACGACGTGGCGTCGTCAACCAGTCCCGCTGCGCCCTCCCACACGTCCGGATCGCGCAGCCCGCTCCCCGCATCCAGAAAGGACCGTGCCCCTATGCCTTGTGAACACGTGCTCGGTGTGACCGCCGACCCCGTCGATGACACGCTCCATCTGGCCTACCCGCAACGGGATAGCCGCGGTAGTCGGGAAACCGTCTGCCAGACCGGCTCGTACCTCGCCGTCGAGCACGGCGTCGCCAGCCCGGGTTACGACGGGCTCCTGGCCGCGCTGGAGCACGCTGACCCGGGTCGGTCCCTGCTGTGTCAGCGGTGCTTCCCATCGTGGATCATCGGCTCGTATCGCCGTCGCTGGAATGTCCGCCACGCCGACCCCGACACCATCCCGACGCGCAGCAGCCCGTTCGGTCTGCACCGGTGCCGGTGCGCGTAACGCCGCGATGACCATGATCGGCCCTGGACGCCGGACATCACGACGTGCCGGATCTGCGGCGGGTTCTGGTGCCACCGGTGCACGCCGGTACCGTCGGCGCGCTGTCCGTTCGAGTACGACCACCCTCACTCCCGCGCCGTGGAGGCGCGGCCGACCCAGTTCACGACCGATCCGAACACCACACGTGTCCCGGATGGAGTCGCGGCCCGGGTCACCAGCGTCTCAGTGTTCTCCCCAGACGACGACCTCGGTGAGGCGTTCGTCGTCCGCGTCGGCGGCGATCCGGCCCAGTACGCCCCGGTGGCCGAACTCGCCGCGGGACTCACCGCCCACGCGCTGCGCTGGCCGAGTGCCGACCTGGTGGAGCACTCGCAGGTGGACGACCGTCTCGCCGCGTTCGTGTTCGAACGTTCCTCCCCGGGTGTCCCCCACACCGACAGCCGTTACGCCACCCTGGTCCGCACCAGCGCCGCGAACCTGCGCGAGACCCGCAGCCGCACCGGCACTCTTGGCCGTCTATTGGGCGAGATCGCCGAGAACGCCGACCGCGGCGAGGCGCTCGCCACCCACCACGGTGTCCGTCGCCTGCTCCACGCCGTGCACAAGATCAGCGCGCTCACCGAGCACGCCGTGGAAAACGAATACTTCGAACACGGCGCCCGCGCTTCCCGCGCTCCGCTTCCAGGGCTGTGGGAGATCGACTCCTTCCACGCCGACGTGGCCGCTCAGATACGGGCGCTCGACGGGCACCCCGAGCAGGACCAGGACTGATCATGGTTGCCGTGTCGCCGCGATGCCCGTGCGGCCGTCGGCGGCGGTGCTGGGCGCCCAGCAGCCGCCCTCGCCGCCGATGACGCTCCGCGATCAAGACCAGGGCCGGTATGTCGTCCGCATCGACTACACCACCACCTGCGCGCACATCATCCGCACCGACGACCACACCGGTGAGGAAGTCGTCGCCGCCTACGGCCCTGGCGCTGTCCGACACACCCTCGCCACGTTCCTCGCGCCCGATGGGTGGGAACTGGTCCCCGGCGGCCACTGGGTGATCAGCCCGTCGGCCGACGGACGTGACCACCCTGTCCGCTACCGGCCCTCAAGGCAGGCAAGTCCGACCATGACCGATCACCTTCCCCACGCAACAGAGGATTCCGATGACGGTTTCGCCGACTACCTCGCGGGCCTCCGTGCACTTCTGTCCGATGTAGACAGCAGACTCCGCAGCGGCGTGGATCACGTCGGCCGCCTCACCGAATCCATCGACGACCTTTGCGGGTACGACGCCGGGGTCGACGGGGAACTGACCCGCGCTGAAGTCACCGACCTCAAACGGCATCTCGCCACCGCCGTCGCCGAGATCCGCGCGGCGTACCGCATCACCACGCTCACCTTGATCACTCTCGACCGCGCCCACACCGCCGCCCCATCAGGCACCGAGTAGCCGCCCACGCCCCCGGCCACGGCCTAAGCGCAGTCGCCGAACAGGACCTCGCCTCTCACCGACCGCAGCGTCCGCGCCCGCGCGGCATGCTGCCGGAGCCAGTATCTGCCGCGGACATGCCGCGTTTCCCGTGTCCTCTCACCAGGAAGTGCCGTCATGAACTCCAACCCCACTGCCGAGCTGTCCGCACAGCCCGGCGAGGTGTACGTCTGCCTCGACTCGCCTGATTTCCCTGCGTGTCCCGCCACCATCGAGCGTCGCTTGTGGAACGGCTCCCGTCGGCCGTGGTTTCGTCGCCCAGTGACCGAAGCCTTGGTCTCGTGGCTGAATCGGCAGCATGCCGCAGCGCCCGAGGAGTGGCCCTTTACCGCCGTGTTCGACCACGATGCCTTGATCGTGTTCGACCGTGGGGTACCCGAATCCCCACTGCATCCCGACCACCGTGGCCGGTACGACCTCGGCGCCGGCTGGTGGGTCTGGGATCTCCACCAGCCCGATGCAGATCCTGCTGTGCCGCCCCTGCTGGGCATCGTTGGCCCGCCGCACTCTGACACCGAGGTGCCTGTGGTCCTGGGCCGCGAGACCTTCTCCGGGACCGCGCCCACGTTCCCAGCGTTGCTCGCCTCTGGTTTCGACCACCAGGGCCACGTCATCCCGCGGTTCCGCCGTGAGGTTGCGGAACAAGCGATCGAGTGGTGGAACGCCGTCGTGTTCAACGACCACGCCGATTGGCATCGGCTGCGCTTCGAGGACGACATGCTCGTCCAGGTCTATCTCCTCCCCGACGGCGCGCCCGTCCCGACCGGTCTCCGCATCGCCCCCGATACCGATGGCCGCTACCCGCTCCCGGGACGTCTGTGCCACCTCGCATAGCCACTCATTCGGCTCGCCACCAGCGGCATCTCGCACCAACGGCCGACTGGTGTCACGCCGCCCAAGCGCCCGCCAAGCCTGCCCACCTGCTAAGGAATGGAGCCCTTTCGTGAGCCCGACTCGTGTCCCGTGTTCCGGCCCCGAGATCGGCGAGATGTGGTTGCACCTGCCCTCCGGGGGTGCCGGTATCCACGGCTTCGTCCCCGATTCTGACGGTGGCCCGGTGACCGGGGGCGTCGTGCGCGAACACGTCCCGGTGAGCCAGGGCGGCAGTATCCGCCTGTTCCACGGCCTCGACCCGCACGAATTCGATCCCCAACCCGGCCCCATCATCGACCTGCGGCTGTCCCCGCGCCGATTCGATCGCTACGGGTTCAACTGGGCACAGCGCGCCACCACTGATGTCCAGGCCGAAGCCGAGCGCCGCGGCTGGCGCACTATCACCCGCGCCCACGCGGTGCGCGTGCTCACCGAGCTCGGCTACCACGTCCATCCCCGCCGCGACGCCAACGGCCGCCCCTTCTTCCATGACGTGATCTACCGTGATCAGGCGGACGATCTCACCTGGCACGTGCGCGAAAGCCTCGACGGTACCCGGTTCACCTGGGAACGCTGCGTCTTCGTGCTGCGCGATCGCAGCTCCACCTCCCGCCGTTCTGTATCCCGCTGAACCAAGACCCTGAGGTTCCAGCACGCTCAGACACCCCGCGCCGGCACCATCCCGAGTGCCCGGGCGGCCCGCCCATCGTGACCCATCACGCGATTCTTCCGGCCGGCGTGTCCGAGTGCGCCACGACAATGCCGGTGGGCTGCAGGAGGTCGCCCGCTCGGAAGGATTCCGCATGAGCCCGTCCCTCGATCGGCTGCTCGACCGATGCGCCAGCCACGGCGGGCGCGTTCTGTCTCCCGACGAGCGCCGCCGTGTGCATGCCTTGGACCGCGCGCCCAGTACCGCGACCTGGAGTGTCGCCTTCACCATCCTGCTCGCCTCCGAGGGGGCGCGGCGCACGCTCTGGCAAGCGGTGGGTGCGATCGATCGCCGCTGTCCTCTGCCCGACCCGACGGTCCCCGCGCGGCACCTGATCGATGCTCGCCGGTGGCGCGGATACTTCCCGTCCCGCCTCACGCTTCGTATCGCGCTCCGGGACGCGTCGGCGAATCTGGCCATCTCGGCCACCGCACGCCCGCTCGGTTCGTAGCCGAGTCGCCGACGCCACCGGAATCCGAGTCGGTCCCGCCTCGTCGACCCGCTAACTCCCCGGTCCCCCACACGCTGCCCGAGAGAAAGGCAGACCGCCGTGAGTGATGAAGAAGCCCGCGTGAGCGAATACGTCCATGCGTGGGCGTGCGCCGAGCGCTCCATTCCCGATGGTGTGGCCCGCACCATCGCCGCCTGGTGGCAGGCGCCGTCCAACCCCGGCTTGACCATGTTGGCAAGCACCGGGACGATCACTGTGGAACGTGCGGTCGGCGAGATCCTCGCCGCACTCCCAGACGCCACCCCCGCCCAGCAGCTGCCGTTGCGTGCGCTGGCCGCCTACGTTCTCCGCCATGGCGATCGTGGTCCCAAACGCGGATGGTCGCGCGTGTGGGCCGACCGTCTCCCTTCCCCCGCACCAGCCTCGTCCGCGGTCGAGGTGATCGAGTGGTTCCACCCGAGCAAGGGGCGTAAAGCCACCGCCTTCGTCAACGGCGAGCCCGCCGAACTGGAGCTCACCGTGGTCGATCCGGAAGACGCCGACACGATCGACGAATGGCGCCGCCAAGCGCAGGACGCGCGGCACGGTGCCACGCCGGCCGCGGCAGCGACGATCCAGGAAGTCTTCGACAGTTACCTCGACGCCGGATACTTCAGCTCCGCTGACCAGGTGCCCTAACCACGCCCATCTGCCCGCCCCAAGCCATCGCATCCACGCATTCACCAACCAGCGGCGCTGCTCCTGCCCGTGATCGATCCTGTTCTCCGTCGCCTGCATATCTTCGGTCCGTGAACCGCGTGTTCGCGCGTCGTCGTTTGTTTCCTACAACAGCTCTTATTCAGGTCCGTCGCGGAACGAACACCATGAAACAACCTGCCGCAGCCTGCCGATGACCACCCCTGCGCGTTATTGACTTGAGAATTATTTCTCTATCAAACACCATCCTGACTTTATCCTCATCTCCAGGAAATGTATGCCCTCTTCCACCCTCATGCCAACACTGGGCGAGTGTATCGATTTCTTTCTCGGGTTCTCCGACCCTGCAGCCCTGGAGGACGAAACACTTCCCGCGTTGATGATCACCTATCCACGGATGGTCCGCCGCAAGACCTAGCCCCGGTGCGCCGTTCCTAAATGGTTCCTCGACTCCGGGGCATACAAAATGATTGCACGCCACGGGAAGTGGAACATCACCACCGAAGCCTACGTGGACTTGTGCTCACGTTACTACGAGGAAATCGGCGGGTTACACTGGATCGCACCTCTTAACTGGCCCTGCGAGCCCGACGCCCGTTCCGCCAGTGGCCTCTCCGTCGATGAACATCAACGGCTCACCCTCGACAGCTTGATCGAGATGCGTCAGCGCGCCCCTTGGCTGCCAACGGTTCCGATCCTCCAAGGTTGGCGACGACAAGACTATATTCGACATCTTCACATGCACGAAGCAGCCGGTATCGACCTTTCCCGAGAGCCTCTGGCGGGCTTGGGGTCAGTGTGTTCCCGGCAAAACACGATCTCTATCTATCTTCTCGTTCATGAACTCGCGCGGGACTACGGATTGAGACTGCACGCGTTTGGGTTATCCATTCGTGCACTGTTGACACTGGCGAGGGTGTTAACGTCATCCGATACTCATTCCTGGTCCGTGGCGGCTCGTTATGAGCCTCCTGTTCCCGGGCATACGCACGACCGGTGTAATTCCTGTCCGGAGTTTGCCGCGTCCTGGGCTGCCGAGCTTCTGAGCCGCCGCATCACCCCGTAACCACGCTCGCCCACGCAGCGACCAACAGCGCGCCGTCGTCTATGTTCGTCGCCGCCGGATTCCGCGACCGTGCGCGGGGCCACCACCGATCCTACTTGACCTCGGCGGCCCGGCCAGTCCGGTGTGTCCTGAAACCTGGATTGTCCCGTCTGACGGTTGACACCCGTCGTCGAACGCAGCTTGTCCCCGTGCGTGCAGATGCGGCTCGGCGATCATCAGCGGGCCCGGTTGGTGTCCCAGACGAATCTGGTTGCTGCTGCACTCAATCAGTTCCACCCAGCCGCATCTGCCCCAAAAGTCTATGTCAACGGATTAGGGCGAACGACACCGATGTGGTCCCGTCCTGTGTGTTCTGACCGTCGCATCGTCTGGCTCCGCGCATGTCCGGGTGAGCGCCGCGCCGACGATAGCCCGGCCACACCGGGCCCGGGCGCCCACACCGACGCGGGTGATCCGGCCGCCTGCCCCGCGGATCCGGCGAGCTTGGCCATGCCGGATCACGCCGGTCGGGTGAGCGCGGCCCGGCGCGGCCGGGCTGGGGCGTCCGCGCGCTCCCCCGGGTACGCGCGGACGCCGTCTCGCGTCCGGGGCGAGGCGCTGTTCGAGTGAAGGAGTGTGGTGTCGATGTCAGATAGTGATGTGGTGCGGCATGCTCGGGCGTATCTGCTGCGGGCAGCGCCGCCGCCTGCCCCCGCCATGGTCAGGTTCGTCGCCGAGCACGGGCCAGTGGTTGCCGCTGAACGAGTCCAGGCCCGGCAGTGCCCTCTGGCGGTGCTCGAGGAGATCGCGTTCGAGGTGCCGGATTCTCAGGTCGACCGGGATCTTGCTGAGGCCGACCGCCTCGGTGCCCGCCTCGTCATCCCGGAGGACGTCCACGAATGGCCCATCGCTGCGATCAACTCGCTCGCCGCGGCCTCGGCTGGCGGGATCCGTCGCTTCGCCCCGCCGATGGGGTTGTGGGTCCGCGGGCCGCATCGTCTCGTCGACCTGACCCGCCAGGCCATCGCCATGGTCGGCACGCGCACTCCGACCCACTACGGACGCACGTTGGGTAGCGAGGTCGCCTACCAGCTCGCCAAGCGAGGTGTCCGGGTGTGGTCGGGTGCCGCCCTCGGTATCGATGGCGCGTGCCATACGGGCGCGCTGTCGGCTGGCGAGCCGACCGTGGCGGTGTTGCCCTGCGGCATCGGCAGGCCCTATCCCGCCGCTCACGCCGATCTGCTCGCCCGCATCGCCGAGGAGGGCCTGCTCGTCAGTGAGTACGCGCCGAGCAGCCTGCCCTCCAGGCCCACTTTCTTGTCTCGGAATCGCCTTCTCGCTGGGCTTTGCGAAGCCACCGTGGTCGTCGAGGCTCTGCTCCGCAGCGGATCCCTGAGCACAGCGACAACCGCGGCCCGGCTCGACAAGACCCTCATGGCCATCCCCGGTCCTGTGACGTCTCACTACAGCGATGGTTGCCACATGCTGATCCGCAACGGTGACGCCGTTCTGGTGTCCTCTGCTGACGAGATCCTGACCACGCTGAAGTCCCCGCCACCGTGGCGCCGCGGCCCCGAGCATCGGGTGCCCTAGCTCGCACCGCACGGAGCGGGACCGCCGCCGTGCCCACCTCAACCATTCCCCGACCCGGACACCGGTGTCCTCTCAGGCCGGCGTGCACCGCCCGGCGGTGACGACCACGCCGCGGCCGGCGAGGTCAATGCCTCCGATGCTTGGTCTCGGGGCTGAATTTCTAGTTCTGCGGTTGCTCATGGCTGTGGCCTGTCTGACCGGTCGTGGGCGCTTGCCGACTCTAGCCCGGCTCGGCGGTTGCGACCGAGGCGCGGACCGGCTGCCTCTGGCCAACCGCGTGGTGTTCGCGCCTCGGACGGACCGCCACGCCGGACAGCCGAGTCGCGCCCCACGACCGGTCCAGACAGCCAGCGCGCGACGTCCCTGGCAGGGGCAGCCGTGCCACACAACGAAAGGAGGGCCCGGTGGAATCATCCGTCCAACCTGAGACGACAAGCGCGATCCACGTGCCAGCGACCGGGTTGCTGACGTTGCCTGGTGACCAGGGCGTGACGGGTTCGGTGTTCGTCACCTTCCCGCGGCCGGGAGTCGCCCTGGTCAGCACCCGGGACCCGCACGATGTCGCCACCCAGTCGTTCGTCGTCCACAACGGACAGCGTTACCGGGTGCATGCGGTGGCGTTCCGCCGTCACGCGGACGGACGTGTGCTCCCTGACGAGATCGGCGCGTATCAGATTCACGAGGTTGACGAGCCCAGCCGTGACGGTTATGCGCCGCTGCCCATCCGCTCGACCATCCTCGCGGCCCTCGGCCATCTCGTGCGTGCCCGGTGGACAGTCGAGGTCGACCGTCGAGCAGGACAGGCTCGCGCAAGCCAGCAGTTGCCCGCTCTCTCTCGCCGCCGTGACCGGATAGCTCAGGCACTCGCCCGTCTGGAGTCCGAACTGGACGCCATCACCCGCGTCATCGACGAACACCACCTCGCTCAGTCCGGCACCGATACGCCTGATGCCTAATCCGCTGCAGATGCCGGACCTGCTGCATACCTCTCCCGCATCTCGCCCCGATCCGATAAGGACCCCTTCGCTATGTACACCGTTCGTCTCGACAACGTCGGCACCTTGATCGCGTCTGTGCCTCCCCTCCTCCGTGTCCGCCCCACTAACTCCCTGGTTATCGTCAGCGTCGTGCGCTCGGGCGGCCGTCGCCGCATCGGGAGCACAGCGCGGCTCGACCTCGTTGACCTGGCGACGATTCCCGTCTCCTCCCTGGCACGCCCCATCGTTCGGGCTCTGGCCGATCCGGATGCCATCGCCTTGACTGGAATCGTGGTCGGCGACGGCTCGACGCCGGACGGGCCCTTGCCGTATGGCGCGGAACTGGATGCCTTGACAGCCGTTCTGCGCGACGGTGGGCTTCCCGATCTCGAGTTGGTGTTCGTCCCCTCCATCACCGCCAAGGCGACGTGGACGTCCTACGCAGACCCCACCCAGGGTGGGGTGCTTCCCGATCCAGGCTCGACCGAGCTTGCGGCGATCACGACCGTCCTCGGCGAGGTCACCTACGACACGCTCGAGGAGGTCGCTCAGCGGTTCCAGCCCGGCCCCCAGGATCGGCGTGACCGCATCGCAGCCCTGGTCAGGCCAGTCGAGCGCCAGGTGGCCAGAGAGGAGCAGGACGGTGATCTCGCGGCGCTCGGCGTGCGCCTGCGCCAGCTCGACCACGCCGTCCATCGTGCGTGTGAGCACCAGTTTCCGCGCGACGACAAGGAGATCGCCGACCTCATCGCCGCGGTGACCTCGAAGACGCTGCGCGACTGCGCGATGGTCGTGCCCGAGGCCTCCGAGCAGGCCGCTGAAGAGCTCTGGACCCAACTGTTTCGCTTGGCACCCCCGGAGGCTGGAGGTCACCTCGCGACGATGGTCGCATTCAGCGCGTACCGACGCGGCAACGGGTTGCTCGCCCGCCGTGCCCTCGAAGCCGCCGGGCCCACCAACCGCCTCGCGGGTTACCTGCGCATCGCCGTTGCCGCGGGCATGCCCCCGCAGCGTCTTCCCTCCCTCGCCGACGCCGTCCGCCAGCTACGCGACCGCCTCGCCAACGCCGCTGGCTGACGCGACGGGTCCCCTCCACCGTTCCGCGGACATATCGCCGTGACACTCACGACATCGCTGGGGGCATCTGATGGCCACCGTCGAGGACACCGTCCGCACCATGATCCGTGACAGTCCCGCCCTGTTTGCCAATCGCACCCAGGCCCTGCATTTCCTCTTCTGCGTTCTGGGTAACGGATACGCCTGGCGGCACGGCGAGTTGGTGGAAACCCGGCCGCTGCCGCCGCAATCCGATGAGGACATTCTCGAACAGATACCGCCGGTGTTGGCCCACGACACCGCGTTCCTGGCCGACGCGGCCGCGCGCAACAGGAGCAGCATCCGTGTCCGTGCCTGCGCCGACGCGTTGGCCCAGACGCCCGGCGAGCTCGACGAGGCACCGTATCCGCCCAACCTGAGCACCTTACTGTTGAATCGCCCGCTCGATATCCGGCCGGATTGGCTCGAGGCCGCCCGCGAGATCGCGCGGACCGTCCTGCCGCGCTGGCGAACAGGCGAGCATTTCGCCCCGCAGTACGGGCCCATCACGCCGTGGACCATCGCCCAGTGGTGCGCGGTGCAGCCACTGCTCGAGGACCTGGCCCGCATCCTGTAGCGCCGGCGCCACCGACCCGCTCCTCGCCTCGGACGTGCTCGTCGCCGCATCCGCCCGATCCCCCGGGGAAGGACGACTTCACCCATCCCGTTGTCGGACCGCGGTCGCAGGACCGGGCCGCCCCGTCGTGTCCCGGGTTCCTGCCGCCCTCGGTGATCCACCACGCGTTCCTTTCCCTGACTCTCCTTGGTTTCCGGCGTCCACATCGCGCCCGGCCGCGGCCGCACTCACCCCGCGCCGCCCCGTTCGCGCCGTGCATCCGGGGCTGGCTCGTGTCGTGCGTCAGTCCCTTGTCCGCATGCGAGCAGGCGCGCCGTTGCGCGTCTGTCACTACTAGTTCGAAGGAGTTCGTGTGACCACTGCACCTGTCCAAGACCAAGCCACGTCCGAATCCGCGCCGAAGAGTGCGGTTCCCCCGCAGTCCACCGGTACGCACGACGCCCAGCAACCGACCGAGAGCTACGGCCCGCCGAAGCCGTCGTCTCGCGAGATCCTCACCGTGCACCCGGGTCGCCTCAAGTTCGCGGAAAACACCCGAGGCGAGGTTGAGATCGACAACTACTTCAAGGACGAACTCGCCGAGAACGGCGTCTACGAAATCGTCGCCGTCTATCGCCAGACCGAGAAGGACGGGCGCGAGGAGTTCTACGTCATCGACGGCGCCCGGCGGGTTAAGCACGCCCTCGAAGCCGGCGTGACCGAGATCGACATCGACGTCCGGGAGTCGTTCTCCGGCACGCCCACCGAGCAGCAGATCAAGCGGATCCTGTTCCAGCTGTCCAAGAACGGGCACCGCAAGCAGATCTCGCGCCTCGCCGAGGCCAAGGCGCACCAGACGCTGCTGGACCTCAAGATGAGCCCCACCAAGATCAGCAAGGCGCGGCACATCCCGCTGCCCGAGGTCAAAAACAGCCTGGAGGTGGCCCAGAGCGAGCTTGCCGCGGCCGCGCTGGAGAAGTACAACCTCACTCTCGAGCAGGCCGCCACGCTCAAGAAGTTCGAGGAGCACCCGGACGCGTTCAAGCGGTTGACCGTGGTCGCGGTGGACCAGCCTCGCAAGTTCGATCACCAAGCCCAGATCGAGCTGGACACCCTCACCCGCAAGGAGGCGATGGCTCAGGCGCTCGCCGAGAAAACGCGGGAACTCAAGGACGCGGGCGTCACTGTCATCGACGAGCCCACCAACGAGCACGCCGCCAACCTGCGCCGGCTGGACGTGCTGCGGGCGAAGGTTGCCACGAAGCCGGGCACGGCGCTGACCGTCAAGCAGCACGAGAGCTGCGCGGGTCACGTGGCGTGGGTCAAGGTCGACTGGCGGGACAAGAAGGCAGTCGCGACCACGGTGTTCGCGTGCAAGGACTGGCGCCAGCGCGGGCACGCGGAACGGCACGCCCCCGCGGGCAAGGCGGTCCAGATCAACTCGGGTCCGCAGACCGGGAAGAAGAGTGAGGCCGAGAAGCTCCAGATCAACGAAGCACGCAAGTACAACCTGCAGTGGGACTCGGCCACCGAGGTTCGCCGCCGGTGGCTGGCCAATTTCGTCAAGGGCCGCAACACCGCGCCCGAGGGCTCTCAGCGGATTTTCACCCGCGCCTGGGCCGAGGGCGGCAGGTCGCTGCAGAAGGCCTTCGAGCGCAAGCACACGCTGCTGCGTGAGCTGGCCGGCCTTCCCCCGCACAGCAACGTCGATCAACTTCTCAAGCGGATCGACGAGGCCACGGACGGCAAAGCCCTGCACTGGAACATGTGCATGCTCCTGTGCGCGATGGAAGAAGGCCTCACCCGCAACAGCTGGCGTCAGCCGACGGACACCGACGCGCTCTACCTGCAGATCATCAGCGGGTTGAAGAGCCCGAAACCGGCCCGTTCCACGAAGAAGACCACCAAGAACTTCTACGACTACGAGCTGGCTGAGGTGGAGGAGCGTGCGCTGACCGCGGCTGGTGTCCGTCGGGCGGAGCCCGCGCGCGCCGCCAGCGCGGCCACCGGCACAAAGCCGACCGCTTCCGCCACGTCGTCCTCGGCCGAGGACTCGTCCACGCCGACCAAGACGGCCAAGACTGCCGACTCGCCCCGCACGTCCGCGAAGGCCGGCACGTCGGACAGCCCCAAGGCACCCGCACCCGCCACGTCCACCGGTGCGGCCACGACCAACGCGTGACCAGGTGGGTGGTGAGGCCCCGCGCCCCGCAGGGCCTCACCACCCACGCCTCGGCCAGCCGCCACCCGCCCGCCCCACGCACTGGCCTCCCCCAGCGCGCCGCCGGCCATCGACGGCACGTGCGGCCTGCCCGACAGCGCCGGCCTCCGCGCTCGACGAAAGGAGTGATCACCGTGAACGTTGTCCGCGCCATTCCGCGCCTGCGGTCGGCAGGGTGTTCCTGGACCATCACCGCGGTCCTCGTGGCCAAGTACGTCCTCGCCACGTGTGTCATCGTCGGCCGCAGGAGGCATCCCGCCCGCAGGCCATCCGCGCACCTCAGCCACCACCCGTCGCCCGATTCGCACTGACGCAGCTGCCCGACGCCTCGATACGCGATCTGACCGTGACCTTCCTGTCTGCCAATACCCACCACAGGCTTCGGTGCGCGCGTAGCATCGATCATGAAAGGGTTTGCATGCGCGTCACCAGCACTTCACGACTCATCCGGGTTCCCCACCCCGGCACGGCTCGGCGCGACGCGGCACTCGCCGCCGCCGCGCGGGGCTGGCGTGTCTTCCCAGTCACCCCATACCGGAAAGAGCCCGTCCCGACCGACTGGGAATCCTGGGCCACGCTCGACCACGACGTCATCCATCGCGAGTGGACGATCCGCCCGTACCTCAATATTGGTATCGCCTGTGGCCCGTCCGGGTTGCTCGTCGTCGATCTCGACGACCCCGATGGCGAGCCCTTCCCGCCGGAATGGGTCCAGCTCGGCCGCGAGCATGGGATCGAGATCGCCCATGGCCGTGACGTTTTCGCCCTCCTCGCCGAGCGCGCGGGTGAACCGGAGGCGTTCAACACCTTCGAGGTCACCACCCCGCACGGCCTTCACCTGTACTACCAGCGCCCGAAGGGGCTCTCCACGGCCACCAGCGTCAGCAAGATCGCTCCGTTCGTCGACACACGCGGCAGCGGCGGCGCCGCCTTGGCCCCGGGGAGCGCGCAGCTGGTCGACGGCCACGAAGTTCTCTACTCCATCGCCTACGATCTCCCGCTGGCACCCGCGCCGTCCTTCGTGGTCGCGGCGCTGACGCCGACTGTTCCTGCCACACCGAGGATTCCCGCAGCACGGGCCCCGTCCGAGGCACGCACGCGTCCCTATGCCCAGGCGGCCTTGCGGGACGAGTGCCACAAGGTCGAAAACGCGCGCTACCGCACCCGTCATACCCGGTTGTTCGCGGCCGCGGCCGCCATGGGCGAACTCATCGCTGCCGGGTGGATCGACGAGAGCGAGGTCGTCCGCGCCCTGCTGGACGCCGCCCGAGTTCATGTCGGCGTCAAGGAGTTCAGCGATAAGGAACGCCGCGACACCATCGCCGACGGAATCAAGAAGGGCAAGCACCGCCGCCGTCAGCTCCCGCAGCGGTAGCGCCCGCCACATCCGTCACATCCGTGGCCGCGTCGCGGCCCGGCCGCCTGGTTCCTGTTGAGTCCCGCCACGCCATCGCCAGTGGCCTCGCGGAAGGAATCTCCAATGCCTCCTGTCGATCCCCGAGTTGTCACCGTCACCTTCACCGCGCCAACCTCCGATGAACCCTGGTTCGTGGCCGCGTATTCCGCGTGGCGTTCCGCTGCCGAACGGCGTGGGATCACCATCGAGGAGGACACGTTCGAAGCCACCCCCTATGTCGACGACTACCAGGAAGACCTGACCTGCGCCGCCGCCCGCGTCGGCGACCGCTGGTACGCGGTCGAACTGCGCCACGGTGTCGTGTCCGCTCGACGCGTCGTGGTCGCTGGTGATCGGTGTGGCATCTGCGATGCCGAGGTCGTCGCCACGGCCACGCAGGTGTTGGTCGTGCGCCACGCCCCGTTCTGCCCGTCGTATCGCCCACCACTCGGCCGCGGACCCGACCCCACCAGTGTCGTCTAACCCCGACACCAGCACGGCACGGACACGGTGACCACTCCGCTGCCTCCGGTGTCCCGTCACCTTCCAGCGCACCGCGCGCACAGGCCTACCCGGCGAACCGATCGCCACCTGGTCACCCAGTGCGCAAGCACCCGACTTGCTTCCTCGACACGCGTAAGGGTTCACCATGACCAACGCCTCCACAGTGTCGCCTGTGCCGCCCATGGTCGCCGCAGACGACGAATTCGACATGTACGGGATCGAGCTAGACTTGGGCAGTTGGCGGTACGTGCTGGACTGGCCGGGAGTGGTCTACGGACCCGGGTGGTACCCCTTCCACGCGTTCCTGACGCGTTCCGAGCCCAACCCGAGCGCGCCGATCAACCACCACCGCGTCCCCACCGGCGGGACCAAGGCCACCAGTGTGCGGCTCGCTCCGGACGTCGCTCACCGCGCCTGGCGCAACGAGTACGTCTCACTCCAGCCCTACGATCACCGGGTTCTGGTGCGCACGAGCCTGTTCGTCCGCAGGCAGGGCCTGGGCGCGATGGTTCGGCGTATCGCGTTCCACGTCGACCTGCGGGCCAGGCTCGTGTCGATTCCCGAGGCATGCCCGCCCCACCTCCGGCATCAGGCCGAAACCAAGGGGCAGCGGGTCCTTGATCTGCTGCTCACCGCCCGCCGGGAGCGCCGCCAGCGTGTCCCCTCGCCCGTCCGCGTGCTCGGGAGCTGGAACAGAACGGACTCCCCGGTCACCGGTAATTGAGCGGGCGTTGTTCCTCTCATCGGTGTGGCCTCGCCGGTGTCTGCGAGGGCTCCGCGGTGCCGGGCGTGACCGGTCCGACGGAAGCAGACCCGGCCGGCGACGGTCAAGCCGCGCCACGCCGCTGGCTGCTGGACCACCAACGGGGCGGCTTGACCGCGCCTCCCGGGCCCGCTGAGGGCCGCCGGTCCACGCCACCAGCACCACGAGCCGTGCGCGTACCCCCTCGTCCGGGCGTCCTGCCCGGTTTCGTGCGCACTCCCGTGGTGCCGTCTTGCCGGGAGGCTGCATGTACGAGCTGGTCCGCAGCAGGATCGCCGAATCGATGGTCGCGGAGACCTGGAGTGTCCCGCGGTTCGACGCGGTCATCCGCCTTCCCGATCACCTGGCCGCGTCCGTGCCGGTGTGGTCACTGGGCCCCAGCTACACCGAGATCAACACGGCGTGGCTGTGGGCGCGTCGCTCTGGTCCAGACCGCTTCCATGTCGTCGCGCGCGCCTACGAGCGGGGGCGCCGGGCTCCACGGTTCCTGCATGCCGGGTACCTGACCGCGGTGGAACTGATGGGCAAGCACGGTGCCTGGATCCGCCCCACCTCGATCGTGTGGAAGCCCGGCAGCGGGATCATCGAGCACGCCCTGCGCCCCGACGATCCCGCCGTGGCGGCGATGTCCGCGATCGATCGGTTGGCCGATCGAGTCAGCGCCGACTACGAGAACGCCGGAGCGCCCCGGTTCCCTCCGCGCGCCCAGGTGGCTCGATGCCCCGATGGCAGTCTTCAGGCCGCATTCCACATCGGCGTCTCCGGCTACGGCGACAACGACGTCGATACCGTGGCGGCGGCGTTGACGACGCTGACCCTCGGCTACGGCCCCACCGCCCGTCTGCGCGTCCTGCCACCGTGCGCCAGGATCGGCGACTACCAACTGCGCCTCCAGCCGCTGGCCTCCGCGGCCTGGGCGGCTCTCGGTTTGGATCGCGCGGCGACCCGGGCGGCCGAAGCCGCCCAGGAGCAGGCCTGGCGTGCTCGGTTCGGGGACCCGTTCTGATACCCGGGCTGCCCGCCTCGTCATTCCCCCGCCCGTCTTGCCTGCGCCCTACCTTGTCAGGAGAGTCCGTGCATCGTCGTCTGCGCCGCCACCTCACCGCGACCTTCAACGCCACCCGCGCGCCAGGTCACCGCCTGGCCCACGCCGTGATCGCCCTGCCGCAGTCGCTCACCTCCTCGATCCCGGTGTGGACCCCCGACCCGGCCTACACCGAGATCGTCACGGCCCGTCTCTGGGCCCGACGGACCGGTGCCGACCGATTCCACGTCGTGTCCCGTGTAGACACTGAGGACTGTGCCCAGCAGCTGACCCGGAGCCTCTCCCTGTCCGCGGTCGAGCTCATGGGCAAACACGCCGCGCACGACCACCCCTGGTCGATCTCGTGGGAACCAGGCTGCGGAATCCGTGAGGATGCGCTGTCCACCGACCACCCCGCCGTCCGCTATACCCGGCACCTTCGCCATCTCGAAGACATAGTCACCGATCGGCTGCAGCGGTCCGCACCGTCGGAGTGCTGGTGGCGTCCCCGCATCGAGCGCCGCCCGGATGGGTCCTTCCAGGTCGTGCTCACCACCGAGATCCCCGATACCTCCGCCCGGCACGCGCAGAGCCTGCGCCGGAACACCCGTGCCTTGGCCGACGTCGCCGCGCGCTACCAGCCAGGACGCAGGATCCGTCTCTACCGCCAGGACTCCTGCTGGTCACGGTGTCGCGACCACTCCCCCGCGCTGTTTCCCCTGCATGCCGCCGCGTGGGCGGCCTTGGACCTCAAGCCCACCGCCGTGTTCGACGCGCAGTATGCCGCGCTCTATCAGGCTTGGCTGGAGTCCGACGACAAGTATCTTCCTCCCCCGTCGCGATCTTTCTAAGCCGCAGCTGCACTGTGTCGGGTCGCGGGGTAGGTGCTACCCAGCGACCCGCACGTCCGACCGGCGGCATTCTGCGCCGAGGCGCACCTCCCGCTCCGGTGAGGAGCACTCCATCGCTGACCTGACCTGAGCGTGTCCACTCCCCGGTCGTCCCGCCGCCTGCCCCTCGCCGCGGCCCGACCCACCTGTTCGCTGTCTGGGGAGACCTTCCATGCCTGTGATTCATCCCGACCACCCTGACCTTCGCATCACCCGCACGCCTGCCCGGTTCACCGCCGCCAGTAGCAGCTTGCGTGGCCATCTGGACACCACGTACGCCCGCCTGGCCGAGGTGTTCGGGCCCGACCTCAATGCACACGACACGCGCCTGGCAGCCCGGTGGGAGATTGCCACGCCCGCCGGCGTGCTCTGCGTCTACGACCACGATCGCACTCGTGAACCGGACCAGAGACGCCGTTGGCATATCGGTGCCCACGACGATCGTCCTCTCCCCTGGCTGCACAAGGCAGTGCATCGCACCACGCAGACCCTGCCCACCGGGGCCCGCCCGTTCTTCACCGATTCCCGGCTCTCCACCTATCTGGCCGCCTACATCGACTATCTGGAACTGCGCTCCCACGCGCTCCACCAATGGCGCCGAGATCACGAGGTGCTCTCTTCCGGGCGCCGTCGCTCTCAGCACCTGCCTGCCCAGTTACGGCGCGCCGCCGCCGAGCTGCGTCAACTCCTTCTGGTGCAT
This sequence comes from Amycolatopsis anabasis, assembly GCF_009765355.1. Taxonomy (GTDB): domain Bacteria; phylum Actinomycetota; class Actinomycetes; order Mycobacteriales; family Pseudonocardiaceae; genus Amycolatopsis; species Amycolatopsis anabasis. The sequence goes on along the minus strand of NZ_VTHK01000055.1, from coordinate 19,369 downwards.
CGCGGCTCCCGCACAGTCGACGCTAGCAACCGGTCACGGCCACATCACTGGTTCCAGCCTGATCATGACTCGTCCAAGCTGGTCTCGTCGCGTCCGCGCGTGTGCTGCCCGTTCACCCCGCTGACCAAGGACATCGACGCGTCGACGGATTCCAGTGACCTCGCCGGGATGCTGCGCGCCTACGTCCGATTCCGTGTCCGTTCTCGCCCTTTCCTGCGCCTAGTGGCCCCGCACATCGTGTGGTCGGCCTATGACGAGGACGTCGCCACGGTCCGCGCGCTGGCGACAGTGGCTGTCCCCGAGCTACGTATACGCAACCCCGGCGACCGGTAGCCCAGCACCGCGCGGTGTGCCCGTCGTGGCCGCGTCACCCGACGGCCCGATCGAACCGTCACGGCCTCGTCCTTTGTGGACTACCTGACCACGTCTTCAACCCACCGGTTCGCACCCCGGCCAGCACACGCTGCCCGGATCACAGCCTGCCCGGCGGCGTCTGGTGCCGTGATCGGCTTTGCCGCGAACCAGCCCCGTAGCGACCTTCCGGAGGAAACGCAATGTCCGTCCCGCCTCGTTCCGCGCCCGTCGTCCCGGACTCGGCCCTGGGTTCGTTCACGGCCGCCGCCGAGTTGATCAGCACCGAACTGGGTGGAGTTCCCCTCCAGCCGTGCCCGGCTGGCCATCTTCTGCCTGAACTCCCAGCACAGAGCCCGACGGATCCGGACATCCTGATGCCAGGACGGCGGCCATGAATCCGGTGACGTCCGATCTCGACAAGGTCATAAGCTATGTCGAGAGTCGACTCGCTCATGTTCGGTCCCAGTCTCGCCACCCCTATACGGCCGCCGAGCTGGAAAACGTCCTCACTGTCGCCAGGAGACTCGCTGCCCTCACACCACCGCCCACAGTGGACCTTCCTCCTCCGCCACAGCCCTCGAAACGCGGCCTCGGCCTGACCGATCGTCAGTGTGAGGTTATCCAGGGCATGAGCGAGGGCAAGGACAACGGGGAGATCGCCCGCGATCTCGTCCTGTCGGTGGAAACCGTGCGGACGCACGCGAAGACCATCCTCCGCAAGCTGGGCGCCCGCAACCGCACACACGCTGTGGCACTGGCAATCCGGCAGGGGCTTGTGTCCTAGACCCCGCCGTCGTTCCTGTGCTCCTCGCCCCATCGTCCGGCACGTAAGTCAGGTCCGGTCATGCCGGACACGTTCACCGTCTCGGTCGCGGCACGAGATCTCCCCCGCGCATCCAACTCCAGCCCATCGACGGCGGGTGCTGCTCGGTGGGGTCGGACCGGTGTTGCCGTCGCCTTGGGTCACCGCTGGCTCGGGTCCGTGAACGGCTCCAGGCAAGCACGCCCTGGGCGGGGCGGCGCCGCACCATTCGACTTCCCCTTGCCCTCGTGTGCCACCCCGTCCAGGGCGTGCTGGCGGGGTCGCGTTCCACGGACACCGAGCCAGGGAGGTACTCCGATGAACCCCGATGGCACTGTCGATTCCGTCGATATTCACGACGCTCTCTTCGACGACTCCGGCCTGTACCAGGGTTTGCTCGTCGAACCCCTGATCGTGGTCGACCCTCACGACCAACCGGGCGTGCACTCGCTGACCCCGGTTTCCCATTCGCCGTCCCGCGTCTGAGCCCAGCAGTGGTGGCCCCGACTCGTGTCGGGGCCACCACTCGGCACCACAAGGTTCTGCCCCGCTGAAACACTCGATTGCCTACGTGCGAATCGACTGCATCATCTGCCACGGTCACGGCTGCGCCTCCCGGCTGCCACACGCGACACGCCGTGAGGATCTCTGCGCATGTGCGGCGACACTCGTCTGACGTGCCCACTACTTCGTCCCGTGGCCAGCGAGCCCGATCTCCAGGTCGGCGTCCACACCGGAATCCGCGGAGCACGGGTGCCAGCCACACCGTCTTGACGTGCCAGAGGTCTGAGCTTGCCGCCAGATACGCAGGCCCGCTCCGCGGCCGGCTGCGGTTCGTCGGGTTGACCACCACTGGCCAACCCGGAACTAACGGAATCCCTGATCGAGGTAAGGAGGACGATGTTCACGTTTCATCATGAGCGTGCCGATCTGCGTTTCTCGTGGGACGGGTGGATGCAGATCAAGGTGCGAGCCGGGCAATTCGCGCCGCGCGGGGTGTTTCCAGACCGTTTTGACATTCGCGAACCCGATTTGCGGGACCCCGCGCGACACCCGGTCATCCCGGAGGATGGTTCGGTGCATTTCGTGCCCCTGACCCAAGAGGCGTTCGAAGCGCTGTGTGACACGTGGTGGCGGGGTCGCGAGATCTGCGTGGGATTGCGGGACTACGCCGCCGACCCATGGCAGATCCGTTCCTGGGGCCACACCCTGGGAGCTTTTCGTTACCGCTACACCGGTGGCAGCCACATCGAGATTTCACCAGGTGTGGTTGAGACGTGGCATCCGTTGATCGACCTGGCCCGTGATGCCAGAACGCCGTCGACGGTGTCGACGGTGTGGCTGATGAACCGAGTCCACGGCTGGGAAGTCGCCTGGCTCGCCGAGCACGGCATCGTCGACCGTCGGCACGACCTTGATCGCGCGATCGTGGACTGGACCATCGCCAACCTTCCCGCGCCCGGCGCCAGGGGGTCCCTCATCGGCCAGTTCGATGCCTGGGTGTACCGCCAGGCCGAGGAGGAGTTCGGTAACCGTGTCTGGGCCCGGTGGCGGAACCTGGGTGAGCCCGTCCGGCGTGTCACGGGTGAATCGCCGTGGTCGACGACGCGGGACGACCCGAACGGCGAGCGATGGAACTTCTGGTGGGCCGGACATCACGCCTACGTCTACTCGCCGGACCGGCAGCTGACCGCGGAGCAGACCCTTCTCGCTGAGCGCGACGAGGCGCTCGCACAGGACAAGCCGACCGAGTGGCTGCAACACCGAGCAGAAGCCTGGGATATCAACCATCCTTGATGCCGGGTAGCACTCACCGACCCACGATCGCGCCATACCGTGCTGGCCATTGGACGCCTCTCCGGCGCACCGTCGGCATCCGCGCTCCGCAAGGGGTCTGCGCGTCATCGCGCGTGCGCCAGGATTCGAGTCGTTTGGTGCAGCCATCGTGGCGCGCACCGGGCAGAAACCGTCGTCGGTCTATTCAATGCTCGGCCTGCTGGTCAAGCGGGGATATCTGCGGGTCACTCGTGTGGAGCCTGCTCGCCACGGGTCACCGCGCCGGTGGGTTGCGCTGACCGACGAGGGTCGGGCGCTGGCGACCGCCTGGAGTGTGATGCGTCGTGAAACAGTGGCGGCGCAACGGTTTCGCGACATCGTCGCCGTGTTGAACGGTCCGGCGGAAGCGCCGCTGAGGTCCTCCGCTGTCCGTCTCGATGAGCGCGACGTCCTCGACGGCGGGCTTGACGTGTCCAGGCTGGTGGACGCTGTCCTGGGTGGTTGACCATGCTGCCGTGGTGCTGGGTTGTCTTCGGGTGGTGGCCTGGCGGGGTCTCGTGCGGGTGGACCGGTAGGAGTCAAGCACACCCGGGCGAGGGCATCAGTGGACACGAAGGTGCGGCACATCCGGCCGGGTGAACCGGCCCTTGCGGTTGTGCACGCCGGCTGCGGTCACGCACGCCGGTTCACACCGCCCGGACGACCGCACCCGTGCCCACGGCCCCCGCCCGGGCGCGCTTTGGGTCTCCCCGTTCCACCCACCACCGAGACCCAGGAGGCCACCATGGCCGGAGACACCTTCCTCCCTCTCATCGGCAACCTCGCCGCCGACCCCGAACTCCGCTTCACCCCCACCGGCAAAGCCGTCTGCGGCTTCGGAGTCATCTCGACCCCGCGCACCTTCGACCGCCAAAGCGGCGGCTGGAAGGACGGCACCGGAATGTACATGCGCTGCACCGCCTGGGACGCCATGGCCGAGCACATCGCCGAATCCCTCCGCCGCGGCGACCGCGTCGTCGTCTACGGCAAGCTCGGCCAGCGCAACTGGGAAGACAAAGAGGGCAACAAGCGCTCCTCCATCGAACTCACCGTCGAAGAGATCGGCCCGTCCCTCCGCTTCGCCACCGCCCGCATCACCAAAGCCACCCGCACCAACACCACCAACCGCCCCGCGGCGCAGGAGGCTCCGGCCGATCCGTGGGAGCAGAGCACCACGGCCGACAACGCCGACGGCGCGCAGCCTGCCACCCAGCAGGCCAGCGCCGAGCCCGCCGCGTCCGCGAAGGCTCCCGCGAAGACCGCCAAGGCCTCGCGCGCTGGTGCCAGCAAGTCCAAGGCCGCGGCCAAGGAGAAGGACGTTGTGGGTGCCGCGCGGAGCTGACGGTGCTCGCTGGGGCGGCAGCCGAGTGGCTGCCGCCCCGTTCTCCTTCGTTGTTTACCTCGATCAGCATCGGGAGGTCGTTGTGATCGTGCTCCAGTCCACCTTTCCTGCGCAGTGCCCACATAGGACGTTTCACTCGTACTCGCATCTGCTGCGCACGATCGCGGTCCTGTACGACGAGTTGGAGCTGCAGCACTGCACGCCTCGGCCTCATCTCGATTGCTGGTCGTATGAGGTACCCGATCTGGTCCAGCTGCTGGAGCCGATCATGTGCGAGTGGCCGTATTCGCGGCTGTCACCGCTGCAGCGTCGGCGCCTGTTGCGGCTGCTGAACCGCTACCGGTCCTACTGCGAGTACCGGCTCGAGATCGAGCCACAGTGGGTCGACGAGTACCGCTGTTTCTCGATCGAGGATGGTCTCATCGTCGTCCAGCGCAGTGCCCGCTACGGGGCTCGACGCCGCGTTCCTGCCGGACGGCCTCTCTCTCATCACCACGACGTTTCTGTCTCGTCCTGAAGGGGTTCCCGATGCCTGACGCTCACAAGATCCTGCAAGCCACGGTGGAGACGACCGTTCAGCGGGTCCTCGACGCCCCGGGTTACCTGCCGATCAGCATGGCGGACAAACGGGCCATGGCCGCAGCAGGCGACGTGTATCACGCGCTGGTCGCCGCGGGCCTCATCACGACCCCGGCCCACTCGGCTGACCGCAGCCTCCGCGATCTGATCTTGGACCGCTGTGGATTCGCCGAGGGTGCCGAAGTCACCCCCGCCGGATCGTTCGATAACGACCTGGCGCACGAACGCGCCGGGGCGGTCCTGATGTTTCTCGACCTCGCCGCCGCCTCCTCGCGGCCCTGGACGCTCCTGAAGCGCGCCGGAATCGACGCCGCGGCGGGGCTGACCGGCACCCGGTCCCCGGCGGATCCGCGTGTCCCCTCGCCCCGTCCGGCCGCCGACGCCGGTCCTGCCCTGGGCCCGCGTATGTCGTGACGCCCGTACCCACGGGGCGGGCGAGCAAGTGGGTGCTGCTCGCCCGCCCCGCGTGGGCGGCGGTGTTCGTCGCGGGCCGGGGTCCCTGCTGCCGCCTGCCTCGCCCGGCCCCGGCCGCCCGCGTTGTGTCCCCCGAGCAGAAAGGCGGTTCGGCGTGCCCGAGACCCGCAGACAGGTTCCGTATCCGGCACGGCAGCGCCACGATCGAGGGCGCGCCTCGGGCCCTTCCCCCGCGCTGGGGAAACCCGCCGGGAATGTCGTCCTCATGCTCTACGCTCGACTCATGTCGAAGTACCGCATCCCGGCATGGAGCACGGCCACCGTATGCGGCGCCGGTGTTTACCTGGCTTCGCTCATCCCCGGACTCGTCTCCTACATCGGCAACGTCGTCGTCGCCCTCGTCACCGGCGGCAACGGTGAACACGTCAAGATCCTCCTCGGCGGGACTCCCGGTCTGATGGTGATCGGCGCCGGGCTCGCCGCGCTCATCGGCTGGCTCACCCGCGAACGCATCCTGACCGCGATGGAGCACCGCGTCCGCAAGTTCGCGCTCTTCGGCGCGGTCACGCTGCCCATCTGGGCCGCCATCGGGCAGATCCCGGAAGGCGGCGCTGCCGCCTCCATCGCCGTGTCCATCCCGCTGTGCGCGGGCGTGATCGCCGGGATCGTGTACGTCGCCCGGACCCGCCGCCGGGTGAAGGCGCACCTGGCCCGCAACGCGCACACGCCTGCCGCCCGCTAACCGTCCCTCCCCACGCGGTGGTGCCGACGATCGCGGCCGTCACGATCGCCGTCGGCACCGCACCGTGGCGGCTACTGCGCATCCTCCGCGCTCCGCGCGGGGCTCGTTCCTTGTCCCCCGCTGCGCCACGGTCACGACCGCCCTGATTGCTGCTAGCCGGTGGTCGACGCATCACCCGTTCACGCCTGGCCGCCCGCCCCGCCGATCGTGTCCTCGCCCGCGAGCGGGCTCTCGGGCGATGTGTGGCGCGCCCAGGGCGGATCCGGGCTCCCCGTGTGCGTCTCGGCAGCGTCCCCTTGCGGCCCGGGCTCCGGCGATCCCCCGTCCGTGACGGCCGTGTCCTGCTCGTCGTCCTCTCCTGCCGCCGCTGTCATGTCCGTGGTGGCTGGTGCCTGCTGGCGCTCCGGTTCCGAGCCGGTATCGGGCTCGGCCAGCGCGGCCAGCTCGCGCACTTCGCGTGTCGAGATGCCCAGCAGCGCGGAGGTGTCCCGGACCGAGGTCCCCGCTTGCCGGATGGTCCTCACGGCCTCAGCCATCTGCGTGCGCAGCTCGGCCCTGCGTTCCTCGGCTTTGTCCTCGGCCGCCGCCTCCTGGCGACGCAGCTCGGCCAGCTCGTGTTCCAGCTCGACCCTGACCTCGTCGAGCGCTTCGCTGGCGCGCGCGAACGGGGCCAGCGCGTCCCGCACGCGGCGTTCCTTCTCCCGCTGCTCGACCAGCTGCTCGTTGTACAGGTCGCGCATCTGCTTGAGCCGGGTCGACACCGCGGTCGATCGGCGTGCCTTCGGCCGTGCCCGGCCGGTGTTCTTCTCCGGCATGGAAGCCCTCCCCGCTGGGGAGGGCTGCGGACGCTGTCGACGGTACCCGCGGATCCCGATCTTGTCCGCCTCGCGTGCGGCGCCGTCCTGGCTCGCCCTCCACCGCGGGCTCACCTCCGCGGCCCCCGCGGCTACAGAGAAGGGCGGCGTGCCCGACCTGGTCGTGGACCGTGCCGGGCACGCCGCCCGGGTCACACGCGGAAGCATTCCGCCGCAGCGGAGTGCTCGCCCCCGTCACGACGGGGGTCTCGGCAAAGACCGCGTGGACACTCGCGTCACTACCAAGCGGCTCAGGGTCGAACCTTTCGACAGCAGCGCACCTCCAGGATACCCGGCACACCGCCTGCGGAAGCATCCGGCGCCTGGCATGTCCGCCCTCATCACGGCCGCCGACCGGCTCGGCCGGGCTGCCGTGCCGGCGGTGGGCGAGGTGGTGTCCTGCGCGTGCACTGTGCCGCGCCCGGCTCCGTCCGCGTTCGGCACGAGCAGTTGCGCAGTTCGGGTTGCGCCGCGGCCGCGGGGCGGACAGTCGGCTGGTCACCTGATGTTGTCCGCTCCCGTCCGGGGAGGGAGAGGGGCGCGGAATTGTAACGGCCGCCTGGCCCCAAAAATCAAGAGGCCCCCGCCCGAAAAATTTCTTCATGATCTTTTGCAAAAAGCGCGCAAAACATCATGAAGAAATTTTTGGGGGCCTCTTGATTCCCGGGGACCCCTGCGGCCTCGGACAGCCCTTAGGGGCAGGCCGGGGGCCTGCCCCTAAGGGCTCCGCGCCCCTCTCCCTCCCCTCAGCCTGTGGTCACCCCACAAAAAGCCCCGTAGTCGCCCTCAGCGGCGCATACGGGACACTTTTCAGGTTGCGAGACAAACAGAGACCCCGCACCATCACGAGCCAAATAAAAGGCGCAATTTAATGCGCTGAAATGCCCTAGAACCCTTGCGTATAGCGTTTGTCGCCGATACGATCAGACTGTAAGTCGATCGGGAACGGCAAAGCCCGATCACTACCAAGAAAATCAGGGTTAGGGACATTTCACGATGACTAATGCAGCCGATTCTGGTCGTGTGACCTGCATAGATGACATTTCTTTCCTTTTGGAGCAGGACCCGCCGCGTACGCGTTCCGCCGTTCAAGGGCTCCGCTTTCTTTTCGAAAAGAAAGGCGATTCTCGCCGCACTCTCTTTCATTTGTGCGCATTTCTCATCGACAACCCCGAGACGAACAGCCCCGAGGTTCAGCAGGCCCTAGCAGTGTTCCGCGAACACTGGGACCAGGCCGCGCGCGATGAGCAGCGGCTCATGCGCGCGTGCATCTACAGTAGCGAGACCCGCAAGAACGCCACGCAGCGTCGCCAAGCCACCCGCGCACGGCAGGCCACCGCATCGACCGAGGCACCCGAGCCGGAACCGGCCGAGGACACCGAGTCTCCCTACCGTTGGTGCTTCGAATGCGACGCGGTTTACCAGACCCCGGATGACCTGGTGAAGGCGTTCGAGGCCGAAGCCGAGCCAGGGCACACGCTCCCCCCGGAGAAAATCACGTCCTGCCCGGAATGCCTGCATGACTTCCTGTCTGAGCCGGACGAGGTCATCACACCCGCCTACCGCGAGTGCTTCGAATGTGACGCTGTTTACCCGACCCCCGCCTCTCTGGTGAACACCTACCAGGCAGAGGACCCGGAAGCGGTAGACATCACCCCGGACGACATCACGTTCTGCCCGTTGTGCATGGAGGACTTCCCGGCGGAACCGGCCGAGCCCACCGAGGAGCCCACAGGCCCGCAACCATACGCACTGGACCCGGGAACCAGCGCGCCCGAGCCGGAACCGGCCAAGGTCCCCGAGAAGCCCGCCGACGTGCCAGCGGACGAGGACCCCGAGGCGTACACCGAAACGCCCGAATACCTTGAACGTATCGCGCGCCAAGCGGAAGAGGCCGAGTACCGCGAACGCATGGAACGCGCGCCGTCCGATGAACTTCCGTCAGGGTTGAACCCCGACCGTGCCGCCTACGAGAACACCCAGCGCGCCACGTTCGAACAGTCCGACGACGCGATCATCCAGCCCAACGACGACACGCGCGAGATTGAACGCCAGCTAAACGCGTGGAACAGCCACCACGAACGGCTCGCCACCGTGCCGATTCAGGGTGCCCCGTGCATCGCATGCAACCTAGAGCGCACCCCGAGCGAGTACCGCGCCACGACCGACGACCCACGGTGCACCGAGTGCCGCCAACGGGACCGCCTACCGCTGGACGTCATCCGCCGAGAAGTACGAATCGCAGCCCAGGCACAGAACCCCGCACGGGAAATCCTCGACACCTTGGCAGCACTGGACGCGCTAGACGTGCTCCGCGAGCTGGACGCCCGGCATCCCGCCGCGCGCAGCGCCGACACACCGGCGATGGCCGCCGCGTAACACGCCCGTCCGTCCATCGGGGTGGGGAACCGCAACGGTTCCCCACCCCACCCACCAGCCACGAAGGACTCTTGTCATGGTTGCGATCACCGACCACGTTCTAGACGCCATTGCCGCACACCCCGACATTGCCCGTGTCGACGTCGCGCTAGATATCGCCGTCCGCGCGTATCCGCTCTACACCACCGATGACCGGTGCACGTGGAAGGCCCTTATGGCCGCATCCCGTGTCCTGGACGCCGAGTACGACCAGTACCCGCCGCACATCAAAGCTCTGTCGCTTCCTATCGTCCGGTACATGCTGTTTATCGGCGAGTGCGCGAACGCCGACGCGGCTACCCGAGCCCGGTACGCCACCTATCCCGCCGAAAGGCTCTACGAGGCCCCCGACCTCACCGGCACCGGCTACAGCTACGACTCTCGTTTCGTGGCCTGTCACGGCCCGTACCGCGAATACGTGTACCCAGGACGCCGAGTCGTCAAGATCCCCGGACGGGAATGGCCCGCAGCCATGCCCGAAGCCTGCACCGACACCAGCAACCGGGGTGAATGGCTAAACGACGACATCCTGATCTGCCCAGGGTGCGGAGTCGACTGCACCTAGCCCCAACGCGTGATTTCAGCCCCCGAGCCGAAGGCCCGGGGGCTGTTTTCGTGTGCCCGAACGCGCCGAAGTGTCGCGCGTCAACCCTGCCAGCCCGCCAGCACCCGCCGCCCGCTCCCCGCCCGTTTCCCGCCCAGCCGCGCCCCGCCGCACCGCCCAGGCCCCGCCGGGCCACCCCGCCCAGGTCCCGCCCAGGGTGTGCCAGGCTCCGCCTGGCACACAGGACCTCTTGCAGATGCTCTGACTCAGGCGGCGAATCGCATCGGATGCGAGGTACTGTGGTGGTAGTGATGGGGTTCAGAACGCTGAGCCCTGGTGGTCATGAGTACCTCACTCGCTCCGTCGCGTGCGGCGACGCGCAACTCGAACCCGGCGAGTTGCTGAGTGATTACTTCCTCTCCCATGGTTACCCGGCAGGCCAATGGTTTGGCGTCGGCGCCGACGAGCTTGGGGTGACCGGCGAGGTCACCGCTGCCCAAATGAACGCGCTGTTCGGCGAGGGCCGCCACCCCGACGCCGACGAGATCGAAGCGGACATGATCGCCGATGGCGCGTCCGCGGCCGAGGCCGAGCAGGCGACCCGGCTCGGTCGCCGGTTCCCACGCTACGGCGGCACCGATCATCTGCGCAGCGAGGTCATCGCCGCGTTCAAGAAGCACAACCGCGACAACGGCCGCCGCCCCGGGGCGCCGATCGACGAGGACACCCGCGCCGAGATCCGCCGCCTGGTGCAGGTGAAGGCGTTCAAGGAGGACACGGGCAAAGACCCGGTCGATGGCAATGATCTGAAACGGTGGCTGGCGCAGAAGCAGAAGCCGCTGCGCAACGCGGTGGCTGGGTTTGAGGTGGTGTTCGAGCCACCGAAGTCGGTGTCGGTGGCCTTCGCGCTGGCCGACAAGCAGGGCCGGGATCTCATCGTGTCGCTGCACCGCCAAGCGGTCCGCGACGCGTTGTCCTATCTGGAGGCGAACACCGCGTTCACCCGCAAGGGAAACCACGGTGAGGCGCAGGTGGACATCGTCGGGATCGCGGCGACGTTGTGGGAGCACTGGGACGCCCGCAGCGGCGACCCGCACCTGCACACCCACGTGCCGATTTCCACGAAGGTCAAGCGCGCCGAGGACGGCAAGTGGACCTCGTTGGACGGTCGCACGATGCACGCGGCCGCGGTGACGGTGTCGGAGTACTACGACAGCCGGCTGCGGGATCTGTTCCGCGATCACGGGGCCCGCTGGGTGCAGCGCGGCGCCGGCGGGATCGACATGACTCGCCCGGTGTGGGAACTCGCGGCAATCCCGGTCGTGCTGATCCGGGCGTTTTCGAAACGGTCGCAACAGGTTGAGGAAGCTCGCGCGCGGCGGATCGTGAAGTTCCGCGCCCATCATCAGCGGGAACCCACCCCGAAGGAACTGTTCGAGATCAAGCGGCAGGCCCAGTACGACAACCGGCCCGGCAAGAAGCTGCCCAAGACCCTCGACGAGCACACCGCGATGTGGCGCCAGTTCGCCGCGAAGCACGTCAACCCCAAGGTCCTGGACACCCTGAGCGCGCGGATCTTCCGCGGTCGGCCGGAAAAACTCGCCAAGGTCCCGGTCGCGGGCCTGGCAGAACAGACCCGATACACGGTCTCGGACAACTACAGCCACTTCACCCGCTGGAACGTCGAAGCCGAGGCTCATCGGCAATCCGCGGGCTACTGCGTCGCACCGGGACAGCGGGACGCGGTGATCACCGAGATCACCGACGCGGTGCTGAACGCGGAGGACACGCTGCCGTTGCGGGGTCCGTCGCTGGTGTCCGAACCGGACTCGCTGCGCCGCCGCGACGGCGAAAGCGTGTTCATCGAGCACAACTCCACCCGCTACACCACCACCCAAACCCTGCGCGAAGAAGCCAACTTGGTGGCCTGGGCCCGCCGCACCGGTGGCCATCGGCTGCGTCAGGGCACCGTCGACGCCGCGCTCAAGGGTGCTCGGCTCAACGCTGGTCAGCGGCGGCTGGTCACCGGGTTCGCGCGGTCCGGGCGGCGCGTGCAGCTCGCGCTCGCCCCCGCCGGGGCGGGGAAAACCACGGCGATGCGGGTGTTCGCGAAGGCCTGGCGCCGCACCGGCGGCGAGGTGTACGCGTTCGGCCCCAGCGCGCGGGCCGCGCACGAGCTCGGCAAGTCGATCAAGGCGAAGCCGCACACGCTGCACCAGGTCACGACCGCGCTGAGGTTCGGATTCGCGCATCGAGCGTTCCCCTTCGCCCCGGGCGATGTGCTAATCATCGACGAGGCGGCGATGGCCGGAACGCATACGCTGTACCGGGTCGTGCGGTATGCGCTCAAGCGGGGCGCGGATGTGCGGCTGGTCGGGGACGATCGCCAGCTGGCCTCGGTGGAGGCCGGTGGCGTGGTCCGGCTGATCGCGCACGATGTCGGCGCGATCCGGTTCCGCGAGGTCGTCCGCTTCAAGGGCCCGGACGCCGCCAAGCAGGCCAAGGCCTCGCTGCGAGTCCGGGACGGCGACACCCGCGGGTTGGACTACTACCTGGACAACGACCTGGTGCTCGACGGCTCGCGGGAAACGATGCGGGACGCGGCCCGGGCCGCGTGGCGCGCGGACCTCGACGCCGGCGAGGAGTCGCTGCTGATCGTGCCGACCAACGAGGACACGGTCTGGTTGAACTTGGAGGCCCGCGCGCTGCGGCTCGAACGGGGCGATATCGCGGGCGGCCGGGAGGTGGCGTTGCACGACGGGACGATGGCCTCGGCTGGGGACTGGGTGGTCACCCGCGAGAACGAGCGGCTGCTGTCGCTGATGTCCGGACGGGATTTCGTCAAGAACGGCGACACCTGGACCGTGGTGAAAGTCCACCCCAGCGGGAAAGTCACGGTGCAGCACCGCGAACACGGCGGGAAAGTGGTGCTGCCCGCACGGTACGTCGCCGCGAATGTGGAGCTGGCGTACGCGTCGACGGTGAAACGGGTGCAGGGCATGACCAGCCGCGGCAACGCCCACACCCTCGTGCCGCCGAACATGACACTTGAGCAGTTCTACCCCGGCATCACCCGCGCGATGTGGAACAACTTCCTCTACGTCATCACCCATCACCACGTCGCCGACGCCCACCAGGAAACCCCACTCCCGCAGACCGCCCGCGCGGTGCTGACCGGCGTGCTGCACCACTCCGGCGCCGAGGTCTCGGCCACCGAAACGCTGCGGGACAACCAGCACCGCGAAGAATCGATGGCGACCCTGATCCTGCGGTACAACTACACCGCCCGCTACGACGACGAAGCCCACTACCCCGCAGTGGTGTCCCGGCACGCCCCCGCCGCCGTCGGCACCGAGGCCGAACCCGCACTCGTGCAGACCCTGCGCAACGCCCACGATTTCGGCTGGGACGCGGAGCATCTGCTGCGGCGGGCCGCGAACCGGGGGCCCCTGGACCGCGCGGACGATCCGGCCGCGCTCCTGCAAGCCCGCATCACCAAGCACATCACCGGGCGCGAACCACCACCCCGCACCGCGCAACCACGCCCGGCCGATGTGAAGCGGTGGCGCGTGATCGTGGACAATATCGTGCCCACCGCCGCGGTCGAGGACCCGGTCTGGGAGCTGGTGTGGCGGCACGCCGCAGGCGCGCTGCCCGCCGGACTCGACGCCGACAACGCGCTCACCCGGGCCGCCGGCGAGCTCGCTGTCCGGCCGGGTCACGATCCGATGAGCGACCACGAGTTCACCCGCGACGCACTCGTGAACCACCTGGCCCAACAGTGGGAAGCCGGCCAGGGCCACCAGCGGGCCGTTCCGTGGCAAGCGAGACCGGACCTGTGCCGCGTGGACACCTACCCCGGCCACCGGAAGTATCTGGTCGAGACGAACGCGGCGATCAAGGACCGGGTCGAGGAGTTGCGCGCCGCGGCGATCCGCGACCAGCCCCGGTGGGCAGCCCGGCTCGGACCCCGGCCCCCGGACCCGGTCTCCGCCGAACAGTGGGACGAGCTCGTGGGCTTGGCCGCGGCCTACCGCGAGACCTACGGCATCACCGGTACCGATCCCGACAAACCGCTCGGCGAGCAACCCGAGGGCCAAGGGTTGCGGGCCCGGGCGTGGCAGGACCTGGCCACCCGCTGGGGCACGCACACCGCCACCCCAGCCACGGACGACGACACCAGCGAGGTGACCGACGAGGTCGAATTCCTCGACACCGAGGCCCGCTATGTCACCGAACCGCTGAACGTGCTGGTGCCCCGGCACGACCAGCTCGCCCGCCAGGGCGACGCGGACCGCTACCTCGACATCGTGGCGCATTATCTGCTCGAGGCGGTCAACGCCCCCGCCGAAATGGCCCTGCTCAACGCGCTTGGCGAGGCGCAAGACCGGGGATGGCAGGCCGAACACCTGGTGGCCCGCCTCACCGAGAACACCCGCATGGGCAACGCCGACGACCCTGCCGCGCTCCTGGCCGCCCGGATCACCCGCCACATCCACCGCCACGATCCTCCCCCGCGCACCGCCGAACCGCGCGCCCAGGATGTGCGGGTGTGGCGCCGGATCGTGCTCAACCACGCCCCCGCCGCCACCCCGAAAGCCCCGCAGTGGGGGCTGGTGTGGCGCCGCGCCGCCGGAGCGCTGGCCACCGGGCATGACCCCGTGCCCGCGCTGGCGCGGGCCGCCGACCAGCTCGCGGCGCGCATCGAGCAGGACCCGATGGACGACGCCGCCTACGTCGCCAACGCCCTAGCCGCCGAACTCCGGGCCGAGCACGACCGCGGCGCGGGCTACCACCGGGCCTTGCCCTGGCTCACACAACCGGCCTTCGGCGCACTCGACCTCACCCAGGGCAGGCTGGACAACCTCGCCGCGCTCAACGCCGAGATCGCCACCCGCATCGACGTGTTGCGCGACCACGTGATCCGCGACCAGCCACGCTGGGCCTCCGGCCTCGGGCCGCGACCGGACGACCCGGCAGCCGCCCGGCGGTGGGACACCGTAATCGGGCTCGCGGCCGCGTACCGGGAAACCTACGGCGTACACGCCACCGATCCCGCGCTGCCGCTCGGATTCGAACCCCTCGGCAACAACGCGAAAACCCACGCGTGGCGCGACCTCACCGCCCAATGGGCCGCGATCAGCGGGCAAGCGGACGACGCGTCCCGTGCGCAGGAGGCGGTCGCCGACGCGGTCGACGAGGTATTCGACGACGCCTTCGTCTTCGACACCGAGGACGACCGGTACGTCCAGGACCGCATGGACAAACTGGTCCGCTGGCACGACCAAGTCGCCCGCGACGGCGACGAAGACCGCTTCCTCGACATCCTCGCGCGCCACCTCCCGGAAGCGATCAACGCCCCCGCCGAACAAGCCTTAACCGCCACGCTCAGCCGCGCCCAAGACCAAGGCTGGCAGGCCGAACGGCTCGTGCCCCGCGTACTGGGCCAGGCGAACCTCGCCGGAGCCCGCGACCCCGCGGCCGTGCTGACCTCCTGGATCAACACCCACATCCGCACCCACGAAGCCCCTGCCCGCACCGCCGATCCCCACCCGGACGACATCCAGCGGTGGCGGGCGATCGTCACCGAACGGGCATCGGAAGCCGGAGTGCATGATCGCGAGTGGCAGCTGGTGTGGCGCCACGCCGCCGGTGGCCAAGTCCTCGGCGTGGACGTCGACGCCGCCCTGGCCCACGCCGCTGAACGCCTCGCAGCACAGCCGCCCGACGATGCGTTCGACGATTTCCGCGTCACTGCCCAGGCACTGGTCGCGGAGTTGACACGCCGCTACGACGACGGCGAGGGCCACCACCCAGCGGTGCCGTGGCTGGCCACGGCGGACTTCGGCGCACCGGGCGACCACGCCAGCAGGATCACCGCCGTCGCGGAGATCAACGCCCAGATCCTCGAGCGCATGCAGACCCTGCGCGAAGCCGTCGCGCGCGAGCAGCCATCGTGGGCTGCAGGGCTAGGCCCACGACCCGCCGATCCCGTCACCGCCGGACGTTGGGACCACGTCGTGTCGCTGGCCGCGGCGTATCGTGAAACCTACGGCATCACCAGCACCAACGCGTCCTCCCCTGTCGGCCGCAAACCCGGCAGCGGTGTGCGAGCCGAAGCCTGGCAATACATCACCAAGCAATGGAGGCCGCTCATGACCCGACCCGACCGCGAAACCGCACAGTCCCAAGCCGACCTCGAGGTCACCGCCCGGCGAACCGCAGCCGAAGACCAGCAAGAAGACCTGCGAGACGACGCGATCGAGGGGCTCCTCGATTCCCAGGACGACGCCACCGACGCACGACGCGCCGCGGGCGAGACTGAGGGCGCGGACTTCTTCGACGACGTTGTCGACGAAGCCGAGGGCAGCGGCATGCACCTGGGCTACTGACCACTGGACAGTTGCTGCCCAAGCCAGGCCGGCACCTCAGCACAGCAGCCCGCGCCGCCGCTCCGCAAGCATCTGCGGCAGACTAGCAGCGCCACGATTAAGGCCAGGACGAGCAGTATGCCGACGCCCGTCGCGAGCACGGTTAGGTGCGCCATGCTCGCTGGCGCACGGTACCGACGCAGGATTCGGGGCCTCGATGGGGCCCAGCGGGCCGATGGTGCTCGGGTGACGATATCGGAAAGCGTTCCCATGCCTCGACGTACCGCACGACCTCCTGGGCGCGGCCAGCCTGAACGTTGATACGCGTTGTAGCACCTCGTAGGAGCAATAAGGGGCCTGCCAGGTGGATCCCTGCCTGTTCACGCTGATCAAGTTGTAACTCCTAGTAGGAGCAATGAGGACGTCGCGACTTGGGCAGCGATGTCCCAGATCGGCAGGTGCAACTCCTTGAAAGGGCGATGAAGACGGGCACCTCGTCGACCGCCTGGACGAACCTGGTCACGTTGCAACTCCTTGCAGGAACGATAAGACGACACCCCGGAAACCTGGCGCGATCTGGCCACCGTCTGGTTGTAACTCTTTGCAGGAACGATGAGGGCCAAGCGCCTGCTCGGCATGCTGGGCCACCAGATCAATTTGTAACTCCTTGTAGAAGCCATGAGGACGCCGCCTTGGCCAGGCGCTGCACCAGTTCCCACAGCTGGTTGTAACTCCTTGTAGGAGCGACGAGGACACGTGCAGGTCGGCTGCTCCGGGAACCTCACGATGTTGCAACTCCTCGTAGGACCAATGAGGATCGGCGACGCGTACCCCGGAAACACCCTGTGAGACAAGTTGTAACTCCTTCTAGGAGCGATGAGGACCCTGGAGTTCGGCGACGGCACCCACCAGGTCATCACGTTGTAACTCCACGCAGGAGCGATGAGGACCAGGTACGCCACGTCCAGATCGCGCTCAACCTGACGTTGTAACTCCTTGTAGGAGCGATGAGGACTGGACGTTGCACGAGGTGACCGTGTTCCTGAACAAGTTGTAACTCCTCGTAGGAACGATGAGGACTGGTCCGACACGCTGCGGCAAGCGGCACGAGTGATGTTGAAACTCCTTGCAGGAGCGATAAGTACGGGAGACGCTGCGCCACATCGCCGTGCCGGCGCGCTGGTTGTAACTCCTCGTAGGAAGCGTCGAGGACCTCGGGCAAGACCAAACAGTTGGCGCCGTCCGAGGGGCTGTAACTCCTTGTAGGAGCGATGAGGACAGGTCGCGCAAACCGTCCGCGCGGCCGGGGTGTCCTGGTTGTAACGCCTCGTAGGAGCAATGAGGACGACATCCCGGAAACCTGTCGCGATCTGGCCACCGTCTGGTTGTAACTCCTTGTAGGAGCGATGAGGACATTCCGCCCGGGGTGCCGCACGCGGCGCTGAACCTGTTCTATTGATAGGTAAGGTAAATATGTCGTAGTCAGTCTGCGGCGTAGCGGACTTCGTCCTTGCCGAATAGGGCTTTGACACGGTCGGGTTGGTTCTGGCGGCGGCGTAGGTGGGTGCGTGCGCCGTCGGCCAGTTCCGCCTGGTTGCGAGGGCTTGTCCTTGCGGTGACGTGGTGTTTGAGGTCGGCGTTGAGCAGTTCGACGGGGTTGAGCTCGGGGGCGTAGCCGGGCAGGAAGTGCATCTCGATGCGCTCGTGCCGTTCGGCCAGCCAGTCCCGCAGGAGGTGGGCTCGGTGTGAGGGATGTCCGTCCACGATCAGGTGGATCTTGCGATCGAGGTGCCGCACTAGCCGCTCCAGAAATGTGATCATCACGTGGACGTTGAAGCCGCCCTCGAACACGGTGAAGTACAACTCGCCCTTGTTCGATAGTGCGCACATGGCGTTGACCATGAACCGTTTACCGGTCTTGGGCACCACCGGGGTCTGCCCGACCGGTGCCCAGGTCGCGGCCACCGCCGCGTCCGAGCGCAACCCGGTCTGATCCAGCCACAGCACCACGCCGTTGTCCCGCTTGGCTTGCGCGGCGATCGCCGGGTACCGCTGCTCAAGCCAGGCCTGCACCGCCTCGGGATTCTTCTCATAGGCCACCCGGATCGGCTTCTGCGGCGAGAGCCCCACGAGCGCAGATACTTCCCGATCGTCACCCGCGACAACCTGATCCCGAACCAGCGATGGATCAGCTCCGCGACCTGCCCGCGAGTCCACACCAACCCCGGCAGGGCCAGCTGGTCGGGATACTTGCCCAGCACCGCCCGCTTCACCCGGGCCTCCTGCCGCGGCTGCAGGCTCTTCTGCTCACCCGGACGCCGCCCCCGTTTCCCCGCATCCAGCGCCCGATTCCCGTTATGGCGGAACGCATTCACCCACCGCGACACCGACCGCAGCGACACCCCGAACAACTCCGCCACCTCGACCTGGCTGCGCCCAGACTCGACCGCGGCCACCACCCTCCGCCGCAGATCCTCCTGCGACGGAGGGGAAAGCCGCTTCGCGTCCACCAACCTAACCTTCATACCCCAACCAACGACCACGCCAACAATGAGTTACCCGTCAATAACTCCTCGTAGGAGCAATGATGACCCTCGCGGTCGCGTGCGAACCGTCGTAAGCGATCACGTTGTAATTCCTCGTAGGTGTGGTTGAGGACCCGATCACGGTCATCCTGCAGTCCAGGGCTCAGGGGTTGTAACTCCTCCGAGGAGCGATGGGGACGCGGGGTATCGCGGCGCGGTGCGCGATCCACGTCTAGTTGTAACTCCTTGTAGGAGCGAGGACGACGCGGCTCGGCGATCCCGGCGACGACTTCGACCTTGAGTTGTAACTCCTCCTAGGAGCGATGAGGACCAGCAAAGCGGTGTCCGATGCGGCGGAAGTCGTGGAGTTGTAACTCCTCGCAGGAGCGATGATGACCCTCGAGCCCGCGCTGATCCTGTCCGGGACCATCCAGTTGTAACTCCTCGCAGGAGCGATGATGACCGGTGTGCCCGAGCTGGGTACGCCACCAGTAGTCGACGTTGTAACTCCTCGCAGGAGCGATGATGACCCGAGGGTAAAGGAATGGCAAGGTGAACCGCCCCGGGTCTGATGGAGGCTCCTCGTGTGAGTGAGGATGTGGATCATGG
>NZ_VTHK01000054.1 GCF_009765355.1 Amycolatopsis anabasis | reverse complement strand
ACCCACCGGCAGCACATACACCAGCCAACCCGAACCACTCCACGAACCCCGCACATAGACGTCGGCGCGTGCAAAGCTGCCAGTCAGCCGTGGATGGTGTCCCGCTGGTCGGGGATTGTCGAACCGTCGGCCCGGCGGACCGGGGCGGTGGAGCCGTCCGGGTTCTCGTATCCGGTGGTCGAGCACGGGTAGGCGCGGGCCAGCGCGGGCAGCGGTTCGATGAACATCGGGTTGATCGCCCATTTGCCGTCGGCGTTGTCGTAGGCGCGGCACATCAGTTCGTCCTTGTTGCGGTTCAACGCGATCCGCACGCCCGTTGCGTCGGAGAGCATCGTGACGTCGGTGGTCGCGTCGCCGCCGGCCAGGGCCTGGCGCCGGGGTTCCGGTGCCGGATCGAGTTGCGCTTTGCCGTCGATGCCGAGGATGGTCTTGTTGATGAAGCACCGCTTGCCGTCGATGTAGGGCATGATCGCGTCCGCGCCGTCGGGGATGCCGCCGCAGCCTTCCAGGTGACCGTTGATCCGGCCGTTCGTGGTCAGCGAGCCGATGCCGATGGTCCGGCTCGGCGGAATGCCGACGCCCGCGCTCCACACGTCCGCGGTCTCCTTCGGGGACGCGGACACGACCCAGGTTTCGAACCCGGCCCGGTTCAGGGTGGCGATGAGGTCCTTGATCTCCGGGTAGTAGCGGATCCACGCGACCTCGGTGTGGGAGCCGACGCGCTGGGTCGCGCCGATCGGGGCGCTCAAGGCCTCGGCACGTGCCCGGCGGGCGATCGCGCGGACCTCCGATGGCCGGTAACCCGCGTTGATCTGGGCGACCCACGCATAACCGGCCTGCATCTGGCGGTGGTTGTGCGTGCCGTCGAAGACCTCGGCGCCGCCGGTGGTCTTGCCGTCCTTGCGGACGGACAGGATCTCGTCGGCGCAGGCGGTGTTCGTGCTCGTGGACAGCGGCCGGCCGGGTGGCGTCGTGGTACCGCACGCCTTCCGCAGCGCGTCGGCGCCCGCCTCGGTCAGGTAGCGGCTGGTGTTGCGCCAATCCGCGTCCTTGGGCTGCAGGACCTTGTCGTGGCGGAGCATCCAGAAGACGGTCTGATCGGAGATGTCGTTCTTGATGACCGTGTTGTCCCAGTCGAACACCGCGACCGGACGCGGCCCCCGCGGCTTGCCGCAGCGCCCGCGCTCGTCGATGACCCGCTGGATCTTCGCGGCGTTGCCGCCGTACCAGTGATCGGCCAGCCGGAGCTGCGGGCAGTACGCGGAAGCCGGGGCGGCGGCCGCGCTCGGTGCGGTGGTGGCCGTCGCGACGGCCACCAGGGCCAGCAGGATCGCCGTGACGGTCCGACGTGTGTTCGATATGAGGGCACAGCCTACGCCACTGTCGATCAAGGTTCGGACCACCGCGCGACCCCATCGCTCAGCCGGGCGCGTCGAGGAGGGGGATCAGCTGTTCCTCCTCGTAGGTCAGGTGGCCTTCCAATTCCTCGGTGAGCCGCTCGAACTCGGGCAGCACTTCCAGGGGGTCGCCGCGTTCGGCGGAGATGACCCGCTGCAGTTCGGCGAGCAGGTCCGCGATCTTCTCGTGTTCCCGGCGCAGCCGGTCCAGAACGGGGCCGAGTTCGGGGAACCGGTCGGCGAGGAACGGGAAGAGGCCGGTGTCCTCACCGGTGTGGTGGTTGTGCAGGCCCTGGCACAAGGTCAGGCAGTTCACCCGGAGCTGGGCGCCCAGGCCGGGTCCGGATTCCACGATCTCCTTGCGGATCAGGGCGAGTTCCCGCCGGAACGCGTCGTGCACCAGTTTGAGGGCCGCGCCGAACGAGGAAGCGTTCGGCGGCCCGCCCGCGACCTGCTTCAGGGCGACCACCGGAATGACGCGCGTGGTCTTGGCCTGGTAGTCGGCCCACCCGGGATCGGCCTCGGCCGCGCGGGCAAAGGCGCGGTCACGTTCGGCGCCCGCCAGGACGACGGCTTCCGCCTCGTACGTGAAGACACCGTCCTCGACCTTGACGCGGGGATGGGCCACCAGGTTGTGGAACCAGTCCGGATTCTTCGGCCCCCCACCGGCCGAAGCGATGACCAGGACCTGTTCTCCTCCGTCGGGCAGGAAGCCGAGCGGGGTCGTGTGCTCGGCGCCGGACCGCGCGCCGGTGGTGGTCAACAGGAGCAGCCGGCCTCCCTCGAACGGGCCGCCGACCCGCCCGGCGTTGGCGCGGAACTCGTCAATGATCTGCTGGTTGAAATCGATGGGCATTCTTTGTTTACTCCTCCAAGATCGTAAAGCCCGCGAACGGTTAACGTGCAGGATGAAATCACCACACGACGAATTCGACGGTGGTGCGGAAAAATGGGAATGGCGCGCCGGAAGAACGGCCGGAACGACGACTCAACGGCCGTACCGGCGCGGAAATGGCTCGCGAAAGCGGCGGCGGTCGACACCGCCGAACACAGGAATCATCACGTGGAACACGCGGATACAAGAAAGGCGGGCCTCGCACCCGCCCGGCGCTCACGCCGTGGCCGGGTGACTCTCTCGCTCTTGGCCCATGGCCGACCCGGCAGTCACGGAAATGACCTTATAGCCGCGAACGCGCCGAGGCAATACCGGTTTCCGGAACGTGCTGCCGGGCACCGCGAGGTGGGTGTAGCCAGCTCCACCGCGGCCGGGGTAGCCAGCGCGATGCTTGGTCGTGGTGTTCGGGCCGTGGTGCGGGCACGTCCGGACTTCTAACGTCGAAAACACCGGCGGCCACTCGGTGGACCGCCGGCACACAGGGAGGGAATCCGTTGCGAATGAGGACAATGCCGCGGGCGGCGATCGGGGCGGTGCTCGTCGTGGCACTCGCCGGACCGGTCCCGGCCGCCGCGGCCGACCACGCGGACCGGCGGGACGTTCAGCGGGCGCTGGACCGGATCGTCGAAGCGGACGGGCTGCCCGGCGCGCAAGCCGTGCTCACCTGGCGGGGGCGCAGCTGGGAAATCACCAGCGGGGTGGGTGATCTGCGCACCGGGCGGCCGTTCCCGCCGGAGTCCCGGGTGCGGATCGGCAGCAATACCAAGCCGTTCGTCGCGACGGTCGTCCTGCAGCTGGTCGCCGAGCGCCGGGTCGACCTGGACGCGCCCATCGAGCGTTACCTGCCCGGGGTGGTCCGGGGCAACGGCAACGACGGCAGCCGGATCTCGGTCCGGCAGTTGCTGCAGCACACCAGCGGCCT
This sequence comes from Amycolatopsis anabasis, assembly GCF_009765355.1. GTDB lineage: Bacteria > Actinomycetota > Actinomycetes > Mycobacteriales > Pseudonocardiaceae > Amycolatopsis > Amycolatopsis anabasis. Next base: position 53,170 of record NZ_VTHK01000054.1, on the reverse strand, counting down.
GCACGACTACGTGGCGGTGCTGCATCCGGATCCGGAGGCGTGGCGCTGGCGGCACTTCGAACCGGCGGAACTGGTGCGGCTCGCGCTGGCCCACCCGCCGCATTTCGAACCCGGCGCGAAGTGGGAGTACTCCAACACCAACTACCAGCTCGCCGGAATGCTGATCGAGAAGCTGACCGGCAACCCCGTCGGCGCGGAGATCACCCGGCGCGTCATCCGGCCGCTGGGGCTGCGGGCGACCTACTACCCCCATCCCCGGGAACTCGGCATTCGCGGCCCGCATCCTCGCGGCTACGCCGAAATCGACGGCCGCCGCGTCGATTTCACGCTGATGGACCCGTCCTGGGCGGGCGCGGCGGGCGCGATGGTCGCCAGCGGGGCCGAGCTGAACCGGTTCTTCACCGCGTTGCTCGCCGGTCGGCTGCTGCCCGCGGCCCAACTGGCGGAAATGAAACGGACCGTGCCCGCCGACGTGCCCATCGCGGGCGCGCGCTACGGCCTCGGCCTGATCGACATCCCGCTGTCCTGCGGGGGCCGGTTCTGGGGGCACGGCGGCAGCATCGACGGTTTCCGCACCCGGGGCGGGGTCACCGCCGACGGGCGCGCGGTGAACGTCGCGGTCAACCAGCTGCCCACCACCGAACAGGGCGACACCGACGTGATGCGGGCCGTGGACACGGCCCTCTGTCCACAGTAGACAAAAAGGGAGCAGGAAATGCGAAGAACGACGACCGCACTCGCCGCCCTGGCGACCGGCGCCGGGCTGCTGGCCGGAACCGGCCTGGCCACCGCGGAACCGGCGGACCGCGGCGGCCTGGACCGCTTCTACCACCAGCGGCTGGACTGGAAAGCTTGCGGGGACGCGAAACTCGACCAGGCCGGTGCCCAATGCACCGAGGTCAATGTGCCGCTGGACTACACCCGGCCGCGGGGGCGCACCATCACCGTGGCCATCTCCCGGCTGCGGGCCACCGACACCGCCCACCGGCGCGGGATCATGCTGTCCAACCCGGGCGGGCCGGGTGGCCCCGGGCTCGACATGATGGTGGACGTCCGGTCGACGATGACCCCCGAGGTGGCGTCCCGGTACGACCTGATCGGCATGGATCCCCGGGGAATCGGCCGCAGCGCGCCGATCGACTGCGGCTGGCCGATCGGCACCATGCTGATGTCACCGGGTCTGGACCGCCCGGCGTTCGACCGGACCGCCGGGGTGCAGGCCGACCTGGCCCGGCGGTGCGCGGCCCGGCACGGCGAGGTCCTCCCCCACATCTCCACCCGCAACACCGCGCGGGACATGGACGTCATCCGCGGCGCGCTCGGTGAACGGCGGATCTCCTATTTCGGCTGGTCCTACGGCACCTATCTGGGGTCGGTGTTCACCCAGCTGTTCCCCCGGCGCACCGACCGGTTCGTCCTGGACAGCGCGGTCGACCCGGCCGGGTACATGACCGGTTCGATCCGGAACATGGGCCGCCCCAACGAGGAAGCCCTGGACGACTGGGCGGAGTGGACCGCGCGGCGCGACGCCGAGTACCACCTCGGAACGAGCGGGGCGCAGGTCCGGGCGCTGGTCGAAGGGGTGATCCGGCAGGCCGCGAAGTCGCCGCTCCAGATCGCGGACTACCGCCTCGACGAGCACTTCGCCCCGATGCTGCTGTTCGCCTCCCTGGACGATCCGCGCAACAAGGCCCGGCTCGCCGCCACCGTGCGGCAGCTCGCCGACGCCGCGGCGGGCAAACCGGTCCAACCCGGCCCCGACCTCGAGGCGGGGTTGCGCATGATCTACCGCGGGCAACCGCAGCTGTCGGGGCAGGCGGCGGTCATCTGCGGTGACGCCGCGGTGCCGCGGGATCCGGAGTGGTACTGGCGCAACATCCAGCGCAGCCGGGCGGCCCAGCCGGTGTTCGGCCCGTTCGCGAACAACATCACGGGCTGCGCCTTCTGGGCACCGCCCCGGGAGGAGAAGACGGTGGTGCGCAACGACGTTCCCGCGCTCATCGTCCAGGCCACCGGGGACACCCGCACGGCCTACTCCGAAGGCGTCGCACTGCACCGCGCCATGACCGGTTCGCGCCTGGTGACCCTCCAGGACGTCCGGGTGCACGCCGTGTTCGCGCACTATCCGAACCGGTGCGTGGAGAACGCGGTGAACACCTACTTCCGCGACGGCACCCTGCCGGGCACGGACACCACCTGCCGCGAGAACTGATCCCCGGCGGAGGATACGATCGTACGGCTACCTAGGGACGGAGTAGCTAGTGGCGCAGGACGGCAAGAACCGGACGATCGACGGCGCGCAGGGGGTGTTCGCGCTGATCGGCATCACCGTGGGCGCGATCCCGCTGGTGCGCTGGATGGTGGACGGTCAGCACGGCGGGCTCTTCCGCTGGCTCTTCGGCACCCACTCGGGTTCGATGGGTTACGTGCTGCCGATCGTGGTGATCGTCGTGGCGATCGCGTTCATCGGCGCCTTGGAGATCGTGAAGAAGCGGCGAGCCTGAGCCCGGGCCTCACGGGCCGACCAGGGCCCGGGCTTCCTCCGGGGTGAGCCGCTCCCCCTGCTCGAATTCGGCGGCGAAATCCGCCACCCCCAAGGCTTTCCGCAGGACCGCCTCGATCCTGGCGACGTCACCGCGTTCGGCTTCCGGGAGCGGAGCGCCGACCGAGGCACGGGACGCGGCCGCGGCGCCCAGCAGCCGCGCCGCGTTTCCGTGCGCACCGGCCAACGCGGTGGCCCCGGCCAGCCCTTCCAGCGCCAGCGCGATCGCCCGGGGATCGCCGATCCGGCGGGCGATCTCGAATCCGTCGAGCTGGAGTTTCCGCGCGGACTCGGCGTCACCGCGCTGTTCGGCGAGGAAACCGAGTTCGGCGAGGATCAGCGTGTTGCCCGGTTCGAACTCGACCTGGCGATTCCACCGGAGCACGGTCCGCAGGTGCTTCTCCGCGAGATCGAACCGTCCCTCGCGGCGCGCGCCCAGCGCGAGGCCGGTCTCCGCGTACATCTCGCCGGGGGCGAAACCCTGTTCGGCCGCCAGCTTCGCCGCACGCTCGTGCAGTTCCCGGGCGCGGTCGAAGTCCCGGGTGAGCAGGGCCACCCGGCCGAGCCAGGACAGCTGGTAGGAAACCTCCGGCCACAACCCCAGTTCCTCGGCCATGCCCAGCCCTTCGGTGTGCCGGCGTTCGGCCGCGGAGTAGTCGCCGGTGACCTCGGCGAGCGTGCCGAGGATGAACGACACCTGCACCCGGCCCCACCGGTCACCCAGTTCGGCGAACATCTCGTCGCTGCGCCGCGCGTCCCGGGCACCGGCCGCGAACTCGCCGCGGATCACCGCCTGGTTCGCCCGATCGGCGAGCGCGGCGGCCACGCCCCAGCGGTCGCCCAGCGCGGCGAACTCGGCGAGTTCCGCATCCACCGCGGCGCGCAGCGCGGCCAGATCGCCGAGCGTGGCCAGGGCGTAGTTGAGGAACCAGCGCGCCCGGGCGCGCTCCCCCGGATCGCCGATCTCCCGCCATCCGTCGCGATTCCGATCCGCGGTGTCCTTGCCCAGCAGGGCGAACGCGGACCGCCAGCTCGCGGCCTTCGCCCGGGCGTCGGGCGGCGCGTCGCCCGGTACCGCCAGCGCGTCCGCCAGCGCGCAGTCGGCCTCGCTCAACCGGCCGCGCAGGAACCAGTACCACAGCAGGCCGTTGACCAGCCGCAGCGCGGTTCCCGCCGCGGGGCGCCGCAGCGCGAACTCCAGCGCCGCCCGCAGGTTCGGGGCCTCGGCGTCCAGCCGCAGCAGCCAGCGCCGCTGCTCGTGCCCGCGCAGCAGGGGATCCGCCCGTTCGGCGAGGGCGACGTAGTACTCCGCGTGCCGTTCCCGCACCGCGTTTTCCTCGCCGGCCTCGGCCATCCGCTCCAGGCAGTACGCGGCGACGGATTCGAGCAGCCGGTACCGCGGTTCGCCGGTCGCCCGGTCCGCGGTCATCACCACCAGCGAACGATCCACCAGGCGGGCCAGCAGGTCGAGCACCGCCGACCGGTCCACCCCCTCCCCCGCGCACACCGACTCCGCCGCGTCGAGCGTGCACCCGTCGAGGTGGACCGCGAGCCGGCGCAGCACCGCGCGTTCCGCCCCGGTCAGCAGTTCCCAGCTCCAGTCGATCATGGCGCGCAAGGTCTGCTGCCGCGCCGGAACGCCCCGGCGCCCGGATCCCAGCAACGCGAACCGATCGTCCAATCTGGACAGCAACTCCGGCACGCCGAGCGCGCGCACCCGGGTGGCGGCGAGTTCGAGCGCCAGCGGGATGCCATCGAGGCGGCGGCAGATCGCGGCGACCGCCGCCGCGTTGTCCCGGTCCACCCGGAACCCCGGCGCCGCCGCGGCGGCGCGGGCCGCGAACAGGCGCACCGCCCCCGCCTCGCGCACGGCGTCCGGATCGGCTTCCGCGGCGCGCGCGGGCAGATCGAGCGGTGGCACCGGGAACAACGCCTCGCCGGGCAGGCCGAGCGCCTCCTGGCTGGTGGCCAGGATCCGCAGCCCCTCGACGCCGCTCAGCAACCGGTCGGCGAGTTCGGCGACGGCGGTGACCACGTGCTCGCAGTTGTCCAGGACGAGCAGCATCCGCTTGCCGCGCAAGGAACTGGTCAGCCGGTCACCGGGGTCGACCGGCGTACCCGGTGGCAACGGTCCGGGGGCCGTGTCCTCGCGGATGTCCAGGACCGCCAGCACGGTCTGCGCGAGTGCCCGGGCGAGGTCGGCCGCGCCGGATTTGCCGACCCCGGCGAGTTCGACCAGCCACACCCCGTCCGGGTACGCCTCGAGGAGTTGCCGTGCGGATTCCACGGCCAGCCTGGTCTTCCCCACCCCGCCCGGTCCGGACAGGGTGACCAGCCGATTCGCCGCCAGCCGGGCGCGGACCTCGCGGACGCCTTCGGCGCGGCCGACGAGTTCGGTCAGCGGCGCGGGCAGGTTGTGCCGGTTCCGCGCGGAACGCGGTTCGGCGGTGGCGTCCAGCGCCGGGTCCTGGACGAGGATCGCCTGCTGCAACGCGGTCAGCTCCGGCCCGGGATCCAGGCCCAGCTCGGCGGACAGTCGCGCGCGGAGTTCGCCGAGGCTGGCCAGGGCCTCGCTCTGCCGTCCGGACCGGTAGAGCGCCCGCACGTACACCGCCCGCAGCCGCTCCCGCAACGGATGCCGGGCGACCAGTTCGCCCAGTTCCCCGGCGAGCGCCGCGTGCTCGCCGAGCTCGAGCCGCGCCTGGGCCCATTCCTCCTGCGCGGCGAGATGTTCCTCCGCCAGCCGCTGGATGGCGGCGGCCGCGAACGGGTCGTCGGCGAAATCCGCGAACGCCGGGCCCCGCCACAACGCGAGCGCGTCGGCCAGCAGCGCCGATCGGGCCGCCGGGTCCGCGGTCTGCCGCGCCCGGGTGGTCAGCGCGCGGAACCGGTCCGCGTCCACCGCGTCCGCCTCGATCCGCAGCGCGTACCCCGCCGCCTCGCGGGTCACCAGTTCCCGCCCGCCCGGTTCGGCGGCCTCGAACGCGCGGCGCAACTGGGACACCTTGGTCTGCAGGGTGTTCGCCGGATTGCCGGGCAGCCGCTCGCCCCACAGGTCGGCGGCCAGCCGATCCGCCGAGACCGGCCGACCCTCGTGCACCAGCAGATCGGCGAGCAGGGCGCGCACCTTCGCCTCGGGGACCCGCACCGGGCTCCCGTCCGCCGTCCACACCACGAGCGGACCGAGCACACCGAAACGCACGGACACACCCTAACCAGGGACACCGACAGCCCGTCGTGCGCGAACCCGCAGCGAACCGTGCGCGCCGGTCACCAGAGTGGACCACGACGGCGCGAAATCCGCGCCGCGAGGATCATCGAGTAGCGAGGAACGAAGAACCATGGGTGCGAAGAAGTCACCGGTGACCCTGATCGGTCTGGGCCCGATGGGGCAGGCGATGGTCACGGTCCTGCTCGGCAACGACCACCCGGTGACCGTGTGGAACCGCACGGCGAGCCGGGCGGACGGGGTCGTCGCGCAGGGCGCGGTCCGGGCGACCAGTCCGGCCGAAGCGGTCGCCGCGAGCGGGCTGGTGCTGCTCAGCCTGACCGACTACCAGGCGATGTACGACATCCTCGGCCAGGCCGAGGACGAACTGTCCGGCCGCGTGCTGGTCAACCTCAGCTCGGACACCCCGGCGAAGACCCGCGAGGCCGCCGCGTGGGCCGCCGAACGCGGCGCGACCTTCCTCACCGGAGGCGTCATGGTCCCGGCCCCGCTGGTGGGCCAGGAAGGCGCCTACGTGTTCTACAGCGGGCCGCGCGCGGCGTTCGACCAGCACCGCGACACGCTGGCCCTGATCGGGCGGCCGGACTACGTGGGCGAGGACCACGGCCTCGCGCAGCTGTTCTACCAGGCGCAGCTGGACATCTTCCTGACCTCCCTGTCGGCCTACCTGCACGCCACCGCGCTGGTGGGTTCGGCCGGGGTGTCGGCGAAGGAGTTCCTGCCCTGGGCGGCGTCGAACTTCGACGAGTTGGGGTCGTACCTGTCCGAAGCCGCGGAGGCGATCGACGCGGGCCGCCACCCCGGCGAACTGGCGACCGCGATCATGATGGGCGCGACCGCGGACCACATCGTCGGCGCCAGCCGCGACGCGGGCATCGACCAGGGCCTGCCCGAAGCGGTGCGCGCGCAGTACGACCGCGCGATCGCCGCCGGTCACGGCAAGGACAGCTGGACGAGCCTGATCGAGGTGATCAAGAAGCCGTCGGCGTAATCGGCACCCGGTACGGGGCGGACGACGTGCGAATGTCGTCCGCCCCGCCGTGTTGTCCGGGAACGCGCCGCCGGATCAGCTGGCGCCGGTTCGCGCCGCGGTGACGGCCACCGTGGTGAACCGCATCGTGAAGCCACCCCCGATCTCGTCGATCGCGGCTCCGACGGCCGCCAGCACCTCGGCCAGCTTGTCCGCCGGGAGCCGGGTGAGGCCGCCGGTCGTGGGCAGCAGGTCCAGCCACTCCTCCCGGGTGTAGGACCGCTCCCACTCGAATCGCCACCGTTCCGGCTCGCCGAACCCGCCCGCCTGGTGCATACCGTCGGCGGCCCTGGTGAGCATTGCCCGGTACTCGTCCATGCCCTGTTTGTTCCACTGGATCTTGAACGGCGAATCGGGCACCACGCGCTGGTAGACCGCGAAGAAGGCGTCCCGCACCTCGGCCGGGGGCTCGTACACGTGCCAGAACGAGGTCAGCGAACCGCCGGGTCGCAGCACCCGCGCCGCCTTGGCCGCGCCCGCGACCGGGTCCACCCAGTGCCAGGCCTGCCCGGAGACGACCGCGTCGAACGTCCGGCCGCCGGGTTCCCAGGTTTCGAAGGTCGCCACGTCGACCTGGATCCCGCTGCGCCGCGCGAAATCGGCCATCCGCGCGTCGGGTTCGACGCCCAGCACCGTGCAACCGGCCGCCTGGAACTGCCGGGCTTCGATACCGGTGCCGCAGCCGACGTCGAGGAAGTCGCGCCCGGGGCTGGTGGCGACGATCCGGTCCACCAGCGCGTCGGGATAGCGGGGCCGGGCGCGGTCGTAGCGTTCGGCGTCCGTGCCGAAGGATTCCGCGACCTGGCGTTGTTGATGAAGCTCGCGTTCGGAAGGATGTTCCTGAGGTAGCGTGGGCACTTGCCCACCATAGTGGGCATCTGCCCACTCGACAACGGGTACGGAAGGGGTGAGGCGTGGTGGCAACCGGGGTGGCCATCCGCGATGTGCGCGAACAGCTCTTCGACGCCGCCGAGCGGGTCCTCCTGCGGGACGGGCCGAGCGCGCTGACCAGCCGCGCGGTCACCACCGAGGCGGGCTGCGCCAAGGGTGTGCTGCACCGGCACTTCGCGGACTTCGACGCCTTCCTCGCCGAACTCGTGTACGACCGCGTCAACCGGATCGACCTGCAGGCCGTCGCCCTGCACGCGTCCGCCGGAACCGGCACCGTCACCGGCAATCTCGCGGACGGGCTCACCACCCTGTTCGGCTCGGTCGCGGTCGCGATCGTCGCCCTGGTCACCTTCCGCGACGAGTTGCGCGCCCGGCTGCGCGAGACCTGGCCGGTCGGCGTGCCGCTCCTGGCGGAAGCCGCGACCATGATCGGCTCCTACCTCACCGCGGAGCGCGAACTGGGCCGCATCGCGGCGGACGCCGACATCGACGCGCTCGCGCCCACCCTGATCGGGGCCGGGCACCTGCTGTTCGCCGACCGGAAGGGCACCCCGCCGGAACCCGGCGCGGTGCGCAAGATGGTGACCACGGTCATCTCCGGTGTCCTGCGCGAACCACAACGCTGAACCCGAACCCGAACCGATCGCCGTCCGCGGTCACGCCGACAGCAGGTGGTGCAGCACCGCCTGGGCGACCGGCTGCCGGTTGGCGGCCTGCCGGAACACCACCGACCGCGGACCGTCGATCACCTCGGCGGTCACCTCCTCGCCGCGGTGTGCCGGAAGGCAGTGCAGGAAGACCGCTTCCGGCAACGCCAGCCCCAGCAGCGCGTCGTCCACCCGGTACGGCGTCAGCGCGGCTCTCCGGGCCGCGGCCTCCTCCGGCGGGTCGCCCATGGACAGCCACACGTCGGTGTACACCGCACTGGCTCCGCGGACCGCCTCGGCCGGATCACCGGTCCGCACGACCGCGGTGCCCTGGGACGCGGCGATCCGCTCGGCGGCCCGGATGCCGTCCGCGTCCGGCGGGTACGCCTCCGGTGTCGCCAGTGCGATGTCCACTTCGGACAGTGCGGCGGCCTGCGCCAGGCTGACGGCCACATTGGTGCCCGCGCCGACGTAGGCGATCCGGCGGCCGCGCGGATCCGGGAACAACTGCCGCAGCGTGAACAGATCGGTCAGGCTCTGCAGCGGGTGGTGGCCGTCGGTGCACGCGTTGATCACCGGAATCGTGGCCGCGGCCGCGAAGCGCGCGAGTTCCGTATCCGAGGAGGTGCGGATGACCAGAGCGGCCAGGTAGCCGGAAAGCACCCGGGCGGTGTCCTCGATGGTTTCCCCGCGGCCGAGTTGCAGATCGTTCGGCGACAGCGTGGTGGTGGTTCCGCCCAGCCGCACCACCGCGGCTTCGGTGGACACCCGCGTCCGGGTCGACGGATTGGTGAAATGCAGGCCCACCAAGCGGTTTCGCAGCAGATCCGGATCGCGCACGGGATCCTCGGCGAAGCGGGCGGTCAATTCCATCAGATCGGCGAAGCCGGCGGGGGTCAGTTCCGCCGTGGTGAGCAGATCCTGCACGGATGCCTCCAGGTGTGGTCGCCTACCCAGCCAACCACGGCGCCGCTATTCCCGGAATCCGTTGAGCCGCTCCTGGAAGATTCCCCGCATGGCGACCTCCGCTTCGAGCTGGCACAGGATCGCCGCCGAACTCCCGGTGGCGCGCAGCAGCATCAGGTGCTGCGGCGGCAGGTTGATCGATCGGCTGATGGTGAACTCGGGCCGCCGGATGTCGCCCATCCGCTCGGCCTGCGCCCGTAACCAGTCCCGCGTGAAGTGGAACGTCTCCTCCTGGATCGGGGTGACCAGCGGCGCGAGGTAGCGGAGCACGTCCTCGGCCCGCACGTCGATCCCCGGCTGGACGAAGTTCTCCTCGCGCAACAGGTCGAGCAGTTCGCCGGGCCGCCCGTCCACCGCCAGCCGGAGGATGCGGCCGAGCGTCCACGGCACCCCGCCGGGCATCCGGCCGACCGCGCCGAAATCGAGCACGCCGAGGCGGCCGTCGCCGAGCAGCAGGTAGTTGCCCGGATGCGGATCCACGTGCAGCCGCTCGACCCGGTCCGCGGAGGAATAGTGGAAATCGGCGAACAGCCAGGCGAACCGGTCGCGGGTCCGCTGGTCCCCGGACGCGATGACCTTGGCCAGCGGCGTGCCGATCACCCACTCCATCACCAGCACCTTCGGCGCGCTGGCCAGGACGCGGGGCACGAAGACGTGCGGATCGTCCCGGAAACCCGCCGCGAAGGCGCGCTGGTGGTCGGCCTCGGCGCGGTAGTCGAGTTCCTCGATCATCCGGTCGGTCAGCTCGGCCACCAGCGGTTTGACCGCCACCGCGGGCATCAGCGGCTGGACGATCCGGCTGAAACGGCGCAACTGGCGCAAATCGGCCAGCAACGCCTCCTTCGCCCCCGGGTACTGCACCTTGACCGCCACCTCGCGGCCGTCGTGCCAGATCGCGCGGTGCACCTGCCCGATGCTGGCCGCGGCGGCCGGGGTGTCGTCGAATTCGGCGAACCGCTTCCGCCAGGACGCGCCGAGCTGTTCGGTGAGCACCGCGTGCACCGCGTCGGCCGGCATCGGCGGCGCCTCGGCCTGCAGTTTGGTCAGCGCCTCGCGGTAGGGCGCGGCCAGCTCGTCGGGCACCGCGGCCTCGAAGACGCTCAGCGCCTGCCCGAGTTTCATCGCCCCGCCCTTGAGCTGGCCGAGCACCTCGAAGATCTGCTCGGCGGCGCGGGCGGCCAGTTCGGCGTTGATCTCCTCGGCCGTGCCGCCGGCCATGCGCCGCGCCCAGCCACCGACCGCCCGTCCGGCCATGCCCAGCGGCACGCTCGCGAGCATGGCCGTACGCCGCCCGGCCCGGCGTGGTATGTCGTCCATCAAGCGATCATCGCACACGGAACTACTCGTCAGTTGGTTTCGGGTACGGCTCGCGTTCAGCCGCTCATACCGCCGTCCACGACGAGCGTGCTGCCGGTGGTGAAACTGCTCTGCGCCGAGGCGAGGTAGAGCAGCGAGCGGGCGATCTCGGTCGGCGCCGCATGCCGTCCGAGCGGGATCTGCCGGTCGAAGAAGGCGGTCGCGTCGGTGCCGAGCACCTTGCCGAGGCGGTCTTCCAAACCGTGCTGGAATCCGTTGTCCACCGGCCCGGGGTGCAGGGTGTTGACCCGGATCCCGCGTTCCGCCGCCTCCTTGGCCACCGACCGCATCAACCCGATCTGCGCGTGTTTCGCGGTGATGTAGGCAGAAACCCCCGGATCGCCGCGCAGCCCGGCGACGCTGGACACGATGATCACGCTGCCACCGTCGTGCATCGTCCGCAGCCCGTGCTTGCAGGTGAGGAACGCACCGCGCACGTGCACCCGGTACACGCGGTCGAACTCGTCGGCCGGGTATTCGGTCACCGGGGCGATCGTGCCGGTGATCCCGGCGTTGGCGAGCACCACGTCGACCCCGCCCCAGCGGTTCCGTGCCGCGTCGAAGCACGCCGCGATCTGCTCCTCGTCGGCCGCGTCGGCGACCTGCCACCCGGCCCGATCCGCGCCGAGTTCGGCGACCGCCGACCGCAGCGCGGTTTCGTCGAGATCGGCCAGCATCACCCGCGCGCCTTCGGCGACGAACAACCGCGCGGCGGCGAGTCCGATGCTGCCCGCTCCCCCGGTGATCACGCAGACCTTGCCGTCCAGTTCCATGCCGGAAGCGTGGCATCGCGCGGCGACGGCCGTCGCGCCGCGCTTTCACTCACCGGAACGCCGGGGCCATAACCCGTTTGATCGCGTACGCATAAGAAACAGAACTGGTCCAGACCATTGCGGCCGAACGGCGCATTGACGGCGCATCCCGCCCGGTTTTAACTCAAATGCGCCAAAGGAAATAACTTTGGTTAACCCCACTGGACACGACCCCGAAATGACTCGTTTGTCCAGTCCACCCTGCACCCCGGAGTACGACCGTGCGAACCAGACCCCTGCTCAGCTTGGCCGCGGCCGCCTTGACCGGCCTGGCCGTCCTGGTCGCGCTTCCCGCGTCCGCACAAGGGACGCCGCAGCCGCGACCGACACCCGACCCCCTGACCCTCGCGACGAAAGCGGCCGATCTGGCCGCCTCCGCGGGTTACGACGAACTCCGCCGTGGCCCGGACGACCAGTACCAGCGCGTCAGCGTGACGCCTGGCGGCGGCGGACTGTTCTACGCCGCCTACGAACGCACCTACCGCGGCCTCCCGGTCATCGGCGGGGACGCGGTGGTGGTCACCGACGCCCATGGCAAGGTCCGGGACACCACCGCCGCCACGCCCGCGCCGATCAGCGTGGACACCGCGGCCGCCGTCCCCGCCGAACGGGCCGCCGCCACCGCCCGCGCCCAACTATCCACAGTGGACAGCAGTACCACCCCGGCACTGGTCGTCCTTTCCCGGGACGCCCAGCGGCTGGCCTACGAGGTGGTGGTCACCGGAGCCAACGGCGACACCCCGAGCAGGTTGCACGTGTTCGTCGACGCGCACACCGGCGCGGTCCTGGAGACCAGTGACGAGGTCCGCGCGGGCACCGGGAGCGGCTTCCACTACAAGTCGGTGCAGCTCGACACCACGGCCACCGGTGGGCAGTTCTCGATGACCGACTCCAAGCGGCCCGGGATCAGCTGCGGACCGTTGTCGCCCAAGCGGGTCTTCACCGGCGCGGACGACAGCTGGGGCAACGGAACCGCGTCCGATCTGGAAACCGGCTGCGTCGACGTGCTCTTCGGCGCGGCCAAGGAATGGGACATGCTGCGCGACTGGGTGGGCCGCAACGGCATCAACGGTCAGGGCCGCGGTTTCCCCGGCTGGGTCGGCCTCAACCAGGTCAACGCGTTCTGGACCGGCTCCGAAGCGCAGTTCGGCCGGGTGACCAACGGGCCCCAGCTGACCAGCATCGACGTCGTCGCGCACGAGTACGGGCACGCGATCTTCCAGACCACGCCCGGTGGCGCGGGTTCGGGCAACGAGAACGGCGGCCTGAACGAGTCCACCGGCGACATCTTCGGCGCGGTCACCGAGGCCTACGCCAACAGCCCGGACGATCCGCCGGACTACGAGGTGGGCGAGAAGATCACCGGGTTCGGCCCGATCCGGATCATGTACGACCCGTCCCGGAAGAACGACCCCAACTGCTACTCCTCCTCCATCCCGAACACCGAGGTGCACAAGGCGGCGGGTCCGCAGAACCACTGGTTCTACCTGCTCGCCGAGGGCACCAGCCCGGGCGGCGGCAAGCCGAACAGCCCGACCTGCAACAACTCCTCGATCACCGGCATCGGCGTCCAGAAGGCCGCGAAGATCTTCTACAACGGCCTGCTGAAGAAGACCTCCGGCTGGAACCACAAGGCCGCCCGCAAGGCGACCCTGGAAGCCGCGCTGGCCCTGTTCCCGAACAGCTGCACGGAGTTCAACACCACCAAGGCCGCGTGGGACGCGATCAGCGTGACGACCGCGCCGGGTGAACCGACCACGTGCACGGCGACCGCCGATTTCGAACTGACGGTCACCCCGGCGAGCGGGCGGGTCGAACCCGGCCAGACCGCGACGACCACCGTGGCCACCCGCACCACGCAAGGCAGCCCGCAGCAGGTGACCTTCACCGCGACCGGCCTGCCCGCGGGTGCGAAGGCCACGTTCACTCCGGCCTCGGTCACCTCCGACGCCTCGGCCACCCTCGCCGTCACCACCGCGGCGGACACGCCGACCGGGAACTACCCGATCACCATCACCGGTGACGGCGCGAGTGCCGACCACACCGTGCAGTACACGCTGACGGTGGGCGCCAGCCAGGGCAACGACTTCTCGATCTCGTTGAACCCGGCGTCGGTGACCGTGCGACCGGGCGCGTCCGTCCAGGTCAGCGTCGGCACCCAGATCACCGGAGGCGTCGCCCAGCCGGTGGCGCTCAGCGCCGCGAAACTCCCCGCGGGGACGACCGCGACGTTCGAACCGGCGACCATCGAATCGGGTGGTTCGGCGACGCTGACCATCGCCACGACCGCGGAGGCCCCGCCCGGTGCGAGCCAGGTGGTCATCCGCGGCGACGGCGCCGACATCGACCACGACGTGCTGCTCTCCCTGACCATCGAGGACAGCACCCCGCCGACCTGTGACGGGATCCCGGCCTGGGACGCCGCCGCTCCTTACGCACCGGACGACGTGGTGTCGCACAACGGTCACAAGTGGACGGCCACGTACTGGTCGACCGGCGCCGAACCGGGCGACCCCCGCTCGTGGGCCGTCTGGCGCGACGACGGCGCCTGCTAACCGAATAGCCCGCCCCCGCCCGAACGTGGAACTCGCCGACCCCCACCGAGTTCCACGTTCGGGCAAGCGAGTTACCCACTCCCGCACGCGAATTACACGTTCAGGCAAGCGAGTTACACGTTGGGGCAGGCGAGTCGCACGTTCTACAGCCGCCAGCGTTCGCCGGGGGTGGGTTCGAGGGCGTCGCCGAGATCCTCGTCGAAGGCCGCGGCGATGTCGGCGACGTCCCAACTGTCCCTTCGCAGCACCGGTTCCTTGACCGCGGGCTGGCGCACGACGAGCATGCGGTCGCCGACGAACCGGATGAGCTGGCCGGTGATCCCCGCGGAGAGATCGCTGAGCAGGTACGTCACCAGCGGCGCGATCCGGTCGGGCGTGTGCTCCGGCGAGCAGATCTGGTGCGCCCGCGGATCGGCCTCCATCATCGGGGTCCACGCCAGCGGGCACACCGCGTTGACCCGGATCCCGTGGTCGGCGAGGTCCGCCGCCCAGGACGCCGTCATCGACGCGACCGCTCCCTTGGACGCCGAATAGGCGGCGCTCCCCCGTTGCCCCAGCATCGCGCCGGACGCGACGTTCACGACGACCCCGCCGGTGCGCGCGTGCATCGCCTTGACCGCCGCGATTCCGCAGTACATCGACCCGAGCACGTTGACTTCGATCAGCTCGCGCAACCGGCCGGGATCGTCCTCCCACGGAAACGCGTGGTAGTTCACCGCCGCGTTGTTCACCAGCCCGTCCAGGGCGCCGAATTCCGCGAAACACCGCTCGACGAGCGCGTCGGCCTGCCCGGGATCGGTCACCGAACCGGCGTTCGCGACCGCCCGGCCGCCGCTTTCCCGGATCTCGGCGGCGACCGCTCCGGCCGATTCCACCGCCACATCGTTGACCACCACCGCGGCCCCGGAACCCGCCGCATGCACCGCATACGCCCGGCCCAGGCCGCGGCCCGCACCGGTGATCACCACCGCTTTGCCGTCCAGAACGCCCATCAGCCCAGTCTGGGGCAGGAAGCGGCCGCGCCCGGCGCGCCGGTCGGCGAGAGGTCGACCGGCAGCGCCGAGCGGATGTCCGGATGACTCAGCCGCCGAACACGACGTCCGAACAGGAGTAGAACGCTTCGCCGCTGTCCGGCTTGTGCCGCTGCCAGATCGCGTAGACGAGGTGCCGCCCCTGCTTCGCCGGGAGTTGCGCGTTCAGCACGTAGTTGCCGCCCGAGGTCGGCGGGTTGAGCTTCGAATAGAAGGGCTTGTCCTCCAGATCCGACCACTTCAGCGGCTTCGTCGGGTCGTAGCCGTCCCGGGTCAGGTAGAGCTCGAACGTGCCGGGATGCGGCGCGGTGTACTTGTAGCGGAGGGTGTAGCTGCCGCCGCTGGGGAAGTTGGTCGCCTTCCAGTCGGCACGGGGCAGATCGAAGCCCTTGTACTTGTCGCGCCCGGCGCTGCACAGCTTGCCGTCCGGGATGATCTCGCGGTGCCGCCCGTCGGCATTGGGCTGGTTCACCTCGTCCCAGTCGTAGACGGGCCAGCTGTCGCCGACCTGGACGGCCGCTTTGCACGCGGCGGACTGCGGATTCTCCGGACCTTCTTGCAGGCAGTTGTAGATCCGGCTGACCGGGTTCCCCATCGAACCGTGGGCGGACGCGGAACCGACCGGGAGGGTGGTGAGCAGGAGCGGCAGCGCGCAGAGGACGCTGACCACGCCCGCCCTTCGTAGCAGGGTCATCGTCGTCTCCTTCTGACGACTGGCGAATGAGCGGAGTGGACCAAACCCAGTGTCAGTGGTCTAGTCCACTCCGCGCTACGCCGGTACGCCATCAGGCAGCGTTATGCCTCATCCCTCGGCGGCCATGCGTTCCCGGAGGCTGCGCGGGCGCATATCGGTCCACACCTGGTCGACGTAGTCCACGCACTCCTGCTTGCCGCCCTCCTTGCCGACCGCGCGCCAGCCGGCCGGAACCTCCTTGTCCGCGGGCCACAGCGAGTACTGCTCCTCGTCGTTCACCAGAACCTGGAACCTGCCGTTCTCGTCCATCCGCTCGAGCTCCTTCCTCATCGGGGTGAATCCATCGCGGCCGGAGATTCGGCCGAGATCTGGCGGGGAAAACTCCGCATGGTGCGGTTCAGCGTGACCACCACGGTCACCGCCGCGATGGCCCCGGCGCACACCAGGACGGCGTCGCTCCCGGGCAGCGCGTCGACGAGCCAGCCGCCGAACGCCGGTCCCGCCGCACCGGCGACCCCGGCGACCACGGCCATCACCGCGCTCAACCGGCCGCGCAGGTCGTCCGGGGTGATCAGCAACTGGTAGGCGTTGATCGTGGTGTTCGCCGCCGGGGGAAGCAGCGCCATCGCCGCGAACAGCGCCCCCAGCAGGTAACCGTTGGGCAGGAGCACCGCGATCGGGGTCAGCGCGGTCAGCGCCCAGAACACCCCGGCGATCAGCACGTACGGGCTGATCCGGCGGTGCAGGGCGGGGGCGGCCAGCGCCCCCAGGATGCCGCCCGCACCGAGCATGGCCGCCATGACGCCGATCTCGCCCGGCGGCACGCCGCGTTCGGCGGCCAGCATGATGATCACCAGGTAGTACGCGCTGAAGAAGAAGTTCAGGACCACCACGCACAACGTCGTGACCCGCAGGGGCGGCTGGTGCCACACCCACCGCAGCCCGGCCAGTATCTCGCGGCCGAGGTGCCGGACCGGCCGCGGCTCCACGGGACGTGGCGGCACCCGCACGAACACCAGTCCGGCGAACGCGAGCAGGTGGGTGCACGCGTCGAAGACGAACGGCACCATCCGGCCGATCGCGAACAGGAACCCGCCCAGCGCGGTGCCGGAAAGCTGCCCCGCGTAGCCGCGAGCGGCGTTCATCGCCACCGCGGCCGGCACCTGCTCGGCGGTCACCAGGCGCGGCAGGCACGCTTCCTCCGCCGGTTCGAACAGCGCCCGGCACACGCCCATCACCAAGGCCACCGCGACCAGCAGCGGCACCGTGGCCACCCGCTGCCACAGGGCGACGGCGAGCCCGGCCACCGCGGCGGCCTGCACCGCCTCGCACCAGAGCATGACCTTCTTCCGGTTCCAGCGATCCACCAATGCCCCGGCGGGCAGTCCGGCGATCAGCTGTGCCGCGGCGACCACGCCGAGCACCAGCCCGGACGCCGCCGGCGATCCGGTGAGCGCGAGGACCAGCAGCGGGAACGCGATCATCGCGGTGTGGAACCCGGATTCCGACAACGCCTGCCCCATCCACAGCAGGCGGTAGTCCCGGTTGCGCGCCAGCGAGCTCATCGCGCCCTCCCCCGGCAGTCCCGCGCGATACTTTCCAGCGCGGCGGCGAACCCGCGCGCCAGACGGTCCACAGTGGACACCGAGTGCCGGTCCGGCCGGTGGTACCAGGTGAACTCCATCCGTCCGCCCTGGACCGAACCCACCACCTCGAGCGAATGCGCGCCCGGGTCGGCGGGATCGTGCTCCCGTCCGATCGGCGGCAGGGACGCCCGGTACAGGCCGTCGCCGCCGGTCGTGCCGTCGAACTGGCCGAGGTAGTTGAAGCTGATGCGCGGGGCCTCCGGCGGGACGGCGAGCCGCGCTCCGGTCTCCGGACCGGCGAGGTAGCGCAGCGCGCCGTAACCGAACCCGTTGCCCGGTACGGCTCGCATCCGGCGGCGCACCGCGCGGACCAGTCCCGCCCAGTCCGGTTCGCCGCCGGGCACCTGGAGCACGACCGGGAAGATCGTGGTGAACCAGCCGACCGTGCGGGTCAGGTCGACGCCGTCGAAGATCTCCTCGCGGCCGTGCCCTTCCAGATCGATCGCCACCTCGGAGCGTCCGGTCCACTCGCGCAGCGTCCAGGCGAGCGCGGCGAGCAGCACGTCGTTGATCCGGGTGCGGTAGACGCTGGGTGCCAGGCGCAGCAACGCCTCGGTGTCCGCCGCGGTCAGCGGCACCGAACGGGGCTCGGCCGCGCCCCCCGCGTCGCGGTCGCACGGCAGCGCGCCCGCCTGCGCGGCCTCCGCCCAGTGCGCGATCTCGTGGTCGAGCCCGCCCCCGGCGACGTGCTCGACCAGCCGGTGCGCCCAGTCGCGGAACGAGGTGGTCTTGGGCCCGAGGTCCACCGGCTCGCCGTCGCGGAGTTGCCGGTAGGCCCGGTCGAGATCCTCCAGCAGGATCCGCCAGGACACGCCGTCGACCACCAGGTGGTGCGCCACCAGGAACAGCCGCGGCGCCCGGCCCCCGCCGAGGTCGAACAGCGCGGCCCGCAGCAACGGCCCGCTTTCCAGGACGAATCCGGCGTGCGCCTCGTCGGCGCGGTCGGCCATCGCGGCGCGCTGCCCGGCTTCGTCCAAAGCAGACAGATCGTGCCGGGTGAGCGGGTTCGCGGGGGCCACCGGCGCGTTGTGCTGGCGCCAGCCGCCGTCGGCCCGCTCGAACCGCAACCGCAGGGCGTCGTGGTGGGCCACCAGCGCGTCCAGCGCCCGGCGCAGGATCCGTTCGTCCGGTTCCTCGCTCAGTTCGAGCAGGACCGACTGGTTGAAATGGTGCGGGGCCGCCGGATGGTGCTCGAAGAACCAGTGCTGGACGGGGGTCAGCGGCACCGGCCCGGTCACCGGTTCCGCGCCGGTGCCGGTGGCCACGGCCTCGGTGACCACGGTCGCGAGTTCGGCGACGGTCTGGTGCCGGAACAGATCCTTGGCGGTCATCGCCAGCCCGGACTGGCGCACCCGGTGCACCACCTGGATGGTCAGGATGGAATCACCGCCGAGGTCGAAGAAGTTGTCCCGCGCGCCGACCCGGTCGACGCCGAGCACCTCGGCCCAGATGGCCGCGAGGCGGAGTTCGAGCGGCCCTTCCGGTGCGACGAACCGCGTGCCGGGGTCCGGTTCGGCGGTCACCGGCGGCAGCGCCCGCCGGTTGATCTTGCCGCTCGGGCCGACCGGCAGCGCGGAGAGCACCGCGAACGCCGAGGGCACCAGATGATCCGGCAGCGATCGGCCGAGGAACTCCCGCAGCTCGGCGGCCGTCGGCGCGGCGGAACCGGCGGCCGGGACGAGGTAACCGACCAGGCGCTGCCGCCCCGGCTCGCCCTGGGCCGCGGCCACCGCTTCGGCGACGCGCGGATGCCGCGAGAGCGCCGATTCGACCTCGCCGAGTTCGATTCGGAAGCCCCGGATCTTCACCTGCTCGTCGGCGCGTCCGAGGTACTCCAGCTCCCCGTCTCCACGCCACCGGGCCACGTCCCCGGTCCGGTACAGCCGGGAACCCGGCGGGCCGAACGGATCGGCGACGAACCGGCTCGCGGTGAGGCCGGGCCGGTGCAGGTACCCGCGGGCCAGCCCGCGCCCGCCGACGTACAGCTCACCGGGAACGCCGGTGGGCGCCGGGCGCAGCGAACCGTCCAGCACGTAGACCCGGGTGTTCCAGATCGGCCGCCCGATCGGCGGAGCGCCGCCGGGCTCGAGCGGCGCGCTCCAGGTGGCGACCACGGTCGACTCGGTGGGGCCGTAGGCGTTGATCATCCGGCGGCCCGGGGCCCACCGCGCGACGAGTTCCGGCGGGCAGGCTTCCCCACCCACCACCAGGGTGCGCAGCTCCGGCAGCGCCCGATCGGCGGGGAGCGTGCCGAGCGCGGCCGGTGGGAGGAACGCGTGCGTCACGCGGTGCCGGGCGAGCGTGTCGGCGAGCTGGGCGCCCAGCAGCGGTCCCGGCGGGGGCACCACGAGCGCGGCCCCGTTCGGCAGGGACAGGCCCAGTTCCAGGATCGACGCGTCGAAACTGGGCGAGGAGAACGCGAGCGCGCGATCGCCGGGCGACACCGCGAACCGGTCCGCTTCGGCGGCGGAGAAGTTCGCCAGCCCGGTATGGGTGACCACCACGCCCTTCGGCCGCCCGGTGGACCCCGAGGTGTAGATGACGTAGGCGGGGTGGTCGGGGCGCAGCGGCGCGATCCGGTCTTCGTCGGTCACCGGTTCGCCCGGCAACGAATCCGCGGTGGACACCAGCGACTCGAGGTCGAGCACCGGGAAGTCCACCCCCGCACCGGTACCGGCGATCGCCAGCACCGGCCGGGCGTCTTCGAGCATGTACGAAACCCGTTCCGCCGGGTAGGCCGGATCGACCGGCAGGAAGGCCGCGCCCGCCTTGAGCACCGCGAGTTCGGCGACGATCAGCTCCGGCGAGCGGGGCAGGACGAGCGCGACGATCCGCTCCGGACCCGCGCCGTGCCGGATCAGCAGCCGGGCCAGCCGGTTCGCGCGCGCGTCCAGTTCGGCGAACGTGCACGGCCCGGTTTCGGTGTGCAGCGCCGGTGCTTCCGGAGTCCGGGCGACCTGGGCTTCGAACCACGCGCCGAACGGCACCAGCGGGGTGTCCCGGCCGGTCGCGTTGTGCTCGACGAGCAGCCGCTCGCCTTCCGCTCGCGGCAGCACCGGCAGCGCGGCCACCGGCCGGCCGGGGTCGCCGGCGATCCCGCGCAGCAGGACGTCGAGCCAGCCGGTCATCCGCTCGATGGTGGCCGCGTCGAACAGGCCGGTGTTGTAGTTGACCGCGCCGAGCAGCCGCCCGTCCCGTTCCTCGAACTGGATGAGCAGGTCGAAGTTCGCGGTCACCAGCGGGGGCGCGAGTTCCTCGGCGGCCAGTCCGGGGAAGGCGGGCGCCGATTCGGGCGCGTTCTGCAACGCGACCGCGGTCTGGAACAGCGGGGTCCGGCTCGCGTCGCGCACCGGCTGCACCGCGTCCACCACCCGTTCGAACGGAACGTCCTGGTGCGCGAAGGCCTCCAGCACCGTCGTGCGCGCCTCGCCGAGGAACTCGCGGAACGTCCGCGAACCGTCCACTGTGGAGCGCAGCACCAGGGTGTTGACGAAGAACCCGATCAGGCCGTCGAGTTCGGCGCGTTCGCGGCCGGAGGTCACGGTGCCGACCGCGATGTCGTCCTGCCCGGACCAGCGGGCCAGCAGCACCTGGCAGGCCGCGACCAGGGTCAGGAACAGCGTGCCGTCGTGCCGCCTGGCCAGTTCCTTCAGCCGTGCGGTGACCTCGGCGGGCACCTCGAACTCCTGCCACGCGCCTTCCGTGGTGCGCACCGGGGGCCGGGGCCGATCGGTGGGCAGCTCCAGCGGCGGCACCCCGGCGAGCCGCTCGCGCCAGTACTCGAGTTGCTCGTCGAGGGTGTCCAGTTCTCGTTGCCAGACCGCGTAGTCCGCGTACTGGATCGGCAAACCGGGCAGCTCGGCGCCCGCGTACAGTTCGCCGAGTTCGCGCACCAGCACGCCACTGGACCAGCCGTCGGTGACGATGTGGTGCAGCACCAGGCTGAGCACGTGCTCGCCGGGTGACAGGCGGAAGAGCCGGGCGCGCAGCAGCGGACCGCGGCGCAGATCGAACGGCCGCCGGAGTTCTTCCGCCAGCGCCTCGTGCAGGGCGGTTTCCGCGAGATCCGACACCGGGAGCCGCACCTCGTACGGGGTCCCGATGCGCTGCACCGGTGTGCCGTCCACCGCGTCGAACGTGGTGCGCAGGGACTCGTGCCGGGCCACCAGCGCGGTCAGCGCCCGCCGCAACGCGGTCACGTCCAGCTCGCCGCGCAACCGCAACGCCGTCGGCGATATGTACTCGGTGCTGTCCGGCTCGAATTCGTGCAGGAACCACAACCGCTGCTGCGCGAACGACAGCGGCAGCCCGTCCGCCCGCGGCACCACGGGAATGGCGCGTTCGGCCGCCGAACCGGGTAGTTCGGCCGCGAGCCGCGCGGGCGTCGGCGCGGTGAACAGGCTGCGCGCGGAAAGGTCCGCCCCGAGCACCGCGCGGATGCGGGAGACCACGCGGATGGCCTGGATCGAATCGCCGCCGAGTTCGAAGAAGTTGTCCTCGACCCCGACCCGGTCGACGCCGAGCACCTCGGCCCAGATCTCGACGAGCGCCGCCTCGGCCGGGGTGCGCGCGGCGACGTACACCGTCTCCAGTTCCGGCCGCCCGGCCGGGGCGGGCAGCGCCTGCCGATCGAGTTTGCCGTTGCGGGTCAACGGCATCCGCTCGAGCGCGACGAACGCCGAGGGCACCAGGTGTTCCGGGAGCCGCCGGGCGAGCCAGGCGCGCAGGTCCCCCACCGCGGGCGCGGGTGTCCGCGCGGGGACGAAATAGGCGACCAGGCGGGCGAGCCCGGACTGGTCCTCGCGGGCGAGCACCACGGTCTCGGCGATCGCGGGATGCGCGAGCAGCGCGGTTTCGACCTCACCGGGTTCGATCCGGAAGCCCCGGATCTTCACCTGCTCGTCGGCCCGGCCGAGGTACTCCAGCAGCCCGTCGGCGGTCCACCGCACCCGGTCCCCGGTCCGGTACATCCGGGATCCCGGTTCGCCGAACGGGTTCGCCGGGAACCGGTCAGCGGTGAGCCCCGGGCGTTTCCAGTAACCCCGGGCCGTCTGCGGCCCCGCCAGGTACAGCTCACCCGGCACCCCGACCGGTACCGGCGACAGCTGGTCGTCGAGCACGTAGGCCCGCACGTTCCCCAACGGCCTGCCGATCACCGGGCGATCGGTCTCGCCCAGGCGGCAGAACGTGGCGTCGACCGTGCATTCGGTGGGCCCGTAGTAGTTGTAGACCGTCGTACCCTCGACCTCGGCCAGCTCGGCCCACATCGCCGCGTCGATCGCTTCCCCGCCCAGCATCAACGCCCGCGGGCGGTGGGCACCGCTCAGCAGCCCCGCGGGCAGCAACTGCCGGACGTAAGTCGGCGTGAGATCCAGGAAATCGATCCGGTTCCGCCGTGCGTAATCCACCAAAGCGGCCGGGTTCAACCGGACCTCGTCCTCGAGCACGTGCAACTCGTGGCCGTCCAGCATCAGCAGCACGCCCTCCCACGACGTGTCGAAGGAGAACGCCGCCGTCACCGCCACCCGCAGCCGGTCCCCACCGGCGAAGACCGCGCGGTGATTGGCGAGCAGGTTCGGCAGGCTCCGGTGCTCGACCGCGACCCCCTTGGGCCGCCCGGTCGAACCCGAGGTGTAGATCAGGTACGCGGTATCCGTCCCCTGTGGACGGTGTGCCAGGTTCGCCGCGGAGAACGATCCCGACTCGGCGAACACCGAGGGGTCGTCCAGCACCACCACCGGATCGGCGTCGCGCACCAGGAACTCCACCCGCTCGGCCGGAAGATCCGGATCCACCGGCACATAGACCGCACCCGACTTCAACACCGCCAGGACCGCCACCACCAGCTCGGCCGAACGCGGCAACCGCACCACCACCGTCCGCTCCGGACCAGCCCCTTGCGCCACCAGGTAGCGCGCCAGCCGGTTCGCCCGCGCGTTGACCTCGCCGCGGCTGAGCACCGCGTCCCCGCACACCAGGGCCGTTCGCTCCGGCTCGCGGGCCGCGGCGGCCTCGAAGGCCTCCTGCGGCAGCGCTTCCGGTACGGCGAGTTCGGCCCCGGCCCACTCCCCCAGCACCCGGTCGCGTTCGAGCGCGTCCAGCATCGGCACCCGCGCGGGCGAACGATCCGGGTTCCGCGCGATCTCGGTGAGCAGCGTCCACAGGTGGTCGGCCATGCGCCGCACGGTCGTCCGGTCGAACAGCCGCGGGTCGTAGGCGAGTTCCAGGCCGAGCCGGTCGTGGAGGTACGCCGTGAGCGTCAACGGGAAGTTGGTGGTCTCCAGCGACCGCACCTCGCGCACACCGATCCCGTGCCCGGCTCCCGCCGCGTCGTCGATCGGGTAGTTCTCGAACACCACCGCGCTGTCGAACAGGTTCGTCCCGGCGGGCAGATCGCTCCACGAACGCAACTGGGCCAGCGAAACGAAGTCGAACCGGCGCGCGTCGGTCTGCTCGGCCTGGGTTCGGCGCAGCCAGGCGACCAGGCCCTGGTCCGGCCGTATCCGGATCCGGGTCGGCACGGTGTTGATGAACATGCCGATCATCGATTCCACCCCGGGCAGTTCCGCGGGGCGCCCGGCGACCGTGGTGCCGAAGAGCACGTCCCGCTCCCCGCTGTACCGGGACAGCAGCAGCGCCCAGGCGCCCTGCACCACGGTGTGCACGGTCAGCCCGTTCCGCTTGGCCGTGCGGTGCAGCAGCCGAGAATCCTCCGGCGGCAGTTCGAGCAGCACCGATTCGTCCGATTCGGTGCGGTGCGCCTCCACCGGTCGCCGGTCGTACGGCAACGGCGTCGGCGCGGCGAACCCGTCCAGCACCCCGCGCCAGTGCTTCTCGGCCGCGCCCTGGTCCTGGTCGCGCAGCCAGCGCAGGTAGTCGCGGAACGGGCGCCGGGACACCAGTTCCGGGCGACGCCCGTGCACGATGGCCGCGTACTGCTCGCAGACCTCGCCGAACACCTGCGCGGTGCTCCACCCGTCCAGCAGAACGTGGTGCGAGGTCCACACCAGCTGAACCTCGTCGCCGGGCAGCTCGGCGATCCGCAGCCGCAGCAACGGGGGCACGGCCAGGTCCATCCCGGCGGCCAGATCCGCCGCGAGCACCCGCTCCAGCTCGGCTTTCCGGTCCTCTTCGGACAGTGCACGCCAGTCGTGGTACTCGACCGGGACGGTGACCCGGCGGTGCACCACCTGCAACGGTTCGTCCACGTCCTGCCAGACCATGCGGCTGCGCAGGATCGGGGTCCGGTCGACCACGCGCTGCCAGGCGGCGCCCAGTGCCTTCGGCTCGCGCACCCCGGTCAGCCGGAGCTGGAACTGGTCGAAGTAGGCGGTCGACTCGACGCCCACGAGATGGTGGAACAGCATCCCGGCCTGCAGCGGGGTCAGCGGGTACACGTCCTCCACCGCGCGGCCGTCGCCGACCAGCCGGTCGACGCCCGCCTGGTCCAGTCCGGCGAGCGGGAAGTCCGACGGGGTGCGGCCGCCCGCGTCCGGGCGGGCGCAGTGCGCGACGATCTCCCGCAGTGCCCGCACGAACTCCTCGGCGAGTTCGCGCACGGTCGATTCGCGGTGGACCTGGTTCGAGTACTGCCAGGACAGCACCAGTTCGCCGCCTTCGACCACGCCGATCACGTCGAGCAGGTGGCTGCGCAGGCTCCCGGGCGCGGCGTCCTGGCCGAGTTCGGCGTGCCGGTCGCGGAACAGCCCGCGACCGGAGGCCAGGTCCCACTGCCCGTGGTAGTTGAACGAGATCCGGGGTGCCGGGTCGTCCCGCAGCGCGGTGGCCGGGGAGTCCTCCTGGCTGAGATAACGCAGGGCGTCGTAGCCGAGTCCCTGATGCGGCACCGCGCGCAGCTGTTCCTTGACCGATTTCAGGATCTCGCCCCAGCCGGTGGCCGGATCGATGGTCACCGCGACCGGGTACTGCGCGGTGAACCAGCCGATCGTGCGGGAGAGGTCAACCCGGGTGAGCAGGTCGTCGCGGCCGTGCCCTTCCATGGTGATCAGCACTCGGTCCCGCCCGGTCCAGCGGGTGAGCACGCGGCCGAGGGCGCTGAGCAGCACGTCGTTGATCCGTGTGCGGTAGGTCGCCGGGACCTGCTGGAGCAGCGCCTCGGTTTCGGTTCGGCCGAGCCGCGCCGAGACCGTGCGGGCGGATTCGACGGTGTTCGGCCCGCCGAGATCGGTCGGCAGGTCCGCCGCCGCCCCGGCGAACACGGTGGTCCAGTACCCCAGGTCGGCGTCCAGACCACCCGAGCGGACGTGCTCGGTGAGCAGGCGCGCCCATTCGCCGAATCCGGTGCCGACCGGTTCCAGCCGTGCGGAGAGCCCGGCGACGGCCTGCCGGTAGGCGATTTCCAGGTCCCCGAGCAGGATCCGCCAGGACACCCCGTCCATGACCAGGTGGTGCGCGGTGACGAAGAGCTGGGCGGGCCGGTCCTCGCCGAAGGTGAACAGCAGGAACCGCACCAGCGGTCCGTCGGTCAGGTGCAGCGACGACTGGGCCGCCACCACGGCGTCCCGGATCGCGGCGTCCGGATCGTCCACTTCGGACAGATCGCATCGCCGGAACAGGCCGGGCGGTTCGCCCGGAACGACCTCCTGGCACCACGTTCCATCGGCCCGGGTGAACCGGGTGCGCAGGGTCTCGTGGTGCGCGACCACGGCCCGCGCCGCCGTGGCGAGCGCGGCCGCGTCCGCCTCCGGCGCCAGGCCGAGGTGCACGGACATGGTGAAGTGGTGCGGATCCGCGCCGTGCCCGGGCACCTCGTGCTCGAGGAACCAGTGCTGGATCGGGGCCAGCGGTGCGGGCCCGGTGAACCGCGGCCGGGTTTCGGGTTCGGGCGCGACCCTGGCCTGGACGACCGTGGCCAGTTCGGCGACGGTCTGGTGCAGGAAGATGTCCTTGGCGGTCAGCGAAAGCCCGGCCTGTCGAGCGCGGGCGACCACCTGGATGGACAGGATCGAGTCGCCGCCAAGGCCGAAGAAGTTGTCCTCGACGCCGACTCGTTCGACACCCAGGGCCGCCGACCAGATCCGGGTCAGTTCGGCTTCGGTGTCCGTGCGGGGCGGCACGTACCGGGTCGCCAGTTCCGCGCGGCCCTCCGGGGCGGGCAGCAGCCGGTGGTCCAGCTTTCCGTTGCGGGTCACCGGCAACGCGTCCAGCGCGACGAACGCCGCGGGGATCAGGTGGGCGGGCAGCGTCCGGGCGAGGAACGCGCGCAGCGCCTCGGCATCGGGGGCCGGGACGCCCGGGGCGGGCACCAGGTAGGCCACCAGCCGGTGCGTTCCGGGCTGGTCCTCGCGCGCGATCACCGCCACCTCGCTCACGTCCGGATGCGCGGCGAGCGCCGCCTCGACCTCGCCCGGTTCGATCCGGAAGCCCCGGATCTTCACCTGGTCGTCGGCGCGGCCGAGGTAGACGAGCACGCCGTCGGCGCGCCGCCGCACCAGGTCACCGGTGCGGTACAACCGCGAACCCGGATCGTCGAACGGGTTCGCGAGGAACCGTTCCGCGGTCAGCCCGGGCCGGTTCAGGTACCCGCGGGCCAGACCGGCGCCGGCGACGTACAACTCGCCGGGTACGCCGATCGGCACCGGCCGCAGCGCCTCGTCCAGCACGTACAGCCGGGTGTTCCACACCGGGCCGCCGATCGGCACCGGTCCCGGGGGCAGCGGATCACCGGGGTCGATCCGGTGGGCGGCGCACCCGACCGTGGCCTCGGTCGGACCGTACTCGTTGATCACCGCCGCCGCCGGATGCGCGCTCCGCCACCCGGCGAGCGCGGCGCCGACCAGCTGCTCGCCGCCGAGCACCAGGTCGCCCCCGGCGGACAGTTCATCGGGGGCCGCGTTCAGCAGGGGCAGGTGGCTCGGGGTGGCCTTGACGAAGGTGGCCGACGCCCCGGCACGATCGGCCAGTTCCTCGACCGGCCGGATCGCGCCGCCGGTCAGCAGCGGCCCGAACAGCGTGGTCACCGTCAGGTCGAACGCGGCCGAGGAGTGCAGCACCGCGGATGTCGCCAGCCCGGGGTAGGTGTGCGCGGCCCAGCCCAGGTAGTTCAGCGCCGCGCGGTGGCTGACCACCACCCCCTTCGGGCGCCCGGTGGAGCCCGAGGTGTACACGACATACGCGGGATGGTCCGGGCAGAGCGCGCGATCCGCGGGAGCGGAATCCGGCACCTCGCCGGTGTCCCGCACCGCCGCGGCGGTGTCGAGCACCGCCACCGGGCGCGCGTCACCGAGCACGAGATCGATCCGCTCGCGCGGGTAGTCCGGATCGATCGGCACGTAGGCGGCCCCCGCCTTGAGCACCGCGAGCACGGCGACGAGCAGTTCCGGCGAACGCGGCAGGACGACCGCGACCGTGCGCTCGGGTCCGGCCCCCAGCCGGATCAGCTTGTGCGCCAACCGGTTCGCCCACCGGTCCAACTCCGCGTAGGACAGCGGCGCCCCCCTCTCGGGAAGTACCGCGGCCGCCGCCGGGGTCCGCTCCACCTGCGCCCGCAGGGCTTCCGGCAAGGACATTCCGGCCAGCGGATGGTCCGTGCGGTTCCAATCGCGCACCAGGCGCCGCCGCTCACCACCGGTCAGCCAGGGCAGGCGGGCGACCGGCCGGTCCGGGTCCTCGGCGATCCCGGCGAGCAGCACCCGCAGCCAGCCGGTCATCCGCTCGATGGTGGCCGCGTCGAACAGATCGGTGTTGTAGTTCACCACCCCGTCCAGCCCGCCCGCGTGCTCCTGGAACTGGATCATCAGGTCGAAGTTCGCGGTCACCACCGGAAGCGGGAGTTCCTCGACCGCCAGGCCGGGCAGGGACGGGGGCTCACCTGGGGTGTTCTGCAGCACCACCATGACCTGCGCGAGCGGGGTCCGGCTGGTGTCGCGGTCCGGGCTCAGTTCGTCCACCACCTGGTCGAACGGCACGTCCTGGGCGGCGAAGGCGTCCAGGACCAGGTCCCGCACCTCGTCGAGGAACTCGCCGAAGCCGCGACGACCGTCCACTGTGGAGCGCAGGACCAGGGTGTTGACGAAGAACCCGATCAGCCCCTCCAGTTCGGTCCGCTCGCGGCCGGAGACCACGGTGCCGACCGCGATGTCGTCCTGCCCGGACCAGCGGGCCAGCAGCACCTGGCAGGCCGCGATCAGCGGCGGGAACAGAGTGGTGTCCCGCTGCCGCGCGAGGTCGCGGAGCCGGTCGGTGACCTCGGCGGGAATGCGGAACTCGTGCAAGGCGCCGTTACGTGTCCGCACCGCGGGCCGGGGCCGGTCGGTCGGCAGTTCCAGCGGCGGGACCCCGTCCAGCTGGGCCCGCCAGTAGTCCAGGGCGGCGGAAGCGGGGCGGTCGCGTTGCCAGCCCGCGTAGTCCGCGTACTGGATCGGCAAACCGGGCAGCTCGGCGCCCGCGTAGAGCGCGCCGAGTTCGCGCAGCAGCACGCCGGTGGACCAGCCGTCGGTGACGATGTGGTGCACCACGATTACGAGCACGTGCTCGTCGGGTGCCAGCCGGACCAGCACGACCCGCAGCAGCGGCCCGCGGCGCAGGTCGAAGGGCGTGGCGGCGTGCGACCGCAGCAGTTCGGCCAGTGCCGCCTCGCGGTCCTCCGCGGACTGTTCGCGGAGGTCGATCCGGGGCAGCGGGACCTCGGCGGGAGCGTGCACGAACTGCACCCCCCGGCCGTCCACCGAATCGAAGGTGGTCCGCAGCGACTCGTGCCGGGCCACCAGCGCGGTCAGCGCCCGCCGCAACGCGGTCACGTCCAGCTCACCACGCAACCGCAACGCCGTCGGCGACACATACTCGGTGCTGTCCGGCTCGAACATGTGCAGGAACCACAACCGCTGCTGCGCGAACGACAACGGCAGTGCCCGGCCGCGGGGCAGCACCGGAATGGGCCGGTACTCCGCGCGGGTGTCCGCGGGCAGCGCCGCGGCGAGCCGGGCGGGTGTCGGCGCGGTGAACAGCGTGCGCACGGAAAGCTCGACGCCGAGCACGGCCCGCAGGCGGGACAGCACCCGGATGCCCAGGATCGAATCGCCGCCCAGATCGAAGAAGTTGTCCTCGACGCCGACCCGCTCCAGGCCGAGCACCTCGGCCCAGACCTCGGTGACGATCCGCTCCGGCTCGTCGCGCGGCGCGACGTAGGCCGCCACACCGGACCAGTCGGGCGCGGGGAGCGCGCGGCGGTCGAGTTTGCCGTGCGGGGTCAGCGGGAGGCGATCGATCCGGACGAACGCGGCCGGGACCAGGTAGCCGGGCAGCGTCCGGCCGAGCGCCGCGCGCAGTTCGGCCGCTTCCGAGGTGCCGGTGAAGTACGCGACCAGCCGATCCTCGCGGACGAGTACCGCCGCCTCGGTCACCCCGGGGTGTTCGAGCAGCGCCGCCTCGATCTCGCCGGGTTCGACCCGGAAGCCCCGGATCTTCACCTGCTCGTCGATCCGCCCGAGGTACTCGAGCGTCCCGCCGACCCAGCGGACCAGGTCACCCGTGCGGTACAGGCGGGATCCCGGTTCCCCGAACGGGTTCGCCGGGAACCGGTCGGCGGTGAGTCCCGGGCGTTTCCAGTAACCCCGGGCCGTCTGCGGCCCCGCCAGGCACAGCTCACCGGGTACGCCCGGGGGCACCAGGTTCAGTTCGTCGTCCAGGACGTACGCCCGCAAGTTCGCCAACGGCCGCCCGATCACCGGCCGCTCGGTCTCGCCGACCCGGCAGCACACCGCGTCCACCGTGCATTCGGTGGGCCCGTAGTAGTTGTAGACCGCCGTGCCCTCGACCCCGGCCAGTTCCCGCCACAGCGCCTCGCCGATCGCTTCCCCGCCGAGCATCAACGCCCGCGGGCGATGGTCCCCGCTCAGCAGCCCCGCGGGCAGCAACTGCCGGAGATAAGTCGGCGTGAGGTCCAGGAAGTCGATTCGCTCCCGGGCCACGTAATCCACCAGCGCGGCCGGGTTCAACCGGACCTCGTCCTCGAGCACGTGCAACTCGTGGCCGTCAGCCAGCAGCACCAGTCCTTCCCACGACGTGTCGAAGGAGAACGCCGCGGTCACCGCGGCCCGCAGCCGTCCGCCGCCCGCGAATCCGGTGCGGTGGTCGGCCAGCAGGTTGACCAGGCTCCGGTGTTCGACCGCGACCCCCTTGGGCCGCCCGGTCGAACCCGAGGTGTAGATCAGGTACGCGGTGTCCGTCCCTTGTGGACCGTGCGCCGAGTTGGCCGGGGAGAACGTTCCCGGATCCGTTGTTTCGTCCAGCACCACCACCGGATCGGCGTCCCGCACCAGGAATTCCACCCGCTCGGCCGGAAGATCCGGATCCACCGGCACGTACACCGCACCCGACTTCAGCACCGCGAGGATCGTCGTCACCAGCTCGGCCGAACGCGGCAACCGCACCACCACCGCCCGCTCCGGCCCCGCGCCCCGCGCCACCAGGTACCGGGCGAGCCGGTTCGCTCGCGCGTTCAGTTCCGCGTAGGTGAGTTCGGTGTCCCCGCACACCACGGCGGTGCGGTCCGGGTACCGGGCCGCGGTCGCCTCGAACACCGCGGGCAGGGTGGTGTCCGGCACCTCCAGCGCGGCGCCGGTTCCCGCGGCGAGCAGTCGCCGCCGCTCCCCCGCGCTCAGCAGGGGCAGCCGCCCCACCGGGGTGTCGGGCCACTCCGCGATTCCCGCCAGCAGCACTCCGAGCCGCCCGGCCAGGCGTTCGATGGTTTCCGGGTCGAACAGATCGGTGCGGTACTCGACGAGCCCGGTCAGCCCGCCGTCCCGTTCGGCGAACTCGACGGTGAGGTCGAAATTCGCCGAATGCCGCGCGATCTCGACCTCCTCGGCGCGCAGGCCGCCGAAGGAGCCCGCCCCCGAGGGGCCGCTGTGCAGCAGCACCATGATGTCGAACAGCGGGTGGCGGCTCGGGTCCCGATCGGCGTGCACGGCGTCGACCAGCCGCTCGAACGGCACCTCGTCGTGGGCGAAGGCGTCGAGGACGGTTCGCTTCACCTCGCCGAGGAACTCCCGGAAACCCCGGTGGTGGTCCACAGTGGACCGAAGCACGACGGTGTTGACGAAGAAGCCGACCATCCGGTCCAGTTCGGGGCGGTTGCGGCCGGAAACCACGGTGCCCACGGTGACGTCCCGCCGCCGCGCGTACCGGGCGAAGAGCACCTGGCAGGCGGCGAGCAGCACGGTGAACAGCGTGGTCTCCCGATCCCGGGCCAGCTCGCCGAGCGCCGCGGCCGTCCCGGCCGGGACGGCGAACTCGTGGACCGCCCCGGCCGTCGACCGCTCCGGCGGGCGGGGGCGGTCCGTCGGCAGATCGAAGGGTTCCCGCCCGGCCAGCGCCTCCCGCCAGAAGCCGAGCTGTTCGTCCACCGCGGTCAGCCGCTCGCGCTGCCACACCGCGA
The DNA here is from genome assembly GCF_009765355.1 of Amycolatopsis anabasis. Lineage (GTDB taxonomy): Bacteria > Actinomycetota > Actinomycetes > Mycobacteriales > Pseudonocardiaceae > Amycolatopsis > Amycolatopsis anabasis. The sequence continues at coordinate 21,373 of NZ_VTHK01000054.1, read as the reverse complement.
AATCGGCGTACTGCAAGCCGGGCTCCGGCAACGCGGCAACGGCGCCGCGCACCGCCGCGTCGTAGAGCGCACCGAGTTCCTCGGTCAGCACCCCCATCGACCAGCCGTCGGTCGCGATGTGGTGCACGCTCACCAGCAGCACGTGCTCCTGGGGCCCCAGCCGCGCCACCAGCACCCGCACCACCGGACCGCGCTTCAGGTCGAACGGCCGCGCGTACTCCTCGTCCAGCACGCGGTCCAGTTCCTCCGGTCGCACGTCGACGACGAGCACCGGCACCTCGCCGGGCGGCTGGATGACCTGCACCGCCTCGCCGTCGACCTCGTCGAAGGTGGTCCGCAACGCCTCGTGCCGGGCGACCAGCGCACGCAGCGCCGCGGCCAGCGCGTCCAGGTCGAGCGGTCCGAGCAGGCGGAACGCGAGCGCGCTGTTGTACTCCGGGTCCCCCGGCCGCAACCGGTCGAGGAACCACAACCGCTGCTGCGCGAACGACAACGGCAGCGGCCGGGAACGGTCGGCGGACGGGATCGTGTCGGCCCGTCCGGCACGCCCGGCCAGTCGCCGACGCAGCTGTTCCCGGAGTTCTGCGGGCAGCGCGGACACGCGGTGCTGTTTCGAGGAAGTCATCGCTGTTCCTCACACTTCCTGGTCGGATGCGTCACCGAAGGCGGCCCGTTCGAGGTCCGCGAGGACCTTCTCCTCCACCGCCTCCGCGAACGCGGCGATGGTGGGGGTGGTCAGCACGTCACGAGGTTTGACCGGCACTCCGAAGATCGCCGTGGCCCGGGTGGCGATATGCAGGCTCCGCAGGGAATCGCCGCCGAGGTCGAAGAAGTTGTCCTCGACCCCGATCCGCTCGCGGCCGAGCACCTCGGCCCAGATCCCGGCGACGGTGTGCTCGGTGTCGGTCTCCGGCGGCACGTATGCGGTCGCGGGCGCCTGTGCTGGCGCCGGTAGCGCCCGGCGATCCAGTTTTCCGTTGCCGCTCAACGGGAGTTCGGTCAGCGATACGAACGCGACCGGAATCTGGTAGTCCGGCAAGGTCCGGCCGAGGAACTCCCGCAGCGCGGGCGGTTCCGGCGGCACCGCCGGATCCACGGGCACCAGATACGCGGTCAGCAGCTTCGCACCGGGCCGGTCTTCCCGCGCGAGCACGGCGGCCTGGGCCACCCCGGGATGCGCGGCGAGCGCCGCCTCGACCTCGCCGAGTTCGACCCGGAACCCGCGGATCTTCACCTGGTCGTCGGCGCGGCCGAGGAACTCCAGCACCCCGTCGTTCCGCCACCGCACCAAGTCCCCGGTCCGGTACATCCTCGACCCGGGTTCGCCGAACGGGTTCGCCACGAACCGTTCCGCGGTCAGCCCGGGGTTGCCGAGGTAACCCCGCGCCAGCCCGGCGCCCGCGAGGTACAGCTCCCCGGCGATCCCGGGCGGCGCCGGGCGCAGGTCACCGTCGAGCACGTAGGCCCGCATCCCGTCCAGCGGCCCGCCGATCGGCACCACCTCCGGCACCTCGGCCGACATCCGGTACGAAGTCGCGAACGTGGTCGTCTCCGTCGGCCCGTAACCGTCCACAACGGACAGCCCAGGACAGGCGCGCAGCACCGAGCGCACCGCCGCCGCGGGCACCACGTCCCCGCCGGTCCACACCTCGCGGAGCCCGGCGAGCGCGTCCGGGGCCTCCTGGGCGACCAGCCGGAACAGGCCCGCGGTCAGCCAGAGCCCGGTCACCCGGTGTACCGCGATCGCCCGCCGGAGCACCTCCGCGTCCACGTCGCCCGGAGGCGCGACCACGACCTGGCCACCGCGCAGCAGCGGCGCCCACAGTTCGTAGGTCGACGCGTCGAACGCGGTCGGGGAATGCGCCAGCACTCGCTGCCCGGCGGCGCCGGCGAACCGGCGATCCGCGGCGAGGGCGACCACGTCGGCGTGCCGCACGGCCACGCCCTTGGGCGTCCCGGTGGATCCGGACGTGTACATCACGTACGCGAGCCGCTCGGGATCGGCGGCCACGGCCGGGTCCTCCGGCGGCTCCCCGGCCAGGGACGGGTCGTCCACGAACAAGGTCTGTCCGCTGTGGACCGAGGACGCGGTCGCCGCCCAGGCCCGGTCGGCCAGCACCACCGGGGCATCCGCCTCGGTCAGCACCCGCCGCATCCGGAGCCCCGGGGCACGCGGGTCGAGCGGCAGGTACGCCCCGCCCGCCTTGAGCACCGCGAGCACGGCCACCACCAGGTCGGCGGACCGGTCGAGCAGGATCCCGACCCGATCCTCCGGGCGGACGCCCAGCCGCAGCAGCCGGTGGGCCAGCCGGTTGGCGCGCAGGTCCAGCTCCGCGTAGGTCAGCGCGCGGCCGTCGCCGACGACGGCCGGGGAATCCGGCCACCGCCGCACGATCTCGGCGAACCGGCCGGTCACCGTGCCCGGTTCCGCCCACCCGGTGGCGTTCCACGCGACCAGCACCTGGTGTTCCTCGGCCGCGGTCAGCATCGGCAACCGGGACAGCGGCCGGTCCGGCGCGGCGACCAGTTCGGTGAGCAGAGTCAACAGTCGGACAACCAAACGTTCCGCGGTTCCCGCGTCGAACAGGACGGGGTCGTAGCCGAGTTCGACCGACAACTCGGGGCCGGGTGAGGCGACCACGCTGAGCGGGAAGTTGGTGGTTTCCCGCGCCTGGAGCCCGTGCACCCGCAGCCCGTGCTCGGCGGCGGCCTCGTCGTTGATCGGGTAGTTCTCGAACACCACGAGGCTCTCGGCCAGGTTCACCCCGCCGGGCAGTTCGGCCCAGGATCGCAGTTCGGCCAGGGACACGTGGTCGAACTGCCGCGCCTCGGCCTGCGCGGCCTGCAGCCCGCGCAGCCACGGCACCACGTTCGCCGCCGGATTCACCGCGACCCGCACCGGCAGGGTGTTGATGAAGATCCCGATGATCTCGTCCACGTCCGGCAGTTCGGCGGGACGGCCGGAGACCGTCGCGCCGAACACCACGTCGTCCCGGCCGCTGTGCCGCGCCAGCAGCAGCGCCCACGCGCCCTGGACCAGGACGTTCATGGTGAGGCCGTGGCGGCGGGTGAACTCGGCCAGGCGAGCGGTGTCCTCCTCGGCCAGCGTCCGGTGCAGCCATGCGCCGGACCAGCTCGCGTGCCCGGTCGCCGGGGGCCGGTCGTACGGGAGCGGTGTGGGGCCGGTGACCCCGGACAGGGTGCGGCGCCAGAACTCCTCGGCCTCGCCCCGGTCCCGTTCGCCGAGCCATTCCAGGTACGCGCGGAACGGCGGCCGGTCGGGCAACCGCGGGCGGACGTCCCGGGCCAGCGCGGCATGCGCGGCGAAGACGTCCGAGAGGACCCCGAAGACGCTCCAGCCGTCCAGCAGCACGTGGTGGAACGTCCACACCACCCGCACCCGGTTCGCGGAAAGCCGGATGAGGACGAGCCGCAGCAGCGGCGCGGTGGTCAGATCGATCCCCCGTTCCCGGTCGCTCGCCAGCAGGCGCCGCAGTGCGGCCTCCCGTTCCGCCTCGGAGAACCCGGTCCAGTCCAGGTGTTCGATCGGGACGGCGACCGCCCGCCATACCACCTGCACCGGCTGCGCCAGTTCCGCGTAGCGCACCGAACTGCGCAGCACCGGCGTGCGGTCCACCACGAGTTGCCAGGCGCGGGCCAGCAGGTCCGGATCCTGGACGCCGTCCAGGACGAAACTCGCCTGTTCGAAGTAGACGCCCTGCTCGCTCTGCGACACGCCGTGGAAGACCATGCCCGCCTGCATCGGCGTCAGCGGGTAGACGTCCTCCACCTCCCGGCCGTCCCCGACCAGGGAGTCCACAATGGACTGATCCAGCCCGGCCAGCGGGAAGTCCGACGGCGTGCGCCCACCCGCGCCCGGCTCCGCGCAGTGCCGGATGATCCCGCGCAGGTTCCCGAGCAACTCCCGGGCGAGCGTGCGGACGGTGTCCTCGCGGTGCAGGTTCACCGAGTAGTACCAGGTCAGTTCCAGTTCTTCGCCGTCGATCCGGCCGACCACGTCGAGCTGGTGCGGGCGGACCGCCTCCGGATCGACATCGGCTTCCAGCCCGCCCACAAGTTGGTACATGCCCGGCCCGCCCGGTTCGGGAGCGTCGAACCGGCCGAGGTAGTTGAAGGAGAGCCGGGGTGCGGGCGCGTCGCCCAGTTCCCCGACGAGGTGGCGCAGCACGCCGTAACCGAGCCCGCGGCCCGGGATCGCCCGCAACTGCTCCTTCACCGACTTCAGGACGGCGCCCCAGCCACCCCGCGGGGAGACGTCGAGTTCGACGGGGTACATCGAGGTGAACCAGCCGACCGTGCGGGACAGGTCGAGACCGGCGGCGAACTCCTCGCGGCCGTGCCCCTCCAGCCCGATCAGCACCCGGTCGCGGCCGGTCCAGTCCCGCAGGGACTTGCCCAGCGCGGCCAGCAGCACGTCGTCGATCCGGGTCCGGTAGACCCCCGGGACGTCCCGCAGCAACGCCCGGGTCTCGTCCGGGCCGAGCCGGACCACGACCTCCCGGGTGGAGGCGATCGTGTTGGTTCCCGCCCGCTCCACGGGCAGCGTGCCCGGGCACGCGCGGCCGATGCCGCGCCAGTACTCGCGTTCGGCGTCGAAACCACCCGCGGCGGCCCGTTCGGCCAGCCGCCGCGCCCACGTCCGGAACGACGTGGTCTTGGGCCGCAGCCGCACCCGCTGCCCCTGGATCGCCTGCCGGTACCCGGTTTCCAGGTCGTCCAGCAGGATGCGCCAGGACACGCCGTCCACCACGAGGTGGTGTGCCGCCAGGAAGAGCACCGGCCGCCGCTCGGCGCCCCGGGCGAACAGCACCGCGCACAGCTGCGGCCCGCGATCGAGCACGAACGACTGGTGTGCCTCCACGCAGATCTCGGCGATCTCGGCGTCCTGCCGCTCGGCGTCCACAGTGGACAAGTCGACGAGCAGCAGCGGATCCACGTCGGCCACCGGCGCGTTGTGCTGGCGCCACCGGCCCTCGTCCGGTTCGTACCGCATGCGCAACGCGTCGTGGTGCTCCAGCAGCGCGGACAGGGCGGCCCGCAACGCGAATTCGTCCGTGTCGTGCGCGAGCTCGATCCGGAGCGACTGGTCGAACCGCTCCGGGTTGACCGCGTGGGTGGCGAAGAACCAGCGCTGGATCGGCGTCAACGGGACCTCGCCGGTCACCGGGCCCTGTTCGGCCAGGGTCACCGGGGCTTCGGCCGCGTTCGCGGTCAGCTCGGCGATCGTGGGATGGCGGAAGAGGTCGCTCGGCACCAGGTTGCCCAGACCGGCCTGCCGCGCCCGGGACACCACCTGGATGGACAGGATCGAATCGCCGCCCAGCTCGAAGAAGTTGTCCCCGGGACCGACCCCGGGCACGCCGAGCACCTCGGACCAGATCTCGGCCATCGCCCGTTCGGCCTCGGTCTCCGGCGCGCTCGCTTCCTCGGTGCCGAACTCGGGCGCGGGCAGCGCCCGCCAATCCAGTTTTCCGTTGACGTTCAACGGAAGCTCCGGTAACGGCACGAACGCCGACGGCACCATGTAGTCGGGTAGCGTGCGACCGAGGAACTGCCGCAGTTCGGCCGTCGCGGGCACGGCCGCGCCCGCCTCCGGCACCAGGTAGCCGACCAGTTGCCGGGCCCCGGGCTGGTCGCCGCGGGCGAGCACGGCGGCCTGGGCCAGTGCCGGATGCGCGGCCAGGGCGGCCTCGATCTCGGCCGGTTCGATGCGGAAACCGCGGATCTTCACCTGGTCGTCGGTGCGCCCGACGAATTCCAGTTCGCCGTCCTCGGTCCAGCGGACCACGTCCCCGGTCCGGTACAGCCGGGTTCCGTCGGCGGCGAACGGATCGGCGACGAACCGGTCCGCGGTCAGCCCCGGGCGGCCGAGATACCCCCGGGCCAGCCCGGCTCCGGCCAGGTACAGCTCACCCGCCGCACCCGGTGGGACCGGGCGCAGCCCCCGGTCCAGGACGTAGGCGCGCATGTTGTCCAGCGGCCGCCCGATCGGCACCACCTCCGGCACCTCGTCCACAGTGGACATCCGGCGGAAGGTGGCGAACGTCGTGGTTTCCGTCGGTCCGTAGACGTCCGCGACCACCAGGCCGGGGCACGCCGCCAGCACCCGGCGCAGCGCGGCCGCGGGCACCGCGTCCCCGCCGGTCCACACCTCCCGCATCCCCGCGAAGCACTCCGGCGCCTCCTGCGCCACCACGCGGAACAGGCCGGTGGTGAAGAACGCCCCGGTCACCTCGTGCTCGGCGATCACGCGGCGCAAGGTCTCCACGTCCGGCGTACCGGGCGGCACCAGCACGGCCCGGCCGCCGTTCAGCAGCGGCACCCACAGCTCGTAGGTCGACGCGTCGAACGCCAGCGGGGAATGCGACAGCACGCGTTCGTGCGCGCCACCGGCGAATCCGCGGTCGGACGCGAGCGCCACCACGTCCCGGTGCCGGACCGCGACGCCCTTCGGCTGCCCGGTCGATCCCGAGGTGTGGATGACGTACGCGAGTTGCCCGGGATCCACCGCGACCTCCGGCGGGGTGTCCGGCTCCCCCGCCACCTCGGTCACCGCGACCAACCGGCCGGACCGGAGCTTCTCCGCGGTCGGCCACCAGCGGACATCCGCGAGGACCAGGTCCGCGCCCGCCTCGTCGAGCAGCAGCCCCAGCCGCGCCTCGGGGGCACGGTTGTCCAGCGGGAGGTAGGCGCCGCCCGCCTTCACGATCGCCAGTTCCGCGACGAGCGCCTCGATCGACCGCTCCATCAGCACGGCGACCCGGTCCTCGGGCCGGACACCCCGGCGCAGCAAGCGGTGCGCCAGCCGGTTCGACCACGAATCCAGTTCCGCGTAGCTCAGCGAACGGCCGTCGGCCACCAGCGCGGGCGCGTCCGGGGTCCGCCGCACCTGTTCGGCGAACAGTGCGGGCAGGCTTCCGGTCACCTCCGCGCGCGCGGTGTCGTTCCACCGCTCCAGCACGAGCCGCCGTTCCCCGGCGCCGAGCAGATCGATCGCGCCGAGCGGAACGGCCGGATCCGCCACCACCCGATCGAGGAACCGGACCAGCTGCTCGGCGATTCGTTGCACCGACGAGGTGTCGAACAGGGCCGGGTCGTACCCGAAGTCGATCGACAGCCGCCGCCCCGGGGAGGCGACCACGCTCAGCGGGTAGCTCGTCGTCTCGACCGCGTTCAGCTTGCGCAGCCGGAGACCGTGCGCGGCGGCTTCGTCGCTGGTGATCGGGTAGTTCTCGAACACCACGATGCTGTCGAACAGGTTCACCCCGCCCGGCAGGCCGCTCCAGCCCTGGACCCGGGTCAGCGGCACGTATTCGAACCGCCGCGCTTCGACCTGCGCGGCCTGCAGCGCGCGCAGCCACGGCACCACGTTCGCCGCGTCGTCCACCTCGGCCCGGACCGGGAGGGTGTTGATGAAGATCCCGGTGATCTCGTCCGCGCCGGGCAGATCGGCCGGGCGGCCGGACACCGTGGTGCCGAAGCACACCGCGCGCTCCCCGCTGTACCGGGACAGCAGCAGCGCCCAGGCGCCCTGCAGCGTCGTGTTCAGGGTGAGCCCGTTGCGCTGGGCGAAGTCGCGCAGCCGCTGGGTCTGCGCCTCCCCCAGGTCCAGGGTCAGCCACTCCGACGACCGGGAGTGGTGCGCCGCGACCGGCGGCCGGTCGTACGGCAGCGGGGTGGGCGCGTCGAATCCGGCGAACGCCCGGCGCCAGTGGTCCTCCGCGAGGTCCTCCTCCTGCCGCTGCCACCAGGCGACGTAGTCCCGGAAGGGTCGCCGGTCCGGCAGTTCCGGTTCCGCGCCGCGCCGCAGTGCCGCGTGGCAGGTGAACACGTCCTCCAGCACGCCGAAGACGCTCCAGCCGTCCAGCAGTACGTGGTGGAACGTCCACAGCACGCGGATCTCGGTGTCGGACAACCGGACGAGCGAAACCCGCAGCAGCGGCGCCTCGGCGAGATCGAACTTCTCGGCGCGGTCCCGCTCGAGCAGTCGCCGCCAGTTGTCCGGGGTTGACTCCTCCCGCCAGTCGTGCACGGTGACCGGCACGGTGACGTGGCGTCGCACCACCTGCAGCGGTTCGCGCACGCCTTCCCACACCACGCGGCTGCGCAGCACCGGCGTCCGGTCGACCACGTGCTGCCAGGCCCGCGCGAACAGTTCGGGCCGGTCCACCCCGGCGAGTTCGAACTCGATCTGCTGGAAGTAGACGCCCTGATCGCCCTGGGACAGGCCGTGGAAGACCATGCCCGCCTGCATCGGCGTCAGCGGGTACACGTCCTCGACCGCCCGGCCGTCCCCGGCCAGGAAGTCCACAGTGGACTGATCCAGCCCGGCCAGCGGGAAGTCCGACGGCGTGCGCCCACCGGCACCCGGCTCCGCGCAGTGCCGAATGATCCCGCGCAGGGCCGCGAGGAACTCCCCGGCGACGGCCGCCACGGTTTCCGGCCGGTGCCGGTTCGGCGAGGAGTACCAGGTGAATTCCAGCGCGTCCCCGTCGACCCGGCCCACCACGTCCAGCAGATGCGGGCGGGGCACCTCGGGGCCCTCCTCGGCGTCCAGCCCGCCGCGCACCGCGTGGCACAGGCCGTCCCCGTCGAAGGCCCAGTCGAACCGGCCGAGGTAGTTGAAGCTGATCTCGGGGGCGGGCTGCCCGGTCAGCTCGGGGGCCCGCGCGAGGTAGCGCAAGGCGCCGTACCCCAAGCCCCGGCGGGGAACCGCGCGCAGCTGTTCCTTCACCGCTTTGAGCGTGCCGCCCCAGTCGTCCCCGGCCGGGAGGTCCAGGGCCACCGGGAACATCGAGGTGAACCAGCCGACCGTCCGGGACAGGTCGACCTCTTCGGGAAGTTCCTCGCGACCGTGGCCTTCCAGGTCGATCACCACGCGGTCGTGACCGGTCCACCCGCGCAGCACCCGGCCGAGCGCGGCGAGCAGCACGTCGTTGACCCGCGTCCGGTACACCGAGGGCACCTCGTGCAGCAGCGCCGCGGTTTCCGCGCCGGTCAGCCGGACGGTGTGCGCCCGCATCGAGCCGACCGTGTTCGCGCCGTCCCCGTCCACCGGCAGCGGCCCGGAACCGTGGAACCGATCCGCCCAGTGGTCCAGTTCGGCGTCGAAGCCACCGGCCCGCGCGTACTCGTCGAGCCGGCGCGCCCAGTCCTGGAAGGAGGTCGACCGGCGGCCCAGCTCCGGCTCCGCGCCGGAACGCGCCTGCCGGTAGGCCCGGTCCAGATCCTCCAGCAGGATCCGCCAGGACACGCCGTCCACCACGAGGTGACATGCGGACAAAAGCAGAGTCGGCCGCGCGTCCGGGCCGGGCAGGGACACGACCGCGCGCAGCAGCGGCCCGCGCCCGAGATCCGCGTCCGGGGCCGGTCCGTTGGCCACGCGCAGGGACACCGGGACTTCCCCGGGTGCCGCGTTGTGCTGCCGCCAGCCGCCGTCGTCGCGGTGGAACCGCATCCGCAGGGCATCGTGGTGCTCGAGCACGGCTTCGAGCGCGCGGCGCAGCGCGGCCAGATCCGGCGGCCCGGTGAGTTCCACGCGAACGCACTGGTCGCTGCGCGGATCTTGGCGCGTCGCGAAGAACCAGTGCTGGATCGGGGTCAGCGGCACGGCCCCGGTCACCGGTCCGCGTTCGGCCGCTTCCTCCGGCACGGTCGCGGCCGCGGCGAGCGCGGCGACGGTCTGGCAGGTGAACAGATCGCCCGGCAGCAACCGGAATCCGGCCTGCCGCGCCCGGGAGACCACCTGGAGGGACAGGATCGAATCGCCGCCCAGTTCGAAGAAGTCGTCGTCGATGCCGACCCGGTCCACGCCGAGCACCCGGGCCCAGATCTCGGCCAGCGCCCGTTCCGCCTCGGTGCGCGGTGCCCGGTACCCCGCGGCCGGGGCGGCCGCGAAATCGGGTTCCGGCAAGGCATTCCGGTCGAGTTTCCCGTTGACGTTGAGCGGCAGCCGGTCCAGGGCGACGAACGCGGACGGCACCATGTAGTCCGGCAGCCGGTGGCCGAGGAACTCCCGGAGTTCGCCGCCGTTCGGCGCGGCCGCGCCCGGTTCGGCGACCACGTAGGCCACCAGGCGTTTGCTCCCCGGCTGGTCCTCGCGGGCGAGCACGGCCGCCTGGGCCAGCGCGGGATGCGCGCCGAGCGCGGCCTCGACCTCGCTCAGCTCGATCCGGAAGCCCCGGATCTTGACCTGCTCGTCGACCCGGCCGACGAACCGCAACTCGCCGTCCTCGGTCCACCGGACCACGTCCCCGGTCCGGTACAGCCGGGTTCCGTCGGCGGCGAACGGATCGGCGACGAACCGCTCGGCGGTCAGGCCGGGCCGGTCGAGGTAACCGCGCGCGACCCCGGCGCCGGCCAGCCACAGTTCACCGGGCACCCCGGGCGGCACCGGCTCGCCCCCGGCGTCCACGACGTAGGCGCGCATGTTGTCCAGCGTCCGCCCGATCGGCACCACCTCCGGCACCTCGTCCACAGCGGACATCCGGCGGAAGGTGGCGAACGTCGTGGTCTCGGTCGGTCCGTAGACGTCCGCGACCACCAGCCCCGGGCAGGCGGTCAGCACGCGCCGCAGCGCGGCCGCGGGCACCGCGTCCCCGCCGGTCCACACCTCGCGCATCCCGGCGAAGCACTCCGGCGCCTCCTGCGCGATCAGCCGGAACAGGCCGGTGGTGAAGAACGCCCCGGTCACCCCGTGCTCCGCGATCACCCGCCGGAACACCTCGACGTCCGGTTCCCCGGGCGGCGCCACGACCACCCGCCCGCCGTTCAGCAGCGGCGCCCACAGCTCGTAGGTCGACGCGTCGAACGCCTGCGGCGAATGCAGCAGCACGCGTTCGTGCGCGCCGCCGGTGAACGCGCGGTCGAAGGCGAGCGCGGTCACGTCCCGGTGGCGGGCGGAGACGCCCTTCGGCTGCCCGGTCGAACCGGAGGTGTAGATGACGTACGCGAGTTGCCCGGAATCCACCGGCACTTCCGGCGGGGTGTCCGGTTCGTCCTGCTCGACCGCGAGCAGCCGCCCGGGATGGATCCGCTCGGCAATGGGCCACCAGGTCTCGTCCGCGACCACGACGTCCGCGCTCGCCTCGGTGAGCAGCAGGCTCAGCCGCGCTTCGGGGGCCCGGGTGTCCAGCGGCAGGTACGCGCCGCCCGCCTTGACGATCGCGAGTTCGGCGACGATCAGGTCGGCGGACCGTTCCATCAGCACGGCGACCCGGTCCTCGGCGCGCACCCCGAGGCGCAGCAGCCGCCGCGCGAGCCGGTTCGCGGCCGCGTCCAGTTCCCGGTAGCTCAGCGACCGGTCCATCGCCACGACCGCCATGGCGTCCGGGGCCCGCCGCACCTGGGCGGCGAACAGTTCCGGCAGCGCCCCGGCCGGGGACGGGCGGTCGGTGGCGTTCCATTCGGTCAGGACCCGCCGCCGCTCGTCCTCGCCCAGCAACGGGATCCGCGACACCGGGCGGTCGGGTTCGGCGAGCATGCCGAGCAGCAGGGTCCGCAGCTGCCCGATCATCCGCTCGACGGTCGCCCGGTCGAACAGTTCGCGGTCATAACCCAGCGCCAGGGAGAGGCGCTTCCCCGGATAGGCCACCAGGCTGAGCGGGTAGTTCGTCCGCTCCGCGGCTTCGAGATCGCGCAGCGCGAGGCCGTGCGCCGCCGCCGCGCCGGCGTCGATCGGGTAGTTCTCGAACACCACGATGCTGTCGAACAGGTTCACCCCGCCGGGCAGCCCGCTCCAGCCCTGGATCCGGTTCAGCGGCACGTGGTCGAACCACCGCGATTCGGCCTGTGCGAGTTGCAGGCTCCGCAACCAGTCCACCGCCCCGGTTTCGCCGTCCAGTTCGGCTCGCACCGGGAGGGTGTTGATGAAGATCCCGATGATGTCGTCCACTCCGGACAGTTCCACCGGGCGCCCAGACACCGTGGCGCCGAAGCACACTTCGCGTTCACCGCTGTACCGCGCGAGCAGCGACGCCCAGGCGCCCTGGACGATCGCGTTGTGCGTCAGCCGGTTCCGCCGGGCGAACCGGGACAGGCGCGCGGATTCGGCCTCGTCGAGTGCCAGGGTCACCTTGTCGGCCGACCGGGTGGTGTGGGCCCGGGCGGGCGGTCGATCGAAGGGAAGCGGCGTGGGCGGGTCGAACCCGGCGAGCACACCCCGCCAATGCGCCTCGGCCCGCACCTCGTCCTGGCGCCGGAGCCAGTCGACGTAGTCCCGAAACGGTCGGCGGGCGCCGATCGAGGGCTGCCCGCTGCCCCGCAGCAGGGCCGCGTGGCAGGCGAAGACATCGGACAGCACGCCGAAGACGCTCCAGCCGTCCAGCAGCACGTGGTGGAACGTCCACAGCACCCGCACCTCGGTCGCCGACAGCCGGACCAGCGTCACCCGCTGCACCGGGGCCGCGGTGAGCTCCAACCCCTCGGCGAAGTCGTCGTCGAGCAGGCGGCGCAGCGCGTGCTCGTTTTCGTCCGCGGTTTGCTTCGTCCAATCCAGGTGCCGGATCGGCAACCGGGCCGCTCGGTGCACCACCTGAAGCGGTTCGCCGACCCCTTCCCAGGCGATCCGGCTGCGCAGCACCGGCGTCCGGTCGACCACCTGCTGCCAGGCGCGGCCGAGCACGGCGGGGTCCGGCACGCCATCCAGCACGAAGGTGGTCTGTTCGAAGTAGACCCGCTGGTCTTCCTGGGTGAGGCCGTGGAAGACCATGCCCGCCTGCATCGGCGTCAGCGGGTAGACGTCCTCCACCTCCCGGCCGTCCCCCACCAGGGAATCCACAATGGACTGATCCAGCCCGGCCAGCGGGAAGTCCGACGGCGTGCGCCCACCCGCGCCCGGCTCCGCGCAGTGCCGGATGATCCCGCGCAGGGCGGCCGCGAAACCCTCCGCCAGCGCGCCGATGGTCTGTTCCCGGTGCAGCCGGTCGGAGTAGAACCAGGTGAACTCCAGGCCGTCGCCGTCCGCGCGGCCGACCACGTCCAGCGCGTGCGCGCGGGGCGCGGCGGGATCGGCGTCCAGCCGGAGTTCCCCGTCCAGCGCGGTGTACAGCGCCGATTCGGGGAGTTCGAAGCGGCCGAGGTAGTTGAAGCTGATCTCGGGGCCGGGCCGGTCGCGGAGTTCGGGGACGCCCGCGAGGTAGCGCAACGCGCCGTAGCCGAGGCCGCGGTTCGGCACCGCGCGCAGTTGCTCCTTCACCGCTTTCAGGGCCGTGCCCCAGTCGTCACCCGCCGGAGCCGGGAGCACGACCGGGTACAGCGCGGTGAACCAGCCGACGGTCCGGGACAGGTCCACGCGATCGAACAGGTCCTCGCGGCCGTGCCCTTCCAGATCGATCGCCACCCGGTCCCGGCCGGTCCAGTCCCGCAGGACCCGGCCCAGCGCGGCCAAGAGCACGTCGTCGATCCGGGTCCGGTACGCGCCCGGTACGTCCCGCAGCAACGCCTCGGTGTCGCGCCGGTCGAGGCGCACGGTCACCGAACGCGTCGAACCGGCCGTGTTCGGGCCCGGACCGTCAACCGGCAGCGCCGGATCGGCGGCCGATTCCCGCCAGTGGGCGAGCTCGCCGGCGAAACCGCCGGTGCGCGTGTACTCGGCCAGCCGGTGCGCCCAGTCCCGGTACGAGGTGGAGCGGCGGCCCAGCTCCGGCTGCTCACCCGCCACGGCGGCGCGGTAGGCCCGGTCCAGATCGTCGAGCAGGATCCGCCAGGAAACCCCGTCCACCACGAGGTGGTGCGCGGACAGCAGCAACAGCGGCGCGCGGTCGTCGAACTCGAGCAGCGCCGCACCCAGCAGCGGGCCGCTGCCCAGATCCGCATCCATCCGAACCTGGTCGGCGATCCGCTCGATCGAGGCGGTTCTGTCCACTCCGGACAGCTCGAATTTTCGCAGCACGTCGGCCGGTTCGACCGGCGCGTTGTCCTGCCGCCACGTCCCGTCCGCGCGGGTGAAGCGCATCCGCAGGGCGTCGTGGTGTTCGAGCACCGCGGTGAGCGCGGCCCGCAGTGCCACCTCGTTTGTGTCGTGCGCGAGCTTGATCCTCAGCGACTGGTCGAACCGTTCCGGGCGGACGGTCTGGGTTTCGAAGAACCAGTGCTGGATCGGGGTCAGCGGCACGTCACCGGTCACCGGGCCGCGGTCCTCGATCTCCTCGGTTTCCGCGGTGACCGTGGCCGACAGGGATTCGATCGTCTGGTGCCGGAAGAGGTCGCGGGTGCTCACCCGCAGACCGGCCTGCCGGGCGCGAGCGCCCACCTGGATACTGAGGATCGAGTCGCCGCCGAGTTCGAAGAAGTTGTCGCCGATCCCGACCCGTTCGAGGCCGAGCACCTCGGCCCAGATCTCGGCCAGGATCCGTTCGGTTCCGGTGCGCGGCTCGCCGTCCCCGGTGTCGAAGCTGGGCGCCGGAAGCGCGCGGCGATCCAGTTTTCCGGTGCGTCCCAGCGGAAGTTCGGTGAGCGTGACGAACGCCGCGGGCACCATGTAGTCCGGCAGCGCCTCGGCGAGCGCCCGGCGGAGTTCGCCGTGGTCCGGTTCCCGCCCGGCGACCGGCAGCAGGTAGGCGACCAGGCGTTTGCGACCGGAGCCGGTATGCGCGAGGACCACCGCTTCGGCGATGTCCGCCCGGGCGGTGAGCAGGCGCTCGATTTCCCCGGGTTCGATGCGGAAGCCCCGGATCTTCACCTGATCGTCCGCCCGCCCGAGGAACTCCAGCACCCCGTCGTTCCGCCACCGCACCAGATCCCCGGTCCGGTACATCCGCTCACCGGGTTCGCCGAACGGATCCGCCACGAACCGCTCCGCGGTCAACCCCGGACGCCCGAAATATCCGCGTGCCAGTCCGGTACCGGCCAGGTACAACTCCCCCACCGCGCCGGGCGGCGCCAACCGCAGACCGCTGTCGAGCACGTAGGTCCGCATGGTGTCCAGCGGACCGCCGATCGGCACCACCTCCGGCACCTCGGCCGACATCCGGTACGAAGTCGCGAACGTGGTCGTCTCGGTCGGCCCGTAACCGTCCACAACGGACAATCCCGGGCACTCGGCCAGTACCCGGCGCACCGCCGCGGCGGGCACCACGTCGCCACCGGTCCACACCTCGCGCACCCCCGCGAAACACCCCGGATCCTCCTGCGCCACCACCCGGAACAACCCCGCCGTCAACCACAACGCGGATACCTCGTGCTCGGCGATGACCCGGCGCAGGGTCGCCACCTCCAGTTCACCCTGCGGGGCGACGACCACGCGGCCACCGTTCAGCAGCGGCACCCACAGCTCATAGGTCGACGCGTCGAACGCCAGCGGCGAATGCGACAACACCCGCTCGTGCGCGCCGTTCCCGAATCGCCCGTCGAACGCCAGGGCCACGACATCCCGGTGGCACACCGCCACGCCCTTCGGCACGCCGGTCGAGCCGGAGGTGTATTCGGTGTAGGCCAGGTGATCCGGGGTGATCTCCACCCGCGGCGGTTCGCCGGGCCCGTCGCCGAGGTCGCCGAGGACCAACGGGGAACCGCGGTGAATCCGGTCGGCGGTGGCCTGCCAGGTCCGATCGGTCAGCACCAACGCGGCGTCGGCCTCGGCCAGGACCACCCGCATCCGGTCCTCGGGCGCGCGCAGATCCAGCGGCAGGTACGCGCCGCCCGCCTTCACCACCGCCAGCACGGCCACCACGAGGTCCGCGGACCGGTCCAGCAGGATGGCGACCCGGTCCTCCGGCCGCACTCCACGACGCACCAGCGATTGCGCGAGCCGATTCGCGCGCACGTCCAGTTCGGCATAGGTCAACGCGCGGTCGCCCTGCACGACCGCACGGGTGTCGGGGAATCTTCGCACCACGTCGGCGAACCGCTCGACGACCGTCCCCGGCGCCGCGGCGCCACCCCCGTTCCCCGCGGTCAGCAGGCGGCGCCGATGGTCATCGGTGAGCACCGGGAGTTCGCGCAGCGGCCGGTCCGGGTCCGCGGCGATCCCGCCGAGCAGCACGCGCAGCTGCTCGCCCAGCCGCTCGACCGTGCTCGCGTCGAAAAGATCCGTGTTGTACTCGATCGTCAGGTTCAACGCGCCGTTCCGCGGCCAGAACTCGATCACCAGGTCGAACCGGGCCGAGGGCCGGGGCAGTGCGTGTTCGGCGATCCGCAGCCCGGCGCTCTCGCGGGGCCGCACCAGCGGCTGCTGCAGCACCACCAGCGCTTCCACCAGCGGGCTGCGGCCGGGATCACGTTCCGGCCGGACCTCGTCCACGACCAGATCGAACGGCGCCTCGCCGTGCGCGAACGCCTCCAGCACGGTCTCCCGCACCTCGCCGATGAATTCGGGGAAGGGCCGGGCCGGTTCGGCCTGGGCGCGCAGCACCAGGGTGTTGACGAAGAATCCGGCGAGGCTTTCCAGATCGGCCCGGTCCCGGCCGGAGGTGGCGGTGCCCACGGCGATATCGGTTTGCCCGGTGTACCGCGCCAGCAGCGCCTGGACCGCGGCGGTGAGGGTCATGAACAGGGTCGCCTGGTGCCGCTGCCCGACTTCGGTCAGCCGCCGCACCAGGTCCGCGGGCAGATCGCGCCGGTGCACCGCGCCGGAGGTCGTCCGCAGCGCGGGCCGGGGCCGGTCGGTCGGCAGTTCGAGCGGTTCGACACCGGCGAGGGTTTCCCGCCAGTACGCCAGGTCCGGTTCCAGCGCCGCGCCGGTCAGCCTTTCCCGTTGCCACACCGCGAAATCCGGGTACTGGATCGGCAGCTCCGGCAGTTCGGGAGCCCGTCCGGCCACCGCGGCCGCATACCGGTCGAGCAGTTCCGCGGTGAGCAAACCGACCGACCAGCCGTCGGTCACGATGTGGTGCTGGCAGAGCACGAGCACGTGGTCCTCGGAAGCCAGCCGGACCAGCAGGGCGCGGGTCAGCGGCCCCCGGCTCAGGTCGAACGGCCGGTCCAGCTCCCCGGCCAGTTCCCGGTCCAGGCCGGTTCCGTCCGTTGTGGACAGATCGACCCGGCGCAGCGGGATTTCCCCCGCTTCGGCGACGAGTTGCACGCGCTGTCCGTCCCGCGTGGCGAAAGTCGTGCGCAGCGCTTCGTGCCGGGCGCACAACCCGGCCAGCGCGACGCCCAGCGCCGCCTCGTGCAGCGGGCCGGTGAGCCGGAGCCCGACCCCGGTGTTGTAGGCCGTGCCGCCACCGGTCAGTTCGTCCAGGAACCACAACCGCTGCTGCGCGGAGGAAAGCGGCAGCGCCCGGCCCCGCGGCACGCGAGCGATCGGCGCCTCCCCGGTGGCGGACGGGGTCGCGGGGAGCAGGGCGGCGAGCGCGGCCACCGTGCGCGCGTCGAACACCGCACGCGCGGACAGCTCGGCCCCGAACCGCCGCCGGAGCCGGGACAGGACCTGCACGCCCAGGATGGAATCGCCGCCGAGCGCGAAGAAGTCCTCGTCCACGCCGACACCTTCGGCGCCGAGCACTTCGGCCCAGATCCGCGCGACCTCGCGTTCGGTTTCGGTGCGCGGCGCGGTGCGGGCGCCGTTCGTCGCGGGTGCGGGCAGGGCGGCCCGGTCCACCTTGCCGTTCGGGCTCAACGGCAGGTGTTCCAGCGGCACCAGCGCCGAGGGCACCAGGTAGTCCGGCAGGGTGGCCGCCGCCAGGGTGCGGAGTTCGTCGAGGTCCAGGGTCGCCCCGGGGACGGGCACCACGTAGCCGACCAGGTGTTTGGCGCTCGTCCGGTCCTCCCGGGCGAGCACCACGGCCGAGGCGACGTCCGCGTGCCCGGCGAGCACGGCCTCGACCTCGGCGGGTTCGATGCGGAAGCCGCGGATCTTCACCTGGTCGTCGACCCGCCCGAGGAACTCGAGCACCCCGTCGTTCCGCCACCGCACCAGATCCCCGGTGCGGTACATGCGCTCACCGGTCACCCCGAACGGATCCGCCACGAACCGCTCCGCGGTCAGCCCCGGTCGGTTGAAATACCCCCGCGCCAGCCCGGCGCCCGCGAGGTGGAGTTCACCCGCGGCGCCCGGCGGCACCGGTCTCAGCCCGTCGTCGAGCACGTAGGCCCGCATGGTGTCCAGCGGGCTGCCGATCGGCACCGCGTCCGGCACCGCACCGACCTCGGACATCCGATAGGAGGTGGCGAACGTGGTCGTCTCGGTCGGCCCGTAACCGTCCACAACGGACAGATAGGGACATTCCGCGAGCACCCGGCGCGCCGACGCGGCGGGCACCACGTCCCCGCCGGTCCACACCTCGCGCACCCCCGCGAAACACCCCGGATCCTCCTGCGCCACCACCCGGAACAACCCCGCCGTCAACCACAACGCGGAAACGTCGTGCTCGACGATCACCCCGCGCAGCCGGTCCACGTCCAGATCACCGGGCGGCGCCACCACGACCCGGCCACCGCCCAGCAGCGGCACCCACAGCTCATAGGTCGACGCGTCGAACGCCAGCGGCGAATGCAACAACACCCGGCCGTGCGCCCCACCGCGGAACCGCCCGTCGAAGGCCAGCTCGACCACGTCGCGGTGGCACACCGCCACGCCCTTCGGCACTCCGGTCGAACCGGACGTGAACATCACATAGGCCAGCGCGCCCGGATCCACCGGGACATCGGGATCCGCCTCGGATTCGTCGAGCGCCGAACCGGCGTCCAGTACGGTCACCACGTCGTGCACGCGCCGCGCGGTCGCCTCGTGGGCGGGATCGGTGAGCAGCACCGACACCTCGGCCTCGGCGAGAACCGTCCGCAGCCGGGCGTCCGGCGAGCGCGCGTCGAGCGGGACGTAGGCCGCCCCCGCCTTCACCACCGCGAGCACCGCCGCCACCACCTCGGCGGAGCGGTCCAGCAGGAGGCCGACCCGGTGCTCGGGGCGCACCCCGAGGCGGCGGAGACGGTTCGCCAGCCGATTCGCCCGGAGATCGAGTTCCGAGTAGGTCAGCTCGGCCCCGTGCCCGGCCACCGCGACGGCCGACGGCATCCGGCGAACGCATTCGGCGAACCTGCCGGTCAACGTCCGGTTCGCCGGATCGGGCGGGACGCTCCGGTACTCGTGTGCGGGCTGGACCGTCTCGTGCCGCTTCATGATTTCGCACCTTTCGGGCACAACTCGGTATCCGGCGCTTACCGGGCGCCGAGATGTCACGCCTGCTGTTTCGACGATTCACATCGTTATGGATCTTGTTCGTTCGCCGAACGTACGTTCAGGAACGAACGCGGTACCGTTGCGCGACCCGGCCCCCGATCTGCATACCGGTGACCGCACTGGTATGCGGGTCGCGCAGGAACCGGCCGCACGGATGCGGTTTGCCGGAATCCGGGTCCACGACCGAAAAAGTCCAGGATTCGTCCAGGGTGAACTCGGGATAGGCTTCGCCGTCCACCACGAGGACCGGCGCACCCGCCGCGCGGGTTACCAATGAGTATTCGACATTTCCATTTCGATAAACTCCGAAGCAATCGGACGGAACCGGTCGTAACCGAGCCGGGTCGTGCCGGATCCGATAGTGCGGGACCGGAAGGCCCGCCAGGCGCAGTTCCCCCACCAGGTCTTCCCAGAGCGCCGTTCCGGTGCGGGCGTTGGTCGTCAGGGCGACCACCCAGCCCGCCTCCGGATCCAGGCGCAGATAACAGGCCGTGCCGTCGGCCATCCCGTCGTGCCCCAGCCGGGTTCGATCCCCTTCCCGGAACACCGCGAACCCCGGGCTCCACCCGTCGGCGAGCCCGGCCGCATCGGCCCCGGGAACGGCCTTTCGCAGCTCCGCGGCCCCTTCGCCCAGCGGATTGGACGCCGCCACGCCGTTCCCCGGGAGCAGGTGCATCCGCCCGAACTCGACCAGATCCCGGGCGCTCAAGGCCAGCGCGCCAGCAGGCGCGAGCCACGAGGGCAACGTCTGCCCGACCGCGCGCACCTGCCCGGTCACCGAGTTCACCGCGTGCCCGGGAACGATCGGATCCCCGAGGAACGCCGGGTCTATCTTCAGCGGCCGCAGCAGGATCGAACGCATGGCTTCGCCCCACGGCATCCCGGTGATCTCCTCGATGAGGCCGCCGACCAGCAGGTATCCGATATTGGAGTAGGAGAAACCCGCACCGGGCGGGAAGATCGGCGGGATACCGTGCAGCCGGTCGAACGCCTGCCGCGCGGACGTCGCCGACTCGTCGGGGTCAGACGGCAGCCCACCGGTGTGGCTGAGCAACTGGCGCACCGTGACCGGGGCGAACAGTGCCCGAGCCCGGCCGCCGAGCCCCGGCGCGATCGCGCCCACCGGGGTGTCCAGCTCAAGATCCCCGTCCGCCACCAGCACCATCGCCAGGGTCGCCGTGAACGCCTTGGTGATCGAACCCACCGGAATCTTCGCGAGGCCGGTGAGCGGCCGTCCGGTATCCGGGTCCTCCACCCCCGCCTGGACCACCGTCAGATCGGCGCCGCGGCACACGGCGAGCTGCGCACCGGGAACCCGGTGCCGCCGGGCCAGCTCGGCGAGCCGCTCACCGAGCGACTCGGAAAAGCCGGCCCGCTGGAGATGAGCTAACGCTGCAGGGCGCACAAACAATTACCTCCTTATGTTTCGCGGCGGATGTTTGCCCTCGACCCCCACGTCGGCACGGCTCACCTACGGTCCCCCGCCAAATGCCTATGCACTACCGCCAAAAGGAGCATTGCCCTACCCGAAACTAGTGAAAGCCGCGCGATACCTGGCCATAAAAGATCAAATAAATATTGTCAAATCGACCAGCGAGAACTACGCAAAGCAGATTCACTTCACCCGAACGGACGGGTTTGAGACTCGGATGACGGAAGACCGCCAACACCATAAGACTTGTTGACACGGCGCCTAATACCCGCCGCCGAACACCTTTACCGGAAAGAAGCACTACCACTTACCGTCGCGAAGAAATTAAAGGTATTCATGCCAAGAATGGCGACCAGGCGAACGCCCGGCCAACCACCCGGTGGAACGCGTCCGAGGTGGGACAACGGCGGAGTGTAGACAGGACCGTCCGTCACCGCGCCGGGTCCCGGTCGGTGGACATTCCGGAGGGCAATCACCACTTCGCCCACTCAGACCTTGTTACACGCCAGACGGGTGGAGCTTCGCTTCCCTGAGCCAATCGCGTGAAGGCGCCGGGCGGGGTCCGTCCTCATCGGAAACTCCGGTCGGCCCCGGCACGGCCGCACGTACGCGGGAGCGTCCCGCAACGGGACAGGCGCCGAGGCACATTGCCCCGGCGCCTGTCCTGGTCTCCGTGCTGCGGTCAGTACTCGGATTCGTCCTCGGACCACGGGCCACCCGAGGCGGCGAGATCGACCGGCGGGGCGTCCGGGACGGCGGAGGGCTTGGCTTCACCGCGGAAGGTGAAGTGGGCCTTGTCGTCC
>NZ_VTHK01000053.1 GCF_009765355.1 Amycolatopsis anabasis | reverse complement strand
TGACAAGCCTGGTCGCCTGACCCCAGTAACGAGTCTCTACCGAACCCGGGGCGGTTCAAGGCGTTGTGTTGATTGTTGATAAAGGGATCTCTGTGCCTCTGGGATTGTGAGTTGTTTGTGCTGTTTGGCGGTCATTATGTGGTGGTGGTGTTTGGGTGTGCTTAGAGGATGTTGGTGGGGCCTTCGTGTGGTTTTCCCCAGTTGTGGCGGTGGGGTGTGATGGTTGTGGGGAAGGTGTAGACGGTGACGTGGTCGTGGGTAGGGTCGATGGTGTAGGTGAGTGTGGTTTGTAGTCGTGTGAGTTGTGCGTGGGTGAGTTGGCCTTCGAAGACGCTGCGTTGGGTGTGGTGGAGGTATTGGCGGCAGGTGCGGAGGACGGCGGCGTTGCGTTCGGTTGCGGTGTCGTAGACGAGGATGACGTGCATGTGGGGTTACCACCATATGCGGAACGGTGTGAATGGTTGGTTTTCGAGGCAGGTTTTGACGAGTCTGAGTGCGTCGAGGTAGATGAGTTCGTCGTAGGCGACGGGGCGGTTGAGGGTGCGGTGCTGGATGGTGGTGGCGAGGTCGTCGCGGATTGTGGTGAGGACGAGTTTGCGTCCGGTGGTGCTGAGCATGGCGTGGTTGGTGTCGGTGTCGAAGTGGTGGGGTTTGAGTTGTTTGCGTTGGGCCATGCGCAGGAGGAGTCGTTCGGCGAAGAGAGGGCGGAAGACTTCGGCGAGGTCGAGGGCGAGGGTGTGTCGGTGGCGTTCGAGTGTGCTGTGCAGGAAGCCGATGCCGGTGTGCAGTGGGGTGAGACGTAGGGCGCTGAGGACCCGGGCGTAGACGACGCTGTTTGCGTAGCTGATGAAGGCGTTGCCCGCGTTGCGGGGTGGTTGGCGGCTGCGGAGTTGGAGCCAGTCGGGCAGTTTGGTGTCGAGGGTTTCCCAGGCGCTGCGGCGGAAGTTTCCTTCGGCGGCCATGAGTTGTGCGGGTGTGGTGGCGGTGGCGATGCTGTCGGTGAGGGTGGTGTAGGGGGTGGTGAGGAGCTTGCGGTCGATGACGCGGCGGACGTTGAAGGCGGCGCAGTCGACGACGCTGCGGGCGATAGGCATGGCTGTGTCCGGTGCCGCGAGGCGGGTTTGGGCGGTGACGGTGGCCCCAGAGGTGGCGGTGTCGGCGCCGAGCAGGGAGCCGGTGTAGTCACCGTGGTAGCTGAGGAAGTGGATGTCGATGTGGTGGCGGTTGAGCAGGCTGATCACGGAGCTGTTGAGGTCGACAGGGGCGGCGGCGATGATGTCGCGGACGTCGGTGATGGGGATGTGGACGGTGGTGCCTTCGTCGCGGTCGATGCGCAGAGAGTTGTCCTGGCGTTGGATGCGGCAGGGGGTGGTCAGCCAGTAGGTGCGTGCGGCGGTGGGCATCAGGGGTTCCAGCAGTAGTCGAGGTAGCTGCAGCCGTGGCATCGGTGGCGTGCCAGGCGGGGTGCGGGGCTGGGTTGGGTGATGGTGTCCAGGGCGGTGGTGATGTCGGTGCGGGCTTGGTGGTCGTGGGCGCTGGGGTCGTAGGGGATGCGGTGTGTGCGGCGGGTTTTGTGGTAGTGCAGGATCGCGCCGCGGGCAGGGATGCCGAGGGCGCGGAGCCGGTGGCAGTAGTGGATGGCTTGGGCGCGGTCGGCGGCGGTGGGTTTGCCGGAGGATTTGACTTCGTGGACCCAGAGGTCGCCGTCTATGTGGTCGAGGCGTGCCCCGCCGAGGTCGATCGGGGACATGCGGGTATAGCTGGTGTCGTGGACCGCTTGCCCGTATTGGACGAGTTCGCTGAGGTGTTCGGGGCGGAATCCCCTGCTGTAGAGCCAGAGTTGGCGTCGGCAGTGGTGGAGGTATTTGATGTGGACTCCCCCGATGTCCTCGGGGCCGATCATATGAGCTCTCCGGGGTTGTAGCGGACGCGTCCGGTGACGTCTCCCAGTCCAGTGACCGGGTTGTAGTCGCCATCGAAGACCAGGACCCCGGTGGCGGGGTCCCGTTCGAGGTTGCGGATTTGGTGGGCGGGCAGCGGGATGAGGAATTCGGAGGCGAGCAGCCGTCCCGCCGCTGTGGTGTCGGTCGAGTGCAGGGCTGCGGTGTAGTGCTCGAGGTCGGGCCGCCAGACCGCTTCGATCCCGTCGAACATTGTCGCGAAATGCTTCTCCAGGTCGGCCAGTTCGTGAAAGGGGCGGGCGAAGGCTAGGAAGGTGTTGGTGAACTCCGTGCGGGCCTTCCGCACGTCGGTTTCCCAGCGGTGGGCCCAGTCTCCGGTGTAGACGGTGTCCAGCCAGTGCTGGAGGTCGGCCTCGTCGATCACGGCGTTGTCGTGGGTGGTGAGCAGGTCCCAGGTCCGGCGGGTGGGTTCCTCGTCGTAGACCCCGTCGGCGTAGAGAGTTTTGCTGTTGCCGCGGGGCCGGTAGAGGGGTGCGTGCACGATCACCGGGGCGGGGGCGCGCAAGCCGAGCCGGTTGATCCGCCCGAACCGTTGCAGCAACGCCTCCAGCGGTGCTCCGGAGGTGTGCAGGATGGCGCCGTCGAGGTTCAGCGACACCTCCAGTACCTGTGTCGCGACGACCAACCCAGGGGGTTGTGCCCGCGCTGCGGCGGTACTGGCGCCGAATCGGTCGAGGATCCCGTTTTCGATGCGCCGGCGATCCAGGCCGCGGAAGCGTGCGTGCAGCAAGAACGCGGCCGGTTCACCCCATCGTCGTGTCACGCGGGGCGCGAGTGCGTCGTAGATCAGACGCGCGTCGGCGATGTTGTTGGCGATGACGAACACCGGCTGGCCGGTGTCGAGATCCCGCGCGATGGTCTCCAGGCTGGCAGGGCTGGTGAGATGGTCCTCGGTGAGATGGAGCCGGTGTCGGGGCTGGGCCTTCGGGGCGTCGATGACACGCACGGTCTGGTCGGCCAGGACCTCGTCGGTGAGCATCCGGGTCAACGGGCCCGGCAGGGTGGCGGACAGGATCGCGACGCGGCCTCCGTGATCGGCCCACCACGTCATCATGGCCAGGATCATGCCCAGGCGCCGCGGCTCGTAGGCGTGAAGCTCGTCGAAAATGAACACCGAGTTGACGGTGTCGAGCAGGGTCGCGGCGTTGGTAGGGCCGCTCAACGCGGCACGCAGCAGTTGGTACGGCGTGGCGACCCGCAGCAGTTCCCGGTGATTGCGGCTGGCCTGCTGTTTGGACACTGCCTGTTCGGCCGCTTCGTCCCTGGCCTGCTCTGGATCGGCCCGGTCGAGGTGGTAGAGCCCGGCACGGGAGTGCAGCACGCCTACAACATCTTGGCCGACGTCTGTGGCTAGCCGGTCGGCGATCGCGTTGATCGAGGCCAGATACGGCAGGAGGTAGAACACCCGCGGGATCCCTCCGCAGGCGGCGCTGATCGCGTCGGCGTTGGTTTCGGCCCACAGTTGTCCGGTTTCGGTTTTGCCCAGGCCGGTGGACGCACGGATGATCACATGTCCGTGCACGGTGGCGGCGAGGGTTTGGTGGGGATACGGGTGCGCGCCGGTGCGCGCCAGTGTGTATGCGAAGGTGGTGTGGTAGCCGCGCAGGGGTGGCTCGGTGAGCAGGTCACCGTCGGCGGAGGCGACGTGGTCGGCCAACACCACCGCGCCTTGCAGCAGGCGCCCGGTCACCCCGTCGGCCCGGTGCTGGCCGAACAGGGTGTTGAACCAATGCGTGTGCAGTTGGCGCAGCAGGTCGAACGCCGCGGCGCCCAGTTCGTCGACATCCACAGTCTCACCGAACGCGGGTGATCGTGTCGGCAGGAGGCCGTGGCTGTGGAGGATGTCACCGCACCAGGACAGCAGCGCGGCCGCGGTGGCGGGGTCGACTGGGTGGAAGCAGTTCAGGAACTCGGCCAAGTCCAGCTTGCCGTACTGAGTGAACACGGCACGCCGGGCCGCGTGGCTGTCGGTGGTGAAGGGGCGGTGGTGCGCCGCGACCGCGGTGCCGATCCAGAATCGGTCCCGCTCCGGTAGTGCGGCCAGCAGTAGCGCGACGAAGCCGAGGGAGTAGACCTCGTGGCGTTGCCTCCAGGCCCGCCCGCTGCGAAGGAGTTGCTGGAATCCGTCCGGGAGTTTCCCGGTGTCGTGTAGGAAGGCGGCGATGAGCACCCAGGTCCAGAACCGCTTGGGCTGGTCAGCGATGGCGCCCACGCGGCGCCAGACCAGGTAGGCGGTGTTCAGCGTGGCCAGGCTGTGCGTGGTGAGCTGCTCCTCACCGATATGTCCCGTGAGTGTGTTCTGGGTGGGGTGTTTGGCCAGCACCCGCGTCAGCGGATCCGGCGGCGTACCAAGGGGGATGGCGGATAGCAGGGTGCTGGGCGTGAGTGGTGCGCTGGGGCTCTCGGTCACAGGGCCGCGCCTGGGGTGGCGATGGTGTCCGGATGGACCCGGTGGAGCGGGACGATCGCTTGCCCGTCGTCGGTGGTCCAGTCGCTGGGCACGGTGTTGGCGCGGCCGGTCGGGTCGTAGCGGTAGCTGTTCCAGGTGTGACGGTCCCGGTCGATGCTGATCGTGGCGGGCAGCCGCAGCAGGGATCCCGCCGTGCTGACCTCCGCGGGCACGATCGCGTGTTGTTGCCGCCCAGGGCCCGGGTGCAGGGTGACCATGCGGGTGCGGGCATCGGCCAGGTCCTGACTGCGGCCCAGCCGCAGCGGCCACACTGGCCTGCGCAATGCGGCCCGCCACAACGCAAGATCGTCCAGCAGCCAGACAGTGAGGACCACGTCGAACAAGAACCCGCGCTCTTTCGGGGTGGGTGTGGTGCGCCGTCCGTGCGCGTCGAGCGGATGGTAGGTCTCCAGGTCTACCCCCTGCCCGGCGGTGGTGAACGCCATCGCGAAGCGGGTGTGCACAGGCATCTGGGCCCAGCCGCCTACAGCGGCGGCCAGCGCCCCACCCACCGTGGACGGCGGTGGGCAGGGCAACCCGATCTGGGCGGCGGCGTAGAGCGGATCGCGGAAGGAGGCCACCCGAGCAGTGATGGTGGCCTCCACCGCAGGCACAGTGGACGTGGTCATCGAGCGGGGTCCTCGAACCACGCGTCGTGCTCACCCTTCTCGATCTTGGCCGCCAACTCGGTCAGCACGACCCGGGGGTGGCCCACCTGCACGGCGCCGCTGTCGATCTGCTCGGCCAGGCTCGCGGGCCTGTTCCCGTTGGTCACCGAGGAAGCCCGGTGCCCACCCGATCCGGACCGGGCCGTCGAGTTCGTCCTGCCACGCACCCAGTTCCTCGACCAGCACCTCGGGGTCGAACATGGTCCGGCCCCCCTGGTTGCGCACCACGCGGGTGAAGGGGTTGTTGCCGCCCTTGATCGGGGCCAGGATCACCAATGCCGGGGACCGTTCCCCGTAGTGCAGCGACTTTTTCGCACCTCCACGAAGCTGCGCGATCGTGCGCAGCAGCACCGCGACACGGCGGCGGCGTTCGGCCAGCGGTAACTGGATGGCCTCGTGCTGACGGAACTCGACGCTGACCGCGCCCGCGGCGGTGGCCTCGGCGGCGGCTGCGGGTGACAGGTCAGGCAGCCGCCCTTGGCCTTGCAGGGCAAAGGTTCCCACCCGCGGTAGATCCAGCAGGATGTCCGAGGCTAGTTCGGTGGTGTAGTGCTCATGCTCGTGGATCACCGGGGGCTCGCCGCTCTCGAATCCCCGGCTCATCGTGCCGAAGTCCCGGGTCGGGGTGTGCGGCACCACCGACACCGCTGTGCCCACGGCCAGCACAGTGTCGCGTTGGTAGCTACCGCCGTCGCCGTTGTCCTTCGCGCGGGCGATCATGTAACCGAACAGATCGTCATCCAGGTACAGGTCCGGCCGACCCGCGGTGTGGGCTTGCTGTTTCCTGCCGCCCCCCGAACCGGACCGAGTCACCGGTGAGGCCAACTCGGTGTCGGCCAGGCAATCGCGGGTCCACCGGCGCTGCGCCTGCGCGGATGCATACGGGTAGTACGCGCCGGTGTTGGTGCGGATCTTCTTGACCACGGCGAGGTTGTCCTCACCCCGGCCGTTGTTCGGGGCACCGGCCTTGATGTCGAAGCACAGCTGGCCGACCAGGTAGGTCATACGGGTTCCTCTTCCAGGGTTTCGTCGAACAGTGCGGGGTCGAGCACGTCGTCGTCTTCCAACTCGGACCGGGCTTGGCCAGAATCGACCGTCCAGCCACGCAGTTGCAGTTCTTCCAGCACACCCGACACCAGCAGGTCGCGCCGATGCCAGGACGCAGCCGCGGGATCCGGATCGAACAGCAGGTGGAGTTGGCGCATGGTGATGAACGGCTCCCGTGGACGCCCGTTCTCAGCAGTATTCGGCACGGGTGCGCTGGCCTCGACCAGGGTGTGCAGTGTGGAGGTCTTCTTCAGCCAGGTCCTGAGACGTTTCGAGTCCCGCTCGGCATGCAGAAAACCCCGGAGCCGCTTGTCGTTTCCGGTGGCGCCGACATGGTCGGCGATCCGGGCCGCCAATGCTCGGATCTGGTCGATGTCGCTGGTGGGCATGGACAACACCTCGGTGACGTAGGAGAAACACAAGTCGGCCAGCATCGCCGATTCCGCCGGGATCCTGGTGCTGGCGCTGCAGGCTCGCAGATAGCCCGCAACCCACTGGGGGAGGCGATCGGGACTGGTGAACAACACGTTCGCCAGCATGTGACTGCCGGCAACCTTGCTGGTGTGCATCGCACGAGTGAGATAGCGAAACGCGGTGGCGCGGTCGGCCGACCACGCGGTCGACCGTAGCCATGCCGCGACCCGTTGCTGGAGGTTGTGGATGTCGAGCGATTGGTCTTTGTTGCTGTTGCTGAA
Organism: Amycolatopsis anabasis; assembly: GCF_009765355.1. Classification (GTDB taxonomy): domain Bacteria; phylum Actinomycetota; class Actinomycetes; order Mycobacteriales; family Pseudonocardiaceae; genus Amycolatopsis; species Amycolatopsis anabasis. The sequence goes on along the minus strand of NZ_VTHK01000053.1, from coordinate 51,794 downwards.
CACCATTAGATCGACGTCCGCCGTCACCGTGTCCGCGGATTCGTAGGAGCGCAACCGTGCCAGTGCGAGACGCTGCCGTAGATACGCGCCCGCCACGGGTTTCGGGCCACCGGCTTGGGCGTAGATCCGGGTGTCGTGAACCTGGTTGATCGTGGTGTGCCACAGGAACTTCTCATCCCAGCTGTGCACAACGGTGGCGCGGCCCCCGTGGATGCGACAGGCGTAGGGCAACGCGTGAAACGACGACAGACACCCAAAACATAGCGCCAACCCCTCATGGCCACGGGTGGTGGTGTTGCGATGGCTGGTGCTTTCCGCCAACGGCACATCGACCTTGCCGTAGAACCCGCAGGCCCGCCGTGTACACAACGCGCATGGCACACCTGGCCACGATTCATGTTGTGGCGCCTTCCGCCAGCGGAGGATCTGTTCCTCACGGGTGGCGTGATCCTGCTTGCCGCGCGCGGTCGGGTTCATCGGTGAATTGGGCCAGAACAGGTAACTGACTCCCAACCAGAACCCGCCGGCATCCTTGGCCTTGTCGACTGTGACGGTGCGCAGCAAATCGGCGGTCATCTGCCCTACCCCGGCTTCAAACGCTGCGGAGTCCACCCCGGCGACGCTGTCTGCCTCGGCGAGAACAGCCAGCGCCGTAGCGCCGACACGCTGCAAGGGATGATGGGTCAACACCGGCACGAAGGCCCATTCGTCGCCGCGGTGGGCACTCATCGCCTCACCCAGCCGAAACCTGCAGATGTGTCTTGTCCCAATCCCCAATCATGAATGGCCTGCAGGGTTCTCGGTGGCCCCGACAGCTCCACCTCGACCCCTGCGCACACCTTCGCTCCCTGCCCCACTGCGAAAGACCGCTTGCAGCCGATGAAGTGCACCTGTTCCAAGGTCACGTCCGGGTCCAGCTCCAACGTCTCGGCCTTCCGCTTCAGGTTCTGCTCGAAATACGCCGGCCACTCCGGTTCCCCCGGCAGCAACCAGTTCTGCTTGTCGGTCCGCGCACCGGTCGCGTCCCGGTTTGGTCCTTTGAGGACCATCGGGGTCAGCGTCCGGAACCGGGCACGCCCGGAGCCGAACTGCGGAGGAAACACCGGAGTGATCGCATGGACCTGGAGGGCGACACCGCCCCAATCCCATACTTTCTCCTCCGCCAGCCCATTGGCGATCGCCTGGACGATCTCCACCAAGGGGCTGCCGATCTCCACCGTGCCATTCCCGCCGGCCCGGTACACCCCGCGCCGGCGCCGCGCGCCAGGAAACCGCGGCGGGCTGTACCCGAACGGCCGCATCCGCCGCGAACCCCAACCCTGCTCGTGAAGCTGATCTCCGAGCTCGGGATGCGCACGCCTCAACGCCTCGTACACGATCGCCCGGCCCGGCTTGAGCACCGAATGCCATGGCACCCGATCCGCCCGCGTGGAGATCTCACACACCAGCCGCACACCCCCACCTCCTCCCGCGTTTCAGTCGATCTCGATGAACTTCTACTAGGTTGAAGGCTGGCCGTTGTAGCAACTCGCGACACCGCACACAAGCAGCGCTCGACGCGCGTGTCGCCTGCAACGCAGGAAGCCGTGTACCAGCTGTAGATAGCAGAAGGGGCCGACACAAATGCTGTGCCGACCCCTCCGTGCAGGCCCTGAGAGGGCCGATAATGCGACGTCACCGCACCAGAAGACCTAATAGATCTTCATGTTGTCACCCCGACAAAAGGGCGATGACCGCGTGCCGACAGCACGCGCAACACCGGGCAGCCTGCCCCGCCACGACACCACAGGCAAGTCCATCCACCACCGCCGATTCACCCGATCGGATGTCGCACACTCCTCAGGACACAGCCACCATCACACGCCATCTGCAGCGAACCCCCCGGCTCCCATGCATAACCAACGGATCGCTGAAACCAGACGATGCTCACCAACCTTGTTCAGTCAATCGTCAAGCGAGCGGGGGTAACACACCACCAGAGCGACCAGCCTGTCGACGTTCCACATGACCCGGGCAATTTGGGTGCGCTGGTTGTGGCGATTGGGGATCCCCGGCAGATCGAGCGGGTACGGTGACCTTCGCGCAGCTGCGGGAAACTCCGGGTTAGATACCAAACTTTAGTGGCCCGTCCTCGCTGTACGCGAATTCCGCCGAGCACAAATCTACAACGCGACGACGGCCCCACTGTTCACCGATATCTATCCCTTCAACACGACAGCTACCGGCACCACTCCACCGGCGAGTCGACCGCCGGGCAGTGGCAAGCCGGAGCCAACTCGGCCGCGCTGGTGCGTCCCTCGGTGAGGAGGCCCTACGGGTCAGCGCCGACAATCGCCCCACGCGCCGGTTTGTGCCCGGCCTGCTCGGGTGACGCCCAGCGCACCGGGCATGGATGGTTGACGCTTGCCGCCCTGGCTGGGGTGGCGGCCGCGGCCAAGCGTCGTCGCCTGCCCGTGCTGACCCTGGGGCACCCTGGCGGATTTCCTCAACCGTTCCGCGACGGCTGGACACACCGGCCGTAGCGATGGCGACTCCCGCGCGATCAACGCCCATTGCCTGGGTAGCTGGCCGAGGCGGCAATCAGTAGCCCAGCCCCGAGTGCAGGCCGTTGTCCTCGTCATTGTCGTCGCCTTCGCCATCGAGGTTGCCATTCCCGGTCGTGTCTGTGGGTGCGTCGGGGCTGTAGTTCTCGCCGTCGTGTCGTCGGTCGGTGTGGGGGTCGATGATCTGGGTGATCGCGTTGTCGACGAGGTCTTCTGTGTGTTCACCGAGGATTTCGGTGAGAAGGTGATCGACGTCTTTCTCGATCACGGGGGTGCCGTCGGTTGGTTTTTCGTGCTGTACCAGGTCGGTGAGGTCTGTCGCCGAATCGACAGGATGGTGGTGTCCGTCGAGTTTGACGGGGCTGAGCAGGTATGTTGGGCTATCGTGGCCAGGCCAGGCCCATCCGATCGTGAGTTCCTGGTCTCCGCGGATGTAGGTTTCCGCGTGGCCTCCGGGGGGCGGGTAGGTGGGGTGGATTGTTGTGCGTTCCCACCCGTTTTCGGCGATCGTGATTTTGACGAAGTCGAGTTCGATGTCGCTGAAGGAGACGAACGGGTTGTCCGAGTCGAGCAGCGCGGCGAGGACCGCGGCGCCGTGTTCATCCTCTGTGCTGGGGGTTCCGGCTACCTGGTAGTCGTTGGTGCCGAGCAGCGCGGCCATCGACGTGCGTTCCCCCACTACGACTTCCCGGGTGGTGGTGCGTGCTTCACTGCGCAGGTCGACGAAGGTGGCGGTATCGGAGGCGCGATGCGTCGCCAGGGTTGTCCCCAGATCGTCGGGGATTTCGGCGTAGGGGCGCACGGCGTCGAGCGCGATGGCGGGCTCGAGGATTTCGCCGATGTCGGTGCCGCGCTCGACGAGCGGGATGTGTTCGCCGTCGGCGTCGACGCCGTCGAACACCGTGGCGTAGTAGGTGTGCAGGACGTCGTCCCAGCCCACGTGGATTTCTCGCTGGGGGTGCGCGTCGGCATCGAGCGGTTCTAGCCGGATCCGGCTGTCGGCCATGAACGGTCACCTCCCGCCGTTGCCAGGGGCGGAATGCCACGGCGACGCCGTTCGGGTGGGAAAGTCGTCGCGCTCGTTTCGACCTCGTGTGCTGTACCGCGCTTCGCATTCGCCGGTGCTAGCCGCATGCGGTGCTGGTCGCGAGCGGGCGACGCTAGCCCTGTGGCGGTGAGAGCCGCCGTACTGATGAACTCTGCGGCCTGGAGCGCGGGGCGAAGGCGAGTGGAGATTAAGCATCGCGGTGGTCAGTAGCCCAGCCCGGAGTGCAGACCGTCATCGCCGCCGAAGTCCTCGTCGTCGCCGAGGGGTGCGGTGGCGTTGTCGGCACCGGCGGTGTCGGTGCCGTCCCGGTGCACGGTGTGGGGACCGAGGATCAGATCGACGTCGTCGACGGATGGTGCGCTGGTGCCAAGGATCGCGTCGATCGCGGTGGGGTCGCCTTGCAGTGCCTGCCGGGCGACGTGGCCCGCTTCGGTACGTAGCTGCGCGAAGGTGGAGGTGTCCGCGGCGCGATCGTCCGCGAGTCGGGTGGCCAGATCTGCGGGGATTTCCGCGTAGTCGCGGACGGCGTCGATCACGCCACCGGGGTAGGTCAGGTCGCCGATGCTGTTGCCGCGGTCGACAAGGAGGACTTCGTTGCCGTTGGCGTCTTCTCCGTCGAAGACCTGCGCGTAGTAGGTCTGCATGCCGCGGTCCCAGCCGACGTAGATTTCCCGGTCGGGATGGTCGGCGGCGTTGAGGGGTGTGAGTGGGATCCGACTGCTCGCCACGGCGCATCACTCCTTTCATTGTCAGGTCGCCTGGCCGGTCGCGGGCGCGAGTTCGCCGAGGTGCTCATCGGTGGTCAGCACGACACCACGGAGCGCACCGCCCGGATCCACCGTTTTCCTGTGTCGGTGAGTTCGGTGCCGTCGGGTGTGGTGAGCGGGCAGCTGGTGGTGATCCGCGCCAGCGTTGCTCCGGGGGTCAGGCGGGTTCCGGGCCGTGGCGCGCCGGAGACACGGATGAGGTCGCTGTCGGGTCCGGGTGGTCCGGTCAGGCCTCGGTGGTGCTCGACGAGCCGGTCGTGGGCCACCCGGTACAGCCCGGCTGGTGGGCTGTACCGGACGGTGTGTTCGGGTCGTGTTGAGCGAAGCTCCAGCTGCGTGATCGGTCGGGTCGGCGCCGGTGACGTGGTTCGGGTCGCGCGCCGACCGAGGACGGCGTCCAGGTGGCGGATCAACAGCGGCTGCTGTCCGCGTTCGGCGTCGAATTCGCTCTGCAGGGTCACCGAGGCGTGCGGCCCAAGGTGGAGGTCGAGCAGGTGGGGGCCGTAATCGGTGAGCACATAGTCGACGTGGAACGCACCTCGGTAGCCGCGGCCGGCCAGCCAAGCTCCGATCGTGTCGGTCAGCTCCCGCCCGGCGCGGACGGTGTCGGGGTCGAGGTGGTCGTGCGGGCCGTACACGGCGCCGCAGTAAACGCCCGGTGGAGCGCCGGTCTCGGAGATGCTGGACAGGCGCGTCGACGGGGCGTTCACCGTCACGGTCTCGGTGTCGACGAGCGCCTGGTAGGTCAGGGTGGAGCGTCCGGGAAGGTTCGAGACGATCCACCTCGTCACGTCCGGACGAGCGTTGAGCATGCGGTGGAGATCGTCAGTGGACTCGATCAGAGAGATGTCGTGTCCGGTCGCCGGGGTGGGCACCTGCAGGAGGAACGGGGTGCCCAGCTTGCCGGTAATGCGCTGATGGACTAACGCGGCCGCCGCCTGCACCAGGTAGGGCGGCACAGGGATACCGAGCCGGAGCAAGTGGTCGCGCAGGATGGCCTTGTCCGCCAGCTCCGCGACGGTGCCGTGGGAGATGTCGGCGAGCTCGACCAGGCCCGGCCACTGGCCGGTGACCGCGCGCCAGGCGGGGCTCGCCGCCCACGGCACGACCAGCACCGGTGTGTCCGGGTCAGCGACGGCGTTCACGGCCACCTGCGCGTAGCGGGCGAGCTGGTCCAGGTGCCGCGGTCCCCAGGGGCGGCGGATCCGGTCGGTGTCCTCGAGGGAGAACCCGGCGACCACGGGGTTCGCCAGGTAGTCGTGCACGGAGGCGCAGCACACCAGCGTGGCCCGCGTCGCTGAGTGCACGAGTGGGAGCAGGTCCTCGGGGTGGGGGCTGATCGCGACGATCGGCCGGTCGCGCAGCGTGGTGCCGGGTTGTTCATGGGGTGGTGTCATCGCGTGATGCCTCCTGTCCGGGGAGCGCGCCGCCCGCTGGGGGCGCGGTGTGCTGTTCGGGCGCGGTCGAGGGCTGCTCGGCGCCGGGCGTGGGTTGTTCGGCGAGGGTGAACCGGTCCAGGCGTGCTGGGGCGCCGGTTTGTTTGTGGCCGTCGGTGCGGCAGTGGGTGTGGGTCCATTCGGTGGCCAGCCGGGCGGCGAAGCCGGGGCGCCAGTGGTGGTGCCAGTACTCGGCTTGCTGGATGTTGGCCGAGGGGCCGAGGTTGGCCGAGCGCCACGCGTAGGCCAGCGTGGCGAGCTCGGCGACGAGGCCGGGATGGTTGAGCCAGCAGACGGGGATCGGCACGGCCCGGCTGCCGGGCAGGCCGACGTAGGTGCGGTTGTAGAACTCGACGAACATCGCGAGCGTGAACAGCGGGTTCTGGTCCTGGTGCTCCTTGTCCTCGGCGGCGGGCGGGGGCGGGAAGATCACCCAGGGCGCGGGCCGGTGCTGCCGGTCATCACCGCCCTCGTCGGGTTCGGTGTCCACGAGTTGCTGGACCTGGACCGCGAGGTCCTTCTGCTGGTCGCGCACCTCGGCTACCAGCCGGGCTACTTTCTGCAGGCTGGCTTTGAGCGCGGCGAGTTGTTCCTGGGTGTGGTCGATGCGTTCCCAGAGCACGTCGACGTGCGAGCGCCAGTCCGCGCGGCCCCGCCCGGCAGGCCGGGCCGGTTGGTGCTGGCCGCCCGGTTCTGGAGGGTCGTCGGGCCGGGTGGGGATCTCTTCGTCCTCGCTCATCGCGCCCCGATCCCCGGCACGCTCGCCCGCGGGAGCATGCCGTACCCGTCGGCCAGGGGCCGTCCGTCGGGTCCGACCGGTGCGGTGCCGGCGCGGATGGTCTCCACATCGGCGCGGAGTTGTTTCGCGTCGGGGCGCTGCTCGACGTCGACGGTGCGGGCCAGGATGGGTAGCAGGTTGCCGTGGATGACCAGCACCCGGCCGCGGCGCAGGGTGCGGATGTCCCCGGCCCGGTAGGTGGGCACGGTTTCGCTGCCCATGGCGGTGCGGCCGACGCCGAGCATGCCCTCGGAGTGTTGCTGGTAGCTGCGGCGTCGGTGCTGCCCGGACAGCGTGGACAGCCACTCCAGGGTTTTGTCGTCCTTGAGGCCGCCGAACGCGGTGAGCGTCAGCGTGTTGTCCAGCAGTTGGCGTCGCCCGGACTGGTCGTAGAGTTCGTCCAACTGGGCCACCGATTGCGCGGCCCAGTGGATCAGCGCGCCCCGCCCGGCGGAGTCGGCCAGGATCGCGGGCAGCCGCGGCACGGGGGTGGCGTCGTAGAGTTCGTCCAGGATCGCCGAGAACGGCGGATCGAGGCGCCGATGCGCCTGGGTGAGTGCCTGGTCTTGGGCGGTGGTCAGGATGTGCTCGGTGAGCGCGGTCAGGATCGGCCGGGCCTGCGGGGCTTGGTGCTCGCCGGCGATGAGGAACAGCGACCCGTTCTCGGCGAGGAATTGCTCGGCGTCGAAATGCTGGCCGGGTTCGGGGATGGACATCTGCCGTAGGTGCGGGTGCATCCACGGTTCGAGGCAGCGCCGTACGCTCATCCACACCGCGTCGGAGGTTTCGGCGACCATGCCGACCTCGCTGCGGAGGTTGCTGGACAGGTCGGTGTGCCCGTGGGCGCGCAGGATGTCGACCGGTTCGAGGTCGGGGGGTTTGGTGATCGCCCATCCGACCACGTCGCCGACGTTCTTTCCGTCGAGCGCGGCGGCGAGCAGGTAGGCCTGCATCACGATTTTCGCGCGGTCTCTGAAGACTTTGTCGTTGCCGACCACGTTCCTCAACCCGACCGAGGAGGCTTCCACGAGGCTTTCCGCGCGACGTAGTGCGACGTTGGGGTCGTGGCAGCCGAGGATGGGTGACCATGCGACCTGGGCGGGCCAGGACACGGTGGAGGTCGCGTCGAACAGCCACACCGGGCCGCCGTTCGTGCGGCGGGTGCGGGCGAGCAGGCCCCATTCGGACAGGTCCGGTTTCGTGGTCGAGGCCAGCAGCGCGCCCGGCGCGGCCAGCACTTTGTGCACGAGGTCGGTGCGGGACTTCCCGCTGCGGGTCGGTGCGATGGTGCCGGTGGGGGTTTCCAGCGTGGTGCACAACGGCTGCCGGTTGGGGCCGCGGTGCAGCGGCACCGAGATCTCCTCGACCGGCGCGCTGCGGCGTTGCCGGTCATCAAGGCTGGGACGGGTCCACCGTGCGGTGTGCCGGGCGTGCCGGACCGACAGGTTGGCTCGCAGGTCGCGCCGGCTCGCGTGCCCGGCGGGGGTGGGGCCGAGCAGCCGCCACCCGGGGATCGCGACCGCGACGACGGCCAGTGTGCCGAGCGCGAGCAGCAGCGCGACGAGCATCCAGTACAGCACCGGATGCCCGGCGAGCCCGGCCTGCCACGGCTGCCCAAGCTCTGTCCCCGGGGCGGCGGGGTGGGACACGATGTCACCGGCGTTGGCAAACCAGGATCCGAATTCGGGGAACTCCCACGGGCCACCGGTCACCGCGGTGACCATCACGGTGGCGGTGTTGAGGATCGTGATCACGGCGAGCACGACGCCGAGTGCGCCGACGAGCAAGGCGAACAGGGCCACGTCCCGGTCGAGTCCGGGTGGCCTGTTGGAGTTGGGTTTCATGCGGCGGGGCTCCCTCCCTGCGGTGGCGGGGAGGGCGTGCTGGGTTCGGCGACCCGACGGATCGCCACGACCTTGTCCGCCCAGGCGGATAAGGGTTCGAGGATGACGCCGGTCGAGCTGTCGTAGCTGTTGACGATCAGGTTGTGCCCGGCGTACAGGCCGACGTGGCGGGGATTGCGTGCGGTGCCGAGGGATCCGGCGGTGAACAGCAAATCCCCGGGCTGGACTTGGGTCAGGCTGGGCACGGGGCGTCCGGCGTGGACTTGGCTGGTGGTGCCGGCGGGGATGCCGACTCCGGCGGCGGCCCAGGAGGCCAGCGTCAGTCCGGAGCAGTCGAACCCGTTTGGGCCTTTCCCGCCCCACACATACGGTTTCCCGAGCTGTGCCAGGGCGTAGGAGACCGCGGCGGCCTGCCGAGGATCGGGCGGGGGCTGGAAGTCTGGCGGGAGTTTCTTCGGGTCGACGCCCGGGTCCCGGGGGATGTTCGAGCCGCCTTGGTCGCTGCACCCGGTTGCCGCGAGGCTCGTCTGCTGCGCCGGGTTGTCCAGCCCTCCGGGGGCGGGTGGTACGGGAACGGGATTGTCCGGGCCGGTCCAGAATTTCCCGACGATCGCGGTGGCTTCGCGCTCGCGCGGCGCGTATCGGTCGGGAAACCCCGAGCGCTGCACCGCTTGCTGTGCCTTGCCTGGTGGCATGGTGGCCCAGCCGGGCAGGGCCACGAGGTGGTCGAGAAACGTGTTGGTGGCGTAGACCGGGTTGAGGATCTGCTCCGCGCTTCCCCATCCTTGGCTGGGGCGTTGCTGGAAGACGCCGAGGGAGTCGCGGTCGCCGTAGTTGAGGTTGCGCATCCCGCTTTCCACCAGCGCGGTGGAGATGGCGAGGACGGCGGCGCGGCGCGGGAGATGGCGTTGCTGGACGACGGTGACGATGGTCTGGGCGATGTCCATCTGGTCGGCGTTCACCCGTGACTCGTCCACGACCTGGGATCCGCCGCCGGGGCCGCCGTCGCCGCTGCAGCCGCCGAGCGCGACGGTGCCGGCAGTGGTCACGGCCATGACGACGATCGAGGCCACCGCGACCGGCACCGCCACCACCGCAACTAACGCGGTGGTGATGCCGCTGAGAAGGCTGGTGCTGCTGACCGGTTCCATCAGCGCGCCTACACGGTGTTCCGGCCGACAGACCCGTCGGTTTTCGTGAACTCACCAACGTTCTTGCGGAGTTGGGCATTGGTGTCGAACAGGCGCCGCTCGGTGCGGCTGAGTACGGTTTGGACCTTGTAGCCGGTGTGGTTTTCGATCTTCCACAACGCGCGGCCCTGACGGTCGTTGGCCCAGCCGGTGGTGACCTGCTGTTCTTTCTCGGACAACGCGAGGTCGTCGGAGAGCTGGTCGGCGACCCGGGTCGACTGTCCAAACAAGACTCTGGTGCTGCACAGGGCGAGGAGGTCTTTGGCGATGGCGACTTCCTGCGATCCCGCGCTGCCCACGGAGAGGAAATCACTCGGTTTGTGCGCGACGAGGACCTGGATCTTGCGCTCCGCGCGAGAGAGCCGCAGTTCGCTGTCGACCGATTGGACCGCGCGCAAGCCCAGCCGGAGCTGGCGCCAGATCTCGTCGCGCACGACGATCCGCAGTTCACCGTCATCCTGCAAGTCAGTGACCATCGACGACCACGAGCCCAGGCAGGTCAGTCCCACCGCGACTGCTTTGTCGCCGCGGGACCGCAGCCGGGACAGGTCCATACTTTGAACCGGCGCGTCCCAGTCCAAGGTGAAATTGGTGGGTTCGTCGAACAATCCCGCGAGCGGGCCCGAGATCAGGTTCGCGAGCGCGTCGGTGATCGGGCGCAAATGGTCCAGGAACTGGCGGCGGTCGGCGAACCGCATCTCGTCCCAGAGCGCGGCGTCGGGGTTGGCGAGTTCGCGCTGGACGTCGGGGATGGTGATCGGGCGCAGCCGGGTGTACCCGTCGGCGGCGCCCACCAGGCGGCGCAGCACGGTGGACAGCACGGCTTCGTCGGTAACCGTGGGGCTGTAGCCCTGGGCCTCGGCGAGCGCGACGAGCAGTTGCACCCACCGGCCCAGCACTCCGTCGAGTTCTTCCCGTTGCTGCGCGGCCGACCAGGAATCCCACCGCGCGGCCAAGGGACCGAGGTCGAGGGCGTTGAGGCGGTGGGGGCTGCCGCGACCGAGCGCGATCGGGGTGATCCCCAGCGCTTTGAGCAGTGGTGTGTACTCGCCTTTGACATCACCGGAGATCAGGGTGCGGACCCCGAACATCATCATCCGCAGCAAGAAGGCGACGATGGTGGAGGACTTGCCTTTGCCCGGTTCGCCGAACGCCACGAGGTTGGGGTTGGTGCAGATCTTCTGCAGTACCCACTCCACCGGATGGCAATAGAACGCTCCCCCGGACAGGACGTCGTAGCCGATCCTCGCGCCCACGGCGGGGATCGGACTCGCGGCCAGCAGGGGGAACAGACCACCGATCTCGTGTGTCGATGCCTGATACACCGCCAGCGGCGCGGGAACCGGTGACCAGCCTTGGCCCGGGCGGGCGTGGCCACGGCGCGGCGCGATCGGCCGGTTGAGTCGTTCCCGTTTCGCTTTCCCCCGCTGTGGCTGGGGTTTCGCCGCGGGGGCGGGGCCGAAGGTCGAGAGCAGTTCTGCCGCGGACCGTTCCGGGCGGGCGGGGCGTCGTCTCATAGCACACCCCCGCGCAGTCGGGGCAGTCCAATGCCGACCGGCAGCACCGCGGCGACGAACGTGGAGTCTTGCGCCAGTTCCATGCGCAGCAACCGGAATCGGCCGGCGACGTCGTTCTCGACCCGGGCGGCGTGGTCTTCCACGTTCCAGGCGGAGGGCACGGTGACCGCGGTGGTCACGGCGTAGCGCACGATGGCGTGCCCGGCGGCGACCGCGCGTTCCTGGGCCCGCGCTCCCCGTGCTTCCCGGTTGTCCTCGGCGTTGGTGTTGAAGCCTTTCGAGGTCTTCCAGTCCGAGACCACGCCGCTGCGGAACCGGTTGCCCCGCACCGCGCTGCGCGCCTTGCGCTGGGAGAGGACCTCATAGTGCACGGCCAGGCTGCGCCGCTCCCCCGCGGTCTTGACCGCCAGCAGCGCGCCCAGGCTCCCGAACACCGTGCCCGCCTCAGGCATCAGCACCGAATAGCCGACCGTGGAGAACCCATCATGGTGATAGGCCCGCGCGCTGGGGGCGGGCGCGTGGGTCGGACCCGCCGCCGCCCACGGCAACGCCCGCCTCTTGGTGGGGTCGGCGGTGTGCCGATTGGCGGCCAGCACCCCCGCCGCGGCGGGGTTGAACCCCGTGCGGATCGCCTCGGCCAACGCCGGCCCGGACAGCCAGGTCACACTGTGCGCGCCCAGGGCTTTGAGTTTGTCCTCGAGCCCGTCCAGCACCCGATACAACACCGCGGCGCGCCCGGCGACGCCGCCACCGGCCGCGGCCGCGGGCTTGCGCAGGGATTCCTCGCTGCCGCTGATGGTGACGAACACCTCGTGCCGCACGGACACGGCGCCCACGGTGCGATCCAGTTCGTGGGTGGCCTGACGGGCCAGCTCCGGCGCGGTGTCGACCTCGTGGCGGGCGCGCCAGGCTTCGTATTCCTGGCCATCGTCCGGGACGGTGCGCACCAGCAGCGACATCCGGTCGATGACCTCGCGATGCCCGATCGAGAGCAACAGGTTGCCCAGGCGGGCGGCGAGCCGTTCGCATTGGGCATCGGAGAGCATGCCGACGCCGGTGTGGGTCAGCCGCGCGGTCGCGCCCCACCGGCCTTCGCCGGTGTCGTGGATCAGGCACACCCGCCCCTGGTCGCGCAGGGGTGGCCCGTCCGGGAACCGCACCCGGGCCAGCACGCCCGGGATGTCGGGCTCATCCGGGTTGACCGGGATCCCGGACGCGGCCTTGGATTGCCAGCGGCTCCAGCCGAACGTGATGCCCGCCTGGAACAGGATCAGGTGCCCCAGCCAACGCAAGGCCGGCCGACCGTGCACCGGGATGACCACCAGCGCGGCCAGCGGCAGGCAGATCGCCGCCAGAATGAGCGCGTTGAGCAGCTCTCCCGCGGCCAGCGCGATTACGATCGGGACGGCCAGCACAAGGCACACAGCGGCTTGGACCGGTGTCAGGCCGATGATCCAGCCGGCGTGCTCCCGACGCGACAGTCCTTTGTAGATCCGGATGCTGGTGGTCATACGACCACCGCCGCTTCCTCCATCGCGGCCTCGTCCGACGCAGCGGCCCCGCCGCCCCCGCCAGGTTTCGGTCCGCCTCCGTCCGGTGGTGGCGGTGGCGGTCCACCGCCACCGTCGGGCGGCTCGGGATCCGGCGGGTCGTCATCATCACCGCCGCCCCCGCCACCGTCGGAGCCGTCGCCCTCGGCGGCACCTGGTGGCTCGGGTTCCTCGCCGTCATCAGCGGCCTCAGCCCCATCCGGTGGGCTACTGTCGTCGGCTTCTTCCGAGTTGTCGCCGTCGCCCTCGCCACCGCCGCCACCATCACCGTCACTGGTGTCGTCGGTGTCACCGACACCGGTCTGGTCCATCGATTCCTCGGCCTCGTCGCCGACCGCGTGGTCGAACCGGTCGGTGTTGGCCTGCTCCTGGTCGGACCCGCCGCCGTCCTCGTCGTCCTCGTCGTCCTTCTTCCCGAACTTCTTGTTCCAGGCCCACTGCGCGGCTTTGCCCGATGGGCTGTCGGTGCCGTAGGAGTCCAGGCCTGCGTTCGACAACTGGTCCCGGAAGGCTTGGCCCGCTTCGGTGTTGGGGTCGATGAACGCGAACAGCTTGAACAGGACGAACGGCACGACGAGCGAGACGAGTAGGACTCCCACCCCGGCGAGGAGGCCGGACACTCCCTGCGCGCCGCCCATGATCGCGATCCCGAGCACGAGCGTGAACGCCAGGACCGGTTTCATGGCGATGGTGGCCAGCAGCCACCGTGCGGTGCGCCAGAACCACGGGGCGGTCACGTTGGCCAGCAGTCCCGCCGCGGCCAGCGGTGATGTGGCGACCAGGACGTAGATCGCGGCCTCACGAAACAGCATTTCGATGACGTAGCCGATCCCGGCCGGGACCACGCCGACGATGCCCGCGATGCCCAGCACGACCGCTTTCACACCGTCGGAAACCGCGTCAGCGAATCCGGTTGCGTTGAGCGCGTCCTGGAAATTCCGGGCGTGCAAGGAATAGTCGAGGATCGCTGTCGTGAGACCGTCCGCACTGGCCAAAAACGCCGCGACCAGGCCCACGGTCAAGGCGAGCGCGGCACCGTACTGGAACGGGCCGGCGACCAGGCGGGTGAACCCGCGGCCGCCGCGCAGCACCGTGATGATGATCTGCCAGAAGAACAGCCCCAGCGCCAGGACACCGGAGATCCACAGCACCAGTGGCCACAGCACGCTCACCGGGCCCTCGGTGGTGGACACGGTGAAGATCGAGAACTGGTCCGCGAGTTTGAACGCTTCGCGCAAGATGAACAGCGCGGCGTCCCAAATCAACCGCATCGCCAGCTCGAACAAGCTCGACGCGGCTTCCCCGACCTGAGCCCCTGCCGTGTCGCCGAGGAGGCCGAACAGTTGCAGCAGGACGCGGGGGTCCATCAGGCACCACCGCCCAAGGCGCGATACCCGGCCTTGACCGCTTCGAGGCTGCCCGGCCACGCATTCGACGCGAGCGCGGCCTGCACGCCGGGGCTGATCCGCCAGGCAGTTCCGGTCCAGCGCAGCGCTTGGCAGTCACCGACCCCCAGCGCGATGGTCTGTCCTTTGTAGTCAAACGACAGCTGGCCCAACGTGCACACCACCACGTACCGGCCCTCATCCGTGCTGCCTTTGATCAGCCCGTGGGTCGCCTCGTACCGGACGCTCAGCCCCGGCATCGTCTCCCCTGCCGCGATGCCGACACGCTTGCGGAAACTCGTCAGCAGCGTGTGCAGTCCAGTGCGCTCCACCACGGGCGCGCCGGGCAAGGACATCTCGGCATAGGCCCGGGCGTAGATCGCGGGATCCCCGCCCTGCACTCCCGTCTCGTTGAACGCCTTAAGCTGGGCCAGCGCTCCTTCCGGCGTGCGCGGAAATCCGCCAGGAATCCACCTACCCACCGTCTCCGCCGGGGCAGGCAGCGGGATGTCGGGCCCGGCGGTCTGGGTGGTCAACTCCCGGGGCTGCGCCGCCTCGGCGGGCAGCACCAGCATGGGGCGCAGCGCCAGCGCGCGCTGCGCGGCCACGTCCCAGCCTGGTTCCGTCGCAGGCCCAGCATCCACTGAGGCCCCTGGTGGAGCCTGGTGTTGCGGAGTGTTCGGTGGTGCGGTGACGTTGCGGGCGATCACCAGAGCGGCCACGACGCCGACCACGGCGAGCAAACTCAGCAGGATGCCCGCGAGACCGAGGCCGGCGCGCCGGCGGGAACGCTGTTCAGCGGCAGGGTCCATCATGGCTCAGCGCGCGAATCCGCTGATCAGCGTGAAGCCGATGCCGTACAAGATCGCGCCCGCGACCGAGCACAGCATCATGACCGTGCCGATCTTCCCGGCGCGGTGGTGATCGACCCACCGGCCGCCGGCCCACACCAGCAGGCCGATGAAGAAGCCCAAGACCAGCGCGACGCCGGCGCCCCACTTGACGTTGTCGAGGATGCCCAGGATTCGTTGCCACCCTGGGGGTGCCTTCGGCGAGGGGTTAGGGATTTCGGTCGGCGGCGGTGGTTCCGGTGGTGGCTGTTGCTGGGCCAGAAAGTCCACGATCTGGTGCGCGAGCGACATCCGCGGCGCCTCCCTTTCCACGGGCCCGGCCGAAAAGGCCAGAGCGGGATTGGGAGGGCTTGGTCACGGGCACAACACCCCAGTGGCGCAGCAGCGGGATCACTGCCGCGCGCAGCCGGGACGGGGTGACCTCGGCGGTGACACCGCAGACGGCCACGTCGGGATCATGCGGGACAAACACCGCGCCGGGCAGCAACGCCTGCACGCGGCGGCCGGCGCTACCGGCCACAGTGGACGGCCACCGTTTGGCGCCGACCACGATCAACGCCACCGGCATCACGGTGGCGCCGAGATTGCTCCAATACTCCAGCCGGGCCAGGACCTGCTCGGCGCGCGCCAGCGACGGAATACTGGGTCGGACCACGAGCACCGGACGGGGTGCGGGGGTGCCGCGGCGCAGCCAGGCCCCGGCACCGGCCAGCGGGTGCGCGGCCACGCGCCACGGGTCATGTCCGATGTCGACGACCGTCGCGTCCAAGTGCCGCGGGTGCGGACTCCAGAACCGCGGTGGCGGCACCATGCCTGGGGCGAGCACCGGCAGCGTGGTCTCCACCCGGGCCAGCAGCGCCTGCGCCCGCCAGGAGAATCTGATGGCGACCGCTGGGTGCGGCCCGGGGACGTAGGGACCTTCCGAGCGTGCTGCCTGTCCCAGGCCGGACCGGGTCGGGTCCGCGGTGTCGACCATCAACACCGACCGCTTGGCGATCTGCAGGACGTCGGCCACCACGGTGGCGACCACCGAGACGCCTGATCCAGGGCCGGCGCCGAGGATCGGGATGACTTGGCCAAATCCGGTCCAGTCGACCGGTGTTCCTGCGTTGGAAGGTGCGCCTTGCCGGGTAATGGTGTCCGCGGCGTCGGCGGTTCGTGTCGCTATCCGGTCGCCCTGCTGGGTTGCGGCCGTGTCGGCGTCGTTCCTTGCCTCGGTGCCGTCCGGTGGTTCGCGGGTGGGACGTGTGGATGCTGCCGCCTGCGCGAGCAGCCCAGCTTCGACCGCGGCGTCGCGATCGGCGGGAGCCAGCAGAGGCCGGCCCTGGGATGCGAGTCGTGCCAGCTCCCTCGCGCGTGCGAAACCATCGTCGGCATCGCCGGGTCCGCTGGTGGTGGCCCGTGTCCCCGCGGCCGGACCGCGGGCGGCGTCCGGCCGATGTGTCCAGCCGACCGGGCGCACCGGGTGCGACAGCGCGGTGAGCGCCGTCGTTGAGCCGCGGGTTTCGCGTGTACGAGGCTCAGGAGGCGGCGCGGGTGGGCGCGGCGTCTGCCCGTCGCGGGGCAGTGTGGTCGCGGCGCGCGCGAACATGTTGTGTCCCAACGGGTCTTTCCTCCTCATACCTGTCCGATCCGGTCTGCTGCGCGGTCGCGCCGGCGACTGCTGCAGGCTGTGTTGTCGGTGGTGGCAACGCCCTCGGGCCGGTGCGAGGGGGTAGCATCCGGCCCGAGGCGCGCCGTGTCCGGTACCTGTTCCCACGACATCGCGGCGCCGGTCACCTGGGGGACGCGCGCTCGCTGCCCCGACGCTCGAGCTGCGCTATGACCTGGCGGCACCTGGGGGATTCGGTGCGCGATGTGTCGTGCGGTACCGGCGGATGGCGGTCCACCGGCGGCGGTACCGGCACGATGGTGATGTGATAACGACCAGCGCCACGGGGTGCGGCGCTGCCCGTTGTGTCGTGATGTCGCTGTGTGTTTACCAGCCGCTCAAGGCCGGATCGGGCGACCTGTGCCCTCGGTTGTCCATCCCACCCCCTGCGAAAACGTCCGGGCCCCTCACGCGGAGGGTTCCCGTGTCCCCGGCATCGTCAGCCGGTTCCCCTGAGTGAGGCAACCCCATTGAGGTATCCTCGCTGATCCGGAAGGCCTCCGACCTGACGACTTCCCCGTCGCAACTCACGGTCGTTGACGTTCCTCTAGACAAAGAATATGCGTCTCCCCCAAAATGTCAACCGTTGTGAGTATGCTGGCTGTCGGGTGGTGGGCGCACGGCGCGGTGCGCGGTGGCCTGCCCCGTGGAATGTCCACAAGAGAGGGGTTGTGTGGCCGTGGCGGAGGTCGACACACCGGTACCGGAGCGGAATCGGCGCACGCAGGCAGCGGTCGAGGCTGACCTGGGTGCCCTGACGACATTTACCGAACGGTTCACCTATCTGCTGGACCGGGAGAAGGTCACGATCCCGACCTTGCACTCGTGGCTCACCCAGCGCCTGGAGGACTGCCCAACGACGAAGACCCTGTACAACATCCGAAGTGGCCACACCCGGCACCCCGATGATGCCTTCGTGCAGGAGATCGCGTCGCTGTTCCGTGTCCGCTTCGAGGACCTGGCCCCCGAGCGGCTGGTCAGTCCCCGCACGGCGATCAGCCCTCGCACGGCGGACGAGCAGCGCACCGTCGAACAGGACCTGTTGGCGCTGCCGACGTTCACCGAACGGTTCAACTATCTGCTCACCCGCGAAGTGGTCGGGATCCCTGAGCTGCACCGCTGGCTGACGAAACGTCTCGGCGAGCGGTGCCCGACCCCACAGGCTCTGTATCAGCTCAAGAACGGCTATCGCCGCCAGCCCAAGGACTTGGCGGTGGTCAACGGAACTGCGGAGTTTTTTCGCTTGGGCGACGCGCGCTGGCTCGATCCGTCCGTGCCCGCGAGCGAACTCACTCGCGACGATCCCCATGAGGCCGTCGAGCTCGATCCGTTGGACCGGGAGATCAAGCACTACATGGACAAGGTGGGGTTGCTCGGTGTCAACGCCCGCCAGATCAAGGACGCCATGAAAACTGCCTCCACGGAGTGGAAGCGTCAGTATCTCGGCTTACTCCAGGCTCTGGACCACGACCGCACCAATCCCGCGGAACCCGCGACGGGCACGGCCGATCCTTCGTCGCCGGCCTGGCGGGCACCACAGTTTCGTGGTCCCGATGCGACTCGACGATCTCACCGGCGTGGCTAGCGCTGCTCGCGGGCCCACTGCCGGAGACGCTCGACGTGGAGGTCTTTCTGCAGCAGGCGGCTGAGCTGGGCCAGCCAGGCGATGTCATCCTCAGCCGGCGCCGCCAGGCCCGAGCTGTCCGGCCGGGCGTCCACGTCACCGTCGCCCGATGCGTAGCGGTAGCCCTCGTCGAACGCGTCGAGGGCGCTGCCGAGCTCCACGGCCTCAACGAACATCGCCCTGTCGCGGGGCTTCATCCCTCGCAGGCGCGCGTCCTGCAACGCCAGCTCCCGGATGCCGGTGGGGATATACGGGCGCAACGTCAGCTGAGCGTCGCGGATACGGATGGCCTGATGATCCAGGTCCGGCGGGGTGCCCTCGTGCCTGTCTCGCAGTTCCGGTGGTCGGGCGGGTTGCACGGCGTGCCAAAGGTATTCGATCGCATGGTGGGTGCGCCGGCTCAGCATCTGGTCGCGGCGTTCCAGCAAGTGGCGCGCCAGAGCAGCGAAGGCTGAGCCTGCGGCGAACAGCACCGTGCCGATCGCGGCCAGGGTGAGCGATACCGCCGAGGGGCGCAGCCCCGCATCAGGGGCAATCAGATCTTCCACGGTGAGAACGAGTTTCCATGCCAGCCCCGCCAGGCCGACGAGCATGCCGGCCACCGCGATCCACAGGCCCCAGCGGATCACCCGCTCGGCGCGGCGGGCGATCGCCCGCACCTTGCGAACGAACAGATACAGCCAGACCGTCATGTAGGTGAGGTAGATGAGGTTGTACGCGTGCGAGGTCAGGTGGTGGTCGGCACTGGAGCCGAACTCCGGGCGCGTGGTGCCGTCGACGAGGTACAGGGTCACCATCGCGGCGGCGGCGACCGCGAGGACCGCCGCCGCGCCGCGCAGGCGCAGCTTCACCGCGGACATGCTCCGCAGGAATCCGGCCACGCACAGCATCGCGAGCATCGCCAACAGGCCGTTCAGCAGGAACGCGATGTTCAGGACACCGAAGAGCCCGTCGCTGAGACGCATCGTCGCGGGAGCACCGGCGGCCAGCGCCAGCCCGAACGCGCCCAGTCCCGCGGCCACATAGGACCGGGCGAGCTCGGCCCGCAGCCCGCGGTTGGTCACGGCTTTACGCACCGACTCCGCCACCGCGACGGCGGCGGCAAGGTAGATGACGACGCTGGCCGGGTCAGCCACGGCACAGCTCGCGGCGGGAGCCGAACGCGGCACGCAACTGCCCCAGGGCGCCTTCGGAGATTCCTTTCCGGAGCGCGCGGACGCGATTCCTGCTCAGGCGGGCCGCGACCCGGTCGGCGAAATACTCGGCCTCGGCTTCCTCCCGCGGGTCGAAGACCGGCTTCGCCTCCAATCCCGTCCAGGAAGGCTCATGCCCCAGCAACAGGTGACCGAGCTCGTGCATGAAGATCCAGCGTGCGTGGGCGGCGCTCGTCCCCCGCACCACGAAGATGTTGTCGGCGGTGTCCGTGCGGATCAGCAGTCCACACGGCATGGGGTCAGTCAGGGTCGCACGCAGCACGACGATCGGTTTCCCGCGCTGGCTTCCCAGCTCCCGCAGGAACCGATCGACATCGAACGGCCACTGCAAAGGCAATGAATCGATCATCCGGTCGCAGTGTGAGGCGAACTCCGATGATGGTGTGTACAGCACGGACAAGTCCCCGTCCCCTCTCACGCGCGCGCCGCGGCGCGAACGTCCAGGGACTGGTCATACACCGGCTGAACCGGCGCACGCAGGCAGGAACCCACGGACGCGGCCGCGCATCGCGCAGTGCCATTCCCGCAGGCACTCGCGACCTGCAGGTCGTCAGTCCGGCCGCACCCGAGAGGACAAGGCGAGCCATCGGCGACGGCTCCCGTCAACCGATTCCGATCTTGATACCGGAGTGTAGCCACTCTGCGCTAGCGGCGCACCGCAAAACTTACGGAGAGTGCACCCGATTGGACGAAACTTCGCGACCGTCCGCACATTCCGTAGAACTTCCCGCCCCAGGGGAGCAAGCCAGCCACCGAGGGTAGCTCGCAACGGGTCCCGTGCCCCAGCACCCGCTGCCGTGTCTCGCGACCGCCGGACGCGGCAGCCCGATCGCCACCCACCATCACACCCCGATAATCACGACGGTTGACAAAACCGGGGTAACACCTATGGTTGTTCACCAGCGGAGTCAACAGTCGTGAGTGATACCGGGGAGGCTTCGGGCTGTTCCTGCACCCGCCGCACGTGAGCACACCAGTATCCGCCCTGGTGCGCGACCGCTCACGCTCAAGCTGACGGGACGATCTCGGCGAGGGTTTGCTATGCGAAGACCATCTCAGGTCCTGGTCTGGTTGCACGCGGTCGACGGCCTGCATGTGCGCGTCGATGTGCGCGCGTACGCCGTCCCTCAGCGCACGGCCACGCAGTTGTTCGCCCTGTTCCACGATGGACTGTCCACGGATCCAGCCGCGGACCTGCTGGAACTGGAACGTGCCCAGCGGGTGCGGGTGTGCGCCCGGGAGATCGAGATCCGGCACGCCGAGCGAGCCGTCGCCGCCGCCCGAACCGCTGTGCTCGACGCACGCGGCCGCCGCCGACGCCGTGAGAGGGCCGCGCTGCGCACCGCGGTCATCGCACACCGCCGGGCTGCCCGGGCATTTGAGCGGGCGCGACTGGACAACCGTGTACTGCGCCGTTTCATCATGGGTCTCCCTGTCGTCTCCGGCGATCTGAACGCGGCACGCCGCGGCTGGCTGACCGGCACGGCGCGGCCGGGCCTGGCGGACATCTTCTTCAGCGAACAGGATTTTCTCGCCGCCGACCCGCGCCGCGCGGTCACCACGGGCTGGGGCGGCACCGCGATCGGCGGTTTCGAGTACGGCCAGCAATGGCGCCGCGATGGCGATGACGACCCTGATGTGCCCGATCCCGCGTTCTCCGGGCCGTGGACGGTGGCATTCATCGAACAGACCCGCGAACTCTACGCACATCGCCGATGGTGCACGCACCTGCCGGAGGAGATCTGGCTCCTGGCAACAGGTATCGGCCCCTCGATCCTGCCCCGGCTTCGCCAGCTGCAACGGCTGATGCGTGATCCCAACTCACTCATGCTGGTCGTGCGCGCGGTCGAGCACCACGCCCATTTCGACCCCGAATTCGGTCCCACAACCCATCCGCGAGCCCGCGGGACACCCGGCGGTGCCGCATGCTGACCGCGCCCTCCGCCGGGCAGGAGGAATTCCGCCCGAGCGGACCGTCGACCCGCGCAGCTACGCCTGGACGACGGGTGCCACATCCTCTGCTTCCCCGTGTGCCCTCCGACCGACGGCAGGTGACGACAACGGCCAGATAGGAACCCCAAAAAACTCAGTAAGCCGTATTCTTCAGCCCGGAATTCACTCACTGACCCGGGCACAAAGTCATGCCCAAAACGGCCTTCTTTTTCCACTAGAAAACAACACCGGAAATGGTTGACGAATAGGGTTTTCGTGTTGCACAGTAAGACTCGTTCAGCGCGACGACGTTGGACTGATGGCCGGGAATAACGACATCCTGGCCGACCCGGAACGGGAATCCCGCACAGGCCTTCTCGCCGGCAATCTGCTTTCACCGCCGAGAGTGTGGCACGCCGGGTGCGGCCGCATCGGTCTGGCCTGCGGATCACGACCGGGCAATTTCCAGCAACTACAGCAATAGGGGGCTTTCATGGTCTTACGACCATCACGCGTCATCGCGATCGCGTCCGGGTGCGCTGCTCTGGCCGGGATCGCTGTCGCGCCGGCGCTCGCGGGTCCCGAGTCGGCTCCGCCGCCGGGTGACCGCTCCGTCGTGGCCGGTTCCGCGCCGGCCTGGGCGGTACCCCAGGCCAAGGTGGGCGACGCGGACGGCCACACGGTCCGCCATATTCAGGTAGCGCTGGCGCTCCGGGACCCGGCGGGAGCGCAAGTGCTGGCGAAGGCGGTGTCCACCCCGGGTGATGCCCGCTATCGCCAGCACCTGTCCCCCGGTGAGTTCGTGGGCCGCTTCGCCGCGGACGACGGCACCGTCAACCAGGTCCGGTCGTGGCTGGCCAGTCAAGGGGTGCAGGTGACCGGCATGAGTGCGAATCGGCATTTCCTCGACGCCCAGGCCGACATCAACACCCTTGAGCGAGCGTTCGGGACGGGGCTGTCGCTGTTTCGCCACACCATCGGTGGTGCCGTGCGCACCCTCCTTGCGCCCGATACGCCGATCTCACTGCCGCGGGAGCTGCGTGGCGCGATCACCACGGTTCTCGGGCTCGATGACAGCGGGAAAACACTGAAGCCCCAGCACATCGCGCCCGCAACGCCGGCAAGCCCCGGTCCGCTCGCGCAGGAGCAGCACTGTGCCCGATGGTGGGCGCAGTCCAACAACACTGAGGTGCCCCAGCGCTACCCCGCGGGAATGCAGTCGAACTCCCTGTGCGGCTACAACGGGACCTCGATGCGCGCCATGTACGGGTTGACCGGCGCCAATACCGGCACCGGGGCGCACGTGGGCATCGTCGGGGCTTATCGCTCCCCCACCGTGGTGTCCGACACCAACCGGGCCGCCCAGCAGTTGGGCGTGCCGCAGCTCAATGCCGGGCAGTACAAGGAAGTTCTGCCCGACCGTTTCGACGAGGGCCCGGATTGCGACCCCGAGTCCTGGCGCGGTGAACACACGCTGGACGTGCAGGCCGTACACACTATGTCCACCGCTGCGGAGATCACCTACTACGCGGGGAAGAACTGTGGTGAGGGCCTCGACGCCGCCTTCAACGCGGCGGTGGAGGCCAACGCGGTCGACGTCATCACCAACTCGTGGGGCGGCGCCGGGGAAGACAGTGTGCCACCCGCGACCCTCGACCAGTTCAACTCGATGGCGTTGCAGGCCGCGATTCAAGGCCAGACCGTGTTGGTGTCCTCGGGCGACGCGGGAAACAACTCCGGGATCCTCGGACGCCCCGGGCCACAGTTCCCGGCCTCCAGCCCGTGGGTCACCGCAGTGGGCGGCACGACCGTCGGCCTCGACCAGGGCAACAACCCGCGAGTCCTCACCGGCTGGGAGAACGCCGGCAACACCCTGGTCGACGGGCAGTGGCGGCCCCAGCAGGACAAGGATGGGCCGTTCGCCGGCGGGGCGGGCGGCGGCCGATCCGACCTGTATGTCGAGCCGGACTATCAGCGGGGCGTGGTCCCGGACCAGGTCGCGGGCGGCAAGCGCGCGGTCCCCGACGTCAGTGCCCTGGCGGACTCCTACACCGGCATGCTCGTCGGCTACACCGACCCACGGCACGGGTTCTACCTGGGCTCCTACGGCGGCACCTCGCTGGCCTCGCCACTGCTGGCCGGGCTCGTCGCCGACGCCCAGCACGCGCAGCACGTCGAGCGGTTCGGCTTCCTCAACCCCGCGCTGTATGGGATGCGCGGCACTCCCGCAGTCACCGACGTCGTCCCCCAGCGTGCGGGGGTGTGGACACCCGCGATGCACGCGCTCCCGGGCGCCGTCGTGCCCGGTGCCCCCGGCAGCTATCTCGTCGATTTCGACACCCGGCCGCAGAACCTCCAGTCCGGCCCCGGATGGGACCCGGTGACCGGGATCGGCACACCACGCGCCGGTTTCGTCACCGCGCTCGGGAAATAGCCACCCCTGGCGGGGTTCAGGGTGCGAGCCCGCTCGGGGGCGGGCTCGCACCCACCCAGCCCCGATATTTCGACCGGAGAACAGGAGGTTCCGCCGTGACCGCACGCCCACCGCGTGACGCCCACACCCCCGCCCCCGAGGTCGCCCCCCATCCGGCGCGGCCCCACCTCGGTGACCGCGAGCGCGGGGAGGCGACGCTGCCCCTGGCCCGCCCGACCCGCAACCAGTGGATGCTCATCGGCGCGCTTGTAGCCGCCGCGATCGTGTTCGCCACGCTCGCGTACTCCTGCGCACCAGACACGGCAACCGCGGGCACCGAAGCCATCCCGGTCCCCGGCGGCGGCCAGGTCACCGTCGAGGCACCGATCGTCGCGCCCCGCCCACCGGGCGATCTTTCCCAGCTCCCGGAGGCCAGCACCTTCACCACCGTCCCCGACGCGCCCACCGATCAGGGCCGGGACCAGGTTCCCTCCGGGCGTCTGGTGCACCCGGTCTCTCCGGTCCCCGCGTATCGCGAGCCGGGCGGGCCCGCGATCGCCGCGGTGCCGGTGCAGCAGGTCGGCTCGGACACCTGGCTACCCGTCATCGCCGAGCAACCCGGCTGGTACCAAGTCATGCTTCCCGCCCGGCCGAACGGCGCCACCGCCTGGATCGCCGACGACCTCGCCGTGGAAACCGCCCACACGCCGTACCGCATCGTCATCGACCGGGCCGCGTTCCGCCTGCAACTGTTCCGCGAGGGCACCCAGGTCGGGATCTGGACCGTCGGCATCGGCAAACCCACCGCACCCACCCCCGAAGGACGAACCTTCCTGCTGGCCTCCATTCGCGACAGTCACCAGCGCTACAGCCCGGTCATCCTCCCGCTCGGCACCCACTCGGCCACCTACGAAACCTACGGGGGCGGGCCCGGCACCACCGGGATCCACGGCTGGCCCACCCCAGACGTCTTCGGACACCCCAGCAGCGACGGCTGCATCCGGATCCCCGCGAACGCACTCCAGATCCTCAGCACCGACGTACCGATCGGCACACCCGTACTCATCCACTGAGCACCCAACCCATATCCAGAAGGGGAAAACCAGCCCATGGACACCATCACAACTCCTGTCACCCCGGTCGTCCGCACCCGCGCCGTCCTGGCCGCCGTCGGAGCGGGCGCCCTCCTCGCCGGCGCGCTCACCGGAACCCCCGCCCACGCCGCCCGCCCGGACAACACCGCCAACGGCATCTCCATCAGCGGGGACGGCGTCCGCAACACCATCGCCGTCAGCAGCGAAGGCGCGATCAAGACCGCGTCCGGCTCGGTCACCTCGACCAGCGGCGCCATCGTGGCCACCGGCATCACCGTCCGCGCGGGCGCGGGCCTGGCCGAGGCCACCGTCACCAGCGTGCGGGTCGGCGCCACCAGCGTCGGCCCGATCTCGGCCAAGTGCAGCCAGGGGGCCACCACCGTGAGCGCACCCAACACGAGCAAGGGAAACCTGACAGTCAGCCCCGGCAAGTCCGGCGGCCCGTCCGGGGTGGGAGCGATCATCACGGTCACCGCCGCCGGCGGCGGCAAGGACGGCCCCAACAAGACCGTCACGATCACCGTCGCGTCCGTCACCTGCGGCACGGGAACCCCACCCGCGCCCGGGAACCCGCCCGGCCCGCAACCCCCGGGCAAGCCCGGCAAGCCAGGCACCCCCGCCCCGAAACCCGATGATCACCGCAAGCCCACCCATCCGCACGATCACCATCACCACGGCACCGCCGACAAGACCGCACCCAAACCGGACATCAAGGACGGCCGACTCCGGGTGACCGGCTAGCCGAGCCGGGCGGCACTGGCCTCACTCCAGACCGTGGCCCGTCCTCGTCACCAAGCGAGGGCGGGCCACGCGCCCGCACCCTTACCCAGCAAGGAAAGGAATACGAAGGTGAGCCGACACAGCAAGGTCACCACCGCCAGCACAGCACGGTTCGTGCACGAGGGCGCCGGGCGGGCGACCGGCGCGGCCCCCGCACAGCAACAGGGCACCTCGGAAAGATCCCTCTGCCGATCGCAGTACATCCAGGATAGGTTCGCCGCGCTGGAACTCGGCAGCAAGAACGATGCGATTCCGCAGCCCTCTACCTGCGCCAGCAGGTCCACGCCTGGACCCGCAGCCTCGACGAGGCACCGGCAACTGCGCAGACACACGTCCCCATCCTGACCCGTCACACACCCACCATTCCTGGCCGTGGTGTTCCTCCCCGCACCCGGACACGTCCCATGAACAAGGGGAGAGTTTCTTGCCTGTCAACCATTCCGAACCGCACCCGCAGTCCCGCCGCGAACGGCCTCGCCACG
Source organism: Amycolatopsis anabasis (assembly GCF_009765355.1). Lineage (GTDB taxonomy): Bacteria > Actinomycetota > Actinomycetes > Mycobacteriales > Pseudonocardiaceae > Amycolatopsis > Amycolatopsis anabasis. The sequence continues at coordinate 25,695 of NZ_VTHK01000053.1, read as the reverse complement.
TCCACCGCGCCGTGCACTTCGTCGGCTCCCTGCCCGCCCAGCTCACCCCCAACGACCGCAGCACCATGCAATGGATCCTCGATCACAGCTACCCCGCAGCCCTCACCGCCCTGCCCTGCGATCCAGATCCCCGATCGATCACCGACTTCCTGAACGGGTTCGCCTCCACCCCAGCCTGGGAACTGGCCAAGCGCGGTGACAGCACCGACTACCATGACCTGCCGGTCCATCGCATCGCGGCCAGACACCAGCTCACTGCCGGCGACCTCGCGCTTGGCCGCCCCAGCCACGTCGCCGCTCTGATGGACGCACGCCTCCAACTCGACACTCACGACCTCCGCCTGCCCGCGGCGCAAGTCTCGATTCCCAACGCCCTCGATCTCGCGTTAGCCACCTACGGCGATCCCGCAACGGCCTTGCCCCGCCTGCCCCGCCTCCAGGACGCCATCGGCGCCGAAATCACCGAGATCAGCCGACAGTGGAGGGACGAGGTCGTCCTCCAGTTGGAGAGCCCGGTGACCCTCACCACGCTCGAAAAGGCACCGCGCCAGCGCTGGGAAACGCTCGCGCGTGGACTGGCTTACCAGCTCGCGGGCATGATCTCCCAAGCGCCCGCGGACACGCGCTGGATCGTACATTTGCGCTACGGCGACCCGGCCCGAACGCACACACCGCTGTTCACGCCCCAGGATCTCGTCGCACCAGTCCTCGTGTGCAACGCGTTGTCCGCGCGGCTGAGGAAACTGCGCTACCCGATGCCGCCAGTCCACATTCCGATCAGTCACGGCCACGCACCTCCCTCCCAGGAGCCCCATTTCTACGCGGCCTTGCGGCACCTCCGCCGCGACATCAACGTCATCGCCGGGGTGGTGGACGAAGCCCACCCCGACCAGTCCCGGCACGCGCTCCGGCTCGTCGAAGCCACCCTCGACCGGACCGCTTACGCGGTCGCCGCAACGTGCGGACTCAGCCACCGAACCCCCGCCGCAGCCACCGACAACGCCGCCCTCGCCGTCACCCTGGCCGCCATGGACTACGACGAGGACCGGACCCGGTAACGCCCCCCGCTCTCCCACATCCTCTGGCGACGACACCACGATTCCCGCGCCCTGCCCGCAACGTTTCTTGCGAGGAGACCACAATGGACACTGCACATTCCCGGCCCGTCCGGATCGCCATCGGCGCCTCCGCCTCCCAGATGGGTCCGCAAGGCCAGCATCTGACCCCCGTGATCCACCGCGGCGTCATCCCCGTCGAGGCAGTCTCGGCCGGCCGGATCCACATGCCCGGCGGGCATGTCGCCCACGCCCACCGCCACCGCACCACCGAACTGATCGTCTACGTGCTCGACGGCTGGGCCGCCACCCTGTGGGGCCAGGACATGCAACCGATCGCGCACGGTCCCGGCTCCATGCTCTACGTCCCGGCAGGGGTGCCGCACACCGCGGTCAACCTCAGCATGAACACGTCCGTGCTCGCCGTGGAGTTCCAGTCCAATCCCGACTTCGGCGGGGACGTGGAACTCATGCCCGAACTCGACCCTGTTGCCGCGTCTCGGGTCGAGCCGCTGCGTGCCGAGCACGCCGATCACCTGGGCAACGCCCGCGCCACCGGCCGAGCACCGTGGTGACCCGGCTCGACAGCGCCCGCGCCTGCCATCCAGTACTCGCAGCGCCGTGCGCCCCCGCAGTTCAGAAATCAGGAGAAAACCTATGCACTCCGCCGTGTTCCGGTCGTCTCGGCTCCGATCCGTCGTCCGCGGCGCTTCGACGTATACCCGAAGGGAAGGTCAATGAGGTATCCGGACAACGACCCCCAGCCGCACCAGCCCGCATCGCCCGGCGACCGCGACGCCACACCGACTCCAGCGCCGAAAGACGCCGCCGATACCGCTGCCCCGGTTCCTTCGACATCTCGCCCCCGCGCCAGCCTGCTCCTCTGCCTCATCCTCGCACTCATCGCGGTTCTCGTCGGAGCGATCATCCTCGTGCTGCTGCTCACCAGCGACGACAACCCGCCCGCCACCGATCCCTACGCCGTTGCCCGTGACACGGTGGCCGCGCTCAACACCAACTCCGCAGCGCCGCTGGCCCAGCACACCTGCCAGCAGCCGACCGCGCGGCAGCGCGACGGATACAACGCCGCAGCCAAAGCCGCGCCCGGCACCTTTACGATCAAGGAACCACCGCGGATCAGCGACAGCAGCGCGACCTATACCGTGCACGCGGTCTCCACGATCGGCCTCGGTGAGACCGACGTCACCTTCGCGCTGGCTAACCGGGACGGCGCATGGTGCTCGCTCTATTTCTGGTCGCGATACGGATGACCCTCACCCCACTCGATGGGCTGCGCAGGCACCTGCTGGACCACAACCAGTGCGCCCTTGTCGTCGTGGGCGTGGTGGTTGACGACGTGCCTCGCGTGGAATCGGCGTCCCAGTTGTCTAGGCCACTACATGCCGCGTTGTATATATCGTTATGCATCTAGGTCGGGTCACGGGTGGCTGTTGTCGTCGGCGCAGAGCGGGTGCGCCCTGCCCCTACCTTCTGTGGGTGCCAGAGACCACGCCTGGAAGGTCACTGCACTCTGTGAGCAGATCGCCGGTTGGAAGTAACGATCCGTTAGCGTGTTCGGCCATTTTCGCCCTGTGACCGATTCCGAGTTGCCGCCAGACCTACTCCTCAGTGAAGATCGTCAAGGCACCGGCCTGGGGAGGGCGGCTGACCTGGTGTGCTTCTTGTTGCGCACCTCGGCTGAGGAGGGGGATGAATCGTTGGCGGTCGATCCTGCACGCGTCGCTCGGTACGGTCCGCGGAACACCACGTCGGTGGGCACCGCAGCCGGCGCGTACTACACGATGCTGGGCAATACGGCACTGACCGACCGGGATGACCGGGCCGCGAGGGAACTTCGGCGCCCCTTCCTTCCCTTCACAACCCACGACGGCGAGGTCAACATCGCCGATCGCGTCACGCGCTACAACCGAGATTACCTCGGCCGAGTCGTGCGGTACTTCGCATCCCAGGGGATCCGGCAGGTCCTCGACATCGGCTGCGGGCTTCCGGCATACGGCAATGTCCACGAGATCGTCGGCGAGGCCCTGTCCGAGGGCGAGCGGGCGGCAGTGGTCTACGTCGACTACGAGCGGATCGTTGTCGATCGCTGGCGCGACCACCTCGAAGGCCACAATCGACACCCAGGTCTTGACGTGGCGGTCGTGCATGCCGACATGCGGCAGCCGGATTCCGTTCTGACCGATCCCGTCACCACGCGGCTGCTCGACTTTTCCCAGCCGGTGCTGCTGCTCATGATCTCGCTGCTGCAGTACATCCATCCCGAAGACGGTTGCTACGAGCTGGTCGAGCAATACACCGCGCCGCTGGCTCCCGGATCGGTGTTCGCGCTGAGCCACGGCACCGGCGATAACCTGCCCGATGACATGCGGGCACCGTTCTACGAACTGAAACTGGCCTACGAGGAGTACATCGCCGAGAACTTCACGCTGCGCGTCGAACCCCAGGTCCGGAGATTCTTCGGAACGTGGCCGCTGGTCCCGCCCGGACTCGTGCGGCTGCAGGACTGGCGACCGGGCGAACCAGGCTATGTGCCAGACACGCGGGATCCGGCGCGGCACATCATGTATGGCGGTGCCGCGGTCAAACCCGAGCCTGGCCCCAACGCCCGCTCCTGAAACTTCACACCGACCCTTGAACCCCTGCGGCCGCGCTGGTCAGGTCGCGGCCCAGTTCGGCCGGCCGGGCCACGCCGGATCGTTGGCGTCGGCGATCCGGCACAACGCCAGTTGCTGCTTGTCTCCCGGCTGCTGCTCACCTCGAGGACGCTCCCCCGCGACCGTCACCGCGAGACGGCGCCACCCGCCCGACGTGGTCGCGAACGCCACCTCCAAGGGTCCCTTCTCGACGTTGGGTTCCTCGATCGCGTCGTCCAGCAACGCCTTCAGTTTCGGGAAGTCCCAGGGGTCGACCATCTTGCGCAGATGCCGGTGATCCGGCAGCTCCAAGTCCAACCTGCCGAATTTCTCGTTCGCGGTCACGATGTACTCGAGCGTGGGATTGATCAAGATCAGCGGGTCGCGCGAAATGGCGAACGCCATGCTGATGAAGGGGTCTTCCTCGATCACCTGGTCGCGCACTGGCCAGCGCGCCCGGGTGGTGATTCCGCGGAACCATCGCACCGGGCGGCAGTCGGTGACATCCGACCGGCCCGCGGTCCGCAGGTTCAGGATCTCACCGGTCGCCGGGTGCTTTGCCTGGTATCCGCTGAAATGCAGCTTGTCCGTGCTCTCCGACAGAAACACGTTGAACAGCTCCCGCTGCGCGGGCCGTGATTCCTCTTCGACGAGGTCGTCCACGAATGCGGGGCCGTCCCACCAGCAGCCGGCCGGGTATCGGGCGTCCTTGGACGGAGGCACGCGATATCCGGCGATGCGGAACCACTCATCGGAGCAGTAGAGGCGGTTCGTGTGGTCGATCCCCGGAGGTGTGACGCGCCATTCCCAGGCACCGATGCGTGGCTCGGCGGGGAATTGCCGCTTGTGGCGCCGGGGGACGTAACAGCCTTTCGCGGCGACGACTCGCCCGGTCGCCGGGGCGAGAACCGGTACGGCCCGCAGGGTCCATTCCCCGCCCCGTTCCGTCACATCATGTTCGACGTCCACCCCTCGCTCGACCGCGTCCCGCATGACCTGCCGCAGCCGATGCCGGGCGACATCGTCCAGCCCCGTCGCCGACCTCGACCGCGGGGACGTTCCGTAGTGCGGCTGGTTCCCGACCGAGTACAACTCCATCCGGGCGGTCGTCACGATCCACTTTCCGCAGTGACGCAGCGGATGCGGCTTCTCCTTTGTCATCGGCGCCCCGAATTCAGGCCTCCGAATCTCAGCCGTCTATCTCGTCGCGTCCCCGCTGCCCTCGACTTCCCCACCCCGGCCGAACACGCTCGAATCCTCCGCCCCATACGATCAAGGGTAGAGGAAAACGCAACCCCACAGGGCTGTTCGTCCCGAGATGTCTCACCGGTTGCTGGTCCGGTCTGGACATCACCACACCACCGTCGTTACACTCCGACGACAAGCGCCAACATATGGTGACTTACTGTCGCCGAGGCCAGTCCGTGAGGTGGCCGGACGGCCGGTTCTGCCGTAGACGCGCGGGTCATGGGGGCCCGCGGACGTTCACGAGCCGCAACACGGCCTGGGGCACACCACCACGAACATGACGCGCTGAGGTTCCCCGCTCGTGTTGCGCGGGAGGGCTCACGCATGACAACCGAACTGACGCTCATCCGCCATGGCCAAGCGCACTGCACGGTCCAGGGCATCGTCGGCGGTCGGCGCGGCTGCACCGGCCTCACCGCGGTCGGCCGCCGCCAAGCCGATTTGGTCGGCGACCGCCTGGCCCGCGAACACGCCGAACGGAAGTTCGCCGTGCTGTGCACCACACCCCTGCGCCGCGCCCGCGAAGCCGCGGCAATCGTGGCCAAACGCCTGAACATCCCGGTCCAAGTGGTACCGGACCTCAGGGAACCCGACTACGGCGAGGCGGACGGCAAGTTATGGCGCGACGTCATGGCCACCGTGACCGCCACGGCCGACGAAGGCCTGTACCGACCCATCGCGGCCGGCGCCGAGCCGTGGACCGCCTACGCCGCGCGGACCAAAGCGGCATTGTGCACCCTCGTGAGCGAACACCGCGGCCAACGCATCCTCGTCGTCGGACACGGCGAGACCATCACCACGTCCGCGCACTTCTTCCTCGACCTGCCCGTGTCGATGCGGGTCACCGCCGGGTTCGACACCACCGAAGGCGCCATCACCCGATGGACCCTCCAGCCACTCGAACCCTCCCGCGACGGCACCGAACCTCGCTGGATGTGGCACCTGACGACCCACAACGACACCCGCCACCTCCAGTGAGCCCGCGGGGGCGCGTGCGTGGATGCCCGGTTGTGGTGTGTACCCACCCCACAACCGGGATTCCCTGGCTGCACACGGGAATTCGCAGGCCCGGTGTTTCCGGTCACGAACGTCTTCCGGATAGATACTGCAGACAGCGTCCTCAACGTCGTCGATGTGGAAACGACCTGCTGGGACGGGGACCTTCCGCCCGGCCAGGTCAGCGAGATCATCGAAATCGGTTTGACCATCGTCGACCTCGCTGCCGCCCGCTGGGTCGGCCACCATCGACTCCTGGTCGGCCCCAGCGCAGCACCATCAGCCCGTTCTGCCGCGAGCTGACCGGCCTGACCCACAAAGAGGTCGACACCGGCACCACCTTCACCGCCGCGTGCCGCGCCCCGGCGCTCGAGCACCAGGCCGAGTCGCGGCCCTGGGCCAGCTGGGGAGACGACGACCGGCACCAGCTCATCCGCCAATGCCAGACCAGCGGCACCGACTACCCTTTCGGCCCGCGCCACACCACCACCAAGGCTGTCTTCTCCGCCGCGCACCGGATCCGCAACCGGCCCGGGATGGCCAAAGCTCTATGGATCGCCGGCCGCCCGTTGGCAAGCCACCATGGGGGCCGGTACTGGCGAAGAATCAGCAACAAGTTGATCTTCAACTGGGTTACCGCAGGTGGAACGCCTGAGGGAGGAGGTGGCGTGGCTTCCCGCTGACCGAGTGCGCTGTTGCTGGGCGCTACAGCATCGCCTTCCCTCGGTGGTCGCGGAGATGACCGACGATCAGCCGTGTCGGCCGGGCGAGTCGGGCGGTGCGGCGAGTCCTGCGGCGACCATCCGGTCCAGGACTCTGCGGACGCTATCGGGGTCCAGGCCGCCGGCGATGATGGCCAGTTCGTCGGCCGGGTGCGGCCCGGGACCGCTGCCCCATGGTGACGGGTCTTGATCGGCGAAGACAGGTGGTTACTTACAGGTAGGGATCATGGTCCATTGGAGGAGGCCACTGATCCCGCTGAATAGATAATTCGCTTGCCTCGATGCGTTCTCGTGATGCCGCGAGCTTCACTTCCAGTTGCGCGGAAAACGCTGCTTGCTCTCGATCCTCCCGCGTAGCCCACCACAGCATCAGCTGGACCAGGACTGCGTTGACGACCGCCACGCCAACGATCGCGAGCACCAGCCATACGTAATCGAACTCCGTCATCGCCTCCTCCTGTCCCCTGGGAATGTGGCTGGCATGCCGTTCCGGCCGGACGCACGATAGAATCACTGGTGCGTTCGGCCCGCACAGCGGCCATGATCGCGCCGTGCACATCCGGCATCGCATCCCCAGCGCAGGCCAGGGGCTCCGATCAGAAGCAGCGATCAGGCCACAGGCTTTCCTTCAGCATCACGCCCGCCCGGTTCAGCAGCCCGAGCCGCGGTCAATCGTGGAATCCCAGCCACCGCCGGTACCAGACGGCGCCGAACAGCAGGCCGACCACCGGGCCGCCGATCCCACCTATCCACGCGGCCCACTGCCACGAAATCAACGGTCCGGTGATCAGAGCCGAGACGACGAAAAACGCCGCAAGAAACGTTGCGAACATCCGTAACTCCCACATAGAGCTGACTCTCCCATACTGGCCGACATTTCGCGGATGACCAGGAACTGCGACCAGAGCGGCCGATCGTAGCCTCTCCACGGGACAGCATTTCCATCGTCTCGTTATACTGGTGCGGCGGCATTTCCCGTTGCATCAGCTACACGATCGCTGCCTCGTGCTCGGGCCCGCCGAAACTGATGATCCCGTCCGCGCGATCTGTTGCCCACCGTCCTCGCCGGGCCGAATGGCGGTGATCAGTCGCAGTCGCAAGGGCAGATCATCGGGCATCTCCCGGATCGCCGACTGGAATTGCGCCAGCGACAGCACACCCGTCGACGCAGCTGAACGATCTGTCCATCTTCCTCCCAGACACCGGGCGCGTAGTCCAGTCCGACCACGACCGTCCCCTCGCCTCGGCCGCTCTCGGCTCGGTAGGCGGCGATGGCAACCTGTTCATCCCCCGCGTCGGCGTCTCCGGGACGAACCGCGGTGAGGAACCGCAGCGGCATTCCCGGCGCCGGGCACGAGGAGTCGTCCACGGTCTGCACGGCCGCCTTCACCTCACCGCAGACCAGCACCTTCCCCGGCACGAACACGCAGTCCCAATCCGCGTCGCCCCCGGGCACCAGCATCACCCGGTTCCCTGCATCACGATCCTCGGCGGCCACCCGCACCCGAGTGCGTGGTTGCCCGCCCCATCCACGCCGGTCGGACAGGAGCGCGCCCTGATCACCGTCTCCGACCAGAACGGCTTCGCCACCGGCGACATCCCTGAGTGCCCACCGAACTTCAGCACAAACACACCCACTCCCCCCAATTTACTCACGACTGTTGACAAGATCGAGCCTGACGGCAATCCTATCCCCTAGGGAGTCAACGAGCGTGACCCGCTCCGGGATGCGGGTGCGCTGGACTTCCCAGGCGGCCCACCACGCGCGACGGGTCGCCGACGTTCGGGGGGCGGTTGCTGGGGAGGGCGCCGCCTCCCGAACCGTCGGACTCGCGGATAGAAAGGCACCTGCTTCATGCTGAACAGCATCCTGTCCATTGCGGACGATCTGTTCCGAGATAAGCAGCGCCACGGTAGCGACGCCGGAACGGTCACACTCGACGAGATCGCCGCAACCGTCGGCATCAAGACCGAACACCTCCTCACCTACTTCGAGACCACCGACGAGATCCGGCGAGAGCTCGACGCCCGCCACCGGTCAGCACCCCCGTCCAACCCCGGAAATGGACTGAGAAGGCAGACCAATGCGGTGTTCTGATATCCACCTGCTCGGCGCCGGGGCGGCGCTGGGGAAGCTGGTGCCCGTCACCGAACTCGACCCCGAGGGAACGAAGCTCGATCCGGCGACCGGTCAGCGATCGATCTCAATCGCCGCAGGAGCGTCCGGCCCGCAGCTCGCGATCGACGCCGCCCGCCAGGCGCTCGTCACGAGCGCGATGACCGGACAGAACACCCTGCCCAATCCGCGATTCCATTTGCACGCCGCGATCTGGCGCGGCAGCCGCGGAATAGACTTCTGGTCGCGCGCCTCGTACGTGCATCGCGCCCTCGGGCTTCCTCCCGACTCCGGTATCACCACCGAACTCAACGGGATGTCCAACTCGATCATCGGTGGCCTCGACGTCACCGCCCGGCTGCTCAGCGGGAGCCCCGATCTCGACAGCGTCCTGCTCACCGGGGGCGAGGTCTTCGGCGCCCCGGCCTTCGACCACCTCAGCACGCAAGCCGGAATCGCCTACGGCGACGGCGGATCCGCCGCCATCATCGGCCGCCGGCCCGGGCTCGCGCAGCTACTGGCCGTCAGCTCGTGGAAGGACCCCACCCTCGAGGGCCTGCACCGCGGCCACGCGCGCATGATTCCGCCCGGCAGCATCGAGGTCGGCACCGAAGACGTCGGCGCCCGGATGACCGAATACCTCCACGCCCACGACGCGCAGTCCGTGATCACGCGCAACACCGTGGGCGTGACGCGCGTCGTCGACCATGTTCTACAAGAGACCGGAGTCGGCCTCGCCGATCTCACCTGGGTACTCCTCCCCCACTACGGCCACGCCCTGCTCGCCGGGCAATGCCTCACACCCCTCGGCCTGACGCCAGAACGGACACTGCAGTTCGCCGGCGACCAATGGGGACACATCGGCCCCAACGACCAACTGATCGGGCTGGTCCATCTCCTCGCCCGGCGCGCGGTACAGCCCGGCGACCTGGTGCTTCTCGTCGGGATCGGCGTCGGCATGACATGGAGCTGCGCCCTATTGCGGATCTCCCACGTGCCCGCCGAAATGCACGCCCACGCGCCACCGCTGCGGTGGCCCTGGCGTACCAGCGACGACCAGGACGCCGGGCACCCGAATCGGGGACAAGCCAATACATCCCGCCAGACGCAGGAGGTGATCGCTCAGCCCGCACCACCGCAGCGAAGCCATTGACACCCAAACCAACGACCACACGATGTTTCGGGGAGGAACACCAATGAGACATACCGCATTCCGGGCCAAAGCGGCCGTCGCGCTCCTGACATTCGGCGCGCTCGCCATCGGCGGAACGCTGGCCACCGGCGCCACCGCGCTCGCGGCAGCTCAGCCTGACGGCACCCGGATCCACTCCGTTCCCGCGAACCGCGAGCTGGACGTCACGCCCGCGAACCGGGAACTGGGCATCGCTCCGGACAACCGGGAACTGGGCATTACGCCAGATGGGACCCGGATTTCGTGATCCAACAACCGGGTGGCGCGGGCCCGGCGCAACAACCGACCTGCGCTACCCGGTCTCAGCACCCCGATCACGCCGAAGCCTCCGAGAGACACCCGCAGCGGGCCAAATCACCGAACGTGCCGGTACAGCCCAGCGACGGACTCGCTGTCCTCGCCGCGCATATCGACGAGTCCGCGGTACGACTGTCCGCCGGATTCAGGGTCTACGGTCTCGCCGCCGTCCTGACCTCCACCAGCGAACACGCGCGAATCGTCAGCGCACTACACGAGCTTCGCCTGCCCGGACGTACCTTCCTGCACCACTACGACGAAACCCCGGAACGCCGATGTCAGATCGCCGAAGCCGTCGCCAACCTTGCCCTCGACGGTGCCGTCATACTCACCGAGGCCACCACCGACCAGCATCAGGAGCGCGCCCGCGCACACCTGCTTACCCAGATGTTGCCCCGGCTCCAATACGTCGAGCAGGTCAGCAACGTCGTCATCGAATCCCGCGCCGGCTCCGACAAACACGACCGGCGCGTCCGAGACAGGTTGCGCCGCTCCCGCCACATCACCGCGGATCTACGCGTGAACCACGCCCGCAAACAAACCGACCCACTGCTGTGGATACCCGACTTCGTGGTGGGCGCGTGGTTCTCCGCCCGATACCACCAGGAGGCCGCTCCGTGGGCGACACTGTCCGCATCGCACTACATCGAGGTCACCGGGGCACAAGATGGCCTCAGATAACGCGAAACCCGGAGTCCCACGACAACGCGGGCGCATCCGGGCTCACTTCCAACCGTGTCCGCAGACCGGCGGCATCGCTGTCCAAGATACCCCTCCCAGCTGGAAACCCCAAACTCGCCTCGCCCCCATGGGCCATACCTCGCTCGTGCCGACTTCACGGATCCCCCGCCACGCTCGCATCACGAGCTCACCAAGGAACAGTCACGCATGGTGATACTCCGGGATCTATCAAAGTACTCACGTCCCCGTGCCCGCGGCGATGGCGCGTCCGAGCCGGGCCTGCCATATCGTCCAATACTGCCGACCGAGGAACCCTGGGTAACTCCCACCACGCCGGGCACGACCGTCGTCCTCCAGCGATGCGACCGCAACGAACCATTCCACATCCCACCGACGAAACCCCGGTGGTGGCAACGGATTCCCATGACCCGCCCGGCCCTTACCAACGGATCTCTGCCGACCAGCACCCCAACTAGGCATTCAAGGACACGCCATGCAACATCCCACCAGACTGATCCTGCCTGTGGTGTTCGCGGCCGCAATCACCCTAGGGCTCATCCTGGCCATAGCTCCAGCCAAGGCATCTGAAACCTTCGTGCGACGCCGTCAGGCCCGACACGCGGCCAACCGCCGCTCGGCCACCAGTCACACGCGCGCAGGTGACTGCTGCCCGCCTCGGCGCCGAGGACGCGCACAACACCGCATTCCCCGTGGTGAATCACGGAGGAAGGCCTGGCTCGCTAGATTTGTGCGACTTTGCCACGTCGGCGAGCCACGGGCCGATCGTAACGTCGCTAGGGCGGCCCGCGAGTTCGTCCAGCAGGCCCCGCCCCGTCAGCGTGGGCGGCACCGCCGACCGCACGAAGGCCTCAGCCCGCACCGCCTGTCACCGAAATTCGCAATCCTGCGATCATTTCGGAGAGCGCAGCGCCACGACATTCTGGCCAACAGGAGCTGAACAGCCCGCACATCCGTGCGTATCTGACTTACCCGACGCCCCGAAGCCGCGGACATCTGCAGCACACCATTTTGCGCTTCCCTGTGAGGTGCCGAGTCGTAACGCCACCGCGGCCCCACCAGATTCAGCCCACGTCCGACGGCACAGCCCCGTGTCGACCGTCCCCAAAGGAGAGTCTGTGACCTAACCATTCTCCATAATCCGCATAGGGATTCCCGGTACGCGGTAACAAGGCCCGCGCCATCGCGGGCGCGGGCCTTGCACACTCAACTGTCAGCGAGTCTCTGCCAAGATCGCCGACTGCCGTTCCACCGCGCTGGCCGAAGCTCACATCCGGGCGTCCCGAAACGCTGCGAAACATTGGGAAACGCTGTGACAAGCTGTTCTCAGGGTAGCGCACGCTCTGATGAAGCGGCAACACACGCCGCCCCTCGTGGCCAACCCGCCGCCTGTGCGCTTCACACCGAGTTGGACTCCGTCTTGTTCCGCCGGCCATTCGTCCTCATTGCGGCCGACAACTCACCGGTGGGCACGGCCAGCACGCTGTCCGACGTACAACGAGCGATGGCCGACTGGCCTGACGCCACCACGGTCGCGGGCACACTCACCGTCGGCGTTTCCGGAGTGGACATCGATCTCCCTCCCAGGATCGAACCTGAGGCCGGCCGCGCCGCCAGTGACTCCCTCCTCGCTTGGTGCGACGGGTATGGCCTTCCACGACTGTTGCGGGCATCAGGCAGGACCGGCCATCGGCATCTCATCGCCGCCATCCCGCCCGTGCTGACAAAGCAATTCCGGCGCATGACGACAGAGGCTGCGGTCCGCCACGGCGTGTCCATCACCGTCCGAACAACCTCGAGGCTGCTCACCGCTCCCCACCGCCTGGGCCTGCCATCGCCGGTTCTCGACAACACGTTCCACCCCGACGATGCCGCGAGATTCACATCGTCGCCCCTGCACGAAGCGGCGAGCAGCCGCATGCACCGCTTCCCACGTCGCCGAGCTCGCCGCCACTCTCCCCACCAATCCAGTCGATCCGAACGCGAGTTCGGAGACGCGCTCGCTCGCGCACGCGCACAGTGGACGACCCGGCGAGCCTGGAACGCAGCCAACCTCCGCGGTAGCAAGGCCGCCGAGATCGGCGAGCGCGCATGGCGCAGATGGATCTGGTCCCCTGCCGTGACGATCGCGGCCGCCGAACAGGGAACGACTGAAGAGCAAGCGTGGCGCCGATTCCGCGAAGCATCGCCACCCCAAGCCTCCTTCCTCGGCCATGACCGCTGGCGTGTATCACGGTAGCTACCAGCGCTGGAGGAGGCGCGTCGACAGCGACCGCGCCGACTCAACACGAGGAGCCACGAGAATTTCTCCCGCTCTGCGCCCACAGAATCCACATGCGCGTACCGCAACCGCCTGATCACCACGATCAGCGAGGTGCTTCTCGCGACCGCCCGTAAACACATCGACGGGCGAGATCGGCTCCCCGGCGGGGTCAGACCCAGAAGCCTGTTCGCCGCCCTGCATGCCCTCGCCGCCCCCATCGCCCACCGCGGCGGTTCAATCTCCACCCGATCCTGGGCAGAAGCCGCATTGCTCGATCCGAAAACGATTCGCAGAGCTCGCGACGCCGCACTCGAGCTGGGAATCATCCGCCGAGCACGAAAATACGACAGTGGCAGCACGGACTCCGACGCGTGGCTCCCCGCACCCGACCTAGCGAACGAGATCAAACAGCAGAGACGAAATTCCCCCACTGGAAGGTACGCCCCCGCCCCGGCACCGCGCGGTGCTGCCGACCTCGCCCGTCTTCGCCGCACACACGACCAAGAGCGCAACTCCTGGCGCCTGCGCTGCCAGCGCCACAACCTCCACACCATCAACCGCCTCATGAATTCCACGCCCTCGATAGCGAGAGTTCTCTCCTCGCTGTACCATCAGCGATCCTGGTGGCAGGCGCTCACCTCAGACGAGCAACGGGCCCGACGTGCGGCGAGGCGAACTCAGCTAAGGCGGATGTGTCGCACCCACCAAGCCGCGTGGATCGACTGGCTGAGCCGCCGACGGGTTCTCACCGCAGCTGCCGACAGAGTTGCTTCAGGGACCGCAACATCCGGAGACTGGACCGTCCTCGCTTCCGCACCGCAATCCTTCCACCAAGGGATGCGTGCCCCCGTTTGGCGATGCAATGAACCTTCCAAATCGCCCCATGGACACTCACGCTAGTTGACAAAACGGGGGTATCCGCGCATCTTGGTTTGTAAAGGGTTCACTTGCGTGACCGTACCGAGGCGGGCGCGCTGCCGGGGCAGACGGGCCGGGCATCCCGGCAGAGTCGGCGCGCTTCCCGCAGTAAGCAGTCAATTTACGACAAGGGGTCGATGATGCGCGGAGGGTGATGTAGGTATATGACCCCGGCCACGTTCTACCAGTTCGATCCGCACGCCTGTCGCTGAGAGTTGCACACCTCCCCGCATCTTTCGCAACGCTACTCACCAAGCGCACGCATGATCCCGGCATTCCCGGCCACGCAGTGTTTCGGCACGGGCGCTGCCGCTCGTGCCGAACAACGCAGCGCTATGAACCTGCAGCAGATCTGGCAGAACCTCCGGCGCACAAAGCTCTGAACATCAACGATCTTCTGGAGCTAGCGATCATGACGAGGCACCACCCACCAGAGCCGTTATGGATCCCCGAGGACCTGTCAGCCTTCCTTAAGCTACCCGAAAAGACCCTGACGAAATGGCGCAGCGACGAGCAGGCCCACACCCTGGATCAAGATCGGCAACCATATCCGGTATGGACCGCGAACGGTGGCCAACCGGTCGGTACAACACGCCTAGAACTCCGGGCCCACTGGATTCCGGGCGGGCGTGGCCGGGCCCAGCACAGCGGACCCGCCGGGTTTGTCAAGCCCGCAACACCACCAGTCCGGTCGCGACACGAGGAGGCGGGCTTGACAAACCCGCGGCGCGGGTCCGCTACGGGGCTCCCGTCCACGCCCGCCCCGAAATCCAGACAGGTGGAATTCAGCGAAGCCTTCGCTTGTCCAACGACAGGACGGCATGCCCGTGACTACCACGACACCCGTACGAATAGGCCGACAACGAACGACTCAACTGGCCCACCACCGATCCGCACACCACGAACCGAGGCAGCGGTCGCAGGGTCGCCCAACCTTCCCGCCAATTCCAGGAGCCCAAGCAATACCCACATCGCTTGGAGCGCAAGCGATCACCAGTCAGATGACTAGCGGCACCGTCGAACACAACGCGGCGCCGCGAAGGTAACCCTGCGGCCAGCCGGGCGACCTGCGCCTGCAGCCACAACAATCCCCGGCGCCGCGCGAGTGTCGGGCTTTGCGCCGTGCCACAAATGCGTCCCTCCCCAACGCAATCTGCCTAGTCCCAAGGCATTTGTTTCGCGCTGACCGCAGCGCTCCAGGAGGTGACGACACCCATGACCACGAGCGGCAACAGCAAGCCCCATCGTGACGCCGATGCCCTGCCGCGGCGCGCGTGGAAGCCGAAGGAAGTGTCCATACAACTCGGCATTCCCTACGAGACCGTGCTGGGCCTCATCCACGACGGGAAACTCGGCGCTGTCCCCGCTGGACGATATTACCTCATCCCAGACTTCGAATTAGAGAGGTACTTGCAGACAGCGCGCCCCCCGAAAGAAGCCGACTCGCCTGACCAAGCAGGCCGAGCAAATATCACACGCCTCACCCGAGAACCGCGCCAGTGAGCTTTGCCCGAACAGCCTGACAGTCAAATCCCTGAACACGAACCCACGCGGCCACCTCACCGCGAAACCCTCCCGCGAACTTCCCGCCCCACACCGCACGAGTCACTAGATGCGGAATCCAACAGAACACCGCCGTTATTCCCTTCTGCCTCTGGGGGTGATGACCCATCGGAAGGCCACCGACCCCAGTCGGAACACACGGAAACATCAAAGCCACACAACTCGACCCTAACCGCTGGATAGCAAAAGCCCGCATCCGCATGGGCAACGGCTCCTCCAAGCTGGTCGAGCGAACCCGCGGCACCAAAACCAAAGCGACCAACGCACTGAAGGAGAGACTTCAAGAACTCGCCAAAGAAATAATCGCCGGCGAAATCGCCAGCGACACACGCTTCGCCAAAATCTGCGACCTCTGGCTGGAAGAACTCAAACGAGAGTACAAGCTCGCCGGCAAGTCACCCCAAACTCCACGCCTGTACGAGGGCTACGTCCGCAACTGGATCAAACCTCACCTGGGGGAACTGCAGGCCCGCGAGATCAGGGCAATGGCCTGCAACCGCCTGATCCAGAAGGGCCGGGACAAGAGCTTCGAGACCGCGAAATCACTGAGGGCGGTGCTCTCCGGAATCTGCGCCTTCGCCGTGCGGTTCGGCGCGATGGACGTCAACCCCGTGAAGTCGACATCCCGACTCGCCAAGGGCAAGAAGAGGGACGTCAAGGCCATGACGCTCGAACAGCGTCACGATCTCCTGACCAAACTGGAGGAGTACGGCCGCAAGCGGAGCGTCGACGCGAAAGGCCGCAGCCTCGGACGCCGTGCACAGGTGTGGCAGGACCTGCCCGACATCGTCCGCGCGATGCTGGCCACCGGGTCCCGCCTCGGCGAACTACTCGCACTGGACGGCGACGAAATCGAGCCTTCCAAGAAGACCGTCCTGCTCGGCCACCACATCGTGCGGGAACCGGGTGTGGGCCTGCTGAGGATGGACGGCCGCAAGGGCGGCGAACCCGGACTCCTGCTCCGTGCGCCCGACTGGTCGGTACCCATGTGGCGACGGCGGAAACTCGCCTCCGGTGGCGGTCCGCTGTTCCCCTCCTGGAACGGAGAGTGGCAAGACCCGGGGAACGTGATCAAGCGTATCCGGCAGGCGATGGACGAGTGCGGGTTCGAGTGGGTCACCTCGCACGTATGGCGCAAGACGGTGGCAACCGTGCTGGACGAGGCGGACCTGCCCACCACCGCGATCGCCGACCAACTGGGCAACACGACGAAGGTGGTCGAGGAGCACTACCGGGCCAAGCGTGTAGCGAACGAGGCGACCGCGGACGCGCTGGAAAATATCCTGCGTGACGACGACGGCGGCCAGCACGGCGAGGAGGCCGAAGCCGAGTGAATTTGTTGGGTTTTTGTTGGGTCGGGGGTTTGTCGATCTTGAAAGCAAAAGCCCCAGGCCTGTGACCTGGGGCTTTGCTCCCCCGGCTGGACTCGAACCAGCAACCCTTCGGTTAACAGCCGAATGCTCTGCCAATTGAGCTACAGGGGAATGCTCTGGTGTCGGGCGGATCGCTCTGTCCGACGGATAGGAACTCTAACGCATGCCCGATCGGCGGGTTGCACCCACCCCGGTCAGTCCGGCGTCGGCGCGGTCCTCCGGACTGATGGACAATGTGTACAGCAGCTGAACACCGAGAGGAGGCGCAGCGAGAGCATGAAGACTTTTCTGCTTGGCGCGGCCGTGGGCTACGTGCTTGGCGCGAAGGCCGGGCGGGGGCGCTACGAGCAGATCGTGCGCACCTACCGCAAGGTCGCCGACCACCCGGCGGTCCAGGGCGCCGCCGGCATCGCCCGGGCCAAGATCGGCGAGAAGGTGGGCGATCGGCTCCCGTTCGCCCGCAAGGAGGGCTAGGGGACCCTGGCGACGGCGAACACCCGGCGGAACGGGAACCACGTGGTGCCGTCCGGGCGCGGCGGGTACGCCTCGTCGAGCAGCGGGGCGAGCTGCTCCCGGAACCGTTGCCAGGCATCTTCGGCCAGCGCCGCCCTGATCGGGCGCAGGGCGGTACCGGTGATCCACTCGAGCACCGCGTTCTCGCCGGTGAGGCGCTGCAGATACGTCGTTTCCCAGGCGTCGACCACGCAACCCGCCCCGGCCAGCAACTCCGCGTAACCCGCCGGATCGTCCACGGCGTCCTCGCCGCGCAGGTTCACCCCGGCGAGCTCCGGCCACTCCGCCGCCACCTGCCGCGCCAGCACGTGCGACGGGGCGCCCAGATTGCCCGGCACCTGCATCGCGAGCCAAGCGCCTGACGGCAGCTGCCTCGCCCAGCGGCGCAACAGCTCACGGTGATCGGGCACCCACTGCAGCACGGCGTTCGTGATCACCACATCGGCGTCCCCGGCGGGCACCCAGTCGTGCACGTCGAGTAACCGCGCCCGCACGCCCGCGGCCTGGGCGGCACGCACCATTTCGGGTGAACTGTCCCCCGCTTCCAGCTCCGCGTCCGGCCACCGCTGCGCGAGCGCCGCCGTGAGGTTCCCCGGGCCGCACCCCAGGTCCACCACCCGGCGCGGGCTGATCGCGCCCACCCGGGCGGTGAGGTCGAAGAACGGGCGGCCCCGCAGGTCGGCGTAGTCGAGGTACTTGCCCGGATCCCACATGGCGCCTCCCAGTTTCACAGTACGCCCGTACTGCTAGCTACTCAGTACGAGCGTACTGCTAACTCGGAGGGTTGGCCAGCTTCGCCGCGGCCTCCCGAGCGATCGCGGCGACGACGTCCGGATCGGTCCCCGGATCGGGACGCACCTGGAGCACGGTCCCATCGCGGCCCGGCACCTTGCGCTGGACGAACCAGGCGCCACCGGAGGCGAACTCCTCGCGATGCCGCGACCGGATCGAACCGTCGACCCGTTGCCGCACCATCAGCGGCACCTTGCCGGGCCTGGTCACGGTGAACCGGACGGGGTCCCGGTCGGCGAGCACCACGAACGCACCCGCGTCACCGGTTTCCTCGGCCTCGGTGACGGTCAGGGTCTCGTCGCGCCAGGCCGCCTTGCTGATCAGGTGCCACCCGATCCGGCGGGCCCCCTCGCCCGCGGGCACCCACAGGCCCAGCGCGGTCACCACGAGATGGCCGCCCCCGCTCACCGGCGCGCTGGCCAGTGCGCTCTCCTCGGGGTCGAGGGAGCCGGGAAAACCCTCCGGCAACCGGTCGCCGAACAACCGGTTGACCAGTTCAGTCCAGCCCACCGATCGCCTGCTCCCGCAACGCCTTCCGGTACTGCTCCAACGCCACCAGGTCACCGAACAGCGCCCGGTATTCCTCGGCCGCGTCGACCGGCGACAACCGCTGCAGCTTCGACTTGATCTCGGCGATCTGCCGGCCCACCAGGTTCTCCTGCACCGCGGCGAGCACGCCGCCGACATACCGGGAGTCGGCCTCCCCCTTGGCGTGCAACGGTTCCACCGAAAGTTCGCTGAGCACGGTCCGCGCGATCCCCTGCGGGCAGTGCGGGGTCGCCGCGTCGATCAGCGCCGGACCGGTCAGCCCGGAGGCCACGCCACCGGCGGTCCGGATGGCGCGGTGCACCACGACATAGGTGGGATGGGTGAACGCTTCTTCCGGCAGGGCGTCGAATTCCGGCCCGGCGAGCGCGGGCTCCTGCAGGGCGGCCTTGAGGGCTTCCCGCTGGGCGGAGAACTTCGGATCGCCGGGCGCCGGCCGGGTGAGCCCGCCTTCGCCATCGGATCCGTTGACCCGCTTGGCCGACCGCGCCGGGGCGCGCTTGTCGGACGCGCCCGCCGCACCCCGCACCCGGCTGACGACCTGGCCGGGATCCTGCCAGCCGACCCACCAGGAGAGCTTGGTCGCGTACCCGTCCCGGCTGGCCCGGTCCCTGATCCGCGCGACCAGCGGCACGGTCCGCTGCAGCGCCGCGACCTGCCCGTCCACCGAATCCAGGTCGTAGGCCGACAGCATGCTCTTGATCGCGAACTCGAACAGCGGAATCCGCCGGGCGACCAGGTCGCGCACGGCGGCATCGCCCTTGGCCAGCCGCAGCTCGCACGGGTCCATCCCGTCCGGGGCGACCGCGATGTAGGTCTGCCCGGCGAACGTCTGGTCCCCTTCGAACGCCTTGAGCGCCGCCTTCTGCCCCGCCTCGTCGCCGTCGAAGGTGAAGATCACCTCGCCGCGGAACGCGTCGTCGTCCATCAGCAGGCGGCGCAGCACCTTCATGTGGTCCTCGCCGAACGCGGTGCCCGAGGACGCGACCGCGGTCGGCACCCCGGAGGCGTGCATGGCCATCACGTCGGTGTACCCCTCGACGACCACGACCTGGTGCCGCCGGGCGATCTCCTTCTTGGCCAGGTCCAGCCCGAAGAGCACCTGCGACTTCTTGTAGATCGGGCTCTCGCTGGTGTTGAGGTACTTCGCCTCGATCCGGTCGTCGTCGAACAGGCGCCGCGCGCCGAAACCGACGATGTCCCCGCCGACGTCCTTGATCGGCCAGACCAGCCGCCGGTGGAACCGGTCGATCGGACCCTGGCGGCCCTCCTTCACCAGCTGCGCCTTGAGCAGCTCGGTGAGCTCGAAACCCTTGTTCAGCAGGTGTTTGGTCAGCTTGTCCCACCCCGCCGGGGCGAAACCGCAGCCGAACGTCTTCGCGGCGACCTGGTCGAAACCCCGCTCGCTGAGGAAGTCCCGGGCCGCGCGTGCCTCCGGGGTGTGCAACTGCTCGGCGTAGAACTCCTGGGCGACCCGGTGCGCCTCGACCATCCGGGCGCGGGTGCCGCGGTCGCGCTGGACGCTTCCGCCGCCGCCCTCGTAGGTGAGCCGGAAACCCACCCGGTCGGCCAGCCGCTCGACCGCCTCGACGAACGAGACCATGTCCATCTTCATGATGAACTTGATGACGTCGCCGCCTTCACCGCAGCCGAAGCAGTGGTAGGTGCCATGGGTGGGCCGCACGTTGAACGACGGGGTCTTCTCGTCGTGGAAGGGGCACAACCCCTTCAGCGAACCGCCCCCGGCCCGCCGAAGCGCGACGTACTCGCCGACGACCTCGTCGATCCGGTTGCGGTCGCGCACCTCGGCGATATCGCTTTCCCGGATCCGACCTGCCACGGGGACGAGTCTAGTGCGGGGCCGTGCGGCACACTGTGACGGGTGAGCACCGTCCCGCACCAGCTCGACGCCCTGGCCGAAGAGTTCGCCGGCCTGCGGTCGCATCTCATCGCGGTGGCCTACCGGCTGACCGGTTCGGTGGCCGACGCGGAGGACGCGGTGCAGGAGTCGTGGCTGCGGCTGTCCGGGCTTTCGGCGGCGAAACGCGCCGAGATCGAAGACCGCAAGGGGTGGCTGACCACCGTGGTCGGCCGGATCTGCCTGGACCGGCTGCGTTCGGCCACCGCCCGGCGGGAGCGGTACGTCGGCCAGTGGCTGCCCGAACCGATCGTCACCCCGCTGGGCGGCACCCCGGGCGAGGACCCGCTGGAGGTCGCGGTCCGCGACGAAGGCGTGCGGCTGGCGGCGATGGTGGTGCTCGACAAGCTCACCCCGGAACAGCGGGTGGCCTTCGTGCTGCACGACGCGTTTTCGGTGCCCTACGGCGAGATCGCCGGGATCCTCGGCTGTTCCCCGGACGCGGCCCGCCAGCACGGTTCGCGCGGCCGGCGGGCCCTGGACGACGCCGCGCCCCCGCCGCGCGCCGCGTTCGACGAGCAGCAGGAGATGTTGCAGCGGTTCGTGACCGCCGTGATGACCGGGGACATCCAGGCGGTGGCCGAGGCGCTGCACCCGGACGTGGTCCTCATCGGCGACTCGAACGGCAAGGCCCGCACCACCCGGCAGATCATGGTGGGCGCGGACAAGCTCATCCGCTTCTACCAGGGCCTGCTCAAGAAGTACGCGCCGGGCGCGTTCGGCGTCGCGCGACCGGTTCTGGTCAACGGCGACCTCGGCCTGTACCTGCCCGCCACGCCCGGCGGCGAGGGGTACCTCGACCTCGACACGCACGTGCAGGCGGTGTCGTTCCGCGACGGCAAGGTCGTCGCGGTCTACGACATGTGCAACCCGGACAAGCTCACGCACGTTCCGGCATAGGCACCCGGCAGGCATCGTCGTGAGTGTTTACGCCGGTTTCTAACCGGTCGGAACGCTCACGACTCACCCCACCCGGCGACCAGGTGCCGAACCGATCCGGCCGCGCAAGCGCGGCGCTTCGGCGGGAAAGTGCAGCCGAGGACTCGAAACGCGGGCGCTTTCGGTTACCAGCGGGGCACGCCTCCGCCACTGGGCGCGCCTTCCTTCTGGGCCGAGGTTGCCGATCATCGGGGTCGTGAATGGCTACGCCGGTTAGAACCGGTCGGAACGCTCACGACCCGGGAGTGGCGTCGACGGGGAAGGGCACCCGGCAGGCGTCGCCCGAGGTGAAGCCCTGGTCGGTGATGTCCAGCGCGCTGTTCATCCGGCCGCGCAGGTTCTCCAGCGCCACCAGGTAGGTCAGCTCGAGCACGCCCTTGCGCCCGAACTCCGCCTCGAGCTCGGCGACCTGCTCGTCGGTGACGCTCACCGGCGTGGTGGTCATCGCGTCGGCGTAGGCGAGCGCCAGCCGTTCCTGCCGGGTGAACTTCGGCGAGGTGGCGTAGTCGTCGATCGTCTTCAGGCGGTCGATGTCCAGGCCGGAGTGCAGCTGGAGCATGGTGCCGAAGTCGACGCACCACGAGCAGCCGAGCTGCACGGCCGTCCGGTACACGGCCAGCTCGCGCACGTTCTCCGGCAGCGTTTTCGCCGCCTTCTCGACGAGCATTTCGTGCATACCGCTCACGCGCGTCAGCTTCGGGTGGTGGGCGGACACCGCGAACGGCTCGGGCACCGCGCCGTAACGCTTGCGCGCGAAGCGGTACATCAGCTTGAGCAGCGGTCCGGCGTCCTGAACGGCGACTGCGGGAATGCGCGGCATCGGGTCCTCCTGGGTTCGTTCCTCCGCTTTCACCTGGGGGACGAGACGGCCGCGGAATGTGTGACAGCCTCGGACGACGCCCGGGGTGAGCTGAGCCACGCGCCGAGCATCGCGACCGCCGCCGCGGCGAACACCACGGTCAGCCCGGCCGGGCCGAACCCGCCGGTGGCCAGCAGCGCGACCCAGCCGAACACCGCGGTGCCCAGCACGCCGCCCGCCTGCCGCGCGAAGACGAAGGCGCCCATGGTCACCCCGAGCAGCTCGCGCCGGGCCCGGGCCTGCCCGAGGAGCGGGTAGGCCGACGTGCACAGCCCGAAGGAGGCGCCGAACAGGAGCAGCCCCGGGATCAGCGGCCCCGTGCCCGCCCACGGGGTGAGGGCGATCAGCACCAGCCCGGCCGCACCGAGCGCGCAGCCGAGCCGTCCCCACGGCACCATCCGCGGCCACCGCCGGGCGAGCACCGCGAACGACGTGGACACCACCAGCTGACCGCCCATCAGCACGGTCAGCAGCAGGCCGGTCCGCGCGGAGCCCCCCGCGGAACCGAGGTCGACGACCAGGGAGACGAACGTGAAGGTGCCGTACAGGGCCACCCCGGCGAGCAGGCTCACCAGCACCGAACGCGCGACCACGTGGTCGGCGAACACCTTCGGCGCGAGCAGCGGGCTCGATGAACGTCGTTGCACGGCAACGAAACCAGCCCCGGCGGCGACCGCGAGGACCAGGAGCAAAGGCGTCCACAGTGGACTCCGGCCGAGGCTCTCCACGCTGCCCAGCGCGACCACGATCGTGCCGGTGACCGCGATCAGCAGCGAACCGCGCAGGTCGAACCGCTCGCGCGGGCGGTCGGCGTTCCGGCCGGGCAGCCCGCGCACACCGAGGGCCAGCGCGAGCAGGCAGACCGGCAGGTTGAGCAGGAAGATCCAGCGCCAGCCGGGACCGCCGGCGAGCAGGCCCCCGACCGGCGGGCCGCCGAGGGAGGACACCGCGAACAGCGCGGTCTGCCAGCCCTGGCGCCGGATCAGCTCGTCCTTGGCGAACAGCTCCCCCAGCGCGCTCATCGCGGTGACGATCAGGCCGCTGCCCCCGATCCCCTGCACGGCCCGGGCCGCGATCAGCACCCCGATGTCGGGCGCCGCGGCGCAGGCCGCCGAACCGGCGGCGAACACCGAGACCGAGAACACGAACATCACCCGCCGCCCGTGGAGATCGCCGAGGCGGCCGTGGATGGGCGTGGACACGGTGACGGTCAGCAGGTACGCGGTGGACACGCCGATGATCGCGGTCCCCGCGTGCAGGTCCGCGGCCAGCGCCGGCAGGGCCGCGACGACCACGGTGCCGTCCAGCTGGGCGACGAACATCCCCAGCAGGACCGCGGCGAACGCGAGCTCGCGGGCGAGCGCGGAACGGGCGTAGATTGTGTGCATATCGCACACATTATACGTGCGAAACACACGCATCAAGCGGTGGCGGGCACGGCCGCATGCCAAGATCAGGGGCGTGGCACTATGTCGCACTACTACGCCGCTCGGGTGGCCGAGCACGACACAGACAAGGGGAAAGGCTCGATGCCCGCTGGTGGGGGGCCCGCATTGTTCCGGTTGGTGCGCTTCTGGTCTCGCCGTTGGGCGCCGGACGTGGTCCAGCAGCTCGACGAGAACGCGCCGGAGACCTGGACCGTCCAGAACCTCTTCGTGATCCAGGCGGTCCACGGCGCGGCGGAAGCCGGCGCCGAGGTCACCGTCGCCGAGGTCGCGCGGCAGCTCGGCCTGGACCGTTCGGTGGCCAGCCGCATGATCACCGACGCGATCCGCGACGGCTTCGTGCACCGGGACACCTCCGACCGCGACGCGCGGCGTGCCCAGCTGTCCCTGACCGACGCCGCCAAACCGTTCCTGGACAGCGCGCAGGAACACCAGCAGCGCGCGTTCGACGAACTCGTGGCCCGCTGGCCCGCCGAGGACCGGCGCCGCTTCGCCGGGTACCTGCGCAGGCTGGCGGCCGAGGTGCTGGACGCCCCGGTCGCTAAGCGGTGATCAGACGCACGTCCCAGATCCAGACCCCGTCGACGTACTGCCCGGGCTTGCGCAGCAACAGGTTCACCGTGTTGTACAGCGCCTGCTGGTTCTTGACCGGCGCCAGCACCACCACGTCCGCGCGCCACGCGCGGAGATCGTTCAGCGCGTCCTCGCGTTCGGCGTCCCCGATCGGCGGCACCTCGCCGCGGTCGCGGACCCGCGCGAGCAGGGTCGTGGTCTGGCGCCGCATCGCGCCGTAGCGGCCGCGTTTGTCGTCCGGCCCGTTCGGGCCGACGAAGTACCCGTCGGCGATCGGGAAGCCGAGATCCGCGTCGACCTGCCAGCGCAGGGCCCGGGCGTCCCCGGAGTTCGGCAGCGGTACGGCGACCACCGATCCGCCCGGCCCGACGTACTGCCGCCAGGTGCCCGCGGTGAAGAAGGCGGGCGTCGCCGGGCGCTCCCCGGCTTCCAGCGGGGTCGGCGCGATCGGCACCAGCACCGCGGCCAGCGTGCCGAGCCACAGCAACCGCACCGACGGCGGGGTCGGCATCCCGTCGCCCGGGGTGGACCGAAGCCAGCGCGGCGCGCGGAACCGCGGCGGCGGAGTGAGCGCGAAGACCCGGTCCGTGGCCAGGGCGAGGAGCACGCCGATGGCCGGGACGCAACCGAGCGCGAACCGGGACTCCAGCACGGATTCCAGCAGCGGCAGGTCCGCGAGCCAGGACCACGGCAGCGAGATCCCGGTGGCCTCGTGCGCGACGGTCAGTTCGACCCCGAGCGACAGCACCGCCAGCACGAACATGGCGATCGCGGCCGCGCGGGCCAGGACCTCGCGCCACAGCCAGACCGTGAGCACCAGCATCAGCACGACCAGCGGCCAGCCGAAGAACGCGTTCTCCTCGGTCGGGTTCATCGCGACGTCCTGGGCGACCCCGGCGTCCCCCGCGACGGATTCGCTGGCGAACCGGGTGAACGCGGCGGTGTCGTTGCCCACCGGGCCGTGTTCGAGGGACTGGTAGCTCTGCGGCCCGAAGAACTGCCACCACAACGGAA
>NZ_VTHK01000052.1 GCF_009765355.1 Amycolatopsis anabasis | reverse complement strand
CCGAGTACATCGACGTCGACGTCGAAGGCCCGTTCAAGTCCGACCACTACCGCTACTGATCCGCGCCCGCGAGCGCCCGGCCCCGATATCGGGTTGCCGGGCGCCGCGCGGGTGCCGCACACTGTCCGGCGTTCTTGGCTGGACGAACCTCACGGCCCGGTAGGTAGTCCGGGCGGTCGGCGCCGGTGGAAACCCGGCCCGGCTCGTTGTCCCAGACCTGAAGGGAAACCAGTGCGGCCAGGCTGATTCGTCATGCCTGGAGGTGGGTTTTCCGTGCGTAGTGTGTTCACCGTCTTCCACGACGGGCAGTTCTGGGTCGGGGTCTACGAGATCCACGAGGACGGGCTGGTGCGCGCCGCCCGTCATGTCTTCGGCGCCGAACCGAACAACGCCGAACTGGCCGCGTTCGCCGCGGGACCGGAGTTCTCCGCGCTGTCGCGGGAAGCCCACGCCGCCCCGGCGGTGCCCGCCGCGCGGCGGCCGTCCGCGCGGCTGACCGCCAAACGCGCCGCCAAACTGGCGAAGAAACTGCAGGACGACGTGGGCCCGGGCACCGCGGCCCAGCGCGCCCTGCGGGAATCGGTCGCCGAACGCGTCTCCGAGAACAAGGCGGCCCGCAAACGCCGCGAAGCCGCCGAAGCCCAGCACCGCCGCGCCCTCGCCCGCGCCAGATCCCGCGCCCGCCACCGCGGTCGCTCGTAGCGGCGAAAGATAGCCGATTGCGCGGAATGGCGGAATTGTCCCTATGCGCCAGGTGACCGATGGCTGGGCGGAAACTCCACGCGAGTGGCATGCGCGCATGGTTGCGGAAGGCAAGCCGATCGCCTTCGAACCGGAGGGGGAGCCGCCGGGCCGCGAACTCCTCGAGCGGATGTCGCGAGGTAAGGGCAGCGCGGTAAGCGAAGCGCTGGTGACCCCGAAAGTGCGCGCACTTTCGGCGAAACCGGGAGGGCACTTTGGCGGCGGCGAAGTGCGGTCGCGGGCTCGCCCGAAAGTGGCGGCACTTTCGGGCGGGTTACGTCCATTCCACGGAGATTCCGGCGAGGCCGGGGCCCGCGTCGCGGAAGTAGGCGCTGCTCATGCCGCCGATGTCGCAGATCAGGTCCTCGGATTCGAGCGGCACCGCGTCGCCGCGGGTGCGGAATTCGCGGGTGCAGCGCGCCGGGAGGGCTCGCCGGCTGAACCGGAACTGCAGCAGGAAACCCGCGCACTGGTCGCGGAACATCCGGAAGTATCCCGGTGAGGCCGCGCCCGAATCGTCGCGCACCTCGAAGCAGAACACGTGGATGTCGCCCTCGGCGAGTTTGCGGTCGAACAGCAGCTCCACGGCCAGGGTCTCCTCCCCGCTGTGCCGCCGCATCCGCCCCACCCGGCAGCCCTCCGCGGTGATCAGTTCCGCGTCCTCGATCCGGCACCCGTCGTCGCCGTTGTAGACCGTGACGTACCGGTCCGGCCCGTTCCGCCGGGCTCGGGTCACCAGCCGGGTGTTCACGCTGCGTTGCCGGTGTTCGGCGTCGAAGGTCACCGTGTCGTGGACGAAGAGCACCTCGAGGTCCGCGTTGTACCGGTTGGTCGAGGGATAGGCGCCGAGTTCGGTCAGCAGCCGGTCGGCGATCGGGCCCATGTCCCCGGGCCGCAGATCGGCGAACGACGCCGGCATCTGGTGGTCTCGCCCGCGAGACATCCGGGGGCCGACCAGCAGGACCAGGCTGTCCGGCGGCAGCTGGAGCACCGATTCCAGTGCCCGCACCGCGGGCAGGGCCTTGGGCACCTCGGGCTGGCGGATCCCGCGTTGCCAGTAACTCAGCGTGGACTGCCCGACCGGTGTGCCGCGGCGCTGGAGGTGCGCGCGCAGCCGCGCGAGCGAAAGCCCGCGGTGCGCGATCGCGAGGCGCAGCGCCTGGTGGAACTCGCCGTTGCGCAGCGCGTCGGTCAGCACTTTCGGCAGCGGCTCGGCCGGTTGCCGCCGCGCGGGTTCGGCGAGCTTGGGTGCGTTCCGTTCCGGTGTCACCACCAGTCCCTTCACCTGACCGTGGGCGTGCGTCGGTGAACGTCCCGGAACGTTCACGCTAGCAAGGCGCCCTTCCGCTCCGGACCCCTCTTTGGACGGGTTGACCTCGGGCCTTCGACCGTTCCGCGTTCCGGGGTGTGCCCGGAACGGTCCGTCGCCTCCGGACGCCTGCTTGCTCTGGGTGACCGTCCTCAACACCGTTGTGACCACTCGCCCCGATCGGGTGGTTGTGCGGACCACTCCCCAGGCGGGTTTCCCTGCACAGGCGATTGGAGGCCAATCGTGCCGTTGATCTCGCCACGAGCGTGCGCCGCAGGCGCCGCGACCCTCGCGATGTGGCTCTTGTTCCAAGCCCCGGCTCAGGCGGAGGCGCTTTCCGCCCAGCCGGCCCCGGTGGTGACCGCCGCGATCCCGGCGGCCCACCAGGCGGATATCACCATGCAGGCCCAGCAGAAGAACCAGTGGTGCTGGGCCGCCGCGGGCAACACGATCGCCGCGTTCCACGGCGCATCGGTGACCCAGACCAGGTTCTGCCAGCTGGCGCACAACGAAACCGGAACGGACTGCGCCAACCGGCAGGGCACCCTCGCCGATCCGCAGCGCGCGTTCGGCAAGCTCGGGTTCCGCAACAGCGGGAACTACCTCAACGGGCGGGTCAGCTACTCGGCGGTGCAATCCGAGACCGGCGCCGACCGGCCGATCGAAACGCGGATCGGCTGGAGCTCCGGCGGCGGGCACATGCACGTGCTCTACGGCTACGACACCAGCAAGAGCTGGGTCTACTGGGGCGATCCCTGGCCGTCGAGCAACCGCTACAACTGGGCCACCTACAGCTACTACAGCAGCAACGGCAGTTTCACCTGGACGCACACCCTGACCGGAATCGCGAGGTGACGGCGATGAAACGGATACTCGCACTCGCCGCGCTGGCGACGGCCGGATTCTTCGCCACGGCCACCGGCGCGCAGGCCGCACCCGAACCCGCGGCGGGCCAGCCCTCCGGTGCGGACGTCGCCTCGGCGCACTCGGCCGCGGCCGATCCCGCGGTCCAGGCGACCCTCGGCAAGTTCTTCGCCCAGGGCGGCGGGCAGCAGCGGGCGGCGGTGGCGCAGGCGCCCGCGGTCACCGTGGATCGCGCGTCGGTCGCGGTGTACGAACTGTCCAAGGACTTCGTCGCCGGGGTCGCGGGCGCGCCGGCGGGCACGCTCGCCTACCTCGCCGTCCCGGCCCGCGCCGCGGACGGCCAGGTCGCGACACTGTGGACGGTGCGCGCCGCGGACGGCGCCTGGCAGGTCGGCAACATCGCCTCCGGCGACCGGGAAGCCAAACTCGCCGCGGCGCTCCCGGCGGGTGCCCTGCTGCTGCACGAGCCGCAGGTGGACGCCTGGTACGCGCAGCGCGACGGCCGGGTCACCCTGCTCGACGCCGGGGTGAGCGGCCGGCCGGTGGGCGAGGTGACCGCGCTGGCCGACTACCAGCGCGCGGTTTCCCAGCGCTACGGCGACAAGCTCGCCGGTTCCGACTACGCGCGGCAGGGTGCGGCGGGCGGTTACGCCGGCACCGTGCTGCGGGAGGACAACGCGGCGGTGGAATCCGGCACCGGCTGGACCGCCCTGCTGGTACTCGGCGCTGGTCTGGTGGTCGTCGGCGCGGCGGCTTTCCTGGTGCGGTCGTCCCGAACCGCACGCACCTGACCCGCCTTCCGGAGAGAACCGGCGGGCTCGACGTTTACGGGGCGTACCCGTCGAGCCCGCCGGTTCGTTAGGGTTCGTTCCCGTGGGCCGACTTGTGGTGATCGAAGGGCTGGACGGGGCGGGCAAGCGCACCCTCGCGGACCGGGTGACGAAAGCGCTGCACGACCGCGGCGCGACCGTGAGCACGCTGGCGTTCCCGCGTTACGGGGTGAGCGTGCACGCCGATCTCGTGCGCGAGGCCCTGCACCGCGGGCACGGTGACCTGGCCGATTCGGTCTACGGCATGGCCGTGCTCTACGCCCTGGACCGCCGGGGCGCGGCCGGGGAGATCCGCGACGGCCTGAACACGCACGACGTCGTGCTGCTCGACCGGTACGTGGCCTCCAACGCGGCCTACGCCGCGGCCCGGCTGCACCAGGACGCGGACGGCTCGGTGGTCGAGTGGGTGCGCGAACTGGAGGTCGGCCGGTTCGCGCTGCCGGTGCCGGACGCGCAGATCCTGCTGCGGGTCGCGCCGGAGGTGGCCGCCGCCCGAGCGGAAGGGCGCGCGAAGACGGAGGCCGATCGGGCCAAGGACGCGTTCGAATCCGATGACGATCTGCAGGCGCGCTGCGCCCGCGTGTACGACGAACTCGCCGCGCGGTCGTGGCTTTCCCGCTGGCACGTCGTGGACGGCGCGAGCGGTGTGGACGCGGTCGCGCTGGCCGCCGACCTCCTCGGCACCGGCTGACCCCGCCACCTGGCGGGGGTGGGGATAGGCCTCCGGGAGTAGCCGTGATCATCAGTTGGGCGGACGGCAGTCCGCCGGTTTCGTCCTAGATTCGTGTCATGGCCTGCATTGTGTCCTTTCTGCGCGCCCGGATCCACGAGGACGAAACCCGTGCGGTCCGGGGAACCACCGGCGGCCCGTGGTCGCCGCAACGGGTGCTGGCCGAATGCCGCGCGAAACGCCTGCTGCTGACCGCCCTCGAGGGTGGGCAGGCGGACGAGCGGATGTCCCGGATGCTGCGGGCCATGGCCCTGCCCTACTCCGCGCACCCCGAGTTCGAACGGGAATGGCTGCCCGGTTGAGCGAGCCGGGTCCGCAGCCAGTCGTGGAATTCGCCGAGGTGGTGTTCGGTCGGCATCAGCACCCCGCCGTTCGCGTAGGCGCGGGAACCCATCGCGGGCTGGCAGCGTTCGCAGGCGTCGAAATCCTGCTGGTTCACCCGGTGGAACAGCTCGACCGAACGGGACACGTCCCGGCCCTGCGCGACGACTTCGTCGGCATAGAGCCAGTCGCATTCGACGACCGTGCGATCGGCCGCCATCGGGAACATCCGGTGGAAGATCACGTGATCGGGCACCAGGTTCACGAACACCTGCGGGCGCACGGTGATCGCGAAGTACCGCCGGTCCTGCTCGTGGGCGACCCCGGCCAGTTTCGCGAACCCCGCGCTCCCGTCCACGGTGAAGCCGCCGATCCCGTCGCCGAACTCCGCCCCGTGCCCGACGAAGTACTGCGCGGCGTAGCCCTCGGCGAACTCGGGAAGCACCTCGGTGAGTTCCGGGTGGATCGTCGCGCAGTGGTAGCACTCCATGAAGTTCTCCACGATGAGCTTCCAGTTGGCGCGCACGTCGTACCGGATCCGGCGGCCGACGGACAGGCGATCGATCCGGTAGGCCTCGATCGCCTCGGGCGCGCCGAGCCGATCGGCGATCGCGCGCACCACGGTGTCCGAAAAGGACGGTGGCTCGGCGGCGAGGCAGAGCCAGGCGTAACCGAGCCATTCGCGCAGCGCCACCGGGTGCAGGCCGTAGGCGGCGCGGTCGACGTCGGGGGTGTTCACCAGGTTCGGCGCGGCGATCAGTTTGCCGTCGAGGCCGTAGGTCCAGGCGTGGTACGGGCACTGGAAGGACCGTTTCACCGAACCGGATTCCGCGGCGCACAGCCGCGCGCCGCGGTGGCGGCAGACGTTGAGGAAGGCCCGCAGCCCGCCGTCACGCGC
Source organism: Amycolatopsis anabasis (assembly GCF_009765355.1). GTDB lineage: Bacteria > Actinomycetota > Actinomycetes > Mycobacteriales > Pseudonocardiaceae > Amycolatopsis > Amycolatopsis anabasis. The sequence continues at coordinate 54,197 of NZ_VTHK01000052.1, read as the reverse complement.
CCGGCTCACGAGCACGCTCTCGCGTCCGATGTGGACGGTCTGGAAGTCGCCCGGGGACGCGAGATCGGCACCGCGCACCGCGCAGAACCAGTCCGCCTCGAAGATCTTCTCCTGTTCGGCAGCGAAGATCTCCGGGTCCGTGTAGTAGCGACCGGGCAATGTGGACAGCAAGCTCGACGGCAACTCGGTGGCGGTCATGCTCGCTCCTTCGCGGGTCCGCGCGCGTCCGCGATCGTGTCGCCAGGGCGCGACTCGTGTTCGCCTCGCACGTCAGCGGGTGGGGCGCCCTGCCGCCCCGATAGCGGGGCCTGTCGGCCGGGGCGCGCGCTGTGGTCGTCTCGAGTGCCGCGACTTGGCACAGAAGGTGTCATGCCGGAGCCCCCTTGAGGCGGGCGGGATCGAACAGCGAGATCGGGTGCCGGGTGGCTCCCTTGGTCACCAGGTCGGCGACCACCTCGCCGACCACCGGCACGAACTTGAAGCCGTGCCCGGAGAACCCGCACGCCACCACGACCCGCGCGTGCCCGGGGTGGCGCGCGATCACGAAGTGCTCGTCCGGGGTGTTGGTGTACATGCAGGTCGCCGCGCGCCGGAACTCCCCGGGCAGCGACGGCATGCGCGCACCGGCGAATTCGGCGATCGCGCGGACCTCGTGCGCGTGCACGGTCCGGTCGATGGTCTCCGGGGTGCAGGTCTGCCCGCCCCGGAAGAACGCGACCTTCACCTCGGGACCGTGGTGCGCCGGGAATCCGTAGAACTGGCGTCCCAGTTCGTTCTCCCACACGTAGATCGGGTGGTCCACGAACGGCTCCGCGCCGCCGCGGGGCGCGAACCAGTACTGCACCTGGCGCTCGATCCGGAACGGGACGCCCAGCCCGGACAGCAGTTCCGGGGCCCAGGCGCCCGGGCAGACGACGAGCTGGTCGGCGACGTAGTAGTTCCGCGTGGTCCCCACCCGGACCCCCGCGGAGTCCGCCGTCCAGGTCAGCACCTCCTCCTCGTGGTGCAGTTCGGCCCCGGCGCGGGTGGCCAGCAGCAGCTGCGCCGCCACACTCGCCTCCGGGACGACCAGGCCCGCGCTCGCCTCGTACAACGCGATCTCGTCTTCGGCCGGGTTCATGGTCGGGAAGCGCCGCCGGATCTCGGCCGCGTCCAGCAGTTCGTGCGGCAGATCCCATTGCCGGGCGCTGCGCACGCTCCCGGCGACCGTCCGGCTGTCCGGCCGCCCGACCATGATCCCGCCGCACCGGTGGAAGATCGCCCGCCCCGAGTCGCGTTCGATCTGCGCCCACATCTCGTGCGCCCGCAGCAGCAGCGGCACGTACGCGGGGTCCTCGAAATAGGCCTGCCGGGTGATCCGCGAGCCGCCGTGGCTCGATCCGCGGTTGTGCACCGGGGCGTACCGATCCAGGCCCAGCACCCGGTGCCCGCGCTGGGCGAGCCGGTACGCGGCGGCGCTGCCCATCCCGCCGAGCCCGATCACGATGACGTCGTAGCGAGGCATCTCAACTCCTCAGGCGGGACATGTCCGGATCGAACAACGGTTCCGCGGCGACCACCGCGGGCACCTTCTCGCCGAAGTACTCGATCTCGACCGGACGTCCGGGAACGGCGGCCGCGGCGGGCAGCCAGGCGTAGGCGATCCCGCGCCCGATCGTGTAGCCGTAGGCCGCGCTGGTCACGTATCCGCAGGCCCGCCCGTCGACGTACACCGGTTCCTTGCCGAGCACCACGGCGGCCGGATCCGCCACGGTCAGGCAGGTGAGCTTCCGGGTGACCGTCTCGGCGGAACGCCCGGTGAGCGCCTCCCGGCCGATGAAGTAGCCCTTGTCCATCCGCACCGCGAAGCCGACCCCGGCCTCGTACGGATCGTGTTCGGTGGTCATGTCGGCGCCCCAGGACCGGTAGCCCTTCTCCAGGCGCATGCTGTTGAACGCGTCCCGGCCCGCGGCGATCACGCCGAAGCGCTGCCCCGCCTCCCACAGCGTGTCCCAGAGCTTGCGGCCGAGATCCGCGCCGGTGTACAGCTCCCAGCCGAGTTCGCCCACATAGGACAGTCGCAGCGCGGTCACCGGCACCTGGCCCACATAGGCGCGCCGGGCCCGGAAGTAGCCCATGGCCTGGTGCGAGAAGTCCGTTGTGGACAGTGGCTGCAGGAGATCCCGCGCGCGTGGCCCCCACAGCCCGACGCAGCAGGTGCCCGCGGTGATCTCGCACAGGTGCACGCTGCCGTCGCCGGGCAGGTGGCGGCGCAGCCAGTCGAGGTCGGTGTTGCCGTTCACACCCACCTGGAACGTCTCCGGGCCGAGCCGGGCGACGGTCAGATCGCTGCGGATCCCGCCGTCCTCGCCGAGCAGCAGCGTGTAGGTGACCGCGCCCGGTTTCCGGGCCAGCTGGTTGCTGGTCAGCGCCTGCAGGAACGCCAGCGCGCCCGGGCCGCTCACCTCCAGCCGTTTGAGCGGGGTCATGTCGAACATCGCCACCCGCTGCCGGGCCACGCACGCCTCGGCCCCGGCGATCGGCGACCAGTACCGCGCCGCCCAGCCGTCGCGGGCGGGGATCCGGTCGACCTCGGGCAGGTTCGCGTTGCTCTGGTACCAGTGCGGCCGTTCCCAGCCACCCGCCTCCAGGAAGTACGCGCCGAGTTCGCGTTGCCGTTCGTAGAACGGGCTGGTGCGCAACGGCCGCGGTTCGGCCATCGGCTGCAGCGGGTGGATGACGTCGTAGACCTCGGCGAACGCCTGGCAGGCGCGGGTGTGCACGTAGTCCGGCGCGAGTTGCACGTCCTCGAACCGGGCCAGATCGCAGCCGTGCAGGTCCAGGCCCGGCTGCCCGTCGACCAGCCATTCGGCCATAGCCCTGGCCACCCCGGCGGAATGGGTGATCCACACCGCCTCGGCGACCCAGAACCCGTCCAGATCGGGATGTTCGCCGAGCAGCGGCATCCCGTCGCTGGTGAAGGAGAACAACCCGTTGATGCCGTGCTCGATCTTCGTGTCCCCCAGCACGGGCAGCAGTTCGGCGGCCGCGGCCCAGGACTCCTCGAAGTCGTCCGGGGTGAACGCCAGTTCCGACGGCATCCCGGGGCCGCCGCGCGGATCGGCGATCTCCCCGGGGCGGACCGGCATCGGCCGGTGGCCGTACGCGCCGATCCCGAGCCGGTCGACGTGCTCGCGGAAGTAGAGGTCGGCCTCCTGGTGCCGCAGGATCGGTTTGCTCGCCTCGGTCAGCTCGTCGTTGTGCCCGGCCAGCACCGGCAGCGGGTTGGTCTTCGCGTACTGGTGGGCCATCGGCACCAGTGGCACGGTCAGATCGACCAGTTCGCCGATCAGCGGGCCCCACATCCCGGCGCAGCACACCACGAGGTCCGCGCGGAAGTGATCGGTCTCGGTGGCGACCCCGGTGACCCGCCCGGCCGCGCGCTCGATCCGGATGACCTGCTGCCGCGCCAGGAACCGCGCACCGCGTTCGATCGCCCGCCGGGCCTGCGCCTCGGCGGCGCGCAGCGGTTTGGCCAGCCCGTCGCTCGGGATGTGGAACCCGCCGAGCAGCCGGTCCGGATCCAGCAGCGGGTGCAGCTGCGCGCATTCGTCCGGGGTGCGCAGGTAGCCGCGCACACCCCACGAGGTCGCCCAGCCGTGGCGGCGTTTCAGATCGGCCCAGCGCCCTTCGGTGGTGGCCACCTCCAGCCCGCCGAGCTGCTGGAAGCACCACTTCCCGTCCAGGGTGAGGCCGGTGTACTTCGCGACGGTGTACTTCGCGAACTCGGTCATGGTCTTGCAACCGGTGGTCTGGAAGACCAGGCCCGGGGCGTGCGAACTGGACCCGCCGGTGGCGAACAGGTCGCCCTGCTCCAGCACGGTGACGTCGGTCCAGCCGCGTTCGGTGAGCTCGTCGGCTAGGGCGCAGCCGACGATACCGGCTCCGATCACGACAACGCGGGGTTTGGCAGCCATCCCTGGGTACCTCCTGTCCACAGTGGACGAATTGAGGTGTGTTGCGGAGAGGGAGACGTGTTCCGTCTTCTGCAACAAAGTGCGGGATGGGAAACCGCGTGTCAATACCTACGCGGCAGTTGCGTCCACGTGGATCAGTCCTGGTAGTAGCCGAGCTGGGCGGAGAGTTCGGCGGCGGCCTCGGCCATCGGCCGCACGACCTGGCGCACCCGCTGCCGGGAGAGCCGGTACGACGGGCCGGACGCGCTGATCGCGGCGACCACCTCGCCGCCGGGCCCGTGGATCGGCACCGCGACCGCGTGCATGCCCAGTTCGAACTCCTCGAAGCACGCGGCATACCCGTCCTCGACGACCCGGTCCAGCTCGGCGGCCAGGTCGCCGGCGTCGGTGACCGTCCGGGGCGTGTACTCCTCGAGCTTGCGGCGCAGCGAGCGGCGCCGCTCGCCGTCGGCCATGTACGCCAGCAGCACCTTGCCGCTGGAGGTCGCGTGCAGCGGGGTGCGCTGGCCGGTCCAGTTCTGCGTGGTGATCGCCGCGGAGCCGCGCGCCTGGCTGATGTTGATCGCGACGCCCTCGTCGGCGACCGCGATGTTCACCGTCTCGCCGAGCGTTTCGGCCAGCACCTGGCAGGTCTGCCGCCCCAGTCTGGCCAGGTCCATCCGGCCGGTCGCGGCGCCCGCGAGGCGCACGATGCCGAACCCGATCGCGTACTTGCCGCGTTCGCCGAGCTGCTCCACCAGTCCGCGCGCTTCCAGGACGCTCACCAGCCGGGAGGCGGTCGACTTGTGCACGCCGAGCTCGCCGGCGATCTCGGTGATCCCGGCTTCTCCGTTGCGGGCCAACAGCTCGAGCACGCTGATCGCGCGGTCCACCGACTGGACCTGACTGGGGGCGGGGTTGCCTGACCGATCTGAATCCTTGTTCCGCACAGCGCAACACTAACGGCTGGCGCCGATTTCGCTCGGCCGTGCGGGCGAATCTCTTGACGTGATCCCGGCACGCGCGGGACTGTTGCGCATAGCACATCGCGTCTCGCATAGCGCAACAACCTTCCCCGAACTTCCGGTAAGTCATTCACGGAGGCCCCGATGATCCGAGCCTGCGCCGTCACCGATCTCCCCGAAGGCGAAGCGATCCGCGTCGACGGCCCGGTGCCGATCGCGGTCTTCCACGCCGAGGACGGCTTCTTCGCGATCGACGACACGTGCAGCCACCAGGACGCCTCGCTGGCCGACGGCTGGCTCGAAGGGTGTTTCGTCGAATGCCCGCTGCACGCCGCGTCCTTCGACCTCCGCACCGGGAGGCCGACCTGCCTCCCGGCGAAGAACCCGGTGCGCACCTACCCGGTCGTCCTCGCCGACGGCGTGGTCTACGTGGACGCCGAGGCGAAAGAAGAAGTCGCATGAGGACTGTGGTGGTGGCGGGCACCGGGCTGGCGGGGTTGCGCGCGGCGCAGGAACTGCGGGCCCAGGGGTTCGACGGGCGGCTGGTGCTCGTCGGCGCGGAGGCGCACCGGCCGTACGACCGGCCGCCGCTGTCCAAGGACTTCCTGCTCGGCCGGGCCGTGGACCTCGAGCTGGCGAGCCCCGAGGAACTGCTCGACCTCAACGCCCACTGGCATCTCGGCGAACGGGCCGAACGGTTCCACGACGGCGTGCTCACCCTTTCCGGCGGCGCCGAGATCGCCGCCGACGGGCTGGTCGTCGCGACCGGCGGCGTGCCGCGCACCCTGCCCGGCGCCCGCGAGGGCGTGCACACCCTGCGCACCCTGGACGACGCGCTCGCCCTCCGCCGCGCGCTCGAGGATGCCGCCCGGGTCGTGGTGATCGGCGCCGGTTTCCTCGGCGCCGAGGTGGCATCCACCTGCCGCGCGCTCGGCCGCGACGTCACCGTGGTCGAGGCGGCGCCGGTCCCGCTGGCCGGGGTGCTCGGCGAGCGGATGGGCCGGGCCTGCGCGCGGCTGCACGCCGAGCACGGGGTCCGGCTGCTGACCGGCGCCGGGGTGGCCGAACTGCTCGGCCGCCCGCGGGTCACCGGCGTCCGGCTCACCGACGGCCGCGAACTCCCGGCCGAAGTGGTGGTCGTCGCCGTCGGCATCCGGCCGGACTGCGAATGGCTTTCCGGTTCCGGCATCGTGGCGGACGACGGTGTGCTGTGCGATTCGGGTTGTGCCACCGCGAATCCGCGCGTGGTCGCGGTGGGCGACGTGGCGCGCCGGCGGGACGGCCGCCGCGGCGAGCACTGGACCTCGGCCGCCGAGCAGCCCCGGGTCGCGGCGCGCAATCTGCTCGCCGGGGCCACGATCGAGCACCACACCCGGCCGGGCTACTTCTGGTCCGACCAATACGGGCACCGGATCCAGTTCGCCGGGACCGCAAACGGTTGCGACGCGGTGCGCGTGGTCGAAGGGGACGTGTCCGAGGCGAAATTCGTAGCCACATATACACGGAGCGGTACCGTGACCGGGGTGCTGGCGATCGACAGTCCCCGGCCGTTCACCCGGATCCGCCGCGGCCTGACCGCTCCGGCGATGGTCCATCCGGGGTAGTTGCAGGTCGGATCGCCGGGTCGTGCGCGCACACGAGGTCAACAGTGCGAACATGTCCTTTATGAAGGCACGTGTCTTGGTGGTCGACGACGACCCTGCCCTTGCGGAGATGCTGACCATCGTGCTGCGCGGGGAGGGGTTCGACACCGCCGTCGTCGCGGACGGTTCCCGAGCCCTGCCCGCGCTGCGCGAGCTGAAACCCGATCTCGTGCTGCTCGACTTGATGCTGCCCGGGATGAACGGCATCGACGTGTGCAAGGCGATCAGGGCCGAGTCCGGCGTGCCGATCGTCATGCTCACCGCCAAGAGCGACACCGTGGACATCGTGCTCGGGCTGGAGTCCGGCGCCGATGACTACGTGGTCAAGCCGTTCAAGCCGAAGGAACTGGTCGCCCGGGTGCGCGCCAGGATGCGGCGCACCGAGGCGGAGCCCGCCGAATCGCTGGCCATCGGCGACCTGACCATCGACGTGCCCGGCCACGAGGTGACGCGGGAGGGCAAGGCCATCCCGCTCACCCCGCTGGAGTTCGACCTGCTGGTCGCGCTGGCCCGCAAGCCGCGCCAGGTGTTCACCCGCGAGGTCCTGCTCGAGCAGGTCTGGGGCTACCGGCACGCGGCGGACACCCGGCTGGTCAACGTGCACGTCCAGCGGCTGCGGTCCAAAGTGGAGAAGGATCCGGAGCACCCCGAGGTGGTGTTGACCGTGCGCGGCGTCGGCTACAAGGCGGGCCCGCCGTGATCCCGAGATGAAACATCGTCTGACCGCTTTGGGTAAGGCGACGGTACGGCTGGCTGGGCGGATCATCGCGTTCGGACGACGGCGCACGGTCGCGTTCGGCGAGTTGTGGCGGCACTCCCTGCAGTTCCGCGTCACCGTGTCGACGCTGGCGCTGTCCTCGGCCGTGGTCTTCGTGCTGGGCATGGTCCTGCAGAACCAGATCACCGAGCGGCTGCTGGACACCAAGCGCCGGGCCGCGCTCGCGCAGACCCAGGCGGTGGTGGGCACCGCCGAGGCCGAACTGGTCGGCATCAGCGATCAGGACGCGCTCGACGACCGGTTGAAGAACGCGCTGAAGAAGATCACCAGCAGCTCGCCGGAGTCGCAGGGGACCGTGGGCTCGGCCGCGGGCGCCTTCGAACCCGTGCTGGCCGGGGGCGGGCCGGACCGCGCGGGCGACTCGACGCCGTCGGCCGGGCCGCTGTTCAAGGTGCCGGAACGGCTGCGGACCTTCGTCGAGGCCAACCAGGTGACCGCGCAGATCCACACGGTCGGCCCGGAGAGCGCGCGCAGCACGTACCTCATCGTCGGCGCGCCGCTGACCAGCACCGCGCGGCCGCTGCAGCTGTACCTGCTGTTCCCGCTGACCGCCGAGCAGAGCACCGTCTCGACCGTGCAGAACACCCTGCTCGTCGGCGGGCTCGTCCTGCTGCTGTTGCTGGCGGGCATCACGAACCTGGTGACCCGGCAGGTGGTGCGCCCGGTGCGCCGCGCGGCCGCGGCCGCCGAGCAGTTCGCCGGTGGCGCGCTCGACCAGCGGCTCGCCGTGCTCGGCGAGGACGATCTCGCGAAACTCGCCTTGTCCTACAACGAGATGGCCGCGAGCATCCAGCGGCAGATCCGGCAGCTGGAGGAGTTCGGCACGCTGCAGCGGCGGTTCACCTCGGACGTCTCGCACGAACTGCGCACCCCGCTGACCACCGTGCGCATGGCCGCGGACGTGCTGCACGCGTCGCGTGAGCAGTTCCCGCCGGGGCTGGCGCGGTCCACCGAGCTGCTGGTCGACGAGCTCGACCGGTTCGAGGCGCTGCTCGGCGACCTGCTGGAGATCAGCCGCCTGGACGCGGGCGTCGAGGAGCTGGCGGCCGAACTGATCGACCTCACCCCGATCGCCGCCCGGGCCGCGGAGCAGGTGCGGGTGCTCGCCGGGAGCGCGGGCAGCGTGATCGAGCTCGACCTGCCGGACGAACCGGCCACCGCCGAGGTCGACGCGCGCCGGGTGGAGCGGATCCTGCGCAACCTGCTGGCGAACGCGGTCGACCACAGCGAGGGCAAACCGGTGCGGCTGCGGGTCGGGGTGAACCGGAACGCGGTCGCGGTTGCCGTGCGCGACTACGGCGTCGGCCTGCGTTCCGGCGAGGCCGATCTGGTGTTCAACCGCTTCTGGCGAGCGGATCCGTCCCGGAACCGGCGCACCGGTGGCACCGGGCTCGGCCTGGCGATCAGCCACGAGGACGCCCGACTGCACGGTGGCGTGCTCGAGGCGTGGGGCGCGCCGGGCGAGGGTGCCTGCTTCCGGCTGACGCTGCCGCGGCGCCAGGGTGAATCGTTCGAGGAGAGCCCGCTGCCGCTGCCGCCGGAGGACGCGCCGCCGACCGGCAACGGCGTGGTGCGCCCGCTGACCGCCGAAACGACGATCCCGGTGGCGGAGCTGACCACCGGGCAGCAGCGGGAGGACCGGTGACCAGGCGCTCGATCCGGCTCCTCGCGGCGCTGTGCTGCGTGGTGTTCGCCGCGGGGTGCGCGAACATCCCGGACGAGTCGGTGCCCGAGGTGATCACGCCGCAGCAGCTCGGCCAGCTCATCAAGCCCGAGGTCCAGGAACCGGCGAAGGATCTGGACGGGCTGACCGTGGTGCGCGATTTCGTGCACGCGAGCGCGCAGCCGATCGCCAACAACGCCTCCGCGCGGATGTACCTGGACGAGACCGCGCGCAAGACCTGGGATCCGGCGCAGGGCCTGACGGTCATCGACGAGACGTTCGGCACGGTGTACGGCACCGGCGGCCAGCAGCCGCCCGATCCGAACGAGCAGCTCGTCATCCTGCGCGGCTTCCAGGTGGGCACGCTCGGCTCGGACAGCGCGTTCATCCCGCGCCGGGATTCCTACGAACTGCCGTTCCGGCTGCGGCGCCAGCCCGACGGGCAGTGGCGGATCGTCAACCCGCCGACCAACCTGGTGATCACCGAAAGCGATTTCAGCACCAACTACTTCCGGGTGCCGGTGTACTTCTTCACCCCGGACTCGAGCGCGCTGGTGCCCGATTTGCGTTATGTGGCGGCGAAACCGCAGTCCGGGCTGCCCGCGCGGGTGGTCCAGCTGCTGCTCGACGGGCCGTCCGACGGGCTGTCCGGCGCGGTGAAGAACCCGTTGCCCGACCAGGCGGGCACCGAGCAGAACGTGACCGGGGGCAAGGACGGCGCGCTGGTGGTGCCGCTGACCGGGGTCGGCGAGCAGAGCCTGGACACCAAGAAACTCATCGCGCACCAGTTCGTGCTGTCCCTGCAGAGCGTCACGACGAGCCGGGTCCGGCTCCTGTCCGACGGCAGCGCGCTGGTGCCCGGGCACGAGGACTGGCTGCCCAGTGACGTGCCCTCCTACGGCGCGCAGGCGACGCCCAGTTCGGGGATGATGGTCGTCGGCGGCCGGGTGCGGTCGCTGCTGGACGGCACTCCGGTGCCCGGCCCGGCCGGGGCGGGGGTCTACGACGTGGCCAGCGCCGCGCAGTCGATGGACGGGCGGCAGCTCGCGGTCGTGGAGAACGCGGACGGGAGACAGTTGCTGCGCGCGGGTGATCTCAGCCGCAGCGAGCTGCCCCGGGTGAGCAACGGCGGCAGCGATCTCGGCGGGAGCACGCTGACCCGGCCGACCTGGCGTCCGGCGTCCTCGGCGGGCGGCACGTCGGGGGAGCTGTGGACGGTCCTCGACGGGAGCCAGGTGATCCGGGTGCCGCGCACCGCGGACGGCAAATGGGTGCCGCAGATCGTCAACGCGAGCGACGTGGTCGCGCTCGGCCCGATCAGCGCGTTGCGGCTGTCCCGGGACGGCGCGCGGGCGGCGATGGTCGTGGGCCAGCAACTCGTGGTGGCTTCGGTGGTGCGTGCGCCCGGGCAGGATTCGGTGACCCTGAAGCAGCCGCGGATCCTGCGCGGCGGGGAACTCATCGGCGTGGTGGACGTGGACTGGCTGAGCCAGGACACCCTGGTCGTCGCCACCTGGTCGCAGTCGCTGCCGGTGGCGCGGGTGCCGATCGACGGCCTGCGGATGGACGCGTTCAACAGCTCCAACCTGACCCCGCCGATGCGCGCGATCACCGCGGCGCCCGGCCGCCAGATCGTCGTGGCCGACAGCGGTGGCATGTGGACCGCCTCCGACATCGGCGAGGTGTGGCGCCCGCACCCCCGCTCGATCGGCGACAAGCAGTACCCCTTCTACCCGGGCTGACCGCCCGCCCGCTCACCAGGCCACGGCGGGAGGAAGGGACCTTCGCTCCCGTTGAACCGGAGCGAGGGACCTTTACTACGGCTGAAGCGGAGTAAAGGTCCCTTCCTCCCGCCGCGAGCCCGAAACTGTCGGTGCCCGGGTGGACGCTGTGCGACGTGCTGACCACTGTCGAACGAGCCCTTGACCTGCTGTTACCGCCGAACTGCGCCGGCTGCGGCGCGCTCGGCGCCCCGTGCTGCCGGGATTGCCTGGCCGTCTGGGAAGCGCCGGGGCCGGTGCCCCGCGGGCCCGCCGCCGCGGCCGTCCCGGCGGTGTACGCCCTGGCGCGCTACCGCGGCACCGCGCGGCGGCTGGTGCTCGCCTACAAGGAGCGCGGCCGCCGCGATCTGGCCGCTCCGCTCGGCGCCGCCCTGGCCGCCGCGCTCCCCGGCCTGCCCGAGATCCGGGCGGCGCCGGACGAGGCGTGGTGGCTGGTGCCGGTGCCGTCGCGGAAACCAGCGGCACGGCTGCGGGGCGGGCAGCACGTGCTCCGCCTGGCCCGCGCCTGCGCGGCGACCCTCGCGGCCGCCGGTCACCCGGCCCGGGTCGCGCCCGCGCTGGCGCTGAGCTCCCGCGCCCGGGACGCGGTGGGCCTGGACCGGGCGCAGCGGGCCGCCAACCTCACCGGCCGGCTCCGGCTCGAACCGCGTGGCCTGCCCCCGCCGGCAACCCCGGTGATTCTGCTCGACGACGTGATCACCACCGGCGCCACGGCGTCGCTGTGCGGGCGAATTCTGTCGGAAAATGGCTTTCCGGTGACAGTTGCGCTCGCCCTGACCGCAGCCGGTTGATCAGGTGTTTTTCCGGGAAAGTCATCCGCCGGTTCCCCGGACGTCACTGCCGCGATGTCACCTACACGGGTGACGTTTGCGGGGAACGCGTGCGCCGGGAAGATCGTTCACCGGGTATGAGGGCGCTCATCGGCGGAGCACCGGAGGATCGCCACTCCACCGGGGTGGCGGTCGCGGAGCGCCCGGTGATCACCCTCGGCGCAGACGTCGGGATTTCCGGCGGCTGTCAAGGTGAAAATTCGTCCCCGGCAATGGTCCGAAAGGGGCGGGTTCGTCCGCGGAACGACGGTTCCCGGATGCGCGCAGTAACTGGCTCTCACGGCTTGACATCCCCCGGCTCGGGGGCTGTTGTGATCGCCGTTACCCGGCTAACGTGCTGCGCTATCAGCTATCCCGGCCAGCAGGGAGGTGATCAGCCCATGACCCTGGCGCCGGAGGACTGCTGAGTCCGTGCTCGGTGGTCCCGATGCGAGACGTCGTGATCGTGTCGCCGAGTTCCCTCACCGCCCGCTCCGGGCGGCGCCGTCCCCCAGCAACACCGGCGCCGTAATGATCCAAGAGCTCGCAGTCATCTCAGCGAGGGAGGTCGTGTATGGACATCGTCGTTAAGGGCCGCAACGTGGAGGTGCCCGATCACTATCGGACACACGTTAGCGAGAAGCTGGCCCGGCTCGAGCGCTACGACAAGAAGGTCATCCGGTACGACGTGGAGCTCTTCCACGAGCCCAACCGCAGGCAGGCCAAGAGCTGCCAGCGCGTCGAGATCACCGGTAAGGGCAAGGGCCCCGCGGTGCGCGCCGAAGCATGCGCCGGAGACTTCTACGCCGCGCTCGATTCTGCGGTGAACAAGATGGAGAACCGCTTGCGCAAGCTGCATGACCGGCGGCGCGTGCACTACGGACGACGTTGCCCGGAGTCGGTCGCGGAAGCGACCTCGGCTCAGGCCGCCGGAGGCGGATCCGCCCCGGTCGCCAACGGCAGGCGTCCCGCCGCGAGCACGGCGGTGCTGGAGGCACCCGCCCCCGAAGAACAGATCAATGGCGTAGTGGCCGCCGATCCGGAGGAGATCGAGCTGCCGCAGCAGCGTTGGGACGATGGTGTGACCGAGTACCAGCCCGGTCGCATTGTCCGCGAGAAGCAACATTCCGCGGAGCCCATGACGGTCGACCAGGCTCTCTATGAGATGGAGCTGGTCGGACACGACTTCTACCTCTTCAATGACTCCGAGGCCGGCCGGCCCAGTGTCGTCTACCGCAGGAAGGGATTCGACTACGGCGTGATCCGGCTGGGCTGAGCTGACGACAATCCGGTCCAACCGCTGCCGACGGCCCGTACGCGCATGCGTGCGGGCCGTCGCCGTCGTTCGTACCTGTAGCGTGTACCCACGGTAGGTGCGGCGACGCTTGCGCCTTCCCTACGATGGGGGGCAGCGCGCGACCGGCCCGGCTGGTTGCGTATACCACACTGCCCGGGGCCCGCTCGGGTGTGATCACGCGTAAATCAGACACAGCTAGTGAGGTCGACGGGATGGTTCTGAATCGCCTGCTCCGCGCGGGTGAGGGCAAGATACTCAAGCGGCTGCGTCACATCGCAGACCACATCAACACCCTCGAAGACGACGTCAAGGACCTCTCCGACGCCGACCTGCGAGCCAAGACCGACGAGTTCAAGAAGCGGTACGCCGAGGGCGAATCGCTGGACGACCTGCTGCCCGAGGCGTTCGCCGTGGCCCGGGAGGCCGCGTGGCGGGTGCTCGGCCAGCGGCACTTCGACGTCCAGGTGATGGGCGGCGCCGCGCTGCACCTCGGCCAGGTCGCCGAGATGAAGACCGGTGAAGGCAAGACCCTGACCTGTGTCCTGCCCGCCTACCTCAACGCGCTTTCCGGCGACGGCGTGCACGTCGTCACGGTCAACGACTACCTGGCCAAACGCGACGCCGAATGGATGGGCCGCATCCACCGGTTCCTCGGGCTCGAGGTCGGCGTGATCCTGTCCGAGCTGAGCCCCGAGCAGCGCCGCGAGTCGTACCGCGCCGACATCACCTACGGCACGAACAACGAGTTCGGCTTCGACTACCTGCGCGACAACATGGCGTGGAGCCTGGACGACTGCGTGCAGCGCGGCCACAACTTCGCGATCGTCGACGAGGTGGACTCGATCCTCATCGACGAGGCCCGGACCCCGCTGATCATTTCCGGACCGGCCGAGCAGTCCGCGCGCTGGTACGTCGAGTTCGCGCGGATGTCCCCGCTGATGAAGCGGGACGTGCACTACGAGGTGGACGAGCGGAAGCGGACCGTCGGCGTCACCGAGAAGGGCGTCGCGTTCATCGAGGACCAGCTCGGCATCGAGAACCTGTACGAGTCGGCGAACACGCCGCTGGTCGGTTACCTGAACAACGCGTTGAAGGCCAAGGAGCTCTACAAGAAGGACAAGGACTACATCGTCCGGAGCGGCGAGGTCCTGATCGTCGACGAGTTCACCGGCCGCATCCTGCACGGCCGCCGCTACAACGAGGGCATGCACCAGGCCATCGAGGCCAAGGAAGGCGTCGAGATCAAGGCGGAGAACCAGACGCTCGCCACGATCACGCTGCAGAACTACTTCCGCCTCTACGACAAGCTCTCCGGGATGACCGGTACCGCGGAGACCGAGGCCGCCGAGTTCCACCAGACCTACAAGCTGGGTGTGGTGCCGATCCCGACGAACCGGCCGATGATCCGCGCCGACCAGGCCGACCTGATCTACAAGACCGAGCAGGCCAAGTTCGAGGCGGTCGCCGAGGACATCGCCGAACGGCACGAGAAGGGCCAGCCGGTGCTGGTCGGCACCACGAGCGTGGAGAAGTCCGAGTACCTGTCGAAGCTGCTGCTCAAGCTGCGGGTGCCGCACGAGGTGCTGAACGCGAAGTACCACGACCGCGAGGCGCTGATCGTGGCCCGCGCGGGCCGCAAGGGCGCGGTCACCGTCGCCACGAACATGGCCGGTCGAGGCACCGACGTCGTGCTCGGCGGGAACCCGGACATCATCGCCGACGAGGAACTGCGGGCGAGCGGCCTGGATCCGGTGGAGAACTCCGAGGAGTACGAGGCCGCGTGGCCGAAGGTGCTCGAAGAGGTCAAGGCCGCGGTGAAGACCGAGGCCGAGGAGGTCAAGGAGGCGGGCGGCCTCTACGTGCTGGGCACCGAACGGCACGAGTCGCGCCGCATCGACAACCAGCTGCGCGGCCGGTCCGGGCGTCAGGGCGACCCGGGTGAATCGCGGTTCTACCTGTCCCTCGGCGACGACCTGATGCGCCGGTTCAACGCGACCATGGTCGAGCGCGTGATGACCACCATGCGGCTGCCGGACGACATGCCGATCGAGCACAAGATGGTCTCCAAGGCCATCAAGAGCGCGCAGACGCAGGTCGAGCAGCAGAACATGGAGATCCGCAAGAACGTCCTCAAGTACGACGAGGTCATGAACGAGCAACGCAAGGTGATCTACGCCGAGCGGCTGCGCGTGCTGGAGGGCGAGGACCTGCGCGAGCAGGTCGAGCACATGCTGCGGGACGTGATCGACGCCTACGTCCAGGGCGCCACCGCCGAGGGCTACGCCGAGGACTGGGACCACGACAAGCTGTGGACCGCGCTGAAGACGCTCTACCCGGTGTCGGTGCGGTGGGAAGACCTCATCGAAGAGCACGACGACCTCGACGCGGAGCGGCTGCACGAGGCGTTGCTGGAGGACGCGCTCGCGTCCTACGCGCGGCGCGAGGCCGAGATCGACGCGAAGGTCGGCGAAGGCGCGATGCGCGAGCTGGAGCGGCGCGTGCTGCTGTCCGTGCTCGACCGCAAGTGGCGCGAGCACCTCTACGAGATGGACTACCTCAAGGAGGGCATCGGCCTGCGCGCGATGGCCCAGCGCGACCCGCTGATCGAGTACCAGCGCGAGGGCTTCGACATGTTCAACGCGATGCTCGACTCGCTGAAGGAGGAGGCCGTCGGTTTCCTGTTCAACCTGCAGGTCGAGCAGGCGGAACCGGAGGAGGCCCAGCCCGAGCAGGCGACCGCGGTGCCCGCCGAGGTCGCGGGCGGGCGGCACGCGCAGCCGACCCCGCCGCAGCCGACTTCGCGGCAGCGCGAGACCCAGGTGCCCTCGGCGCTGCGCGGCAAGGGCCTGGAAGGCGGCGGCCAGCAGGGCCTCACGTTCTCCGGCCCGGCCGAAGGCGGCGGCGTCGCATCGCACGGCGACAGCTCGGACGACGACTCCGGCGCCACCGGCGGCAGCACCCGCCGCGAACGCCGCGCCGCGGCCCGAGCCCAGGCGAAAAAGGGCAAAAAGGGCGCCCGCCGCTGACCACGCGCCTGCAGGAAGGGACCTTTACTCTCGATAAACCGGAGTAAAGGTCCCTCGCTGCTGTTGAACCGCAGCAAACCTCCCTTCCTGCCGCCGCGGCCGCCGGGCGACGGGTCGTGAGTGGCTGGGGCGGTTAGAGCGGACTCTCATTTGGTCACCTACTTGTGACCTGGCGTTTCCGTTCGACGAGCCGCACTTGGCCGACAAAGTGCGAAACCGCGCGGGTGGCCCCGCTGGCGCGTGTCCCCCGTTTCGGACGTGCGAGTCCCTCGTTTCGGTAGGCCGAGTGCCCCATTTCGGTAGATGACCCCCGGGCACCCCAACGAGCACAGCCCAAGCGGCACCTGGACGCCCAGGCCGGTCACCTTCTCTCGTAAGGGAACCAAGTCTGGGGGTCGTGAGCGTTCCAGGCGGCTAGAACCGCCCGGAACGTTCACGAGCCCCCAAGACTCGGCGAGGCGGGGCGAGCAGGTCGAATGCGACACAGCGCCAGCCGTGCGGCGACCGCTCGAACCGGGCCGCGAGGGCGACGGCCCGGTCGCCGGTGCGGACCGTGCCGCACGCTTCGACGGTGTCGGCGGACGGTCGGCAGGTGCGCACCGAGCGGAGCACGCGCCGGGCGCCAGGCACGCGGGCGGCGGTGAGCAGCCGCTGGTAGACGTCCGGGAGCAGGAGCGGCTGGAGCTGCGCGGGCGCGCGGCGGCCGTCGGCGACCTCCAGCATGGCCGCGAGCAGCTGGGGAACGTCCAGCGGTGGCCGTTCGGCGCGTGCGGGCCGCCCGGGCGGAACGGACGGTGCGCGCAGGTCCAGTTCGAGCTGCCCCTGCGGGCCCGCGCGCCGGATGCGCGCGCGGAGCTTGCCCGGGTCGGGCGGTTCGTACCGGGTGAGCGGTCTCAGCCGGGTGTCGCGGTGCAGGGTCTGCGTCATCGGATCCCCCCTCGGATCGGTCCGCGCCGCGTTTCGGCGCCATCCGTTAGAGCCTCCGAACGCCCGGATTCGGTCGAAGAACGCCCATGCCGGTGAAACCACCCGGTTCGCCTGCGCGCGCCCGGCCGATCCGCTAGGGCGGCGTGGCGCGACCTAGGCTGGAGCGATGTTGCGGGGGCTGGTGCTGGACTACGCGGGCGTGCTCACCGATCCGGACGCCACCGAGCTCCTCGCCGCGGTCGACGAGTTGCGCGACCGCGGCATCCGCACGGCGCTGCTGTCCAACGCGGCGGGCGGCGGCAGCGCCCGGCGCAGGCTCGAGCCGTACTTCGACGCGCAGGTCTTCTCCGGCGAGGTCGGCGTCGCGAAACCCGACGCCCGGGTCTACCTGCTGACCGCCGATCTTCTCCGCCTGCCCGCCGCCGCGTGCGTCCTCGTCGACGATTCCCCGGGCAACGTGCGGGGCGCGGTGGCCGCGGGCATGGTCGGCGTGCACCACACGTCCGTCGCGGACACCCTCAGCGAGCTCGGCGCGCTCTTTCCCGCCTGACCAGGTCGAAGCACAGGACCGCGGCGGCCGCCGAGACGTTCAGCGATTCCACGTCCCCCGGCATCGGGATGGACAGCCACCCGGTGACCAGCTCCGCGACCTCGGGGCCGACCCCGGCCGTTTCCCCGCCCAGCACGAACGCGACCCGTGCGGGCAGCTCCGCCTCGAACACCGGCTCGCCCGTGTCGGCGCCGAGCGCGTAGAGCCCGTACCCGGCCCCGGCGAGCATCCCGGCGGCCTCCGGCGCGCTCGCGCACCGCAGGACCGGCGCGCGGAACGCCACCCCGGCCGAAGCCTTCACCACCAGCGGATCCAGGGTGGCCACCCCGCGCCGCGGCACCACGACGCCGTCGATCCCGGCGGCGGTCGCCGTCCGCAGGATCATCCCGACGTTCGCGGGCGTGGTGATCCCGTCCAGCAACAGCACCCGGCGCGGCGGCTCGGGCGCCGCGAGCGCCGCGCTCAGCGGGCGCATCCGGGGCGCGACCACGTCGGCGAGCACGCCCTGGTCCTGTTTGCCGTTGCCCGCCAGCACCTTCACCCGATGCGCGCTGGCCCGCTGCACGCGCACCCCGGCGGCCTTGGCCGCGCGCTGGATCTCCCCGACCGCCGGCCCGCGCGCGGTGTCGGCGAGAATCACCTTGTCGACCTCGAGCGAGGGGTCGTCGAGCGCTTCCAGGACCGGCTTCCGGCCGTATACCGTCAGGAATCGGTCTTTCGGGGATACCGCTGAGTTCGCCTCGTGCACAACGCCATTACAACACCGTGTGTCAGGATCACCTCATGCCCGATCGCCTCTCCGCACTGGATGCGTCGTTCCTGTACCTGGAAGACTCCTCGACGCCGATGCACGTGGGCAGCGTGGCGATCTTCGAACGGCCGCGCGCCGGGTTCGACTACGAGCAGATGCTCGCGCTGGTGAGCCACCGGCTCGGGTACCTGCCGCGCTACCGGCAGCGGGTGGTGAGCGTGCCCGGGCACCTGGCCCGCCCGGTCTGGGCGGACGACGTCGACTTCGACCTCAACTACCACGTGCGGCGGTCCGCGTTGCCCGCGCCGGGCACCGACGACCAGCTGTTCGACCTGGTGGCCCGGCTGATGTCGCGGCGGCTGGCGCCGGAGCGCCCGCTGTGGGAGGCCTACTTCGTGGAGGGGCTCGCCGGCGACCGGGTCGCCCTGGTCACCAAGACCCATCAGTCCGTTGTGGACGGTATCGGCACGATAGAGCTCGGCCAGCTGATCCTGGACACCGCGCCCGCCGAGCCGGAGGACCACGACGAGGACTCCTGGGCGCCGCGGCCGCAGCCGAGCCGGGCCCAGCTCGTGCTGGACGCGGTGAGCGAGACCGTGCAGCGGCCGGGGGAGCTGGTGGAGAACGTCCGCTCGTTCGCCGGGGACGCGGCCGCGACGGTCGAGAAGTTCAGCGGCGCCGTCGGCGGGGTCGCCTCCGCGCTGCGCACGATGGCGCGACCGGCGCCCGCCGGTCCGCTCAACGTGCGGATCTCCGGGGGCCGGGTGTTCGCCGTGGTGCGGACCCGGCTCGAGGACTTCCGCAAGATCCGGGCCGAGCACGGCGGCACGGTGAACGACGCCGTGCTCGCGGTGATCACCGGCGCCCTGCGGGAATGGCTGCAGTCCCGCGGCGTCACCCCGACCGGTGAGACCACGATCCGCGCCCTGGTGCCGATGGCGGTCCGGGACGCGGATTCGGTGGGCTTCTCCCCGGCCGGGCTGGTCGGGAACGAGGTCGACGCGTATCTGGTCGACCTGCCGGTCGGCGAGGCGAATCCGCGGCTGCGGCTGCAGCACATCGGGCACGCGATGACCGACCACCTCGACTCGGGGCGGTCGGTGGCGGCCCGCGCGCTGCTGCGGGTCGGCGGTTTCGCGCCCGCGACCCTGCACTCACTCGGGGCGCGCGCCGCGGGCTCGTTCTCCGGGCGGATCTTCAACCTGGTCATCACCAACTCGCCCGGCCCGCAGCAGCCGCTGTACGCGGGGCGGGCGAAGATGACGGAGATGTACCCGGTCATTCCGCTGGTGCGCAACCAGGCGCTGGCGATCGGCGTCACCTCCTACCACGGCGGTGTCTACTTCGGACTCAACGGCGACCGCAAGGCGTTGTCCGATGTGGACGTGCTCGCCGGAATGATCGAGGATTCCTTGGAAGAACTGAAGGGGGTGAACCGGTGAGGGTCTATCTGCCCGCCACCATCGGGATGCTGCGTGAGCTGGTCGCCGGGGGAAAGCTGACCCCGGTCAGCGGTACCGGCTTCGCGCTGACGCCCGCGCTGCGGGAGTCCTACACCAGCGGCGACACCGAGGAGCTCGAGTACGCCGCGCTGCTGGACGCGGCCCGGGCCTCGCTGCGGCTGATCGCCGCCGGGGAAGAGGGCGGAGAACCACCCAGACGAGTGGTCGTGTCCGCGGACGTCGAGAACGCGACCCCGCGACCGGATCTCGACCCGGCCGTGGTGCGCCTCGCCGGGCCGGTGGTGCTCGAGGAGATCGCCGCGGTGCACGTCGACACCGAGGACGCCGAGGAAGCGGTCCGCGCGGCCGCGGACGTGGTCGACGCGGCCGACCTGGGCGACGCGGACGCGGAGTTCGTGCTCGGGGACGCCGAGGATCACGAACTCGCCTGGTACGCCCCGCAGGAGCTCCCGTTCTTGCTCGAACTCCTCTAGCGGCTCTGTCAGGATGGGGTCCTGAGAGCCCGCTCACAAGGCGGGTGCCGAGCAGACCCCAGGAGGCGAGCACTCATGGACGCCGTGACATCCGTTCCCACGCCGGTGAACGAGCCCGTGCACACCTACGCGCCGGGCACCGCCGAGCGGGAGTCGCTGCAGCGCAGGATCGCCGAACTCGAGGCGGAGAAGCACGAGCTGCCGCAGACGATCGCCGGGCTGCGCAGCCTGGGCCGGGGCGAGGCCTTCGACGTGGTGCAGCCGCACGATCACGCCCACGTGCTCGGCGTCGCGGCGCAGAGCACCGAGGAGGACGTCGCCGACGCGGTGGCGGCCGCGAAGAGCGCCAAACGGGAGTGGAGCGAGCTCCCCTTCGACGAGCGCGCCGCGGTGTTCCTGCGCGCGGCCGACCTGATCGCCGGACCGTACCGGGACACGTTGAACGCGGCGACCATGCTCGGCCAGTCGAAATCCGTGCAGCAGGCGGAGATCGACGCGGCCTGCGAGCTGATCGACTTCCTGCGCTTCAACGTGCACTACGCCCGCCGCATCCTCGCCGAGCAGCCGAATTCGGTGCGCGGGGTGTGGAACCGGCTGGAATACCGGCCGCTGGACGGTTTCGTCGTGGCGATCACCCCGTTCAACTTCAGTGCGATCGCGGGCAACCTGCCCAGCGCGCCCGCGATCATGGGCAACACCGTGGTGTGGAAGCCGACGCTGACCCAGCAGCTCGCCGCGCACTACACGATGCAGATCTTCGAGGAGGCCGGGCTGCCGCCGGGCGTGATCAACATGGTGACCGGGCACGGCCAGCCGGTCGGCAAGGTCGCGCTCGCCGACCCGGGGTTCGCCGGGCTGCACTTCACCGGCTCCACCGCCACGTTCAAGGGGCTCTGGCGCACGATCGCGGACAACCTGGACGGCTACGGCAGCTACCCGCGGATCGTGGGCGAGACCGGCGGCAAGGATTTCGTCGTCGCGCATTCCTCGGCGCGCCCGGAGAAACTGGTGCCCGCGCTGGTGCGGGGCGCGTTCGAATACCAGGGGCAGAAATGTTCGGCCGTCTCCCGCGCGTACATTCCGCGTTCGCTGTGGGACGGCGGGGTGCGGGAGCAGCTGGCCGATCTGACCCGCACGGTGAAATACGGCGACATCACCGACTTCTCGCTCTTCGGCGGCGCGGTCATCGACGCCCGCGCGTTCGCGAAGCACCAGCGCCTGCTGTCCAGTGTGGACGGTGACTCGGCGCTGACCACCCTGGTCGGCGGGCACTGCGACGACGCCATCGGCTACTTCGTCGAACCGACCGTGCTGGTCTCCGAGGATCCGGTGCACGACGTGCTGGCCACCGAGTACTTCGGCCCGATCCTCGCCGTGCACGTCTACGAGGACAACCAGTACGAGCGGCTGCTGCAACTGGTGGACGGCACCGCGCCGTACGCGCTGACCGGGGCGGTGTTCGCCGACGACCGGACCGCGATCCAGCAGGCGCACCGCGCGCTGCGCTACACGGCGGGCAACTTCTACGTCAACGACAAGCCGACCGGGTCGATCGTCGGCCAGCAGCCGTTCGGCGGTTCGCGGGCTTCGGGCACGAACGACAAGGCCGGGTCGATGTTCAACCTGCTCCGCTGGACCAGCCCGCGCTCGATCAAGGAAACCTTCGACGCCCCGGAGTCCATCGGCTACCCGCACATGGACTGATCCCCCGGCGCGCGGCGGCAGGAAGGGACCTTTACTACGGCTGAACCGGAGTAAAGGTCCCTCGCTCCCGTTCAACCGGAGCGAAGGTCCCCTCCTGTTTTCTCCGCGACGAGGGGTAGGCGGCGGCGATAGGGTGCGGTGTGGAGCGTGAAATCCGGCCCGCCACCAGGGCGGACATCCCCGAGCTGGCGCGAGTCCTGGCGCTCGCCTTCCACGACGATCCGTTCATGCGGTGGATCCTGCCCGGTGACGAACTGGTTCGCCGCCGGTTGCCGACCCTGTTCGGCGTGCTGATCCGGCACCAGCACTTCCGGCACGGCGCCTGCGAAGTCGCGGTCGAGGGGCGGCGGATCGTGGGCGGCACGCTCTGGGACCCGCCGGGGAGTTGGCGGCAGCCGCTGTGGCGGACCCTGCTCGCCGCGCCCGGGCTGATCCGGGCGTTCGGGCGGCGCACGGCGGCGGCCGCGGAAGTCGCCGCCGCCCTGGAGAAGGCGCATCCGTACGAGCCGCACTGGTTCCTGGCCGTCGTGGGCACCGATCCGGACCTGCGGGGCAAGGGCATCGGCGGCGACCTGCTCCGGTCCCGGCTGGACCGGTGCGACGCGGCCGCGATGCCAGCCTATCTGGAGTCCAGCAAGGAAAGCAACATCGGGTACTACGAGAAGTTCGGGTTCGCGGTGACCCGGGAGATCACCGTGCCCGGTGGCGGGCCGACCGCCTGGGCGATGTGGCGCGAGCCGCGCTGACGCCACACCGCCCGGGCGGGGGACTACCGGGTGGGCTTCGGCGCGCCCGGGATCTCCGGCATCTTCAGTTCCTTGACCTGGTCGGCCGGGGGAACCTGCACGTCGACCGCGCCACCCCAGTCGGTGTACTTGATGGTGGCCTTCATCTCCTGCTGCCCGGCGGGGGCGCCGGCGGCCTTCGCGATCTCGCTGGAGTCGACCACGATCTGCACCGGCAGCTGCTCGGAGTTCAGCCACACCTGCATCGGCATGGTGATCTTCTTGCCCTTGAGCTCCTTGTCGAGCTTGTCCTTGACCTGGGCGACGATCTCCTTCGGCATGCTCTCCAGGGACTGGTCCATGGCCTTGGCCAGGTCCACGTCGAGGTGGTAGAGCGTGGTCGCCTGGCCGTCGAGCTGGGCCGGCTCGCTCTTGGTGATCGTGCCCGCCTTCTGCATCTGGTCCAGCAGCTTGGTCGGATCGCTCTGTTTGGCCGCCTGGTCCATCATGCCGCCGAGCAGCTTGGACAGCGGGTCCTGGCCGTCCAGCGAGAGCTTCGCCCACGGTTTGCCGGGCTCGGCCGCCTCCGGCGCCTTCACGTAGAAGGCCCGGTCGATAAGGCGCACCTCCAGGTTCTGGCCGCCGGCGTCCATGACCATCGCCATCTCGACGTTCTCGCCGGCGATGCGCAGCTGGCCCTGCGCCTTCATCGTCTGGCCGCCGCCACCGGCTTCCATGCTGAACTTCGCGGTCTTGCTCTGCGTGGTCTTGGCGGAAGCCGCGCGGACCAGGTCGGTGGCGCTGGTGAACGGACCGTCGGCGGCCGCTGCGGGCGCGGGTTGCGGCGCGGCCTGCCCGCCGTCGCCGCTCCCGCCACCGCACGCGGTGAGCGTCAGGATCAGGGCGAGCCCGGCACCGGCCAGGGTCGTCTTCCGCATCGGGATACCCCTCTTCGAGTGAGTCATGTCGGCCCCGTCATCGACGTTGGGCTAGCTGGAGTTACCTGAATGGCGGTATCTGCCCCCCGTACGGGGGAGAAACTACCTCACACCTGTTTGCCGGCGTGCGACGCCAGTAGCCGCCGCAGCGACCGCAACCGGCCCGGCCGCGCCGCGCCGGTTGCCACCACGTCGTCCAGCATGCAGCCCGGATCGGCGGGTGGGCCGAGATGGCCGCAACCGGACGGGCACTCCTCGGCGGCCTCGGCGAACTCCTCGAACGAGTTCACGATGTCGTCACTGGTCACATGGGCCAGGCCGAAGGACCGGACGCCGGGCGTGTCGATCACCCAGCCGTCCCGGCCGGGAAGCGGCAGGGCGATCGCCGCGACCGAGGTGTGCCGCCCCTTGCCGACCGCGCTCACCACGCCGGTCGCCAGCTCCGCGTCCGGCACCAGGCGGTTGACCAGGGTGGACTTGCCGACCCCGGAATGCCCCACCAGCGCGGTCACCCGGCCCCGCAACTGCCCGGCCAGCGCCGGGGAGTCCTCGTCGTGCCGGGTGACGATCGCCGGGACGTCCAGGTCCGCGTAGCTGGCCAGCAGTTCGTCCGGGCTGGCCAGATCGGATTTGGTCAGGCACAGCACGGGCTGCAGGCCGCCGATGTAGCAGGCGACCAGGCACCGGTCGATGAACCCGGTTCGTGGCGGCGGATCGGCGAGCGCGGTGACGATCAGCAACTGCTCGGCGTTGGCCACGACGACGCGTTCGTAGGGGTCGGTGTCGTCGGCGGTGCGCCGCAGCACGCTCCGGCGCTCGTCCACCCGGACGATCCGGGCCAGGGTGTCCGCGCGCCCGCTGACGTCGCCGACGATCCCGACCGAATCGCCGACCACGACCGGCGTGCGCCCCAGTTCGCGGGCTCGCATCGCGGTCACGATGCGTTCCGGGTCGGACTCCAGGGCGCAGGTCCAGCGGCCGCGATCGACGGCGGTGACCATGGCGGTGGCGGCGTCGGCGTGCTGTGGACGGCGCTTGCTGCGGGGACGGGTGCCTTTGCCGGGCCGAATCCGGACGTCGCTCTCGTCCAGCCTGCGCCAGTCCCTGCCGCCCAATCCGGCCCGCCTCCCGCGAAAACCTGGAGATATGTCGTGTTCGATGATCCCTCATCCGGCTCGCCAACGGTGCACCAGCCGTGACACGATGGCGAACCAGACCGCTCAAACGAAGGAGGTTGGGCGATGTGCGGCCGCTATGCCGCGACGAAGGACCCGGCCACGCTGACCGCTGAGTTCGACGCGATCTACGAGGTCGGCCCGAACAAGGCCACGGCCGAGGCGCACACCCCGAGGGCCGATTACAACGTCGCGCCGACCAAGAACGTGCTCACCGTGGTGCAGCGGCATCCGCGTGACGCGGACGGGAACGTGCTGAACGACGAACCGGCCGTGCGCAGCCTCCGGCTGATGCGCTGGGGACTGGTGCCGTTCTGGGCCAAGGACCCTTCGGTGGGCAACCGAATGATCAACACTCGTTCGGAGACCGCCAAGGAGAAGCCCGCCTTCCGCAAGGCGCTCGCCCGGCACCGGTGCCTGGTCCCGGCCGACGGCTGGTTCGAATGGCGGCGGGACGGCAAGAAGAAGGACGCCTTCTACATGACCGGCCCGGACGACGCGTCGCTCGCGTTCGCCGGGATCTGGGAGAGCTGGCGCGATCCGAAGGCGGACGCGGACGCGCAGCCGTTGATCACGTTCTCGGTGCTGACCACCGACGCGGTCGGGCAGCTGACCGACGTCCACCACCGGATGCCGCTGTTGATGCCGCGGGACAGCTGGGCGACCTGGCTCGATCCGGACCGGGAGGACGTCACCGAACTGCTCGCCCCGCCGTCGCTGGAGATCGTGGACGGCCTCGAGCTGCGGCCGGTGTCCGACCGGGTGAACAACGTGCGCAACAACGGTCCCGAGCTCATCGAGCGGGTGGACCGGGAACGGCAGGAATTGGACGAGGGGGCCCTGTTCGAGCTGCCGAGCTCATGACCAGCGTCGACATCGAAACCGCTTTCGGCCCGGCCCGGGCCGAACTGCACTGCGCCGAGGAAGGCGTGGCCGCGCTGCTGCTCGGGCACGGCGCCGGGGGCGGGATCGAGGCCAAGGACCTGGTCGCGGTGACCCGCGCGGCGCAACTCGCGGGGGCGCACGTGGCGCTCGTCGAGCAGCCCTACCGGGTCGCCGGGCGGCGGGCGCCCGCCCCGGCCGCGCAACTCGACGAGGCGTGGCTGACGGTCGCCGACGAGCTGTCCGAACGGTTCGACGGCCTGCCGCTGGTGTTCGGCGGCCGGTCCTCGGGGGCCCGGGTGGCCTGCCGGACCGCCGCGCGCGGTCAGGCGGTGGCCGTGCTGTGCCTGGCGTTCCCGGAGCATCCGCCGGGCAGACCGGAGAAGAGCCGGCAACCCGAACTGGACGAGGTGACCGTGCCGACCCTGGTGGTGCAGGGCGAGCGGGACCCGTTCGGGCGCCCGGCCGCGGGGCCGCACCACGAGCTGGTGGTGCTGGCCGGGGACCACAGCCTGACCGCCGATCTGGACGGGGTGTCCCGGGCGGTCAGCGAATGGCTCGGCCGAGTGCTGCGCCCGCTGGCCTGATCCTCCCCGCCGCTGAATGTCCCCCAATGCGGCATTGGGGGCGCTCAACGCCCCGAAAGCCACATTGGGAGCGTTGAACGCCCCGAACGCCACATTGGGGGACGCCCGGCACCGGGGTGGGCCGGGGTCAGGCGGCGATGGGGGCGACGGTGGCCTTGGTGAGCCGGATCAGGTCGGCCGGGGCGAGTTCGACCTCCAGCCCGCGGCGGCCCGCCGAGCAGTGCACGGTTTCGAACTTCTCCGCCGAGGTGTCCACCACCACCGGCAGTCGGCTGCGCTGCCCGAGGGGTGAGATCCCGCCGAGCACGTACCCGGTCGCCCGCTGGGCCGCCGCGGTGTCGGCCAGCTTCGCCTTCTTGCCGCCGACCGCGGCGGCGAGCGCCTTGAGGTCCAGCTGCCCGGTCACCGGCACCACGCCGACGGTCAGCGCGCCGTCGACCTCGGCGACCAGCGTTTTGAACACCCGCGCCGGGTCCAGGCCGAGCGCCTCGACCGCCTCGGTGCCGTAGGACTCACTGCGCGGATCGTGATCATAGGAATGCAGCTTGTGCGCCACCTTCTGCTTGGCCAGCAGCGCGGTGGCCGGGGTGCCCTTTCCCGCCATGGTCGATCACCGTACTCGCCCCGAGGCATCGCGATGTCATGTGTCACAGTGCCGGGAATGTCCCGCACCCCGGCACTGTTGACATGGGCGTGCCGACTCAGCTCGTGAACCCCAGCACCCGCACCACCGGCCGGTCCGCCGTGCCGGGCCCGCGCGTTCGCACCCGCGTATCCTCGGGGGCGTCGCATGCGCAGCCGCGCATTGACGCCGACTGGGAAGGGAACGGTTTGCCGAGCACGGAGAACCCGGCAGTGCCCGAATCGGGCGCCGAGCAGGAGCAGGCCGAGGCGCGCGCCGAGCGCTTCGAGCGGGACGCGATGCCCCTGCTGGACCAGCTCTACTCGGCCGCCATGCGCATGACGCGCAACCCGGCCGACGCCGAGGACCTCGTCCAGGAGACCTATCTGAAAGCGTACGGGGCGTTCTCCTCCTTCAAGGAGGGCACGAACCTCAAGGCCTGGATGTACCGGATCCTCACCAACACCTACATCAACGGCTACCGCAAGCGGCAGCGACAGCCCGTGCAGCAGCCGACCGACGAGATCACCGACTGGCAGATCGCCAAGGCCGAGAGCCACACGTCGAGCGGGTTGCGCTCGGCCGAGGTCGAGGCCATGGACAACCTGCCCGACGCCGACGTGAAGGCGGCCCTGCAGAAGCTGCCGGAGGAGTTCCGGCTCGCGGTGTACCTCGCCGATGTGGAGGGTTTCGCTTACAAGGAGATCGCCGAGATCATGGACACCCCGATCGGCACCGTGATGTCCCGGTTGCATCGTGGTCGTGGTCAGCTGCGTGACCTGCTCGCCGACGTGGCGCGGGAACGCGGATTCATCCGGGGTACCAAGCAGGAGGTGGCCGGTCGATGAACGCCTGCGGCGATTCCGACAAGGTCAACTGCGACGAGGCGCTGGCCGAGATCTACCTGCTGCTGGACAAGGAGTGCAGTCCCGAGCACGAGATGCTGCTGCGCAAGCACCTCGACGACTGCCCGCCCTGCCTCGAGCAGTACGGCATCGACGAGCAGCTCAAGCAGCTCCTGGCCCGCAAATGCGGGGGCGAGCACGCGCCCGCGGACCTGAAGAGCCGGTTGCGCGCGTCGATCCGGAAGACGGTCGAGGAGCGCGGCGGCCTGACGGTCGAGCGCACCGAGATCAGCATCGAGAAGCGGACCGAATAGGGTCCGGCGGACGTGCGAAGGGCCCCGACACCGCGTCGGGGCCCTTCGATTTCACACCTGGATCAGGCGTTGGGCTTCTTGCCGTGGTTCGCGCCGTTCTTCTTGCGGTCGCGGCGTTTGCGGGCTCGCTTCGACATGTCATCTCCTCGCACGTAGGGGTGGCCCACCCTGGTCGGACCGGCGCCGACGGGGCCAGGGGCAACCTGTTCAGTGTGTCATGCACCCGAGTAGGGGTGTCTCCGGGCTGTCCGTGGCGCGATCGCTCTGGTTGGATTGAACCGGCACCTTCGCCGCTGTTCGCCGGGAGGACACCATGGCCGAGGAGATCCGGGCCGAGATCGTCGCCAACGTGCTCAAGGTCGTCGCCAGGGAGGGGACGTCCCTCAGCGACGGGGACACCGTGGTGATCCTCGAGTCGATGAAGATGGAGATCCCGGTGCTCACCGAGGCGTCGGGCAAACTGGCCAGGATCGCCGTGAACGAAGGTGACGTCGTCCAGGAGGGCGATCTGCTCGCCGTGGTGGAGTAACTAGGGAGCCGCGTGTCCACTCTGTCCGACCTGCTGGCCGAGAACACCGGGCTGTCGGGTGAGGCGGCCGACCACCTGCAGGCGGTGGTCGCCGAGTGGCAGCTGCTGGCCGATCTGTCCTTTGCGGACTTCCTGCTGTGGGTGCCGGTCGCCAAGGAACTGCATCCCGACGGCGGTGACTTCGTCTGCGTCGCGCAGGCGCGGCCGACCACCGCGCCCACCGCGCATCCCGAGGACGTGGTCGGCGCCCGGTTCACCGTCGACGAGCACCCGCAGCTGGTCAAGGCCATGCGCGAGGTGCGGATCTGCCGCGAGGAGGATCCGCACTGGTACCGCGACCTGCCGATGCGCCGGGAAGCGATCCCGGTGAAGTTCGGCGAAACGGTCATCGCGGTGCTGAGCCGGGAGACCAATCTGGCCGCGCCGCGGGTGCCGAGTCCGCTGGAGATCGCCTATCTCGGCAGCGCGGGCGATCTGTGCCAGATGATCGCCGACGGCACGTTCCCGAGCCCGGACACGCAGACCGACGTGCACACCAGCCCGCGGGTCGGGGACGGCCTGATCCGGCTCGACCCGGCCGGTTCGGTGGTGTTCGCCAGCCCGAACGGGTTGTCCGCGTACCACCGGATGGGGCACGAGTCCGATCTCGTGGGCACGCGGCTGGCGCCGCTGACCCGGTCGCTGATCCGCGATCCGTTCGACGCGACCGAGGTGTCGCACCGGATCCTGGACGCGCTCGACGGCAAGCCGGGGAGCCGGACCGAGGCGGATTCGCGGCGCGGGGCGGTGGTGCTGTTCCGCGCGCTGCCGTTGCGCCCGGCCGGGCAGCCCGCGGGCGCGCTGGTGCTCGTGCGGGACGTGACCGAGGTGAAGCGGCGGGACCGCGCGCTGCTGTCCAAGGACGCGACGATCCGCGAGATCCACCATCGGGTGAAGAACAACCTGCAGACGGTCGCCGCGTTGCTGCGGTTGCAGTCGCGCCGGACGCCGAGCCCGGAGGCGCGGCAGGCGCTCGGGGAGTCGGTGCGCCGGGTGTCCTCGATCGCCATGGTGCACGAGGCGCTGTCGGTGTCCGTGGACGAGCGCGTCGACCTCGATCAGTTGCTGGACAACGTGTTGCCGATGGTCGGCGAAGTGGCGACGGCCGAGGCGCACGTGAGCTTCTCGCGCACCGGATCGTTCGGGGTGGTGGTCGCCGAGATCGCGACACCGCTGGTGATGGTGCTCGCCGAACTGGTGCAGAACGCGGTGGAGCACGCGTTCCCCGGCGGGCGCCCGGGCAAGATCGAGATCCAGGTGGAGCGCTCGGCCCGGTGGCTGGACGTGCTCATCAAGGACGACGGGCGGGGCCTGCCCGCGGGTTTCTCGCTGGAACGCACGGACGGACTGGGCCTGCAGATCGCGCGGACGCTGGTGGAATCGGAACTGCGGGGTTCGCTTTCGCTGCGCGGCCCGCGATCCGGCGGAACCGAAGCCGCCCTGCGCATCCCGCTCAGCCGCCGCCTGTAGCCCGGGGTTCGCGAAATAGACATCGGAACACGTTTAGGGCCGACACCGTAAATTGGTGTCGGCCCTTCAACGCGTTTGAGCTTGGGGACTGATAAATCCCCTAACGCTACGGGTCAACCTGGCCGCGCGGGGCCACGAGAACCGTTTGTTCGTGCTGTCTCAGGCGTTGCTACGCGTACCGATGTGAGCACGGCGGCGCTTGAGGGCGCGACGCTCGTCTTCGCTCATTCCGCCCCACACGCCGGCGTCCTGCCCGCTGGCCAGAGCCCAGGCCAGGCAGTCGGAAGCGACGGTACAGCGGTGGCACACAGCTTTCGCCTCGGCTACCTGCAGCACGGCAGGACCACTGGTTCCCACGGGGAAGAACAGCTCGGGGTCCTCGTCTCGGCAGGCCGCGTCGTGGCGCCAGTCCATCTCTGTGAGCTCCTTTATGACGGCGCGAGACTCGCGCCGCAGTCGTCATGGCGGTCGTTTTTTGGGGTGCTTGTGAATGCTTTCACGAAGCACCGCGTTCGACAAGAGTTTTCCGGAGATCGGTGAGTCAGCTCACCCGGCCGAGCTACCGGCCTGACCTGCGGTTTCTGTCCGAAACGACACTTTGGGCGGAAGAGCCGATGCGGTGAGTGGAGCTTCTCGATCGACGAGCGGCAAGTCGGACTTTGCCGCGGGCGATCAGCCGATGGCCCTCGCAGGGGTCCGTCAGACCATCACGGTCAGCGCGTCCGGCACGCTCACGAAGTCCACCCTGGTCCGCTGGCCCACCAGGTCTCCGTCAACCTGAAAGTTTACCGGTTGTTCGGACTCGATGCTGAGGTTCGGCAGGTCGTCGTGCCGCACGAGACGGCGTCCGCGCTGGTCACCGCCCTCGCGCAGGGCCTGGCGGACGTGCCGGAAAACGGTGCCCAGCCCCAGGCCGCGCAGGGCGAACAGGCCGAGGCCGGTGTCGAACGAGCAGCCGTTGTTCAGGTGCACCGGGCGGGAGCCGAGGTAACTCCACGGATCGGTGTTGGAGATGAACGCGGTGCGCACTTCGACCGGTTCCTCGCCGGGGATCCGCACGGTGAGCGGCGGCCTGCCGAGCGGTGGCCGCAGGTGACACGCGACCGCGGCCCGCAGGTAGAGCGCCGGGCTGGTCTGCTTGCCGCGCCTGCGGGCGACCCCCGCCACCACGTCGGCGTCCCAGCCGAGGCCCGCGTTGAAGGTGAACCAGAGCCCGTTCGCGCGGCCCAGGCCGACCCGCCGCCCGCCGCCGTGCTCGATGGCGAACAGCAACTGGTGGGTGGCTTCGACGGGGTCGTGGGAGATGCCGAGGGCACGGGCGAACACGTTCGCCGAGCCGCCGGGCACCACGCCGACCATCGTCCGGGCTCCGTGGTCCTCGCCGGTGAGGACGCCGTTGACCACCTCGTTGACCGTTCCGTCGCCGCCGTGGGCGACCACGAGCTCGATCCCGTCCCGCGCGGCCGCCCGGGCGATCGCCATCGCGTGCCCGCGGTAGCCGGTCTCGACGACCTCCAGTTTCACCTGGCTGGCCAGTGCGTGCGCGAGGACGTCCCGACCACCGGCCGTGGTCGAGGTCGCCTGCGGGTTCACCACCAATACTGCGCGCACAACCGCAGGGTAAGTGACGGGAACGCCGTACCGGCACGTCTGAACGCGCAAGGTGACGCGAAGCTCACCCGTGCGTTGTCGCGCTGAGGCGCGCCCTGGGGAAACGCGGTACGAGCCCTGTGCCGGTCGGTCCTCCGTTCGGTAGGAGATTGCCGCTCGTCGTGACAAGTTGCACCCCGGGCGACCGCCCGCTCATCGACGACACTCAGATCTTGACCCGGGTGGCGGTCGGGGGAAAACGGCCGACCGGGTGGCATACCATCGAAAGTGTTCACGCACGGTCATCCGTGCCCCAGAACCCCAGTTGGGAAGGCCTTTCACCCGTGCCGTTCGCCGACAACATCTCGCCCGCCCCGCGCGAGGTCCGGGTCGCCGGAGCGATCACCGCGCTACCCGGGGTGGCGCTGCTCGTGCTCGCCGTGCTGCTGCTCGCGAACTCCGGGAACTCCTCGGTGCCGCGCAACAACATCTGGGCCGAGGCCGGGTTCTACGTCGTGCTCGGCGCGGGCACGCTGGCCTGCGCGGCGGGGCTGCTGCTCGGCAAGTTGTGGGCCCGCTCCCCGGGCGTGGTCGTGGCGCTGATCCTGGTCGGGGTCGGCTGGTACGTGCTGGGCCCGTCCGGGCAGGTGGCCTTCGGGGTGCCGCTCATCGTGCTCGGGCTGGGCACGCTGGTCCTGCTGTTCCGCCGCCCCTCCCGGGCCTGGGCACTCGGCATGACCGACGGTGAAACCGAGGAGGAAGCCGCCGAACGCGACGGCGCCGCCGGCCGGTCCGCCCGCCGCACCCAGCAGGATCCCGGCCCCCACGACTGACCCGGCCACGCTCCGCCCCGAAAGTCCCCCAATGCGGCATTGGGGGCGCTCAAGGTACCCAATGCGGCTTTCGGGGCGTTGAAGGTACCCAATGCGGCTTTCGGGGCGTTGAAGGTGCCGAAGGCCGCATTGGGGGTTTCTCGGTGTGTGGTGTGGTGCCGTGTTCGTGGGGTGCCCGGGTGTCGGGCTCGCCTACCGAGATGGGGAACTCGGTGTGCCGAAACGGGGGACTCGCACGTCCGAGACGGGGGACTCGCGGCAAGTGGAGGACCTGCTGCCGCGAGTTCCCCGTTCCGGGAGGAGGCGAGCATCACTGCGGCCTTCGGTGCACGCGGGAAGGCAAGGTTCCCCCACGCCGCATCGAGCGAGAAAACCCCATTTGGGGGGTTCGAGGTTCAGGCTTCGGCGGCGAGGGCGCGCAGGGGTTCGTCGGTGAGGCGGTAGACCGTCCACTCGTCCATCGGCACCGCGTCGAGTGCCTTGTAGAACTCGGTCGCCGGGTTCCAGTCGAGCACCCACCACTCCAGCCGGGCGTAGCCGCGCCGCACGCATTCGGCGGCCAGTTCGGCGAGCAGTGCCTTGCCGAGCCCGGAGCCGCGCTGCTCGGGCCGCACGTAGAGGTCCTCCAGGTAGATCCCGTGCACCCCGCGCCAGGTCGAGAAGTTCAGGAACCACAGGGTGAAGCCGACGACTTCGCCGTCCACCTCGGCCACGTGGCCGAACAGCGCCGGGTGCTCGCCGAACAGCGCGGCGTGCAGCTGCGGCGCTTCCAGGTGGCATTCCCGCGGGGCCTTCTCGTATTCGGCGAGGTCGTGCACGAGGCCCACGACGGCGTCCACATCGGACTCGCGGATGCGCCGGATTCTGCTGTCGGTCAACGGAAAGCCTCTCAGGATGCGGGGACGTTGAGGTGTTTGAGCTGGGGTTCGCCGCGTTCGTCGCCGAGGACGGTGACGCTGGCCGGATCGAGTCCGAAGTGGACGCCCGAGGAGGCGGGCAGGTCGAGCCAGCGGGCGATGAGCACGCGGCTGAAATGACCGTGGCCGACCAGGATCACGTCGGTTTCGGCGAGGAGCGCGGTGACCCGGCCGAGCAGCTTGTCGGCGCGCGCGGCGACCTGGTCCGCGCTTTCGCCGCCGGGCACGGGGTGCGACCAGACCGTCCAGCCCGGGACCGTTTCGCGGATCTGCGGGGTGGTGATGCCCTCGTAGTCGCCGTAGTCCCATTCGGCGAGGTCCTCGGTCACCTCGTCCGGGCGGAGCCCGGCCAGCTCGGCGGTCGCCCGTGCCCGCTGCCGGGGGCTGACCAGGACCCGCGCGGGCGCCGGGCCGCGCAGGTTCGCCAGGACCGCGCCCGAGGCCCGGGCCTGCTCCTCGCCCGCCGGGGTCAGCGGGATGTCCGTGCGACCGGTGTGCCGGCCGTTCGCCGACCATTCGGTCTGCCCATGTCGCAGGAGGTAGAGAGCGTGATCCACGTTTGCGAATATAGCGGGCGGTCTGATTAGCTACTCCCGAGTAGCTTAGGGAGTGGGACATGGCACAGAACCCGACATTCGCGATGTGGCGGCGGCTCGCCGCCAAGCCCGGCGGGAAGGCGTTGTTCTCGGCGGCGATGTGCCTGCGGGTGCCGTATTTCCGGACCGTGCTGCCGTCCGTGCGGGAACTGCGGCCCGGACGGTGCGAGGTGACCGCGCCGAAGTGGTGGGGTGTGCACAACCACATCGGCACCTTCCACGCGATCGCCGCCTGCAACCTGGCCGAGATCGCCATGGGCATGCTCGCCGAGGCGACCGTGCCGGCCACGCACCGCTGGCTGCCGAAGGGCATGACGGTCGAGTACGTGGCGAAGGCGGAGACCGGCCTGCGCGCGGTGGCCGAGTTGCCGGAGATCCCGGAATTCGGGGACGAGGGCGTCGAGTTGCCCGTGCCGGTGACCATCACCGACACCTCCGGCAAACCCGTGGTCACCGGCACGATCACCATCTGGGTGACCCGGAAGAAGTAGGTCAGCCGTAGCTGCGGAGTTTCACGTAGGTCGTCTGCGTCAGCACGTTCGTCCCGGACGGGGACGGCAGGCCCAGGCGGTGGTTGAGCGGCCGGGTCAGCGGGCCGCAGCCGCGGGCGGACGGGATGTTCAACTGCCGGTCGACCGTGTGGAAGACGTGGACCGACGGGTCGTCCGGATGGGTTTCCAGCCCGCCGACCTGCTGGATCACCGAGTGGATCGGATCGTCGTCGCCGCCGATCGCGCAGCCGCGCGCCAGCAGGGGGCCGCGGAGCGAGCCCTTCAGGTCGATCTCGCCCTTGCGCTGGTCGTTGGACTGGAAGTCGGAGTATCCGGCGTAGCGCAGTTCCAGGGTGCCGCCGAACGTGCCGGGCACGCGCGTCGGTTCGGCGCGCAGCGCGCCGAACACCTGGGCGTACTCGCCGTTCAGCCGGCCCTCGGCGAAGGTCAGCCGCATCCGGTTCAGGCGCAGGTCGCGCACGGTGCCGAAGGAGAGCGTCCCGTCCGAGATCAGGACCTCGCACCGCCACTTCGCGGGATCCGCCCCGGCGGGCAGTGTCTTCGGGCAGTCGGCGAAGTCGAAAGCGGGAACAGGTTCGGCCGCCGAGGCCGGGATCGCGCTCGTCGCCACCAGGGCCGCGGCACCGGCCGCCACGAGGCCCGCCTTGCGGAGAAGTCGTTTCGTCATGGCGGAAGCCTGCCCAAACGCGGCATCGCGGACATCCGGGATCGCCCCCAGGGGAACCCGGGAACTTACCTCGAACGGGTAACAATTAGAACGTGTTTCACTTTGCTTCTTGTCAGCTTGACTGGCGAGGCGGAAACATGCCGAGCATGGTCTCTCCCATGTCTCGCAGGCGTTTCCTCGGTATGGCCGCGCTGAACTCGGCGGCGGCGCTCGGTGTCACGGCGGTCTCCGCCCGCCCGGCCTCGGCCGAACCGCCGGTGCTGCCCGAGTTCTCGCCGGCGGTGGTGATCGGCACCGGGTACGGCGCCGCGGTGACCGCGCTGCGCCTCGGCGAGGCCGGAATTCCCACGGTGATGCTGGAGATGGGCCGGCTCTGGAACACCCCGGCCGGCGACGGGAACGTGTTCTGCAGCATGCTCAAACCCGACGAGCGGTCGATGTGGTTCAAGAACCGCACCGAGGCGCCGCTGGCCACGTTCCTGTGGCTGGATCTGGCCAACCACGACATCCGCCCGCATGCCGGGGTCCTCGACCGCGTGCACTTCGGCGACATGTCCGTCTACGTCGGCCGCGGAGTCGGCGGCGGCTCGCTGGTGAACGGCGCGATGGCGGTCACCCCGCGGCGCGACTACTTCGAGGAGATCCTGCCCGAGGTCGACGCGGACGAGATGTACGGCAAGTACTTCCCGCGCGCCAACGCGGGCCTCGGCGTCAACCACGTGGACCCCGCGTGGTTCGAGACCTGCAAGTCCTACGGCTACGCGCGGGTGTCCCGCAAGGCCGCGCAGAAGGCGGGATTCGGCACCGCGTTCGTGCCGAGCGTGTACGACTTCGACTACCTGCGGCGCGAGGAACTCGGTGAGGTGCCGCGGTCCGCGCTCGGGTCCGAGGTGATCTACGGCAACAACCACGGGAAGCGTTCGCTGGACAAGACCTACCTGGCGGCCGCGCTCGGCACCGGCAACGTGACCATCCAGACCCTGCACGAGGTGCGGGAGATCCTCCGCCAGCCGGACGGGACGTACACGCTCGTGGTCCGGCAGACCGACGCGGACGGCACGGTGGTCGGGACCCGGCACCTCGGAACCCGGCACCTGTTCCTCGGCGCGGGCAGCCTCGGTTCGACCGAGTTGCTGCTGCGCGCGCGGGACACCGGGCGGCTGCCCGAGCTGGGCGAGGAGATCGGGCGCGGCTGGGGCACCAACGGCAACGTGATGCTCGGGCGGGCCAACCACATCTGGGACACGACCGGCACGCTGCAGTCCGCGATGCCCGCGCTGGGCATCGACAACTGGTCCGATCCGGTGCACCCGGTGTTCGCCGAGATCGCGCCGGTGCCCGCCGGGCTGGAGACCTGGGCGAGCCTGTACCTGGCGATCACCAAGAACCCCGAGCGCGGGCACTTCACCTACGACGCGGCCACCGACTCGGCGCGGCTGCAGTGGTCGGTGTCCCAGGGGCAGCCGTCGATCGACGCGGCGAAGGCGCTGTTCGACAAGATCAACCGGGCGAACGCGACGATCTACCGGTACGACCTGTTCGGCGGCACCAGGACGTTCGAGAACCGGTTCACCTACCACCCGCTCGGCGGGCTGGTGCTGGGCAAGGCCACCGATCTCTACGGCCGGGTCAAGGGGTGCCCGAACCTGTACGTGACGGACGGTTCGCTCATCCCGGGCAGCACCGGCGTGAACCCGTTCGTGACGATCACCGCCCTGGCCGAGCGCAACATCGAGCGGGTGCTCGCCGAGGACGTCCCGCGCTGATCTGGCGGCGGAAAAAATAGCGAGGGACCTTTGCTCACGTCTAACTGGAGTAAAGGTCCCTCGCTGCTGTTCAACCGGAGCAAAGGTCCCTTGCTGCCGCGACGGATCGGGATCTCTTAGCTGTCGAGATGTTGTGGTGGGTCAGCGTCACTCGGCGCGGTTGAGTTCGTACTGCTTGAGGCAGTCGTCGTAGTGCGGCAGCAGGCCCAGGCGCTCGGCCTCGGCGAGCGTCGGCGCCTCGATGTCCTTGGTAGACATGATGAACTCGATGTCGTCCGGCCACGGCAGGCTGAGATCCGGGTCGAGCGGGGTGATCCCGTGCTCGGCCGCCGGGTTGTACGGCGTCGAGCACAGGTAGCTCATCGCGGTGTCGTCCTCCAGCGCGATGAACGCGTGGCCGAGTCCCTCGCAGAGGTAGAGCGCGCGGTGCTCGGTGGAGTCCAGGCGCACCGCGTCCCACTGCCCGAAGGTCGGCGAGCCCACGCGGATGTCCACCACCACGTCGATCATGCTGCCGCGCGGGCAGTGCACGTATTTCGCCTGGCCGGGTGGCGTGTCCGCGAAGTGCACCCCGCGGATGGTGCCCTTGCGGGACACGCTGTGGTTGGTCTGGGCGGTGCGCAGCGGATGCCCGAGCGCTTCGGTGAACGCGGGCCCCTGGAACGGCGCCACGAAGATGCCCCGGTCGTCCGGAAACACCGGGGGAACGAACTCGTAAGCGTCGGGAACCGCGAGCTGGCGCACGTGCATGAGATCACCCTATCCAGTCGTCTGCCAGTCCAAAAAAGCCGAACGGTCGTCTTGCGTAAACCCCTAGTGACCTGCGGAGAAGACCCCTCAATTTGTGACCTCAACCGCACCTAGGGATCGCAACCCGCACCCGGCCTGTCACACTGGTTTGACCGCCGCGCCCGCGGCCGTCGCCTCACCCAGGGCACCGACGACCGAAAACGGGCGCCTCACCTGCGAAACGCGCTACCGCGCCCGGCATTCGCAGGGGAAAGCAAGAGTGTCACTGGGGAATGTGTGGGCCACGCCGTCGCGGCCCCACTCACAGTCCCGAAGGGATTTGGAGTGTCTTTCGCTCAAACCTCAAGGTCAACGGCCGATGCTGGGCCGATGGCCGAGTCGATGACAGGAAAAAGAATGAATCAGGGTACAGGCGGTGACACCACGCCGGTTACCGACGAGGAGATCTTCACCGGGCACGAGGGCGGCAAGCTGGGCGTCGCCGCGACCCGGCCGATCTCCGACCCGCGAGACCTCTCCATCGCCTACACGCCGGGTGTGGCGAAAGTGAGCCGGGCCATCGCGGAGAACGCGCGCCTCGCGGAGCGGTACACCTGGGCGGATCGGCTGGTTGCGGTGGTCAGCGACGGGACCGCGGTACTCGGCCTCGGGGACATCGGCGCGAGCGCTTCGCTGCCGGTCATGGAGGGCAAGTCGGTCCTGTTCAAGACCTTCGGCGGGCTGGACTCGATCCCGCTGGTGCTGGACACCACCGACGTGGACGAGATCGTGGAGACCCTGGTCCGGCTGCGCCCGTCCTTCGGCGCGGTCAACCTCGAGGACATCTCGGCGCCGCGCTGCTTCGAGCTGGAGGACAAGCTCAAGGAGGCGCTGGACTGCCCGGTCATGCACGACGACCAGCACGGCACCGCGATCGTGGCACTGGCCGCGCTGCGAGGTGCCAACCTGGTGCTCGACCGCGACATCACCACCGAGCGCGTGGTGATCTCCGGTGCGGGGGCCGCCGGGGTCGCCTGCGCGAAGATCCTGCAGGCCGCCGGGGTCGCGGACGTCACCGTGCTCGACTCCAAGGGCATCATCCACCCGGGCCGCCCGGGCCTGAACCCGGTGAAGGAGGCGCTCGCGGCGACCACCAACTCGGCGGGCCTGCGCGGCGGGCTGGCCGACGCGCTGCGCGGCGCGGACGTGTTCCTCGGGCTGTCCGGCGCGACGATCGACGAGACGCTGCTGCGCGAGATGGCGGACGACTCGATCGTGTTCGCGCTGTCCAATCCGGACCCGGAGGTGCACCCGGAGGTCGCGGCGAAGTACGCGTCGATCGTGGCCACCGGGCGCAGCGACTTCCCGAACCAGATCAACAACGTGCTGGCGTTCCCCGGCGTCTTCCGCGGCGCCCTGGACGCGGGCGCGCGGGCGATCACCGAGAACATGAAGCTGGCCGCCGCCGACGCGATCGTCGCGGTCGCGCAGGACGACCTGGGCCCGGACCGGATCGTGCCCAGCCCGCTCGACCCGCGGGTCGCCCCCGAGGTGGCCGCCGCGGTCGCCAAGGCCGCCGAAGCGGACGGCGTGACCGCCTGACCGACACCACGCGATAGCGAGGGACCTTTACTACGGTTTATCTGTAGTAAAGGTCCCTCGCTATCGTTCTGCCGTAGCGAAGGTCCCTTGCTATCGCGCCAGCGCGGCGAGGAGGGTCGCGACGCGGTGGCGGGGCAGGTCGATCAGGCGGTGGGCCAGGTCGGGGTGGTCGCCGATCCGCTCCCGGGCCTCGTTCTTGGTGAGGGTGCCGCCGGAGGCTTCGATCAGGGCTTCCCGCCAGACGTTGCCCAGTTTGCCGTGCGCCTTGGCCAGCACCGTGCCCGCCGCGCTCGGGGCGGCGGCGGCTTCGGCGACGACGACGGCGTGGGTGTTGTCCGGGGTGCTGCGGAGGTAGCGGAGGCGATATTTCGCGTCGACCAGCCGCGCGAGCGCTTCCTGCGCGGCGGCGTCGGCCAGGTCCGGGTGGGAGTTCGGCACGAGGAGCGCCACCCGGGGCGCGTTCACCGCGAGCAGGGCGCGCAGCAGCCACGGACCCGGGTCGGCGGTCAGGTCGAGGGCCACCGGGGTGCGGGAAGTGATCGGGGACGACCAGTCCGCCCCGCGCGGCCGCGCTCCGTCCGCGAGTTCCGACAACCGGTTCAGCAGGCTCGCCGGAGTGCCACCGGTCTCGACCGACTGCGGGCCGTGCGTGTAGATCCCGGTTCCCCGCTTTCCGGCTTTCCGCGCCTGCGCGGTCGGCTGGCAGACGTAGAGGTCCGCCGCGCTGCCGATCGCCTGCGCGCCGTAGTACCGGTTGAACTCCGGCAGGATCGCTTCGAAGGTCAGGCCGAGCGACAGCAGTTCCCGCTGCACCTGGCGGCCGAGTTCGGGATGCCGCGCGCTGTACCCGTAGGCGAGCACGATCCGTCCCAGCACCGGCTCGGCGAGCGCCTGCACCGCCCGCGACGCGAACAGCCCCATGCCTTCCGGGGTGTACGGCGGATCGCTGAACACCAGATCCGCCTGCCCGGTGACCGATCGGGGCAGGCCGAAGCGCAGATCCGCGTGCAGCGTGGTGATCGAACCCCCGGAATGCTCGTCGATATACGCCAGCAGGCGGTCGTCGACGTCGACCACGGTGATGCCCGCGGGCCACGGGTGCAGTTCGCGGATGGCGAACGAGGTGAGGTCGTGATCACCGAGGAACAGCAGGCGCGTACGCGCGAGATCGAAATGGGTGTCCAGCCACAAACCCCGGCGCAGCACCGTTTCGGGGGTCGCCTGAACGTGGTCCAGCGCGGCCAGCGGGGGCGGAACGTCGTCGATGAGCCGCGCCAGCGTGGCGTAGTCCTCGTCGTGCGACTCCAGCAGGCGCCCGAACGGATCGGCGAGCCGCCGCACCAGGTACTTCGCGTAGCCGGTGCTGTCCCGCCGCAGCTGCACCCGGTCGCCGTCGCGATCGAGATCGTCGCCGAGCGCGTCGAGCAGTTCCTCCACGCTGCGGCGCGGCGCGGCCGATCGGCGCACGAGTTCGTCGAAGGGAATCCAGCCGTGGTAGAGCACGGTGATCACCGTGTACAGCGGGCGGGTGTACGCGCCGTTCGCGGCGATGACCTCGTCGAGTGGGCTCACCCGGGCCAGCCTAAATCGTGGACTGTGGTGCCAAGCGGGGAGATGTGGGCTACGGTCTTTTGACCCGGACTCGGCAAGGGGAGCAAGGCGTGGCAATCGAGTTCCAGAGCGTGACCAAGCGCTACCCGGATGGAACCGTCGCGGTCGACGAACTGAGCCTGACCGTGGAGGACGGCACGATCACCGTGTTCGTCGGCCCGTCCGGCTGCGGCAAAACGACATCCCTGCGCATGATCAACCGGATGGTCGAGCCGACCGCCGGCACGATCCTGCTCGACGGCAAGGACGTCCGCGACTCCGATCCGGCGTTGCTGCGCCGGGGAATCGGCTACGTCATCCAGCACGCCGGGCTCTTTCCACATAGGACCGTGCGGGACAACGTGGCCACCGTCCCCCTGCTCTCGGGCTGGGACAAGGGCAAGGCCCGTGATCGCGCGGCCGAGCTGCTGGAGACGGTCGGGCTCCCGGCCGCGCTCGGCAAGCGGTATCCCGCGCAGCTGTCCGGCGGGCAGCAGCAGCGCGTCGGCGTGGCCCGCGCGCTCGCCGCGGATTCGCCGGTGCTGCTGATGGACGAGCCGTTCTCCGCGGTCGACCCGGTGGTGCGGGAAGAGCTGCAGGACGAACTGCTGCGGCTGCAGTCCCAGCTGGGCAAGACGATCGTGTTCGTCACCCACGACATCGACGAGGCGGTCCGGCTCGGCGACAAGATCGCCGTCCTGCGGGTCGGCGGGAAGCTCGCGCAGTACGGGACGCCGTCGGAGGTGCTCCGGCATCCCGTCGACGATTTCGTGGCCTCCTTCGTCGGCAAGGATCGCGGTTACCGGGGACTGTCCTTTTTGTCCGCGGAAGGGGTCGAGGTGCATGAGATCGACCGCGTTGTCGTGGGCAGCGCGGTTCCCGGCGCGAACGACGACTGGAAGCTCGCGGTCAACGAGGCGGGCGAACCGCGCGGCTGGCTCGCTCCGGGGTCTACTGTGGACGGTGAGCTGACCGAGGCGCAGCTGCTGGCGGGCGGTTCGCTGTACCAGCAGGGCACGCCGATCCGCGGCGCCCTGGACGCGGCGCTGTCCTCCCCGGCGAGCCTCGGCGTGGTGGTCGACGACGCGGGCGCGGTCACCGGCGTGGTCACCGCGCAGCAGGTGCTCGAAATCATCGAAGGAAAGTCGCGAAGGGGAGGCGGCTAGCCATGGGCGAGTTCTTCGACGAGCTCGGCCGGTACCTCGGCAGTGCCAACAACCGCGCGGAAATCCTCGGCGACCTCGGCGAGCACGTCTACCTCGCCCTGCTGCCGCTGGTGCTGGGCATCGTGCTGGCGATCGCCGCGGGCTGGCTCGGGTGCCGCTGGCAACCGGCGCGCAACGTGCTGCTGGTGGTGTCGAACCTGCTCTACACGATCCCGTCGCTGGCGTTGTTCGTGGTCATCCCCGGCATCATCGGGTCGAAGATCCTGGACAGCGTCAACGTCATCGTCGCGCTCACCATCTACACCACCGCCCTGCTCGTGCGCCCGGTGCTCGACGCGCTGGACGCCGTGCCGCCGCACGTGATCGCGGCGGCGACCGCGGTCGGCTACCGCCCGGCGCGCCGCTTCTTCGGCGTCGAACTGCCGCTGTCGGTCCCGGTGCTCGCGGCCGGGGTGCGGGTGGCTTCGGTGAGCAACATCAGCCTGGTCAGCGTCGGCGCGCTGATCGGCACCGGCGGGCTCGGCGTGCTGTTCACCGACGGGTTCCAGCGCGAGTACTTCTCGCCGATCGTGGTGGGCATCGTGCTCACCCTGCTGCTGGCCCTGGTGGTGGACCTGCTGCTGGTGCTGCTGCGCAACGTGGCGACCCCGTGGGAACGGGCGTCCCGGGCGAAACCCGCCACCGCGGCGCGGGAGGTGACCGCGTGATCACGGATCTGTGGCACTGGTTCGGGGATCCGGCGAACTGGACCGGCGCCGACGGCGTGCCCAACCGGCTCGGGCAGCACCTCGGCTACACCGCGCTGGCGCTGGCCATCGCGCTGGTGGTCGCGGTGCCGCTCGGCCTGTTCGTCGGGCACACCGGCCGCGGCGGCGTCGCGCTGGTGAGCGTGGGCAACGCGATCCGCGCGCTGCCGACCCTGGGCCTGGTGACCTTCCTGTTCCTGATCTTCACCGAAAGCGTGACGGCGACCGTGATCGGCCTGGTGGTGCTGGCGATCCCGCCGATCCTCGCCGGGACGTACGCCGGGCTGCAGGCGACCGATCACGGCGTGGTGGACGCGGCCGAGGGCGTCGGCATGACCGGCTGGCAACGGCTGTGGCAGGTCGAGGTGCCGATCGCGCTTCCGTTGGTGCTGGGCGGAATTCGCAACGCCGTGCTGCAACTGGTGGCCACCGCCGCGGTCGCCGCGTACGTGGGTCTCGGCGGGCTCGGCCGGTTCCTGCTGGATGGACTGGCCATTTTGGACTACACCGAGGTGGTCGCCGGCGCGCTCCTCACCGCGCTGCTGGCCATCGTGCTCGACCTGGTTTTCGCCGCCCTGCAACGGGCCGTGGTGCCCCGGGGCGTGCGCCTGGCCGCCGCCGCGGCTTCGGGCCGCAAGGTCTCCGTCGCGGGAGGAACGGCGTGAAACGGACCCTGGCCGCACTGCTCGCCGTGCTCGCGCTCACCGCGACCGCGTGCGGGAACCCGCTCGAGGGCGGCGCCGAGGGCGGCTCGACTGGCGAGATCGTCATCGGCTCCTCCGATGTCGGCGAAAGCCTGCTGCTGGCCCAGATCTACGCGGGAGCGCTGCGCAACGCGGGCGCGGAGAACGTGATCGTGCGCCCGCCGGTCGGCGGCCGCGAGGTCGTGGTCAAGGCGCTGCAGGACAAATCGCTGTCCGTGGTGCCGGACTACAGCGGGAACCTGTTGCGGTACTTCGACAAGAACACCGAGGCGACCCGGCCCGCGGACGTGTACGCCGAGCTCCAGCGGAAGGTCCCGGACCGCTTCGCCGTCCTCGACCAGGCGCCCGCCGAGGACAAGGACGTGCTCGTGGTGCGCAAGGAACTCGCCGACGCGGGCGTGCGCACGTTCTCCGATCTCGGCGCGCGCTGCCAGGATCTCGTGTTCGGCGGCCCCGGCCAGTGGAGCGACCGCTGGAAGGAGAAGATCAAGAAGCTCTACGGGTGCGAGTTCAAGGAGATCCGCACCACCGACACCGGTGGTCCGGTGACCGTGGCCGCCCTGCGGTCCGGCGAGATCCAGGTGGCCGATCTGTTCAGCACCTCGTCGAGCATCGAGACCAATGGATTCGTACCTCTGGTCGACGACAAACAGATGTTCCCGGCGCAGAACATCGTGCCGCTCGTCGCGAAGGGCACCTTGTCGGAACGGGAGACGCTCGCGTTGAACCGTTTGTCCGCGGTGCTCACCACCGACAAGCTGACCGATCTCAACGTCGAGTTCACTTCCGAGAAGCGCAATCCGTCGGACATCGCCGAGGATTTCCTGCGCGAGAACGGCCTGGCGACCTGAGGCTGCCCGACTTTCGGCCTCGGCCAATCGGGTGTTTTCGGTTAGGGACCGCAACAGGTGAACGTCCGCTCACGGTCACCAGGAGTTTCCCAAGGCGTCGCTTCGCGTCACCACCGGCCCACATGCTGACG
Organism: Amycolatopsis anabasis; assembly: GCF_009765355.1. GTDB lineage: Bacteria > Actinomycetota > Actinomycetes > Mycobacteriales > Pseudonocardiaceae > Amycolatopsis > Amycolatopsis anabasis. The sequence goes on along the minus strand of NZ_VTHK01000052.1, from coordinate 9,906 downwards.
CTTTGCCGCCCGTTCGGCCGCGGGAACCGGTGACATTGTCGTGCTTTACCGTTTCGCTCCCGTCGAAGCAAGACCTTCCTTCCCGGGAAAAGCGGATCTATTCTCAGCGAACATTCATGTGAATGTATTTCACCCCTAGTGATCCGGGCGGGCCACCGATATGGCTCGATCGGATCGACCCTGCCCTAGGAGGAATGAAACGGTGCGGAAAACTGGCGGAAACAAGCGCAGACCGCTGGCCGGTCTCGGGATCGCCGCGGCCGTCGCGGCGCTCACCGCGCTGAGCGGTAACACCCCGGCGGCGGCCCAGGAAGGCACCGTGCTCGGCGCCGGCGAGGCGGGGACGGTCCAGGGCAGCTACATCGTCGTGCTGAAGGACGGCGCCTCCGCGGACGGCGTCAAGGCCCGGCACGGCGGCACGGTGCAGCGCACTTTCTCGGCGCTGCACGGGTTCTCGGCCGCGATGACCGAGAAGCAGGCCCGCCGCGCGGCGGCGGACCCGGCGGTGGCGTACGTGGAGCAGAACAAGGTCGTGCACGCGAGCACCGATCAGCTCAACCCGCCGTCCTGGGGGCAGGACCGGGTGGACCAGCGCGACCTTCCGCTGGACAGCAAGTACAGCTACTCGACCACCGCGTCGAACGTGACCGCGTACATCATCGACACCGGCATCAACCTCACGCACACCGAATTCGGCGGGCGGGCCAAATCCGGTTACGACTTCGTGGACAACGACGCCGACGCCACCGACTGCAACGGCCACGGCACGCACGTCGCGGGCACCGTCGGCGGCGCGACCTACGGCCTGGCCAAGGAGGCCAAGCTGGTCGCGGTGCGCGTGCTCGACTGCGGCGGCTCGGGCACGTATGAGGGCGTCATCGCCGGGATCGACTGGGTCACCCAGAACGCGGCGAAGCCCGCGGTGGCGAACATGAGCCTCGGCGGCGGCGCGTCCAGTTCGGTCGACGACGCCGTGCGCCGCTCGATCGCGGCGGGCGTCACCTACGGCCTGGCGGCGGGCAACGACAACGGCGCCAACGCGTGCAACACCTCCCCGGCACGCACCCCGGAGGCCATCACCGTCGGCTCGACCACCAACACCGACGCGCGGTCCAGCTTCTCCAACATCGGCACCTGCCTGGACATCTTCGCGCCCGGCAGCGGCATCAAGTCGGCGTGGATCGGCGGTAACACGGCGAGCAACACGATCAGCGGCACCTCGATGGCGACCCCGCACGTGGTCGGCGGGGCCGCGCTGTACCTGGCCGCCAACCCGGCGGCCACTCCGCAGCAGGTCCGCGACGCGCTGGTTTCGGCCGGGACCAAGAACAAGGTGACGAACGCGGGCAGCGGTTCGCCGAACGTGCTGCTCTACACCGGCGGCGGTTCGACCCCGCCGGACCCGGCGACCTGCGGCACGGTCACCAACGACGCGGATGTGAACATCCCGGACGCGGGCACCGCGGTGACCAGCCCGGTGAACGTGGCCAACTGCGCGCGCAACGCCTCGGCGACCACCAAGGTGGACGTGCACATCAAGCACAGCTACCGCGGTGACCTGGTGATCGACCTGATCGCCCCGGACGGCACGGCGTACCGGCTGAAGAACTCCAGCAACGACTCGGTCGCCAACCTGGACACCCAGTACCCGGTCAACGCCTCGGCGAAGTCCGCGAACGGCACGTGGAAGCTGAAGGTGCAGGACGTGTACTCGATCGACACGGGGTACCTCGACAGCTGGTCACTGACCGTGTGACCCGTTGACCAGGGCCGTGAGCGATCGGTGGTGGCAACCCTGCTGGCTACCACCGATCCTCACGGCCCTACCAGTACCTGGGTGACGAAGGCTCGCCACTGAGCCCGCGAAAAGCTGAGACTCCCGCCCACCCGATCCTTGGTGTCCCGCACGTGCACCCGATCAGCAGCCGCCACCTCGACACAGCCACCATTGCTTGCGCTATGGGTGCTCTTGCGCCAGCCCACCTCGACACAGTCGCCATTGCTCGCGCTGTAGGTGCTCTTACGCCAGTAGATCCCATCCCATTTGGGTGTGTTCATGGCGATCCTCTCGGTCCCTGTACAGCTCGATCACCACACGGCGAATCAGCTCCCTCGATTGTTCCTCACCGAGGGCGGTACTCGCCAGAACCTCCAGTATGCGCCGGTAGGCCGCAATCTCTGCCTCCGATTCGAGGAACAGAGTAGAAGTCTCGCTTTCCAGATACACCACCGGTTTGATCGTCGCGAACTCCATCAATCTGAATGAACCCGCGATGCCAGCGTGAGCACCTACCGAGGCGGGCACCACCCTGATCGAGATGTTCGTGCGCACCGACATGCGCAGCAGGTGGTGTAGTTGATCCGACATCACTGTCTCGCCGCCGACCGGGAGCCGCAGCACGAACTCATGGATGAAGAACGTGTAGCCGGTCGGAGTGGCACGGCCGAAGATGTTCTGCCTCGCCAGCCGCGCCGCCACTCGCTCATCGATCTCCTCCTGCGGAACCGCACCAGCGTCGCGCAGGAGTGCACGTGCATAGTCGCCGGTCTGGAGTAGTCCTGGAACCAGGGTTGCCTGATAGTCGCCGATCGTCAGGGCGTTGTCTTCGTGGTCGATCAGGGTGCGGAGTTGCCGGGGTAGCCGGGAGCCGTGCTGTTGCCACCAGCCCGGCTTGTTGGCTTCTCTGCACAGTTGCAAAATCTTCTCACGTCTGTCCGGCTTCGCGCGGCAGACGCCGAGCAGGGTGGCTATATCGGTTTCCTTGATCCCGCGTTTTCCGTGCAGCAGACGGGAAAGGTCGCTCTGCGACCAGCCGAGCGCCTCGGCCGCCTGTCTACCGCTGAGCCCGGCTTCTTCCAGCAACGCGCGCACCTCGTCGCCGAGCTCCCGGCTGCGCACGGTGGGTTCGTACTCTGCCATGCGATCCAAAGTAGAACCGCCGACCCGCGTTGCCTCCCCGCGACGCAACGGCTTCGCCGGAAAGGAGCATTGTTTGCCCCGCGTGGAATCGGTTTCCTGAGTTTCGGAGGAACTATCTGATGACTACGCTTTCCCCTGCGCATTCCCACGCATTCTGGTTGCTGCGCAACGAAATCTACGGCCACCTGGACAGCGCCGAGTTCCTGGCGATGGACTCGGACGCCTGGCGCGATGCGGAAACCACGTCCGCCCGGAAACTCATCTGCGACCTGGTGACCGTGATCCGAACCGTGGTCGCCCAGCATGAGGACGACACCACCGGCCGCTGCCGCTTCTGCCACGCCCCCTGGCCCTGCCGCAGCATCCAGTCCATCCACCAGGTGCTCAAAGACCCCGCCCGCGAATTCACCCTGCTCACCTCCTGACCCGCGAATTACACGTTCAGGCACGCGAGTTACACACTCGCGCACGCGAACTACACACTCAGGTAAGCGAGTCGCACATTCGGAAAAACGGAACCCCCGGCTGGGAGGGGATCCCGGCCGGGGGTTCGGTCACACCGAAGAGGCTTACTCGAAGGCCTTGGCGATGATGGCTTTCTGCTCGACCTCGTGCACCTTGGAGGAACCGGCGCTCGGGGCGGCCATCGGGCGGCGGGCCACGACCTGCAGGCCCGCGAACACCTCGGGCAGCTTCCGCGGCAGGTTGAGCCCGAAGAACGGCCAGGCGCCCTGGTTCTCCGGCTCCTCCTGCACCCAGACGATCTCCTTCGCCGACGTGTACCGCTCGAGCGCGGCGAGCAGCTTCTTCTTCGGCAGCGGGTAGTACTGCTCGATCCGCACGATCGCGACGTCGTCGATGCCCTGCTTGGCGCGTTCGGCGACCAGCTCCCAGTACATCTTCCCCGAGGTCAGCAGCACCTTCCGGGCCTTGGCCGGGTCCACGTCGTGGTCGTCGATCACGGAGAGGAACTTCGACTGGTCGGTGAACTCCTCGACCGAGGACTTGACCGCCTTGTCGCGCAGCAGCCGCTTGGGCGTGAACACGATCAGCGGGCGCTGCACGCCGTCGAGCGCGTGGCGGCGCAGCAGGTGGAAGTAGTTCGCCGGGGTGGACGGCACCGCCACGGTCATCGAGTTCTCCGCGCACAGCTGGAGGAACCGCTCGATCCGGCCGGAGGTGTGGTCCGGGCCCTGGCCCTCGTGGCCGTGCGGCAGCAGCAGCACCACATCCGAGAGCTGGCCCCACTTCGCCTCACCGGACGAGATGTACTCGTCGATGACGGTCTGCGCGCCGTTGACGAAGTCGCCGAACTGGGCCTCCCACATGACCAGCGCGTCGGTGTTGGCCACCGAGTAGCCGTACTCGAAGCCGACCGCCGCGTACTCCGACAGCGCCGAGTCGTAGATCATCACGCGGCCCTGGGTCTCGGCCAGCTGCTGCAGCGGCGAGTACTCCTGCCCGGTCTTGCGGTCGATGAGCACCGAGTGCCGCTGGGTGAAGGTGCCGCGGCGGGAGTCCTGCCCGGACAGCCGCACCAGCTTGCCCTCCAGCGCCAGCGTGCCGAACGCGAGCAGCTCGCCGAACGCCCAGTCGACGCCGCCCTCGCGGGACATCTTGTGCCGCCGCTCCAGCACCGGCTTGACCCGCGGGTGCGGGGTGAAGCCCTCGGGGAGGTCGACGAACGCGTCGCCGATCCGCTCGATCACCTCGCGCGGGACCGCGGTCGGCACCTTGGCCGGGACCTGCTGCTCCTCCTCGACCGACGGGCTCGGCGCGATCGGGTGCTTCTCCAGCTCCCGCACCTCGTTGAACACGTGCTCGAGCTGGCTGGAGAAGTCGCGCAGCGCGGCCTCGGCCTCTTCGACCGAGATGTCCCCGCGGCCGATCAGCGATTCGGTGTAGGTCTTCCGGACGCTGCGCTTGGTGTCGATGATGTCGTACATCGCGGGCTGGGTCATCGACGGGTCGTCGCCCTCGTTGTGGCCCCGGCGCCGGTAGCAGATCAGGTCGATGACCACGTCCTTGTTGAACGCCTGCCGGTAGTCCACGGCCAGTTTGGCCACCCAGTGCGCGGCCTCCGGGTCGTCGCCGTTCACGTGGAAGACCGGCGCGCCGATCATCTTCGCGACGTCGGTCGCGTACTGCGAGGAGCGCGAGTGCTCCGGCGCGGTGGTGAAGCCGACCTGGTTGTTGATGATCAGGTGCACGGTGCCGCCGGTGCGGTACCCGCGCAGCAGCGCCAGGTTCAGCGTCTCGGCGACCACGCCCTGACCGGCGAACGCGGCGTCGCCGTGCAGCAGCACCGGCAGCACGGAGAAGCCCCCGGTGCTGCTTTCGCCCTTGTCCAGGATGTCCTGCTTCGCGCGGACGATGCCTTCCAGCACCGGGTCCACGGTCTCCAGGTGCGACGGGTTCGCGGTCAGCGAGACCTTGGTCTCCCCGTCGCCGAACATCCGGAAGTACTTGCCCTCGGCGCCGAGGTGGTACTTCACGTCACCGGAGCCGTGCGCCTGGCCGGGGTCGAGGTTGCCCTCGAACTCGCGGAAGATCTGCGAGATCGGCTTGCCCACGATGTTGGCCAGCACGTTCAGGCGGCCGCGGTGCGGCATGCCGATGACGACCTCGTCCAGCTCGTGCTCGGCGGCCTTGTCCAGCACGGTGTCCAGCAGTGGGATCGCGGTCTCGCCGCCCTCCAGGGAGAACCGCTTCTGGCCGACGTACTTGGTCTGCAGGAACGTCTCGAACGCTTCGGCCGCGTTCAGCTTGGACAGCACGTACTTCTGCACGGCCGGGTCCGGCTTCTCGTGCGGGACCTCGACCCGGTCCTGGATCCAGCGCCGCTCGTCCGGGTCCTGGATGTGCGTGTACTCGATGCCGACCGTGCGGCAGTAGGAGTTGCGCAGCACGCCGAGCACGTCGCGCAGCTTCATCCGCTCCTGGCCGGCGAACCCGCCGACCGCGAACTCGCGGTCGAGGTCCCACAGGGTCAGCCCGTGGGACAGGATGTCCAGGTCCTCGTGCCGCCGCTGCCGGTAGTTCAGCGGGTCGGTGTCGGCCATCAGGTGACCGCGGGTGCGGAACGCGTCGATGAGCTCGATCACCCGGGCGGTCTTGTCGACCGCGCCTTCGGGGATGTCGGCGACCCAGCGGATCGGCTCGTACGGCAGCCGCAGCGAGGTGAAGACGTCGTCGTAGAAGCCGTCCTCGCCGAGCAGCAGCTCGTGGATCCGCTTGAGGAACTCGCCGGACTCGGCGCCCTGGATGATCCGGTGGTCGTAGGTCGAGGTCAGCGTCATGATCTTGCTGACACCCAGCTCGACCAGGGTCTTCTCGCTCGCGCCCTCGAAGTGCGCGGGGTACTGCAGGGCGCCGACGCCGATGATCGCGCCCTGCCCGGCCTGCAGGCGGGGCACCGAGTGGTTGGTGCCGATCCCGCCCGGGTTGGTCAGCGAGATGGTGGTCCCGGCGAAGTCGTCGGCGGTGAGCTTGTTGTTCCGGGCCTTCTTGACGATCTCCTCGTACGCCTGCCAGAACTGCAGGAACGTCATGGACTCGGTGTTCTTGATCGACGCGACGACCAGGGTGCGGCCGCCGTCCTTGCCCTTCATGTCGATCGCGAGGCCGAGGTTGACGTGCTCCGGCGTGACCGCGAACGGCTTGCCGTCGATCAGCTGGTAGTGCCGGTTCATGTTCGGGTAGTTCTGCAGGGCCCGAACCATCGCGTACCCGATGAGGTGGGTGAAGGAGATCTTCCCGCCGCGGGTCCGCTTGAGGTGGTTGTTGATCACGATGCGGTTGTCGGCCATCAGCTTCGCGGGCACCGCGCGCACGCTGGTGGCGGTCGGCACGCTCAGCGAGGCGTCCATGTTCTTCGCGATCGCGGCGGCGGCGCCGCGCAGCTGCTTGCTGTCCGGCTCGGCGGTCTTGGTCTCGGTCTTCGGGGCCGCGGGCTTCGGCGCGGGCTTCGGGGCCGGGGCGGCGGGCTTGCTCGGGGCCGGGGCGGACTTGCTCGCGGCGGTCTGCTCGGCGGCCGAGGCGGCGTTGCGCCGCGCGGTCGGGGTCGGCGGGCTGGCCTGGCCGTTGCCCGACGCCTGGTCCCGGGCTCCTTCGGCGGCGGCTTCCCGGGCGTTGTCCGCCTTGGCCTGCGCCGCCTGCGTCGGCTTGAAGTCCGCGAAGAAGTCATGCCATGCGGCGTCTACTGAAGAGGGGTCGGCGAGGAACTGGTCGTACATTTCTTCGACCAGCCACTCGTTGGGGCCGAACTGTGACGCAGGGCTAGTGCTGGACACGGCAGGGACTCGCCTCTATCCATCTCGATCTGGTTGTCCGTTGATGCGCCTACCAGGCTAACCCCCTCGGCCGACGCCGTGTGATCGAACTCGACACAGCGGCCTCTTGACGAGTGGGGCGTCGATCACTCTTTCGGCCGTATCAGCGCGAACGGCTCATAACTGCCTGTCCGTGACCGGTCAATCACCTCTTGTGGTGGTTTGGCGGAGGGTGCCGGGCGCGCTTCAATGAGGTCGGGCGAGGCGGAACCATGACAGGGTCGTGGCCGTCTGTGCCTAGGAGCGAAAGGGGCGTCCGGTGGAGTTGTCCGATGTCGAGCGGATGGTGGACGACTGGGAACGCAACGCGGTCGAGAAGTCGCAGCGGTACCAGGCGATGCAGCAGCAGGTCGAGCAGATCTCCATCACCGAATCGGTTGCCGGGGGCGCGGTCAGTGTGACGGTCGGCAACAACGGAATCCCGACGAACGTCGCGATGACCGAGGGCGTGCGCAAGATGAGCCCGGACGAGATCGCGGCGAACGTCCTGAAGGCCATGCAGAAGGCGCAGTCGAAGTATCCGCAGAAGATCCAGGAGATCGTCGCGGCCACCGTCGGGGACGACGACACGACCCGGCACATCGTGGAGACCGCCGTGGACAACTTCCCACCCGCCCCGGAGGAGCCCGAGGAGCCGGTGCGCGAGGCCGCGCCGCGGCAGCTGCAGGTCGAGACCGAGGCGGACGACGAGCCCGCCCCGCCCCGCCGCCCCACCCCGCCCCGGCCGTCGACCCCGCCACCCGCGACGCGGCGGCGGCCCAGCTCGGACGATGACGACGGCGAGGACTTCGGGGACCAGACGTTCCTGCGGCGCGACTGACTAGGGGGAAGCGATGCCAGACGGCGGTGGCGGCAAGGGCTACGAGGTCCTGCACGACGAGCTGGGCACCCACGCGGGCAAGGTCGACGGGCTCGCGCAGCGCCTGCAGACCGCGGTCGACGCCGCGCAGCAGGTGACCATGGACAACAGCGCGTACGGCGTGATCTGCCAGCCGTTCGCGCTGATGCTGGACCCGTTCGAGAAGATGGGCGTGGACGCCCTGCGGAAGGCGCACGAGGCGGTGACCGACAGCGCCGGGAAGGTCCGCGACGCCGCGAAGCAGTACGAGGGCAAGGAAAAGGACACCATCCAGACGCTGAAGTCGACCGGCGGCGCCGAAATCTGAGGGCGGTAGCGTCGGCTGATGGACGTGGTGGCGGGGCTGGGCCGGGTGCTTCCGGCGGATCGGGTGCTCGCCGATCCGGACGCGATGCGGCGGTACCTGCACGACGAGGCGGAATGGGCCGAATACGCCCCGGCCGCCGCGGTGGTCCGGCCGCGGAGCACCGCGGAGGTCCAGGCGGTCGTCCGGTTCGCCCTGGAGCACCGGATCGCGGTGGTGCCGCGCGGCGCCGGGACCGGATTGTCCGGGGGAGCCAACGCGCTGGCGGGCTGCCTGGTGGTCTCGTTCGAGGCGATGGACTCCGTGCTCGAGATCGACCCGGCCGAACGGCTCGCGGTGGTGCAGCCCGGGGTGGTCAACGACGACCTGCGGGCCGCCTGTGCGGAACGGGGCCTGTGGTACCCGCCGGATCCGGCGAGCTCGCCCTGGTCGACCATCGGCGGCAACGTGGCCACCAACGCGGGCGGCGTGTGCTGCGTGAAGTACGGGGTGACCAAGGACTACGTGCTCGGGCTCGAGGTGGTCACCGGGCGCGGGGACGTGGTGCGGCTGGGCCGCCGGACCGCGAAGGGGGTCGCCGGGTACGACCTGTGCGCCCTGCTGGTCGGTTCGGAGGGCACGCTCGGGGTGATCACCGAGGTGACCGTGCGGCTGCTGCCCCGGCGCGCGGCCGAGCGGACCATCGCCGGGTACTTCGACTCGGTGGTCGCCGCGGGCGAGGCGGTCAGCGCGGTCGCCGCGGCCGGGGTGGTGCCCTCCGCGCTCGAACTCGTCGACCGGCACTGCCTGGAAGCCGTCGACGCCTGGAAGAACATGGGCCTTTCGGTCGAGGCGAACGTGGTGCTGCTCGGGCGGACCGACACCCCCGGGGACGACGAGGCCGCGACCATGCTGGCGTGTTTCGAGCAGGCGGGCGCCTCCTGGGCCGCGGTGTCCTCGGACGAACACGAGGCCGAGGCGTTGTTCCAGGCGCGCCGCCTCGCCTACCCGGCGCTGGAGCGGCTCGGCCCGGTGCTCACCGAGGACGTGTGCGTGCCGCGGTCGAAGGTGCCGGAGATGCTGGCGCGGATCGGGAAGACCGCGGCCGCCCACGACACCCGGATCGCCAACATCGCGCACGCCGGCGACGGGAACCTGCACCCCTTGCTGATCACGCCGATCGGCGACGAAGACGCCCGGCGGCGCGCGCAGGCGGCGTTCGAGGACATCATCGCCGACGCGCTCGACCTCGGCGGCACGGTCACCGGCGAACACGGCGTGGGCCTGCTCAAACGGCCCGGGCTGCGCCGGGAGCTCAGCGAACCGGTGCTCGACCTGCACCACGCCGTCAAGGCCGCCCTGGACCCGTCCGGGATTCTCAATCCAGGCAAGGTCTTCAGCCGCGGAACCAGGTGACCGGTCGCACACGTCGTACCGCACGACTAGAGGGAGGGGTGCCGTATGCCGGAGGGGAATCCGCTGGTCGCGCAGGAGAAGTCGCAGACCACGGCGG
>NZ_VTHK01000051.1 GCF_009765355.1 Amycolatopsis anabasis | reverse complement strand
CCCCCATGTCAAAACCACCAACCCCCCACGTTAAAACACCAGACCGGTTAGAACCGGCCGGAACACTCACGACCCGCCGGAGAAGAGGCGGTCGAGGTGGTAGTCCACTATGGACACCGCTTCGGCGGGGGTCTGGTGGCCGAGGGTGATGGTGACGCCGAGGGAGTCGGCGAGGGCCCAGAGGACGGCGGCCTCGGAGTCCGGATCGGCGTCGGCGGCGACGTCGCCCTCGTCCTGGGCCCGGCGGAGCTGGCCGGCGAAGAACTCGAGCGCCTTCGGGATGCCGTCGGTGTAGGCGGCCAGGGACGGTTCGGCGACCGTGCGGATGAAGTAGGCGACCCCGACCAGCCATTCCAGCCTGCTCTGCTCGTCGGTGGGCAGCATCTCCAGGACGCAGATCCGCAGCACGGACTTCGGCGACAGGTCCGCGCCGGTGACCCGGGCGGTGATCCGGCGGTCGCGCTGCTCGGCCTGGTGCTGCAGCGCGAACACGAGCATCTCGTCCTTGGTCTTGAAGTAGTGCTGCACCGCGCCCATGGACAGGCCCGCTTCCCGGGCGACGTGGCGCAGGCTCACCGCTTCCAGGCCGCGGCTCGCGGTGAGCCGGAGCAGGGCGTCGGCGATCTGCTGTCGCCGCGCCTCGTGATCGACCCGCTTCGGCACGCCCACCCCTACCGCCCGCCGCCCGGATTGCCAGGCTTTCGGGCACTCGTTTACGATGCGATCGCATTGTAAACGAGTGAGGAGACGCGGTGGAGGCTTCGGCGAGTCGCGAGGCAACGGCCGCGCCCGAGCACGCGGACTCCGGCATCCCGCCGCTGGCCCGGCTGCCCGTCTTCCTGATCGCGGGCGCGGTCGCCGTCCTGCTGTTCGCGCTCAGCGGCCGCTTCGGCTACTTCGGCGACGAGCTCTACTTTCTCGCCTCCGGCAAGTACCACTTCGCCTGGGGGTACGCGGACAATCCGTGGCTGGTCCCCGCGCTCGCCCGGCTGATGGACGCGATCTTCCCCGGTTCGGTGATGGGCCTGCGGCTCCCGGCGACCCTGCTGACCGCGCTCGGTGTCGTGCTCGCCGCGCTGATCGCCCGCGAATTCGGCGGCGGCCGCCGCGCCCAGACGCTCGCCGCGGGCGCCTACGCGATCTCCTTCCAGCTGCTCGCCTCCGGCCACCTCCTGGCGACCTACACGATCGACCCCTTCCTCTGGGGCCTGACCACCTGGCTGCTCGTGCGCTGGGTGCGCACCCGCGCGGACCGGCTGCTGCTCCTCGCCGGGCTGACCACCGCGCTCGCCATGCAGGGCAAGTTCCTCATCGTCTTCTTCTGGCTCGCCCTCGGCGTCGCCGCGCTCGTCCTCGGCCCGCGCGAGCTGCTGCGCCGCCCCGCGCTGTGGGCAGGCGCCGTGATCACCGTGCTCGCCACCCTGCCCACCGTGCTCTGGCAGGCGCGCAACGACTGGCCGTACTTCGACATGCAGGCGATCGTGGCCGAACAGGTCAACCGGTTCATGGGCGGGCCGTGGCTGTTCGTCCCGCTCGCGATCGTCTTCGCCGGGGTGCTGGTCGGCGCCTTCCTGGTCTGCCACGGACTCTGGCACCTGCTGCGCGCCCCCGAGTTCCGCGACTTCCGCTTCCTCGGCGTGGCCGTCGTGCTCGTCACCGCGATCTTCGTCATCACCGTCGGCCGGTACTACTACGTCTCCGGCCTGTACGCGCTGCTGTTCGCCGCGTCGGCGGTCCGGATCGAGCGGCACGGCGCCGCCCGCTGGTGGCGCTGGGTGCCCACCTGGCCGGTGTACGCGGTGTCCGCCCTGCTGGCGGTCGCGCTCGCCCTGCCGGTGCGGCCGCTGTCCTGGGTGACCACCACGGACTTCGTCGCCAGCGGCAGCCTCGGCTGGCCGCAGGTGGCCGACACCGTGGCGACGGCCTACCGCGAACTGCCGCCGGAGGCCCGCGAACACGCCGTGGTCATGGGGGACTCCTACTGGCAGGCCAGCGCGCTCGACGTCTACGGCCCGGAACGGGGGCTCCCCGCGGCCTACGGCCCCGAGCGCGGCTACTGGTACTCCGGCCGTCCGGCCGACGACGTCACTACCGTGCTCTACGTCGGCGGTCAGTCGGAGGTGCTGCGCACGTTCTTCACCGGCGTCCGCCAGGCCGGGGTGACCCGGCTGGACGCGAACGAGGTGAACGTGAACCAAGGGGTCGTGGTGTGGTTGTGCGAGGGGCCACGCGAACCGTGGCCCCGGTTGTGGGACCGGATGCACCGCGCCTGAATAGTCCATTGTGGACTCCACAGTGAAACAGAGGGGATAGCGTGTCGGGGCAAGAGAAAGTGCGGCTGCGGCCGCCGCGAAACCAATTGAACCGCCGGGCGATCGGCTGGTGGCGGGTGCAGATCCTGCTGCTGTTCGCGCCCTTGGTCGTGACGCTGGCGATTCTCGGGATACTCATCCCGCCGGCCCGGTTCTGGATGCTGCTGCCGGGCGCCGTGCTCGCGGTGATCGGGGCGCTCTGCGTGCTCCTGATCCCGCTCTGGCTCTACCGGGTGCACCGCTGGGAATGCACCGAGACCGCGGTCTACACGCGCACCGGCTTCTTCTGGCAGGAGTGGCGGGTCGCGCCGATGTCGCGCATCCAGACCGTGGACACCCTCCGCGGGCCGTTGCAGCAGTGGTTCAAGCTCGCCACCGTCACGGTCACCACCGCGTCCGCGCGGGGTGCGGTGAAGATCGAGGGCCTCGACCACGAACTGGCCGCCCAGCTGGCCGAACAGCTCACCGAGACCACCCAGGCCACCCCCGGGGACGCGACGTGAGCACGGCGGAGGGCACGGACGCGACGCCGTGGGAACAGCTGGATCGCCGCACGGTCCGGATGACCGCGGTGACCATGGCCGGGGTCGCCTGCGGGGCCGGGGTGCCGACCACGATCGGCATCGCCGGCGGGCACGGGCTCGGGTTCGCGCTGGCCTGGGTGCTGCCGTGTGCCGCGCTGCTCATCGGCGGCGGTGCGCTGGCCGATCTGGTCCGCTGGCGCGCGACCCGGTACCGCGTCACCGAGCAGCGGCTCGAATGGCACTTCCAGTTCGTCCTGAAATCCCGGCGTTCCCTGCCGCGGGAACGGATCCGCAGCGTCGACCTCACCGCGAACCCGCTGCACCGGCTGTTCGGGCTCGCCGCGCTTTCCGTCGGCACCGGGCAGCACGAGGGCAGCGAGAACTCGCGCCTGAAACTGGATCCGCTCGCCCGGCCGGACGCCGAACGCCTGCGCCGGGAACTGCTGCGGCGCGCCGAGGTCACGTCGGCCGATGAGCGCAGTCCCGAGGGTGTGATCGCGAAGCTGGACTGGAGCTGGATCCGGTACGCGCCGGTGTCCTTCGTCGCGCCCGCGCTCGGGCTCGCCGCGTTCGGCCTGGTGCTGCGCGTCGCCGACTGGTTCGGCGCGCAGAACGGCGTGATCCACTGGGCGATCGAGTTCCTCGGCGACATCCCGCTGGTGGCGGCGATCGTGATCCTCGCCGTGGTCGCCTGGATCATCGGCGTGATCGGCTCGCTCGGCCTGTTCGTCGAGATGTGGTGGAACTTCAAGCTGGAGCGCGAACCCGGTGGCACCCTGCGGGTCCACCGCGGGCTGCTCACCACGCGGTCGATTTCGGTGGAGGAGCGCCGGTTGCGCGGGGTCGACGTGATCGAGCCGATCGGCAACCGGCTCGTCGGCGCGGCCCGGGTCGACGCGGTGGCCACCGGGATCCGGCAGCGCAAGGAGGACGAGAAGACCGACTACCACACGCTGCTTCCCCCGGCGCCGCTGGACGTGGCGAACCGGGTGGCCGCGGACGTGCTGCGCGAGGAGGTCTCGCCGACCGTCGCCGCGCGGCTCACCGGGCACCCGCGCGCGGCCCGGGGGCGGCGGCTGCGCTGGTGGCTCGGCTCGGTGCTCGTGCTCGTCGCGGTGCTGGCCCTGCTCGGCGCGCTGCTGACCGAGGTCCTGCTGCACATCGCGTGGATCAGCGCGGTCGTCGGACTCCCGGTCGCGGTGCTGCTCGCGCTGGACGCCTACCGGAACCTCGGGCATGGCATCACCGGGCGCTACCTGGTGTCCCGGCACGGCGCGGTCCGGCGCAGCACGGTGGCGCTGGAACGCGCCGGGGTGATCGGCTGGACCGTCAAGCAGTCGATCTTCCAGCGGCGCAAGGGGTTGCTCACGCTGACCGCGACCACCGCCGCGGGTTCCGGGGCGTACTCGGTGTTCGACGCAGGGGAGGACGAGGGCCTCGCGTTCGCCGAGGAGGCCGTGCCGGATCTGCTGGGGCCGTTCCTGGAACGGGCATGATCTCCGCGGTCGTCTTCGACATCGGCGAGACCCTGCTCGACGATTCGCGGGAATGCGCCAACTGGGCCGACTGGATCGGCGTGCCGCGGCACACGTTCTCCGCGGTGATCGGCGCGGTCACCGCGCTCGGCCGGGACAACCTGGAGGCGTTCCAGTTGTTCCGGCCGGGCTTCGACCTCGCCGCCGAGCGGCGGCGCCGGGACCTGGTGGGCCGGGGCGAGGTGATCGAGGAGGCCGATCTCTACCCGGACACCCGCCCGGCGCTGGCCGCGTTGCGCGCGCTCGGTTTGTGGGTCGGCGTCGCGGGGAACCAGACCGCGCGCACCGGCGAACTGCTGCGGGAACTGGACCTGCCGGTCGACGCGATCGCCACCTCGGAGGAGTGGGGCGCCGCCAAACCCGATGCCGCGTTCTTCGATCGGGTCGTCGAACTGGCGCCGGGTGCCGATCCCGGCGAAATCCTTTACGTGGGCGACAATCCCGGCAACGACGTGACGCCCGCGCGGGCGCGGGGCCTGCGGACCGCGCTGATCCGGCACGGTCCGCACGGCTGGTTGCTCGCGAACGATCCGGCGGTGTCCCGGACCGCGGACTGGGTGGTCGGTTCGCTGACCGAACTCGTGCCGATCCTGGCGGATCAGCGCGGCCGGGAAAGGCTGCGGTAGAGCCGGTACCGCTGGCTGTCGAACCGGTCGGGCCCGGGGATGTCCTGGACGCGCTGCCAGGCGGAGTCGTCCGCCCCTTCCGCGTAGACGAGGACCCGGGTGCCGTCCAGGCTGACGTGGAAGTGCGCGGAGACGGGATCCTCTTCCAGCGCGCGGAGCGCGGTGTCCGCCCACGGCCGCGCGCGTTCCGGGCCGTCGAAGTCGGCGGTGACCACGACCACGCTTCCGGACGGGGCGGGGTCCGCCGCGATCTTGCTGCGGTAGAGCCGGTACCGGACGACCCCGGGACGTTCGATGTCGGCGACCGCGGCGTCGATCTCGCGGACCAGCGCCGGGCGCTGGGTGCGCATGAACTCGCGATGGGCTTCGTCGCTGGTCCACTGCGCGTAGTTGAGCACGGTGTCGCCGGCGGCGTTCAGGAAGCAGTTGAGCGAAAGGAAGGCGTCCGGCCAGCGCAGGTCCGACCATTCGGCGATGGTCGAGTCGACCGCGGCCCGCTGGCGTTCGGGCGTGCCCACGAGCCAGGGGCTGACCAGGATCGTGCCCACGTCGGAGCGGGTGAGGTCGGGCGGGATGTCCCGGATCATCTTCGGCTGTTCTCGCATGCTGCGAACGGTAGAAACTGAACCATTGTTGAGGTCAAGGTTTGGCTAGCCTCGTGATCATGCGGACTGCTTTCGGAGCCGATTTCGACGTACCGGACGGATACCTCAACACCCCCAGCATCGGCATCCCGTCGACCGAGATCGCGGACGCGGTGGCCGAGGCGGTCGGCCGGTGGCGCACCGGCGCCGATCGCCCGGGCGACTTCGACGAGGTGGTGGAAACCTCGCGTGCGGCGTTCGGCCGCCTGATCGGGGTTCCCGGCGACCGGGTCGCGATCGGCGCCACGGCGTCGCAGCTGGTCGCCCTGGTCGCGTCCGGCCTGCCCGACGGCGCCCGGGTGCTCGTCGCCCGGCGCGAGTTCACCAGCGTGTCGTTTCCGTTCGCGGCGCAGGCGCATCGCGGGATCACGGTCACCGAGGTGGATCTGCCCGCGCTGCCGTCCCGGGTGGCGGAGCACGATCTGGTGGCGGTCAGCGTGGTCCAGTCCGCCGACGGGGCCCGGGTGGATCTGGACGCCCTGCGCGCGGCGGCCGAGGCGGCGGGGGTGCCGGTGCTGCTGGACGCGACGCAGGCCGCCGGCTGGCTGCCGGTCCGGCTGGACTGGGCGGACTGGGTGGTCGCCGCCGGGTACAAGTGGCTGCTCGCGCCGCGCGGGGCGGCGTGGCTCGCGATCCATCCGCGGGCCGCCGAGCGCACCGTGCCGGTCGCCGCGAACTGGTACGCGGGCGGGGAGCGGTGGCAGAGCATTTACGGGTTGCCGCTGCGGCTCGCCGATGACGCGCGCGGCTTCGATCTGTCACCGGCCTGGCTCGCCCACCTCGGCGCGTCGGTCGCGTTGCCCTATCTCGCGGGGCTGGATCCCGACGCGGTCGCGGCGCACTGCGTCAACCTCGCCGACACGCTGCTGACCAGGCTCGGACTGCCGCCGCGGGGCAGCGCGATCGTGGCCCTCGACGCCGATCCGGCCCGGCTGGAGGCGGCCGGGATCGTCGCCGGGGCGCGTGCCGGGAAGGCACGGGTCGGCTTCCACCTCTACAACACGCTCAGTGATGTCGAACGGGTTTTGACCGCGTTCGGGTGAACCCGGCCGCGCCCGTGCTCTACCGTATGCGGGCGTGGTTGGTGCGCAATTTACTTCTCCTCGCATCGGTGACACGGCGCCGATGCAGCGGGTCCCCGCCGGTCCGCCCCCACCGCGGCGGGGGAAACCGGTCGTCCTCAAGGCGGCCGGGCTGGTGGTGGTCGCGGTGGTCTCCGGGCTCGTCTGGTGGCTGATCCGGCACGACGACGCCGCCGACGGCGGGGCCGGTCCGGACCCGCGGGCGCAGCAACTCCAGTTCACCACCGCCGAAGGCCCGGTCGTGGCCACCGACTGCGCGGCGAACGCCTACGGCACCACGAAGAAGTGGTTCGCCGAGCACCCGTGCAAGCGGGTGTCCCGGGCGCTCTACAGCGTGGCGACGGACGGCGCGCGAGCCCTGGTGTCGGTCGCGCTGGTGACCATGCCGGCGCCGGAACAAGCGCAGGAGCTCAAGGCGCTCACCGAGGCCGACAACACCGGGAACGTCAACGACCTGGTCAAGGACGGCACCGCCAAGATCGCCGGGGCGCCGAAGCTCGCCACCGGGCAGTACAACTCCCAGGTCACCGGCGCGGATGTCACCATCGTGCTGGCCGAGTTCTTCGACAAGCACCAGAACAAGGCCCTGCTCCAACGGATCAGCACCGAAGCCCTGCACCTCGACGAACGCCTCCGCTGACCCGTCGGTTGTCTGGTCAGGGCGAGATCGGGCGTGGTTCGCTGAGGGAGCGTGCGATGGCGTCGAGAGTCGAACCGGTCGTGCGGGATGCCGAGCACGGCGATGTCGCGGCCATCTGCCGGTTCGGCGAGGCGCACATTCGACCCCACTACGCGCCGCTGATCGGCGCGGAGGCCGCGGACGAGCAGGTCCGCACGTGGTGGAACGAGACGCACGTCGGCACGGCCGTGGCCGAGGGGCTGGTGGTCGTCGCCGAGGCCGACGGGCAGCTTGTCGGCGTCGGGCAGCGCGGCCGCAGAGGAGCCGACCACGTGGTCTACAAGCTCTACCTCCACCCCCGGCATCGCGGCCGCGGGCTGGGCGCTCAGTTGCTCGATGCCCTCATCAGGCAGCTGCCCGCCAACGCTGATCGGCTGTATGTCGAACATTTCGCGGCCAACGAGCGCGCGGGCGCGTTCTACGAGCGCGAGGGCTTCACCGTGGAGCGGCTCGAACCAAGTCCTACCGAAGACCCCGCACTCGGGGTGGTGTGGCGTGCCCGGGCCCGCTAGGCGGGGGAGCCGGGCAGCGCGATGGCGGACGGTTGTTCCCCGGCGGCGATGCGCCAGCGGGTGCCGCGCCGGGCCGACGCGACCAGGGCTCGCAGCGCCACACCGCGCAGCTGGGCGTCGTCGGTGTTCTCCAGCACGCCGCGCCAGGACGCCGCGCAGTCCGCTTCCGCCGTGGCGACCACGCTCTTCGCCGACGCCGCGTCGGTCACCGGTTTGGGCGGCACGTACGCGGGTTCGGCCGCCTGCGGGGCGACCCCGGCGGCGTTCAGCATGCGTTCGCACGCGTCCCGGCGGTTCCGGTGTTCGGCCGCGCCCTCGTTCGCCGAGGACGCGAAGTCGCCCGGGAGGTACGCGCTGACCAGTCCGTAGACCCACACCGCCGCGTGCTCGGCGTCCAGCGCCTGCTGCAGCGCGGGCACCGACTCCGCGCCCGGCTTCCCCGCCGCCGCGGGATCGACCGGCGCCGGGGCCTCGCCCGGGCCGAGCTGATCGGACAGCCGCTGGAGCGCGGCGCATCCGGCGGCCACCGCGGCCACCAGGCCCGCGCGGTACCGGGGCAGCCCGGCCACCAGCTCCTCGGCCTGCTTGCGCGCCTGGGCCAGCCGCTGCTTGAGCCCGTCCATTCCGGGGGGCGCCTGCGGCGTGGCCGGGGCCGGTCCCTTCGGCTGGTTCTGGCGGTCCACTTCGGACTGAAGGGCTTGGGCGTGCGCGCTGCGCGCGGCGGCCACCTGCTGGGCGAGCCCGGACCCGGCGACCGCGTTCGCCGCCGCCGCGTCCGCCTTCGCCTGCTCGGCGAGCGGGGCCAGCGGATCGGGACCATCGGCATAACCGCTGCTACAGGCGGCGGCGAGGGGAACGGCGAGGGCGGCCAGCGCGCCCGCGCGCAGCACCTCGCGCCGGGTCCGCGGCGCCGGACGGTCAGTGGATCGTGCGGTCACGTGGACCCATCCTGCCAGGCGAGCCGTCGCAGGCGGCGGTGCCCGGCGGGTACGAGATAAGCTGGACCTTCACTGAGCCTGATGTTGAACCAAGTGGATTGAACAGGAGAGCGCCAAGGTGGCAGGAGAACTCGCTGGCCGGCTCGAGCCGATCGTGGCCGAGGCCGTCAGAGGCGCGGGTTTCGACCTGGACGCGCTCGACGTCCAGCAAGCGGGTCGCCGCAAGCTGGTCAAGGTCGTCGTGGATGGCGACGACGGAGTCGGACTCGACGAGGTCGCGGAAATCAGCCGTGCCGTATCCGCCGTGCTCGACGCGCATGAGCACTTGATCGCGGGCGCGTACACGCTCGAGGTCACTTCGCCGGGCGTGGATCGCCCGCTCACCAAGCCGAGACACTGGCGCCGCGCGAAGTACCGCCTGGCGCGGGTCAGCCCGCACGAGGGCGCGGAGTTCGTCGGCCGGGTCGGGCACGCCGGGGAGGACTCGGTCCGGATGCTCGTGGATTCGGCGATCCGGGACGTCGACTACCGCACGGTCGCCAAGGCCGTGCTCGAGATCGAGTTCAAACAGCCGCCGACCGCGGACCTGAAGCTGCTGGAAGACGACGCCTGCGGCATGATCAACAACGCCGAGACGGAGTCGAAGGAGGAGTCGGAGTGAACGTCGACATCGCGGCGCTGCGCGCGATCGAACGGGACAAGGACATCCCCTTCGAAACCGTGCTCGAGGCCATCGAGACCGCGCTGCTCACCGCCTACAAGCACACCGAGGGGCACCAGCCGCACGCCAAGATCGACATCGATCGCAAGAGCGGTTTCGTGCGCGTGCTCGCGCACACGCTCGACGAGAACGGTGAGATCGCCGAGGAATGGGACGACACGCCGGAGGGTTTCGGCCGGATCGCGGCGACCACCGCGCGCCAGGTCATCCTGCAGCGGCTGCGCGACGCCGAGCACGAGAAGACCTTCGGCGAGTTCTCCGCCAAGGAGGGCGAGATCGTCGCCGGCGTGATCCAGCGCGACGCCCGGGCCAACGCGCGCGGCATGGTCGTGATCCAGGTCGGCGACACCGAGGGCGTGCTGCCCGCGGCCGAGCAGGTGCCGGGCGAGTCCTACCAGCACGGCAGCCGGATCAAGGCCTTCGTGGTCGGGGTGTCCCGCGGTGCCCGCGGCCCGCAGATCACGCTGTCGCGCACGCACCCCAACCTGGTGCGCAAGCTGTTCGCCCTGGAGGTCCCGGAGATCGCCGACGGCACGGTCGAGATCGCCGCGGTCGCCCGCGAGGCCGGGCACCGGTCCAAGATCGCGGTGCGCTCCACGGTGCCGGGCGTGAACGCCAAGGGCGCGTGCATCGGCCCGGTCGGCGCGCGGGTGCGCAACGTGATGAGCGAACTCGCCGGGGAGAAGATCGACATCATCGACTACTCGGAAGATCCGGCTCGCTTCGTCGGGAATGCGCTGTCGCCCGCGAAGGTTGTATCGGTACGCGTCGTCGACGAACGCGCGAAGACCGCCCGGGTCGTGGTGCCGGACTTCCAGTTGTCCCTCGCCATCGGCAAGGAAGGTCAGAACGCACGGCTCGCCGCCCGGCTGACCGGGTGGCGGATCGACATCCGCAGCGACGCGGTCCCGGACGCCGAACCAGCCTCGCCGGAACAAACCCGGCGCGCGGCAACAACCGGTTCGGCTGAGTGAGGGGCCACGAGCTAGACTTGACCGTGGTTCGGAGCCCGCAGCCGGGTGCCGCACAAGATCGGGGCCGGAATGAACCGGTCCGGACGTGTGTGGGATGCCGGAAGCGGGCTTCGATCGGCGAGTTGCTGCGAGTGGTCGCGGTGGACGGGCACCTGGTCGTCGACGAACGTCGGCGGCTTCCGGGGCGGGGGGCATGGCTGCACCCCGGGCCGGAGTGCCTGACCAAGGCCGAGCGGCGGCGAGCGTTCCCCAGGGCGTTGCGGGTTTCTGGGGTGCTCGACGCCCGGGCCGTGCGCCACTACGTGGAGCGGCGAGCCGTGAAGAGTACGGGCGAGGAGCCATCCCCGTCCGGTGTCGGAATGAAGGAAGCAGGTCGACCCGTCATGAGTCAGCCGTGAAGCTGAAGCCATGAACGCGCGACGATAGGACGAGGTCTGCGGGTCCAGCCGCCGACCTCCCCAGTTGAGGAGAGCAGTGGCAGGCAAGGCCCGTGTGCACGAGCTCGCGAAAGAGCTCGGTGTTACGAGTAAGGAAGTTCTCGCCAAGCTGAAAGAGCAGGGCGAGTTCGTGAAATCCGCGTCTTCGACCGTCGAGGCACCCGTTGCCCGGCGGTTGCGCGACGCGCTGGGCGGCAAGACCGCCAAGCCCGGTAAGCCGGGCCCCAAGAAGCCGTCGGCCCCCGCCCCGGCCCCGCCGGGCAACGGCGTGGCGCCCGCGGCGAAGGCCCCGGCGCCCGCCGACAAACCGTCCGCACCCCAGGCCCGGCCGTCCGCGGTCCCCGGCCCGAAGCCCGGTCCCAAGCCGGGCCCGAAGCCGCCCGCGCAGGAGGCTCCGGCGCAGAAGCCGCAGGCCCCGCAGGGTCCCAAGCCCGGCGCGCCGAAGCCCGCGCCGAGCCCGGACACCCAGGCCCCGGCCGCGGCGCAGTCCGGTTCGGTCGTGCCGCCCAAGCCGCAGGGCCCCAAGCCCGGCGGCCCGAAGCCGGGCCCGCGCACCCCGCGGGTCGGCAACAACCCGTTCGGCGTCGGTTCCGGCGCTCCCACCCCGCGGCCCCCGGCACGTCCCGGGCCGAGCCAGCCCGGTGGCGATCGCCCGCCGCGTCAGGGTGGCGGTGGCGACCGGCCGAGCGGTGACCGTCCGGCACCCCGTCCCGGCGGTTCCGGCGGCGCTCCGCGCCCGAACCCGGGCAACATGCCGCCGCGTCCGAACCCGGGCATGATGCCGGGCCGGCCGGCGTCCCGGCCCGGTCCTGGCGGTGGTGGCCGCGGTGGTCCGGGCGGCGGTCGCGGTGGCCCCGGTGGCGGTGCCCGCGGCGGCCCCGGTGGCGGCGGTCGTCCCGGTGGCGGCGGCGGTTTCCGCGGCGGTCCCGGTGGCGGTGGCCCCGGTGGTGGCGGCGGCGGTTTCCGCGGTGGCCCCGGTGGCGCTCCCGCCGGTGGTGGCGGTTTCCGCGGGGGCGGTGGTCCCCGTGGTGGCGCCGGTCGCGGTGGTACCGCGGGCGCCTTCGGGCGTCCGGGTGGCCCCTCGCGCAAGGGCCGCAAGTCGAAGCGGCAGAAGCGCCAGGAGTACATGGACAACATGCAGGCGCCCAGCGTCGGCGGCGTCCGCCTGCCCAAGGGCAGCGGCGAGACGATCCGGCTGCCGCGCGGCGCCTCGCTGACCGACTTCGCGGAGAAGATCGACGCGAACCCGGCTTCGCTGGTGCAGGTGCTGTTCCACCTCGGTGAGATGGTCACCGCCACGCAGTCGGTGTCGGACGAGATCCTCGAGCTGCTCGGCTCGGAGATGAACTACAACGTCCAGGTGGTCAGCCCCGAGGAGGAGGACCGCGAGCTGCTGGAGACCTTCGACATCACCTACGGCGAGGACGCCGGTGACGAGGAGGATCTGCAGGTCCGGCCGCCGGTCGTGACCATCATGGGTCATGTCGACCACGGTAAGACCCGCCTGCTGGACACGATCCGGAAGACGAAGGTGCGCGAAGGTGAAGCCGGTGGCATCACCCAGCACATCGGCGCCTACCAGATCGAGACCGAGCTGGAGGGCAACCCGCGGCTCATCACCTTCATCGACACCCCGGGTCACGAGGCGTTCACCGCCATGCGTGCCCGCGGTGCGAACTCCACCGACATCGCGGTGATCGTGGTCGCCGCCGATGACGGGGTGATGCCGCAGACGGTCGAGGCGATCAACCACGCGCAGGCCGCCAAGGCGCCGATCGTGGTCGCGATCAACAAGATCGACAAGGAGGGGGCGAACCCCGACAAGATCCGCCAGCAGCTCACCGAGTACGGGCTGGTCGCCGAGGAGTACGGCGGCGACACGATGTTCGTGGAGATCTCCGCGCGGGAGAACATCAACATCGACGGCCTGCTGGAGGCGATCCTGCTGACCGCCGACGCCACGCTGGACCTCCGGGCCAACCCGGACATGGAGGCCCAGGGCGTCGCGATCGAGGCGCATCTGGACCGCGGTCGCGGTCCGGTCGCCACGGTGCTGGTGCAGCGCGGCACGCTGCGCATCGGTGACTCGGTGGTCGCCGGTGACGCGTACGGCCGCGTGCGGCGGATGGTCGACGAGCACAACGAGGACGTGACCGAGGCGCTGCCCTCGCGTCCGGTCCAGGTCATCGGGTTCACCTCGGTGCCGGGTGCGGGCGACACGTTCCTGGTGGTGGACGAGGACCGGGTGGCCCGGCAGATCGCCGAGCGCCGCCAGGCCCGGATCCGCAACGCGCAGAACGCGGCCAAGCGCAAGCGCGTCAGCCTCGAGGACCTGGACTCCGCGCTGAAGGAGACCTCGACCCTCAACCTGATCATCAAGGGCGACAACTCGGGTACCGTCGAGGCGCTCGAAGCGTCCCTGATGCAGCTGGAGGTCGGCGACGAGGTCCAGCTCAACGTGGTGCACCGCGGCGTCGGTGGGGTCACCGAGAGCGACATCGACCTGGCGACCGCGTCCGACGCGATCGTGCTCGGCTTCAACGTGCGGGCCCAGGGCAAGGCGACCGAGCGGGCCAACCGCGAGGGCGTCGACGTCCGGTACTACACGGTCATCTACCAGGCGATCGATGAGATCGAGCAGGCCCTGAAGGGCATGCTCAAGCCGGAGTACGAAGAGGTCGAGCTCGGCAAGGCGGAGGTCCGCGAGGTCTTCAAGTCCTCGAAGTTCGGCACCATCGCCGGTTGCCTGGTCACCGCGGGCGAGATCCGGCGCAACGCGAAGGCGCGGTTGCTGCGGGATTCGAACGTGGTGGCGGAGAACCTGCCGATCAGCTCGCTGCGGCGGTTCAAGGACGACGCGGTCGAGGTCCGCGAGGGCTTCGAATGCGGTCTGACCCTCGGTTCGTACAACGACATCAAGGTCGGTGACGTGATCGAGACCTACGAGCAGCGCGAGAAGCCGCGCGCCTGAGATCCGGCACGGCCGGGAGGGGACTCGCCCCGAGTTCCCTCCCGGTCTCGGATGCCCGTCCTGTTTCCTCCAACCGAACACCCTGATGCCTATGTTTGTCGGCGCGCTCGAGCTGGACGTCCTGCTCGGTGACGTACGTTCGCTGAAGCAGAAGCGATCCGCCGTCCGTCCGGTGCTCGCCGAGGTGCGCAGGCGGTTCGAGGTCTCGGTGGCCGAAGCGGGTCATCTGGACCTGCACCGGCGCGCGCTCATCGGGGTGGCGGTCGTCGCCGCCGACGGCGGGCACGTCCGCGATGTGCTGGACGGCTGCGAACGGTTCGTCGCGAGCCGTCCGGAGCTGGAACTGCTCTCCGCACATCGCCGCCTGCTCGGTCCGGACGACGAATAACACAGACATCGCACGCAGAAAGGGGTGCGGCGTGGCCGATCCGGCTCGCGCGCGCAAGCTGGCCAAGCGGATCTCACAGATCGTGGCCTTCGCGCTGGAACACGAGGTGAAGGACCCGCGTCTGAACTACGTGACCATCACCGACACGAAGATCACCGCGGACCTGCACGACGCCACCGTTTACTACACGGTGCTGGGCGAGCGCCTGGACGCCGAGCCGGACTTCGCCGGTGCCGCGGCCGCGCTGGAGTCCGCGCGCGGGGTGCTCCGCACCAAGGTCGGTCAGGGCACCGGGGTGCGCTACACCCCGACCCTCACGTTCGTCGCCGACAGCATCCCGGAGGACGCGAAGCGCATCGAGGAACTGCTGGCCAAGGCGCGAGAGGCGGACGCGGAGGTCGCCCGCCGGGCCACCGGCGCGCGGCACGCGGGGGAGCCCGACCCGTATCGCGCTCCGCGCGAGGAATCCGACGACGAGTTCGCCGAGCCCGATTCGCGTTCCTGAGCGGGCGACGCCATGTGGGGGAACGCGAGATGGTGACCCGGCGGATCTTCCTGGCGGGTGGGGCTGGGCTGGCGCTGACCGCCGCGGGGTGTGCTTCGGGCGGTGCGCCGACCGTGCCCGGCCCGCCCGCGGTCCCGCCGCCACCCCGCCCGGTCGCGCTCACTGAACCGGTCACCGTGGAACGGGTGCGGTCGCAGGCCCGGGCGACCGAGGTGGACCTGGTGCTCATCACGCCCGAAGGCGTCCCCGCGGCGGGCCTGCCGGTGTGCCTCGCCCTGCACGGGCGGGGCGGGCGCGCGCGGACCTTCCTCGAACTCGGCGTCCCGGCGATGCTGACCGCGGCGGTGCGCGCGGGCGCGCCGCCGTTCGCGATCGCCGCGCTGGACGGCGACCACTACTGGGTCGCGGTGGACCAGCGCGACGATCCGCAGCGCATGCTCACCGAGGAACTCCCCGGCTGGCTGAGCCGGCGCGACCTGCGTCCCGCGCCCGCCGCGGCCTTCGGCATCTCGATGGGCGCTTTCGGCGCGTACCGCTACGCGCGCGACCACCACGACCTCAAGGCCGTCGTCGGCTGCAGCCCGGCGCTGTTCGTGAACTGGCCGGATGCCAAGGCGCGCAAGGTTTTCCGCGATGAGCAGCAGTGGGAGACCAATGAACCGCTGCGCCACATCGAGGAGTTGAAACCGGTGCCGGTCGGCGTGTGGTGCGGGGTCGGCGACCCGTTCGCCCACGCGGCCCGCCGGTTCGCGCAGAACGCCGCCCCGGCGGCCGCCAAGTTCTCCGCCGGGGCGCACAACGACAAGTACTGGAAACGCGTGCTGCCGGACATCCTGAAGTTCATCGGCAGCCGCCTCGCCTGAACTGGGGGAAGCCTTGGGGGACAAGCAGATCGTCGACTTCTGGTTCGATCCCGCGTGCCCGTACACCTGGGTCACCTCCCGGTGGGTGCTCGAGGTGGCGAAGGTCCGGCCGGTCGAGGTGCGCTGGCACGTGCTGAGCCTGTCGGTGCTCAACGAGGGCCGGGACGACGATCCGGAAGGGGACCCGGAGGGCTACCTGTGGTTCCCGGTCCGGGTGTGCGCCGCGGTCGCGCACGAACACGGGCAGGAGGCGCTCGGCCGGTTCTACACCGCGCTGGGCGCCCGGTTCCACGAGCGCGGTGAGTGGGACGCGATCCCGGCGGCGCTCGCCGAGGCCGGGCTGTCCTCCGCGCTGGCCGAGGTCGCCGGGACCACGGACTACGACGAGCTGGTGCGCGCCTCGCACGCGGAGGGCATCGGGCGGATCGGCACGCACGTCGGCACGCCGGTGATCGCGACCGCCGGAACCGCGTTCTTCGGCCCGGTGCTGTCCCGGATCCCGCGCGGCGAGGAGGCCGGGCGCCTGTGGGACGGCACCCTGCTGGTCGCGAGCGTGCCCGGTTTCCACGAGCTGAAAGGCGGCCCGCCCGCGGAGCCGGATTACTCCTGACGCGGTTTGACCGCCACCACGAGATCGCGCAGGATCGCCTGGTCCACCCGGTGCTCGAACTCGTCGTACGGGCCGCCCTCGCACACCCGCAGGCCCGCGCGGGTGAGGATCTCGACGAGTTCCGAACGCTTGGCCACCAAGGTGTTCCAGGAGATCCCGAGCGCACCGCCGGGCCGCAGCACCCGTGTCCACACCGGAACCGCGGCGGCCAGCAGTTCGCGGGGACTGCGGGACAGTTCGGCCGAGCGGTGGCTGCCGTGCTGGACGCCGTAGGGCGCGTCGGTGACGATCAGATCGACCGATCCGGCCCGCAGCAACTCGTCCACGGTCAACGTGTCGCAGTTGAGGTAGCTGATCTTCCGGGTGTCCCCGGCCTTGTAGTCCTCTTTGGACAGTCCGAATTCGACATCCAGCCGCCGGCCGAGCCGGACCTTGTTGCGCCGCACCGCGCCGGATTCGGCGGTGTGCTTGAACCGCTTGGTGCGCAGCCAGGTCTTGATGAACTGGCCGTAGGCGTCGAAGTCCTTGCCGTCGGTTTCGAACCCGGTCGCGTGGTAGCCGTACATCATCGCCTGGTTCAACGTCGTTCCCCGGCCGCACAAGGGATCCAGCACGTGCAGCGGGCGGCCGAGCAGCCCGTCCGGCCGGTCCGCGGCCAGCGCGGTGACGTTGAGCAGGAGCTTGGTGAACAGTTCGTTCGTCTTGCCCGGGTACTTCTGGATGGTCAGCAGATCGGAGTCGACCTTGTCCAGCGGGCTGACCGTCAGCGGGCGCAGGGCGTCGCCGGTGACCTCGAACAGCGCGTACAGCGAGGACAGGTTCGACAGGTGCTCGAGGTCGGCGCCGGACAGCGGGTCCGCGGTGGTGAAGGTGACGTAGTCGACCCCGCCGAGCTTCGTGCCGCCGATCTCGGTGAGGTCGGTGGTGAGGGTGGTCTGGCCGAAGACCTGGAGTTCGGCGCGCAGCAGCCGGGGCGAGGAGTCGGTGTAGACCCGGTTGGCCGCCGGGTAGACCAGGATCGCGTACTGGGGCATCGCAGGTCAGGGTAGCTTGCGAGCATGGGCACCTTGGACGCAGACATCTCCCGCGCCGTCACGCTGTTGCGCGAAGCCACCGACGTCACCCTGCTCGCGCACGTGCGACCGGACGCGGACGCCCTCGGCAGCGCGCTCGCGCTCGGGCGCGTCCTGCACCGGCGCGGGGCGCGCGTGCGGGTGTCGTTCGGGCATCCCGCCGAGGTGCCGGAGACGCTGGCCGGCCTGGACACCGACGGCCTGCTGGTCCGGCCGGGCGAGTTGCCGGAGACCGAACCGCTGCTCGTCGCGCTGGACACGCCGAGCCCCGCCCGGCTCGGGGCGCTGGGGGAACGGGTGGCCGCGACCAAGGCGGCGGGCGGGCAGGTGCTGGTCGTCGACCACCACGCCTCGAACCTGCGCTACGGCACCTGCCACGTCATCGACGACCACGCCGAGGCCACCGCCGTGCTCGTGCTGCGACTGCTGGACGCGCTCGGCGCCGAACTCGACGAACCGGTCGCGCGGTGCCTCTACGCCGGGCTGGTCACCGACACCAGCGGGTTCCGCCGGGCGACCCCGGCGACCCACCGGATGGCCGCGCGGCTGCTGGAGGCGGGCGTCGATCCGGACCGGGTCGTGCGCGAGGTGGTCGACGACCACCCGTTCGCGTGGCTGCCGATGCTGTCCCAGGTGCTCGCGGGCGCGCGCCTGGAGCCGGCGGAGGCGCGGGGCTTCGGCCTGGTGCACGCCGTGGTGCCCGCGGCGGTCGCGGCCACCGTCCGGCTCGAGGAGGTGGAGGCCGTCATCGACGTGGTTCGCGGGATCCGGGACGCCGAGGTCGCGGCGGTGCTCAAGGAAGCCGAGCCCGGCCCCGACGGTCCGGTGTGGACGGTGTCGCTGCGCGCGGTGAGCAAGGTCGACGTGTCCGAGGCCGCCCGCGCGCTCGGCGGCGGGGGCCACCGGCTGGCGGCGGGCTGCACGGTCGAGGGGACCGCGGAACAGGCCCTCGACCGGGTGCGCACCGCCCTGCGGGACGCACCGCTCCTCTAGCGCGGGCGCGGTTTCGCGCCGGTGAGTTCGGCGACCGCCTCCACCTCGTTCTCGTCGTAGGCGGTGCGCGCCCCGGAGATGGACATGCCCGCCGCCTGCGCGAGGTCCTCCAGCCGGTACGGACGCGGCTGCACGAACTCGCGGCCGTAGGCGATCAGCATGCGCAGGCGTTTCTCGGCGGCCAGGAGGACGTGCCGGACATACACCAGCTCCGCCAGCAACGGGTCCTGCTCGGTCAGCTCCCACGCCTCGCGCAGGTTCTTCGCGTATTCGCGCTGCACCACGTCGAGCCGCCGCCGGGCGTTGGTGGCCAGCAGTTCGTCGAACTCGTACCCGGTCTTGCCCTCGTACTTCTCCGGTAGCGGCACCGGATCAGCCAGGGCAGCCAGGTCCTGAAAGATGTCACGAGTCACCATGAATTACAGCGTGCGCCAAGTTTTGCGATGATCGCAATAGCCTGGTCGGCGGTTTTGTCGGTGCCGCCGGATAGATTGGCGAAGTGGTTAGTTCGGCTCAGCAAAGGGTCCCGGCGCGTCGGATCGCCGGGCTGGCGATCCCGGCCTTGGGGGTCCTTGCCGCGGAACCGCTCTACGTCCTTGTCGACACGGCGGTGGTCGGGCATCTCGGCGCGGTGCCGCTGGCCGGGCTGGCGCTCGGCGGCGTGGTGCTGTCCCAGGTGTCCACCCAGCTGACGTTCCTGTCCTACGGCACGACCTCGCGCACGGCCCGGTTGCACGGCGCGGGCCGCCGCGCGGACGCGGTGAGCGAAGGCGTCCAGGCCACCTGGCTGGCCGTGGCCGTCGGGCTGGTGCTGCTGGTGGCCGGGCAGCTGCTGGCCGCGCCGATCGCGCGGGCGCTGTCCGGGGACGCCGAGACCGCCGGTGCCGCGGTTTCCTGGCTGCGGATCGCGCTGTTCGGCGCCCCGCTGATCTTGATCACCATGGCCGGGAACGGCTGGATGCGCGGGGTGCAGGACACCGTCCGGCCGCTGCGTTTCGTCTTGGCGGGCAACGGAATCTCGGCCGTGCTGTGCCCGGTGCTGGTGTACGCGGCGGACTGGGGACTCGAAGGTTCGGCCATCGCGAACGTGGTCGCGCAGGTCATCTCCGCGGGGCTGTTCGTCCGCGCGCTGGTGCGCGAGAAGGTGCCGCTGCGGCCGCGTCCGGCGGTCATGCGGGCGCAGCTCGGGCTGGGCCGGGACCTGGTGCTGCGCAGCCTGGCGTTCCAGGCCTGCTTCGTCTCCGCGGCGGCGGTCGCCGCGCGCACGTCCACCGAGGCGGTCGGCGCCCACCAGGTCGTCCTGCAGCTGTGGACGTTCCTCGCGCTCGTGCTCGACTCGGTCGCGATCGCCGCGCAGTCGCTGATCGGCGCCGCGCTCGGCGCCGGATCGGAAGCGGAGGCGCGCGGGGTGGCCGGTCAGATCACCCGGTACGGCCTGGTGTTCGGCTGCGTGCTGTGCCTGCTCTTCGCCGCCGTGTCGCAGGTGCTGCCGCACGCGTTCACCTCGGATCCCGGGGTGCTCGCGGAAGTCCCGCACGCGTGGTGGTTCTTCGTGGCGCTGCAACCGGTCGCCGGGATCGTGTTCGCGCTCGACGGCGTGCTGCTCGGCGCCGGGGACGCCGCGTTCCTGCGCACCGCGACCCTGCTCAGCGCGGGCGCGGGATTCCTGCCGCTGATCTGGTTGTCGCTGGCGTTCGGCTGGGGGCTGGCCGGGATCTGGACCGGGCTGACCGCGTTCATGCTGCTCCGCCTCGCCGCGGTGGTCGTGCGCTGGCGTTCCGGCAGCTGGGCCGTCGTGGGTGCCGTCCGAGCCTGATCGTGAGGGCGCCGAGGGCCCCAACACCCGGTTCCCCCCTTTGCTTACGCGGGCAAGAAGGTCACCGCGGCGGGGAAGTGCCACCGCGACGCGACCCGAAGGTGCGCGCACTTTCGACGCGACCGAGCGAGGCGACCCAGTTTTCACCCCGCAACGGGCGCTCCCAGGGCAGCGATGACCAACCGGCCTGTCCACTCACGACGCCCAGAACGCAAGGTCCTCGGCATGTGGCCAATCGCACGCCGGTAACGGGTATGTATCGGTGTTGCGTAGGCGATACAACTAGTAGGGCGGCAGTGCGGGCGTCCTCAGTCGATGCCGCATACGCACACCCGGGAGGAATTCGTGACTGGACGGGCCAGCCGCCGGTCCTGGTTCATCTGGCTGAGCGCCGCCGCGGTCTACCTCCTCGCCGTCTTCCACCGGACCTCCTTCGGCGTCGCCGGACTGCAGGCCGCCGACCGGTTCGGGGTCGGCGCCGCCGCGCTCGGCACCTTCACCGTGCTGCAGGTCGGCGTGTACGCCGCGATGCAGATCCCGACCGGGGTCCTGGTCGACCGCTACGGCCCGCGCCGGGTGCTCACCGCCGCGTTGCTGTTCCTCGGCCTCGGCCAGGTCCTGCTGGCCGTCGCGCATTCCTACCCGCTCGGCCTGACCGCGCGCGCTGTGCTCGGCTTCGGGGACGCGCTGACCTTCGTGAGCGTGCTGCGGCTGATCGCCGCGCACTTCCCGGGCCGCCAGTACGCGGTGGTCACCTCGTTCACCACGGCGCTCGGGTACGTCGGCAACCTGGCCGCGACCGTCCCGCTCACCCTGCTGCTCGCCGGGCCGGGGTGGACGGCGACCTTCCTCACCGTGGGCGTGGTGACCGCGGGATACGCGGCGTGGACGCTGCGGCGCGTCGAGGACCACCCCGCCGGGGTCCCGGTTCCCGAACGCCCGGCGGTCGATCCGCGCGCGCTCGGCCACCAGGTGCTCCGGACGTGGCGGGTGCCCGGCACGCGGCTCGGGTTCTGGGTCCACTTCACCACGATGTTCGCCCCGAACGTGCTCACCATGCTGTGGGGTGTGCCGTTCCTGGTGCAGGGACAGGGACTTCCGGCCGCGACGGCGAGCGCGCTGCTCACCGTCTTCGTGTTCGGCTCGATGCTCGGCGGCCCGCTGACCGGCAGCCTGATCGCGCGGCGGCCGTCGCTGCGGATGCCGCTCGTCGGCGGCTACCTCGCCGGCGCGGCGCTGGTCTGGGCGCTCCTGCTCGGCTGGCCGGGCGCGGTACCGGTCGCGGTGCTGGTGCCCTGCTTCGCGTTCCTCTCCCTCGGCGGGCCCGCGTCGATGATCGGCTTCGCGCTGGCGCGGGACTACAACCCGCTGCAGCGCGTCGGCACCGCGACCGGCGTGGTGAACGTGGGCGGTTTCGTGGCCACCACGATCGCCGCGCTGAGTATCGGCGTGCTGCTGCAGTGGACCGGCGGGAACTTCCGGATCGCGTTGCTGGCCGTGGTCACGGTGCTGGCGTTCGGCACCTGCCGGATGCTCCTCTGGTGGCGCCGCACCCGCGCCGCGCTCTTCGCCGCCCAGGCCCGGGGCGAGGAGATCCCGGTCCGCATCCGCCGCCGCCCGTGGGACGCCCCGGTTCCGCAGCGAGTCCCCGCCGCGGCCTGACGTTCTCCGCCGCCGATAGGGTGCATCCGTGTCACGCCCGCAGTCCCCTCGTCGTCCCTCGCCGCCGCCCGGTCTGCTGGTGGTGGACAAGCCCGCCGGAATGACTTCGCACGACGTGGTCGCCCGCGTCCGGCGGATCATGGGCACCCGCAAGGTCGGCCACGCCGGCACGCTCGACCCGATGGCCACCGGCATCCTCGTGCTCGGCATCGAACGCGCCACGAAACTGCTCGGCCACCTCGCACTGGACCGCAAGACCTACCTCGCCTCCCTGGTCCTCGGCGCCGCGACGACCACCGACGACGTCGAGGGGGAGCGCCTGTCCACCGCCGATCCGGAAGCGGTGGCCGCGGTCTCCGACGAGGCGCTAGCGAGGGCCGTCGCCGCGCTGACCGGGGAAATCGAGCAGGTGCCGAGCGCGGTCAGCGCGGTCAAAGTGGACGGAAAGCGCGCCTACGCCCGGGTGCGCGCGGGGGAGCAGGTCGAGCTGGCCGCCCGCCCGGTCACCGTCTACCGCTTCGACGTGCTGGCCACCCGCCGCGAGCCGGACCGGATCGAACTCGACGCCGTGATCGAGTGCTCCTCGGGCACCTACGTCCGCGCGCTCGCCCGCGATCTCGGGGCGGCACTGGGCATCGGCGGGCATCTCGGCGCGCTCCGGCGGACCACGGTCGGCCCGTTCACGCTCGCCGCCGCGCGCACCCTGGAAAGGCTGGCGGACGAGCCCACGCTCTCGTTCGACCTCGACTCGGCGGTGGCGGCGGCCTTCCCGCGGCACGACGTCGACGCGGCGACCGCCCGTGCCGTCCAATATGGACAACGCATTCCGGTGGCCGGGATCGACGGCACGTACGGCGTTTTCGGTCCGGACGGGCGGGCCCTCGCACTCGCGGCCGACGCCGAGGGAGTATCCCGCTCGGTGGTTGTGCTTGCCCCGGCTTAGGGTGTGCACGTGCAGCGTTGGCGCGGTTTGAACGATCTCCCCGGTGGCTGGGGACGGTGTGTGGTCACCATCGGCATCTTCGACGGGGTCCATCGCGGACACCAGGCGTTGATCGGCAGGACCGTGGAGGCGGCGAAGACCCGCGGCCTGCCGAGTGTTCTGCTCACCTTCGACCCGCATCCGTCGGAGGTCCTCCGGCCGGGCACCCATCCGGCGCAGCTCACCACGCTGCGCCGCAAGGCCGAACTCGTCGAGCAGCTCGGCGTGGACGTGTTCGCGGTGCTGCCGTTCACCCTGGAGCTGTCCCGGCTCTCGCCCGACGAGTTCGTGCACGAGGTGCTGGTCGACCGGCTGCACGCGGCGGCGGTGCTGGTGGGGGAGAACTTCACCTTCGGCGCCAAGGCCGCCGGTGACGTGACCCTGCTGCGCAAGCTCGGCCGCCGGTTCGGGTTCGTGGCCTACGGCGCGGAGCTGCAGGGCGGCACGCTGGACGGCGAGGGCACGCTGAACGGCGAGATCACCTTCTCCTCGACCTACGTCCGGTCCTGCATCGACGCCGGTGACGTCGGAGCCGCCGCGGAGGCCCTCGGCCGCCCGCACCGCCTCGAGGGAATAGTCGTCCGTGGCGACGGGCGCGGGCACGATCTCGGCTACCCGACCGCGAACCTGTCCACCCCGCGGTACGCCGCCGTCCCCGCGGACGGCGTGTACAGCTGCTGGTTCACCCGATCCGCTGAACCTGATCGCCGCCTTCCCGCCGCGGTCTCGGTGGGCACCAACCCCACCTTCTCCGGGCGTGAGCGGACCGTCGAGGCCTTCGTCCTCGACGTCGACGAGGACTTCTACGGCCAGCACGTCGCCGTCGACTTCGTGGGCCGTCTGCGTGACCAGGTCCGCTTCCCGACCTCGGCGGAACTGGTGACCCAGATCGACGACGACGTCCGCCGGACCAGACAGATCCTCGGCCTGGCGACCTAGCCCGCCGCCTGGGACGGGTGCGAATGCGAATCCCTCAGCGATTTCGCCACGCACAAACTGCCCGACCTGGCAAGATGCTGGCTACGGGCGTCATCAATGCTGTTAGGGGAGCGCATATACCGTGGAGGACCACAAGATCGTCCAGCGGAACATCGCCCTGCAACGGGAGTGGTACGGCGAGCCACTGGGAGACCGCGTGCGGCGCCTCGTCGTGGCCTTCGACATCTCGCAGGCGTTCCTCGCGGAGGTGCTCGGCATCAGCGCGCCCATGCTCAGCCAGGTGATGAGCGGGCGGCGGGCCAAGATCGGCAACCCGGTCGTGCTCGCCCGGATGATCATGTTGGAACGCAAGATCCTCACCCCGGCGGTGGCGTCGGGCAACAAGGAGGCGCTGCTCGCCGCGCTGGAGGACGTCCGCGAGTCGCGGCCGACCGTGGGCCGGGACAACTTCCCGGTCGGGGCGGTCGCCGACGACCAAACCGTGCTCGCCGCGCTGCGGGAGATCGCCGAGGACGAGGACCTCGGCGAGGCCGCGAGCCGGTTGGAAGGCGATTTCCCGGCGATCGCCGACCTGCTGCGCCGGGCGGGCAAGGGCGCGCGAGAGGGCGTCTGAATTGACCCTGTTCTCCGCCCTGCTGCCCCCGGCGGAGGCGATCGAAGCGCTGCGCGCCGAACTGGATCGGCTCGGCGCGGGCGGGGACGGACTGCGCTGGGAGCCACCCGAGCGGTGGCACATCACGCTCGGTTTCTACGGCGTCGTCGAGGACGAGAAACGCCAGGTAGACTGGTTGCGAGAGCGGCTGCGGGGGCACCCCGCGCCGACCCTGCGCCTGGCCGGGAGCGGCACGTTCCCCGGCGTGCTCTGGATCGGGGTCGACGGCAGCGGTGTGCTCGAACTGGGCACGGCCGCCGGAGCCGGTCGGGAGGGGCGCGAGTACCACCCGCACCTGACCCTGGCCCGGGCGCGACGCGCGGTGCCGAGCCGGTGGAAACGGCGGCTCGCCGGGTTCCGCGGCGAACCGTGGACCGCCGCCGAGGCCGTGCTCATGCGCAGCGAGCGGGACGACCGCGGGCCGCGTTATACCGTGGTCGAGGCGTTCCCGCTACCCGCACAGCGCGCCGATCGAGGCAGCGAGTAGGGCGGCTGCTACCCTCGATGACGGGTCCGGCTGCAGTCCGTGGCGGCCGAGACCGACTCACCCGGCGCGAAGCGCGCGTCCGGGCCGCACGGCACAGATATATCCGAGGAGAACACGAGTGGCGCTGTCCACCGAAGACAAGAAGTCGATCCTTTCCGAGTACGGCGTGCACGACTCGGACACCGGATCCCCCGAGGCCCAGGTCGCCCTGCTCACCAAGCGGATCATCGGCCTGACCGAGCACCTCAAGGTGCACAAGCACGACCACCACTCTCGTCGCGGCCTGTTGCTGCTGGTCGGCCGTCGTCGCCGGCTGCTCAACTACGTGATGAAGGTGGACATCGAACGGTACCGGTCGCTGATTCAGCGCCTCGGCCTCCGCCGATGACCCATCCCGAGGGGGAGTGACCACCCGGTCACTCCCCCTCGGTACAAACGCAGAAACCACGGCAGGCGCACCAGCGCGCGAGAGGACCCGTCAGCCGGTCCTCGGTAGTGGTTCCCGGGCGAAACGGCCCCGGGGACTTCGATCGAAGACCGGCCTCGCTTCTCGGGCGTGGGACACCAAGGGGTTGGTGCCCGGCGGCTGCCTGAGAACAAAGAGGAGAAACACCTTATGACCGACTCCACCGGAGTCACCGTGCACGAAACCGAAGCCGTCATCGACAACGGCCGGTTCGGCACCCGCACCATCCGCTTCGAGACCGGCCGGCTGGCCAAGCAGGCCGCCGGCGCGGTGGTCGCCTACCTCGACGAAGAGACCATGCTGCTCTCCGCGACCACGGCGTCCAAGCAGCCGAAGGAGCACTTCGACTTCTTCCCGCTCACCGTCGACGTCGAGGAGCGGATGTACGCCGCAGGCCGGATCCCCGGCGCGTTCTTCCGCCGCGAGGGCCGTCCCTCGACCGACGCGATCCTGACCGCCCGGCTGATCGACCGGCCGCTGCGCCCGTCCTTCGCCGACGGCCTGCGCAACGAGATCCAGGTCGTCATCACCGTGCAGAGCCTGCACCCGGACGACCCGTACGACGTGCTCGCGATCAACGCCGCGTCGGCGTCCACCCAGATCGGCGGCCTGCCGTTCTCCGGTCCGATCGGCGGCGTCCGCGTCGCGCTGATCGAGGACCAGTGGGTGGCGTTCCCGACCTGGAAGCAGTTGGAGAAGGCGACCTTCAACATGGTCGTCGCGGGCCGCATCGTCGGCGACGACGTGGCGATCATGATGGTCGAGGCCGAGGGCACCGAGCAGACCCTGGACCTGATCGCCGCCGGTGCGAAGGCGCCGGACGAGCAGGTCGTGGCCGAGGGCCTGGACGCGGCGAAGCCGTTCATCCGGGTGCTCTGCCAGGCACAGCAGCAGCTCGCCGAGGTGGCCGCGAAGCCGACCGGCGAGTTCCCGACCTTCCCGGCCTACCAGCCCGACGCCTACGACGCGGTGGCCGCGATCGCCACCGACGACCTGGCCAAGGCGCTGACCATCGCCGGCAAGCAGGACCGCGACAACGCCGTCGACGAGGTCAAGGCCGCCGTGCTGGAGCGCGTCGGCATCGGCGAGGGCGAGGCCTTCGAGGGCCGCGAGAAGGAGATCGGCGCCGCGTTCAAGGCGCTGAGCAAGAAGGTCATGCGTGCGCGGGTCCTGCGCGACAAGATCCGCATGGACGGCCGCGGGCTGACCGATATCCGGTCGCTGTCCGCCGAGGTCGCCGTGGTGCCGCGGGCGCACGGTTCGGCCCTGTTCGAGCGCGGCGAGACCCAGATCCTGGGCATCACCACGCTGAACATGCTCCGCATGGAGCAGCAGATCGACTCGCTGTCCCCGGAGACCACCAAGCGCTACCTGCACCACTACAACTTCCCGCCCTTCTCCACCGGGGAGACCGGCCGCGTCGGTTCGCCGAAGCGGCGCGAGATCGGCCACGGCATGCTGGCCGAGCGGGCGCTGGTGCCGGTGCTGCCGAAGCGGGACGAGTTCCCGTACGCGATCCGCCAGGTGTCCGAGGCGCTGGGCTCCAACGGTTCCACCTCGATGGGTTCGGTCTGCGCCTCGACCATGGGCCTGCTCAACGCCGGGGTGCCGCTGAAGGCGCCGGTCGCCGGGATCGCCATGGGCCTGATCTCCGACGAGGTCGACGGCAAGACCGAGTACGTCGCGCTGACCGACATCCTCGGCGCCGAGGACGCCATGGGCGACATGGACTTCAAGGTCGCCGGCACCAAGGACGTGGTCACCGCGCTGCAGCTGGACACCAAGCTGGACGGCATCCCGTCCGAGGTGCTGGCCGCCGCGCTGAAGCAGGCCAAGGACGCGCGGCTCACCATCCTGGAGGTCATCGCCGAGGCGATCGACGGCCCGGACGAGATGAGCCCGTACGCCCCGCGGGTCACCAGCGTGAAGATCCCGGTCGACAAGATCGGCGAGGTCATCGGGCCGAAGGGCAAGATGATCAACTCGATCACCGAGGAGACCGGCGCCGACATCTCGATCGAGGACGACGGCACGATCTACGTCGGCGCCGCGGACGGCCCGTCGGCCACCGCCGCGATCGACAAGATCAACGCGATCGCGAACCCGCAACTGCCCAAGGTCGGCGAGCGCTTCCTCGGCACCGTGGTGAAGACGGCCGCGTTCGGCGCGTTCGTCTCGCTGCTGCCGGGCAAGGACGGCCTGGTGCACATCTCCAAGCTGGGCAACGGCAAGCGCATCGGCAAGGTCGAGGACGTGGTGAACGTCGGCGACAAGCTCCGCGTGGAGATCGCCGACATCGACAACCGCGGCAAGATCAGCCTGATCGTGGTCAAGGACGAGGACGAGGCCAAGCCCGCCGAGAAGTCCGAGTCCAACCCGGAAAAGGCCGACTCGGCCCAGTAGTCGACATGTCATGAGGGGACCCCTCCGGACAAATTTTGTCTTGAGGGGTCCCCTCATGACACCGGGGTAAGGAACACATGGCGAGCAAGAATCCCGGGTTCTCCCAGCCCGTGGGCAGTACTCGTACGCTCGAGTCCACCGCGGACGGTTCGGTGGTCAAGCGGTCCGTGCTGCCCGGTGGCCTGCGGGTGATCACCGAGCACGTGCCGGCCTCGCGGTCGGCGACCGTCGGGCTGTGGGTCGGCGTCGGCTCCCGCGACGAGCAGCCGAACGTGGCCGGCGCCGCGCACTACCTGGAACACCTGCTGTTCAAGGGCACCCGCAACCGCGACGCCAAGCAGATCGCCGAAGAGGTGGACGCGGTCGGCGGCGAGTTCAACGCCTTCACGGCCAAGGAACACACCTGCTACTACGCGCAGGTGCTCGACTCGGACCTGCCGCTCGCCGTCGACCTGGTGACCGACGTCGTCTTCGAGGCGCTGTGCGCGGATTCCGATGTGGACACCGAGCGCAGCGTGGTGCTCGAGGAAATCGCGATGCGCGACGACGATCCCGAGGACCTGCTGCACGAGACGTTCGTCAGCGCGATCCTCGGTGAGCACCCGCTCGGCCGCCCGGTCCTCGGCACCGAGGAGTCGATCACCGGGATGGCGCCCGCCGCGTTGCGCGGGTTCTACCGGCGCCGGTACCGGTTGCCGCGCATGGTGCTCGCGGTCGCCGGGAACATCGACCACACCCAGGTGCTTCGCTTGGTGCGCAAGGCTTTGCGAGACCGGCTGTCCGGTTCGGACACTCCGGTGCCGCCGCGCCGGGGACGGGCCCGGATCGTCACCAACCGCAAGCTGGCGCTGCACACCGACGACACCGAGCAGGCGCACGTGATGCTCGGGATGCGCGCGCTCTCCCGGCACGACGAGCGCCGGTACACGTTGAGCGTGCTCAACGCCGCACTCGGCGGCGGGATGAGTTCGCGGTTGTTCCAGGAGGTTCGCGAGCGCCGCGGGCTGGCCTACCAGGTGTACTCGTCGGTGGCCAGCTACGCCGACACCGGGCATCTCGCCGTGTACGCGGGCTGCCAGCCGGACCGGCTCGGCGAGGTCGCGGGGGTGCTGCGCGAGGTCCTCGACCAGGTCGCCCGGGACGGGCTCACCGACGCCGAGGTCGCCCGGGCCAAGGGCCAGTTGCGCGGCGGGCTGGTGCTCGGGCTGGAGGACACCGCGTCCCGGATGTCGCGGATCGGCAAGCAGGAGCTGAACTACGGCGACTACCTGGGCGTCGAGGGCACCGTGGCGCGGATCGACGCGGTCACTGCCGAGGACGTCCGGGCCCTGGCGAGCGTGCTGCTGCGGCGGCCGGGTGGGGTTTCCGCCGCCGCGGTGGTCGGGCCGTACGCTCACGACGACGACCTGCCGGACGATTTGCACGAGGTGATCGCGTCATGACCGAGACTGCCAGGCCGATTCGAGTGGGTGTGCTCGGCGCCCGCGGCCGGATGGGCGCCCAGGCCGTCCGGGCCGTCGAGGCGAGTGCCGATCTGGAGGTCGTGGCGGCGGTCGACGTGGGCGACCAGCTCTCCGATGTCGCCGACGCCAAGGCCGAGGTGGTCATCGACTTCACGCACCCGGACGCGGTGATGGACAACCTGCGGTTCGCGGTGGAGCACGACCTGCACGCGGTGGTGGGCACCACCGGGTTCACCGAGGACCGGCTGACCACCCTGCGGGGGTGGCTGGCGGACAAGCCCGGGCTCGGCGTGCTGATCGCGCCGAACTTCGCGCTCGGCGCGGTGCTGGCGATGCGGTTCGCCGAGCAGGCGGCCCGGTTCTACCAGGCCGCCGAGGTCATCGAACTGCACCACAACCGCAAGGCCGACGCCCCGTCGGGGACCGCCGCGCACACCGCGCGCCTGATCTCCCAGGCGCGGGCCGCCGCCGGTCTGTCCCCCGCCTCCGATGCGACGACGTCCGAATTGGACGGTGCGCGCGGGGCGCGGGTGGAGGACGTGCCGGTGCATTCGGTCCGGCTGCCCGGGCTGATCGCGCACGAGGAGATCCTGTTCGGCGCCGAGGGGGAGACGCTGACCATCCGGCACGATTCGATGGACCGCTCGTCGTTCATGCCCGGTGTGCTGCTCGGGGTGCGTTCGGTGGTGAAGCGCCCGGGGCTGACCGTCGGCCTGGAGAACGTGCTCGACCTATGAGGGCCCGGAACGTCGCGCTGCTGCTGACCGCGGCGCTGGTGGTCTACCTGGTGCTGCTCGCCGGGCGGGCCGTCGCCCTGCTGCGCACCGGTGAGGCCGTGCCGATGGTGCTGGGCGCCGGGGTGCTGGTGCTGCCGCTGCTCGGGGTGTGGATGGTGGTCACCACCTGGCGTTCGGGCGCCCGGGTGCAGCGGCTCGCCCGCCGCCTCGACGCCGAGGGCGAGTTGCCGGACGTTGACGACCTGCCGCGGATGCCGTCCGGGCGGGTTGATCGCAAGGCGGCCGATTCGTGGTTCGAGCAGCGCCGCGCGGATCTGGAGGCGGATCCGGGGAACTGGCGGCACTGGTACCGGCTGGCGTATGCCTACGACATCGCCGGTGACCGCCGCCGTGCCCGCGAAACCATGCGCAAAGCCATCGACCTCGAAGCCGCCGACCACTGACCTCGCGGACCAGAGGCATCAGAGGCGGAGCCAGGAAGCGAACAGGGCGGGGGAGGCGGCGAGCGCGCTGAACCGGATGAACCGGCCGATGATCCCGGCGGCGAGGAACGTCGACGCGGGCATCTGGACGAAACCGGCGAGCACGGTGGTCGCCATGAACGGCGGGATGCCGACGATCGAGCTGACCCCGTAGGTCCCGGTCATCCAGTGCGGGTGCCGGTGGCAGCGCTCGCGAATCGATTCCAGCTTGGTGCGGAGCCATTTCGTCCGCTTGTGCCAGCGCTCGCGGCGCGGGGTCATCGGGCGTTCCCGGTGCAGCCGGTCGTGCAGGAACTTGGGCAGCTTGATCGAACCGCGCGCGGCCAGGTAGTACAGGAACTTCCCGGCGACCTGCCCGATCGCGGCCACCGCGCCGACGAGCAGCCAGTGCACACCGGCCTCGCTGGTCGCGAGCCCGATGACCCAGACCTCGACGGTGATCAGCGGGACGATGGCGGAGCCGAACGCGACGCCGAGCGTCATGCACAGCAGTCCGAACATCGCCGCCTCCTGAAGAGATCCCCTGCCCAAGCTAGCAGCGACCGCGCCGGGATCCCCGGGGGTTAGCCCCACTCTTCGAGCCCCGAATGATCACCTGGTGGTCGCCTTCCGGACATCTGTCCCTGGAAGGCTTGTCCCGTGGTCGACCAGCGAGTCGGGGGGACCGGCCACGCGTTCCCCGAGAAGTTCGCGCGCGCGTGCGCCGCGGTGGTCCGTCGGTTGCCGTTCGGGCTCGATCGCCTGGTCGCGCCCAGTTTCCTGGGCTTCTGCGTGATCAACGGATTCACTTTCGGCGTCGATCTGGCGCTGCTCACCCTGCTGCACGGCGGCCTGGGGCTGCCGGTGGCGGTGAGCGTGACGGTCGCGTACCTCTGCGCGTTCGGGCTCAGCTTCGTGCTGAACCGGAGCATGAACTTCCGCTCGCACGCACCGGTCGGCCGCCAGGCGGTGCTCTACGCGATCGCGATCGGTGTCAACTACGTCGCGTTCATCCTCGGCGTGGGCGCGGGACTCGCGGCGCTCGGCCTGCAGTACCACCTCTCCCGCATCCTCGCGGGCGCCTGCGAAGGCGTCTTCATGTACAGCGTGATGCGCTGGATCGTCTTCGCCGACCGCAACCGCTCTGCCTCCCCCGCCGAGTAAGCGCCCCCAATGCCACATTGAGGTTTTCTCGGTAGGGCTTGTCGAGAGGTGTTCGGAGTGCTCGATGCGGCGGCGTAGGAACCTTGCCTTCCCGCGTGCGCCGAAGGCCGCATCGGGCACCGCCAACTCCCGAAACGGGGAACTCGGGCTACCGAAACGGGGAACACACCCGACCAGAACGGGGAACTCGCGGGCACCACACGAGCACGGCACCACACCACACACCGAGAAAACCCCATTGAGGTTTCTCGGTCGGGCTTCCGCCGTGCTCGTGGGGGACCCGCACGCCCGGAACGGCCTCGCGACGAAAGGTGCGCAAGGTGTTCGTGGGGCACATCTAGGTGAGGGCGAGTTCCAGGGTGCCGGTGAGGCGGAGTTCCTTGAGCAGGCGTTCGCCGGTGTCGAGGGTGCGCACGGTGCCGTCGGGATGCCAGCCCGCGCGCCGGAACAACGCCAGCGAGGCCGAATCCGCCTGCGCCACCCAGGAGATCCCGCGTTCCGCGCCGAGCCCCCGCAGATCCGCGGCGGCGGTCGCGAGCAGCCGCCCGCCGTGGCCGCGCCGTCCCCAGCGCGGTTCGACGAGCACCGACGCGATGAGCCCGATCCGGTCGGCGTCCGGGGGCGGGGTGCCGTCGGCCGCGGCGGACTCCTCTTCGGGAGCGGGCCCGGCGACACAGAAACCGACCGTGAACCTGCCTTCGAGGGCCACGTACACGCGGGTTTCCGGATGCTCGATCGCGCCGGTCCACTGGCGCTCGGCGTCGGCGGCGTCGAGTTCGGCGAGCGCGTGCTCGCCCAGCATCTCGGCGTAGGCGGCACGCCAGGTGTCGCGCTGGATCCGGGCGATCTCCCCGGCGTCGTCGACGGTGGCGGTGCGGACCTCGGCGGTACTCATGCCCCGCAACCTAACGCGTCCCGAAATTGTCGGTGGCCCCTGGCACTATGACCCCACGATGCAGACGATCAGTTTGGCGGTGGCGCGCAGGGCGGCGCTCGCCGCGCAGGGATTCGCCGACGCACGGCCCGCCGGGGCGCCCACCCGGCGGCATCTGCGCCGGGTGCTGGCCAGAACCCAGCTGCTCCAGCTGGATTCGGTGAACGTGGCGGTGCGCGCGCACTACGCCCCGGTGTTCGCGCGGCTCGGGGCGTACGAGCCCGCGCTGGTGGACGACGCGGCCTGGGCGCACAGCACGCGGCGGCCGCGGCTGCTGGTGGAGTCCTGGGCGCACGAGGCGAGCCTGATCCCGGTCGAGGACTGGCCCCTGCTGCAGTCCGGCGCGAAACGGCCCGGCTGGTGGAAGGGGTACAGCCGGATCATCGACCGGTCGCCCATGCTGGTCGAGGACGTCCTGGCGGTGGTGAAGGAACTCGGCCCGGTGGGGGCGGGCGAGATCGAGCGGCAGGTGATGGGGGAGAACTCCCGCATCACCGGCGGGATGTGGAACCGGTCGGAGGTCAAGAAGGTCTGCGAGTGGCTGTTCGGGATGGGACAGCTCACCACCGGCGCGCGGCGGAGTTTCGAGCGGCTGTACGACCTCACCGAGCGAGTGCTCCCGCCGGAAGTGCTCGCCCGCCGGATCACGCCGGAGGAGGGGGCCCGGGAACTGATCACCCGCGCGGCGACCGCGCTCGGCGTGGCGACCGAACCCGATCTGCGCGACTACTACCGGCTCGGCCCGGACGCGAGCCAGCAGGCGGTCGCGGAACTCGTGGAGGCCGGTGTGCTGGAACCGGTGCGGGTGCGGACCTGGCGCGCCCAGGCCTACCGGCACGTCGACGCCCGCGTGCCCCGCGCGATCACCGGGCGGGCGCTGCTGTGCCCGTTCGATCCGCTGATCTGGGAACGCGCCCGCACCGAGCGGCTGTTCGACTTCTACTACCGCATCGAGATCTACGTCCCCGAGGCGAAGCGGGTGCACGGGTACTACGTGTTCCCGTTCCTGCTCGACGGCGAACTGGTCGGCCGCGTCGACCTCAAGGCCGACCGCGCGGCTGGTGTCCTGCGGGTGCAGGGCGCCTTCGCCGAACCGGATGCGGACACCGGCCGGGTCGCCGCCGAACTGGCCGCCGAACTTTCCCTGATGGCCGAATGGCTCCAGCTCGACGGCGTCGCCGTCGGCAACCGTGGCGACCTGTCCGCCACCCTCCGTCAACAGTTCGCGCACCGGGGGTGAGAGCAAGGGACCTTTACTACGGTTCAACTGTAGTAAAGGTCCCTTGCTCCCTTTGAGGCGTAGTGAAGGTCCCTTCCTGCCGCTTGCCGAGATGACTCGTTCCGGTGAGATTCGGGACGAGCGGTGACGGGCCGTGGGCGCCCGGGAATACACAGGTCAGCGCGGGCGGCGTCCAGTCGGATGCACCGCGAGTGCGGAGATCGGTCCGGTCGCCCAGGCGTGTGGTCTGGCGCGAACTTCGCGCGAAGAAGCGGAAGGCTCGCGGTGACAACACGTCCCCTTCGGCGAAGGAGTTCTACATGCGTC
The DNA here is from genome assembly GCF_009765355.1 of Amycolatopsis anabasis. Taxonomy (GTDB): domain Bacteria; phylum Actinomycetota; class Actinomycetes; order Mycobacteriales; family Pseudonocardiaceae; genus Amycolatopsis; species Amycolatopsis anabasis. Next base: position 26,476 of record NZ_VTHK01000051.1, on the reverse strand, counting down.
GCATCGCGACCGGAATGAGTGTCGCAGCGCTGGCTGTCGGCGCCCTGCTGGGTGCCGCCGGATCCGCTTCCGCGCAGGAAGTCCCGGGATCGGGCCACCACAAAGTGATCCCGAAAGAGGTGTGCGAAGAAACGCTCGGTGCGGTGATCCCTGAGGACGACAGCCCCACCGGGTGGGAGTGCAAGGACGGTCCCTACGACGACTACCCCGTTTCGCTCGGTATCGAGACCGACTGACACCCGCACCCCGGCCCCGCCGCCTCACCGGCGCGGGGCCGGGGGCGTGCTCGGGTGCTGGCGGCGATCAGGACGGCTGGTAGCCATGCCCGCTGAAACCGCGGGCCCGGCGACCCCGGCTCAGCGGAACCAACGTCAGCACGACGCTCATCGCTCGCGCCCGATGTGCGGAACGCACCGAGGCCACCACGATCGGCATCCCGATCACACCAATCAGGCTCCCGAAGATTCCGTGCAGCATCCGGCCCGCGGGAGCGAGTGGGTGAGCGGAACCCCTTGCGATGCCGAGTGAGACCACGACCACCGCGCTCCACCGCGTCCGTTCGGGAGCGGTCGTGGTCAGGCTGCCGGAACGTCACCGCGGATGGTGCGGTGCAGTTCGGCGATCAGCGCGGTGAGCGAGGTGCGCAGCTCGTGGTCTAGCAGCCGGTCGCGCTCGTCGAGCTGCCGGAACGCCTCGGGCACCGCGACCTGCGCGTCGCTCACGTTCGCCCCCGCCTGGCCGAGCACCTTGCGCAGCTCGGCCTGCGCCCACGCCGCGCCGTACTGGCCGGGGCTCGCGCCGATCACCGCGGCGGGCTTGCCGGACAGCGACGACTCGCCGTAAGGCCGCGACGCCCAGTCCAACGCGTTCTTCAACTGGCCCGGAATCGAACCGTTGTACTCCGGGGTGGCGATCAGCAGCCCATCCGCCTCGAGGATCGCCGTGCGCAGCGTGGCGACCGAACGCGGCGCGGGCCCGTCTTCGGCGTCCTCGTCGAACGGCGGCACGTGCGCCAGCTCGTCCCAGGTGACCAGTGCCAGGCCGTCGGGCAGTTCGTGGCTCGCGGCGGTCAGCAGCCTGCGGTTGAACGAGCCCTTGCGGAGGCTTCCGGCGATGCCCAGGATCTTCGCGGTCATATTCTCGGCTCCCTTGCGTGTCGCTCTGACGGGATCGAGATTCGCCCTAAGGCGGGGGAGCCCGCATGAGGCGCGGGCCTTATTTCCGCGTACGCGATCTCAGCCGGGGCTAAGGCGCGCGGCGAGTCGAAACTTTCGACCGCGAAAGCCCACCTTACGATTCGTGCTCAGACGTATCCGAGGGGTGATTTCCGGTGCGTGAGCCACGCAAACCCAACGCGCGCATGCGGCAGGTCGGCCGGATGCTTTCGCCGCATGCGCGACCGCGAGCGGATGACGCAGCAGGAGGCCGGGAAGAAGCTGCGCTTCTCGCCGTCGAAGATGAGCCGCATCGAGAAGGGCCGCTGCCGCATTACCACGAGTACCTGGCGATGCTGGACCTCTACGGCGTGATCACCCCGGACTTCCCGGACTACGTCAAGCTCTACGACCGCGCCGACGAGCGCGGCTGGTGGTACGCCTACGGCCTGGACGACCGAGGCTTCGTCAGCATCGAAGCGGAGGCTCGATGATCCGCACGTATCAGCTCGGTTTCGTGCCCGGGCTGCTGCAAACCGAGACCTACATGCGGACCGTTTTCGATTCGGCCCGCGATCCCTTCACCGGGAAGCGGCTGGAGAACGAGGTCGCCGTGCGACTGCAGACGGTGCAAGTGATTCCGCAGAACGTTGGCCCGCACAGTGGCCTGTACAGCAACTTCATCATCGTGGATTTCGAGGACCCAGAGGAACCCGGCCTGGTCTATCTCGAATACGGGTTCGGATCGATGCAATTGGAGAAACCGCGCGATATTCGCGCTGGTAGGCTGCTGTTCGACCACTTCACCGATCTCGGACTGGATGAGCAGGACTCGATCTCCTTGATCCGGGAGGTGGCCGCCGAACGCTGAGCCGAGCCGGAGAGGCACGCCGTGGACCTGATCAACGTTCCCTGGCGGAAGAGCACATACAGCGGAGGCGATGGTGCCAACGGCGACTGCGTTGAGGTGGCCTTCATCGGTCCGGCGGTTGCCGTGCGCGACAGCAAGTCGCCCGAGGCCGGTGCGCTCGTCGTGTCGGCCGCGGCGTGGCGGGCGTTCCTACGACGCGAAGATTCCTAGGCGGTTGGCGGTGGCGGCAGCCTCCACCCGGTTCGCGACGCCGAGTTTGCCCAGTATGTTCGACACGTGCACGCTGGCCGTCTTCGCCGAGATGAACAGTTGCTCGGCGATCTCCTTGTTTCCCCGGCCGTCGGCGACCAGGCGCAGGATCTCCCGTTCGCGCGGGGTGAGGCCCAGGCGGGCGATCGCCTGATCGGGTTCCGGTTCGTTCGGGGACAGCACGATCCGGGCGCGGCGCGCGAGGTCGCCGATGCGTTCGCGCAAGGGGAGCGCGCCGAGGGAATCGGCGAGTTCGGCGGCTCGGCGCAGGGAAGCCGCCGCCGCTTCCCGGTCGACCGTGATCGCGGCTTCGGCGGCGGGGAGCAGCGCCTCCGCCAGGCGCAGGGGCTGGCCGACCTTCTCCCATGCGGCGACCGCCGCGTCCCACGCCGCGCCGTCCGCTTCGGCGGCGAAGGTCAGGGCGAACGCGTGCTGTACCGGGCCCGCGACGCGTAGGCGATCGGCCAGTTCGCGCAGTCGCGGGAGCAGGTCCGGGTCGGCCGTGCGCGCGCCGAGCACCAGCAGCGGCCAGGCGAACCGGGAGGAATCGAGCAGGTACTCGCCGGGCAGCACGTCGGCCACCACCCGCGCGGCCGCCTTCGGGTCGCCCTCGGCGAGCCGGAGTTCCGCCTTCAGCCGCGGCAACATGAGCGGGTCCTGGCAGAACTTCGTTTCGCCGCCGAGCAACTCGTAGGAGCGTTCGGTCAGGCTCGCGCAGTCGGCGAGATCGCCGCGGTGCAGCGCGAGAAAACCCTTGAACGCCAGTAGATGCGCGTGGTGGTTGGGTGGTGGGGCGAGTTCGAGTGCGCGATCGGCGGTTTCCAGGGCGTCGTCCCAGCGGCCCGCGGCGACGAGCGCGGCGGTGAGGTCGACGGCGTGCTCGGCGCCGTCCGACCGGGCGAGCCCGACCTCGCGGGCGACCGCCAATCCTTGCCGCGCAAGACTTTCCGCCTCTTCCAGTCGGCCGAATGCTTGCATCAGCGAGGATTCGCAGTGCAGGGCGTGCAGCTGGATGCGGTGTGCGCCGATGTTCTCCGCGATCGCGCGGGCTCGGGCGAACTTCGGCAGTTCGGCGTCCGGGTTCCCGGCGCGGCCGCGGACCACCGCGAGCGTGATCAGGGCGGAAGCCTCGGTCGGATCCGCGCCCGCTTCGTGCGCGGCGGCGAGGGCTTCCTCCGCGACCTTCCGCGCTTCCTCCTCGTTCGGGATCTCCATCAGATGCGCGGCGAGCGAGTTCAGCAGGAAACCGCGGATCTGGCTGTCCGGCGGCACGATCCGCACCGCTTCACGAAGATCGGCCAGGGTGCCGGGAAGCCCGGAATGGCCGCGGATCCGCGCCCGCTGTTCGAGCATCGCGGCGGTGCGGACCCGCTGACCGGTGCCTTCGAGCACGGCCAGCGCCTCGGTGGCGAGCGCTTCGCCGCGTGCCAGTTCCCCGGCCAGGCTCGCCGCGTGGACCGCCTTCTCCAAGACGTCGAGGCGTTCGGCGCCGATGCGCTCGGCGCTGCCGGGCACCGAATCCCACAGTTCCAGAACACGCTCGAGCATTCCGAGCTGTTCGGCGTAGGCGAGCGAGCGCTTGGCCTCGTCGGCCGCCGCCCAGGCCGCGCACAGCGCGCCGGGCAGGTCCCGGGCGGCGAACAGGTGGTGCGCGAGTTCGGCGGTCGGGCGCGGGCTGGCGGCCAGGGTCGGATCGGCGCGCAGTGCCTCGGCGTAGCGGGCGTGCCAGGCGAGCCGATCGCCCGGTACGAGATCGCGGTACACGGCGTCGCCGATCAGCGCGTGCCGGAACCGGTAGCCGTCGCCCTCGACGGCGAGCACGTTCGCGTCCACCGCAGCGCGCAGGCCGCGCGAAAGCGTCGCCGAGTCCACATCGGACACCGCGACCAGCAGGCGGTGGCAGACGCTGATCGGGCCGACCCCGGCGATCCGGACGACCTGCGCGGCGTCCTCGGGCAACCGGTCGATCCGGGTGAGCAGGAGGTCCGCCAGCGACGCCGGAAGCCCGTCCGTGCCGTCGCGGTCGAGCAGCGCCTCGACGAATAGCGGATTGCCGTCGCTGCGCCGGTAGAGGACGCCGAGCTGCGCCGGATCCGGTTCGCGGCCGAGGATGCCGCGGGCCTGGCGGACGACTTCGCGTTTGCCCAGCCGGGCCAGTTCGAGGCGTTCGGTCCACGACAACCGGGCCAGCCCGGCGAGCAATGGGCGCAGCGGGTGGGTGCGGCCGAGTTCCTCGGAACGATGGGTGACCACGAGCAGGGAACCGTCGGCGGAATGCTGGTTGCGCACCAGGAAATCGAGCAGGTCGCGGCTCGAGCGGTCCGCCCAGTGGGCGTCCTCGATGACCACGACCACGGGCCGTTTCTCGCCCAGCCGCGCGAGCAGCGCCAGCATGCCCTCGAACAGCCGCGGCCGGGCCTCGTCGCCCGCGGTCGGGGTCGCCGGGGTGGAGCCGGGCAGCAGCGGCGCCAGCGCGGTGCGCTCGTGGTCGGTCAGGTCGCCGGACAGCCCGCGCAGCGCGGCGACGAACGGCGCGAACGGCAGGCCCTCGGCGCCGAATTCCACGCAGCCGCCGGTCAGGACCAGGGCTCGCGCCCCGAGCCGGGCGGTGAATTCCCCGATCAGCCGGGTCTTGCCGATCCCCGCCTCGCCGCCGATCAGCACGGTGGCCGCGCCACCCCCGGCGACGCGTTCGAAGGTCCGGTCGAGGCGATCGGATTCGCCGTCCCGCCCGACGAAGACCGGGCTTACCACGTTCGTGCTCATCGTGACCAGAGCCTAGCCGGGTGCGAAAAATAGCAAGGGAGCTTTACTCCAGGAGAACATGAGGAAGGGAGCTTTACTACGGTTGAACGGTAGTAAAGCTCCCTTCCTGCCCCCTGGGAAGTGGCCTACTGGGCGGCCCGGGTGACCACCGCGTGGCCGTACCCCGTGCGCGCGTTCACCTTCAGCGCCGCTCCGGCGTCGGGCGGTTCGGTGGACACGTCCAGCTCGCTGGAGACCTTGCCCGAACCCGAGGACAGGGTGATCTCGGCGACCACGCCCGAGCGGATGCCGATCCGGACCTCGCCGGACCCGGTGAGCAGCTCGAGCTTGCCCGCGGCCGCTTCCGCGACGGAGAGGTCGCCGCTGCCGCTGCGGGCGAGCACCTCCCCGGACACCACGCCGAGCCAGATGGCCCCGGTGCCGGTCACGATGGTCGCCGAACCGGACAGCGAGGACGCCTCGACGTCACCGCTGCCGGTGCGCACCTGCAAGCCCGCCAGCGTCGGGCCGAGGCGGATGGCGCCGGAACCGGTGCGGACGATCGCCGCCCCGTCGGCGCGGTCCAGCGCGACCTCACCGGTGCCGGTGACCAGATCGGCGCGGCCCGCCGGACCGGTCACCTTGACGTCCGCCGCGCCCGCCTTCACCTCGAGGTGGGAACCGGCCGGCGCGTGCACGGTGATCGCGAGCGGAATCCGGCGCAGTGGCAGGGCTTTCGGCGCGCGCACGGACAGCCGGTTGCCGGTCTTCTCGATGCGCGCCTGCTGCACCGCGTCCACCGGCGTCCCGCTGAGGTCGGCGCCGAACGAGTCACCGAACCGCTCGGTGACCCAGTTCAGCACGTTCGTCACCCCGGTCGCCCAGGGCTCCTGCGCCGACGGGTCGTGGCGCACCTCGACGGTCGCCTCTTCGACGTCCGCGCTCAACCGGATGTCGATCCGGCCGATCGTCACGCTGATGTCCAGTTCGATCGGCCCGTCGACGGGGTACGCCTGGGTGCGGACGAGTTCCTCGCCGGACGAGGTCTGCTCTTCGGTCGGCATCGCGGTCAGCCCTCCACCCAGCCGTGCAGGAACGAGTCGGTTTGCTTGCCCTGCTTCGGTTTCTCCGGCGAACCGTGGCCCGGAACCGTGCCGTGCAACGCCCCCTGCACCGCCTGCGAGATGAAGGTGTTGAGGGAGACGCCCTGCGCGGCGGCGGCCTGCTCGGCCTGGCCCTTGATCTTCTCCACCATGCGCAACGTCATGCGGGTGATGTCGCCGCCGTCGATCGGCGGCAGCGGCGCCTGCGTCCGTTCGGCACGGGGAGCTTCCTCCGCGGCCGAACCGCCCGTCCCGGTGACCACCACGCGGACGTCCCGGCCGTCGAGCCGGACCTCCACGACGTGGTCGGGCAGGCTCGCGGTGACCTCCGCCGCGAGATCGGCCAGCGCGTTCATCAGCGCGAGGCGCACCGCCGGCTCCAGCGCCGCGGACAGCACCGCCGCCGCGCGCCGGGTCTGCTCGTCTCCGGCGGAGGCCGTCGCGGTGAGGTCCTCGCGGAGGTTGGTGATGTACGGCGTCAGGTCCATGACACCAACATGCCACCACATATGACACCAGTCAAGGAAGCGATGGTGTCGCCGTGGTGCGCGGGTGTTGATCCCGGCGGCCCGTCCGGCGGCGGTTAGGCTGCCGGTGTTCGTCAGGAGCGGGGAGTCAAGAGGAGCGCGCGTGGCCGAGACGGTGTCGCCGAAGGTGCAGTTGATCGCGAAGACGGAGTTCTTCCCGCCGGAGGACGTGCCGTGGTCCACCGATTCCGACGGTGGCCAGGCGCTCGCCGAGTTCGCCGGCCGGGCCTGCTACCAGTCCTGGAAGAAGCCCAACCCGAAGACCGCCACCAACGCCGGGTACATCGACCACATCATCGAGGTCGGGCACCTGTCGGTCCTGGAGCACGGCTCCGCGAGCTTCTACATCACCGGGATCTCGCGTTCGCTGACCCACGAGCTGATCCGGCACCGGCACTTCTCGTACTCTCAGCTTTCGCAGCGGTACGTCCCCGAGCGCAAGGCCGCGTTCGTCGAGCCGGACGTGATCGCCGAGGACCCGGAGCTGCACGAGAAGTTCCTCGCCGCGACGCAGGCCAGCCTGGACGCCTACACGGAACTGCTCGCCGGGCTGGAGGAGAAGTTCGCCGACGCGCCGAGCGCGACACTGCGCCGCAAGCAGGCCCGCCAGGCCGCGCGTTCGGTGCTGCCCAACGCGACCGAGACCCGGATCGTGGTCACCGGGAACTACCGCGCGTGGCGGCACTTCATCGCCATGCGCGCGACCGAGCACGCCGATGTCGAGATCCGCGCGCTGGCCGTGGAATGCTTGCGGCAGTTGCAGAAGGTGGCGGAGAACGTGTTCGCGGACTTCACCATCTCCACCCTGCCGGACGGCACCGAGGTGGCCTCCAGCCCGAAGGTGCTCGAAGGCTGATGCGCCGCCTCGCGATCGACGTCCAGGCGGGGGAGTACGCCGTCGCACGGCTGGCGCCGGACGCCCCGACCCCGCCCGGGCTTCTGGACGTCACCGATCCGGTGCTGGTGTCGGTGACCAGAACCCCGAGCGAGCTGTCGGTCATCTGCCCGGCGGAACTCGCGCCCGGGGACGCGGAGGTCGAGGACGGCTGGCGCCTGCTCACCGTGCGCGGGCCGCTGGCGTTCACGCTCACCGGGATCATCGCCGCGCTCGCCAGCGAACTGGCGTCCGCCGGGGTCGCGTTGTTCTCACTGTCCACTTTCGACACCGACCACATCCTGGTGCGCGGCGACCAGCTCGACCAGGCGATCGCCGCCCTGCGCGCCTCCGGCCACGAGGTCGCACTCCCCGCCTAGTGCTTCTTTCATGAGGGGGCCCCTCCAGACAAAATTTGTCTGGAGGGGTCCCCTCACGACACTTCTGGCATTCGGATCAGTGTGGGACGTCACGCTAGGCAGGAATGTTCGGCGCGCCTAAACTTGGAGTTGGTTGAACCGACAACTCTGGGGAACTGAGGTGGCGTGATGGCACTGGCGCAGGCGGCTCGTCCGAAACTCGCCAAGGTGCGCGCCGGATCCGTGCTGCTCGGCCCCGCGTTCGTCGCCGCGATCGCCTACGTCGACCCGGGCAACGTCGCGTCCAACATCAGCGCCGGGGCGCAGTTCGGCTACCTGCTGGTCTGGGTCATCGTCGCGGCGAACCTGATGGCCGGGCTGGTGCAGTACCTGTCGGCCAAACTCGGGCTCGTCACCGGGATGTCGCTGCCCGAGGCGGTGCGGGAGAAGACTTCGCGGCCGGTCCGGCTCGCTTACTGGGGACAGGCGGAGCTGGTGGCCATGGCCACCGACCTCGCCGAGGTGGTCGGCGGCGCGATCGCGCTGCACCTGCTGTTCGGGCTGCCGCTGCTGGTCGGCGGGCTGATCACCGGGGTGGTCTCGCTCGGGCTGCTGCTGGTGCAGGACAAGCGGGGGCAGCGCCCGTTCGAACGGGTGATCACCGGGCTGCTGGCGATCATCGCGATCGGCTTCCTGGTCGGCGTGTTCGTCGAACCACCGTCGGCGTCCGGCACGTTCGGCGGGCTGGTGCCGCGGTTCCAGGGCACCGAGAGCGTGCTCATCGCCGCCGCCATGCTCGGCGCCACGGTGATGCCGCACGCGGTCTACCTGCACTCCGGGCTGGCCCGCGACCGGCACGGGCAACCCGAAGGCGCGCAGCGGAAACGGCTGCTGAAGGTCACCCGGTACGACGTGGGGCTGGCGATGCTGCTGGCCGGCGCGGTGAACCTGTCCATGGTGCTGCTCGCCGCGACGAACCTGCAGGGGCAGGAGGGCGTCGACTCGATCGAGGGCGCGCACGCGGCGGTGGGCCAGGCGCTCGGGCCGGTGGTCGCGCTGCTGTTCGCGGTCGGGCTGCTCGCCTCCGGGCTCGCGTCCACTTCGGTCGGTGCGTACGCGGGCGCGATGATCATGCAAGGCTTGCTGCGCAAACGGATTCCGCTGCTGCTGCGCCGGTTGGTCACGCTCGCGCCCGCGATCGTGGTGCTGGCGACCGGGGTCGATCCGAGCCGCGCGCTCGTGGTGTCGCAGGTGGTGCTCTCGTTCGGGATCCCGTTCGCGCTGGTGCCGTTGATCAAGCTGACCGGCGACCGGAACCTGATGGGCGAGCACGCGAACCACCGGGTCACCATGGGCCTCGGCTGGGTGGTCGCGAGTGTGATCATCACGCTGAACGTGGCGTTGATCTGGCTCACCTTCACCGGCTGATCTCCGGGAACCGCGGCCCCTCCGGAAAGGTCGGACTACCATCCTGGCCAAATCTGGAGGGAAGGCAAGCCGATCGTGACCGAGGAACAGACCCAGCAGACGCAGCGAACGCAGCCCGCGAACGCGCCCCAGGTGATCGCCGGACGCTACGCGCTGCTGGGCGAGATCGGCCGCGGCGGCATGGGCGTGGTGTGGCGCGCCGAGGACCGGGTGATCGGGCGGCACGTCGCGATCAAGAGCCTGCACCTGCCCGGCGGTGCCGAGGACGTGGGCGTGTTCCAGGAGCGCGTGCTGCGCGAGGTGCGCACCGGCGGGAAGCTCAACGATCCGGCCGTGGTGACCGTGTACGACGTGATCCACGAGGGCGACACCACCTACATCGTGATGGAGCTCGTCGAGGCGCCCACGCTGTCCGATCTGGTGCGGCAGCACGGACCGTTGCCGCCCGCGCGGGTCGCGGCGATCGGCGAGCAGGTGCTGTCCGCGCTGCAGGCCGCGCACGCCGCGGGCATCGTGCACCGGGACGTCAAGCCCGGCAACATCATGGTCGCCCCGAACGGCCGCGTGAAGCTCACCGATTTCGGCATCGCGCAGGCGGTGGACGATCCGCGGCTGACCACCAGCGGGATGATCGTCGGCTCGCCCGCGTTCATGGCCCCCGAACGCGTCGAGGGCCGCGAGGCGATGCCCGAATCGGACCTCTGGTCGCTCGGCGCGACGCTGTTCTTCGCGGTCGAGGGCCTGGTCGCGTTCGAGCGGCCGACCACCGCGGCGACCCTGCACGCGATCATGAACGAGGTCCCGTACCTGACCCGCGGCCAGGGCCCGCTCGCGTCGGCGATCATGGGACTGCTGATCTCCAGCCCGGAGGCCAGGATCACCGCGACCCAGGCGCGCGGGTTGCTGTCGATGGCGAGTTCGGGCACCGGCCAGGCCACCCCGCCCGGCGGCCAGACCGCGCTGTACACCGGCCAGGCGCCGGTGCACTACGCCCCGCCCGCCACGCGGGCGAACAGGGGAAAGCGCACCGCGCTGGCGATCGGGGCCGCGGTGGTCGCGGTGGCCCTGCTCGTGGCGGGCCTGTTCGTCGGCAAGTGGATCTTCTCGCCCGAGGCCGACTCCGCGATGCTGCCGACCCTGACCTACGGCGACGGCGGTGACATCCGCGCGTTCAACTGGTCCTCCAGCTCGTCCAGCGACGGCTGCGTCAACGTGAAGCTCGAGGCGCAAGCCGTGCCGACCAAGGACAACTGGGTCGACTGCAAGGAACTGCACTACGCGGAGCTGTTCGACCAGGCCGAACCGGTCAAGCTGGAAAGCTCCAGCTCCAGCGACAAGCCGTTGGCCGCCTACCCGGGGCTGGACGTGCTCAAGCGGTTCGGCGAGGCGAGGTGCGCGAGCAGCTTCAACACCAACCGGATCACCCCGGGCGAGCGGCCGAACCTGCGATACCGCGCGCTGGTGCCCACCGAGAACGAGTGGAAGAAGGCCCCGGCCTCCTCCAGCGACAGCCTGGAGCGCACCGTGCACTGCTTCGTCGAGCGGACCGGCGGCGCCGCGAGCCAGGGATCGGTGAAGCACGAGATCAAGTAGCGCCGGAGAAGTTCCGGCCGCATGATAGGCGCACGGGGGATCCTCCGCCGTGTGGCCGCCGCATGCGATGATCATGGCGTTCAGCCAGCTCGAAGCCGAGCTGACCACGAGGAAGAGGTACCGTCAGGAGCATGTCGACTCCTCCTACCGCAGCGCCCGGGAGACCGTTCGGGCGCGTGCTCACGGCCATGGTCACCCCCTTCGACGCGGACGGCGCGCTCGACTTGAAGCGGGCCCAGGAGCTCGCGGTGCACCTGGTGGAGCTGGGCAACGACGGCCTCGTGCTCAACGGCACCACCGGGGAGAGCCCGACCACGAGCGACGCCGAGAAGGCCGATCTGATCCGGGCAGTTCTCGAAGCCGTCGGCGACCGGGCGACCATCGTGGCCGGGGCCGGCACCAACGACACCGCGCACAGCATCGAACTCGTCCGCCAGGCCGAGAAGGCCGGTGCGCACGGCGTGCTCGTGGTGACGCCGTACTACTCCCGGCCCACCCAGGCCGGGCTCTACGCGCACTTCACCGCGGTCGCCGACGCGACCGAGCTGCCGGTCATGCTCTACGACATCCCGCCGCGCTCGATCGTGCCGATCGAGGTCGACACCCTGCGCCGCCTCGCCGAGCACCCGCGGATCCTCGCGGTCAAGGACGCCAAGGGCGATCTGCTCGCGGGCAGCGAGGTCATCGCCAACACCCACCTCGCCTACTACTCCGGCGACGACGGCCTGAACCTGCCGTGGCTCTCGGTCGGCGCGGCCGGCGTGGTCAGCGTCGTCGGGCACGTCGTGGCGGGCCGCATCCGCGCGATGATCGAGGCCTACGAGGACGGCGACACCTCCACCGCGCGCACCAACCACCGCGGCATGCTGCCGGTGTACCGGGCGTTCTCCCGGGTCGGCGGCGTGGTGTTCGGCAAGACCGCGCTGCGCATGCGCGGCCACGACGTCGGCGAGCCGCGGCTACCGATCGTGCCCGCGACCGAAGACCAGATCCAGGCCATCGCCGCCGATCTGACCCAGGCGGGCGTGCCCCTCGACGATTCCCCGACCAGCGACTGGCACGGCTCCCGGGTCGCCCACACCGACTCCGCGGCCGCGTATGTCGCGCCGACAACCCATACCAGCGTAGGGACCATTCATAGGTGAGCTCGCTCTCGACAGGACCCGGACCGACCAACCCCCCGCCCGCACTACCCGACGGCGGTCTCCGCGTGGTCGCGCTCGGGGGCATCGGCGAGGTCGGCCGCAACATGACCGTGTTCGAATTCGACGGCCGGCTGCTGATCGTCGACTGCGGGGTGCTCTTCCCGGAGGACGACCAGCCCGGCGTCGATCTGATCCTGCCCGACTTCCGGGCGATCGAGGACCGGCTCGACGACATCGACGCGCTGGTGCTCACGCACGGGCACGAGGACCACATCGGCGCGGTGCCGTTCCTGCTGCGGATGCGGCCCGATCTGCCGGTCTACGGTTCGCGGTTCACCCTGGCGCTGCTCGCGGCGAAGGCCAAGGAACACCGGCAGCGGCCGAAGCTGATCGAGGTGCGCGAAGGGGAGCGGCGGATCGTCGGGCCGTTCGAGCTCGAGTTCTTCGCGGTCAACCACTCCATCCCGGACGCGCTCGCGGTGGCGCTGCGCACCCCGGCCGGGGTGGTGCTGCACACCGGTGACATCAAACTCGACCAGCTGCCGCTGGACGGGCGGCTGACCGATCTGGCCGGGTTCTCCCGGCTCGGCGACGAGGGTGTCGACCTGCTGTGCGTCGACTCCACCAACGCCGAGGTGCCCGGGTTCGTCACGCCCGAACGGGACATCGGGCCGGTGCTCGACGACGTGATCTCGCGGGTGCGGCAGCGGGTCATCGTGGCCTGCTTCGCCAGCCATGTGCACCGCGTGCAGCAGGTGCTCGACGCCGCGGTGAAACACGGCCGCCGGGTGGCGTTCGTCGGGCGGTCCATGGTCCGCAACATGGGCATCGCCGCCGAGCTGGGCCTGCTCAGCATCCCGGAGGGCCTGCTGATCGACCTGGACCAGGCGGTGAACCTGCCGGAGACGCAGGTGCTGTTCGTGTCCACCGGTTCGCAGGGCGAGCCGCTGTCCGCGCTGTCCCGGATGGCGCGCGGCGAGCACCGGCAGATCTCGATCCGCGCCGGGGACACCGTGGTGCTGGCCAGTTCTCTCATCCCCGGCAACGAGACCGCGGTGTTCGGGGTGGTCAACGGGCTGGTGCGGCTCGGCGCGCAGGTCGTGCACCAGGGCAACGCGAAGGTGCACGTGTCCGGGCACGCGTCGGCGGGCGAGTTGCTGTTCCTGTACAACGCGATCCGGCCGAGCAACGTGATGCCGGTGCACGGCGAGTGGCGGCACCTGCGGGCCAACGGCGCCCTCGCGGTGCGGACCGGGGTCAGCGAGGACAACGTGGTGATCGCCGAGGACGGCGTGGTGGTGGACCTGGTCGACGGCCAGGCGCGGATCACCGGCCGGGTCGAGGTGGGCCACGTCTACGTGGACGGGCTCTCGGTCGGCGATGTCGGCGAGTCGACGCTGTCGGATCGGCTGATCCTCGGCGAGGGCGGGTTCATCGCGATCAACGTCGCGGTGGATTCCAGCACCGGGCGGGCCGTTTCGCCGCCGACGATCTCCGGCCGCGGTTTCTCCGACGACCCGAAGGCCCTGGACGCCGTGGTGCCGCTGGTGGAGATGGAACTCTCCCGCACCGAATCGGAGGGCATCACCGACACGCACCGGATCGCCCAGTCGGTGCGGCGCGTGGTGGGCCGGTGGGTGGCCGACACCTACCGCCGCCGCCCGATGATCGTGCCCACCGTCATCCCGGTCTGAACTCCACACTCAGGTAAGCGAAATACACACTCGGGACCGCCCCGCGACACCGGTCGGCTTCCCGGTGCCCGCCGCGATCGGGAACCCGCCGGATACCGGGTCCCGGCAGCCCGAATGCGCCCTGCGGGCCCCCGAGTGTGTGACTCGCGTACCTGAGTGTGTAACTCGCGTGCTTGGGTGTGCAACTCGCGGCGGCGGGATCAATGTCAATGTGGCTTGGGCAGGGCTTAGCGGGTGGTTCCCGCGGCGAGTAGGCAGGCCAGGGCGACCAGCAGGGCTTGGCGGAGCAGGGCGTGGCGGGCTCGGCGTTGTTCGGCCCGGGTGGGGTGCGAGGGCGTTATGGCTCCGGGCAGGCGGGCGGGATCGGGCGGCTGAGTCATCGGGTCCCCCGGGTGGTCGCTGGATGTCGTTGCCGGTCAAGGATTTCGTGCCGGCCGCCGGGTTGTCGTCGTACCGGGGAAGGGTTCGGCTCCTCCTCGGGAGGGAGTAGCGATCCCGAGGCCGTTGCGCTTCCCGTCGTAGCGCGGGCTACGCCGATCGCACCAGGAACCGGCGCGAATTTCTTCTAGCCTGTATCCGGACGGACGGCGGCCCAGCCGGGGAGGGTCGCACCGATCGGCAGGAAGGCTGCGCCGATGGGGCGACATTCCAGCACCCAGCCGCGCCCTCGCCTGCGCGCGTCCGCGCTCGCCGCGGCCGTCGTGGTGCTACTCGGCCTCGGCGGCTGGTTCGTGGTGCGCACGGTGTGGGGTTCCGACTGCGCCAATCCGACCGTGGTGCGGGTGACCGCCGCCCCGGACATCGCCCCGACGGTCACCCAGCTCTCGCGTTCCCTGCCCGGCGACGGCTGCCAGCGGTTCGACGTGCAGGCGCGCGATTCGGCCGCGGTGGCCGAATCGCTGGCCATCTCCGACGGCAGCGAACGGCCGCACGTCTGGATCCCGGAATCCACGGTCCGCCTGCAACGGGCCAAGGGGAGCGGCGCGGGCGAGGTGCCCGAACTGGGCACGTCGGTGGCCAGTTCCCCGGTGGTGCTCGCGCTCACCGAACAGGCGGCGCGGGAACTGCGCTGGCCGGACAAGGCGCCCACCTGGTCCGACGTCCTCGCCGCTCCCGGAATCGGCGTCGGAATCCCCGATCCGGCACGGGATCCGGTCGGCGTGGCCGCGCTGCTCGGCGTCCGCGCGGCGAGCCGGGGCGCACCGGATCCCGCGGCCGCCTATGCCGCCGCACTGCGCAGGCTGTCCCCGAACACCACGGCCGGCTCGGCCGAGCTGTTCGCCCGGTTGCCCGGCGGCGGCACCCAGCGGGACCCGCTCAGCGCGTTCCCGGCCTCGGAGAATTCCCTGTTGCGGCACAACGTGAAGCAGCGGGAGAACGGTCTGGTCGCCGCCTATTCGGAGATGCCGATCCCCGCCCTGGACTATCCGCTGGCCGTGTTGTCCAACGCGGGCGCCGCCGAGCGCGCCGGGGCCGAGCGGCTGCTGCGCGCCCTGCTCGATCCGCCCGGGCGGGCGGCGCTCGCCGACGCCGGGTTCCGCACGCCGGAAGGCCGGACGTTGCGGGATCGTTCGCAGGACAAGCACGTTTCCGGCCTGGACCAACCGCCGGAAACCATGCCGCCGCTGTCCGCGCTCGACGAACTGCTCAACCAGTGGGCCGGGGTGAACCTGAGTTCGCGGGTGCGGGTGCTGCTCGACGTGTCCGGTTCGATGAACGCGATCGATCCCGCGTCGGGCAAGACCAGGATGGCGCTCACCCTGGAAGCCGCCGAGCAGGGCCTGGGCCTGTTCAAGCCCACCACCAAGATCAGCATCTGGACGTTCTCCACCGCGCTGGACGGCGACAAGGACTACCGGCAGATCGTGCCGATGGTGCCGATCGGTGAGCAGCTCACCGGGGTGGCGGAGAAACTGCGGGGTATCAAGGCGACGCCGGACGGCCGGACCGGGCTCTACGACAGCGTGCTGGCGGCCTACCGGATCGCGCGCCAGGAATGGGAACCCGGGCGGCTCAACATCGTGGTGCTCATGACCGACGGGCGGAACGAGGACCCCGACGGGATCAACCGGGCTGATCTGCTCGCCGAACTCGGGAAGCTCAAGGATCCGCACCGGCCGATCGCGATCATCGGGATCGGGATCGGGCCGGATATCGACAGCGCCGAACTGGACGCCATCACCGTGCCGACCGGTGGCAAGACCTTCACCGCCCCGGATCCGTCGAAGATCGCCGATGTCTTCTACGGCGCGCTGAGCAAACTCGCCTGCCAGCCCCCGAACTGCTCCGGCTGACGCCCGGGGTCAGTGCAGGAGGTAGGTGGCCAGGGAACGGGCGGGCTGGGTGGTGGTGACGTGCTTGCCGTTCAGCGAGAGGTCGAAGGTCCGCTGGTCGCCGGGGTTGAGCACGATCACCGCGACACCACCGTCCGGATTGCGGAACGCGACCGAACCGAGCCCGTCACCGCCCGCCGAGTCGATCCGCACCGCGCCCGGCTGGACGAACTTGCTCGCATGCCCGAGCACGTAATAACTCGCGTTGTAGTCGACGCGGCCCGCCTTGTTGTCCACGGTGAGCAGGCCGGTGCAGTTCCGGCACCAGCCCCGCGCCGGGCCGTTCTCCGGGTCGAGCGCGATGTTCCAGGTGAGCACCGAGGACGCCCAGTTCCGGGTTCCGTCGACGAGCAGCCTTCCCGCCTGCCACAACAACGTGTCCGCGAACGTGCTCTCCTCGCTCACCCCCTCGGTGCCGCTGCACTCGGTGAGTTCGATCGCCAGTTCCGGATGCCGCTCGTGCAGGGCGCTCTGCGCCGCCACATCGCCCTGGTAGCAGTGGAACGCGACGCCGTCGACGTACTTGCGCGCCTTTCCGTCGGCCAGCACGGATTCCGGATAGGACAGTCCGTCCCAGTTGTGGTCGTAGGCGAGGATCCGGGTGTCGCCCAGCCCGGCCTCGGCCAGCGCCGGGCCGAGATCGTTGCCGATGAACGCGGATTGCGCGTCGGCGCTCATCCGCGCGCTCGGGTACTCCCCGGCCGGGTTCTCCGGTTCGTTCTGCGGGGTGACCGTGCCGACGCGCACCCCGGCCTCGGCGTAGGCCCGCAGGAAACGGACGAAGTACTGGGCGTAGGTGTGGAAACTCGCGGCGGTCAGGCTACCGCCGGTGAGGCTCTCGTTGTCCTTCATCCAAGCCGGTGGCGTCCACGGCGTGGCGGTGACGCTGAGCCGCGGGTTCAGCGCGGCCGCCTGGCGCAGCAGCGGAATCACCGTCGCCCGGTCCCGGTCGACGCTGAACTTCGCCAGCTTCCAGTCCTGGCTTCCCGCCGGTACGTCGTCGTAGGTGTAGAAGTCGGTCGAGAAGTCCGAGGCGCCCATCGGCTGGCGCAGGGCGCTCAGGCCGATCCCGGCGTGCGGGTCGAAGAGCCTGCGCATCACCTCGTCGCGTCGCGGCGAGGCGTGCACGAGCGACGCCGAGGAACCGGTGAACGAGGCGCCGAACCCGCGCATGGTCTGGTAGGTCGTGCCGGGGGAGAGGGTGATCACCGGACCCGAGCCCGCCGAGGACGCGCCCGCGGTCAGGCGCAGCGTCGCCTGCGCGTCCATCCGGGACCGGCCGTCCGCCGTGGTCACCCACGACTGCACGGCCTCGGTGTCCGGATGGGGCACACCGGCGACCGTGCACGCGGTGACCAGCGCGCACAGGCTCAGGACCAGGGACATAATTCGAGCAGAACGCGCGCGCCCGCGAATGTCGCGCTGCTGGCGGGTGAACTTGCTCGCCCGTCGGGGTATCACGCTCTGTCACCACAAGGTTGATCGCCTGGTCGCCCCGAGCTTAGCCGTCCTTCAGGCGCGGGCGCGTTTCGCCCGCAGCACCAGGTAGATCCCCAGGAAGACCACCAGGCTGAGCACGCTCAGCAGCAGTTGCGACCGGGCCTCGGCGACGAACGCCATCGACACCACCACGACCAGCGTGGCGATCAGGGTCAGCCAGCTCAGCCACGGGTAGCCCCACATCCGCAGCTTCAGCCGCTCCGGCGCCTCCCGTTCCAGCCTGCCCCGCATGCGCAGCTGGGACCCCGCGATGATCGCGTAGACGAACAGCGCGACCGCGCCCGCCGAGTTGATGATGAAGTAGAAGATCGTGTCCGGCGAGACGTAACTCATCACCACCGCGACATAACCGACCACTGTGGACAGCAGGATCGCCTGCCACGGCACCCCGCGCCGGCTGGTGTGGGCCACCCAGCGGGGCGCCCAGCCGTGCCGCCGCAACGCGAACAGCATCCGGGACGCGGTGTAGAGCCCGGAGTTCAGCACCGAAAGCGCGGCGGTCAGCACCACCGCGCTCACGATGGTCTCCGCGGCCGGGATGCCGAACTTCCCGAACGCGGCCGCGAACGGGCTGGTTTCGGTCGGCACGTCCCGCCACGGCGTGATCATCACGAGCAACGCGACCGAGCCGACGTAGAACACGATCACCCGCCACACCGTGGTCGCGGTGGCCTTGGCGACGGCCTTCTCCGGCTCGCTGGATTCGGCGGCCGCGATGGTGACGATCTCGGTGCCGAAGTAGGAGAAGATGACGATCACCACGCCGTGGATCACCGAGAACCCGCCGTTGGCGAAGAAACCGTCCCGCCCGAGGTTGCCGGCGGAGAACGACGCGCCCGGCCACAGGCCCAGCACGAACAGCACCCCGACCGCCAGGAAGATCACGATCGTGGCGACCTTGATCGAGGCCAGCCAGAACTCGGTCTCGCCGAACGAACGCGCCGATACCAGGTTCGTGAGCGTGAGCAGCAGCATCAGGCCGAGCGAGAACACCCATTGCGGCACCACGGGAATCCAGCGCACCAGGATCTCCGCGCCGGCCACCGCCTCGAAGGCGATCACGCCGACCCAGAAGTACCAGTACAGCCAGCCGATGGTGAACCCGGCCCAGCCGCCGAGCGCCTCCCGGGCGTACTCCATGAACGAGCCGAGCGACGGGGACGCGACGGCCAGTTCGCCGAGCATGCGCATCACGAGCACCACCAGCAGCCCGCCGAGCGCGTAGGACAGCACGGCGGCCGGGCCGACGGTGTGGATCACCGCGCCGCTGCCGATGAACAGGCTGGCGCCGATGATTCCGCCGAGCGCGATCATCCGGACGTGGCGCTGACGAAGGGTCGGACGGAGGCCCTCGACACTCGCCCGTGTGGTCTGGTCCATCCGCCGCTCCCTTCACCGCCGGGCCAAGATCGCGGGATTCTCGCACCACGGCGGGCTGGTTGGCCAGGGATTCACCGACCCCGGTCGTGCTCGCGGGTGTCCGTTCTGCGAACCTATGCCGGTCCACGTGCCGTTGACCACCTCGTTCGCCTTCCAGGAGTCGATCATGTTCCGCTTCCACCGACGGCTGGCCTTCGCTGTCGTGGTGTCCGCGCTGGCGCTCACCGGATGTTCCGGCGGTCCGGATCCGGCGCCGTCCGCGGCGCCACCCGCGCCGGAGCAGTTCAACGAGGCGGATGTGCACTTCGCGAACAAGATGATCCCGCACCTGCAGCAGTCGCTGGACATGGCGGCGCTCGCCGACACCCGGGCGGGCAACGAAAGGCTCAAGGCGCTGGCCCGGCGCATCCAGGACGTGCACGAACCGGAGATCGCCCGGTTGTCCGGCCTGCTGGAGAGCTGGGGGCAGCCCGCGCCCGAGGATCCCGGGCTGCACGCCGCCGAACAGGCCGGGCTGTCCGGCATGCTGACCGGTCCGGACATGGCCGGACTGCAGGCCGCTTCGGGCGCCGCGTTCGACCAATCCTTCGCGGACCTGATGATCCGGCACCACGAGGGCGCGCTGAACCTGGCCGGTCAGGCCAGTTCGGCGGGGGTGAACCCGCAGTCGCGTGCCCTGGCCGAGCAGATCAGCCAGGCGCAGCGGGCGGAGATCGACGAACTGCGCGCGCTCAAGGCGGGCTGAGCCGGTCGACCGGGAGCGGTTCGCCCGCGGGCTGCTTGCCCGGCGAGGTGAGCTGGACGATCAGCGCGCCGGTGAGCAGCACCGCGGAACCCAGCAACTGCACCCAGCTCAGCTCCTCGCCGACCAGCAGCCACGCCGTCACCATGGCGACGACCGGTTCGAGCAGGCCGAGGACGCTGGCCGTCGAGGCGGGCAGGTGCCGCAGCGCGGTGGTGCCGACCAGGTAGGCCAGGACGGTCGAGAAAAGCGCGACGGTCACCAGCAACAGCCACACCGGCGGCTGCCACGGGCCGAACCGGGCGGGTGTGGTGAGCACCGAGGCGGGCAGCGTCCACGGCGGGGCCACCGCGCACACCGCGACCGCGCCGATGATCATTCCCCAGGTGACCATGCCCAGCGGGTGGCGGCTGGCGACGCCGTGCTCGCCGAGCAGGAAGTAGCTCGCCGAACACACGGCCGCGCCCAGCCCGGCGAGCAGGCCGAGGGCGTCCAGCCGCAGTCCCTGCCAGACCTGTGCGACCATCGCCAGCCCGAGCATCGCCAGCAGCGTGCCGCCCCACATGACGGCGGGCAGCCGGACGCGGCGCACGAACCGGACCCACAGCGCGATCAGCACCGGCGAGATGAACTCCAGCAGGATCGCGACGCCCACCGGGATCTGAGACGCGGCGACGAAGTAGCACAACTGCACCCCGGCGACGCCGAGCAGGCCGTACCCGGCCAGCACCGGCCATTCGCCGCGCCGCACGCGCAGCAGGCCGGGTTTGACGAGCGCGACCCCGGCGAGCAGGACCAGCGCGGACAGCCCGATCCGGGCCGCGGCC
The DNA here is from genome assembly GCF_009765355.1 of Amycolatopsis anabasis. GTDB lineage: Bacteria > Actinomycetota > Actinomycetes > Mycobacteriales > Pseudonocardiaceae > Amycolatopsis > Amycolatopsis anabasis. The sequence goes on along the minus strand of NZ_VTHK01000051.1, from coordinate 5,952 downwards.
ACCTGCTCCGGCGACAGGCCCGCGAGCATCGCCGGTTTCGCTATCGAGCCCGAACTGCCGAAGCAGACCGACGCGACGAGGATCAGCGCGGTGCCCCGCCCGCGGTGGGCGCGGACCGGCGGTGCGGAAAGATCAAGGGCCACGGGGCGAGACTATGCGGCCCCACCGGCGCCGACGAACTACTTTTCGGCGCCCCGCAGGCCGTCGGCCACGTAACCGGTGATCGTGGCGAGCCGGTTACCCTGCAGCTGCAGCGCGCGCAGTGCCGTCTCGTCGGGTTCGGCGGACTTGCGGGAGACGAACGAACCGCCGTACGGGTTGCCCGATTCCAGCAGGTGCGCGTCGGCGTAGCCGAGCGGGACCACGATCGCGCCCCAATGGTAGAAGGCGTTGTTGATGGCCAGCAGGGTCGACTCCAGGCCGCCGTGCGCGGTGGACGCCGTGGTGAAACTCGTCGCCACCTTGTTCGCCAGCTTCCCCTTGGCCCACAAGCCACCCGTGGTGTCCAAATAGGACTTCAGCTGGCTTGCCGGGCCGCCGAACCGGGTGGGGCTGCCGACCGCGAGGCCGTCCGCCCAGTCCAGATCGTCCAGGGTCGCCAGTTCGGCGTGCGGTCCGGAATCCACCCAGGCCTGCCAGCGCGGGTTGGTCGCGATCGCCTCGGCGGGGGCGGTTTCGGCCACCGTGCGCAGCCGCACCTCGGCGCCCGCCTCTTCGGCGCCCTTGGCCAGCGAAGACGCCAGCGCGGCGGTGTTGCCGGTGGCGCTGTAGTAGACGACGAGAATGCGCGTGCTCACGGGGAACGACTCTAGGGGACCCGCAGGCGGTGTCCCATGATCTGGACCGGAAGTCCGGATGGTGCCCAAGATCGCCGACTTCCGCTTAGCGTGCACCGGCGTGACGACAACGATCTCCGACCGCCCGCGCACCACCCCGCGGGGCGCCGCGATCGGCAGCATGGTCGGCACCACCGTCGAGTGGTACGACTTCTACCTCTACGCCACCGCGACCGCGCTGGTGTTCAAACCGCTGTTCTTCCCGGCGGTGTCGCCGACCGCGGGCACGCTGGCCTCCTTCGCGACCTACGCCGCGGGGTTCGGCGCCCGGCCGATCGGCGCGGTCGTGTCCGGGCACCTCGGCGACCGGATGGGGCGGAAAACGGTGCTGGTCGGCGCCTTGGTGCTGATGGGCGCGGCGACCACGGCGATCGGCGTGCTGCCGACCTACGCGCAGGCCGGTGTGCTCGCGCCCGCGCTGCTCGTGGTGTTGCGGTTGCTGCAGGGGCTCGCGGTGGGCGCCGAATGGGGTGGTGCGGCACTGCTCTCGGTCGAACACGCGCCGCCCGGGCGGCGCGGGCTGTTCGGCAGTTTCACCCAGCTCGGCTCGTCGGCGGGCATGCTGCTGGCCACGGGCGTCTACTACGCCGTGCGTTCGATCGCCGGGGACGCCGCGTTCCTCGCCGGGGCCTGGCGGATCCCGTTCCTGATCAGCTTCGTCCTGGTGCTCGTCGGCCTGGTGATCCGGCTCCGCCTGGCGGACGCCGAAGAGTTCACCGAACTCAAGCGGCGCCGGGAAACCGCGCGCCTGCCGGTCGTCGAGGTGCTGCGCACGCAGCCCCGCGAGGTGCTGCTGACCACCGGCCTGCGGCTGTCGCAGATCGCGTTGTTCGTCCTGCTCACCACGTATTCGCTGACCTACCTGCAGGACGTGTTCGGCAAGGACAGCCAGGTCGGCCTGGTCGCGGTGATGATCGCCTCGGCGCTCGGCCTGGTCAGCACCCCGCTGTGGGCCTGGCTTTCCGACCGGTTCGGGCGGCGGCCGCCGTACCTGTTCGGCGCGGTCGCCGGGGTGATCGCGCTGGCCCTGTTCTTCCTCGCCGCGGAATCGGGGTCGCCGGTGGCCGTGGTGCTGGCGATCGTGTTCGGGGTCAACGTGGTGCACGACGCGATGTACGGCCCGCAGGCGGCCTGGTTCGGCGAGTTGTTCGCGACCCGGGTCCGCTACAGCGGGGCGTCACTGGGTTACCAGCTCGGCGCGGTGCTCTCCGGCGGGTTCGCGCCGCTGATCGCCGCCGCCCTGCTGGCCGCGGGCGGCGGCCCGTGGCTGATCGTCGGTTACTTCGCCGTGCTCGCCGGGCTGACCGGCGCATCGGCTTGTCTGGCAAGGGAAACATATCTATGAGTCGGATCTACCTGAACGCCTTCGACATGGCGTGCGTCGGCCACCAGTCACCGGGGTTGTGGCGGCATCCGGAGGACCAGGGGCACCGCTACACCGACCTCGAGTACTGGGTCGATCTGGCCCGGACCCTGGACCAGGGCGGGTTCGACGCGTTGTTCCTCGCCGACGTGCTGGGTGTGTACGACGTGTACCAGGGTTCCCGCGACGCCGCGGTCGCCGATGCCGCGCAGTTCCCGGTGAACGATCCCACGCTGGCGATCTCGGCGATGGCCGCGGTGACCGGGCAGCTCGGCTTCGGGGTCACCGTTTCGCTCACCTACGAGCAGCCCTACGCACTCGCCCGCCGACTGTCTACTTTGGACCACCTCACCAAGGGGCGGGTCGCGTGGAACATCGTGACGTCCTATTTGGACAGCGCGGCGCGCAATCTCGGCCTGGGCACGCAGATCCCGCACGACGAAAGGTACGAGATCGCCGAGGAGTACCTCGAGGTCTGCTACCGGCTGTGGGAATCCTCCTGGGAGGACGGCGCGGTGCTGCGGGACGCCGAGCGCGGGGTGTTCACCGATCCGGCGAAGGTGCACGACATCGGGCATGCCGGCAAGTACTTCACCGTGCCCGGGCCGTTCCTCTGCGAACCGTCACCGCAGCGGACCCCGGTGCTGTTCCAGGCGGGAGCCTCGCCGCGCGGGGTGCGGTTCGCCGCCGCGCACGCGGAGGCGGTGTTCGTGTCCGGACCGACCCCGCGGGTGGTGCGCCGCTCGGTGGACGCGCTGCGCGGGGCGGCCGCCGAACGCGGCCGGGATCCGCGGTCGATCAAGGTGTTCACCATGCTGACGCCGATCGTCGGTGAGACCGCGGCGGAGGCGGCGGAGAAACTGGCCGGATACCGGCGGCTGGTCAGCGTGCCCGGTGCGTTCGCGCTGTTCGGCGGCTGGACCGGGGTCGACCTCGCGGAGCTGGCGGTCGACGAACCGCTGAGCTATGCCGACCGGGACGCGAACCGGTCGGCGCTGGCCTCGTTCACCACCGCCGATCCGGACCGCGCGTGGACCCCGCGCGACCTGGCCGAGTTCATCGGCATCGGCGGGCGCGGCCCGGTGGTGGCCGGTTCCCCGGCGCAGGTGGCCGACGAACTCGAGCGCTGGGTCGCCGAGGCCGACGTGGACGGCTTCAACCTCGCCTACGCGACCACACCGGGCACCTTCGCCGACTTCGCCCGGCTCGTGGTCCCCGAACTGCGGGCGCGCGGGCGGGTGCCGGAACACCCGGGAACCGGGACGCTGCGGGAGAAACTGAGCGGCGGGGGACCGCGGCTGCCCGCCGACCACCCCGGCGCCGGATACCGGCGTTAGGGGCGCCAGGGACTCTTCGTGTCGGTAGGCCGCGTCGGGTCGTGGAACCGCGGCCGGTCCAGTTCGTTCTTCCGCAACGGGACCAGGCCGTCGGTGATCGCGCGCATGATCTTCGCGTGCGCGCGCACCCCGCTGCCCGGTTTGTCCGGCGGAAACTCCGACAGGTCGACCGGCTCGCCGAAGTGGACGCGGAAGGTCGGTCGGCGCAGCGGCGCGGTCAGCCCCGAACGCGCGAGCGGCACCAGATCGGCGGGCCCGGACACGGTCTCTGTGCCCCAGTAGACGGCCTCGTGCGCGCCCCACTGGCTGATCGGCACCACCGGCACCCCGGCGGCCAGCGCGAGCCGCGCCGCGCCGGTCTTCCCGCGTTCCGGCCACAGGCCCGGATCGTGGCTGATCCGGCCCTCGGGGTAGACGATGATCGGCGACCGGGTGGTGCGCAGGGCCTCGATCGCCTGCGCGAACTGCTCGATCGCGGTGGCCTTGCCCCGGTCGATCCGCAGGTGCCCGCTGGCGCGCAGCGCCGGGCCGACGACCGGGGCGTCCAGCAGGCCCCCGGCCAGCAGGAACCGCGGTTCGAAGCCCAGCTTCTTGCAGGCGGCGATCAGGACGAACGCGTCGAAGACGCCGATGTGGTTGGCGGCCATCAGCAAGGGTCGTTTGCGCAGGTCAGCCGGTACCTGGCCGGTGACCTTGAGGCGGCCGACCAGACTCACCAGGCCGCGGTCGAGGGCCGTCATGGTCCGCCAGACCGCCGGGACCCCCCGGCGATTCTCGTCGTGGTGCAGCGCGAACATGGGCAGAGCATTTCATGCGGATGATCCGGCTTGGCGGCCACTTGGGTGACTCGGCCGGGAAAATGCCCAAAGTCGCGGCGAAAGGCATGGTCAACGCGATCGCGGTCCGCGTTCTCAGATGAACACGGTGAGATTTGTTTCGGGTGCGGTGCGAGTGGCACCCGGGGCTGGAGGGGCTCGGCGGCTACCGTAGAAGGCATGGCTAGCGGTACGGCGACCAAGCGGAGCGGATCGAGAGGCGGCAAGGGTCCGGCGCGCAAAACCGGCGGATCCGGCAGGTCACGGCCCGCTTCGACGCGTAGCTCCGCCCGCAGGCCCGCGGCTCGGCGGAGGTCCTCGGGCACGTTCAGCCGGGGCGTCCGCGGCGGCTGGAACCTGCTCGCGAAGGGGGTGGGCAGCCTCGCCCGCATGGTGGGCCGCAGCCGTGAACTGGAGCCCGAACACCGCCGCGACGGGGTCGCGCTGGGGATGATCGCGCTCGCCGTGATCATCGCCGCCGGGGTCTGGTGGCATGCCGCCGGACCGGTCGGCGGCTGGGTCGAGGTCGGCACGCGGACCGTGTTCGGCGCCGGGGCGGTCGCGCTGCCACTGGCGCTGGTCGTGGCCGCCGTGGCGTTGATGCGCACCGAGCCGCGTCCGGAGGCCCGGCCGCGGCTGGCGATCGGCACGCTGCTGGTGACGTTGTCGATTCTCGGACTGCTGCACGTGTTCAGCGGGTTGCCGGTCGCCAACCAGGACCGGATGTACGCGGGCGGGCAGTTCGGGTTCGTCTCCGGCGGGCTGCTGGAAAAGGGCGTGACGAGCTGGGTCGCGGTGCCCCTGCTCATCCTGTCCCTCGGCTACGGCGTGCTGGTGTTCACCGGGACGCCGGTGCGCCAGATCCCGCAGCGGCTGCGGGAATGGGGGCTGTCCGACGAGGAACGGGAGGCCGCCGAGGCCGAGCGGCAGAAGATCGCCGAGGAACGCGACGCGGTCACCGAGGCCGATCCGAAGGCGGTCCGGCTGCGCAAACCGTCGCGCCGCCGCCAGGGCACCGGGGACGATTCGGGGCAGCAGAAGCTCGACCTCGAGGCCGCGCTCGCCGAACCGCCCACGCCCGCCCGGCCGCCGAAGGTCAAACCGTCCGAGGTCCCGGAGAAGAAGCCGAAGAAGGCCGAGCCCGCGCTCGCGGTCACCCGGACCGTCGAGGGCGACTACCAGTTGCCGTCGCCGGACCTGCTGCAGCTCGGGGACGCCCCGAAGACGCGCAGCAAGGCCAACGACTCGATGATCGAGTCGATCACCGGCGTGCTGGAGCAGTTCAACGTGGACGCGCAGGTCACCGGGTTCACCCGGGGGCCGACGGTCACCCGGTACGAGGTCGAACTCGGGCCGGGCGTGAAGGTCGAGAAGATCACCGCGCTGACCAAGAACATCGCCTACGCGGTGGCCACCGACAACGTGCGGCTGCTGGCGCCCATCCCCGGCAAGTCCGCGGTGGGCATCGAGGTGCCGAACTCCGACCGCGAGATGGTCCGCCTCGGCGACGTCCTGCGCTCGTCGAAGGCCGTCAAGGACAACCACCCGATGGTGATCGGGCTGGGCAAGGACATCGAGGGCCATTTCGTCACCGCGAACCT
>NZ_VTHK01000050.1:6605-68317 GCF_009765355.1 Amycolatopsis anabasis | reverse complement strand
ATCTTCGCCGCACCATCGAGCATCGAGTACTCGGTGTGGACATGCAGGTGGACGAAAGAATCCTTCGACACCAGCAAAAACCTCCCCTGAAGATCAACCGAACGACACCCACGCGACCTGGGCTGCCCAGCCTAGCCCGTGCCCCCGACAATCCGGCGGGTGCCGCGCCGACTCGAGATATTTGACCCCTAGTTCCAATACAAGCTACGGTACGCCCATGGCCCGTTCGAAGAGCTTCGACCCCGAGGTCGCCGTCGACCGCGCGCTGGAGGTGTTCTGGACCAAGGGGTACGCGAACACCACGCCGCAGAACCTGGTCGACGCGATCGGCATCGGCCGAGGCAGCCTGTACAACGCGTTCCGCGGCAAGCACGAGCTGTACGAACGCGCCCTGCGCCGGTACTACGAGCGGGAGACGGTCCGGCTGATCGAGGTGCTGGACGGACCGGGCCCCGCGCGGGACCGGCTGCGCGCGGCGCTCGACCTGGTGGTCGACGCGGCGCTCGCGGACACCGAGCGCCGCGGTTGCCTGGTCACGAACGCGGCGGTCGAGTTCGCCGGGCAGGACGAGACCGTGGACCACCTGGTGCGCCGGACCCTGGACCGCCAGGCCGCCGCGTTCCGCAGCACCATCGAGGAAGGCCAGCGCGCCGGGGACATCGACGCCGGTGTCGACGCGACGGCCCTGGCGGACTTCCTGCTCACCACGATCAACGGCATCCGCGTGCTCGCGAAAGCCGACCCGAGCCCGGAGCGGCTCGCCCACCTGGTCGAGACGACCCTGCGCGCGATCTGACCCCCGGTCACCGGGAGCAAGGCCGCTTTGCTGCGGTTATTTTGTAACTCAAGTTCAAGAAAGGAACCGAAGTGGATCTTCAACTCACCGGGAAAACGGCCCTGGTCACCGGCGCGAGCCGGGGCATCGGCCTGGAGATCACCCGCGCGCTCGCGGCCGAGGGGGTGCGGGTCGCCGCCGGAGCGAGAACCGTCACACCGGAACTCGCCGCGCTCCCCGGCGTCACCGCGATCACCGCGGACCTGGCCACCCCGGCGGGCGCGGCGGCGCTGGTCGACCAGGCCGCCGCGGCGCTCGGCGAGTTCGACGTCCTGGTCAACAACGTCGGCGGGGTGGTCCCGGCCAGCATGCGCGCGGCCGGTTTCCTGGACATCGACGACGAGTCGTGGCAGCGGACGTTCGAGCTGAACCTCTTCGGGACCGTGCGGGTCACCCGGGGCGCGCTGCCGAGCCTGCTGCGGCGGCGCGGGGTGATCATCAACATCTCGTCGATCGGCGCGCGGGCGGCGTTCCCGCCGGTCGACTACGGCACCGCGAAGGCGGCCCTGACCAATCTGAGCAAGGCGCTGGCCGAGGAGTTCGGCGGCCGGGGCGTGCGCGCACTGACCGTCTCCCCCGGCCCGACCCGCACGCGGAACTGGTCCGATCCGGGCGGCTACGCCGGTGACCTGGCCCGCGCCGAGGGGGCCGACCTGGACCGGTTCCTCGCCGAGGTGCCCGCGCGCATGGGCATCACCACCGGGCGGCTCACCGAACCGGCCGAGACCGCGGCCCTGGTCACCTTCCTGGCCTCGCCGCTGGCCGGGAACCTCAACGGCGCCGACTACCTCGCCGACGGTGGCGTGCTCAAAACGGTTTGACCTGGACTGTCATGAGGGGACCCCTCCAGACAAGATCTGTCTGGAGGGGTCCCCTCATGAAAGCTCGTTCACCCGTTCGCTTGACAACGCGCGGCGGTGACGATCACGATGCCTCCTCGTGAACCTGTCTGACAGCCGGACAGTCGGACAAGGTCCGCCTCGCCGGGTGAGCGCCATGGAGGCCGTGCTCGCGCACCTCCGCGCCGCCATCGAGCGGGGTGAGTACGCCGTCGGCGACAAGCTGCCCGCGGAGGCGAGCCTGGCCCGGGAGTTCGAGGTCAGCCGCTCGGTCATCCGGGAAGCGCTGCGGGGCCTCCAAGCGCTGGGCCTGACCGTATCGCAGACCGGGAAGGGCACCTTCGTGACGGCCCCCGCCCCGGCCGAGAACCCGACATTCGGGCCGTACTCGGCGCGCGACCTGTTCGAGGTGCGCCGCCACGTGGAGATCCCGGTGGCCGGATACGCGGCGGTGCGCCGCAGCTCCGACGACCTCGACCTGCTCAACCACCTCGTCGCGCGGATGGAGGTCGAGACCGACAACACCGCCTGGGTCGCGCTGGACTCGCTGTTCCACATCACCATCGCGCAGGCCAGCGGCAACCCGGTCTTCGGCAAGGTCATCGAGGAAATCCGGGATGCGCTGGCCCGGCAGTCGAGCTTCCTCAACCAGTTGGGCGGCCGTCGGACCCGGTCGAACATCGAGCACCAGGCGATCGTCACGGCGATCGCGGACCGCTCGGAACGGGCCGCCGTCGAGGCGATGACGGCCCACCTCGATCATGTCGAGGCGGCGTTGAACACCATCGTGCGGCCGGACCGCGCGACGAACCCGAGCGGAGACGAGTAACCACCGTGACCGACCAGACCCTGCTCCGGCAGACGGCCGAGCATGTCGACGCCGGTGACCACGGCTACAGCAAGTCGCTGAAGGCCCGGCACATCAAGATGATCGCGATCGGCGGCGCGATCGGCACCGGGCTCTTCCTGGGCGCCGGTGGGCGGCTCGCGCAGGCCGGGCCCGCGCTCGCCATCGTGTACGCGCTGTGCGGCCTGTTCGCCTTCTTCGTGGTGCGCTCGCTGGGCGAACTCGTGCTGTACCGGCCGTCCTCGGGCGCGTTCGTCTCCTACGCCCGGGAGTTCATGGGCGAGCGCGGCGCGTTCGTCGCGGGCTGGATGCACTTCCTGAACTGGTCGACCACCGGTATCGCGGACACCACCGCGATCGCGCTGTACGCCCACTACTGGAGCCTGTTCAGCCCGATCCCGCAGTGGGTGCTCGCGCTGATCGCGCTGGCCGTGGTGCTCTCGCTGAACCTGGTCTCGGTGAAGCTGTTCGGCGAGCTGGAGTTCTGGTTCTCCATCATCAAGGTCGCCGCGCTGGTGATCTTCATGGCGATCGCGATCTTCCTGCTGGTCACCCAGCACCCGATCGACGGCACCGCGCCCGGGCCGCAGCTGATCGCCGACCACGGCGGCGTCTTCCCGAACGGCGTGCTGCCGATGGTGCTGATCGTGCAGGGGGTGGTGTTCGCCTACGCCTCGACCGAGCTGGTCGGCGTGGCCGCGGGTGAGACCGAGCACCCGGAGAAGGTCATGCCGAAGGCCATCAACTCGATCATGTGGCGGATCGGGATCTTCTACGTCGGCTCGGTCGTGCTGCTCGCGATGCTGATGCCGTGGAGTTCGTACTCGAAGTCGGAAAGCCCGTTCGTCACCGTGCTGTCCCACATCGGCGTTCCGGCCGCCGGTGACGTGATGAACCTGGTCGTGCTGACCGCGGCGATGTCGAGCCTGAACTCGGGGCTGTACTCGACCGGGCGCATCCTGCGCTCGATGGCGATCGCCGGTTCGTCGCCGAAGTTCACCGGCGTGATGAACTCGCGGAACGTGCCCTACGGCGGGATCCTGCTGACCTCCAGCGTCTGCGTGCTCGGCGTGGTGCTCAACTACCTGGTGCCCAAGGACGCGTTCGAGATCGTGCTGAACTTCGCGGCGATCGGCATCCTGGGCACCTGGGCGATCATCGTGCTGTCGCACCTGCTGTTCTGGCGCAAGGCGAAGCGCGGCGAGGTCACCCGGCCCGCGTACCGGCTGCCCGGTTCGCCGGTCACCGAGATCGTCACGCTGGCGTTCCTGGCCACGGTCGTGGTGCTGATGTGGTTCGACAAACCGGCCGGGCGGGTCACCGTGCTCGCGCTGCCGGTGATCGCGCTGGCCCTGGTGATCGGCTGGTTCTTCGTGCGCAGGCGGATCGACACCTCGGTGTTCGACAAGGCGCCGGAAACCCATGCGTAGACCGGCGGAGATCCGCGCGCCGCACCACGCGCCCCTGCTGCACGTGCTGCGCGGCGGAATGACCGAGAGCGTCCACTACGGATCGGTCGTGGTGCTGGCGCCGGACGGGACCACGCTGTTCCAGGCCGGGGACATCGACGGCGCGTGCTACCCGCGATCGGCGGCCAAACCGCTGCAGGCCACCGCGATGACCCGGCTGGGCCTGGACCTGCCGCCGGAACTGCTGGCGCTGGCGGCGTCCAGCCACTCCGGCGAGGGAATGCATCTCGCCGGTGCGGAACGGATCCTGGACTCGGCCGGGCTCGGCGAGGCGGATCTGCGCAATCCGGCGGATCTCCCGTTCGATCCGGTGGAACGGGACGCCTGGGTGTCGGCCGGGCGGGACGCGCGCAGGCTGGCGCACAACTGTTCCGGGAAGCATGCCGCGATGCTCTCGGTCACCCGCCGCCACGGATGGTCCACTGTGGACTACCTGAACGCGTATCACCCGCTGCAGCAGGAGATCGCGCGGACCGTCGAGGACCTGGCCGACGAGCCGGTCGCGCGGGTGGCGGTGGACGGCTGCGGCGCGCCGCTGTTCGCGGTGTCGCTGCGCGGGCTCGCCACGGCGATCGGCCGGATCGCGTCCGCGCCGGACGGCAGCGCGGAACACCGGGTCGCCCACGCGATTCGCCGCCACCCGGAGCTACTCGGCGGCAGCCGGCGCGAGGTCACCCGGCTGATTCGGGCGGTGCCCGGGCTGATCGCGAAGGACGGTTTCGAGGCGGTGCAGGTGGCCGCGCTGCCGGACGGCACGAGCGTCGCCGTCAAGATCTCCGACGGCGGGGAGCGGGCGCGGATGCCGGTGACCGCGGCGGCGCTGGCGCTGGCCGGTGCCGACCCCGCGGCACTCCTGCCGTTCTCCGGCGGCGACGACCTGCGGGTGGTCGGCGACCTCGCCGTCGAACTCGACCGGGCGGCCTGAGTCGAGAGTCCCCCAATGCGGCATTCGGAACCTTCAACGCCCCGAATGCCGCATTGGGGTTTTCTCAGTCGCACGTCCGGAACGGGGGACTCGCGCACCGACACCGGGCACGGGGACGTGTTCGCGCAACGTGTGCGACGGGATCGTCCGGCTACGCCCGGATTCCCCGGCAGTCGGCGCGGTGACCTCCCGCCCGACCAGCTTCGAGATCCTGCACGACGCCGCCCACCCGTCCCAGGTCATCCTCCCGGTGCTGTGACCGATACCTCGTCGAGGTCGCGGCCGCGGGTTTCCGGCAGCAGGAACAAGAACACCAGCGCGGCGATTCCTTCCAGCACCATGATGTAGTAGCCGAGGGCCAGGTTGTGGTGTGCGGCGATGGTCGAAGTCGCCACGATGGGCGTGCTGCCGCCGAAGATCGTGATCGCCAGGTTGTACGCCACGCCGACACCGGAGGCGCGCACCCCGGTCGGGAACAACTCGCAGTACAGCGCGCTCACGTTGGCGTAGGTGAGCGCGAGCAGCAGGTTGCCGACGACCGCCACGAGCAGGTACCGGCCGGGGGTTGGCTGCTGCAGCAGGGAAAGCGCCGGGTAGGCGAACACCGCGAAGCAGGCCGCCTCGAGGACGATGAGCGGCTTGCGCCCGGTCAGCCGGTCGGACAGCATGCCCACCAGCGGGAGAGCCACGATGAACGCCGCCAGCGCGACCGCGCTCAGGGGCAGCGCGGTGCCGAGCGGGAACTTGGCCACGAGGCTGGCATAGGTGGGCAGGAAGACCTGCCAGACGTAGAACGTGACCTGGCTCAGTTGCAGGGCGGCCACGAAGAACAGGCCCGAGCCGTGCGTGCGGATCGCGGACCGCACCGGTTTGCGCACGATCCGCCCGGCGGTCGCCAGCTTGGTGAACAGCGGACTTTCCGGAGCCCGCCGCCGCAGGTACGTCCCGAACAGGCAGAGCCCGGCGCCGACCACGAACGGCACCCGCCAGCCCCACGCGTTGAGCACGTCTTTCGGGAAGAGGCTGGTGACCAGGCTCGCCACCAGCGTGGCGGACAGGATGCCGAGTGCGGAACTCACGTACTGCAGGGAACCCGTCGTCGCCCGGTGTTTCGGCGGGGCATGCTCGACGAGGAATGCCGCTGCCGCCTGGAACTCCCCGGCCTGGGACACGTTCTGCATGCCCCGGCCGACGATCAGGAGCACCGGAGCGACCCAGCCGATCGTCTGGTACGTGGGGGTCAACCCGATCAGCAGCAGACCGGAGCCCATGATGAACAGGGTGCGCGAAAGCAGCCGGCCGCGTCCGTGCCGGTCGCCGTACGGGGACAGCAGCATCGAAGCGAGGGGGCGCACCACGAAGGAGACGCCGACGACGATGCCATAGGTGTACAGCAGCGCGATCGCCCGGTTGCCGGTCGGGAAGAACTGCTGGGAGAACACCGGCGCGAGCAGGGTGTAGATCGCGGAGTCGTAGAACTCGATGAGGTTTCCCGCGGCTCCGGCGACGAGTGCCCGGCGGGAGAACCGGGGGCGTTCGGTCTTCGAGGACCGGCCGAGCCCGGCCGCGGTTTCGGCGTTGTCCACGATTGCCGCTCCGATCGACTTCATGGGACGCTGGCAGCGGGTGTTGGTCCAGACCAATTGTTGCCCGCTGCACACGATGGCCGAAACGGCCGACCGGCCCACCCAGTAAGAGATGAGTTCCAGTGAAAGGCGCTACTCGCGGGTCACTGACACCGGCGGTGGCACCATGCCGAACCACGCACTGGGGCGGCGTCCGGCCGGGCTAGCTTCCGGTCGTGGCCAGCCGCCGGGTGATCGCGTGCCGGATGCGGTCGGCGCAGCGCCGGTATTCGGGTTGGGGTTGCCCGTGCGGATTGGGGATGTCGCCCTCGAGGTCGAGGCGGGTCGTCTTTCCGGCGGCATCGGGGGCGAGGGACACCACGGCCAAGCGCTGCGCGGTGGTCATGCAGTACACCGCATCGGCCTTGCCGATCATCTCGGGAGTCAGCCGGCGGGCTCGGTGCTGGTTCGCGGGTATCCCGAGTTCACGTAGCGCGGTCATCGCCTCGGCGGGCATGGGCGCACCGGGTTCGGCGTCGAGGCCCGCGCTGAGCACCCGCCGACGATCGAGAACGGTGCGCGCGATGGCTTCGGCCATGGCCGAGCGGCAGGTGTTGCCACCGCACACGAACAGCAGCAACGGCCGGGCGGCGTGGGCACCGGCGCGCCGCCCGGCCGTGACGAGGGCCGGATAGCTCAGCGCGAGAATCGCGAGGAGGACGAAGCCGGTCGCGACGAGCTGGCCGCCGCCGGGTGCCGCGATACCGGTCAACCAGGTCAAGCCGAACGAGGCCACGAGGCCGGAAACCAGGCTCGCACAACGGTTCGCCGGTACGCACCAGGTGTATTCGCGAGGGTCGAGGTAGATCAGCGTGCCGTACACGTACAGCGCCGAATAGAGCAGGCCGATGCCGAAGGCGGGCAGCACCGCCGGGGTGGACAGGAACGTGGTGAACCCCTCGCGCAGGGCACTGGACACGGGACCGGCGCCCAGCAGCGCCAGTGCCGCGCACAGCACGAACTGCCAGACGGCCGCGCAGACCGCTTCTTCGGCGAGGTAGCGCCGGTCGGTCCGTTCGTCGCCGGTCTTGGCGACCCGGCTCATGATCTCGAACCGGCCGAGGTAGCCGAGGAAGTACCCGGCGAGGCTGAGCACGGCGGCGAGGGTGAGCCGATGGTCGCTGACGTCACCGAGCGCCGTGAGCACGGCGAACAGGCTCAACACCAGCGCCGCCCACGAGTGGACGCGGACCGTTCGGCGGCGGATGGTGTCCACGATCGGCGAGAGGACCAGCACTCCCGCTCGCATCATCAGCAGCATGAACAGGATCGAGACGCCGGTGAACGTGTAGTTCAGCGTGGTCGTCGCGATGACCAGCGCCATGCAGAACCCGGTGAGAATCATCGCGGGACCGGGGAACCGCGTCGCCCTGCCGAGCAACCGGCGGGTGCCGAGATAGCGCCACCAACCGGAGATGATCAGGAACAGCGGGACACCGGCCAGGGTGCCCAGCGCCGCGGCCGGTAAGAGCACCAGCCCACCCACGCGGGAATCCATGCCGGGTAACAGGCCGGACGACAATGCCTTGGTCAGCGCCGCATAGGGCGTGTACCAGAAGAAATAGCCGAACGCCAAACCGAGCACGCCACCGGCGAGCCACCAGGACCGCCGGGACGGCAGGGAAATCCTCGGTGCACCGGTCGTGGACATCGCGGTCTCCAATCCGTCCGCTCCGAACGCCCGGGAAAAGGCCGCGCTGATTCCGGCCCCGAATGGGCGCAGCGGAAATTGAGGTAACGCCTCGCAATTAGGCACTTTCAGGCTAAGCGCGTTCCCCGCGAAAAACTCACACCGGACGTGGTACGACGCTGCGCCCCGCGATGTGCCGGTCGCCCGGCGCGTCCAGGTTCAGCGGAGCACGCCGATGCGGTCGGCGAGCGGGCGGAGTTCGATGCGGGTGACCGGGCTCTCCCGGCGGAGCAGTTCCCGCACCATCGCGCGGACCTCGACGTTGAACCGCAGTTCCTCGGCCGACTCCTGCTCGGCGCGCAGCAGCAGATGGATCGCGGCGACGTCCTCCGCGCGAATGCTGTAGGCCCTGGCGAGCTCGACGTAGTGCGAAAACCGCCGCTCCACACTCGGGACCGTGGTGATGTCGTAGCGCTGGGCCTGGCGGATCGCCTCACCGGGTTTGGAAAGCTCGACGGCGAGCCACATCCGGTAGATACCGACGTTGGTCGGGCCGAAGACGGTCCGGAAGTCGTTGCGCTCACCGAGTCGCGCCGCCACGTCTTCGGCCGTGTCCAGCGCGCTCACCACCCCGTGCTCGTCGCCGAGCCGCGCGAACTGCACGGCGCGAAGCAGGTGCAGGGCGCCGAAGACGCTCATCCGCTCGGGCGAACCGTCCGACAACGTCGGCTCCAGCTTGGCGGCCGCGTCCCGGGCAAGCTCCTGCACCACCTCGACATGCCCCTGCTCGGCCAGGATCATCCCGACATTCCAGGCCGCCGCCGCCCGGAAGTCGAGGTCGTCGGCCTTGATCGCGGCGGCCATGGCCCGATCGGCGGCCAGCAGCGACACATCGTGCGCACCGACCCGTTTGGTGAACGCCCTGGCCAGGAAGTAGAGCATCGACGCGGCGCGCAGCAGGCAGGCGCGCTCGGGCCCGTCGATGACCGGAATGGTCGCCCGGACCTCGGTGATCAGACCGGGGAGCATCGAACCGACCTGCGTGAACGGGCGCCGCTCCTGCCAGATGGTCCACGTCGTCTCGACCGCCCGGTGCAGCCTGGCGACATCGGGCTCGGCGGCGAGACGCGGATCGAACGAGGTCATCGCGGCCCGGATCGCGGGCACCGTGGCGTGCTCGGCCGGCTCGTCCGGCAGCTCGCCAACGGGCAGCCCGGTCAGCTTGTACAGGTCCCGCACCCGGAGGATCCTGGCGATCTCGATCCAGTCGGAAAACGCGGCCACCTGCCGCTCGCCGGATTCCCACTTCCGCCACGCCGACGCCGTGCACCCCTTGAGCTGCGCGCACTGCTCCTGCGTGAGCCCAGCCCGCCTGCGGTACAGCCGGATGCGCTCGCCGGGCGGCAAAACAGGATCGACCACCACCAGAGCACCTCGCAAGGCCGGAAATCCGCAGCGACCCTACGACGCCGCTGGCGGGGCCGGGAAACCCTTCGGCCCCGATCCGGCATTAGTGTAGTAACGATCCGCTATTGCTTTTCGCGATGAGATAAATTGTGGGGGAATTCCCATCCTCTCGTGGGCGCTCGGCTCAATAGCGAAAGTGCGCGCGCTTTCGGGGCCGGTCAGGGGACGACGCGGTAGTGGGTGGTGAGGCGGCCGGTGTCGTCGAGGACGTGGAAGGCGATCGCGGGCGGCTGGTCGTAGTCCAGCGGGCCGCCGTCGGCGAACGCGCGGTTTCCCAGGTGTTCCCAGGGGAGTTCGAGCGTGGAGACCACCCCGGGCGCCACTCGCAGCGGGCGACCGGCGAACGTCGTGGCGGCCGGGGTGTGCGCGTGCCCGCACAGCAGCGCGGCGACGTTCGGGTGGCGTTCGATCACCCCGGCCAGCCGGTCCTCCCCGGTCTGCCGGATGGCGTCGATGAGGGGCTGGTGCAGTTCCACCGGTGGGTGGTGGAAGCAGACGAACGCGGGGAGATCGGCGTTTTCGGCGAGCACACCGTCCAGCCAGGCGAGCGTCTCGTCGTCGAGGAAACCGTCGCCCTGCCCGGGAATGCTCGAATCGCACAGCGCGAAAACCGCGCCCCCGGCCGCCCCGAACTGGTTGATCGGCCCCTCCGCCGCGGGCTCGCCGAGCAGGAACTCCCGGTACTGGGGCCGCTTGTCGTGGTTCCCGGGGCAGTGGAAAACGGGGTAGGGCAAGGAAAGCAGCGCCCGCGCCTGGCGGTACTCCGCGGCGAGCCCGTGATCGGCGATATCCCCGGTCACCAGCACCGCGTCCACCGGGCTCGGCAGGTTCTTCAGGTAGTCCAGCACGCGGCTGGTCCGCTCGGCACTGCGTTCGCCGCCGTCGAGGTGGATGTCGCTCACGTGCGCCAGCACGATCATGGTCCCGCCCTTCGTCCGGTCCGCGTCACTCGGCCGCACCGAGATACGCGGACGCCTTCACCCAGTTCTGCACGAGCCACTTGGTGGCCTCGGCCAGGTCACCGTCCCGGATCGCGGCCGAGACGCGCCGGTGTTCCCCGATGCTCTCCCGCGCCCGTTCCACGCCACCGAAGTAGAGCACCTCGTACCGCTTGAGCAGCGGCTTGGTCTGCGCGATCAACCGGAGCAGCTGCGGATTCGCGCACCGCGACAGCAGCAGCCCGTGCCAGCGGTCATCGAGTTCGGACGGCTCCTCCCCCGCCTCGACCGCCCGGTCCATCTCGTCGGAGCACTCGTCGAGCAACCCGGTGAGGCTGCGCAGATCCTGCAACGCGGTCCAGCGCACGGCCAGCGCCTCCAGCTCGGCCACCAGCGGGTAGAGCCGCCGCGCCTCCTCCAGATCCAGCGGCGGAACCAGGAATCCCCGGCCCGGCGCGGAAACCAGCAGGCCCTGGTCGGCGAGCCCGATCAGCGCCTCGCGCAACGGGGTCCGGCTGACACCCAGCTCGCCCGCGAGCCGCACCTCGTTCACCCGCGTGTTCTCCGGCAACCGGCCGTCCAGCACGCGAGCGGTCACCTCGGCGGTGAGGTCGCGCCGCAGTGGGTCCCTGGTCATCGCGGTCGGCTCCAACGTTGCATGCAAAGTGTTCGTACTGTATTCAGATTACATGTTCAGTATGCAGGATGTGCGCCGCTCCCGGGACGAGACGCCGGGCTGCGGCCTGGTGACCCACTTCAACAACGCCGGCGCCGCGCTGCCGCCCGCGATCGTCACCGACACGGTCGTCGAGCACCTGCGCGCGGAGTCGCGGCGCGGCGGGTACGAGGCCGCCGCCGAAGCCCGGCCCCGGCTGGACGCCGTCTACTCCTCGATCGCCACCATGCTGAACGCGGACGCCGACGACATCGCGGTGACCGACCACGCCACCCGGGCCTGGCAGGCGATCTGCTACGCGATCCCGTTCTCCGCAGGCGACCGGATCCTCACCTGCCGCTCGGAGTACGGCAGCAACGCGATCGCCTACCTGCAGATCGCCCGGCGCACCGGGGCGACGGTCGAGGTGATCGAGGACGACGAGACCGGGCAGCCGGACGTCGAGGATCTGCGGCGGCGGATCGACGGCCGGGTCAAGCTCATCGCGATGAACCACGTGCCGACCCAGGGCGGGCTGGTCAACCCGGCCGAGGAGGTGGGCGCGGTCGCCGAGGCCGCCGGGATCCCGTTCCTGCTCGACGCCTGCCAGTCCGCGGGGCAGCTCGACCTGGACGTGCGCCGGTTGCGGTGCGACGCGCTGAGCGTCACCGGCCGGAAGTACCTGCGCGGACCGCGGGGCACCGGTTTCCTCTACGCGCACCCGCGGCTGCGCGAACGGCTCGAGCCCGCGATGCTCGACCTGCACTCGGCCACCTGGACCGCGCCGGACGAGTACCGGGTGCACGCCTCGGCGCGGCGGTTCGAGTGCTGGGAGAAGGACATCGCGGGCACGCTGGGTCTCGGCGCGGCGGTCGATTACGCGCTCTCCTGGGGCCTGCCCGCGATCGAGGAGCGGGTGACCGCGCTCGCCGCGCGGCTGCGCGCGGATCTGCGGCAGCTGCCCGGGGTGACCGTGCACGACACCGGCGCGCGGCAGTGCGGGATCGTCACGTTCAGCGTTTCCGGGGTGCCCGCGCGGGAGATCAAGGATCGGCTGGCCGCCGCGAAGATCAACGTTTCGGTGTCCTCGCGCACCTCGGCCCAGTACGACTTCACCGGCCGGAACCTGCCCGATCTGGTCCGCGCCTCGGTGCACTACTACAACACCGAGGACGAAATCGCCCTGCTGCTCTCCGAACTCGACACGGCACGATGAGGGGTGACCCCCTGGGAGAGGAGCACAAGGTGACCGGCGCGGAAGCGAAGACCACACGTCCCCTGACCGGCGACGAGTACCTGGAAAGCCTGCGTGACGGGCGCGAGGTCTTCCTCTACGGCGACAAGGTCGACGACGTCACCACGCACCCCGCGTTCCGCAATTCGGCGCGGATGACCGCCCGCCTCTACGACGCGTTGCACGATCCGGACCAGCGGGACGTCCTGACCGCGCCGACCGACACCGGCAGCGGCGGTTTCACGCATCCGTTCTTCCGCACCCCGCGCAGTGCCGACGATCTGCGCGCCGACCGCGACGCGATCGCCGCCTGGGCCCGGATCTCCTACGGCTGGCTGGGCCGCAGCCCGGACTACAAGGCGGCCTTCCTCGGCACCCTCGGCGCGAATTCCGAGTTCTACCAGCCCTTCGCGGACAACGCGCGCCGCTGGTACGCCGAATCGCAGGAGCGGGTCCTCTACTGGAACCACGCGATCATCAACCCGCCGGTGGACCGCGACAAGGATCCCGACGAGGTGCGGGACGTCTACCTGCACGTCGAGGAGGAACGGGACGACGGCCTGATCGTGTCCGGCGCGAAGGTGGTCGCCACCGGTTCGGCGATCACGCACTACAACTTCCTCGCGCACTACGGCCTGCCGATCAAGAAACGGGAGTTCGCGCTGGTCTGCACGGTGCCGATGGGCGCGCCGGGGATGAAGCTGATCTGCCGCAACTCCTACGCCGCGGTCGCGGACGCCACCACCGGCCCGTTCGACTACCCGCTGTCCTCCCGGTTCGACGAGAACGACACGATCTTCATCCTGGACCGGGTCAAGATCCCGTGGGAGAACGTGTTCATCTACGGCGACGCGGAGAAGGCGAGCACGTTCTTCCCCGGCTCGGGCTTCCTGCACCGCTTCACCTTCCACGGCGTGACCCGGCTCGCGGTCAAACTCGACTTCCTCGCCGGGCTGCTGATGAAGGGCGTGGCCGCCACCGGCACCAAGGACTTCCGGGGCATCCAGACCCGGGTCGGCGAGGTCATCGCCTGGCGCAACATGTTCTGGGCGATCTCGGACGCGATGGCCGCGCATCCCGACGAGTGGAAGGGCGGCGCGGTGCTGCCGCACCTGGACTACGGGCTGGCCTACCGCTGGTTCATGACCATCGGCTACCCGCGGGTGCGCGAGATCATCCTGCAGGACCTGGGCAGCGGCCTGATCTACCTGCCCTCCAGCGCGGCCGACTTCGCCTCGCCGGAGATCCGGCCCTACCTCGACCGGTACGTGCGCGGCTCGAACGGCTACGACTCGGTGGAGCGGGTCAAGCTGATGAAGCTGATCTGGGACTCGATCGGCAGCGAGTTCGGCGGCCGCCACGAGCTCTACGAGCGCAACTACTCCGGCAACCACGAGGGCGTGCGGGCCGACCTGTTCTTCACCGCGCAGCAGTCCGGCGCCGCGGCCGCGATGACCGGCTTCGCCGAGCAGTGCCTGGCCGAATACGACCTGGACGGCTGGACCGCGCCCGACCTGATCAACCCCGATAGTCCTTTGTAGACAATCAAGGGAAGATCAAGTTCAGACACTACACGCGCAGTCGAGGTGACGGCCAGCGACCGCGTCGGAACTAGTTGTGGACATCCCGGGCGACGTCTGATTGCATGGCTGTCGTTGTCGCCGATCGTTGTGTCGGCCAACTGGACCCGTACGCGACGAGGAGTGGTTGACGACATGGCGACGCGGGCACGGGAGCTGCTTGATCGTTCACGAAGCCTGTTCGGTCGTTCCCGCACCGCGGCTGCGCAGTTCCTCGGCACCCAGCGCCCGGACCCCGCCCCGCGACCGGCGCCCACCCCGCCGCGCGCCCTCGAACCGCCGCGACCAGTGGAAATGACCTCCGAGGACGCGCTGATCGCCATCTGTTCCAGCGTCGCGCTGCGGGACCTCAACCTGGTCGACTCGCTGCTCGCCCAGCTGGAGGAGATGGAGGCGAAGGAGGAGGACCAGGATCGGCTCGCCGAGCTGTACCGCCTCGACCACCTCGCCACCCGGCTCCGGCGCAACGCGGAGAACCTGCGGGTCCTCGCCGGTCGCGACGCCAGCGACACCGCGTCGGACACGGCGTCCCTGGTCGACGTGGTCCGCGCCGCGATGTCCTCGATCGACCACTACGCCCGGGTCACCATCGGTCGCGTGGTTTCCCTGGGCGTGGTCGGATTCGCCGCCGAGGACCTCAGCCGGCTGCTGGCCGAACTACTCGACAACGCCACCGGCCAGTCGCCGCCGAACTCGGCGGTGCGGGTGAGCGCGCACCTGACCGAGCAGGGCAGCGTGCTGGTGCGCATCGAGGACGAGGGCATCGGGCTGCCGGGCGAACGGCTGGCCGACCTCAACGCCCGCCTGGACGCCGCGCCGGTGCTCGACCACGATTCCGTGCAGCACATGGGACTCGCGGTGGTCCGCCGCCTCGCCGGGCGGCACGGCATGCGGGCCCGGCTGGAACGCCGGATGCCGCACGGCACCACCGCGACCGTGCTGCTCCCGGCCGAGCTGGTCTGCGAACTCCCGGAAGCGAGCTGGTCGGGCACCCAGACCGTGGTCTTCCCGCAAACCAACGGCAGCACCCGGCCCGCACCGGAACCGCAGCCGGTGGCCGCCGCACGGCCGTCCCGCAACTCGCTGGCCGCCCTGCCGCGGCGGAGCGAGGCGGCCACGCACAGCGCGCCGCCGCTGGCGCGTCGCAAACCGTCCCCCACCCCGACGACGGACGGCGTCACCCGGGGCGGGCTGCCGCGCCGGGTTTCCCGCAGCATCAAGGGCTCCGCCGATCAGGCCGAGGGCTCCGCGGCGCCGGACCCGGCGCCCGAAACCGACGTCCAGGCCGGTCACGACCAGCTGATCGCCGACCTGGGCGCCTTCGCCGACGGCGAACGGGCCGCCCGGGGAGAAAACACCAGCACCGACACGAAACCAGCCAAGGAAACCGAGCAGTGACGGCCGCCGAGAAAAGCGCAGACAAAGACGACTTCACGTGGTTGATCAACGACTTCGTCCGGAAGGTGCACGGCGTCAGCCACGCCCTGATCATGTCGTCCGACGGATTCCCGCTCACCGCGTCCGAAGGGGTGAGCGGGGAGGCGGCCGAGCAGCTCGCGGCGATCTCCAGCGGCCTGCTCAGCCTCGCCGGCAACAGCGCGACCCTGTTCGACAAGGGAAACTGTGAGCAGATCATCATCCGGCTCACCCGCGGGTACTTCCTGTTCATGGGCATCGGGGTCGGCGCCGGGCTTGCCGTGCTGACCGGCCCGGAATGCGACATGAAGGTCGTCGCGTACGAGATGACGCAGTTCGTCACCAACGCCGGCCACGTACTCACCCCCGAGATGCGCGCCGATCTCCGCCGCGTGCTGACCGCCCGCAGGCCGCAGGCCTGACAGAAGTGGCTGCGAACGGGAGGGGCCTGCGGTGGTGAGTCCAGGAACGCGCGTCGGCGAAGCCCGCGAGCGTGGCGGCGGGCCGTCGGGCAGCGGAAGGTGGGCCTGATGACCAAGTCCGAGCCCCGGCGACACGATCGTGTCTGCGCGTTTTCAACAAGCACAGGCCCGGCCAGGAGTTGGAGTGACCACGGTGTCCAGTGACGACGTAACCGACCCGCCGGTGAAGAAGATGCGGAGCAGGCGTGTCCGCCCGTACGCGCTCACCGGTGGCCGCACCAGGACCAGACACCACCTCCTGGTGGAAACGCTCATCTCGGTGCCCCGCTACGACCCGGCGCTGGCCGACAGCCTGATGCCGGAGTCGCGGGCGCTCTACGAGCGGGCCCGCACCAAGATCTCGATCGCGGAGCTGTCCTCCGGGCTCACCATGCCGCTCGGCGTGGTCCGCGTGCTGATCAGCGATCTGGCTTCGCAAGGGGCGATCTACATCCACCCCACCGCGCACACCTTCCACCACGACACCAACGTGCTCGAGAGGATCCTCGATGGACTCAAGCGCCTCCCCGTCTGACGAGGATCTGGCGACGATCTCCGCGAAGATCGTCATCGCGGGTGGGTTCGGGGTCGGCAAGACCACTCTCGTCGGTTCGGTCTCCGAGGTGCCGCCGCTGAACACCGAGGCGTGGATGACCGAGGCGGGCCAGGGCGTCGACGACCTCTCCCCGGACGGCGGCAAGTCCACCACCACGGTCGCGATGGACTTCGGCCGGATCTCGCTGCACTCGGACCTGCTGCTGTACCTGTTCGGCACGCCCGGGCAGCCGCGGTTCTGGTTCCTGTGGGACGACATCTCGCGCGGTGCGCTGGGCGCGATCGTGCTGGTGGACACGCGGCGGCTGGACCAGTCGTTCGCGGCCATCAACTACTTCGAGAACGACTCCGACCTGCCGTTCGTCGTCGCCATCAACCGGTTCGACGGCGAACTCACGCACGAGGTCGACGAGGTGCGCGACGCGCTCGCCCTCGGCCCGGACGTTCCGCTGATCACGTGTGACGCGCGGGACCGCGCCTCGGTCACCGAGGCGTTGCAGGCCCTGGTGCGGCACACGCTCTCGCTGGCCCGGCTCTCCTCCCCCGGCGGCGGATCCCCGCTGCCCCAAGCCGAATCGACATACAGCCCCGCGTAACCCGTTGTTGTCGCCGAGAGTGTGGGAGGACAGCCGATAATGCGTAAGGTCCTGATCGTCGGTGCCGGTCAGTCGGGTCTGCAGCTCGCGTTGAGCCTGCAGGACCACGACTTCGACGTCACCGTGATGTCCGCGCGCACCCCCGACGAGATCCGCGGCGGCCGGGTCATGTCGACCCAGTGCATGTTCAACATGGCCTTGCAGCACGAACGCGATCACAAGCTCAACCTCTGGGAAACCGAGTGCGTGCGGGTCGAGGGCCTGGGCGTGTCCATCGCCGCCCCGGACAGCAGCCGGGCGCTGGACTGGGTGGCCAAACTGGACCGGTACGCGCAGTCGGTCGACCAGCGGGTGAAGATGGCCGGCTGGCTGGAACTGTTCGAGGACCGCGGCGGCAAGCTGATCTTCCACGGCGTCACCACCTCGGACCTGAACTCCCTCGCCGCCCTGTACGACCTGGTCGTGATCGCCGCGGGCAAGGGCGAACTCGTCGGGCTGTTCGACCGCAATCCGGAACTTTCCCCTTATACCCAGCCACAACGGGCGCTGTCGCTGGCTTACGTGCACGGGCTCGCGCCGCGCCCCGAGCACCCCGACTACTCGGCGGTGCGGTTCAACATCATCCCGGGCGTCGGCGAGCTGTTCATCATTCCGGCGTACACGCTGTCCGGGAACTGCGACATCCTCTTCTTCGAAGGGATTCCGGGCGGGCCGCTCGACTGCTTCGACGACCGGCCCGGTCCGGACGAGCACCTCCAGCGCATCCTGGACCTGATCCGCCAGTACCTGCCGTGGGAGTTCGAACGCTGCCGCGAGGTCGAACTGACCGACGCGCGGGCCACGCTCGCGGGCGGCTACACGCCGGTGGTGCGCCACCCGGTCGGCGAACTCCCGTCCGGGCACTTCGTGCTCGGGATGGCGGACGTCGTGGTCGCCAACGACCCGATCACCGGCCAGGGTTCCAACAACGCCAGCAAATGCGCGGCGTCCTATTTGGACTCGATCCTGGCGCACGGGGACCGGCCGTTCGACCGGAACTGGATGCAGGCGGCGTTCGACAAGTACTGGGAATACGCCCAGCACGTCACCACCTGGACCAACGCGATGCTGCAGCCGCCGCCCCCGCACGTGCTGGAGATCATCGGCGCGGCGGGGAGCAAACCGGCCGTGGCGTCCCGGTTCGCCAACGGTTTCGAGGATCCCAGCGACTTCCAGCACTGGTTCCTCGACCCGGAGAAGGCCGCCACCTACCTCGCCGCCGTCTAGCCCCGGTTCTCCCCGAGCGAAGTGACCCCGGATCGGGAGCGGAGGCGGCGGAGCATGCGGGCGTCTTCGAAGCCGACGGCCCGGGCGGCGGATTCGACGGTGGTGCCCTGGCCGATCAGGTGTTCCGCGCGTTCCAGGCGGAGCTGGTGCTGGTACCGCAACGGGGTCAGGCCGGTCGCCGCGGTGAACAGCCGGGTCACCGTGCGCTCGCTGCATCCGGAGGCCGCGGCGAGATCGGCCAGCCGCAGCCGTTCGGCGAAGCGGGCGTCGATCAGGTCCTGCACCCGGTGCACCGCGTCGGACAGGTGCGCGCGGTGCCGCAGCATCGCGCTGGCCTGCTGCTCGTCCCCGTTGCGCCGCGCGTACACGACCATCGCCCGCGCGATCCGCGCCGCGGCCCCCGGGCCGTGCCGCGTCGCGATCAGGTGCAGCGCGAGGTCGATGCCGCTGGCGATGCCCGCCGAGGTGACGACCCGCCCGTCGACGACGTAGAGCACGTCCCGCACCACGGTCGCCCTCGGGTAGCGCCGGGCCAGCTCGTCCTGCACGTCGTGGTGCGTGGTGCACCGGCGGCCGTCGAGCAGCCCGGCGCGGCCGAGGGCGTCGGCGCCCGCGCACACGCTGGCCACCATGCCCCCGGCGGCGTGGTGCTCGCGCAGCCGGGTCAGGCTCGCCGCGCTGATCCGCGGCGGTTCGGCGAGGCCCCGGGTCCGCCAGCCGGGGACCAGGACGAGGTCCCCGGGCGTCAGTTCCGGCCAGGTCACCTCGGCCCGCACGGGCACGCCCTGCGCGGTCGGCACCTCCGGTTCGTCCGCGACGTAGGTCAGCTCGTAGCCGTGGCCGAAATCGGCGGCCGTGGAGAACACCTGGGCGGGCCCGGCCAGGTCCAGCAGGTGGAGCCGGGGCGCGAGCAGGAAGACGACACGGGTCACGATCCGGTCAGCATACCGACCGTGCGGATCGTGGCGAACCGCCCGGCCAGCGCGTACTCGGTCCGGGCGACGATGTCCGCCGGGTGCAGGGTGCGCGGATCGGCGAGCAGGTCGTCGAGGGACTGGTCGGCGGGTGCGTCCCAGTGCGGGATCGGCGTGGTCGCCGTCGCGTCGGTCACGAAGGTGACGTCGAAGCCGAGGTCGGAGGCGACCCGGGTGGTCGTCTCGCAGCACTGTTCGGTCCGGATCCCGCAGACGGCGAGTTCGCGAATGCCCCGCCGGGTGAGCAGTTGCTGCAGATTCGTTGTGGTGAAAGCATTGTGCGCGGTCTTGGTGACTACCGGCTCGCCTTCGCGCAGTCGCAGCCCGTCGATCGGCCGGACGAAACCGAGCGCCGGATCGAACGCCGTGTCCGTCCCCGGTTCGCTGTGCAGCACCCAGACCACCAGGTCGCCGTCGGCCCGCGCGGCCTCGGCCAGCCGGTTGACCGAATCGACGATGCCGGGATTGGAGATCACCTGCCAGGAGGGTCGCTGCCGGAAGCTTTCCTGGACGTCGACCACGAGAAGCGCTTTGTTCATACCGGGGAGTCTGCCCGGCTCGCGGCGCCGCCAGAAGGCACCATCGCGCCGGGCGCCGGACGGATCCGGTCACGGGTGTAGACCCCGCGGGGGCGCGGGTAGCCCAGGGTGGACAGCAGTGAGTTGGGAGGCGATTTCCGTGCCTGGATGGGAAGTCCTGCCGAGTACGTTGCGCCGGTCGCCGGAGAAGGCGCAACGCACCTGGGTGGAAGCACACGATTCGGCCGTGGAGACCTACGGGGAGGGGCGCCGTGCGCATCAGACCGCGTACTCGGCGCTCAAGCACTCCTTCGAAAAGGTCGGCGACCACTGGGAGCCGAAGGACGGCCGCGGCCCCTCGGACCGGCAGGCGGAACGGGGTGCGGGTCAGCCGGAGGCGCCGACCGCCGGCGGCGTCGACGCGCGGGCGAGCAAGGAGCACCTCTACGAACAGGCCAAACGCCTGCACATCAGCGGGCGGTCGTCGATGAACAAGGAGGAACTGGTCGGCGCGATCCAGCGGGCGAACGACCGGGAAACCGCCCGCGCGCGGGAACGCTGAGCGCACAAGGGCAAGGCCGGGAGCCGTCCCGGCCTTGCCCTTCCCGATACCCGGTCAGGTCTTGGAGTATTCGGCGCTCACCGCGTTCGGGCCGTCGTACGTGCGGTCCGGCAGCGCGCGCAGGTGCTCCACCACCTCGTCCCCGGCGCCCTGCTGCCGGGCGTGATCCACCAACTGGTCGCGGTTGGCGGGATAGTCGACCCCGGCCAGGTACTTCTGCATCTCGATCGGATTCGGCTGCGACACGGTCGCACCCCTTTCGGCTTCGGCCAGTTTGCCTTCCGTCTCCACCTACCCGGCTCGAGACGAGGGAAACATCTAACCCAGCGCGCTGCCCACGGCGTCGCGGACGTGCTCACCGCGCGGCGTGCTGCTGCGTGCGCAGTGCGCGCAGCAGAAGAACCGGCCGTCGACGTGCACCCCGTGCCCGACCACCCGGCAACCGCAGTGCTCGCACACCGGCGCGAGTTCGTGGATCGCGCATTCGAACGAATCGAAGAAGTGCTGCCCGCCGTCCTGGGTGCGCACCTCGAACGCCAGGTCGTAGTCGTTCCCGCACACTTCGCAGACTGCCACCGTATGTTCACCTCCTGATCGGTTATCGATAGTGGTTCCCGCATGGGTCCGGCCCGAAACCCGCCGCTGGGTACGATCGCGGGACGATGAACGGAGACACCCGGCGGCGAGGCCGCCCGAGCACGGGTGTGCGCGAGGCCGTGCTGGCGGCGACCGAGGCGATCCTCGCCGAGTCCGGGGTGGCCCGGTTGTCGACCAAGGAGATCGCGCGGCGGGCCGGGGTCGCCGAGTCGAGCATCTTCTACCACTTCGGCGACCGGCTGGGGCTGCTCCAGGCCGTGGTCCACACGCACGTCCCGCGGTACAAGGAAGTGGCGGCCGACGTGCTCCAGCGCGCGGGCCGGGGCAGCCTGCGCGACAACCTGTCCGCGCTGCTCGACAGCCTCGAGGCGTTCTACCTCCGCATCACGCCGATCATCGCCGCCGTGCAGGCCGACGGCGACCTGCGGGCCCGGTTCGCCGAGCGGGGCGCGGACGGCGACATCGGCCCGCATCGCGGGCTCGCGCCGATCGCGGGTTACCTGAAGCGGGAACGCGAACTCGGCCGGGTCCGCGCCGACCTCGATCCGGATTCGATCGCGCTGATCGTCGTCGGCGTCGCCTACCAGCGCGCGATGCTCCGCCACCTCGCCGGCGCCGCGGAGATCCGGGTCGAAGGCGTCCCGCAGGTCGTCGACGCCCTCCTGCCCAGTCTGGTCGGTTCCTAGCGAAGAGCCCGCTCGTGGCACGAGCCGGGTGCGGCACGGTAGGTTTACTGAGTCGATACTCAGTAAAAGGGAAGGGCCTTTCGTGCTGATCCGGTTCGTCACCTCGGTCGCCCTGCTGTCCACCGGCCTGCTCGCGGGCGCGTTCGGCTACGGCGCGGTCAACGTCGCCACCACGTTCCACGCGGTCCCGCTGGAGGTCCGCCTGACCTTCCACGCGGCCCTGATGAAGATGAACGGTCCGGTCATGCAGACCACGATGGCGGTGGCGGCGCTCAGCTCCCTCACCCTGGCCTTCCTGGCCCGCGGCGCCGCCCGGCTGCTCGCGGCGGGCGCGGGAACGCTGGCGGTGGCCTCGTTCCTGATCACCCGCTTCGGCAACATCCCGATCAACGGCCGGATCAAGCAGTGGGCGACCGGTTCGGTGCCCGCCGACTACGCGGCGATCCTGGACCGCTGGGACGCGTTCAACATCACCAGGACCAGCACCGCGCTGGTCGCCTTCCTGGCCATCATCGCGCTCGCCGCAGTCGTCCGCCGGACCCCGGAGCCGACCGTCTAATCGCGCTCCCAGGACCGCACCTCGGCGCCGGTGGTCCGCCCGGCGTCGGCGTCCTCACCGGCGCCCTGGCCGACTTTGCCCTCCCGCGGGGTCGGCGTGGCCTCGTCCTCGGGTGCGTCCTCTTCCGGCCGGGTGGGCTCGGCGTTCTCGCGTCGGGTCGTCATGGCACCGGGGTACCCCGCGGTGATCCGGACTACTCACGCGGTCAGCACGCCGCCGGGCACCGCGTCCCAGGCGGGCCGCGGTGCCGCCGCCAGCCCGAGCAGCCAGGCGAGGGCGTGCTCGGCCCGCGCCCCGGTGGCGGCGTCGCCGAACGGATTCGCGTACGGTCCACCGGCGCGGGCGGGACGTGCCAATGCTTCCGCGGCGGCCGCGGTGATCGCCGCTTCCTCGGTGCCGACCAGGGTCGCGCAGCCCCATTCGACGGCCTCCTGCCGTTCGGTGGTGTCCCGCAGGATCAGCACCGGCACCCCGAACGACGGCGCCTCCTCCTGGATGCCGCCCGAATCGGACAGCGCCAGCACGCAACCGCGCAGCAGCCGCACCAGATCGGGGTAGTCCAGCGGCGCGGTGACCAGCGCCCGCGGTTCGCCCGCCAGCGCGCGTTCGACCTCCTGCCGCACGGCGGGATTCGGATGCGCCGGGAGCACCACCTGGACATCCGGGTGCTCGCGCAGCATCGTGCGGACGGCGGCCAGCACGCGCCGCATCGGCGCGCCCCAGGATTCCCGCCGGTGCACGGTGACCAGCACCAGCCGCCGGGCCCCGGTCCGCGCCAGTTCCTCCATTTCGGACAGTGCGGGCTCGGCGAACTCCCGGTTCCGCGAGGAGATCACCCGCACCGCGTCGACCGCGGTGTTCCCCACGGTGAGAATCCGCTCCTCGCCGATCCCTTCCGCGCGCAGGTGTTCGGCCGCGCGCGGGGTCGGGGCGAGGTGCAGTGCGGCGACCGTGGCGATGAGCCGCCGGTTGGCCTCCTCGGGGAACGGGCTGTCCAGATCGTGCGAGCGCAGCCCGGCCTCCAGGTGCACCACCGGGATCCGCAACCAGAACGCGGCCAGCGCGGCGGCGACGGCACTCGCCGTGTCGCCCTGGACCAGGACCGCGTCCGGTCGCCGCCGGGTCCACAACTCGTGGAACTCCGGCAGCAGCGCCGAATACAGTTCCGCCTGGCTGCCGGTGGCCCGCCGCAGGATGAACTCCTCGTCCGGGACGAGCGCGAACGCCCGCAGCGCCTGCCCGATCATGCCCGGGTGCTGTCCACTCGCGACGATGACCGGCCGCATCCGCCCGGCGGCGGCCAGTTCCAGCGCGACCGGCGCGATCTTGATCGCCTCCGGCCGCGTCCCGGCCACCAGGTGAATCTCGGGTGCGGTCATCGTCCGGTCCTCCGCGCGAGCGCGGGCAACGTCCGCAAGACGGTCTTGACTTCCAGCCACAGCGACCAGCTTTCGATGTAGATGTTGTCGTAACGGACCCGGTCCTCGATGGACGTGTCCCCGCGCAGGCCGTGCACGGCGGCGAGCCCGGTGAGCCCGGCGGGCACCCGGTGCCGCGCGCCGTAACGCGGGTACTGCTCGCTGAACCGCTCGACGAAATAGGGCCGTTCCGGCCGCGGCCCGACCAGGCTCATCTCGCCGCGCAGCACGTTGAACAGCTGCGGCAGCTCGTCCAGGGAGGTTTTGCGGAGCAGGCGGCCGATCCGGCTGACCCGGTCGTCGTCGGCGATGCTCCACAACGTCTTCGCCTCGGCCTCGGTCTCCGGCCGCATCGACCGGAACTTGAGCAGGTGGAACCGCCGGCCGCCCAGCCCGATCCGTTCCTGCCGGAACAGCACACCCGGCCCGCCGTCCAGCCGGACGGCCAGCGCCACGAGCGCGAGCACCGGCGCGAGCACGAGCAGCGCCCCCGCCGCGCACACGACGTCGACGATCCGTTTGACCCGCCACCGCACGGTACGGAACGGGCGCCGCGGCAGGACCGTCACCGGGATGCCCCGGACGTTGTCGGTCCGCCCGGACGACAGGTCGTGCAGTTCGAAAAGCCTGGGCACGCAATAGATCTCGGCACGCAGCCGCGCGCAGTTGCGCAGCAGGTCGACCAGTTCCTCGTCGGCCGTGCCGCCGAAGGCGACGAACACCGTGTCGATGTCGTGCTCGACGACCAGCCGGGGCAGCACGACCGCGGAGCCCAGCAACGGCACCGGAAGTGGGCCCGGGTGCGGGCCGCGGTCGACGAACCCGACCGGGGTCAGGCCGTACTCGGGATGTTCGGTCATGCGGGTCGCGAGTTCGACGCCGACCGCACCGGTGCCGCAGATCAGCGCGCGGCCGCGGGCCCGCGGCGCTCCGCGCATCGAGCGGAGCACGGCGTACGACAGCGTCCGGCTCGCCGTGGCGACCACCAGCGCGGCGGCCGCGACCACCAGGATGCGGCGGCCGCTGTAGTCCAGTTCGAGCAGTTGGTACCCGCCCAGCGAGACGGCGCCGGTGATCGCGACCGCGGCCGCGAGCCTCGGCAGTTCGTCCAAAGCGGACAGTGCGAACCGGCGGCCGTACCCGCCCGCCGCCGCCCAGTTCACCATCACCACGCCCCCGAACAGCAGGCCGATCGCCGCCGATCCGGCGACCCCCGGCAGCACCGCGGCGAAGGCCACGGCGTCCGCGAGCACGAGCACCAGGGGAACGAGCCACCGCTGGTACCGCGAGCGCGGGGGCTCCGGCCGCTCGCCCAGGCCGCGCACGGCGACCAGCGGCCGCTCCACGACGGCCGGCAACTCGGTCGTCCGGGGCTCACCGACATTCATGCGTCCACCCCGCAGCGCTTCAGCAGTTCCGCGTAGAGGCCGGTCACGTTCCGGGCGGCGGCCGTCGCGTCGTGCGCGAGCAGGGCGTACCGGGCGCCGAGGCGGCCCTCGGCCAGGGTGAGTTCCCGGTCCCGCAACCGGCGCGCGAGCGCGGCGGCGAACGCGCCGGTATCCCCGGCGGGCACCACCCGGCCCGCCTCCCGCGGCACCGACTCGGCCATCCCGGCGACCTCGAAGGCCACCACGGACCGCGCCATGGCCTGCGCCTCCAGCGGGACGAGCGCCATGCCCTCCCAGCGGGACGGCACCGCCACCACATCGGCCGCCGCGTACCACGGGCGCGGATCCGCGACGGCCCCGGCGAACCGGATGCCGGGTCCCGCCAGCGTTTCCAGTCTGGTCCGGTCGGGCCCGTCGCCGACGAGCACCAGTTCCGCACCGGGCACTTCGGCCCGGATGCCGGGCCACGCGGCGATCAGGCGGTCCTGCCCCTTCTGCTCGCACAGGCGGCCGACGCACACCGCCAGCGGTGTGGCCGCGTCCACGCCGAGGCCGGGGCGGGCGGCTTCCCGCGCGATCGGGGAGAACCGGCCGAGGTCGACGCCGTTGCGCACGACCCGGTGCTCACCGGCGACCCCGCTGCGCCGGCCGAGCCGCGACTCGGCCTCGCTCACGCACAGCACGAGGCCGGTCCAGCGGGTGGCGTGCCGTTCCCAGCGCAGGGCCGCGCGCCGCATCCCGCCGCGCACGGCCTCGAACGACCACGCGTGCGGCTGGAACACGGTCGGCACCCGCCCGCGCACCGCGAGGCGCCCGGCGAGGCCCGCCTTCGCGCTGTGCAGGTGCACCACGTCCGGCCGGGCGTCCTCGACCAGGTTCCGCAGGGCGCGGACCTCTTCCAGGACACCGGGTCCGGGGCGCCGCGCCGCACTCCAGGGCAGGTGGGCGAGCCCGGCGCGCCGCACGGCCTTCGCGAGTGGTCCGTCCGGGCAGGCGACCACGATGTCGTGGCCCTGGCACAACTGATCCGCGGCATAGGACAGCACGACCCGGGGCACTCCCCCGGTCGTCGGCTGGGCTACGTGCAATACCCGCATGACACCCTCAGCGCGGCACGCGGTCAGGTCTTGGTTTTCCGGGCATCTCGTTCCTCCCTCGCGTTGTGAGAAGAAAGGAACACCACGCGCGGGCCGACTTGAAGCCGCTCGAGCCCACACATGAATTTCCCCGGAACCTGTGTCATAGGGCCGGACATCGGGCATCAGGCGCGGCTTCCCGAAGGCCCCGTTATTGCTTTTCGGTAATCGGTCGTGCGCGCTGCGCAGGCGAATTTTTCACCCGGCTGTCACCATCGCCGAACCGGGCTCCGCGCGGCACGCACTGCGCGTTCGGTGACAGACCTTTCCGGTGATTACCCGAATCGCGCAATGCCGCGTAAGAATCGGGCCGCACGCGCATCCAGATGCCATGCGCAATTCGTTCACGGGGAGATCGCGGTGTCGTTGACGGTGGAAGCCCTGGCCGAGCAGCCGGGCCTGGGACTGCGGCTGCTGACCGGAGAGCCCGGGACGCGGATCGTGTCGGTGTTCGCCTCCGAACTGCCGGACCCGGCGCCCTATCTGGTGCCCGGCGCCCTGTTGCTCACCACGGGCGCGGAATTCGATCCGGCGAGCCCGGACTGGGCGGAGTACGCCGAGAAGATCGCCGCGGTCGGCGGGACCGCGCTCGGTTTCGGGCTGTCCTGTCAACACGAAACCGTGCCGTGGCCGCTGCGCCGCGCCGCGGCCCGGGTCCGGCTCCCGGTCCTGGAGATCGGCGAGGACGTCCCGTTCATCGCCCTGAGCAAGGCGGTCGCCACCGCCGCGTACGCGGTGGAGCGGCGGGCCCGGGGCGCGCTGCTGCGGCTGATCCTGGCCGGTCAAAGCGATCTGGCCGAGAAGTTCGCGGCGGAACTCGGCATCGAACTGCCGCGCGGGCCGGTGCGGTTCGCGGTGCTCGGGGTGGCGGATCGGGACGCGGATGCCCTGCTCGGCACCGCGGACTTCCCCGGCCTGCTGGCCCGCGGCCCGGCGGGCGAACTGCACGCGATCGTGCCCGGCGACGACCGGGGCGTGGCCGGGGTGGCCTCGCTGGTGGCGGCCGCACCGGGCGCGACCGGCCTCATCGGCGAGCCCGTCGATCCCGCCCAACTGCCCGCTGCCGCACGGAACGTCGGTGTCACCTTCCGCACCAGCACGCTGCCCGCGGGCCGGTTGACCGCCACCACCGAACTCGCCACCGCGGGCCTGCTCGCCCAGGTTTCCCACTCCGGCGGCCGGGCGTGGGCGACCGCCCTGCTCGATCCGCTCGCGCATCCGAACGGCACCTCCCAGGTGGATCTGCTCGGCACGGTTCGCGCCTTTCTCGCGCGGAACGGGAACACCGAGGCCGCGTCGGCCGATCTCGGTATTCACCGCCGGACCCTGCGTTATCGGCTGGGCCGGGCGGAGGCGGCGCTGGGCAAATCGCTGGACGATCCGAATGACCGCGCGGAACTGTGGATCGCCCTGCGATTGGCAGGGTTGAGCGAATGACTGACGCGGTTTTCGCACCGGCCGGGGAAAACCGCGAATCGCCGTCATGCCCGGAACGCATCCGCATCGAGCAGGCGTCGAATTCCGACCGAACGAGGAGATGCAGATGGGACGTCGTCTTGCCGGGGTGGTTTCCGCCGCGCTGGTCGCCGGGTGTCTCGGTATGGGCACCGCCGCGGCCGAGCCGTCGGCCGCCACCACACCGATCACGTTCCACCAACTGTTCAACGGATTCCTGGCGGACAACATGAAGGAGTGCTCGATCTGGGCCATCGCCACCGAGAACGCCCTCCGCAGCCAGGGACTGGAGCACGTCACCTCCAGTTGCAGCGGGTGGAGCGTGCCGCTGGTCTACGGCTGGGTGGTCGGCAAGGTCGAGGCGAGCTGAGGAGAGACATGAAACGACTGATCACCGCCACCCTCGTCGCCACCGGCCTCGGCCTGGCCGCGGGCGCGGTTCCGGCCGCCGCGGCCGAAGCGGGTGTCACCGTGGCGAAGGAGTTCTCCGGCGCGGGCGTGAACCACTTCACCGAATGCGCGAACTGGGCCAGAGCGACCGAGAACGACCTGCGGGCGCAAGGGTTTTCGGACGTCACGTCCTCCTGCCACGGCTGGAGCCTGCCCTATGTCGCGGGGACGTGACCGGAACCGTTACGGCGACCTGACTTTCGAACGGGACCGGTCGGCCCTGATCGAGCCGACGTTCGGCTTATTGAACGCCCCGGTAGGCGGCGCGACCCTCAAGGCACATCCACGCATCCCTGCAACGTGGACGAGGAGTCGGCGCCCATGCGCACCATCGTTCGATTCGCCATCATCGGGTCCATCCTGATCCTGACCAATACCGGGCTGGCCGCGGCCGCCGGGAATCCCTCCGGCACCACCGTTTCCGCCTCCGGACAGGTTCCCGGCGGGCCGCCTTCGGCAGACAACCCGGCCGCCGCGAAGTTCCGCGAACTCCGCCGGCACGGCGGCCCCCGTGCCTCGATCGCCGCCCAGGTGCACAACTTCTGGGGCATCCTGCCGCCGAACGCGGGAGCCGGCGAGGGCATGACCGCCACCCACGCGGTGTACCCGGATCTCCGCATCACCAAGAGCGGGGACTTCCTCTACTCGCCCACCGCGAAGCCCGGCAACGGTTCCTGCATCGAGGTCGTCACTTCGTACTCGCAGGCCTACGGCCCGCAGATCTGGGCCTGGGACTGGTGCCGCACCGGCAACCTGGCCAAACAGACCACTGTGGACACCAACTTCATGAACACCTACACCACGACGGTCAACGGGCACGCCGCCTACACGGTGCGCAACGAGAAGACCGACGCCGGGTCGAACGGCTGGACGGCGTCGCTGTTCAACTACAGGACGAACGCGTGGGACGTCTACTTCACCAGTTCCGGGTCGGACAAAAGTAACGCGACCTACGGCTGGGACGTGTTCGAGATCTACTCGTCGCCGAATCCCAGCACGGGCACCGGCTATTACTGCTCCGCCTCGGTGGGCAAACCGTTCGAGAGCAACGACATCAAGCTGCGCAAGGGTGGCAGCTGGGTGCCCGCGAGCGCGTCCGACTCGCCGTTCGTGCCGCCGAATCCGGCACCCGAGGACTACCAGTGCCCCAACCTGAAGTTCCAGGTCGTGCACGCGAACGACCACTGGATCGTGCGCCAGTAGTCACGCCGCCGCGACGCGGGTCCCGCTGTGCCGCGCGAGCAGCAGTTCGGTGACCCGCTTCGCGAGGCCGACGCTGGAGTTCCAGCTCGTGACGTCCGGGTAGATGTGCGCGGTGGTCGCCAGCAGCAGCCGCGTGCCCGGCACCTCGACCGGCGGCCGCCGATCCAGGTAACCCAGCGGGTACACCGGTTCCACGAACGGCGCCTTGAACACCCGGATCTCTTCGATGTCGTCCTCGGTGAGCGGGAGATCCGCGTAGAGGCGCAGGAACCGCGCCCGCCACCGCGCGGCGATGTCCCGCTCGTCCTCGGCGTACAGCGCCGAATCGCGGCCGGTGTACCGCATCAGGTACGCGAGGTGCCGCCCGCCGTAGGTCTCCGGTCCGGTGAGCGCGGACATCTCGATGACCCCGTCGAATTCGGCGCCCGCGTCGAGAACGGGCGCCCAGTAGTGCCCGTCGAGGGGGCGGCGGAGGAAGCAGAGCGCGTTCACCACGCCCTGGTAGGCGAGTCCCGGATCGGGCAGCCGTTCGGCCAGTCGGCCCTGGGCGAGCGTGCGCAGCAGCGGCAGCGGGACGGTCGAAAGAACGTGGTCGGCTTCCATGGTTTCGCCGCCGGGCAGGGTGAGTTCCATCGTTTCGCCGCGATCGCGCAGGCTTCGCACCGGGGTGCCGGTGCGAACCGTTCCCCCGCCCGCCTCGATCGAGGTGCGCAGCGCGTCGATGATCGACTTGTAGCCACCGGCCGGGTAACCCCGTGTCACCACGTTCTTCTCCCGGCCGAGGCGCTGCCACAGGTACAGCGCGGGCACGTCACCGAACGACGGGCCGAACTTGGAGCCGAACATCGGGCGGAATACGCGGTCCCAGATCACGTCCCCGTACAGTCCGCGCAGCCAGTCCTCGGTGCGCAGGCGGTCGAGGTCCTTGCCGCGGCCGAGCCGTCGCAGCAGCACCGACACGGCCCCGAACCGGATCCGCTGGAACGGGGTCAATGCCTTGAACCGCAACAGGTCCACCGGCGAGTTGAAGGGGTACCGGGTGCCGTCGGCGATCATGCCCATCCGGGTGGAACGCCAGCTGATCCCGTCCCGCAGCCCGAGTTCGCCGAGCAGTGGCAACAGGTGTTCGTCGGTGGGCAGCACGCAGTGGTAGAAGCGTTCGATCCACCGGTGCCGGTAGGGGAAGAACGTCCCGAGCCCGCCGAGCTGGTCGCTCGCCTCCAGCAGGGTCACCGGGATCCCGGCGCGGGTCAGGCGGTGCGCGGCGGCGAGGCCGGAGATCCCGCCGCCGAGGATGGCCACGGTTCCGCCGGTCATCAGAGCGCCCGATGCGGGGCGGGCGCGAGCCGGTCGCGCAGCAGCAGTTTCAGGTACTGGCCGATCGTGCGGCGCAGTTTCAGCTTGCTGGCCCCGAGTTTGCGGTCGTACTGCAGCACGAGCGGCACCTCGGTGATCACCGGATGGCAGTGCCGCAGTTTGAGCAGCAGTTCGACCATGCAGGCGAACCCGCGTTCCTCGATGAGCCGCTCCCCCCAATGCCCGGCGGCCCGGCCCAGCAGGCTGACCCGGTAGGCGCGGAACCCGCTGGTGAAGTCGTGCACGCCGTCGAGGTCGAGCGCCCGCCGGAACAGCACGGCGGCGCCCCGGGAGAGCAGGCGGCGGAACGGCGGCGCGGTGCTGTCGTCACCCCCGGTGACGAACCGGGAGCAGATCGCCACATCCGCACCCCGCGCGACTTCCTCTCGCAAGCGCGGAATCAGCGCCGGATCGTGGGTGTCGTCGGCGTCCATCACCACCACGACGTCCTCCGGTTCCGCCTCCCCCAGCGCCGCGCGGAGGCCGGTCTGCACCGCCTGCCCGAGCCCGAGGTTCACCGGATGGCGCACCAGCCGGACGTCGAGCCCGGGGTGCCCCGCCTCGGCGACCCCGGCGGTGCCGTCGGCGGAACCGTCGTCGACCAGCCAGACCACCACCCGCTCGGTCAGCGCGACGGCCGCCAGCCGGGTCAGCAGGCCGGGCAGCGAATCTTCTTCGTTGTAGGCAGGCAGCACCACGTGCGCGGTCCCGCGGGTTCGCGTCCCCAGCGCGGTCCCCGCACCCCGTCTCTCGGTTTCCATGCCTTCCCGATGCGGCCCGGCGACGCCTATGACGGGAGTTCGCGAGGTCGCCGACCCCAACACCCGGCTCCCTCAACTCAAACCGCGGTAGAGCTCGAGGTGGGCGTCGGCGCAGGCTTCCGGGCTGAAGCGTTCGCGGGCGCGGGCGGCGAGCAGGCGACCAGTCCGAACAGGATCCGGATCCGCGAAGAGTTCCCGAAGCCGCGCCGCGAGGTCACCCACCTCCCCCGGAGCCGCCAGGTACCGCGCCGCACCGGGAACATCCAGCATATCGGCCACCCCACCGGTATCCGTGGCCAGCACGAGCTTCCCCGCGGCCATGGCCTCGGCCACCACCAGCGGCTGCTGCTCCATTGTGGACGGAAGCACCAGCGCATCGGCGGCGGCGAGCAAACCAGGAACATCCGCGTGGAACCCGAGGAACCGGACCCGATCACCGAGCGGCGCCGCGAGACTTTCCGCCTCCGCACGTAGCGGACCGTCCCCGGCGATGGTCAGGCCCGCCCCGGGCGGCAGCACACCGCGCGACGACAGCGCCCGCAACAGGTCGAGGATTCCCTTGCGCTCCACCAGCAAGCCCACGAACACCAACCGGCGCACCGGCCCCGGCGACACCGCGACGGGCGGGAGGTCGACGCAGTTGTCGATGTGCACCAGGCGATGCGCCGGTACCCGCAACCGGCGGCGGAGGAACTCCCCCATCACCGGCGCCGGGACGACCGTGCGCCGGGCCGCCCGCGCGACGACCGCGTCCGCGGCGAGCACCGCCCGCGTGTACCGCGACGGCCCGGGAGCACCGGCCACGCCGCGGAACCACGGCTCACCGACATCGTCGGGCACCCCGTGATAGGTGTGCACCACGTTCCGCATCCCCGCGCACACCAGCCCCGAGCGCCGATCCTGCGCGTGCACGACATCCGGCCGCCACGCCCGGATCGCCCGCCGCGCCGACCGCACCGCCGCCAGGTTTCCCTTGCTGGTCACCGCGATCTCCTCGTGGTGCCCGGCGATCGACTTGGCTCCCCGTGCCGGAACCGGGCCGAACACCCGCACCTCGGCCGCACCCGAACCGAGCAGGGTCGCGGCCAGCCGGACCGTCACGTCCACCGGCCCACCGCGATCCTGGGTGAGCACATACGCGATCCTCACCGGGCGCCCTCCCCGCGCAAAGCGCGCAACTCGCCGAGCAAACCCCGCTGGGTCAGCAGCACGACCCCGGCGTAACAGCCGAGCAGGAGCACCGCCTCGAAAACCGCGGACGTCACCGAGCCAGGCGCACCGAACAGTCCAAACCGGACAGCGGAACACACCACGGCCGCGACCACCACACTCACGACCACGCGCCCCAGTTCCCGCGCGGGCGGCGCGACTCCTGAGCGCACCAGCACCCACGCGGTCACCGGGACCAGTGCCCACGCCGCCCCGGCCTGCGCCGCCGCCGCGGCGAGCACCCCGTGCCGGGTCAGCACCGCGAGCCCGGTGACGAGCAGCGCCAGATGCGCGACCTCGAGCACGAGGTACCACCGCGGCCGGTCGGCCGCCCGGATCGCCTCGTACCACGTCTGCAGCAGGCTGATGCCGAGCCCGTACCCGCAGAGCACGACCAGCACCCCGGCCGCGGGCCGCCACCGTTCGTCCAGCACGACCACGCGATCGGACAGCAACGCGGCGAGCACGTACAACCCGCCGACGACCACCAGCGCGGCCCTGGTGAACGAGCCGACCGCGGCGGGCAGCTCCGCGCGGCGGCCGTCGCGGATCAGCCTGGTGTAGACCGGGAACGCGACCGCGCCCAGCACGATCGCCACCATGATGTAGGGCACCCACGCGATGCGGTACGCCAGCGAATACACACCGACCGCGTCCGGACCGAGCACCCGGGCGACGATCGGATAGTCCACATTGATCAGCAAGGTCGCGACCACCGCCGCCGGGCCGACGACCCGGATCCAGCGGGCGGCTTCCACCGCGGCGCCGGGGTCCCAGCACGGCCGGATCCGGACCCCGGCGACCACGCCGAGCACCGGTTGCAGGATCGCGGTGCACAGCAGCCCGATCGCCAGCGATGCGGCCCCGGCGCCGGTCGCGGCGAGCACGATGGCGACCACGGCCCCGGCCACCGCGCTGCCCGCGTCCGGCAGCAGCCGGCGGCGGAAGTCCAGTTCCCGGTGCAGCAAACCGAGTTGCACCCCACCGGCGGCGGAGAACGGCAGGCTGAGCGCGGCCAGCCGGACCAGCGGCGCCGCGGCGGGCACCCCGA
The DNA here is from genome assembly GCF_009765355.1 of Amycolatopsis anabasis. GTDB lineage: Bacteria > Actinomycetota > Actinomycetes > Mycobacteriales > Pseudonocardiaceae > Amycolatopsis > Amycolatopsis anabasis. Next base: position 34,656 of record NZ_VTHK01000050.1, on the reverse strand, counting down.
GCGCGGACGCGATCGGTTCCGCGGCGAACACGCCCACCGCGGCGAGCGCTGCCCCGGTGCCGACGCTCAACGTCAGCACGGTGCCCGCCATCGCGGACACGTCCCGCTCGGTGCGGCTGACGACGTCGTAAACCCCCATCGACTGGATGACCTGGCCGATGTTCACCAGCGCGACCGCCAGGGTCACCAGGCCCAGCTCGCCTTCGGTGAGGAAGGCCGCCAGCACCAGGGTGATCGCCATCTGGCTGCCCTTGCTCACCAGGTTGACCAGGCCCAGCCACAGGGTGCCCTTCGCGGCGCGAACCCCCAGGCCACTCACGGCACGGGCTCCGGAACCCGCCGGGTCAGCCGGACCGCGAAGGCGGCCAGCAGGCCCCAGCACAGCACCACGGCCACCCCGTCCACGGTCACCGCCGCGCGATCGCCGAGCACCGACCGGATCGCGTCGTCGGCGGCGTACAGGTGCAGATACGGCACCAGCAACGCCAGTACGGCGAGCCCGAACGCGGTCCACCCCGGGTCACGCCTCCGCCGCCACCACACCGCGGCCGCCACCACCGTCGCGGGAAACGCGTACAGCACGTCGCCGGGTTGGTGCACGATCGCGGTGAACACCGCGAGGAAGGTGAGCAGATCGGCGACCGCGCCGGAATCGGGATCGCCGAGCCGGTCCAGCCGCCGCACCAGGACCACGCTGACCGCGAGCACCGCCAGCAGCGCCGGGATCTCGGCGCCGGGCACGTTCACCCCGGTGACCCGGAAGAACACCGCGGCGAGGTCGATGCGCTGCGCGGTCGGCGAATCCACCGCGCCGTACGGGGTGTGCCGCATGTTGTCCACATTGGCCACAATGGCGTCTACAAAGGACGAAAGCCCGCCTCGGGCGATGAGCAGCACCACCACCGGCAGGCTCGCGGCGGCCGCGATCGCGGTACCACCGGCCACCACGCGGCCCGAACCCCGCGCCAGCAACAGCACCGACAACGGCAACCCGACCTGGGGCTTCAGCCAGGCGAGGCCGAGTGCCACCGCGGCCCAGCGCGGGTGATCCCGCCGGGCGAGCAGCACCCCGGCCGCGCCGACCGCGAGCAGCGGATTGACCTGGCCGACGAACAGCTGCGCCTTGCCGACCTGGCTGAGCAGCAGGAACGCCGTCAGCACCGCGGTACCGGCGATTACCGGGACCAGTACTTGGAGACGCAGTCGGCGAGCCGCCATCGCGGTGAGCACGACCAGCAGCACCATCGCGAAGAGCGTGAACAGCACCGCGCCCACCCGGTAACCGGGCAGCGCGAACGGGAGGTGCAGCGCGAGGTGGTAGGGCTGATACAGGTTGAACGCCTGGCGCACCGGCCAGTGCGCGAACATCGCGGCCGGATCGTAGGGATTGCCCCCGGCGAGCAGTTCCCGGATCGGGAAGTACAGCGCGTCGCGGAAGTCCTGCAGCCGTTCCTCCGGCCGGTTGGCCGGGGTCGGCAGCGGCGCCTGAAGCGCGGGCCGCAACGCCCACCACGCCCCGAAAACCGCCACCACGGCGGCGACGGCGGTGACGGCGGTGACCCATTTCGTCCTCATGCGAGCACCACCGCGATCAGCGCGGAGGCATCGGGCAGCGCGCCGACCGCGGCGGTCAGCTCACCCGGACCAGCGCGGCGCTCGTCCAGCACCGCGACGACCACCGCCTTGTCCGCCTTCCCGTTCACCTCGAGGGAGGTCCCGCTCCTCCGCAGCGCCTCGGACAGCCGCGCCACCCGGTCGCCCAGCCCCGGGCCCACCGAGACCACCCGCACCGGGCGCGTGGAAGCCGCCTGCAGCACCGAAATCCGGTGCACCAGCGTCGGATCCTCGCCCCGCAGCACGGTCACCGGGCGGCGGCAACCGGCGTCGGCCAGCTCCTTCCGCACGGTCGAATCGGCCGAGGTCACCGGCGGCCGCAGGACGTGCCGGAGCGCGGCGACCGCGATCCCGGCCACCACGGCGGCCGCCAGGCCCAGCCCGATCGCCAGGGTCCAGTCCGGCTGGAGCTGGATGATCTCGGCCTGGCTGTCGAGCAGGCGCAGTTTGGCGACCGGCGCCAGGAGGTCGGCCTCGATGATGGCGTTGCCCAGGGACGTGGCGAGCGCACCGGCCATGGTCTCCGTTCCCACGCGCACGGACACCCGCGCCAGGCCCGAACCGGGGACCAGGTCCACCGAAACCCGGTCGGTGAGCGTGCCCGGATCCGGGGCGTTCGGCACGAACGCGGCGGCCGCCTTCAGCACCGAAGGGCTGCGGGCGAGCTGGGACAGCGCGGGCAGGCCCAGGGAGACCACCTCGCCGTACTGCGCGGGCGGTTGCGTCCCCGCCTGGAACGCGGTGTCCTGCGCGGGTGTCGCGATCAGCCCGACGCGGCCCTCGTACTCGTCGCCGCGGAACCCGGCGAGCACGAGCACGATCAGCCCGGCCGCGAACGCGGCGCCCAGGCTGAACCCCACCGTCCGAACGCGACGGTCATTCGACAGTTTCATCGCAGGAGGCTCCGCAGCAGTTCGTCGTAGGACTTCGTCATCGAGCCGGGGTCGTGGTGGCGGCGGACGATCGCGACGCCTTCGGCCGCCGCCGCGTCCCGCGCCGCCGGATCGAACAGCAGCTCCCGCAGCGCGTCGGCGGTCGCCGCGGGGTCCCGGGGCGGGACCAGGCGGCCGCCCCCCGCGCCGAGGACCTCGCGCAACCCGTCCACGTCGGTGGCCACCATTGGTCGTCCGGTGGCCAACGATTCCAGCACCGCGATCGGCAGGCCCTCCCAGTCGCTGGTGAGCACGGTGAGATCGGCGGCGGTCAGCAGGTCCGGCGCGTCGGTGCGGTTGCCGAGGAATCGCACGTTCGCGCCGAGTCCCAGCGATTCCGCGCGCCGCTGGAGGTCCGGGCGCAGGCTGCCGTCCCCCGCGAGCAGGAGCACCGCCTCGCCGTCGAGTTTCGCCCACGCCTCCAGCAGCACGTCGTGCCGTTTCTGCGGTTCCATCCGGGCCAGGCACAACGCGACCGGAACGTCCGGCGCGAGCCCGAGTTCCCGGCGCGCCGCCGCCCGGTCGCCTTGGGGTGGCACGGAAATCGCGTTGCGGATGACCAGCGGCTCGGTGCGCATACCGGCCGCGCGGAGCCGGTCGGCGATGGTGGCCGCGACCGCCACCACGCGATCCGAGGTCCGCGGCAGCAGGCGCGCGGCGGCGCGGTAGTCGGCCTCGGCCACCCCGTGGAACACCGTGAGCAGCGGGATCCGGCGGCCGGGGAACAGGGCCAGCCGGGTCACCGTGCTCGCCGAGACGTTGTGCGCCACCACGGCATCCGGGCGGAACCGCCGCACGGCCCGCCGGGTGGCCAGGGCCGCGCGCAGCAATCCGCGCATCGAGCGATGCGCGAGCGGCACGTCGAAGGTGGGCGTGCCTTCCGCACGCAGCGCGTCGGCGCGATGCCCGCCCGCACTGGCCACCGCCGACTCCCAGCCGCATTCCGCACCCCGGCGTACCAGCTCGGCCACGAGCGATTCGGCGCCCCCGGTGCCCATCTCGCTGATCACCTGCAGAACTCGCATCAGTGTCCTTCGGGTCTGGTTCGGAGGTCGGCGGCGCAGGCGAGGGCGACCATCGACCACAGCGACAGGTAGTACTGCTCGGACAGGAAGGCGGACGCCACGAGCACGGCGATCAGGCTCGCCTGCACGGCCGCCATCGGGCGGCGATCCGTGCTCGCCCGGAACGCGCGTTCGCTCGCGACCAGGGCTCCGGCGATGACCGCGACGAACAGCGCGAACCCCGGCAGGCCGAGTTCGGCGGCGACCTCGAGGTACATGTTGTGCGCCACCGCCGTGGGCTCGGCGATCTCCGCGTTGTGCGACACGGTCGCGTAGTTGCCGCGGAATCCCCCGGGGCCGACGCCGAGCACGGGGTTCTCCGCGAACATCCGGGCGGCGGCCTGCCAGCGCACTTCGCGTGCGTCCACATTGGACGAGGCGATGAAGGTCTTCTCGTCCAGTGCCCGGGACAGGTCGTGGCCGGCGAACAGGGCGACGGCGGCCAACGCCACCGCGGCCAGGGCGCCCGCGAGCACGCGCAGCGGCAGCACGCGGCGGGCCACCAGCCAGCCGGTCGCCGCGAGCAGCGCGAACCCGCCGCCCCGGGACAGGGTCATGGCCGCGCCGAGGATCAGCACGGCCGCGGCGGTCGCGGCGAGCACCGGGCGGGCGACCCGCCGCCGGTGCGCCGCGTCGAGCGGGGTCAGCGCGACCAGCAGGGGCAGGGCCGCGACCAGGACGTAGGCCAGATCGTTCGGATCCTGCAGGGGACCGGTGGCGCGGGGATCGCCCTCGGCGAGCACGCTGTACAACGCGCCGACCCCGGCGACCAGCGCACCGGCGACGGCGGCGGCCAGCAGCGCGCGCGGCGGCACCTCGCGCGCGGCCACGTCGATGAGGATCGCGGTGACCACGAGGAACGGCAGCCACCGGACCGCGTACTCCACCGCGAACGGATCGGCCAGATGCGTCACCGTGGTCAGCAGCACCACCGCGGCCAGGGCGGCGAGCAGGGCGTGCACCGGGTGGAACAGCGGGCGTTCGCGCCGCCGGATCCGGACCGCGCACCAGCTCGCGGCGAGCAGGACCGTCGGCAGTTTCGCCAGCTGCGCCTGCACGTCCAGCAGATAGCCCTCGATCGGCGCGCAGCCCACGGTCGCGCAGGCGGAAACCTGCAGCAGCCGCTCCCCGGCCCGGGTCAGCTTCCAGCCGCGGACGTCCGTCGGGCCCGGCAGGACGACGTGCACGCCGCTCACCCGCGCACCCGCCGGACATCGCGGTGGCGCAAGGCATCCGCGCGCAGCCGGGCGACGTGCTCGCCCGTGCCGACGACCTCGTGATGTGCGCGCAGTGCGGCGAGCACCCACGCCAGCAGGGCCGCCTTGTCCTTCCCCGGAACGTTCATCCCGGGGAAGAACTCCAGGCCCGGTGCCTCCCGGCGATCCAGGATGTCGGTGGGGTGCAGCAGAAGTGACGGCGAGATCCGGCGCCACCGGCACAACCGCAGCGCGGTCGCGAAGTAGCGGCGCGCCAGCCGGGGCGCGGCCTCGTGCAGCCGCAGCAGGTAGGAACCGTGGATCGGCACGCGCAGCAGCGGCATCGTGGTGACCGGCAGTTCGATCAGGTCACCGGGGACGCGCCAGCGGTACGGCCGCAGTGGCGCGCGGACCTGGGAAAAGCCGCCGAACAGTTCGTCGCTGCCGCTGCCCGCGCCCGCGGTGCGGTTGTGGTAGAAGCGCGCGAGCGGCCCGATCCAGGTGGGCAGTGTGCTGGCGTCGTAGGCGTATCCGCGTTCGGCGAGCAGCTCGAGCAGGGCGGGCGTGACGCTGTATCCGGGGCCGCGGAAGCCGATCGGCCGCGGGGCGCCGGCCTGGACGATCGCGTCCTCGGTTTTCGCGATCTCGGCTTCCAGCCGGTCGCGGGTGTAGCGGTGCAGCCAGGGTTCGTGCTCGTAGGAATGGTTGGCCACCTCGTGCCCGGCCGCGGCGAACTCGGCGACCGCCTTCGCGCCGTCCTCCCGCGCCGCGTCCGCGCCGACCACGAACACCGTGGCCGCGTGGTCGCCGAGGAGTTCGAGCAGGCGGGGCACCGCGGCGGGCAGGTAGCTGGGGCGGCGTTCCCAGTCCGGGTCGCCGTGGGTTTTCAGGTAGGACCAGAGGTTGTCCAGATCCAGGGAGACGCTGGCGATCACGCCGGAACCTCCTGGCGCGCCGGAGCCGCTTTGGTGCCGAGCGCGACCACGCCGGTCACCACCAGGGTCAGGCCGAGCGCGACCCACCACTCGCGGCCGGGCGTGATCAGGTCACCGAGTGCGACGACGCCGAGCACCGAGGCGAGCACCACGCTCACCGCGTCCATCGACGCCGCGGTCGCGGTGGCCGAACCGCGTTGCAGCGCGGCGGCCAGCAGGGCCTGGCCGACGAGCGCGGAGGCGAGCATCAGCCAGGTGAGCGGGCGCAGGGGCAGTTCCAGCAGCGGGCCGTCGGCGAGCGGGCGGCTGGTCATGGCGAGCACGGCGAAGGCGACCCCGGCGAGCACGCCGAGGGCGAGGGCGCTGCGCGAACCGGTCGCCCGCAGGGCGGGGAGGGCGAGGACGACGGTCACCAGCAGCACGCCGAGCAGGACGAAACCCAGTTCGGCGGGCATTTCCCGGGCCGTCGACGGGCGCGCCGCGCCGACCAGCAGGACCACCCCGGCGGCCAGGACCACGAGCACGGCGAGTTCGGCCGGGCGGATCCGCCAGCCCAGCACGAGCGCCCCGAACAGCGCCGCGAGCCCGGCGGCCGAGGAGGCTCCGGCCTGCACGAGGTAGAGCGGCAGCGTGCCGCGGGCGAGGAAGGCGAGCGCGAACCCGGTCACCTGCGCGCCGAAACCCAGGAGGTAGAGCCGGTCGGCGGCGAGCCGGGTGAGCAGGCGCGCGTCCAGGCCCGGACGCCGTTCGGCGCGGCGGGCCGCGACGCTCTGCGCGACGATGCCCACGGCGTACGCCGCCGCCGAGGCGAGGAGTTCCAGGTAACCGAGCACGAGAACCCGATGCCGGTGCGCCGTGGTTATGACGGCGGACGGCGTGTCCGCGCTCACACGCGGCGCACTTCGGCGGCTGAGTGCCAACGCCCAGGGGATCTTCGGGGCTTCGGCGTCATACCCGGATCGGGGTCACATCCGGCGGTCGAGTGCCCACCGCGGGCACCCGAGGAGAGGGAGAACGTATGCGACGTCGTATCGCCGCCATCGCCGCGACCGCGGGAATCGCGCTGAGCCTGAGCCTGGGCACCGCGCACGCGGAGGACAGCACGAACGCGGTGGAACCGGTCAGCTACCACCAGTGGTTCCCGACCTTGTGGGACTGCCTGAACTGGCTCGGGCGCACCCAGAACGAACTGCGCGCCCAGGGGTACACGAACTTCCCGATGGCGAACTGCGCCGGCTGGATCCCGTCGTACGGCACGATCGAAGCGTCCTGAAGGAGGAGCCGATGAAACGACACGTCGTGGCCGGTATGGCCGCGGTCGCCACCGTCCTCTTAGGACAAGGTCTGGCGGCCGCCGAACCGGGTTCGCTGGAGCCGGTCAAGTTCGAGGTGAAGTTCAGCGGGGGTGCCAGCCTGGGCCAGTGCACCAACTGGGGCGAGGACCTCAAGGCCCAGCTGCGCGCCCAGGGTTACCCGAACGCCACGCACAACTGCTCGGGGTGGGCGTTGCCGCCGCTCGCCGGCGGGTGGACCGGCACGGTCGTCGGGAACGGCGTCCGCCCGGACGAACCGGCTCCGCAGCCCGCCCACGAGGTGCGGCGGACGTTCACCGGCATCACCGCGCTGAACGACTGCTCCGCCTGGGCCGAAGCCACCAAATCCGACCTGCGGAACCAGGGCTACCAAACCGCCGCCTCCCACTGCGACGGCACGGTCCTCCCCCTGTTCGGCGGCACCATCACCGGCACCGTGCAAGGGAACTGACCACGGGTCGCCTACTGACCGGGTCGTGAGTGTTTGGGCCGGTTCTAACCGGTTCAAACACTCACGACCCCGTCACCCGCCTACCTCAACGGAACCGGCAAGAACCCAGTCTCCACGAAGTAGGCGAGGATGGCGGAGATGGTCACCGATGGGCAGGGGAACCCAGGTAACGCCCGGCGCACGTTCGTCTGGTCGAAGTGGACGGTCGGGTGGTCGCCGCGGAACTCGTCGACGACCAGGGCGGCGGTGGCCAGGGAACCGGTTCCCCGGGCGGTCCGGTCGGCCAGGCGGCGGTCCCAGTCCGGCCAGGGGACCCGGGCCAAGTCGTAGCCGAAGTCCCGGAGTTCGGCGAGCACCGCGTCGTAGCCGACCAGCCGGGGACTGGTCAGGTGGTACGCGCGCCCCGCCGCATCCGGTTGCCCGGCCAGCCGGACCACGGCGCCGGCGAGGTAGTCGACCGGGACGAACTCCAGATCCGCCGCCAACCGGTCCGGTGCGGCGCCGAGTTCGACGATCGCCCGGATCAGGTTCCAGAACCCGTCCTCGGTGCCGCACGCCCCGGTCACCGAATGCCCGCTGACCCGGCTCGGCCGGTACACGGTGACCGGGATGCCCCGCTCGATCGCCGCCCACACCAGTTCCTCGGCGACCCACTTGCTCGCCGCATACCCGCTGGGCGGCACCGAATCCGGGGCGACCCGGCAGTCCTCGGTCAGCACTTCCGGATTCTCGCCGAGCCCGACCGCGACCGAACACGTCGACATGTAGTGCACGGGTTTGACCCGGCCGGTGCTCGCCAGTCGCAGGATCTCCCGGGTGCCCAGCACGTTCGCCGCCTTCAACCGCGGGTACGCGTCGACGTGGTTCACCCGCGCACCGTTGTGGTAGACGGCGTCGATCTCCCCGGCCAGTTCGGCGAATCGCCGTTCGTCCAGGCCGAGCAACGGTTTCTCCAGGTTTCCCGGTACCGCGACGATCCGCGTGCGGAAGGACTCCCGCCACAGCCCGTACCGGGTCAGCGCCGCCCGCACCCGGTCCAGCGCCGCGTCCTCGCCGTCGGCGCGCACCAGGCACCACACCCGCGCACGGGTCCGGTCCAGCAGTTCCCGGAGCAGGAACGCGCCGAGGAACCCGGTCGCCCCGGTGAGCAGCACCTGGGCGGGATCGACGGCGTTCATCGGGGCGCGACCGGCCGCGGTGATCTCGGGCGGGAGCACCGCCTCGGCCGCCAGGTCGATCCGGTCGTCGAGTTCGCGTTCCGGATTCGCCTCCAGCGCCACCAGTTCCGCGACGGTCTGCTTCTCGAACAGCACCCGCGCCGGGAGGTTCACGTCCAGCTCCTGGCGCAGGCGGCTGATCAGCCGGGTCGCGAGCAGGGAATGCCCGCCGAGTTCGAAGAACCCGTCGTCGATGGACACCCCGGCCACGCCGAGGACCTCCGCGAACAGATCGCACAGCACCCGCTCGCGCTCGTTCCGCGGTGCCCGGCCACGCCGCCGGATCCCCGGCGCGGGCAACGCCTTCCGGTCGAGTTTGCCGTGCGGGGTCAGCGGAAGCGCGTCGATCGGCACGATCGCCGAGGGCACCAGGTGCTCCGGCAACCGGGCCACCAGCCGAGCCCGCACTTCTCCAGGATCCACTGTGGACACCACATAGGCCACCAAGCGCCGTTCGCCCGGCAGGTCTTCCCGGACCACCGCGGCCACCCGGGTGGTTTCCGCGGCGGCGGCCACGGCGGCCTCGACCTCACCCAGTTCGATCCGGAACCCGCGCAGCTGCACCTGATCGTCGGCCCGGCCGACGTACTCCAGCTCCCCGGCCCGGTTCCACCGCGCCAAGTCTCCCGTCCGATACATGCGGCCACCGAATGGACACGCCACGAACCGTTCCGCGGTCAACCCCGGCCGCCCGAGGTAGCCACGGGCCAATCCCGGTCCGGCGACGTACAGTTCCCCGACGACCCCGGGCGGCACCGGGCGCAAGGCGGCGTCCAGCACGTACACCTGAGCGTTCCACAGCGGACGTCCAATAGGGACGATCGCGCGCCCGGGCGTCAGCGGCTCGCTCATCGTGGCGCAGACCGTGGTCTCGGTGGGACCGTAGGCGTTGATCATCCGGCGGCCGGGTGACCAGCGGTCGACCAGGTCCGGCGGGCACGTCTCACCCGCGGCCACCAAGGTCATGCCGCCCGGCAACCGCTCCAGCGCGGCCAGCGCGGCGGGCGGGATCGTGGCGTGCGTGATCCGCTGCGCGTCCAGCAACTCCGCCAGGGCAGGACCGGGCATGAGCCGCTCGGCGGACGCGAGCACCAAGCACGCCCCGGACAACAAGGCCATGCACAGTTCGGAGAACGCGGCGTCGAAGCTCGGTGACGCGAACTGCAGCACGCGGTCCCCGGGCCGGACCCGGAACCGGTCGATCTGCCCGGCCGCCAGGCTCGCCGCACCGCGGTGCGACACCACCACGCCCTTCGGCCGACCGGTCGAACCGGACGTGTAGATCACATACGCCGCACCGGTCACCGGCACCCGCACGCCGGGATCGGTCGCCGGACAACCGGACTCCTCGAGTTCGGTCAGCACGAGCGCGGGCCGGGCGTCCTCGAGGAGGTACGCGATCCGCTCGGCCGGGTAGTCCGGGTCGATCGGCAGGTACGCGGCGCCTGCCTTGAGCACCGCCAGGATCGCGACGATCAGGTCCACCGAACGCGGCAGCCGCAGCGCCACGAGCTGTTCGGGTCCCGCACCCCGCGCGATCAGCGCGTGGGCGAGCCGGTTCGCCCGCTCGTTCAGCTCCACATAGGACAGCGCGAAACCACCGGAGACCACCGCGGGCAGGTCCGGGGTCCGCGCCACCTGTGCCTCGAACAGCTCGGCCACGGTCATCGCGGGCACCGGGCGGGCGGTGTCGTTCCACTCGGCCAGCGACTGCCGCTCCCCCGCGATCAGCAGGTCGGCTTCCGCGAGCGGCCGGTCCGGATCGGCGACGGCGAACTCCAGCAACCGCACCAGGCGTGCCACCAGCGCCGCCACCGTGGCGCGGTCGAACAGGTCGACGCTGAACTCCACGGCACCCGCCAGGCCGTCCGGTTCCTCGCGCAGGACCATCGACAGGTCGAACTTGGCGACGGTGAGTTCCGCCGGTTCCGCTTCGACCCGCAGGCCCGGCAGGTCCAGCGCGACCGCACCGGTGTTCTGGAACGCCAGCAGCACCTGGAACAGCGGGTGCCGCGCCATCGACCGCGCCGGGTTCAGCGCCTCGACGAGCCGTTCGAAGGGCACGTCCTGGTGTTCGTAGGCCGCCAGATCGGTTTCCCGGACCCGGGACAGCAGCTCGCGGAAACTCGGGTTGCCGGAAACGTCGGTCCGCAGCACCAGCGTGTTCACGAAGAACCCGACCAGATCGTCGAGCGCCTCGTCGGTCCGCCCGGCGATCGGGCTGCCGATCGGGATGTCCGTCCCCGCGCCGAGCCGGTGCAACAGCGCCGCCAGACCGGCCTGCACCACCATGAACACGCTCGCCCCGCACGACCGGGCCAGGTTCGACAGGCCACGGTGCAGCTCCGCGTCCAGCCGCACCGGCACGGAATCGCCGCGATAGGTGGCGACCGCCGGACGGGGCCGGTCGGCCGGCAACTCCAGTTCCCCGGGCAGGTCGGCGAGCTGTCCGGTCCAGTAGGCCAGTTGCGCGGCGATCGGGCTCGCCGGATCGTCCTCGCTGCCCAGGGTCTCCCGCTGCCACAGCGCGTAGTCGGCGTACTGCAGCGGCAGCGGCGCGAACTCCGGCGACCGGCCCGCACACCGCGCGGCATACGCCGCGGTCAGGTCCCGGGCCAGCGGCGCTCCCGACCAGCCGTCCCCGGCGATGTGGTGCACCAGCACCAGCACCACGTGCTCGTCCGGACCGATCGCGAACAGCGTGGCGCGGACCGGCGGCTCGGTGGCCAGATCGAACCCGTATCCCGCGGCCGCCCGCAACGCCTCGGCGAGCCCGGCCTCCGGTACGTCCACAACGGACAGTTCCACCGGTTCGGGCGCGCGGACGACCTGCACCGGTTCGCCGTCGACCTCGGGGAAGATCGTGCGCAGGCTTTCGTGCCGCGCGACGACGTCGCCCAGGGCGGCCCGCAGCACTTCGCGGTCCAGCGCTCCCCGCAGCCGCAACGCCATCGGCATGTTGTAGGTGGCCGACGGGCCCTCCAACCGGTTCAGGAACCACAGCCGCCGCTGGGCGAACGACAGCGGCACCCGCTCCGGCCGCGGCCGGGGTTCCGGCGCGGACCGGGCCCGTCCCGCGCCGCGCAGGAGCCCGGCCAGCCCGGCCACCGTGGGCGCCTCGAACAGGGCGCGGATCGGCAGCTCGGCGCCGAGCACCGAACGCACCCGGGAAACCAGGCGCGTGGCCAGCAGCGAATGCCCGCCGAGGGCGAAGAAATCGTCGTGGACCCCGACCCGGGGCAGGCCGAGCACCTCGGCGAACACACCGCGGAGCAGTTCCTCCTGCGGGGTCCGCGGCGCGCGACCGTCCACTTCGGTCACCAGTTCGGGTTCGGGCAGCGCGCGGCGGTCGAGTTTCCCGTTGGGCAGCAGCGGCAACGCGTCCAAGGTCACGAACGCGGACGGCACCAGGTGTGCGGGGACCTGCTCGGTCAGGTGCTTGCGCACCAGCGCCGGTTCGGCCGCGCCGACGAGGTAGGCGACGAGCCGGTCGTCCCGGGCTGCCGCGGCGGCCTGCTCGACCCCGGGTGCGGACGCCAGCGCGGCCTCCACCTCGCCGAGTTCGATCCGGAATCCCCGGATCTTGACCTGATCGTCGGTGCGCCCCAGGTACTCCAGTTCCCCGTCGGCGGTCCACCGCGCCAGGTCCCCGGTCCGGTACACGCGCCCCCCGAACGGGCAGGCCACGAACCGTTCCGCGGTCAGGCCCGGGCGGTTCAGGTATCCGCGCGCGATCTGCGTGCCCGCCGCGTACAGCTCACCGGGCACCCCCGGCGGCACCGGGCGCAGCCGTTCGTCGAGCACGTACAGCCGGGTGTTCCACACCGGGCGGCCGATCGGCACGGTGTGCCCGTCCGGTTCCCCGCACCAGGCGGTCACCTGGATGGTCGCCTCGGTCGGGCCGTACAGGTTGACCACCGGCGCCCGCCAGGCGGACGTGAGGTCCGCGACCAGGGCGGCGGGCAGGGCCTCGCCGCCGCTGTAGATCCGCCGCACCGCGTGCCCGGGTGGGGGCGCGGGCAGCGCGGCCAGCAGGGACGGTACGAAGATCGCGACCGTGACCCCGGTTTCGGCCAGGAAGGTCACCAGCCGGGCCGGGTCCCGGGTCACCTCGGCGGGCGCCACGCGGATCGCGGCCCCTGCCAGCAACGGCGGCCAGACCTCGCACAGCGCGGCGTCGAAACCGGCCGAGGTGCGAGCGAGCAGCACGTCCGCGGCGGTCAGCGGGTACGTCTCCGCCAGCCAGGACAGGTGGCTGACCAGGCTGCGGTGCTCGACCACCACGCCCTTGGGGCGGCCGGTGGAACCCGAGGTGTAGATGACGTGCGCCGGGCTCGCCGGATCGATCGCACGCTCGAACTCCGCGGGCTGCCCCGCGAGGCACGCCTCGGTCTCCGGGTCGCCCAGCACCAGGCGCGGGCGTGGATCGTCTACTGAGGACAGTTCGACTCCGGCCGCGGTCACGATCGCCACCGGGGCGGCGTCGCCGAGCAGGTAGTTGATCCGCTCGGCCGGGTATTCCGGGTCGATGGGCAGGTAGGCGGCGCCCGATTTGAGCACGGCCAGCTGCGCGACGATCAGGTCCGCGGACCGGGGCAGCACGACGGCCACCACCCGCTCCGGCCCCGCGCCCCAGGCGGTCAGCACCCGCGCCAGCCGGTTGGCGCGCGCTTCGAGGTCCGCATAGGACAGTGCTTCGTCCGCGAAGAGGACCGCCGGGTTCCCGGGTGTCCGGGCCGCCTGTTCGGCGACCAGTTCCGGGACGGTCCGGCGCGGGACTTCGTGTTCGGTGTCGTTCCATCCGGTCAGCAGCCGCCGTCGTTCCGCTGCGCCCAGCAGCTCGAGGTCGCCGAGGGGCCGGTCCGGATCCTCGGCGGCCGCGGTGAGCAGCCGCACCAGCCGCTCCGCCAGGACCTCGGCGCTTTCCGGTTCGAACAGGTCGGCGCTGAACTCGAGCCCGCCTTCGACGCCGTCCGGCGCGCCCGCCGCGGTGTGGCGTTCGGCGAGGGTGACCGCCAGATCGAACTTGGCGTCGGTGCGCCCGGTCGATTCCGGTTCGACGCGCAGGCCGGGCAACTCCAGTACGGCCTCGGCGTTGTTCTGGAACGAAAGCAGAACCTGGAACAGCGGATGCCGCGCCATCGACCGCGCCGGGTTCAGCACCTCCACCAGCCGCTCGAACGGCACCTCCTGATGCGCATACGCCGCCAGATCGATCTCCCGAACCCGCGCCACCAACTCCCGGAAACTCGGGTTGCCGGAAACATCGGTTCGCAACACCAAGGTATTGACGAAGCAGCCGACCAGTTCGTCCAGTGCCTCATCGGTCCGCCCGGCGATCGGGGTGCCGATCGGAATGTCCGTCCCCGCGCCCAGCCGGTGCAACAGCGCCGCCAAACCGGCCTGCACCACCATGAACAGGCTGGCCTGACCGTCCTGGGCCAGGTTCGACAGGGCCCGGTGCGTCTTCGCGTCCAGCCGTACCGGCACCCGGCCGCCCCGGCGACCGGCGACCGGCGGGCGTGGCCGGTCCGCGGGCAACGCGAGTTCCTCCGGCAGTCCGGCCAACCGCTCCGACCAGTACGCGAGCTGCCGCGCGAGCGGGCTGTCCGGATCGTCCTCGCTGCCCAGCAGTTCCCGCTGCCACAACGCGTAATCCGCGTACTGCACCGGCAACGGCGTGAACTCCGGCGCCCGCCCCGCACACCGCGCCGCGTACGCCCGGGTGAAGTCGCGCATCAGCGGAGCCAGTGACCAGCCGTCCCCGGCGATGTGGTGCACCAGCAGCAGCACCACGTGTTCGTCCGGGCCGAGGGCGAACAGGGTCGCCCGCAACGGCACGTCCCGGGTCAGGTCGAACCCCGCCGCGGACGCCGCCGGCAGGGCCGCATCCAGATCGTCCACTTCGGACACCGCGAGTTCGGGAACCACGCCGTCCAGGACGCGCTGCACGGGTTCGCCGCAGACCTCGGGGAAGACCGTGCGCAGGCTTTCGTGCCGGGCCACGACGTCGCCGAGCGCGGCCCGCACCGCGGCGCGGTCCAGCGCGCCCCGCAGCCGCAGGGCCATCGGCATGTGGTACGCCGAGGACGCGCCGTCGAACCGGTTGAGGAACCACAACCGCCGCTGCGCGAACGACAACGGCAGCCGCTCCGGCCGCTCCCGCCGGGCGAGGGGCGGCCGGGCCCGCGGCGCCGCCTCGAGCCGGTCGGCGAGTTCGGCCACCGTGGGCGCTTCGAACAGCGCGCGGATGCCCAGCTCGACGCCGAGCGCGGCGCGGATCCGCGAGACCAGCCGGGTCGCCAGCAGCGAATGCCCGCCCAGTTCGAAGAAACCGTCGTCGATCGACACCCGCGTGAGCCCGAGCACCTCGGCGAACAACCCGCACAGCGCTTCCTCGCGGGGGGTGCGCGGATCCCGCCCACCGGGCCGGGCTTCCGGGGCGGGCAGCGCCTTGCGGTCGATCTTCCCGTTGGGCGTCAACGGGAATTCCTCGAGCACGACGAACGCGGACGGCACCAGGTAGTCCGGCAGGCGATCGGCCACGAACCCGCGCACCACGGCCGCATCGAGCCCGGTTCCCCGCAGGTACCCGATGAGCCGGTCCCGGTCGGCCAGCACCAGGGCTTGCGCGACCCCGGGACACCGGCCCAGCACGGCCTCGATCTCACCGGGTTCGACCCGGAAACCGCGGATCTTCACCTGGTGATCGGCGCGCCCGGCGAACTCCAGCTCCCCGGCCCGGTTCCACCGCGCCAAGTCCCCCGTGCGATACATGCGGCCACCGAACGGGCACGCCACGAACCGTTCCGCGGTCAACCCCGGCCGCCCGAGGTAACCACGAGCGAGGCCCACTCCGGCGACATACAGCTCGCCGGTCACACCGGGCGGCACCGGGCGCAGGGCGGAATCGAGCACGTAGACCCGGGTGTTGCGCACCGGCCCGCCGATCGGCGGCACGACATGCCCGCTCAGCGGTTCGCTCATCGTGGCGCACACCGTCGTTTCGGTCGGCCCGTACGCGTTGACCATCCGCCGCCCCGGCGACCACCGGCCGACCAGCTCCGATGAGCACGCCTCACCCGCGACCACCAAGGTCATTCCGTCCGGCAACCGCTCCATCGCCGCCAGCGCGGCGGGCGGGATCGTGGCATGCGTGATCCCCTGCGCGGTCAGCAACTCCGCCAGAGCCCGACCGGGCATGAGCCGCTCGGCGGGAGCCAGGACCAAGCATGCCCCGGACAACAAGGACATGCACAGTTCCCAGAAAGCCGCGTCGAAGCTCGGCGAGGCGAACTGCAGCACCCGGCTGCCCGGGCCGACCGCGAACCGGTCGCGCTGCGCGGCCGCCAGGCTCGCCGCACCGCGGTGCGACACCACCACACCCTTCGGCCGACCGGTCGAACCGGACGTGTAGATCACATACGCCGCACCGGAAACCGGTACCCGGCGACCGACCGGGCCGCTCGGCTGGTTCGCCGCCTCGGCGAGCAGTTCGGCCAGGATCTCGGGTGAAACGGTCAGCACCGGCGCGGAATCGTCGAGCAGGAACGCGATCCGCTCGTCCGGGTAGTCCGGATCGACGGGCAGGTACGCGGCGCCCGCCTTGAGCACCGCGAGTTGCGCGACCACCAAGTCCACCGAGCGCGGCAGTCGCAGCGCCACGAGCCGCTCGGGTCCCGCTCCCCGCGCGATCAGCGCGCGGGCCAGCCGGTTCGCGCGCTCGTCCAGCTCCGCATAGGACAGTCCGGAGTCCTCGAACACCACCGCGGGCGCATCCGGGGTCCGCGCCGCCTGCGCCTCGAACAGCTCGGCCACGGTCGCCTCGGGCACCGGGCGGGCGGTGTCGTTCCACTCGACCAGCGATCGCCGCTCCCCCGCGGTCAGCACGTCGACCTGCCCGACGGTGCGGGCGGGATCGGCGGTGACCGTGTCCAGCAGCCGGACGAGCCGATCGGCCAGCAGGCGCACGGTTTCGCGGTCGAACAGGTCGACGGCGAACTCGGCCGTGCCGTCGATTCCGTCCGGGGTGCCGCTCCCGGTGTGCCGTTCGGCGAGCGTGATCGACAGGTCGAACTTCGCCGAACGCGAGTCCACCGGTTCCGGGGTGACCCGCAGACCGGGCAGTTCCAGCGTGGCCTCGGCGTTGTTCTGGAACGCCAGCAGGACCTGGAACAGCGGGTGCCGGGCCATCGACCGCGCGGGGTTCAGCACCTCCACCAACCGCTCGAACGGCACCTCCTGATGCGCATACGCCGCCAGATCGATCTCCCGGACCCGCGCCACCAACTCCCGGAAACTCGGGTCACCCGACACGTCGGTCCGCAGCACCAGCGTGTTCACGAAGAACCCGACCAGATCGTCCAGCGCCTCATCGGTACGCCCCGCGACCGGGCTGCCGATCGGAATGTCCGTCCCCGCGCCGAGCCGGTGCAACAACGCCGCCAAACCGGCCTGCACCACCATGAACACGCTCGCCCCGGCCTGCCGCGCGACCCGCACCACCCGGGCGTGCAACTCGGGGTCGATTCGCAGCTCGACCCGATCGCCGCGATGGCTCGCCACCGCGGGACGCGGCCGATCGGCGGGCAGGGCGATCTCCTCGGGCAGTCCCGCCAAGTTCCGCGACCAGTAGGCCAGCTGCCGCGCGATCGGGCTGTCCGGATCGTCCTCGCTGCCCAGCAGTTCCCGCTGCCACAACGCGTAATCCGCGTACTGCACCGGCAACGGCGTGAACTCCGGCGCCCGCCCCGCGCACCGCGCCGCATACGCCACCGACAGGTCCCGGGCCAGCGCCGCCGCCGACCACCCGTCCCCGGCGATGTGGTGCACCAGCATGAGCAGCACGTGCTCCTCGGGACCGAGCGAATACAGCGCGGCCCGCACCGGGATCTCTTCGGTCAGGTCGAATCCGCGGCTCATCGCCGCCCGCAGATCTTCCGCGGAGTACTCCACTGTGGACAGTTCAAGCTCCGGCGTGTCCACGATCCGCTGGACCGGTTCGCCGTCCACCTCCGGGAACACCGTGCGCAGGCTCTCGTGCCGGGCGAGCAGGTCCCGCAAAGCTTCCCCCAGTGCGACCGGATCGAGCGCCCCCGACAGGCGTAGCGGCAGCGGCATCAGATAGGTCGCCGTCGCCCCCTCGAGCCGGTTGAGAAACCACAGGCGCCGTTGCGCGAGCGACAACGGCACCACCCCGGGCCGCTCGACCGGCCGCAGCGGGGTTCGCGCGCCCCGCGCGCCATCGAGCCGCCCGGCCAGGCTCGCCACGGTCGGCGACTCGAACAGCGCGCGGATGCTCAGTTCGACGCCGAGCGCGGACCGGACCCGGGACACCAGCCGGGTCGCCAGCAGCGAATGCCCGCCCAGTTCGAAGAAGCCGTCGTCGATCGACACCCGCGCGACCCCGAGCACCTCGGCGAACAACCCGCACAGGATCTCCTCGCGCGGCGACCGCGGCGACCGGCCACCCGGCACCCCGGCGAAATCCGGGGCGGGCAGCGCCGGGCGATCGAGTTTCCCGTTGGGAGTCAACGGCAGCGCTTCGAGCGGGACGAGCGCCGACGGCACCAGGTACTCCGGCAACGTGGCAGCCAGCCGCCGGCGCAGTTCCGCCCGGTCCGGCGTGTGCCCCGGCTCCGGAACCACGTACCCGGCGAGCTGATCCCCGCGCGCCACCACGGCGGCCCGCGCGATCCCGGGACAACGCGCCAGGGCCGCCTCGATCTCACCGAGTTCGATCCGGAACCCGCGCACCTTCACCTGGTCGTCGGTGCGGCCCAAGTACTCCAGCTCACCGTCGGCATTCCACCGCACGACGTCCCCGGTCCGATACATGCGCCCGCCGAACGGACACGCCACGAACCGCTCAGCGGTCAGGCCGGGACGATTCAGGTAACCCCGCGCGAGCCCCGCACCAGCGAGGTACAGCTCCCCGGCCACCCCGTCCGGTACCGGTCGCAACGCCGAATCCAAGACGTAAACCCGGGTGTTCCAGGTGGGGCGGCCGATCGGCACGGGACCCGGCGCCAGTTCCTGACCGGGCCGGACGCGGTACTCGACGCACCCGACGGTGACCTCGGTGGGCCCGTACTCGTTGATCACGGTCGCGCCCGGCCGCCGGGCCCGCCACCGGTCGGCCACCTCGCCGAGCAGCTGCTCCCCGCCGACCACCAGCTCCCCGGTCGGCGAGAACTCGTCCGGTAACTCGGCCAGCAACGCGAGATGGCTCGGCGTGGCCTTGAGCAAGGTGCACGGCTCGGCGGGCGCGTCCCCGTCCAGTTCGGTGACCACGAGCCGCCCGCCGACCGTGAGCGGCAGGTGCAGCGCGGTCACCGTGAGGTCGAACGCGACCGGCGAATGCAGCGGCGAAACTCCGCGCGCGCCCGGGTACGCGTCCGCGGCCCAGCTCAGGTAGTCGACCACCGAGCGGTGCTCGACGACCACGCCCTTGGGCCGCCCGGTGGAACCGGAGGTGTAGATGACGTAGGCGGGATGCGACGGCCGCAGCGGCGCCCGGCGATCGGCATCGGTCAGATCCGCATCGTCTTCGCCGAGCTCGAGTCCGTCCAGCGTGGTGAGGGTCAGCACCGGACGCGAATCGCCGATCAGGTAGTCGATGCGCTCGGCGGGATAGTCGGCTTCGATCGGCACGTAGGCCGCCCCGGTCTTGAGCACCGCCCAGACCGCGACGACCAGGTCCGCCGATCGCGGCAGCACGAGCGCCACCGAACGTTCCGGCCCGGCGCCGCGCGCGACCAGCCACCGGGCCAGCCGGTTGGCGCGGCCGTTCAGCTCCCGGTAGGACAGCGTCCGGTCGCCGTCGAGCACCGCGGGCGCGCCGGGCGTGCGGGCGGCCTGGGCCTCGAACAGTTCCGGCACGGTCGCCGCGGGCACCGGACGATCGGTCGCGTTCCGCTCGACGAGCAGCCGGGTGCGTTCCTCGCCGGTGAGCAGGTCGATGCGGCCCACCGGCTGGTCCGGATCGGCGGCGAAGGCTTCCAGCAGCCGCACGTATCGGGTCGCGAGCCGGTCGACCTCGGTCCGGTCGAACAGGTCCGGCCGGTAGTCCAGACGCAGCCGCAGCACCGGTCCGTGCTGGGCCGCGGTCAGGCCGAGCGGGTAGTGGGTCGAGTCCCGTCCGTCCACCGCGGACACCCGGAGCCCGGCGATCGGTTCGCCCAGACCGGCCGCGTCCAGGGGATAGTTCTCGAACACGGTGGTGGTGTCGAACAGCTCGCCGCCCCCGGCGAGCCGCTGGATCTCGGTGAGCCCGAGGTGCTGGTGGGCGAGCAACGCGGTCTGCCGGTCCTGTGCGCGGGACAGCACCGCCCGCAGCGGTTCGTCCGGGGTCCAGTTCAGCCGGACCGGCAGGGTGTTGATGAACAGCCCCACCATGCTTTCCACCCCGGGCAGTTCCGGCGGGCGACCGGACACCGTGGTGCCGAACAGCACGTCCTCCCGCCCGGTGACCGCGCCGAGCAGCAAGCCCCAAGCCCCCTGCACGAGCGTGTTCATGGTCAGCCCGTGCCGCCGCGCCCGCGCGGCCAGCGCCGCGGTGAACTCCGCGGGAAGGTCCCGGGAGAACCGTTCCGGGGTTCGTGGCGTCCGGCTCGGATCGGTCCCCGCGAGCAGCACGGGTTCCGCGCCCGCCAGGGTTTCCCGCCACGCGGATTCCGCCGCCGGGCGGTCCTGCGCGGCGAGCCAGGACAGGTAGTTCCGGTACGGCGTCACCCGGGGCAGCGCGGTGTCGTCGCCGCGGCGCGCGTACAGCTCGAGGAGTTCGGCCACGAGCACCGGCATCGACCAGCCGTCCCAGAGGATGTGGTGGTTGGTCAGCACGAACCGGTGCCGCCGCGCGCCGAGCCGGAACAGCGTGCAGCGCAGCAGCGGCGGCCGGGTGAGGTCGAACCGCCGCGCCCGGTCCTCGTCGAGCAGGCGCCGCAGTTCGGCGTCCTGCGCCGGGCCGAGCCCGGACAGGTCGTGCTCGGCCCAGGGCAGCGTCACCTCGCGCGCGACGATCTGCACCGGCTGGTCGACGTTCTCGTGCCAGAACCCGGCACGCAGGTTCGCGTGGCGGCGCAGCAATGCCTGTCCGGCTGCGCGCAACGCGGCGGTGTCCAGCTCGCCCTCGAGGTCGAAGAACAGCTGCACCACGTAGACGTCGGCGGCCTGCTCGTCGTAGAGCGCGTGGAACAGCAGCCCCTGCTGCAACGGGGACAGCGGCAGGATCTCCTCGATCCGCGAACGTTTCATTCCGCTCCCCACGCGGCCTCCAACTGTTCGATCTGGGCCTGGTCCAGGGAGACCAGCGAAAGGTCCGAGGGCGTGTACCCACCCGCGCCCGGTTCCCGCGCGTGCTTCGCGAGCGCACCGAGGGCCTCGAACCAGAGGTCGGCCAGTTCGCGGAGTTTCCGCTCGGCGAACACCGCGTCCGGCCACAGCCACCGCACGGCCAGGCGCGGACCGTCCGCGTGGTCCAGGACGAGGGCGTTGACCTCCAGCGCGTGCGCGAACGGCAGGTCCGGATCGACCGGGCCGCCGGCGAGCGCGTCCGCTTCCGGCGCGGTGGTGAAGTCCTCCTCGTGGCCGACCGGGAACCGGCCGAGGTAGTTGAACCCGAGCTGCGGCCGCGCGAGCCCGGCCAGCTCCGGCCCGGTCCGCGGGTTGAGGTAGCGCAGCAGCCCGTAGCCGATCCCGTTGTCCGGCACGGCACGCAGTTGTTCCTTGACGCGTTTCAGCGCCGCGCCGAGGCCGGGGCCACCGGCCCGCACCTGCGCCCAGTCGAGTTCGCCCACGTCGAGCCGGACCGGGAACATACTGGTGAACCACCCGACCGTGCGGGACAGCTCGGCCCGTTCGACGACGTCCTCGCGGCCGTGCCCTTCCAGGTCCACCAGCAGGCCGGTGCGCCCGCGCCATGCGGCGACCGCCAGCGCCAGCCCGGTCAGCAGCACGTCGTCGACCCCGGCGTGGAACGCGGCGGGCACGCTGGTCAGCAGCGGTTCGGTGGTCTCCGGGGGCAGGGCGAGTTCGATCGACCGCGCGGTGCCGCTCAGGTCCCGCGCGGGATCGAGGGGCAGCTCGCCCAGCGGCGCGTCCGGTTCGGCCAGCATCCCGGTCCACACCCCGAGTTCGTCCACTCTGGACTGGGCGAGCCCGGTCAGCGCGTGCGACCAGGTGCGGAACGAGGTCGGCACCGGCTCCAGGTCCGGGGCGCGCCCGGCCGCGGCGGCGCGCCAGGCCGCGGCGAGGTCGGGCAGCAGGATCCGCCAGGACACCCCGTCGACGACCAGGTGGTGCAGGGTGAGCAGCAACCGGCCCGGTGCGCCCGGCCCGGCGTCGAACCACACGGCCTGGACCATCACCCCGGTTTCCGGCACGAGCCGTCGCGCGGCGGATTCGGCCTCTTCGACCACCAGTTTCGCGAGATCGTCGGCGTCGGCGGCCTGGACGCGGCGCACGTGCTCTTCGGCGCGGACCGTTCCGGGTGGCGGGATCTCCAGCGTCCAGTCCCGGCCGAGCCGCATCCGGAGGGCGTCGTGCCGGTCGAGCACCGCCTGCAGCGCGGTGGCCAGCCGGTCCAGGCCGAGATCGGCGGGCACGCGCACCACCATCGACTGGTTGAACCCGTCGATCGGCCCGCCGCGCTCGGCCAGCCAGCGCATGATCGGTGTCGGCGCGACCGAGCCGATCGCGGCCTCCGGCGGTTCCACGGCGGCCGCGGTGACGGTCTCCGCGACGGCGGCCAGCGCCTCGACCGTCTTGTGCTGGAAGACATCCCGCGGCGAGAGCACCAGCCCGGCCGTGCGGGCGCGGCTCACCAGCTGGATCGAGACGATGCTGTCGCCGCCGAGGTCGAAGAAGCTGTCGTCGATCGTCACCGCGGGCACGCCGAGCACCTCGGCGAACAGCGAGCACAGGATCTCCTCGCGCGGCGACCGGGGCGCGCGGCCGTCGGCGGACGCGGTCACCTCGGGCGCGGGCAGCGCCCCGCGGTCCAGCTTTCCGTTGCGGGTCAACGGCAACCTCGCCAGCGGGACGAACGCGGCGGGCAGCATGTGGTCCGGCAGGATCCGGGCGAGATGGGCGCGCAACTCGGCTTCGCGGTCGCCGACGAAGTAGGCGACCAGGCGCCCCTCGCGGGCGACCACGGCGGCCTGGCTCACCCCGGGATGGGTGACCAGGGCGGCCTCGATCTCACCGAGTTCGATCCGGAAACCCCGGATCTTGACCTGGTCGTCGGCCCGGCCCAGGTAGTCGAGCGTCCCGCTCGTGGTCCAGCGAGCCAAGTCCCCCGTTCGATACATACGGCCCCCGAAAGGACAGGCCACGAACCGTTCGGCGGTCAACCCCGGCCGGTTCACGTAACCGCGCGCCAGCCCGGCACCGGCGACGTACAACTCGCCGACCACCCCGGGCGGCACCGGGCGCAGCGCGTCGTCGAGCACGTAGGTGCGCAGATCGGGCAGGGCCACCCCGATCGGGCTCCCCGCGGTCTCCCCGTCCAGCGCGTGATAGGTGACGTGCACGGTGGTTTCGGTGATCCCGTACATGTTCACCAGCGCGGTGTCCGGATGCCGTTTCCGCCAGGGCGTGAGTCGGCCGGGTTCGAGGGCCTCGCCGCCGAACACCACGCACCGCAGGTCCAGCGGGCTCCCCTGGTCGGCCTGCTGCAACTGGTAGAACGCGGACGGCGTCTGGTTGAGCACGGTCACCCGCTCGCCCGCCAGGAGCCGCAGGAACTCCTCGGGCGAGCGGGTGACCGCGTGCGGCACGACGACCAGGCGGCCGCCGTGCAGGAGCGGGCCCCAGATCTCCCACACCGAGAAGTCGAACGCGGGCGAATGGAACAGCGTCCACACGTCGTCCTCGGTGAAGGAGAACCACTGGCGAGTGGCGGACAACAAACGCGTCACGTTCCGGTGCGGTACGACCACACCCTTGGGTTTCCCGGTGGAACCGGAGGTGTAGATGACGTAGGCCGCGCCATCCGCCGCGATCGGCACGTCCGTGCGGTCGGCCGGGTATTCATCGAGGTCCGCGCTGTTCAGCACGAGTTTCGTTACCGAAGTGTCCAGAGTAGACAGTCCTGGGGTGGTGAGCAGCAGCACCGGTCGCGAGTCCTCGAGGACGTGGGCGATCCGGTCGGCCGGGTAGTCCGGATCGATCGGCACGTACGCGGCGCCGGATTTGAGCACCGCGAGGATCGCGACGATCAGATCCGCCGACCGGGGCAGCGCGAGCGCCACGAACCGCTCCGGCCCGGCGCCGTGTTCGATCAGCCGCCGGGCCAGCCGGTTGGCGCGGTCGTCGAGTTCCGCGTAGGTCAGGGAATCCCGCTCGAACGTTACGGCGACGCGCCCGGGATGGCTGGCCGCCTGCGCCTCGAAGAGTTCGACAAGTGTGCGGCTCGAATCCTCGATCGCGGGGGTGTCGGCGAGGACCAGGGCGCGTTCGGCGTCGGTCAGCACGTCGATCCCGGCGAGCGGCCGCGCGGGATCGGCGGTGACCGCGTCCAGCAGCCCGGTCAGCCGGTCGGCCAGGGCGGCCACGGTTTCGGAGTCGAAGAGGTCGAGGCTGAACTCGACGATCCCCTCGATGCCGCCCGGGGAACCGTCCGGCGCGTGGCGTTCGGCGACGCTGAACGTGAGGTCGAACCGGGAGGTGCGCAGGGCGCCCGGTTCCGGCGTGGCCCGCACGCCCGGCAGGTCGAGGGTGGCGTCGGCGTTGTTCTGGAACGCCAGCATGACCTGGAACAGCGGGTGGCGGGCGAGTGAACGCTCCGGGTTGAGCGCCTCCACGAGCCGTTCGAAGGGCACGTCCTGCTGCGCGTACGCGGCGAGATGGGTGTCCCGCACGCGATTCGGTAGTTCCCGGAAGGTCGGGTTGCCGCTGGTGTCGGTACGCAGGACCAAGGTGTTGACGAAGAAACCGACCAGATCGTCGAGCGCCTCATCGGTCCGCCCGGCGATCGGACTCCCGATCGGAATGTCGTGTCCCGCACCGAGCTTCGTCAGCAGCGCCGCCAGACCGGCCTGCACCACCATGAACACACTCGCCCCGCACTCCCGCGCCAAAGCCACCAGCCGACCGTGCAGTTCGGCACCGAACTCCAGGGCGATCGAGTCGCCGCGGTGGGTGGCGACCGCCGGGCGCGGCCGGTCCACCGGCAGCGTGAGTTCTTCCGGCAGATCGGCGAGCTGTGCCGTCCAGTAGGCGAGCTGCCGCGCGATCGGACTCTCCGGGTCCTGCTCACTCCCGAGCCCTTCCCGCTGCCACAACGTGTAATCCGCATACTGCACCGGCAACGCCTCGAACTCCGGGGCGGCACCGGCCGCCCGCGCCGCGTAGGCCGCCGCGAGGTCGCGGGCCAGCGGGGCCAGGGACCACCCGTCGGCGGCGATGTGGTGCACCAGCAGCGAGAGCACGTGCGTGTCCGGGGCGAGGGTGAACAGCTCGGCCCGCACCGGGATCTCGGTGGCCAGATCGAACGCGTACCCGGCGGCCGCTTCCAGCGCCTTGCCCAGCCTTTCCTCGTCTATGTCCACAACGGACAGCGGTGGCCGGGCGTCGGCGAGGATGTGCTGCACCGGCTCGCCGTCGACCTCGGGGAAGGTCGTGCGCAGGCTTTCGTGCCGCCGGGCCAGATCGCCGAGCGCGGCGCGCAGGGCTTCGGCGTCGACCGGACCGGTCAACCGCAGCGCCGTCGGCATGTTGTAGGTCGCCGACGGTCCCTCGAGCCGGTTCAGGAACCACAACCGCCGCTGCGCGAACGACAACGGGATCCGCTCCGGCCGCTCCCGCCGCGTCAACGGCAACCGCGTGCCCGGCACGTCGTCGAGCCGCGCCACCAGCCCGGCGACGGTCGGCGCCTCGAACAGGGTCCGCACGGACAACTCCACCCCGAGCACCGAACGGGCGCGGGACACCAGCCGCGTGGCGAGCAGCGAATGCCCGCCCAGCGCGAAGAAACCGTCGTCGATCGACACCCGGGGCACCCCGAGGACCTCGGCGAACAGCCCGCACAGCGCCGCTTCCCGCGGATTCCGCGGCGCCCGGCCCGCCCCGGCCGGGGTGGCCGCGGGCACCGGGAGCGCGTGCCGATCCAGTTTCCCGTTGCCGGTCAGGGGCAACGCGTCGAGCCGGACGAACGCGGAAGGCACCAGGTAGTCCGGCAGGACCGCGCCGAGCCGCGCGCGCAGCTCGCCGAGGTCGAGTTCCCGGTTCGCGACGAGGTAGGCCACCAGGCGCTTGTCCCCCGGCACGTCCTCGCGGACCAGCACTGCGGCCTGCGCGATTCCCGGTTCGGCGGCGAGCGCGGATTCGACCTCGCCGGGCTCGATCCGCAGGCCCCGGATCTTCACCTGGTCGTCGGCGCGGCCCGCGAACTCCAGGTCCCCATCGGCGTTCCAGCGCACCAGGTCACCCGTGCGGTACATCCTGGTGCCCTTTTCGAACGGGCAGGCCACGAACCGTTCGGCGGTCAGGTCCGGGCGGCCGACGTACCCGCGGGCGAGCCCGGTGCCCGCCACGTACAGCTCGCCGACCACGCCCGGTGGCACCGGGCAGAGGGCGTCGTCGAGCACGTACGGCCGCATGGCGTCCAGCGGGCGGCCGATCGGCACGGCGTCCGGAACGGGCGCGCCGGGCGGCATGCGGTGCACGCTCGCGCAGACGGTGACCTCGGTCGGCCCGTACCCGTTGACCACCTCGATCCCCGGGCACGCGGCCCGGACCCGCCGGACGGCGTCCGCGGACACGACGTCCCCACCGGTCCAGACCTCGTCCACTTCGGACAGACAGGCGGGTGATTCCTCGGCCAGCAGGCGGAACAGGCCCGCGGTGAGCCACACCCGGCTGACCCGGTTCCCCTCGATGACCCGGTTCCCCTCGATGACCCGGCCCAGATCGGCGAGGTCGAGATCGCCCGCGGGCGCGAGGACGAGTTCGCCGCCGCCGAGCAGCGGGGCCCACAGCTCCAGGGTCGAGGCGTCGAACGCCTGCGGCGAGTGCACCAGCATCCGCTCCGGGCCGTTCGCGACGACCCGCCGATCGCGGGCGAACGCCGCCACATCGGCGTGCGTGATGCCGACGCCCTTCGGGGTCCCGGTGGAACCCGAGGTGTACATGACATAGGCCAGGTGCTCCGGATGCACCGGAACCCGGGGATCGTCCGGCGAACCTGTGTCCACTGTGGACGCCACAATCCGCGCGGGAAGCTCGAGCGCGTCCCGATCGGTGAGCACGATCTCCGCACCGGTCTCGGCGAGGATCAGCGCCAGGCGCGCGTCGGGATAGCGCCGGTCCAGCGGGACGTAGGCCGCCCCGGCCTTGAGCACGGCGAGCAGCGAGACGACCAGTTCCGGCGACCGGTCGTGCAGGACGCCCACCCGGGAATCCGGCCGCACGCCCAGGCCGATCAACCGGTGTGCCAGCCGGTTCGCCCGCGCGTTCAGCTCCGCGTAGGTGAGCGTGACGCCCCCACCGGTCACCGCCGGGGCATCCGGGGTGGCTCTGGTCCGGGCCGCGAACAGTTCGGTCAGGGTCGCGGCCGGGACCTCGTGTCCCCGGTTCGCGCGCTCGGCCAGGAGCAGGTGCCGTTCCGCCGGGGTGAGCACGTCGATCCGGCCGAGGGACCGGTCGGGATCGGCGGTCGCGGCGTCGAGGAGGGCGGCGAGCCGGGCCACCAGCGCGGTGACGGTGTTTCGGTCGAAGAGGTCGACGCTGAAGTCCACCGTGCCGTCGATTCCGCCGGTTTCCCGTTCGGCGAGGTTGATCGAGAGGTCGAACTTGGCGACGGCGAGCGTGGTCGGTTCGGTGGTGACGTCCAGACCGGGCAGCGCGGGAAGCGGGGTGCTGCCGTTCTGGAAGGCCAGCATCACCTGGAACAGCGGGTGGCGGGCGGCGGACCGGGCCGGGTTGAGCGCCTCCACGAGCCGTTCGAAGGGCACGTCCTGCTGCGCG
Organism: Amycolatopsis anabasis; assembly: GCF_009765355.1. GTDB lineage: Bacteria > Actinomycetota > Actinomycetes > Mycobacteriales > Pseudonocardiaceae > Amycolatopsis > Amycolatopsis anabasis. Next base: position 6,968 of record NZ_VTHK01000050.1, on the reverse strand, counting down.
TACGCGGCGAGATCGGTGTCCCGCACGCGATCCAGTAGTTCCCGGAAGGTCGGGTTGCCGCTGGTGTCGGTACGCAGGACCAAGGTGTTGACGAAGAACCCCACCAGATCATCGAGGGCCTCATCGGTCCGCCCGGCGATCGGACTCCCGATCGGAATGTCGTACCCCGCACCGAGTTTGGACAGCAGTGCCGCCAGACCGGCCTGCACCACCATGAACGCACTCGCCCCGCACTCCCGCGCCAGACCCACCAGGCGACCATGCAGGTCCGCGTCGAAGTGCACCGGCACGCTTTCCCCGCGGTGACTGGCGACCACCGGCCGGGCCCGGTCCACCGGCAGCGTGAGTTCTTCCGGCAGATCG
>NZ_VTHK01000050.1:0-6595 GCF_009765355.1 Amycolatopsis anabasis | reverse complement strand
CCGGATCCTGCTCACTCCCGAGCACTTCCCGCTGCCACAACGTGTAATCCGCATACTGCACCGGCAACGCCTCGAACTCCGGGGCGATCCCGGCCGCCCGCGCCGCGTACGCGGTGGCCAGATCGCGCGCGAGCGGCTCGAGCGACCAGCCGTCCCCGGCGATGTGGTGCGCCAGCACCAGCAGGACGTGCGTGTCCGGGGCGAGGGTGAACACCTCGGCCCGCACCGGAATCTCGGCGGCCAGATCGAAGCCGCGACTCATCGCCTTCTCCAGCGCCTTGCCCAGTTCTTCCTCCGGAACGTCCACAACGGACAGCGGCGGCGCGCCCTCGGGCAGGATCAGCTGCGCGGGTTCCCCGTCGAGTTCGGGATACACGGTGCGCAGGGTCTCGTGCCGCCGCGCCAGATCGCCGAATGCGGCCCGCAACGCCTCGAGGTCGAGGTCACCGGTGAGCCGCAGCAGCATCGGCATGTGATAGGTCGGCGACGGCCCCTCCAGCCGGTTCAGGAACCACAACCGCCGCTGCGCGAACGACAACGGGATCCGCTCCGGCCGCTCCCGCCGCGCGAGGACCGACTGGACAAGCAGCGGTGCGTTGTCCAGCCGAGCCGCGAGTCCGGCCGCGGTCGGCGCCTCGAACAGGTCGCGGAGCTGGAGGTCGACGCCGAACACCCCGCGGACGCGGGACACCAGCCGGGTCGCCAGCAGCGAATGCCCGCCCAGGTGGAAGAAGTCGTCGTCGATCGTGACCGCGGCGGCGCCGAGCGTTTCGGCGAACAGGCGGCACAGCAGTTCCTCAGCCGGGGTTCGCGGCGACCGGCCGGTCCCGGACGTGCCGGTCGGCGCGGGCAGGGCCGTACGATCCAGCTTGCCGTTCGCGGTCACCGGCAGTTCGGGCAGCACGACGAACGCCGACGGCACCTGGTGCGCGGGCAGCAGCCCGGCCACGTACTCGCGAAGGTCCGCGGGGTCGGCGTCCGCGACGAGGTAGGCCACGAGCCGCCGGTCGCCGGGCACGTCCTCGCGCACGATCACGGCCGCCTGGGTGACGGACTCGTGCCCGGTCAGCACCGCCTCGATCTCGCCCGGTTCGATCCGGAACCCGCGGAGTTTCACCTGATCGTCGGCGCGGCCCCGGTATTCGAGAACACCCTCGGCGGTCCAGCGCACCCGGTCGCCCGTCCGGTACATCCTGGTTCCCTTTTCGAACGGGCAGGCCACGAACCGTTCGGCGGTGCGGCCGGGCCGGTCCCGGTAACCGCGGGCCAGCCCGGCGCCCGCGAGGTACAGCTCACCGGTCACCCCGGGCGGCACCGGGGACAGCGCGGAATCCAGGACGTAGGCGCGGGTGTTCGGGATCGGCGTGCCGATCGGCGGGGCTCCCGGGGCCAGCGGCGCGCTGATCGTGGCCGCGACCGTGGCTTCGGTCGGCCCGTAGGCGTTCACCATGCGCCGCCCGGGCGCCCAGCGGTTCACCAGGTCCGCCGGGCACGCCTCGCCGCCGACGATGAGCGTGCCGAATGCGGGCAGGTTCGCCGCGGGCACCCCGGCGAGGGCGGCGGGCGGGATCAGCGCGTGCGTCACCCGGTGCTCGCGCAGCACCGCGGCCAGCGCTTCACCGGTGAGCGGCCCGGCGGCTTCCGGGACCACGAGTGCCGCCCCGGCAGCCCAGGCGAGGCACAGTTCCAGCACCGAAGCGTCGAAACTGGGCGACGAGAACTGGAGCACGCGGCTGTCCGGTCCCGCCGCGAACCGCTCGACCTCCGCCGCGGCGAAACTCGCGATACCGGCATGCGTGACGACCACGGCCTTCGGCTTCCCGGTGGAACCGGAGGTGTAGATGGCATAGGCGGGACTTCCCGGCAACGGTCGCGGAAGGTCCACATCGGACGGGTCCGGCAGGTCGGCGGTGGTGTCCGTCAGCACGAACGCGGGCCGGGAATCGCGGAGCAGGTAGGCCACGCGCTCGGCCGGGTAGTCCGGATCGACCGGGACGTAGGCCGCGCCCGCCTTGAGCACGGCGAGGATGGCGGTGACCAGATCCGGGCCGCGGCGCATCGCGATCGCCACGAACCGTTCCGGTCCCGCGCCGCGGGCGACCAGTCGCCGGGCCAGGCGGTCGGCGCGGGCGTTCAACTCGGCGTAGGTGAGCCGGATCGAGCCGGAGACCACGGCGAGGTGGTCCGGGGTGCGCGCGGCCTGCGCCTCGAACAGTTCGGGGAAAGTCAGCGCCGGGATCGCCCGCGCGGTGTCGTTCCAGTCGTTCAGCACGCGGGACCGCTCGGCGGGGGTGGTCACCGCGAGCGTGCCGATCGGCCGATCCGCGTCCGCACCGGCGAATTCGGTCAGGAAGCCGAGGAACCGGCGCTGGTGCGCGGCCAGTTCGTCGGCGGTGTACCGCTCGGGGTTGGCGTCGAAGTCGATCCGCAGCCCGCGGCCGTCGGCGCCCGGGCGGATCTGCACGGACAGATCCTCCACCGGCCCGGCCGACAGGTTGTGCGGTTCGGCGCGGTGGCCGCCGAACGTCGGCTCGGCGTCGAAGGTCATGATGTTGACCTGCGTTCCGGCCAGCGGCTTCCCCACCGCCTTCAGTTCGCGGCGCAGATCCTCGTACGGGAACCGCTGGTGGCGCAGGGCCTCCCGCATCCGGGACGACACCTGGCGCAGCAGGTCCGCGCGGGGCCGGTCCGCGCGCGGCGCGAGCCGCAGCGGCAGGACGTTCGCCGTGGTGCCGGGCACGCGCTGGGCCGCCGGCCCCGGGCGTGCGGTGACCGCGAGGCCGAGCACCACCTCGTCCACCCCGGCCAGTCGCCGCAGGTACTCCGCGGTGGCCGCGACGATCAGCGACTGCCACGGCGCCCGCGCCGCGAACGCCACCTTCGTCAAGTTGTCTATAGTGGACTCGCTCAGGTTCGCGGTGTGGCGGAGCAGGGCGCGCGGCGGGGCCGGGGGCCGATCGGCGAGGCTCGCCGGATCCGGGAGGTCGGCGAACCGGGCGGTCCAGTGCTCGCGGTCGGCGGCGTAGTCGGCGGAGGCGCGGTAGGCGATGTCCGCTGCCACCAGATCCGCCAGCGGTCCGAACGGGTTCTCGCCGACGGGCGTGCCCGCGGCGAGCGCGGTGTAGATCTCGGCGGTGCGGCGCGGCAGCAACGCCATCGTGTAGCCGTCGGCGATCAGGTGGTGGCAGCGCTGGTAGAGGACGAACCGGTCGTCGGCGAGTTTCAGCAGGGCGAAGCGGAAGAGTTCGTCGCGCAGCACGTCGACCGGCCGGGCCAGTTCGGCGCGCATCCACGCGTCGGCGGCGGCCACCGGATCGGGTTCGCCGCCCAGCTCGACGAAGCACAGGGACGCGTCCGTGTCCGGGAGGATCTCCTGGCGCGGCCCGGCACCGTCGTCGTGGAAGCGGACCCGCAGCGTTTCGGCCTCGGCGATCACCCGGCGCACCGCGGCCGCCACCAGGTCCGGTTCGACCGGGCCGTGGATGTCCAGGTATCCGCCGATGTTGAACACCGGATTGGCCGGATCCAACTGCTGGGCGAACCAGATTCCGGACTGCGCTGCCGTCAACGCCAAACCCGCCATCGTTTTCTCCCGTCGCGAATTCGGTTTGTTCAGTCCGCCGAACCGTCCATCGCGATCACCAGGCTGCGTGGCCGCATATCCGTCCAGTTCTCCTCGATGTGGTCGAGGCAGGCCTGCCGGGTGTCCTTGCCGTGCACCACAACCCAGCCTTCGGGCACCTCGATGAACGCGGGCCACAGGGAGTACTGCCCCTCGTCGTTGATCAGCACGAGGTATTCGCCGTCCGGATTCTCGAATGGATTGGTCATGGTCTCCCTCATCCGTGACAACTTCGTCCGGGCGAGCGCCGCGGACACGAACCTGATGTGGGACGGGCGTGCCGATGACGCCACCGCCCTGTGCTCTGGGTCACTGCGCGGGAGGGCGTGCGCTCGTCGCGTCATGACGGCGGTCCGCACGCATCCGTCAGGTCATGCTGGCGATCGAGCACCTGTCCAAGGTGTACAAAAGCGTCCGCGCCAACGACGACATTTCCCTGCGGGTCCGGGCCGGTGAGGTGCTCGGGCTGCTCGGCCACAACGGGGCGGGCAAGACCACGCTGATCAACCAGGTCGCCGGGCTGACCGCGCCCACCTCGGGCACGATCACCCTGGACGGTTTCGACGCGGTCGCCGAACCCGCGCGGGCGCGACGGGTCGTTTCGCTGATGCCGCAAGGACATGCGCCGCTGGCCGGGGTGACACCCCGGCAGGCGATCGAGCTGCTCGCCCGCATCCGCGGCGCGGGAAAGCGCCGGGCCCGGGCCCGGACCGACGAGTTGCTCGCCGCGCTCGACATCGAGGAATGGGCCGACACCCGGGGCGAACGGCTGTCCGGCGGGGTCCGGCGGCTCACCGCGTTCGGGATGGCGGCGGGCGAACCGGGCCGGGTGGTCATGCTCGACGAACCGACCAACGACGTCGATCCGGTGCGCCGCCGGCTGCTGTGGACCCGGATCCGCGCGCTCGCCGACGAGGGGCGCGCGGTCCTGCTGGTCACGCACAACGTGGCGGAGGCGGAGTTCAGCACCGACCGGCTCGTCGTGCTCGGCGCGGGCCGCGTGCTCGCGCAGGGCAGCCCCGCCGAACTGCGCGCCCGGACCGCGGGCGAGCTGCGCCTCACCCTGTCCGGCGGCCGGGCCGCGACCGCCGTGCCCGATCCGGAGCTGCCGACCGCCGGGCCCGCCGGTCGTTCCGCACGCGGGATCTCGGTGCCGCTGCGCGAGGAAGCCGCCCCGGCCGCGCTCGCCTGGGCGCAGCGGCTGCGCGCCGCCGGGCTGATCGAGGAGTTCGCCCTGCTTCCGTCCAGTTTGGAGGATGTCTACGTGGAACTCGTCGGCGAGGAGCCCGCCCATGCGGCACTGGTTGAGTAGTTACGGCCTGCTGCTGCGCTGGAACGCGCTCCGGCGGCGCCACGAACTACCGCTCACCCTGCTGCTGCAGGCGGGCCTGGCGATCGGGCTCATGGTGGGCCTGTCGTTCCTGGTGCCGCGCATCGACGACGCGACCGCGCTGTTCCTCGCCACCGGCGCGCCGGTCCAGGGGCTGATCACCATCGGCATGGTGATCGCGCCCCAGCACGTGGCCACCACGAAACTGCAGGGCGTCTTCGACTTCAACCGGGCCCTTCCGGTGCCGCGCACGGCGATGCTGGCCGCGGACACCACGGTCGCCATGGCGATCGCCCTGCCCGGCGTGGTCGCGTCGATCTTCGTCGGCTGGTTCCAGTTCGACCTGCACTTCCGGCTCAGCCCGCTGGTGCTGCCCGCGTTTCTGCTGGTCGCGCTGACCGCGGTCGGCATCGGGTACGGCATCGGGTACGCGTTGCGCGCCGAGGTGACCCTGCTGGTGTGCCAGGCCATGCTGTTCTTCGCCCTGATGTTCTCCCCGATCAACTTCCCGCCGGACCGGCTGCCCGCCTGGCTGGCGGACCTGCACCGGGTGCTGCCGTTGACCTACATGGCCCAGGCCGTGCGGGAAACGCTGGTCACCCCGGTGACCGGGGTCAGCGGCCTGCCGTTCCTGGTGCTGGCCGCGTGGTGCCTGGCCGGGCTGGGACTGACCTACCGGGTGATGACCCGCCGGACCTGAGCACCTGTGGTCGTGAGTGTTTACGCCGGTTGGAACCGGTGTTCAGTCCCATGAGTTGTGGCACAGTGCGTGTCTTTGGTGATGTGTCGCTTGATCATCGTCTTGGCTGCGGTCATGGCGAGGAAGCAGGCGATAATGCGGCTCATGGACGCGACCCTGGTAGCCGGTGCGAAGATCGACAATGTCGCGGCGTGGTGCCGGGCGAACGGGGTGAATCCGCGCACGTTTTACCGGCACCGCCAGCGGATCGAGGCCGAGGGCGAATGGCGGCCGCGGTCACGGCGACCGAAAACGTCCCCGAACGCGACCCCGCCCGAGATCGTGGCCGAGATCGTGCGGCTGCGCGGCGAGCTGGCCCCGGACAACGGCGCGGACAACATCCGGGCCGGGCTGGAAACACTCGCGAACACCCAGGACTGGGCCGGGCGGGGGTGGCGGGTGCCGGTGCGGGCCACGATCAACCGGATCCTGGACCGGCACGGCCTGCTGGCCAAAAACCCCGCCAAACGGCCGCGCGCGTCGTGGCGGCGGTTCTCCTATGCCCGGCCGCGGGACTGCTACCAGATCGACGGCACCGAGTACACCCTGGCCGACGGGAGCACGGTGGTGGCGATCGATGTGATCGACGACTGCTCCCGGGTCTGGGTCGCCTCCCACGTCGCGCCCGCGGAGACCATCGACGCCGCCCTGGCCGCGATCGGGAAAGCGGTGGCCCAGTGGGGCCCGCCCGGGATGGTGCTGGCCGACAACGGGGCCGCGTTCGCCCACAAGAACCGCACCCGGGACAAAACCCTGACCAGCCGCTTCTCCCGCACCCTCGCCCGCGAGCACGGCTGCCGGGTCATCCACTCCAGCCCCTATCACCCGCAAACCTGCGGCAAGGTCGAATGAACCGCCCCGGGTTCGGTAGAGACTCGTTACTGGGGTCAGGCGACCAGGCTTG
>NZ_VTHK01000005.1 GCF_009765355.1 Amycolatopsis anabasis | reverse complement strand
CGCACGCCCAGACCGGTCACCGTCTCTTGTAAGGGAACCAAGCCTGAGGGTCGTGAGTGGTCAGGCCGGTTAGAACCTGCGAGCCGATCAGTGCACGGGGTCAGAGGTCGCCGATACCCGAGTCGATGAGCGCTTCGCGCAGGGGCGCCGCGATCGAGGGAGCCGCGGCGAACGTCCCGTCGCTGCCCAGCGCGGGGTCCTCCCCCGGCAGGCTCACCACCGCGCCCGCCTCGGTGGCCACCAGCGCGCCCGCCGCCCAGTCCCAGCGCTTCAGCCCGTGCTCGACGTACCCGTCGACCCAGCCGGCGGCCACCGAACAGAGATCCAGCGACGCCGAACCGGGCCGCCGGATGTCCCGGACCCGCTCGAGCAGCCCCGCGATGAGCCGGGCCTGCCGGATCCGGCGCTCGGCCCGGTAGGCGAAGCCGGTGCTGACCAGGGCGAGATCGAGCCGCTCGGGGGCCGAGACCCGCACCGGTTTGCCGTCCGCCCAGGCCCCGCCGCCGCGGACGGCCGTCCACCGGCGCCCGGTGACCGGCTCCACCACGGCCCCGGCGACCGAGACCCCGTCCACCTGCGCGGCCACCGAGACCGCGAACCACGGGAAGCCGTACAGGAAGTTCACCGTGCCGTCGATCGGGTCGACGACCCAGGTCACCCCGTCCCCGGCGGCGCCGCCGCCCTCCTCGCCGAGCACCGGCTCCCCGGGACGCAGTTCGGCCAGCCGGTCGCGGATCAGCTGCTCGGATTCGTGGTCGATCGCGGTCACCACGTCGGTGTCGCTGGTCTTCGTGTCGACCCGCACCGAACGGCCCGCCTGCATGTCGTCCCACGCCTTGCGGACCAGGCCCGCGGCCTCGACGGCCACTAGCTCGGCAACGTCTTTCAGGCCAGACTCGATAGCTCCCACGAACTCATGGGAACACATCCGGTTAAAGTCTCGTCCGCGGGCTTCTGAATCGTGGGAGTCCAACAGGCCGACAACAGCTGATCGATAAGGGAAGGGATCACGTCAATGACGGCGACCCGAGGTTTCGGAATCGACATCGGCGGCAGCGGGATCAAGGGCGCTCTTGTCGATCTGGAGAAGGGCCAGCTCATTGGTGACCGTCTCCGCATCGACACGCCCCGCCCGTCCACCCCGGAGGCGGTGGCCGACGTGGTGGCCGAGATCGTTCAGCACTTCGACTGGGACGGACCGGTCGGCGTGACCCTGCCCGCGGTGGTCAAGAAGGGCGTCGCGCACACCGCCGCGAACATCGACCCGGCCTGGATCGGAACCGACGCGGACGCGCTGTTCGCCAAGCGGCTCGGCCGCGACGTGGACGACGTGGCCATGCTCAACGACGCCGACGCCGCCGGCATGGCCGAGATGCGCTTCGGTGACCCGGCCGCCCGCCACGGCGTCGTCACGCTGCTGACGTTCGGCACCGGGATCGGCAGCGCGCTGTTCCACGACGGCAAGCTCGTCCCGAACACCGAGTTCGGCCACCTGGAAGTGGACGGGCACGACGCCGAGAAGAAGGCCGCGGCCTCGGTGAAGGACAACGAGGGGCTCTCCTATCCCGAATGGGCCAAGCGGGTCAACCGCTACCTCACCGTGCTGGAGAACCTGATCTGGCCGGACCTGTTCATCGTGGGCGGCGGGGTCAGCAAGAAGTCCGAGAAGTGGGTCCCGCTGCTCGACATCCGCACCCGCGTCGGCGTCGCGTCGCTGCAGAACAACGCGGGCATCGTGGGCGCCGCCGCGGCCGCCGCCGAGGGCATCGAACACTGATCGAGCGGTGATCGACCAGGGCCGGGACCCGGCCGAGGTGCGATCGCTGCGCAACTCGCTGGTGCAACGTCGTTACAATGGAACACGGCCCTCGGCTGCGGAGGGTAAAACCGCAGGCCGGGGGACGTTCCCCGAATTTGAGGCAGCCGAGGCGCACACGTCCCGGCTGGCCTGATCGACCGCTGCGAAAGGGCGTACGTGGCAGCCGCAAAAACCGCTACCCGAAGCGGCACGAAGACAACGAGCGCCGCGAAGGCTTCGTCGGCCGGCGCGGAGCCCGATACCACCGCCGCCGAGAACGGCACCGCGAAGAAGCCCGCGGCCCGCAAGACCGCCGCGACCAAGGCTCCCGCGAAGAAGGCTCCCGCCAAGGGCACCCGGACCCGCAAGACGGCGGCGAAGGCCGACCCCAAGGGCGAGGCCGACGGTCCCGGTGAGGACTTCGACGAGGCCGAGCTGGAGACCCCGGATCTCTCCGATCTGGAAGAGGTCGAGGTCGACGTCGTCGACGCCACCGTCACCGAGGACGAACCGGACGAGGCCGAAGACGAGCCCGCCGCCCGAGGTGAGCGGAGCGGCGCCAAGGGGGGCAAGTCGAACGACCCGGACTTCGTGTGGGACGAGGAGGAGTCCGAGGCGCTGCGGCAGGCCCGCAAGGACGCCGAACTCACCGCCTCCGCCGACTCCGTCCGCGCCTACCTCAAGCAGATCGGCAAGGTCGCCCTCCTCAACGCCGAAGAAGAGGTCGAACTCGCCAAACGCATCGAGGCCGGGCTCTACGCGGCGGAGCGCGTCCGCACGGCCGAGGAGGAGGGCGAGAAGCTCGCCACCCAGATGCGCCGCGATCTGAAGTGGATCGTGCGCGACGGCGAACGCGCGAAGAACCACCTGCTGGAAGCGAACCTGCGGCTGGTGGTGTCGCTGGCCAAGCGGTACACCGGCCGCGGAATGGCCTTCCTGGACCTCATCCAGGAAGGCAACCTCGGCCTGATCCGCGCGGTCGAGAAGTTCGACTACACCAAGGGCTACAAGTTCTCCACCTATGCCACCTGGTGGATCCGGCAGGCCATCACCCGCGCCATGGCCGACCAGGCACGCACCATCCGCATCCCGGTGCACATGGTCGAGGTGATCAACAAACTCGGCCGCATCCAGCGCGAACTGCTCCAGGACCTCGGTCGCGAGCCCACCCCCGAGGAACTCGCGAAGGAAATGGACATCTCCCCGGAGAAGGTCCTGGAGATCCAGCAGTACGCCCGCGAACCCATCAGCCTGGACCAGACGATCGGCGACGAAGGCGACTCCCAGCTCGGCGACTTCATCGAAGACTCCGAAGCCGTCGTCGCCGTCGACGCCGTGTCGTTCACCTTGCTGCAGGACCAGTTGCAGTCGGTCCTGCAAACCCTCTCCGAACGCGAGGCAGGCGTCGTGCGACTGCGGTTCGGACTCACCGACGGCCAGCCGAGAACTTTAGACGAAATCGGCCAGGTCTACGGCGTCACCCGCGAACGCATCCGCCAAATCGAATCGAAAACCATGTCCAAACTCCGCCACCCGTCGCGCTCCCAGGTCCTGCGCGACTACCTCGACTGAGAACAGAACGGGCGAGGGCCGCTGACCTCCGGGTCGGCGGCCCTCGATCGTTTCGCCGGACCGTGACGTGATCGATTCGCTACTACTCGCGGGCATGGTCGTTACAATGGAGGATGGCCCAGGGACTGCCGAGGCAGGCCGAGGGACGTTCCCCGAAATCTGAGGCAGCTGAGAGGCCGGAGCGTTCCGGTTCACCGTGATCGATCGCTGCGAAAGGGTGTACGTGGCAGCCGCAAAGACCGCTACTCGAAGCGGGACCAAGACCAGCAGCGCCGCCAAGGCCGGTGCCGCCGACCCCGAGACCGAGGGCGAGGCCGCCCCGCCCGCGGGCAAGAAGGCGCCCGGCCGCAAGCCGGCCGCGAAGAAGGCTCCCGCGAAGGGCACTCGCAGGACCGCGGCGAAGGCCGACCCCAAGGGCGAGCCCGGCGAGCCCGGTGAGGACTTCGACGAGGCCGAGCTGGAGACCCCGGATCTCTCCGATCTGGAAGAGGTCGAGGTCGACGTCGTCGACGCCACCGTCACCGAGGACGAACCGGAGGATACCGAGGAAGAAGAGACCCCCGCCCGCGCGACGAGCGGCAAGGGCGCGAAGGGCTCCAGCGAATCGGGTTTCGTGTGGGACGAGGAGGAGTCCGAGGCGCTGCGGCAGGCCCGCAAGGACGCCGAACTCACCGCCTCCGCCGACTCCGTCCGCGCCTACCTCAAGCAGATCGGCAAGGTCGCCCTCCTCAACGCCGAAGAAGAGGTCGAACTCGCCAAACGCATCGAGGCCGGGCTCTACGCGGCCGAACGCCTGCGCAACGTGGAAGAAGAGGGCGAGAAGCTCCCCACGCAGATGCGCCGCGATCTGAAGTGGATCGTGCGCGACGGCGAACGCGCCAAGTACCACCTGCTGGAGGCGAACCTGCGGCTGGTGGTGTCGCTGGCCAAGCGGTACACCGGCCGCGGAATGGCGTTCCTGGACCTCATCCAGGAAGGCAACCTCGGCCTGATCCGCGCGGTCGAGAAGTTCGACTACACCAAGGGTTTCAAGTTCTCCACCTATGCCACCTGGTGGATCCGGCAGGCGATCACCCGCGCCATGGCCGACCAGGCGCGGACGATCCGCATCCCGGTGCACATGGTCGAGGTGATCAACAAGCTGGGTCGCATCCAGCGCGAACTGCTCCAGGATCTCGGTCGCGAGCCGACTCCGGAAGAGCTGGCCAAGGAGATGGACATCTCGCCGGAGAAGGTGCTGGAGATCCAGCAGTACGCCCGCGAACCCATCAGCCTGGACCAGAGGATCGGCGACGAAGGGGACTCCCAGCTCGGCGACTTCATCGAAGACTCCGAAGCCGTCGTCGCCGTCGACGCCGTGTCGTTCACCTTGCTGCAGGACCAACTGCAATCGGTCCTGCAAACCCTCTCCGAACGCGAGGCAGGCGTCGTCCGACTGCGGTTCGGACTCACCGACGGCCAGCCGAGAACTTTAGACGAAATCGGCCAAGTCTACGGCGTCACCCGCGAACGCATCCGCCAAATCGAATCCAAGACCATGTCGAAGCTGCGGCACCCGTCGCGCTCCCAGGTCCTGCGCGACTACCTCGACTGACAACCAACTTCAGGATCGAGCGGGCCTCGCGTGGCGAGTCGACGAACGCGCGTCGGCGAAGCCACACGATTGTGGCGGCGGGGCGCCGAACCACGGGAGGTGACCTGAAAGGCCAGGTCGAAGCCCCGGCGACGCAATCGTGTCCGCGCGTTTCAAAACAACACTGAGAGAGTTTCTGCCTTGGGCAACGCTTTGATCCGCCTCGACCGGGAACCGTCGGGGCTGGCGGTGCTGACCGTCGACGCTCCCCCGCTGAACCTGTACACCGCCGAGCTGCAGAACGAACTGACCGGCACCATCGGCGAGCTGGAGGCGGAACCGGCGCGGGCACTGCTGGTCCGGGCCGAGGGCAAGATCGTCAGCGGTGGTGTCGACGTTTCGCTGTTCGACGCGCAGGACGGCCCCGCCGAGGCCAAGGTCCTGTTCGACCAGATGCTCGCGGTGCCGGACCGGATCGCCGCGCTGCCGTTCCCGACCGTCTTCGCCGCGCACGGGTTGTGCCTGACGTGGGCGTTCGAGGTCGCGGTCGCGTGCGATCTGATCCTCGCCGCGGAACGGGCCAAATTCGGCCTGGTGGAGAAGGTCGTCGGGCTGACGCCCACCATGGGCGGCACGCAACGGCTCGCGGCCCGCGCCGGAGTCGGCCGGGCCAAGGAGTTCGTGATGACCGGGGACCGGTACGACGCGCGCACCATGGAGCGGTGGAACGTGGTGAACCGCGTGCTGCCCGACGAGGGTTTCGACGCCGCGGCCCGGGAATTCGCCGCCGGGCTCGCCGCGGGCCCGACGCGTGCGCACGCCGCCACGAAGAAGGTGCTCGAGCATTTCGAGCACGGGGGCGTCGCCGAGGCCAACGAGCACATCACCACGATCGCCGCGGATCTGTTCACCACGGCCGATCTCAAGGCGGCGGTGCGCTCGTTCCTCACCGAGGGTCCGGGAAAGGCGACCTTCACCGGTTCCTGAAAGGCCACTGTGGACACAACTTTGTCCGCTATTCTCGGCTGATGCCTCAGGGTTACCGCTATCCGGATCCCGGCGACCGGGTCACGGCCTCGTTCATCGGACAGCACGAGCCGTATCCCGGATACTGGGCGGTGAGCGAGCAACGGGCCTTCGCCCATCTCGGCGAACGGATCACCGAGCACCTGGGCTCCCGCGGGGAAACCCGGGCGCTGGACGCCGGATGCGGGGACGGCCGGTTGCTGCCCTGGCTGGCCGGTTTCGCGGCGGAGATCACCGCGACCGATCCGGATCCCGACCGCCTCGCCGCGGCCCGCACCACCCGCCTGCCCGCGGAAACCCGGATCTCCTTCCAGCACACGCCGATGACCGGGATCACCGGCGGACCGTACGACCTGGTGCTGTGCAGCCACATCGTCCAGCACATGCCGACCGGCGACGTCGAACCATCGTTGCGGCGGCTGCGGGACCTCGCCGCGCCCGGCGGCCTCCTGGTGCTGAGCTACCGCCGCGCGCCGGTGGGCCGCGGCGGATACACCCTGGACCGTTCCGAAGGCGGTGCGATCCGCTCCGAGCCCGTCGATCGCGACCGGTTCGACGAGGCGGCCACCACCGGCGCCCGGGAAGGCGTCCTGCCGGTCCGGGCCCTCGATCCGCAGGCCTTCGGCAAGGAAGTCGCCGCAACCGGCTGGACGTCCGTCTGGACCTGGACCTACCACGTGCTGGAAGATTTCGGCGTGCTCGACCGGCATGCCGACCGCGACGAAGTGGTCAACGCCCAGCCCGCCCTGCTGCGGGACCTGGGCCGCGACATCGTCACCCTGTGGCGGCGCGAACCGTGACCCGCGGCCCCGTGGACGGGAAACTCCTGCTGTCCTACTTGTGGGCCATCCCGATGTCATCGGGAGAATCGGACCAGGTCTTCGCGCGGGCACGCGAGAACGCCCTGCTCAAGCGGCTGGACGGCAAGCTCCGCGACGACTGGGCCGCCGCGGAGGCGTTCCTCTTCCTCGAGGGCGAGCCGCTCAACCGGTGGGTTCTCGCCACTTCCCCGCTGGCCGCCGCGATCGGGGACGAGACGCTGCGCTGCGAACTGATCGTCACCTGGCACCCCGGCTATCGCGCGATGACGCTGGTGGTCGCGCTCACCGTGGCGGATTCGGGCACGGTGAGCGCCCGGGACTTCGACCGGGCGATCGCGCTGGTGCAGAGTTTCCAGGGGCGCCCCTGCGCACATCCCGGCCGGGACGCCGAAATCCACGGCCGCTACCGGAAAACCCCGTTCCCGTCGGTTCGCGCCGCCGTGGACGCCGTGTTCGACGAGCTCACCGCGGGCACGGTCGACGAGGAGATGAAACGGGGCGCCTGGTGCGTCGAACTCCGCGCCGCGCACGGACATCCCGCCGACAAAACGGTTCCCGCCGATCCCCGCCCGTTCTACGGGCTCGCCACCGGGGACGAGGGCTGGCGGTTCGTGCCCAACGCGGTGGCCGCCACGGCGCTCGGCGAACCGTGGGGCACCCGGGAGTTCGTCGCGGTCTACAGCATGGCGACCGGGATCATCTGCATCAACCACAAGGGTGCGGACTACGTCGAACGGCAGCACGAGTTCACCCGGGAACACTTCGGCCAGGCCGAGCCGTACTTCGCCCTGGACACCGCGGTGGCGGGCCTCGACCACGGGGCCCTGTTCGTGCTCGAACGGGTGCTGGTCCGGCTCGCGCTGGCCGACCGGTGGCTGCACAGCGCGCATCCCGAACTCACCGGACCGGACCGGGCTCGCGACGCGGCCACCCGGACCCGGTTGCTGCGCGGCTCGCTCGACGACATCCTGCAACTGCTGAACGCCCTGCTGCCGCCCGAGGTCGACTCGCTGGAACGCCGGGTCAGCACGCGGATGGGGGTCGAGCGGACCATCCAGCAACTCGACCGGCAGGCCGAGGCGATGGACGAGGAGACCCGGTACGCCTACGAAAGCGTGGTCAGCGCCCGGGTCACCCGGCTGACCGCGGTGACCGTCGTCCTCACCGTGGTCACCATCGTGCTCGGCGTCCTCCAGGTCCTCGTCTCGCTCTGACCCGGTTCGCACTTTGTCGGGCTCACCGGCGGGACCGGGTGCGCTTGGCCCCGGCGGCCAGCACCAGGATTCCGCCCACCACGGCCATCACCACGCTCGCCGGGATGTGCATGCTCTCCGGCAGAACGTGCAGTTGCACGAACCAGCTCTTCGAACCGCTCCCCGCGATCCGGTTGATGAAACCGCCGATTCCCTGCACCAGCAAAGCGATTCCGAGTATCTCGATCATGAGTTCACCCTTTCCTTCGGCGGCGAGAGCGTGACCCAGAGCGGGCCGACGACGAACCAGATGGCGGTGATCACGCCGAGCCGGGGCAGCCAGCCGCTGCCCGCCCAGAGGCCCCGGGTCTGTTCCGGGGTGCCGACCACGAAGATCAGCAACAGCAGGATCGCCGCGGCGATCCCGGCGCCCAGTACGCACCGGCCCCATTCGCGCCACTCGTGGCGGACCTTGGCCCGGCCGTACTTCGGCGGCTTCGGCGGGGGCGGCCCGCCCGCGAACCGGTGCGCGAACCGCGCGTCCGCCCAGCGGATCATCCGGGGTCCGAACGCGACACTGAACCCCAGGTACACCGCGGCGAGCCCGTGCACCCCGTTCGCCTGGCCGCCGTGCGACAGGTCGATCACGGTGGCCACGAGCACGCCGAGGTCGATCACCGGCGTCGCGGCGAGCAGGACCGTGCTCGTCCGGCGCAGGCGCAGCAGGTAGCGGGCGATCAGGCCACCGGCGATGAACACCCAGAACCCGATCTCCCCGGCGGCGATCACCACCGCCATCGGGTTGTCGGCGAGGAAGTCAAGGATCTTGTCCACAGTGGAGAGCGTGCCGCCGCCGGGGCGTTCCCACGTCGGCGAAGGGCACGAGATCGGGGTCATCAGTTCGTAGGACGCCGCCCGGCGGGCCGATGTGCTGTGATGGTGGACGTGCAAGTCCGTTCGCTGCTCGCCGCGCTGGATTTCCGGCGCCTGGGTCCGTGGCAGCAGGACGCCGTGATCGCCGCGGGCACGTTCGCCTTCGGCTGCCTGCTGTACCTGACCGGCCTCTACCCGCTGTTCATGAACAAGTCCGGGCTCGTGTGGTGGCGGTTCGCCCTGTTCGGCATGGTTTGCCTGGCGGAGGTGTTCCGGCGGCACGCGCCGGGCACGGCGCTCGCCGTCGGCACGGCGGTCCTCACCGCGGATGTGGCGGCCGGGCTGAGCGCGCCCACCCTGATCGCGTACTCCGATCTGCTCTACTCGGCCACCCTGTACGGGACCCGGCGGCTGAGCCGGGCGATGATCCCGGCCGCCGCGATCATCACCCTGGGCGGGATCGTGGCCGCGCTGGTGTTGCTGGCGGATTGGCGCGCGGCCGTGGTGGCGGCCGCCGCCGCGCTGCCGCTGATCGTCGTGCCGGTGTGGTGGGCGGCCAACATCCGCCAGCACCGGGACATCGCCGAGAGCGAGCGGGCGAACGCGGCGCACCTGGCCCGGATCGCCGAACTGGACCGCCGCGCGGCGGTCGCGGCGGAACGCTCCCGGATGGCACGCGACCTGCACGACGTGATCGCCGGTCACCTCTCGGCGATCGCGCTCCAGTCCGAAGCGGTGCTGTCGATGTCCCAGGCCGATCCCGCCACGGCCCGGCAGGTGCTGGCCTCGGTGCGGGAGAACAGCGTGCGGGCCCTGGAGGAAATGCGGGCCATGATCGGGCTGCTGCGCGCGGACGGCGGCGAGGACGACGAGGTCACCGCGCCCGCACGGCTGGCGGAACTGTCCAAATTGGTCGAGTCGGCGCGCGCGAGCGGCATGCGCGTGGCGGTCGAATCGGACCTCGACGCATCGGCGGAGTTGCCCGCGGCGGTGGACCTGACCGCGTACCGGATCGCCCAGGAAGCGCTCACCAATGCGGTGAAGCACGCGCCGGGCGGCAGCGCCCGCGTGGCGCTCCGGCACCGGGACGGGATACTCACCGTCGAGGTGACCAACGAACTGACCATGACCGCTGGCGACACCAGCGACACCGGGACGGGGCTGCTGAACATGCGGGAACGGGCGACGGCGGTGGGCGGCTCGCTCTCGGCGGGGCCGTCCGGCACGGGCTGGCTGGTCCGCGCCGTGCTGCCGACCGCGGGGGTGCACTCGTGATCCGGGTGCTGGTGGCCGACGACCACGGCGCGATCCGGGCCGGGCTGGTGCTGATCCTGGGCAACGCCGAGGGCATCGAGGTGGTGGGCGAGGCCGCCGACGGCGCGGCCGCCGTCCGGCAGGCGCGGGCGCTGCGGCCGGATGTGGTGCTGATGGACGTGCGGATGCCCGGGATGGACGGGATCGCGGCGACGCGGGAACTGGTCGCCGAGGGCCTGGCCGACGTGCTCGTGCTGACCACCTTCGACCTGGACGAGTACGTGTACGCGGCGTTGCGCGCGGGCGCGGCGGGTTTCCTGCTCAAATCGGTGGATTCGAGCCGCCTCGTCGAGGCGGTCCGGCTGGTCGCCGCGGGCGAGGGGGTGCTGGCGCCGCAGATCACCCGCAAGCTGATCACCGCGTTCGCCTCGGCCGAACCGCCCGCGGCGACGCGCCCGCCGGGGCTGGACGACCTCACCGAACGCGAGCACGAGGTGCTGGTCTGCCTCGGCGAGGGCCTGTCCAACGCGCAGATCGCGAGCCGGTTGTTCATCGGCGAGACCACGGTCAAAACGCACGTCTCCCGGGTGCTCACCAAACTGGCCCTGCGCTCGCGCGTCCAGGCCGCGATCCTGGCTCAGGAAGCCGGGCTCGTCGAACGCTGACGTCAATCCGTGCATTCGGGTGGGTGATCTTCTACCGTTCCCGGAATGGGCATTCTGCGCACGCTTGACGTCGACGAGGTCCTGGAACGCCAGGACTCCAGTGAGCTGAAACGCCGCCTTCGTGGCCGCGACCTGGTGGGATTCGGGGTCGGGATCATCATCGGCACCGGCATCTTCACCCTCGCCGGCGTCGAAGCGAAGCACCACGCGGGCCCCGCGGTCACCCTGTCGTTCGTGATCGGCGCGGTCGTCGCCGGGCTGGCGGCGCTCTGCTACGCGGAACTCGCGTCGAGCGTGCCGACCGCGGGCAGCGCCTACACCTACGCGTTCGCGACGCTGGGCGAGGTGTTCGCCTGGATCATCGGCTGGGACCTGCTGCTGGAGTTCGCGCTCGGCGCGGCGGTCGTGTCGCGCGGCTGGTCGGGCTACCTGGCGAACCTGATGGGCCTGCCGCCGGAGCTGTTCGGCGAGGACGCGACGGTGAACATCGGGGCCGTGCTCATCATCGCCGTGCTCACGGTCGTCGCGGTCACCGGGATCCGGCAGTCCGCGCTGTTCACCAACGTGCTCGTGCTGGTGAAGGTCGCGGTGTGCGTGCTGATCCTGGCCATCGGCGTGTTCTTCATCTCCGGCGCCAACCTGACCCCGTTCATCCCGCCCGCCCAGCCGCCGTCCGACGGCAAGGACGTCCTGCACCAGCCCGTGGTGCAGGCGGGCCTCGGGCTGGAGCAGTCGGTCTACGGCATCGCCGGGATGGTCACCGCGGCGGCGATCGTGTTCTTCGCCTACACCGGTTTCGAGGCGCTGGCCAACCTCGGTGAGGAGACCCGGAACCCGCGCAAGGATCTGCGGGTGGGCATCCTCGGCGCGCTGGGCGTGTGCGCGCTGCTCTACATCGGCGTGTCGCTGGTGCTGACCGGCATGGTGCCGTTCGTGAACATCGACGAGGGCGCCCCGCTGGCGGCGGCGTTCGATTCGGTGGGCATGCACTGGATCGGCGCGCTGATCTCGCTGGGCGCGGTGACCGGGCTGACCTCGGTGATGATGGTGGAACTGGTCACCATCGGCCGGATCGGCTTCGCCATGGGGCGCGACGGCCTGCTGCCGAAGGCCCTGGGCACCGCGCACCCGCGCTGGGGTACCCCGCACCGGATGACCATCGGCGGCGCCACGCTGATCGCCCTGCTCGCCGCGTTCGTCCCGATCACCGAACTGTCCGACATGGTGAGCATCGGCGCGCTGTCGGCGATGATCATCGTCGCGATCGCCGTGCCGGTGCTGCGCAAGCGCCGCCCGGATCTGCCGCGGCCGTTCACCGTGCCGTTCTCCCCGGTGCTCCCGATCCTCGCGGCGCTGGCGTGCCTGTACCTGATGCTGAACCTGGACGTGCTGACCTGGATCCGGTTCGCCGCCTGGCTCGCCCTCGGTCTGGTGATCTACTTCGGCTACGGTCGCCGCCACTCGCGGCTCGCCGCCAAGGACCGGCAGGAAGGGACCTCCGCTCCCGGCGATCGATAGCGGGGGACCTTTACTCCCGGCAAACCGGAGCAAAGGTCCCTTGCTATCGCGTGGTCCCGCTCGAGCACGCGAGCGGGGTCAGGCGGCGGTGAGCGTCTGGGGTGAACTTGCTTCGCTGACGACGGTGTGCGTGGTTTCGTCGATGCTGATCAGGTGGAACTTGACGAGGATCGTGTCCCCGGCGTCGGCGACGCCGTCGTCCTCATCGGACTCCACGGTCACGTCCTCGATCTGGTCGGTCAGCCCGCAGTCGACGTCGAAGGAGGCGGATCCGGCATCGAGCGTCCGCAGGTCGACGAAGCTGACCAGCAGAACCGCGGTGCAGTCGGCGGAATCGGCGGTGCTGACCGGAATCTTGAACTGCACGGCGCCGGCGGCCTGGTGGGTGGCGGTCGCCGTGCCGATGGCGTTGGCGGGCGGCGGAACCGGTGTCGAGTTCGCCGCCATCCCATCCCCCGCGCAAGCCGCGACGCCCAAGATCGCCGCACCGAGCGGCAGCACGATCTGTCTTCGCATGATCTCATCCTCGAACTCGGGGAACGGCGATCCGGTGGGACCGCCGCGGCCAGAGCGTGCTCCGAACCCCGAAGGCAAGTAAAGAGAATCCGCCCGGCCCACTCCGTTGGCCGATTTCACCCGGTGATGCGGTCCCATAATTCGGTGCGCAGCCCCGCATCCGCCACCAGTTCGGCGGCCGCCGCGGCGGCCTCGGCGGGGACCACGAGGAGCAGTCCGCCCGGCGTCATCCCGTCGCGGCGCAGTGCGGCGGCGAGCCGATCCACCGGCTGCAGATGCACTCCGAAGCGCCCCAAGGTCGGGTAAGTGTCCACAACGGACACCAAGACGCCCCCGGTTCCGCTCAACGTTCCGCCGAACAGCACGAAATGGCCGACGCGCCAGCGCGAGGTCCACAGCGGCGGCAGCCCGCCGTCCAGGTAATCGGCGAACGCGCGATCCGGGGTGTCCTGCGCGGCGAACTCCGCGGTGGCCACATTCGCGATCACCGCACCGCGCGGCAGCCCGTGCACACCGGACAGCAGCCGCTCGAGGTTCGCCGCGGCCCACTCCCCGCTCGCCGGAACCGCGCGGAGCCGTTGCCCGGACAGGGTTTCGACGGCCCGCGCCACCCCCGCCGCGGAACTCCCGGCGGCCCGGGGATCGGTGGTGCTGGGCAACTCGAGCCGGTAATCGTCCCGGCCCTTCTCGCTCACCGGCCAGGTCGGCTCGCCCCCGGCCAGCACCACGGTCCCCGCCGCGAGCGCCGCCTCGTCCTGGTCGAGGACGGTGATTCCGTTGGCACGCAGGCAAACCAAGGTGACGAAGGCGCCGCACAGCTCGTTCTTCTGCGGCATTTCCGCCCGCGCTTCGGCGAGCACGTCCGCGGCGCCGGGGAACCAGCGCACGTCCTCCAGTAATCCCACCTAGTACCGCCAGAGATGTGCGGACACGATCTCGTCCACACTACGCTCCTCGGCCCAGTTCGCGTCAGACGATCGCACGGCCCGGAACGCGCCGAGCAGCTCTTCCCCCAGCACTCCGGCAACGCGCGGCGACGCGAGCAGGGCCGCGTCCTGTTCCCCGGGAGTCGCCGGCAGCCGCGCCACCCCGCGCGTGGTGCGGTCGCCCTCGCTCCAGGTGCCCGGATCGTCGGCGATCGGCTCCGGCGGGACCAGGCCCTCCTCGATCCCGGCCAGCCCGGCCGCGAGCACGGCGGCCAGCGCGAGATAGGGGTTCGCCGAAGCGTCCGACGGTTTGAGCTCCACGTTCGCGTGGTCGGCGCCGAGCAGGGCCGATCCCGGCACGTACCGCAGCGGCGCCTCGCGGTTCTCCACGCCCCAGAACGCGTAGGCGCTGGCGAAGTAGCCCGGCCGCAGGCGCAGCGTCGACGGCACGCTGGGCGCGGTGACCGCGGTCAGCGCGGGCAGATCGCGCAGCAGCCCCGCGAGGTAAGCCGCGCCCTCCGGACCGGGTTCGCCCGCCCCGGCGAGCAGGTTGCGGCCCCGTCGCCAGATCGAGGTGTGCAGGTGCCAGCCGTTCCCGGCGGCTTCCGGGCTGACAATCGGCGCGAAGCTCACCCGCAGGCCGTGCGCGTGCGCGGCCGCGTGGATCGTCTGGCGCGCCAGCAACTGGTCGTCGGCGGCGGACACCGGATCGGTCGCGGCGAGCGACAACTCGATCTGGGCGAGCCCGTACTCGGCGTGCAACTGGCCGATGCGCAACCCGTTGGCGGCGAAGTCGTGCAGCAGGGCGGCGATGAACCCGTCCAGCTCGACCAGGGCGTGCGGGCTGTAGGCGGGCCCGGGATGCCCGGGGGAGGACGCGATGTCCGTGCTGCCCAGCGGCGCGATCGCGAACTCGAGTTCGTACCCGGCCTTCAGCTCGAACCCCTGCTTGGCGGCCTGGTCGACCTGCGCCTGCAGGACCGTGCGCTGGCAGTAGGGCCAGGGTGTACCGTCGGCCGCGACCTGCCGCCCCGGCGCCCAGGCCAGCGCGGGCTGCCCGGCCAGCCGGCGCAGGCGCTCGATCACCGGGATCAGGCGGACGTCCCCGGACGGCGTGGCCAGGCCGGTGTGGCCGTAGGTGATGGCGTCGTGCGTGTCGAAGACGGCGAACAGCGAGGTGACCCCGATGCCCCGGTTCGCGGCGTCGGCGAGGCCCGCGATCGGGACGATGCGCGAACGGGGAATCCCGTTGTTGTCCGCCCACGAGACCTGGACGCCGGTCACCCCGGCGGCGGCGAGGTCCTTGGCCGCCGCGGATGCCGCTTTCGTCATGGCCCGCCTCCGTATCCGGTTGCGATGAACAACTACCACCACTCCGCGAAGACCGCTCGTTGTCGACGTTCCGTTGCCTTGTGGTCACGTTCGGCTTTCATTGCGAGCGTTGTCACTTCGCCGAAATTGCGCTGAGAACGAACAAGATCGGCCTCAGCAGACCTTGACCAACGGCCCGGCCGCCAGGTACAAGCCGCGCTGACGACCCTTCTCACCAGCCAAAACACGGTCACCCGGCGTATCGGGTGTCCTGGATGTCGGGATTGATCTACGACATACGGAGTAATTCGGCGTGACACGCGTCCCACCGGCGCGGGAACACTTGCGACCTCCCAAGCGTCTGCAAGAGTGGAAGCAGCGAACACCGCGGAGCCGGTGGCGACCCCGCCCCCGGCATCAGTGCCGAAGTGGTCGTGGCTGGACTGACGGTATCGGGCAACCGATGCCGGGACGGAGGGAGACTCCAATGACATCACCGACGCTCACCCGCCCCGAACTGACCGCTGCAGACCGTTGCGACCGTTGCGGGGCCGCAGCACAGGTACGGGCCATTCTCAGCACCGGTGGCGAGTTGCTCTTCTGTGGACACCACGCCCGTGAGCACGAGAGCAAGCTCAAGGAACTGTCGGCGGACATCCAGCGCGGCTGAGCGCACTACCAGCGACCGGAACGGGCGCGGATCCTGCGGATCCGCGCCCGTTCCGCATATCCGGGTCAGACCGTGTCCAGGACGCGTTCGAAGGCGACCTCGGCGGCGCCCAGCAGTTTCACGTCCGCGCCCAGCGCCGAGCAGACGATCTCGGTGCCGCCGAACGCCCGGCTCACCAGGCTGCGGCGGCGCACCTCCTCGGCGACCGCGGTCAGCACCGCCTCCGGCAGGGCGGTGAACAGGTCGCCGAGTACCACCAGTTGCGGGCCCAGCAGGTTCACCACGTTGACCAGGCCGAGGGTGAGCCATTCGGCGAATTCCGCGAGCCGGTCGCGTGCGGCCGCCGGATCGCGGCCGAGTTCCCGCAGTTCGACCAGGATGGCCCCGCGCGGGGTGTCGTCCGACAGCCCCAGCGCCCGGCACAGCGCCGCCTCGCCGACCTCGGTCTCCCAGCATCCGCTGCTGCCGCAGTAGCAGGCCCGCCCGCCCGGGCGGATCGCCATGTGGCCCAGTTCGCCGACATAGCCCGCGGCACCGCGCAGGGACGAGCCCTCGGCGATCACCCCGCCGCCCACGCCGACGTCGGCCGAGACGTAGACCACATCGGACGATCCGCGCGCGGCGCCCCGCAGATGTTCCGCGACGGCCCCGAGTTCGGCGTCGTTGCCGACGAGCACCGGGATGCGCAGGACGCCGGAGAGCCGTTCGCCCAGGGCGACATCGGTCCAGCGCAGGTTCGGCGCCTCGTGCACGTGCCCGTCGGAGCGCCGGACCACGCCCGGCACGGAAACCCCGGCGGCCACCGGTTCGCAACCGAGGTCCCCGGCCAGGATGGTCGCCGATTCGATGACGTGCGTGATCACCTCGTCGGGTTCGCGGGTCCGGCCGCGCAGGTTCCAGCTGTTGCGCCCGAGGATCTGGCCGCCGAGCCCGACCAGCGCGATCGCCACGTGCTCGACCTGGACGTCGACGGCCAGCACCACGGCGGCCTGGGGCTGGGGCAGCACCAGCAGCGAGGGGCGGCCCGCCCCGCGGCCCGGCCTCGGCACCCGCTCCTCGACCACCCCGGCCTCGGCGAGCCCGTCCACCAGGGTCTTGATCGTGCTTCGGTTCAGCCCCAGCTCGGTGGCCAGGGTCGCCCGGGTGACGGGTCCGCCGACATGCAGGAACCTGAGCAGGGTCGTGCGGTTGTGCCGGCGCACCTCGTCGGGTCGGGCAACGGGCGTGGCGGTCACGGCGGTTATCGTCCCACGTCCCCCGTCATCGCGGTGCGGCCGCCGCGCGGCGACGGGACAACGCGTCGACGGTCGCGGCCAGCAACAGCACCAATCCGGTGACGATGGAGACCACCGCGGCGGGCTGCTTCAGCAGGCCCAGGCCGTTCTCCACCACGGCGAGCACCGTGCCGCCGATGACCGCGTCGAAGACCCGGCCCTTGCCGCCGAACAGCGAGGTCCCGCCGATGACCGCGGCGCCGACCGCGAACAGCAGCGTGTTCAGCCCGCCCGCCTGCGGGTCCACCGAACCGACCTTCGACGAGTACACGATCGCGCCGACCGCGGCCACCGAGGAGCAGACCACGAACACGCTCGCCCGGATCTTGGTGACGTTGATACCGGCGCGCCGCGCGGCTTCCCGGTTGCCGCCGACCGCGTAGATGTGCCGACCGTAGCGGGTCCGGTTGAGCACGTAGGTGCCGATGGTGAGCAGGGCCAGCACGATCGGCACCACGTACGGCACGCCGGAGATCTCGATGCTCGGGTTCGGCGACCGGTTCGCGGTCAGCAGCGCGGTCGCCACCGCGCCGAGCACGGCGAGCGCGCCGACCTTGAGCAGCACCAGGGTCGTCGGCTGGGTGACCAGCCCGCGCCGCAGGCGCGAGAAGTGCCGCCCGAGCGTCACCGCGGCGAATCCCCCGGCCGCCACCACGAACAGCAGCCAGCTGCCCATTGTGGACAGATTGCCGTTGGCGACCTTGTCCAGCACCGGCGACGAGCTGATGCCGAGCACCCCGCCCTCGCCGATGAACTGCAGGATCACGCCCTGCCAGGCCAGGAACAGCGCGAGGGTGACCACAAAGGACGGCATGCCGATCTTGGACACCAGGAACCCGGTGATGCAGCCGATCGCGGTGCCCGCGCAGATCGCGAGCAGCATCTCCACCCACGGATTGGCGGCGAGCCCGGACAGCGCGATCCCGATCGTCACCACGGAAAGCGCCGCGCCGACCCAGATCCGCAACAGGACGGCGAGCACCGCGGCGACCGCCAGCACCGCGAGGAAGGCGTAGAACACCGTGGTGCCCATCCCGCCGAGCAGGTTCCCCTGCTGCACGAAGTGCATGGCCATGATCGCCGCGGTGACCCCGGACGCGGTGCCCGCCGACAGGTCGATCTCACCGATGAGCAACACGAAAACGATGCCCATGGCGATGATCGTGCGGCCCGCGCCCTGGGCGAGCAGGTTCGCGATGTTGTTCATGGACAGGAAAACGTCGGACAGGCCCGCGAACACGACGACGAGCGCGACCAGGCCGAGCAGGGCGGGCAGCGAGCCGAGCTGCCCGGCGCGCAACCGGGCGAAGTAGTCGGCGATCGCCTCGGTGGTGGACATCGCGGTGGTGTCGATGCCGAAGTCGCTGATCGCGCCGTTCTGCGGCTCGGGCTCGCGGACCGCCGGTTTCGAGGTTGTTTCAGTCATGGCTGGTTCTTTCTCCGGGCTGGCGGCGGTCACAGGACGACGGCTTCGGGCCGGGCGAGGCCGAGATCCCCGGACCGCCCGGCGGTGATCAGCTCGACGACCTGGCTGTGCGTCACGTTCCTGGTGTGCACCTCGGCGACCATGCGGCCCAGGTACAGCACCGAGATCCGGTCGGCGACCTCGAACACGTCGGCCATGTTGTGGCTGATCAGCACCACGCCAAGGCCCTGTTCGGCGAGCCGGCGCACCAGATCGAGCACCTGCCGCGTCTGCGCCACGCCGAGCGCCGCGGTGGGTTCGTCGAGCAGGACGACCTTGCTGTCCCACAACACCGATTTGGCGATCGCGACGGTCTGCCGCTGCCCGCCGGACAACGCGTGGACCGGGGTGCGGACCGATTTCACCGTGCGCACCGAAAGGGACGCGAGCGTCTCCCGCGCCTTCTGCTCCATCCCCGCCTCGTCGAGCAACCAGGAGCTGCCGCGCTCGCGGCCGAGGAACATGTTCTGCACGATGTCCAGGTTGTCGGCGAGCGCGAGATCCTGGTAGACGACCTCGATGCCGAGTTCGGCGGCGTCCCGCGGGCCGCGGATGTGCACCGGTTCGCCGCCGAACGTGACCGTGCCGGAATCCGCGGTGTGGATTCCGGCGATGCATTTGATCAAAGTGGACTTTCCGGCGCCGTTGTCGCCGACCAGCGCGGTGACCTCACCGGCGCGCACGGCGAAGTCCACGTCGTGCAGGACGTGGACCGGTCCGAAGCTCTTGTTGAGCGCCTTCAGCTCGAGAATGGGTTCACTCATCGTCGTTCTCTTTCGTGCCATGGCCGCCTGGTCGCCGGGATGGGCCGCGCCGCTGGGGTGCGCGGCCCATCCCGGCAGGTTCCTAGGAGATGCCGAGCTGAGTACAGACAGCCCGCAGGTCACCGGCGCAGATCTCCGCTGCCTTGACGTAGCCCTCGTCGACGACCGTCTTCACGTTCTCCTTGGTCGTCAGCTGCGGTTCGAGCAGCACGGACTTCACGTCGCGATTGCCCTTCGGGTCCTTGCTCACGCCCTTGGCCAGTGCGTCGGCGCCCGCCTTGTCGCCCTTGGCCAGCGCGGCGGCGAGGTTCGCGGCGGCCTCGGCCTCCTGCTTGATCGGCTTGAACACGGTCATGTACTGGTCGCCGCGCAGGATGTTCTTCAGCCCGTCCGCGGTCGCGTCCTGGCCGGTGACCGGGACCTTGCCGCCCAGCCCGTTCTTCTTCAGCACGGTGATCACCGCACCGGCCAGGCCGTCGTTGGCGGCGACCACCCCGTCGACCTTGCCGCCGTTGCCGGTCAGGATCTGCTCGAAGGTGACGCCGCCCTTCTGGTTCTCCCAGTTGTCGATGGGCTGGCTGCGGACCAGTTTGAGTTCGCCCGCCTCGTACTTGGGCTTGAGCACCTTCTGCTGGCCGTTGTAGAAGAGCGTGGCGTTGTTGTCGGTCGGCGCGCCTTCGATCTCGATCACCTGCGCGCCCGGCTTGCCCTGCAGCGCCTGGGCCAGGCCCTGGCCCTGGAGCTGGCCGACCTTCTCGTTGTCGAAGGAGACGTAGTAGTCGGATCCGCCGCCGAGGTTGAGCCGGTCGTAGTCGATGGTGGGGATACCGGCCTTCTTCGCCTTCGCGGCGACCGCGCTGCCGACCTCGCTGTTGATCGCGGCGATGATCAGGACCTTGACGCCCTGGGCGATCATGCCGTCGGCGAGCGTGGTGAACTTCTGGACCTCGCCCTGCGCGTTCTGCACGTCGGGTTCGAAGCCCGCCGAGCGCAGGGCCTGCTCGAGGTAGGGCTTGTCGAAGGACTCCCAGCGGGCCGAGGTCGCGGTCTCCGGCAGGATCACGCCCACCTTGCCGTTCGCGCCCCCACCCGCCGGGGCGGCCGCGTTCGGCGAACTGTTGCCGCCGGAACTTCCGGAATTCGCGCTGTTCGCCCCGCAACCGGCAAGCATCAGGCTGACGCCCACCGCGGCGGCGACGAGGGTCGCGGTTCTGCTGCGCATCCTCGATCCTTTCGACGATCCTGCCGACGGGCGGCGGACCGGGGAGGGAGTCGACCGGCGCACCGTCGCGCAAATGTTGTGGGCGACAACATATGTCGCCGCACGGCGGATCGGAAGGTTGCTGGATCGATTAAGTCGCCTTCTGTCGGACACGGTTTGGCAACGCCGCCACCCCGGACTGTCAGGAAGGGTCCCCGCCTAACGCCTGGTTTCATGAGGGGTCCCCTACTGACACGACACGTCAGGAAAGGTCCCCTCCTAACAAATTTTGTCCGGAGGGGACCCCTCATGAAACCCGTCGGGCGAGGGGTCAGCCCGCGAGGTGCGAACGGCGGGTTACCAGGAGCGCAGGGTGACGATGCGTTCTTCGAGCTGTTCGATCGTCGCCATCGCGGTCGGCGGGCCGCCGCAGACCCGGCGCAGTTCGTTGTGGATCGCGCCGTGCGGTTTCTTGGTGCGGTGGTGGTACATGCCGACCAGCGCGTTCAGCTCCTTGCGCAGCGAGGCGACCCGCTCCCCGACCGCCTGCGGCCGGGCGGGTGGCGCCGTCTCCTCCTGCTTGGGCTTGCGCTTCTTCTCGTCGGCGAGCTGCTCCTCCTGCCGCTTGCGCAGCAGCGCCCGGACCTGATCGGGTTCGAGCAGCCCGGGCAGCCCGAGGTACTCCTGCTCCTCGTCGGTGCCGGAGAACACCGCGGTGCCGAAGGAGTTGCCGTCGTAGATCACCTGGTCCAGCTCGGCGGAGGCATGCAGCGAGGTGAACGCCTTCTCCTCCTCGCCCGGTTCGTCCTCGGTCCGGTTGGCCGCGGCGAGGAGTTCGTCGTCCCAGCCGTCCTTCTCCCGGTGCGGTTTGCCCAGGATGTGGTCCCGCTCGGCCTCCAGTTCGCTGGCCAGCTCCAGCAGCACCGGCACGCTCGGCACGAACACGCTCGCCGTCTCGCCCTTGCGCCGCGCCCGCACGAACCGCCCGATCGCCTGCGCGAAGAACAGCGGCGTCGACGCGCTCGTGGCGTACACCCCGACGGCGAGCCGCGGCACGTCCACGCCCTCGGACACCATCCGCACGGCGACCAGCCAGCGCTGCTCCGATTCGGAGAACTCGCCGATCCGCTTGGACGCCTTGGGGTCGTCGGAGAGCACGACGACCGGTTCCTCGCCGGAGATCCGGGTCAGGATCTTCGCGTAGGCCCGCGCCGAATCCTGGTCGGTGGCGATCACCAGGCCACCCGCGTCCGGCATCCCGGTGCGGACCTGGGTCAGCCGGGTGTCGGCGGCCTGCAGCACGGCCGGGATCCACTCCCCGGCCGGATCCAGCGCGGTCCGCCAGGCGCGGGCGTTCTGCTCGGCGGTCAACGGTTCGCCGAGCCGCGCGGTGAACTCCTCCCCCGCGCTGGTCCGCCAGGACGCCTCGCCCGAATAGGCGAGGAACACGACCGGCCGGACGACCCCGTCGGCGAGCGCGTCGGAGTAGCCGTAGGAATGGTCGGCCTTGCTCCGCATCGAACCGTCGCCGTCCGGTTCGTAGGTCACGAACGGGATCGGCGAATCGTCGCTGCGGAACGGGGTCCCGGTGAGGGCCAGCCGGCGCACCGCCGGGGTGAACGCCTCGCGCACCGCGTCCCCCCACGACTTCGCGTCGCCGCCGTGGTGGATCTCGTCCAGGATGACCAGCGTCTTGCGGTTCTCCGTGCGCACCCGGTGCATGGTGGGGTGCGCGGCGACCTGCGCGTAGGTCAGCGCGACCCCGCGGAAGTCCGACGAGGTCACGCCGGTGGTGTTGCGGAAGTTCGAGTCGATCGCGATGCCCGCCGCCGCGGCCGACGCCGCCCACTGGTGCTTGAGGTGCTCGGTCGGGGTCACGATGGTGACCGCCTCGACCGTCCGGTCGGACAGCAGCTCGGCGGCGATCCGCAGGCCGAAGACGGTCTTCCCGGCGCCCGGGGTCGCGACCGCGAGGAAGTCCTGCGGTTTGGTCGTCAGGTACTTGGTCAGCGCGCGCCGCTGCCACGCGCGCAGCGGCCGCGCGGTGGAGTCCTGCTCGGGCGGCGGCGCGCCGAACCCTGGCTGGGGCTCCGTCCGATTACGTTGGGCCGTTTCCGACAAGGATGGTCCAACTCCTCTCGCGGTCTAGCTTCCCCTGCGGCGACATGCGAAAACCCCCACGAGGAGCGCGGCTGCGGTGCCGGCGCGGGGTGAGGGCGCCCCACGAGAGTACCTCGCGCCGCCCCGTCCGCGAGTCAGCGGCACGGCCGTGCCCCGCGTTGCGTTGAACACTCCGGGGAGGCGGACGAGCCAAATCGACGCGGATGGACCATGCTGGGCACTGCGATGAGCGCACCATCAGACACCGCCGCGTCGGACGACGACGGAGCCGAGGCCGAGGTCAGGCGCAAGGGGCCGCTGCGCCTGATCAGCCGCACCATGAGCAAGGCCTGGGACGGCAACATCTTCTCCGAGGCGGCCGAAGCGGCGTTCTGGCAGACGTTGTCGCTCCCCCCGCTGCTGCTGGGGCTGCTCGGGAGCCTGGGCTTCCTCGGCGACTGGTTCGGGCAGTCCGTGGTCACCGCGGTGCACGACCGGATCATCGCGTTCTGCGAAAAGATCTTCAGTGGCAACGTGGTCAACCAGATCATCGAACCGACCGTCGACGACATCCTGCACATCGGGAAGGGCGAGATCGTCTCGGTCGGCTTCCTGATCTCCCTGTGGGCGGGTTCCTCGGCGATGTCGTCGTTCGTCGACGCGATCACCGTGGCGCACAACCAGTACGGCGTCCGCCACGAAGTGTGGCAACGGATCTTCGCGCTGCTGCTGTACCTGGTCGGGCTGATCCTGGTGGTGATCGGGCTGCCGGTGATCGCGGTCGGCCCGGACGTGCTGACCCAGCTGGCCCCGGAGGACTGGCGCCCCACGGTGACCGGCTGGGTGTCCACGCTCTACTACCCGATCCTCGGGATCCTGCTCGTCCTCGCGCTGGCCACGCTGTACAAACTCGCCCTGCCGCGCAAGCTGCCGTGGCACCGGGGCCTGCCCGGCGCGGTGCTCGCGATGGCGATCTTCCTGCTCTCCAGCGTCGGCCTGCGGATCTACCTGTCGTGGATCACCAGCACCGGCTACACCTACGGCGCGCTGGCCACCCCGATCGCGTTCCTGCTGTTCACCTTCTTCATCGGGCTGGCCATCGTCGGCGGGGCGTACTTCAACAGCGCGATCCAGGAGCTCTGGCCGGCCAAGATGACCCGTCGCCAGCGGCGCAAGTGGCGCCGCCTGGAGATGGAGCGGATGAACGAGCAGATGCGCAGCGAGGACGGCCGGAAACTGTGGGAGCGGACCACCGTGCCGCTGCGCCGCCCGCGCAAGTCCGAGCCCGAACCCGAAGCGGACCCCGGCGGCGAGGACGAGCAGGCCGGGGCCGAAGTGAGCAGGCCGAGCCGGGCGGACCGCTGACGCGATCCGCCCGCGGGGCGAGGATCACTCGCCGGGCAGCAGGCCCTCGTAGATCTTCTTGCAGTCCGGGCAGACCGGCGAACCGGGCTTCGGCGACTTGGTCACCGGGAAGACCTCACCGCACAGAGCCACCACGTGCGTGCCCATGACCGCGCTCTCCGCGATCTTGTTCTTGCGCACGTAGTGGAACATCTTCGGCGAGTCGTCGTCGGTTTCGTCGGTGCTCTCGGGCCGCGTGTCGACATCGGGCAAGGTCTGAGTACTCACCCCTCCATGATGCCCCAGAACCACCCGCGCGCCGGAAGGACCCGGCCCGATCCGCCGCCCGTTTGAGATGCTGTTGCCCGAAGGGTCCTCCGAACGAGGGGGTGAACCCGATGAACCTGGCGAACCGCTGGATCTCGGCGGTCGAGGCGCTCGGCGGCGACCCCGCCCCGGCCGCCGCAGCCGCGGACGAGCTGCTGAGCCGCTACGGCGAGGAGCATCGGCGGTTTCACAACCTGGTGCACGTCCAAGCGGTCGTGCGCGACGCCGACCACTTCGCCGGGGAACTGGGCCTCGGCGTGCGGGAGCGGGCCGTGCTCGCGCTCGCGGCCTGCGCGCACGACGTGGTCTACGACGCCCGGCCCGGCGACGACGAGCGGCTCAGCGCCGCGTGGGCCGCGGACCGGCTCGACCGGGCCGGGCTCCCCGGGCACGTGATCGATCGCGTGGAACGGCTCGTGCTGACGACGGCGAACCACGACGCGGAGGCCGGGGACACCGTCGCCTCGGCGCTGCTGGACGCGGACCTGGCGATCCTGGCCGCCGATCCGGACGGCTACGACCGGTACCTGCTGGCCGTCCGCGCCGAGTACGCGGCGGTGGACGATCCGGCGTGGGTGGCCGGCCGGACCCGCGTGCTGCGCGACCTGCTCGACCGCCGGTGGCTGTACCGGACCGAGACCGCGCGCGACCACTGGGAGGCCCCGGCGCGCCGCAACCTCACCCGTGAACTGGTCCTCCTCCGCGAAGCCGCCGAGTGACTCCGGGCCCGCTCCCCGCGGCCGGGCGGGAGTCGGCGAAAATGGCTCCTCGTGATCACGACACCCCCGTTGTCCCTCAGTGCCGAGGTCTCGGACGCGCTGCACGGCGGCCACCCCGTCGTCGCGCTGGAGAGCACCCTGCTTTCGCACGGCCTGCCGCCCGGCCGCAACCTCGAGGTGGCGCACCGGCTGGAACGCGCGGTCCGCGACGCGGGCGCGGTGCCCGCGACCATCGCCGTCCTCGACGGTCGCCCCGTGATCGGCCTGTCACCCGCCGAACTCGAGCGGGTCTGCGCGCCCGGCGCCGGTCTGGACAAGCTGTCCCTGCGCGATCTGGGCCCGGCCGTCGGGCTCGGCCGGTCCGGGGCCACCACGGTCGCGTCCACCTCGGCACTGGCGGCCGCGGCGGGCATCGGGGTGTTCGGCACCGGCGGACTGGGCGGCGTGCACCTGGGCGCGGAGACCTCCTGGGACGTCTCGGCCGACCTCGGCGTGCTCGGCAAGGTGGCGACCGTGGTCGTGTGCTCCGGCGTCAAATCCGTCCTCGACATCGCGGCCACGCTGGAGGTGCTGGAGACCAATTCGGTGCCGGTCCTGGGGTTCCGCACCGACGACTTCCCGGCGTTCTACCTGCGGTCCTCGGGTTTCCCGGTGCCGTGGCGGGTGGACACCGCCGCGCAGGCGGCCGGGGTCGTCCGGGCGCACCGGCGGTTCGCGGATTCGGGCGTGCTGCTGGCGAATCCGGTTCCCGTGGAGTCCGAAATGGACAAAGAAGTGCACGACCGGCTGCTCGCCGACGGACTGGAGTTGTTGCGCGCCAACGATGTGCACGGTTCGGACGTCACGCCGGTGCTGCTCGAGCACTTCCACACCGCGAGCGGCGGACTGAGCCTGGACGCCAACGAGGAACTGGTGGCGGCCAACGTGCGGCTGGCCGCCGAGGTCGCGGTGGAGCTGGCGCGATGAGAATCGTGGTGGTCGGGGACGCGGGTCTGGACGTGGTGGCGCGGCACGAGGGACCGATCGTGCACGGCGGGGATTCGCGCGCGAAGATCCGGTTCGCCGGGGGTGGCGCGGGGGCGAACACCGCGCTGTGGCTGAACTCCGGCGGCGTCGACACCACCCTCGTGGCCCGGATCGGCGACGACGCGGGCGGCCGGTTGATCCGCGCCGAACTGGAGTCGGCGGGTGTGCGGTGCGCCTTCGCCGTCGATCCGGACGCGGCCACCTGCTGCGTGGTGGTGCTGGTGGACGGCGACGGCCAGCGCAGCATGCTGCCCGACCGCGGCGCGAACGCCCGCTTCCGCCCCGAGGACGTCGATCCGGCCGCCCTGGCCGGAGCGAACCACCTGCACCTGTCCGGTTACGTGCTGCTCGATCCGTCCTCCCGCCCGGCGGGCCTGGCCGCGCTCGCCGCGGCGCGGAAAGCCGGGCTGACCACCTCGGTCGATCCGCAGTCGGCTCCGCTGATCACCGATCCGGGCGCCTTCCTGGCCGACGTGCGCGGGGTCGACCTGCTGCTCCCCAACACCGAGGAACTGACCGCGCTGACCGGTTCCCGCGAACCCGCCGCGGCACGGCGGCTGCTGGACGCGGTCGGCGCGGTCGCGGTCACCGCGGGCCTGGACGGCGCGAGCTGGGTGGATTCCACCGGGGTCACCACGGTGCCCGCCGAACCCGCGGACTGCGTGGATTCCACCGGCGCCGGGGACGCGTTCGACGCGGGCCTGCTCGCCGCCTGGCTACGCGGCGAGTCCACTGTGGACACCCTCCGCGCGGGCGTCCGCTTCGGCGCCAAGGCGATCCGCCAGATCGGCGCCCAGCCCTAGCCCGCTCGTTCCCGGCCACCACGAACTTTCATGAGGGGTCCCCTCCAGACAAATTTCGTCAGGAGGGGACCCCTCATGACACCCGTCGGCAGGTGGCTAGCCGTCGATCACGCGGTGTTCGGTGCGTTCGATGGCTTTCGCCTCGCGCTGGTAGCGGCTGACTTCCTCGGCCTTGCGCGGCGGGCGGTCGTTGGCGATCAGCACGGCCATCCAGGGCAGCGGGATCGACAGCGCGATGAAGCCCAGCGCGAGCCACCAGGTGTGGTAGAAGACGCCCGCGAGGATCAGGCAGGGAAAGCGCATCCCCATCATCAGCATGTACTTGCGCTTGCGCGCCGCGTGCTGGTCGTCGTAGGACGGAGCGGCCTCGGTGATCAGCACCGGGACCTGATCCCGGGAGCCGGAACCCCTGGCGGATCCGAGTTCGCTCACGTCACCACCTCCACCTGTCCATGGTCCCACTCCGGATGATCGTCCGATACCCGGGGAGCCGAAGAATTCCGGTCAGCCACGCCGAAGCCAGGTCAACGCGCCGACGACCAGGGTTTCCACCCCGGTCCGCAGGGTGGGATCCAGGACCGGGGCGAACAGCGGGGAGTGGTTGGACGGAATGTCGGATTCGAACCGGCCCGCGGCGACCGCCTCCAGCACCGATCGGGGTTCCAGCCCGCCGACCAGCCAGTAGACCGAGGGCACACCGGCCGCGCGGCCGAATTCGCTGAAGTCCTCGCTGCCGGTCACCAGCGGCGCGTCCATCGTGCGCTCGGCGCCGAAGTGCCCGCGGAACGCCTCGGTCAGCCGGGCGTTGGCGGCGTCGTCGTTCTCGGTCACCGGGAAACTGCCGATCCGCTCGATGTCCGGCGGTTTCGGGGAACCGGCCACGGTCGCCTCGCCGTGCACGATCCGCTCGATCGCCGCGAGCACCCGGTCGCGCACGTGCTGGTCGAAGGTGCGGACGTTGACCTCGAGGGTGGCGTGGTCGGCGATCACGTTGTGCGCGGTGCCGACGTGCATCGAGCCCACGGTGAGCACGGCCGATTCGGTGGCCGAAACCTCCCGCGACACGATGGTCTGCAGCCGCAGCACCACGGACGCGGCCAGCACCGCCGGATCCACCGTGGTCTCCGGCCGCGAACCGTGCCCGCCCTTGCCGTGCAAGGTGATCCGCAGCGCGTCGGTCGCGGCCATGATCACCCCGGGCCGGGTGAGCACCCAGCCCGCGGGCCCGGGGACGACGTGCTGCCCGAGCACCACATCCGGTTTCCCGGCCCGTTCGAAGAGGCCGTCCCGCACCATCGCGGCCGCGCCGTCGCCGACCTCCTCCCCCGGCTGGAACACCACCAGCAGGGTGCCGGACCAGCCGTCGCGGCCCCGGGCGAGCAGGTCGGCCGCGCCGCTCAGCCAGGTGGCGTGCAGATCGTGCCCGCACGCGTGCATCACCGGCACCTCCCGGCCCGCCGCGTCCACGCCACGCGCGGTGCTGGCGTAGTCCAGGCCGGTCTTCTCCTCGACCGGCAGCCCGTCGATGTCCGCGCGCAGCAGCACGACCGGGCCCGGGCCGTTGTGCAGCACGCCGAGCACGCCGGTGCCGCCGATGCCGGTGTGCACCTGGTAACCGGCCGATTCCAGGCGGCGCGCGAGTTCGGCCGCGGTCCTGGTCTCGGCGAAGGCGAGCTCGGGATGGCGGTGCAGGTCGACGTAGAGCGCCTCGAGGCCGGGCAGCAGGCCGTCGAGCGGGGCGAGCAGGTTCGCGGTCACCCCGCGATTCGATCACACCGGCGGCTGGTTCGCTTCCGCCACCGATGGCAGGTCTTCGGTGTCCAGGCCCAGATCCCGGCGCATCGCGGCCCGCATCACCCGGTATTCCAGCTGCGCTTCCCGCCAGAGCCGGTCCTGCTCGTCGGTCTTACGTCCGGACAGCAGGAGCACCGACAGGTCGGAGCGCCGGATCATCGACTCGCGCACCATCGCCCGGATGCGCTCGGGCGCGTGCACGTTGACCGGGCCCAGCACGCCGCGCGCTTCCGCGGTGACCTTGCGGAGCTCCGCGGCGAGCTGGCCGTCGAGCTCATCGCCACGGCGAGTGAGCCGTCGTGCCTGGTAAAGCACCCAATCGAAGGATTCGATGGCGCCGATCAGCTCGGCGTAGCCGGCCGCGCGCCCCTCGTAACTGCGGTTGTCGCGCTCGCGCTCGCGTTCCCGGGCCCAGCGCACTTCCTCGCGCTCCAGTTCGCGACGCCAGCGCCGGTCCTCGCGCCACCCGGCGATGAGCTGCGCGGCGATCACCCCGGTGAACCCGAACACCGCGACCACGATGGGCACCCACAGCGGGACCTGGCCGGACGACACCGCGTCACCTTAGCGGCCGCGGAGGCGCCGCCGTGGCAGCATTACCCACCGTGAGCATTGATCATCCGGAGTTGTCCGCCGAGTTCTGCAAGCGGCTGCGGGACGCCTTCCTCCGCACCGGCTACGACGCCGACGGCGTGGTCGAGGCGCTCGGTGGCGCCGCGCACGCGGCGCTGGGCCGGGGCGAGCCGGAACCCGCGTACCGGGCGACCGCCGACGGCGGCGACCTGGGCACGCTGATCAGGCTGTTCCTGCTGGGCGCCACCGAACCGGAGGCCGCGGTCGCCGCCGCGCTGGCGCCGCTGCCGCTCGCCGACGCGGCCGGGGCCGGGCTGGTCCGGGCGCACGGTTCCGGCTTCCGCGCCGCACTGGACGTGCGCCCGCACGGGGACGAGGACGGCACCTGGTGGGTCTTCTCCGACCTCGATTCCGACCTGCTCGGCGGCGAAGTGCCCGAGGACCACGTCCTCGGCGTCGGGCACGCCTCGCTGAGCCTGATCCGGGCCACCACCCGGCGGCCGGTCGGCAGCCTGCTCGATCTGGGCGCCGGCAACGGCGTGCAGGCGCTGCACGCCACTCGCCACGCCGAGCGGGTGACCGCGACCGACGTCTCGCCGCGGGCGCTCGCCCTGGCCGAGGCGACCTTCCGGCTCAACGAACTCGACGTCGAACTGCTGCGCGGGGAATGGTTCGCCCCGGTCGCCCGGCGCCGCTTCGACCAGATCGTCTGCAATCCGCCGTTCGTGGTCGGCCCGCCGCGGGTGGACTACGTCTACCGCGACTCCGGCCTCGCCGGGGACGACGCGAGCGCGCTGGTGGTGCGCCAGCTCCCGGGTTTCCTGGCCGAGGGCGGGATCGGGCAGTTGCTCGCGTCCTGGCTGCACGTCGACGGCGAGGACTGGGCCGACCGGGTCGCCCGCTGGCTGCCCTCCGGGGTCGACGCCTGGTTCGTGCAGCGGGACGTGGCCGATCCGGCGCTGTACGTCGGCACCTGGCTCCGCGACGCCGGGATCGACCCCCGTTCGCCGCGGGGACGGGCCAAGGCGGGCGCCTGGCTGGACTGGTTCGCCGAGAACCGCGTCGACGGCGTGGGATTCGGTTTCGTGACGCTGCGTCGCACCGATGCTCTCGCGCCGACCGTGGTGTGCGAGGACCTCCGGCAGGCCTACGACGATCCGCTCGGGGCCGAGGCCGCGAACTGGCTCGATCGCGTGGAGTGGCTTCGCGCACACGGAAACGAACTCCTGGACACCCGGTTCGTGGTGCCGCCCACGGTCGTCCTGGAACGGGTGGACACGCCCGGCGACGAGGGCTGGGAACCGTCCGTACGCCGACTGCACCGGGTCGACGGTCCCGGCTGGCAGCACGAGGTCGACGAGCTCGCCGCCGCGCTGCTGGCAGGTTTCCGCGGCGCGCTGCCACTTTCCGACCTCATCGACCTGCTCGCCGTCGCGCACGGCCAGTCGCCCGAAGCGCTGACCGAGGCCGCGTTGCCGGTCGTGCGGGAACTGCTCCGCCACGGCATGGTCGTTCCGGCATGAGGGCGGTGGT
This sequence comes from Amycolatopsis anabasis, assembly GCF_009765355.1. GTDB lineage: Bacteria > Actinomycetota > Actinomycetes > Mycobacteriales > Pseudonocardiaceae > Amycolatopsis > Amycolatopsis anabasis. The sequence goes on along the minus strand of NZ_VTHK01000005.1, from coordinate 278,798 downwards.
GGCCCGCGTCACCGAGGCGAGCGTGACCGTGGAAGGCGCGGTGGTCGGCGCCATCGAGGAACCGGGTTTGTTGGTATTGCTCGGAATTCACACCGAGGACACCGCCGGGAAAGCGGCGGTCATGGCTCGCAAACTGCACGAACTGCGCATCCTGCGGGACGAGGAATCCTGTGCCACCACGGGCGCGCCCTTACTCGTGGTGAGCCAATTCACGCTCTACGGGGAAACCCGTAAGGGGCGCCGTCCATCGTGGACCGCGGCCGCCCGCCCGGAGGCCGCGGCCACCCTCGTTGACGCGGTAGTAACCGAGCTTCGCGAGCGGGGCGCGCACGTGAGCACCGGCACATTCGGCGCGATGATGGCGGTGCACAGCGTCAACGACGGCCCGTTCACCGTGCTGGTAGAGGTCTGAACCACTACTCCATTCCTACGACACAACCGAAGCCGGGATTTCGCTCTCAGGGAAACCTCAGCTTTGGTCGAGCAACCACCCCGGGTCAGCTCACGTCATCTTCTTCAGGAACGCGGGAACGATTTCGAAGCACCCAGCGTTGACCCAATAACCAGCCAGCAAGCTGGACTCGCGAGACGAGCACTCCACAGGCTCGGCTCGCGAAGCACAACCGGCGTGACGCAGCCACACGTCAGCCCGTGACCGGGGAGGCAGAACATGTCAGTCCAAACCCTCGAGCGCGAGACTCGTGGGATTCGCCAACGCGAGATCCCCAAGCCCGCCCCCGAACCAGCCGTTGAGTCCACTGTACCCGCGCTGGGGAGTGCGGACGTCGACCTCGACGCGCAGGGCCCCGCGGCCGACCTGGTCCGCGTGTATCTCAACGGCATCGGCAAGACCGCGCTGCTCACCGCCGCGGACGAGGTCGAGCTGGCCAAGCGCATCGAAGCCGGCGTGTTCGCCCAGCACATGCTGGACACCGCGGAGAAGCTGACCCCGAAGCGCCGGTCCGAGCTCACCGCGCTGGTCCGGGACGGCCGGATCGCCAAGAACCACCTGCTGGAGGCCAACCTCCGCCTGGTGGTCTCGCTCGCCAAGCGCTACACCGGCCGGGGGATGCCGCTGCTCGACCTGATCCAGGAGGGGAACCTGGGTCTGATCCGCGCGGTGGAGAAGTTCGACTACTCCAAGGGGTTCAAGTTCTCCACCTACGCCACGTGGTGGATCCGTCAGGCCATCACCAGGGGGATGGCCGACCAGGGTCGCACCATCCGGTTGCCGGTGCACCTCGTCGAGCAGGTGAACAAGCTCGCCCGCATCAAGCGCGACCTGCACCAGCAGCTCGGCCGGGAGGCCACGCACGAGGAGCTGGCCGCGGAGTCGGGCATCGCGGCGGAGAAGGTCGCCGATCTGCTCGACCACGCGCGCGACCCGGTGAGCCTGGACATGCCGGTCGGCACCGAGGAGGACGCCCCGCTCGGCGACTTCATCGAGGACTCCGAGGCGACCGACGCGGAGAGCGCGGTGATTTCCGGTCTGCTGCAGGACGACCTGCGTCGCGTGCTGAGCACCCTCGACGACCGGGAGCAGCAGGTGATCCGGCTGCGCTACGGCCTGGACGACGGGCAGCCGCGCACCCTGGACCAGATCGGCAAGCACTTCGGGCTCTCCCGCGAGCGGGTGCGCCAGATCGAGCGCGAGGTCATGTCGAAGCTGCGCCAGGGCGAGCGGGCCGACCGCCTGCGCGCCTACGCGAGCTGACCAGGCCTACGGAGAGTGAGCGAGGGTACTGCACCCGTTCGGCCGGGTTGACTTATGACCTGGGTCACGAGACGGTCGAAGGCTAGAAGCCTGCGAACCCTCGGACGCGGAAGGGCTTGCCCGCCCTGGCGGCGACGCCGTACCGTGCCCCGGGTCTCCAGCCACGCGGCGGGTGCTCACACCTGGCCGCTTTCCCCGGAAGGTCGGGTCCGTCGGGGTGGGCCCGGCCTTCCGACATTCCGGCGGGCAACAGTGACCGCACGGGGTGTGACGGCCCGCACGCGGTAACGTCAGGGCTCCCGATCAGCGTGCAAGGGAGCCCGCGCAGTGACTGCGACCACCACCACGTTCCAGCACACCGACGTGCTGCCGCTCGGCAAGGACAACCACACCGAGTACCGCCTCGTCACGCCGGACGGCGTGCGCGTCGTCGAGGCGGGCGGCCGCCGCTTTCTCGAGATCGAGCCCGCGGCGCTGACCGCACTGGCGCGCACGGCGATCACCGATATCCAGCACCTGTTGCGTTCGTCACACCTGGCCCAGCTGCGGGCGATCGTCGACGACCCCGAGGCGAGCGGCAACGACCGGTTCGTCGCCATGGACCTGCTGCGGAACGCGGCGATCTCGGCGGGTGGTGTGCTGCCGATGTGCCAGGACACCGGTACCGCGATCGTCATCGGCAAGCGGAGCGAGGGGGTGCTGACCGGCGGTGCCGACGAGGAGGCGCTCGCCCGCGGCGTGTTCGACGCCTACCAGGAACTCAACCTGCGCTATTCGCAGATGGCGCCGGTGAACTTCTGGGAGGAGCGCAACACCGGCACGAACCTCCCCGCGCAGATCGAGCTGTACCACAAGGACGGCGGCGGCGAGCCGAGCTACGAGTTCCTGTTCATGGCCAAGGGCGGCGGGAGCGCGAACAAGACTTTCCTGTACCAGGAGACCAAGGCCGTGCTGAACCCGAAGCGGCTGGCCCGGTTCCTGGACGAGAAGCTGCGCGGCCTCGGCACCGCCGCGTGCCCGCCGTACCACCTGGCGGTCGTGGTCGGCGGGATGTCGGCGGAGTTCAACCTCAAGGTCGCGAAGCTCGCGTCGGCCCGGTACCTGGACGATCTGCCGACCGAGGGTTCCCCGCTGGGGCACGGGTTCCGCGACCGGGACCTGGAGCAGCAGGTGCTGGAGATGACCCGGCAGTTCGGCATCGGCGCGCAGTTCGGCGGCAAGTACTTCTGCCACGACGTGCGGGTGATCCGGTTGCCGCGGCACGGCGCGTCCTGCCCGGTGGGGATCGCGGTGTCCTGTTCCGCGGACCGGCAGGCGAAGGCCAAGATCACCGCGGACGGCGTGTTCCTCGAACAGCTCGAACGGGATCCCGCCCGGTTCCTGCCCGAGGTCACCGAGGACGACCTGTCCGACGAGGTGGTCGGCGTCGACCTGAACCGGCCGATGTCCGAGATCCGGGCGCAGTTGTCCCAGCTGCCGGTGAAGACCCGGCTTTCGCTGACCGGACCGCTCGTGGTGGCGCGGGACATCGCGCACGCCAAGATCGCCGAGCGGCTGGAGGCCGGCGAGGAGATGCCGCGGTACCTGCGCGACCATCCCGTCTACTACGCGGGCCCCGCGAAGACGCCGGAGGGCTACGCGTCCGGTTCGTTCGGGCCGACCACCGCGGGCCGGATGGATTCCTACGTCGAGCAGTTCCAGGCGGCGGGCGGATCGCTGGTCATGCTGGCGAAGGGCAACCGGTCGAAGAAGGTCACCGCGTCCTGCCAGGAACACGGCGGTTTCTACCTCGGCTCGATCGGCGGCCCCGCGGCCCGGCTGGCGAAGGACTGCATCAAGAAGGTCGACGTGCTCGAGTACCCCGAACTCGGCATGGAGGCGGTCTGGAAGATCGAGGTCGAGGACTTCCCCGCGTTCATCGTGATCGACGACAAGGGCAACGACTTCTTCGCCGCCACTTCGGAACCGGTCCTCCAGATCTCGTTCCGCTCCTGATCACCGGGCTCGCGAGTTCCCCGTTCCGGTAACCGAACTCCACCCTGAGCTTCTCGGGCGTTGGAGGTACCCAATGCGGCGTTGGGTACCTCCAACGCCCCGAATGCCGCATTGGTGCGCGGGACGCACCGAAGGCCGCATTGACGCTCACAGGTCTCGTCCCGCTCATGATCATCGGGGCGAAAAATAGCGAGGGACCTTTACTACCGGCAGACCGTAGTAAAGGTCCCTCGCTATCTTTCTCCGGCAGCAGAGGTCCCTTGCTGCCGGTTCTCCGCGGCCGGTGGCGGGGCAGGCCACCGGCGAGGGTGCGGTCACGCCTCGGGGAACCGGGCCGCCAGGCGGTCCAGGGTCTTCTCGATCCCCTGCTTGTTCTTCCGGGGGAAGAAGCTCAGGTCGATCAGGAACGGGATGCGGGCGGTCGACCAGTCGAACGTCTCGGTGACCTCCGTCCGGTCCCCGTCGGCCGGTTCGAGCTCCCAGCGCCACCGGTGACCGTTGAAGTGCCGCCACGCGATCAAGCGGTCCTTCTCGAACTCGACGACCGTGTTCTGGATCTTGTACGGCGCGCCCATCTTCATGTCCATGCCGAACTTCGAACCCAGCTCGAGACGCTCCACCCCGCCGGGCCGGGCCGCCTTGACCGTGCCCGATCCGTCCAGTTCGGGATGCTTCGCCGGGTCGACGAGCAGCTCGAAGATCTTGTCCGGCGTGGTGTTGATCGTCCTGGTCACCGAGACCTGCCGTTTACTCATTACCCAAGAGTAGGGCAACTGGCCTACTTCTTGCGCTGCTCGCTGTGCAGCACCACCGTGCGGTCGCCGAGCGGCTCACCCAGCTGCACGGAAACGGTCGGGTACCGGATGTCCATGGTGCACATCTGGCTGGTCTGCGCGGTCGTCTCGACCAGGTTGACCACGACCTGCTGCCCGCTCTGCTCCTTGGGCTCGGCGCTCGCCCGGCCGCAGCCGCCCTCCTGCGCCTTGATCAGCAGGGTCTTGCCATCGGAGCTGACGGACGCCTCGTGCGGATAGCCTTCCGGCAGGGCGGACGTGTTGAGCTGGCCCGGCGGCACCGGCTGCTGGCCCTCGGCGGGCGGCGGTCCGGGTCGGCCCGGGTCCACCGGGTGCCCCGGCCCGCGGGGCAACGGCGGCGCCGGTTGGGGTTCCTCGCTCGGCGGGGCCGCCGGAGCACTGTTGCCCGGCTGCTGCCCGGCGGCGGGTTTCGGACTGTCGGCTGCTGGGTTGGCACAGGCCGTCCCCGCGATCAGGACGAGTCCCGCGCCAACGAGCGTTGTTTTCCACCTCATGCCCCGAGGACGGAACGAGCCCGTACCCGGGTTGCACCGGGATCTCAGCGCTCCGCGGCCCGGCCCCGCACCACGCCGATCACCACCACCCCGGCCAGCGTCACGACCAGCAGCAACACCGTGCTCGCCGAGGCGAGGAAAACCTGCCCCCGGGCGGTGAGGTTGTAGATGCTCGCCGGGAGCGTCTGCCAGTCCGGCGGGTACAGCATCATCGTGGCGCCCAGCTCGCCCATCGACATCGCCAGCGCGAGGCTCGCCGAAGCCGACATCGACGGCAGCAGCACCGGCAACCGCACCCGCAGCAGCACCCGGGCCGGGCTCGCGCCGAGGCTGGCCGCAGCCTGCGCGAGCTGCGGATCGGTCCGGGCCAGCGCCGCGGACACCGTGCTGTAGGTGAACGGCAGCACGATCATCAGATGCCCGATCAGCACGATCCACCGGGTACCGTTGAGCAGCACCGGCGGCTGGCTGAACGCGACCAGCAACGCCAGCCCCAGCACCACCGAGGGCACCGCGATCGGCAGGTGGAAAGCCGCGTCGACCACCCGGCGCACCCGCGGCGGCGCGGATTCGGCGGCCAGTGCCGCCCAGGTGCCGACGAGCACCGAACCCGCCGACGCGATCAGCCCGGTCTGCACGCTCACCGACAGGCTCGCGAACGTCTCGCCGGACAGCGCCTGCGCGAAGTTCGCGCCGGTGAGCGCGTTCGGCAGCACACCCGTCCACGCCGTGGCGGCCGAGGCGAGCACGATCATCACCAGCGGCGCGAGGACGATCGCGGTGAACAGCACGCCGAACACCAGCCACAGCAGCACGCGGCTGCGCCGGGTCCACAGCAGCATCAGGCCTTCCTTCCTCGCGACACGGCCCACCGGTACGCGCCGTACAGCAGCAGCGAGAGCAGCACGTTGACCACCGCGACCACGCACGCGTCGGGATAGTCGAACGTGACGATTCCCTTGGTGAACACCAGAACCGGCAACGTGATCACGTCCTTGGCGCCGATGAACAGCACGATGCCGAACTCGTTCATCGCGAGCAGCATGGTCAGGCAGGCGCCCGCGGCGAGCGCGGGCAGCGCTTCGGGCAGCACGATCTGCCGCAACACGCGCCACGGCCGCGCGCCCAGGCTCGCCGCCACCTCGAGCTGCGCCGAGGAGACCTGGCCGAACGCCGCGATCGCGGGCCGCATGACAAATGGCGTGTAGAAGGTGATCTCGGCGAGCAGCAGACCCCACTGCGAATTCAGGAAACCACCGTCCCCGCCCGCGCCCAGCAGCGCGTTGAGCACGCCCATGCCGCCGTAGAGGAAGGTGAACGCCAGCGCGATGAGGAACGACGGGAACGCCAGCACGGTGTCGACCAGCCGGGACAGCACCCGCGCACCGGGAAACGGCACGAACGCGACGACCAGCGCGAAGAACGTGCCGAGCAGCGTGCAGCCGGCGGTCGCGCCGAGCGCGACGGTGACCGTCCGCCAGAGGGCGTCCAGGAACTCCCCGGAGGTCACCACCTCCGCCCAGACGTCCAGGCCGATCTCGTGGTCCTCGGAGATCAGCGACTGGCGGACCACCAGGGCCAGCGGGTAGCAGAAGAACCCGGCCAGCACGATCACCGGGGGCACCAGCCACGGCCACCGCGGTGCCCGTCGACGCCCCGGAGCCGAGGCCGGTGCGCGCAGCGCCACCGCGGTCATCCGAGCGCCACCAGCGGGCAACCGTCCGGAATGGACACTCCGACGCGCTCCCCGACCCCGGGCAGCCCATCCACTGTGGACACTTCGGCCCGCAGGGCGCACACCGGATCGAGATCGAGATCGAGGTCCAGCCGGAAGCCGCTGCCCCGCCACTGCACCGCCCGCAACCGGGCGGGAAGCCCGTCGACGGCGCTCGCGTGCACGCCGATCCGGTGCGGCCGCACGCCGAGCGCCACCCGCTGCCCGGTGGTGACCGCGGACGTCGGTTCGGCCGACAGCTCCCGCCCGCCGAGGCGCACGGTCACCACGTTCCCGCCCTCGATCCGCAGCAGTTCGACCGGAACCAGGTTGGCGGCGCCCAGGAAGCTCGCGGTGAACTCGGTGGCCGGTCTGTGGTAAAGCCGATCGCACGCCCCGACCTCGACCAGCCGCGCGTCCCGCATCACGGCGATCCGGTCGGCCAGCGCGAGTGCCTCGCCCTGATCGTGGGTGACGTAGATCAGCGTGGTGTCGGGGAGTTCGGCGCGCAGCCGGAGCAGTTCGGCCACCATGTCCTCGCGCAGCGCGGCGTCCAGTGCCGAAAGCGGTTCGTCGAGCAGCAGCACGCGCGGGCGGATGGCCAGCGCGCGGGCGATCGCCACGCGCTGCTGCTGGCCGCCGGAGAGCTCACGCGGGAACCGCCGCCGGTACGCGGCCATGCCGACCAGCTCGAGCACCTCGCCGACCCGCCGGTCGACCTCGGCGCGCGGGAGTTTGCGCGCCCGCAGGCCGAAGGCCACGTTGTCGGCGACCCGCAGGTGCGGGAACAGCGCGTAGCTCTGCACGACCACGCCGAGTCCCCGGCGGTGCGGCGGCAGCTCGGTGACGTCCTGCCCGTCCAGGAACACCCGGCCGGAACTGGGCCGGACGAATCCGGCCAGCGCCTTGAGCGCGGTGGACTTGCCCGATCCGGACGGCCCGAGCAGGGCCAGGGTCTCCCCGCGCTCCACCGCGAGATCCAAGCGGGACAGGGCGCAAGTCTGTCCGAAGTGGACCGATACGTCCCGCAGTTCGACCGCCGCCGTCATCGGCCCACGGCTTTCTTGTACGCGGCCAGATCGGCGTCCAGCTTGCCGAGCACCGCGTTCCAGTCCGGCTGCCAGATGTCCACCCCCGCCAGGGCGGCCCTGACCTTGTCCGCCTGCGGCCCGGCCGGGGTGACGTCGGCGCGGGCGGGAGTGCCGTAGGCCTCCAGGGCCTTGGCCTGCACCTCGGGCGAGAGCAGGAACTCCAGCAGTTGCTTGCCGTGGTCCGCGTGCGGGCCGCCGGTAACCAGGCCCGCGTAGTACGGAAGCGCGAAGGTGGACCGCTTGCCCGCCGCGTCCGCCGGGAAGAACACCTCGAACCCGCCGCTCTTGTCGATCTCGGCGAGGTTCATCTGCACGTCGCCGTTGGCCACCAGGATCTCGCCCTTGGCGACCTTCGGCTGCAGCTTGCCGGTCGACGAGGACGGGCCGACGTTGTTGGCCTCGAGTTTGGCCAGGTAGTCCAGGGCGCCCTGCTCGCCGAGCACGTGCTGCAGCTGCAGCAGCACGGCGGTGCCGTCGCCCGCCTCACCGGGGGTGGAGTACTGGATCTTGCCCTTGAACCGGCCGTCGAGCAGGTCGTCCCAGGTCTTCGGCGCGGGGTTGGCGTGCCGCGGGTTGTAGATGAAGCTCAGGTAGTTGTTGATCATCGCGACGTACCGGCCCTGCGCGTCGCGCTGCCCGGCCGGGACCTGCTCGGCGCCCGCGACCGCGGCCGAGGTGAGCAAGCCCTGCGACGCGACGCGCTGGATGAACGGCGGCAGCGTGACCAGCACGTCGGCCTGCGGGTTGGCCTTCTCCTTCTCCACCCGGGAGGCGACCTCGCCCGAACCCGCGGTCACCGCCTGCACGGTGATCCCGGTCTTCGCCTTGAACTCCTCGAATCGCTTGGCGTACCAGTCTTCCAGGCCGTCCACTGTGTACACCGTGACGGTCCTGCCGCCGGAGCCGCCGCCCGCCGTGCCACCGCAACCGGTGAGCACCGCCAGCAGCGCCGCGGCCACCGCGGCGATTGCCTTGTTCTTCATGCTTTTCGCTCCTCAGGCCAGGATTTCGGGGAGGTCGGCGACGGAATCCAGAACGTGGGTGGCGCCCGCTTCGGCGAGCTGCTCGCGGGTGCCCGCCCCGGTGAGGACACCGGCGGCCACCGAGACGCCCGCGGCGAGGCCGGTGCGGATGTCGGCGGGGGTGTCCCCGGCGACCGCGATCGCCCGCACGTCGCTGACCCCGACCCGCAGGGCCGCGGTGAGCACGAGGTCGGGGAACGGGCGGCCGCGGACCTCGGCGCCCGGAGCCAGGACGAAATCGGCGAGGTCGTGCCAGCCGAGTGCGGTGAGGATCGCGTCCTGGGTGCGGGGCGCGAATCCGGTGGTGAGCGCGACCCGCACCCCGGCCGCGCGGAGCTTCCGGATCGTCGGCTCGGTACCGGGAATCGGCGCGCAGTGCCCGTTCTCGATCAGCTCCTCGTACGCGCGCTGGAACTCGGCGTTGGCCCGCTGGGCGAGGTCCTCGTCCCCGTTCAGCAGCGCGCGGAACACCACTATCTTGGACTGGCCCATGGTTTCCCGGACATAACTCAGCATCTCCGGGAAGCGCGAGTCCTCTTCGGACACTCCGGCGGCACCGATGGCCGCGGTGAACGCGCTTTCCACCAGGCCGTCGTCGGCGACCGTGGTGCCCGCCATGTCGAGCGCGACGAGTTCGATGTTCATAGTCCAACCTCCTTGGCGGTGTCCTCGGCGATCGCCGGGGAGCACGTCATCCCGCGCCCGCCGGGCCCGGTGATCAGGAACGCGTTTTCGGCGATCCGGGCGCGGTGCACGATCCGCGCGGGATCGGTCGCCTGCGCGTACACACCCGCCCAGCGGCGCACGATGCGCGGCAACGGCCGCCCCAGCAGCCCGCTCGCCACCGCCCGCAGGTGCTCGTACGGTTCCTCGGTGACGTCGAAGGGGAACGGTTCCTCGCAGGCGTGCGTGTCGCCGATGGTCAGACCGCCGTCGAGGCGTTGCACCATCAGCAGTTGCATCGCGTGCTCGCGGGCCACCTCCGGTTGCGGCTGCGTCCCGTTCAGACTGTCCAAAGCGGACCCACGATAGGCCGGGTAGTAGCGGAAGCTGTCCGCGTCGGCCACCGAGGTGGTGAGCGTTTCGCCGAGCGGTTCGGTCTGCGCCATCTGCAGCCGCACCCGGCGCACCGGAACCTCCCCGGCGGCTTCGCGGACCAGCCCGCCGAGCCAGGCGCCGGTGCACAGCAGCACCAGGTCGCCGTCGTGGCGTTCGCCGCGGTCGTCGCGCACGCCGTGCTCGGTGAGGTCCCGCACTTCCCGGCCCGGCAGCCAGGTGTACCGGCCCGCCCCGGCCAGTGCCGCCCGGAGCGCGGGCTGGGCCGTCCGGGGTTCGACCGCCCCGTCGCGGTCGCACCAGAGCGCGCCGAGGCAGTCGCCGCGCAGGGCCGGGTTCAGCTCGCGGGTCTCGGTCGCGTCGAGGAGTTTGAAACCGCGCTCGGCGGCTTCGGCACGCGCGACGACTTCGCGGGCGACGGCCCGTTCGGCCTCGGTGCGCAGCACGGTGAGCGAACCGTTGGCCCGGAACCCGAGGCCCGGCACGCGTGCCCCGAGGTCCGCCCAGAGCTTGCGCGCCCGCAGCGCCGTGGCCAGTTCCGGACCGCTCGCCCGGCCGCCGACCCAGACCAGGCCGAAGTTGCGGACCGAGGCGCCGCGGGCTTCCGGTTCCCGTTCCAGGTGCACCACTTCGTGGCCGCGTTCCACGGCCTGCCAGGCGTGCATGGTGCCGAGCACGCCACCGCCCACGATGAGAATTCGCACGGCGCAGACCCTCGCCCGCCGCGGCGAACACTCGATGTCCCGTCCCCCAACCCCAGGTAAACCACCCCCGAATATTGGACCAGATGAGTTACCCATTCGTGACCTACCGGCCGGGTAACCGAAGCCCCGAAGGCGGCGTTGGAGGCGCTGGAGGTTCCCAATGTGGCGTTCGGGACGTTGAACGACGCCAATGCCGCATTGGGGGCGTTGTGATGAGCGAGGGTCAGGAGGTGGGGGTGAGGCGGGTGGTGAAGGAGAGGCGGTCACCGCGGAAGAGGGAACGCACGCGTTCGAACGGGACGCCGTCGGGACCCCAGGACACCCGGTGCATGAGCAGCATCGGCAACGCCGGGTTCGTGCCGATCAGCAGCGCCTCCCGCGGCGTGGCCAGGACGGTCTCCACCCGCTCCTCCGCGCCCGCGAACACCACGCCGAGCTGGTCCCGCAGGCACGCGTAGAGCGAACCCGCCGGATCGAAGACCTCGAGCAGGGTCGGGAACCGGGCGGCGGCCAGATAGGTCGACTCCAGCCCGACGCGTTCGGCGTCGGCGCGCAGGACGCGTTCGATGTGCACCACCGGGTCCCCGGGCTCGATCCGCAACTCGGCGGCGAGGCCGGGATCGGCGGGCCGGTGTTCCAGGGTGATCAGCGTCCGCCCCGGCTCGATGCCCTGCTGCCGCAACCCCTCGGTGTAGCTGACCAGGGCCAGCGGCTGGACGAGCTTCGGGCCCGCGACGAACGTCCCGCTCCCCTGCCTGCGCCGCAGCCGCCCCTCGAGCACCAGTTCGGACACCGCCTGCCGGACCGTCGCCCGGGACACGTCGAACCGGTCGCACAGTTCGCGTTCGGTGGGCAGGGCGGCGCCCTCCCCGAGTTCGGCGATCAGGTCGAGCACCTGCACCTTCACCGCGTAGTACCGCGGAATCCGGCCGTGCTCGGGGATGCCGTCGCGCACCGGGCCCTCCGCGGGGTGAACCGGCTGCTGGGACTGAGCCTGCACGGGAAGCGAGCTTAGAGCGAATGCGCCTAGGCTTTGCTCGCGCATATCCCCCATCCCGAGAGGTGGACCCATGAGTACGGTCAGCGTGCGTTACCTCGTGACCGATGTTGACGCGGCGATTTCCTTCTACACCACGCATCTCGGGTTCGAAGTGGTCGCCCATCCGGCGCCCGGCTTCGCCACCCTGTCGCTGGGCGCGCTACGGCTCCTGCTCAGCGCCACCGAGGGGCCCGGCGGTGCGGCGCAGCCGATGCCCGACGGCCGGAAACCGGAACCGGGCGGCTGGAATCGCATCCAGGTGCACGTCGAGGACCTGGAGAGCACGGTCGACGGGCTGCGCGCCGCCGGTGCCCGGTTCCGCAACGAGATCGTCGAGGGCCGCGGCGGCAAGCAGATTCTCCTCGAAGACCCCTCCGGCAATCCGATCGAGCTGTTCGAGGCGACTCGGTGAGCTCTGCCCAGCTCCTCCGGCGGCTCGGCACCGGCGACGCCGTGCTCATCGGCCTCGGTTCGATGATCGGCGCCGGGGTGTTCGCGGCGTTCGGCCCCGCCGCGCGGGCCGCCGGATCGGGCCTGCTGATCGGGCTCGCGCTGGCGGCCGTGGTGGCGTACTGCAACGCGACCTCCTCGGCCCGCCTCGCCGCGCGCTACCCGGCCTCCGGCGGAACTTACGTGTACGGGCGGGAACGACTGGGTGAATTCTGGGGTTATCTCGCGGGCTGGGGGTTCGTGGTCGGCAAGACCGCGAGCTGCGCGGCGATGGCGCTGACCGTCGCGGCCTACGCGGCGCCGGGGCTGGACCGGCCGTGGCGGACGGCGATCGCGGTGGCCGCCGTGCTCGCGCTCACCGCGATCAACTACCGCGGCGTGCGGCGCTCGGCACTGGCCACCAAGATCATCGTCACGATCACGCTGCTGGTCCTGGCCGGTTCGGTCGCCGCGATCGCCTTCGCCGGGGATCCCGCGGCGGAACGCCTGTCCCCGTTCCCCGGTGCGGGAGCGGGCGGGATCCTGGAATCCGCGGGGCTGCTGTTCTTCGCCTTCGCCGGGTACGCGCGCATCGCGACCCTCGGCGAGGAGGTGCGCGATCCGGCGCGCACGATTCCCCGCGCGATCCCGCTCGCCCTCGGCCTCGCCCTCGTCGTCTACGCCGTGCTGGCGATCGCGCTGCTGCTGCAGCTGGGGCCCGCCGGACTCGGCGCGGCCGCGGACCCGGTGGCGCACGCGGTCGCGGACACCACGTGGTCGTCGCTGAGCCCGGTGGTGCGCGTCGGCGCGGCACTCGCCGCACTCGGTGCGCTGCTCGCCCTGGTGCTCGGGGTTTCCCGCACCACGCTGGCGATGGCGCGCGACGGCCACCTGCCGCGGGCGCTGGCCGCGGTGCACCCGCGGTTCGGGGTGCCGCACCGCGCGGAACTCGCGGTCGGCCTGGTGGTCGCGGTGCTGGTGACCGCGACCGATCTGCGCGGCGCGATCGGGTTCTCCTCGTTCGCCGTGCTCGTCTACTACACGATCGCCAACGCGAGCGCGTTGACCTTGCGCGCCAACGAGAACCGGGCGCCGCGCGTCGTCGGCGCGGCCGGGTTCGCGGGGTGCGTGGTGCTCGCGTTCAGCCTGCCCTGGCCCTCGGTCGTCGCCGGAGCCGTCGTGCTGGCGATCGGCGCCGGCGCCTACCGGGTTCAGCGCGTTTTGTCCAAACGGGACAGTGCTTCCTCGTAGCCGGTGACCAGTTCCCCGATCACCTCGGCGACCGGGCGCACGCGGTCCATCCGGCCGACGATCTGGCCCACCGGCATGGAGACCACCGAGGGGTCGTGCGCGGCGTGGATCCGGTTGTGCGCCTGGGAAACCAGCAGGTTCTGCAGCGGCATCGGCAGCGGCTCGGGGGCGTCGGGGGCGGACCACGCCTCGGTCCAGCGCGTCTTCAGCAGCCGGGCGGGTTTGCCGGTGTAGATCCGCGTGCGGACGGTGTCCGACGAGCTCGCCGCCACCAGCGCCTGCTGCATGGCCTGCGAATCCGCCATGGTCTGCAGGTACTCCTCGGTGGCGAGCCACATCGAACCCATCCAGGCCCCGGAGGCGCCGAGCGCGAGCGCCGCCGCGACCTGGCGGCCCGAGCCGATCCCGCCCGCGGCGAGCACCGGCGCCCGGTCCCCCACCGCGTCCACGATTTCCGGCAGCAGCACCATCGACGCGATCTCGCCGGTGTGCCCGCCCGCCTCATATCCTTGCGCGACAACGAAATCCACCCCGTTGTCGACATGCCGCACCGCGTGCTCGGCCTTGCCCGCCAGCGCGGCGACCGGGACGCCCTTCGCGTGCACCTGCTCGATCACGTCGACCGGCGGCGAGCCGAGCGCGTTCGCGATGAGCTTGATCGGGTGCTTGAGCGCCACCTCCACGTGCGAGCGGGCGACCGAGTGCAGCCAGCCGAGCACCCCGGCCCGCTCGTCGGTGTCGTCCGGCAGTTCCGGCACGCCGAGCTGCTTGAGCGTGCGGTCCACGAACGCGCGGTGCTCCTCGGGGATCAGCTTGTTCAGGTCCATCGACGTGCCCTCGGTCGGGATCTTCGAGGGCATCACGATGTCCACACCGTACGGTTTCCCGCCGGTGTTCGCGTCCATCCAGTCGAGGACCGCGTCCAGCTCGGCGGCGTCGTTGAACCGCACGCAGCCCAGCACGCCGAGCCCGCCCGCCTTGCTGATCGCCGCCGCCACGTGTTCGGACGGGGTGAACCCGATGATCGGGTACTCGATGCCGAACGTGTCGCACAGGGAGGTACGCATCCTTCTCCTCAGGCTCGCTGCGGGTCGATCGCGGGCTCGTGCTCGGCCGCGTACTTCTGCGCCCACGGGTAGTCGGGTTTGCCGCTGGGCGAGCGGCCGATCTCGTCGGCGACCCAGATGGTCCGCGGCACCTTGTACCCGGCGATCTCGGTGCGCACGTGCGCGTCGATCGCCGCGAAGTCCGGCGGATGCCCGGGCCGGGTCTGGATCACCGCGGCCACCCGCTGGCCGAGCCGCTCGTCCGGAACGCCGATGACCAGCGCGTCGAACACGTCCGGATGCGATTTGAGCGCGCCCTCGACCTCCTCCGGGTACACCTTCTCGCCGCCGGTGTTCACACACTGCGAACCCCGGCCGAGCAGGGTGACCGTGCCATCGGCCTCGTAGCGGGCGTAGTCCCCGGGCACGACGTACCGGACGCCATCGATCTCCACGAAGATCGTCCGGGTCTTCACCGGGTCGTTGTAGTAGCCGATCGGGACGTGGCCGCGGCGGGCGATCCGGCCCACGGCGCCGGTTTCCGGCTCGATCCGCCGGTTGTCCTCGTCGAGCAGGATGGCGTCCTTGCCGAAGTTCACCCGGGGTCCCGCCGAGTGGTCGGCGTCCTTGCTCACCATGCCGATCCCGGTGAACCCGCTCTCCGAGGAGCCGATCGCGTCGGTGATCACCACGTTCGGCAGGTGCTCGAGGAACTCCTGCTTCACCGAATGCGAGAACAGCGCGGCGTGGCTGGACACCGCGACGAGCGAGGACGCGTCGTAACCGCCCTCGCGGTAGGCCTCGATGAGCGGGCGGGCCATCGCGTCGCCGACGATGGTGAGCACCTGGACCCGGTGTTCCTGCACGGCCTTCCAGATCTCGTGCGCGTCGAACTGCGGCACGAACACCACCGGGCTGCCGGTGAACAGCGCGCCGAAGGCGGCCCACTGCGCGGCGCCGTGGATCAGCGGGGCGGCGGGCAGGCGGACCAGGCTGGTCTCCTTGCCCTGCTCGGCCAGCGTCCACTCGTCGGGCACGTATTCACCGGTGACGAAGTTGATCCCGCCGCCGAGCGCGCGCCAGATGTCCTCGTGCCGCCACAGCACGCCCTTGGGGTAGCCGGTGGTGCCGCCGGTGTACAGGATGTACAGATCGTCGTTGCTGCGCTCGCCGAAGTCCCGCTCCGGGGACGACTCGGCGAGGGCGGCCTCGTAGTCGACGCCGCCGTAGCGCGCGTAATCGGCGTCGCTACCGTCGTCGACGACTACAACGTGTTTCAGTTTCGGAGCCTCGGGGAGGACCGCGGCGACCTTGTCGGCGTACTGGCGCTCGTGCACCAGCGCGACCAGGTCGGCGTTGGTGAACAGGTAGCGCAGTTCGCCGTGGACGTACCGGTAGTTGACGTTGACCGCGATCGCGCGCAGTTTGTACGCGGCGACCATCGCCTCCACGGCTTCGATCGAGTTCCGCGAATACACCCCGACGTGCGAACCCGGTCCGACTCCGTGCTCGGCGAGGTGGTGCGCCAGGCGGTTGGCGCGCTCTTCCAGTTGGGCGAAGGTGACCTGCCGGCTACCGCAGATGATCGCGGCGCGATCCGGCACGGCGTCGACGGCGTGCTCGAGAAGATCCGCAATGTTGAGTGCCACCCAGTCAAAGTAGAACATGTTATCGTTCTGGGCAATGGCGAGAATCGGCTCGAAGGGCGGCGAGATGACCGAAGCTCCGCACGCGCTGGTGGAGAAGCGGGGGCACACCCTGATCGTCACGATGAACCGGCCGCAGGCGCGCAACGCGCTGACCGGGGACATGCTGGCGATCATGGTGGAGGCCTGGGACCAGGTCGACCAGGATCCGGAGATCCGCAGCTGCGTGCTGACCGGGGCCGGTGGCGCGTTCTGCGCCGGGGCGGACCTGAAGTCGATGGCCCGCAACTCGCCGGGCGACTCGTTCCAGAAGGGGGCGTGGGACCCGAGCCGGATCGAGGGCCTGCTCAAGGGGCGGCGGCTGACCAAACCGCTCATCGCCGCGGTCGAGGGGCCCGCGATCGCCGGGGGCACCGAGATCCTGCAGGGCACCGACATCCGGATCGCCGGGGAGAGCGCGAAGTTCGGGGTGTCCGAGGCGCGCTGGGGCCTGTTCCCGATGGGCGGGTCGGCGGTGCGGCTGCCGCGGCAGATCCCGTACACGGTCGCGGCGGACATCCTGCTCACCGGGCGGCACATCACCGCGGCGGAGGCGAAGGACATCGGGCTGATCGGCCACGTCGTCCCGGACGGAACCGCCCTGGACAAGGCCCTGGAGATCGCGGGACTGATCGCCGCGAACGGTCCGCTCGCGGTGCAGGCGATCCTGCGCACGATCCGCGACACCGAGGGCATGCACGAGGAGGAGGCGTTCAAACTGGACGCCCAGTACGGGATCAAGGTGTTCACCAGCGAGGACGCCAAGGAAGGCCCCCGAGCCTTCGCCGAAAAACGCACCCCGAACTTCCAGGGCCGCTGACCCCGCGCGGCACGTCGCGGCATCCAGGCTGCCGGTCCACCGGGAGTCCCCGATGCGGCTTTCGGGGCCTGGATGTACCCAATGCGGCATTGGGGGCGTTGAGGGTACCGAAAGCCGCATTGGGGGCGCGGCTGACCGGGGAGGCGGCACTTCGGGGAGCCGGGGGTGCCTTGGGGGAAAGCGGTGCCTGGTTGCGTGGGCAAGCACTCCGCACTTCGCCGCCGAAGTGCGCCCCACCCGGTACCGAAATCCCTCAGTGTGCGGCTTCGCGCCGTACTCGCCGGGTGCCCGGGTGAGAACTCGCCTACCGAAACGGGAACTCGGTAGACCGAAACGAAACGGGGGACTCGCACGTCCGAAACGGGGGACTCGCGCCAGCGAGCCTCGGCCTGCCGCGAGTTCCCCGTTCCGGTCGGGTGTGTTCCCCGTTTCGGTAGCCCGAGTTCCCCGTTCCGGGAGTAGACGAGCATCAATGCGGCCTTCGGCGCACGCGGGAAGGCAAGGTTCCCCACACCACATCGAGCACGCCGAGCACCACCCGAGAAGGCCTACCGAGAAAACCTCATCGGGGGATTTTCGGGTGGGTCAGATGGCGCGGTCGCGGCCTTGCCAGTAGGGGTCGCGGAGTTTGCGCTTGTAGAGTTTGCCGTTCGGGTCGCGCGGGAGTTCGGCGACGTAGTCGATGCTCTTGGGGAGTTTGAACTTCGCCAGCCGGGAACGGGCGTACTCCAGCAGTTCCGCGGTGAGGTCGGCGGAGGGTTCGACGCCCTCGGCGGGCTGGACGACCGCCTTGATCTCCTCGCCCCAGTCGTCGTGGGGCACCCCGAACACCGCCACATCGGCGACCTTCGGGTGCATCACCAGCTCGCCCTCGATCTCGGCCGGGTAGATGTTCACCCCGCCGGAAATGATCATGTCGGTCTTGCGGTCGTGCAGGTAGAGATAACCGTCCTCGTCGAGGTGGCCGACGTCGCCGAGGGTGAACAGGTCACCCACCCGCGCCTTCTCGGTCTTCGCCTTGTCCTTGTGGTACTCGAACTTCGAGTCGCCCATCTTCATGTACACCGTGCCGACCTCGCCCGGCGGCAGCTCGGCGCCGGAATCGTCGAGCACCTTGATCGTCGACCCCGGCCACGGGCGGCCGACCGAACCCGGTTTGCGCAGCCATTCGGCGCCGTTGATCGCGGTGCCGCCGCCCTCGGTCGCGGCGTAGTACTCGGTGACCACCGGCCCCCACCAGTCGAGCATCTGCCGCTTGACCTCCGGCGGGCACGGCGCCGCGCCGTGGATCATGTTCCGCAGCGAGGAGACGTCGTACTTCGCGCGGACCTCGGCGGGCAGGCCGAGCAGGCGGCGGAACTGGGTCGGGACCATATGACTGTGCGTGACCCGGTGCCGTTGGATGAGCCGCAGCATCTCCTCCGGATCCCAGCGGTCCATCAGCACCGCGGTGTGCCCGAGCTGCAGCGAGATCGCCACGAAGTTCAGCACCGCGGTGTGGTACAGCGGCGAACCGCACAGGTGCACGTGATCGTCGAACGGCTTCAGGCCGAAGATGCCGAAGAACCAGGTCGACGCGGCGGGCACCTGATCGGGATCGGCCCCGGTCAGCGGGCGCCGCACCCCCTTCGGCCGCCCGGTGGTGCCCGAGGTGTAGAGCATCGGCGACCCCGCGGTCCGGTGCTCCGGACGCCCGTCGCCCTCCCCCGAACCGAGTTCCTCGATCCGCCGGAAGCCGTCGATCTCGCCGACCGCGAACCGGGCGTTCGCCGGGATCCCCGCCTCCTCGGCCGCCGCCACCGCGACCTCGCCGAACCGCTCGTGCGCCAGGAACGCCTTCGCGCCGCTGTCGGCGAGGATGTAGGCGACCTCCGGCCCGACCAGGTGCCAGTTGACCACCACGATGTACAGCCCGGTCTGGATCGCGGCGAAATAGGCGGCGAGCAGTTCGTCGCCGTTGGGTTGCAGCACCACGATCGCGTCGCCCGTCTCCAGGCCGAGCGCCCGCAGACCGCGCGCGTAGGAGTTGGCCTTCGCGGCGAGTTCGCCGTAGCTGACCTCGGTGCCATCCGGATCGACCACGGCGAGGCGCTCGGGCTGTTCGGCGGCGATGTTCCACAGGCCGAGCGTCGCGGCCTGCTGCTGCGCGGCGGTAGTTGACATACCCGCAAATCTAGAACGCGTTTCACTTGTGAGCAAGGGGCAGGACGCGGCAGTAACGACACCTTGCCCAGTTTTCGAGAACGTGTTTCACTTCAGGCGTGACTGCCAGCACCGCCGATACCGAGGCTCCGCTCTCCGCACCGCTCGAGGTGGGCTTCGACTACACCCGCTCGCTCGGGCCAGTGCTCGGGCACTTCGTCAACGCGCTCCGCGAACGCCGCATCGAAGGCGTGCGCGGCGCGGACGGCCGGGTGCACGTCCCGCCCGTCGAGTACGACCCGGTGACCGCCGAGCCGCTGTCCGAATTCGTCGAGGTCGCGACCGAGGGCACCGTGCTCTCCTGGTCGTGGATCGCCGAACCCGTGGAGGGGCAACCGCTCCAGCGCGCGTTCGCCTGGGCGCTGATCCGGCTGGACGGCGCCGACACCGCCCTCCTGCACGCGGTGGACGCCGGTTCGCCGGAGCACATCCGCACCGGGCTGCGGGTGCGCGTGCGGTGGGCGGACGAACTCGTCGGGCACATCCGGGACATCGCGTACTTCGTACCGGCGGACGCCCCGGAGGACACCGAACCCACTCCGCCGCCGCCCCCGGTGGCGAAGCGGGAGGAAGGCGAGCCGGTCAGCACGATCATCACCCCGGTCCACCTGCACTACCAGCACTCGGCCTCCCCCGAGGAAAGCCGGTACCTGCGCGGGCTCGCCGAAGGGCGGCTGATCGGGCAACGCTGCCCCGCCTGCGCGAAGGTCTACATCCCGCCCCGCGGCGCCTGCCCGACCGACGGCGTGCCCACCTCGGAAGAGGTCGAACTGCCCGACACCGGGATCGTGACCACGTTCTGCATCGTGAACGTGCCGTTCCTCGGCCAGCGGCTCAAACCGCCGTATGTCGCCGCGTACATCCTGCTCGACGGCGCGGACATCGCGTTCCTGCATCTGGTGCTCGGCTGCGACGCGGCGGACGTGCGGATGGGCATGCGGGTCCGGGCTTCCTGGAAACCCCGCGACCAGTGGTGGACCACGCTGGAGAACATCGACCACTTCGAACCGACCGGCGAACCGGACGCGCCTTACGAGTCCTTCGCCCACCACCTGTGAAAGGAATCCCATGACCGATGTGGCGGTAGTGGGGTTCGCCCAGGCCCCCAACGTGCGCGCGACACCGGGCACCACCAACGGTGTCGAGATGCTGGTGCCGATCCTCGCCGAGGTCTACCAGCAGACCGGTTTGTCCAAAGAGGACATCGGGTTCTGGTGCTCCGGCTCCTCGGACTACCTGGCCGGGCGGGCGTTCTCGTTCATCGCGGCGGTCGACGCGATCGGCGCCTTCCCGCCGATCCACGAGTCGCATGTGGAGATGGACGCGGCCTGGGCGCTGTACGAGGCGTGGCTGAAGATCCGGATGGGCGAGGTGGACACCGCGCTGGTCTACGGCTTCGGGAAGTCCTCGGCGGGCCAGCTGCGCCGGGTGCTGGCCCTGCAGCTCGATCCGTACCTGGTCGCCCCGCTCTGGCCGGATTCGGTGTCCATCGCGGGGATCCAGGCACGCCTCGGACTCGAATCCGGGCTGTGGAGCGAAAAGGACCTCGCCGAGGTGGCCGCCCGGTCGCGTGCCGACGCGGCGGCCAACCCGCACGCGCAGCTGTCCGGACAGGTCGACGTGGCCGAACTGCTGGACGCCCCGCTCGTCGCGGATCCGTTGCGGGCGCACGACATCGCACCGGTCACCGACGGCGCCGCGGTGATCGTGCTGGCCTCGGCCGAGCGCGCACGCGAACTCACCGAACGTCCGGCGGTGATCACCGGGATCGAGCACCGGGTGGATTCGCCGGTGCTCGGCGCGCGGGACCTGACCCGGTCCCCGTCGACCGAGGCCGCGGGCCGGGCCGCGGGCGCCGGCGGGGTCGAGGTCGCCGAGCTGCACGCGCCGTTCACGCATCAGGAACTCATCCTGCGCCGGGAACTGGGGCTGGGCGACGACGTGCGCGTCAATCCGTCCGGTGGCGTGCTGACCGGCAATCCGATGTTCTCCGCCGGACTCGCCCGCATCGGCGAGGCGGCGAATCAGATCCTCACCGGCCGGGCGCGGAAGGTGCTCGCGCACGCGACCAGCGGCCCGGTGCTGCAACAGAACCTGGTGGCCGTCCTGGAGGGGCTGGACTGATGGGCAAGCAACTCACCGCGGTGCTCGGCACCGGGCAGACCCACCACCGGGCGAAGCGGACCGACGTGTCGATGCCCGGCCTGCTGCGCGAGGCGATCGACCGCGCGATGGCCGACGCCCGGACCGAATGGTCGGAGATCGACGCGGTCGTCCTCGGCAAGGCCCCCGATCTGTTCGAGGGCGTCATGATGCCGGAACTGTTCCTCGCCGATTCCCTGGGCGCGAACGGGAAACCGCTGATCCGGGTGCACACCGCGGGGTCGGTCGGCGGGTCCACGGCGCTCGTCGCCGCGAGCCTCATCCAGTCCGGCGTGCACCGCCGCGTGCTGACCGTGGCCTTCGAGAAGCAGTCCGAGTCCAACGCGATGTGGGGCCTGTCCATCCTGCCGCCGTTCCAGATGCCGGTCGGCGCGGGCGCGGGCGGCTACTTCGCCCCGCACGTCCGCTCGTACATCCGCCGCTCCGGCGCGCCGGAGCACGTGGGCGCGATCGTGGCCGCCAAGGACCGCCGCAACGGCGCGCTGAATCCCTACGCTCACCTGCGCCAGGGCGATATCACCGTGGAATCGGTGCGCGCGTCCCAGATGCTGTGGGACCCGATCCGCTACGACGAGACCTGCCCGTCCTCGGACGGCGCCTGCGCCATGGTGCTCGGCGACGAGGCCGCCGGGGACGCGGTGCCCGGTGGCGCGGCGTGGCTGCACGCGACCGCCATGCGCACCGAGCCCACCACGTTCGCCGGGCGCGACCAGGTGAACCCCCAGGCGGGCCGGGACGCGGCCGCCGCGCTCTGGCGGGAGGCGGGCATCACCGATCCGCTGTCCGAAGTGGACGTTGCCGAGATCTACGTGCCGTTCTCCTGGTTCGAGCCGATGTGGCTGGAGAACCTCGGTTTCACCCCGGAAGGCGAGGGCTGGAAGCTGACCGAATCCGGGGAGACCGCGCTGACCGGCCGCCTGCCGGTCAACCCGTCCGGCGGGGTGCTTTCCTCGAACCCGATCGGCGCGTCCGGCATGCTGCGCTTCTCCGAGGCGGCCAAGCAGGTGATGGGCCGGGCCGGGGACTACCAGGTCGACGGCGCACGCGTCGCCGTCGGGCACGCCTACGGCGGTGGTTCCCAGTACTTCTCGATGTGGGTGGTCGGCTCGGAAAAGCCGTCCCGGTAAGCCCTGGTTGACAGCGCGCCGCGCGGATCGCTATCACTGTCCGCAGGCTTGGTGCGCGACCACGCGCACCAGCACGGAGTCTGACAACGTTGTCAGACGGCTGGAGGGCGTGCGATGCGGACACCCAGGTGGCTGGCAGCGCTGGTCGTCGTGTTCTTCGCGGGATCGGTGGCACCCGCGCAGGCGGCGCCGGAACTCGAGCGGCGGCACGGCAACATCGACCTGGTCAACCCGTTGATCGGCACGGACGGCGAGAGCGCGACCGAGTACGGCGGGATGATCCCGAGCACCGCGCCGCCGTTCGCGATGACCCGCTGGTCGCCGATGACCCGGCAGAACTGGGTCAGCCGCCTCCCCTACCACCACGACGACACGAAGATCACCGGATTCATCGGCACCCACCAGCCCGCGATCTGGATGGGCGACTACGGGTATGTGGTCGGCATGCCGGGGATCGGGGACGTCAAGCCGACCATGGAGGCCCGGGGCCTGCCGTTCCGGCACGAGGACGAGCGCGCCAAACCCGACCGGTACTCGGTCGACCTGGACGCCGGGGGCGGGAAGAAGCTGCGGGCCGAGCTGACCGGGACCTCGCGGGTCGGGGTCATGCGGTTCAGCTACCCCCAGGGCGCGCCCGCGAACTTCGTGCTGGAGGCGACCCGGGCGGGGATCACCGGGAACGTCCGGATCGACCCGGCGCGGCGCGAGATCTCCGGCTACAACCCGGATCGCCAGGACAGCAAGCTCGGTCCGTTCAAGGCGCCGAACTTCAAGGGTTACTTCGTCGCGAGCTTCGACACCGGGTTCGACAGCTTCGGCACCTCGTCCGGGGGTGCCCTGCACGAGGGCGAAACAGGACGCACGGACCCGGCGGTCGGCGCGTTCGCCCGCTTCCCCGCGGGTACGCGGCAGGTGCAGGTCCGGATCGCGACCTCGTTCATCTCCGTCGAGCAGGCCAGGGAGAACCTGCGCCGGGAGGCGCCCGATCCGCGCTCGTTCGACCGGGTGGCGGCGCAGACCCGCGCGGCGTGGAGCGAGAAGCTGGACCGGGTCGCCATCGAGGGCGCCACGCCCGACCAGCTCGCGAACTTCTACACCGGCATGTTCCACGCGCTGCAGTACCCGTCGGAGATGTCGGAGTACGGCCGCTACTACAGCGCCTACGACGACCGGGTGCACCGCGGGGTGAGCTACACGAGCTACTCGCTGTGGGACACCTTCCGCGCCGAGAACGCCTTCCTGACCCTGTTCGCCCCGGAACGCGTCGACGACATGGTCACGTCGATGCTGCACGACTTCACCGAGGGCGGCTGGCTGCCGATGTGGAAGAACCCCGCCGAAACCAACATCATGGTCGGCACCAACGCCGACTCGATCATCGCCGAGGCGATCAACAAGGGTTTCACCGGTTTCGACCGCGAACTCGCCTACCGGGCCGTGTACAAGGACGCGATGACCCCGCCGGACCGCGACACCGAACTCCGCTACGCCGATCGCGAGGAAGGCACGCCGGTCGAGGCGCGGGCCGGGCTCACCTGGTACCAGGACAAGGGCTGGGTGGCCGCCGACCGCACCGCGGAAGCCGGTTCCCGGACGCTGGACTACGCCTACGAGGACTGGGCGGTCGCGCAGGTCGCCAAGGCGGTCGGCCGGACCGCGGACGCCGAGTTCTTCCTGCGGCGCAGCCAGAACTACCGCACCCTGTACAACGCCTCGACCGGCTTCATGCAGTCGCGCAACCTCGACGGCTCGTGGGCGAAGGGCGGCTGGACCGAGGGCGACGAGTGGGTCTACACCTTCGACGTGATGCACGACGTGCCCGGCCTGATCGACCTGATGGGCCGCGACCGGTTCTTGTCCACTTTGGACCGGCACCTCGCCGAGGGGCACAACAACCACACCAACGAGCCCAGCCACCACATCGCCTACCTGTACGACTACGCGGGTCAGGCGTGGAAGACGCAGGAACGCGTCCGGCAGATCGCGAAGAGCGACTACGCGAACCGCCCGGACGGGCTGAGCGGCAACGACGACTGCGGGCAGATGTCGTCCTGGTACCTGCTGTCCGCGATGGGCATCTACCCGGTGAACCCGGCTTCGGACCAGTACGCGATCGGCAGCCCGTTCTTCACCAAGGTCACCGTGCGGCTACCGGGACGACACCGGCCGCTGGTGATCTCCGCGCCCGGGAACTCGGACACGAACCAGTACGTCCAGGGCGTCCGGCTGAACGGGAAGCCCGTCACCAAGCCGTTCCTGAGCCACCGCGACCTCACCGGCGGCGGCGAACTGCGGTTCACCATGGGCCCGTCACCCCGTACCTAGGTGACGACTCGGCCCGAAAGCGCGCGCGCTTTCGGGCCGAGCGATCAGGCGTAGTGCACCGGGTAGTGCTTGATGCCGTTGAGCCAGCCGGAGCGGAGGCGGACCGGCTCACCGGCCTCGCGGATGCCGGGCATCTCGTCGGCGATCGCGTTGAAGATGAGGTCGATCTCCAGGCGGGCCAGGTTGGCGCCGATGCAGTAGTGCGAACCGGTGCCGCCGAAGCCGACGTGCGGGTTGTCCTCGCGCAGGATGTCGAACTTCTCCGGCTGGTCGAACACCTCGGGATCGAAGTTGGCCGAGCTGTAGAACATGCCGATCCGGTCGCCCTTGCGGATGTGCTGCCCGCCGAGCTCGGTGTCGGCGGTCGCGGTGCGCTGGAAGGCGACGACCGGGGTCGCCCAGCGGACGATCTCGTCCGGGGCGGTCTTCGGCCGCTTCTCCTTGTACAGCTCCCACTGGTCGGGGTGGTCGAGGAACGCCTTCATCCCGTGCGTGATGGCGTTGCGGGTGGTCTCGTTACCGGCCACCGCCAGCAGGATCACGAAGAAGCCGAACTCGTCGGAGGCCAGCGACTCACCGTCCACATCGGCCTGGACGAGTTTGGTCACGATGTCGTCCATCGGGCACTTGCGGCGTTCCTCGGCCATGTTCCAGGCGTAGCCCACCAGTTCCGCGGAGGCGGCGACCGGTTCGACGTCGTACTCGGGGTCGTCGTAGCCGATCATCTGGTTGGACCAGTCGAAGATCTTGAGCCGGTCCTCCTGCGGGATGCCGAGCAGTTCGGCGATCGCCTGCAGCGGCAGCTCGCACGCGACGTCGGCCACGAAATCCCCGGAGCCCTTCTTCCTGGCCTCGTGCACGATCTTCGCGGCGCGGTCGCGCAGCGCCTCCTCCAGCCTCGCGATCGCCCGCGGGGTGAACCCCTTCGAGACGATCCGGCGGAGCTTGGTGTGCTGCGGCGCGTCCATGTTGAGCAGGATGAGCCGGATGGCGTTCAACTGGTCCTCGGTCATGTCCTCGTCGAACCGGATGATCGCCGTCTTCTCCTGGGAAGAGAACAGCTGGCTGTCCCGGGAGACGGCCTTGACGTCCTCCAGCCGGGTCACCACCCAGTAGCCCTCGTCCCCGAACCCCGCGCGGTTGAGCGGCTGCGGGTTCCACCAGACCGGGGCGGTGCGGCGGAGCTCCGCGAACTCCTCCAACGGCAGCCGGGTGGCCAGCAGATCGGGATCCGTGAAGTCGAAGCCGGCAGGGATGAGCGGCGTTGCCACGGCTACCTCCATCGGTCGTCGGGTTGTCCGCACCCCACGCGTCAGTCGTGGAACACGTTCTAGACGCGATTAAAGCATACGGTGTTAACTAAGTGAAGAGCTTGAGTGAACCCCGTTTACTTGCTCGATTAGGATCTTGAAACTCCTGGTAGAACCACCGTCGCCGGAGAGTCACCAAATGGCGGTTGACCTGCGTCACACTTGCCCTGTTTTGTAACTTGTTCTAGTTTTGCGGTACTGGAACCCGGCCGCTGGACAAAGGAGACGAGCGTGCGCAATCCCGTCATCGTGGAGGCCGTGCGAACCCCGATCGGCAAGCGCCGGGGCTGGCTGTCCGGGCTGCACGCCGCCGAAATCCTGGGCGCGGCGCAGCTCGCGCTGCTGGAAAGGGCGGGGATCGATCCCGCGCTCGTCGAACAGGTCATCGGCGGGAGCGTCACCCAGGCGGGCGAGCAGGCCGGCAACATCTCCCGGACGTCCTGGCTGCACGCCGGTCTGGCGCAGACGACCGGCGCGACCACCATCGACGCGCAGTGCGGGTCCGCCCAGCAGGCCACGCATCTGATCGCCGGGCTGATCGCGACCGGCGCGATCGACGTCGGCATGGCCTGCGGGGTCGAGGCGATGAGCCGGGTGCCGCTCGGCGCGAACCGCGGCACCGACGCGGGCGCGCCGCGGCCGGATTCCTGGTCGATCGACATGCCCAACCAGTACGGGGCCGCCGAGCGGATCGCGGTGCGGCGCGGGATCACCCGCGACGACGTGGACCGGTTCGGCGCCGAGTCCCAGGCGAAGGCCGCCGCCGCGTGGGCCGAAGGCCGGTTCGACCGCGAGGTCGCGCCGGTGAAGGCGCCGGTGCTCGACGACGAGGGCAAGCCGACCGGGGAGACCAAACTGGTCGGCCGCGATCAGGGCCTGCGGGAGACCACCGCGGCGGGCCTGGCCAAGCTCAAGCCGGTGCTCGAGGGCGGCGTGCACACCGCGGGCACCTCCTCGCAGATCTCCGACGGCGCCGCCGCCGTGCTGCTGATGGAGGCCGACCGCGCCAAGGAACTCGGGCTGAAGCCGCGGGCGCGGATCGTCGCGCAGGCACTCGTCGGCGCCGAGCCGTACTACCACCTGGACGGCCCGGTGCAGTCCACCGAGCGGGTGCTCAAGCGCAGCGGCATGACCATCGCGGACCCGGATCTGTTCGAGATCAACGAGGCGTTCGCGTCGGTCGTGCTCTCGTGGCAGCAGGTGCACGAGCCCGACCCGGCGAAGGTGAACGTCAACGGCGGCGCCATCGCCCTGGGCCACCCGGTCGGCAGCACCGGCGCCCGGCTGATCACGACCGCGCTGCACGAACTCGAACGCCGGGACGCCTCCACCGCGCTGATCGCGATGTGCGCCGGTGGCGCGCTGTCCACCGCCACGATCATCGAACGGATCTGATCGCCTGTTCGGTTGTGGTGCTACTCGTCCAGCGGCATCGCCTCCTCCATGTAGCGCGCGAACCGTCGCAGGGGTTTGCCCGGATGCCAGAGTTCGATCAACGGCGCGTCCAGCTTCGGATCGATCGAGGTGCGGACAACCTCGTTGAGCCGCAACAGGAACAGATCGGACGGGCCGGGGACGGGCTCGTCGGTGGGCGCCTGGATCACCTCGGGATCGGTGACCTCGATCGCCACCCCGGAGAGCTTCGCGTCGCCCTTCTCCATCATCTCGGTTTCGGTGCCCGGGTTGGTGTGCAACGAATAGCGACCGTCGCGCCGGAGGTCGCGGGACTTCATCCCGCCGGACATCGCGCCCAGGACGAGGTCCGGCCCGAAGAAGTCCACCTCCGTGCCGCTCAGCCGCGGGCGGCCGTCCCTGCGGATGGTGCCCAGCACGTGGTGCTTGTACGCCCCGAGCCGCGCGCGAACCTTCGCCGCGAGCACGGGCTGTTCGCCCTCGAACTGCTGCCATGTGGTCATAGCCGCAGTGTCCTCCCGGGCACCGACAAAACCGATGAGCGTCCGGGAACGGAGTTCAGCGCGGCGGCTCGATGGCCCGGCCCAGGAGGGCGGCGAGCCGGTCGAGGGGCGAGGCGTGGCCGGGAACCGGTCGCGGCGGCGCGAACGGGCTCCGGTCCGGCGGGACGTCGGCGAGCTTGCCGCGGGTGAACTCCAGTCCCTGCTCGACGAGATCGTCCGGGAACCGGGGTTGCTGCCCGGTCGCCTGGGCGAGATCCCAGCCGTGCACGAGTTCCTCGACGGCGCGCAGATGCACCGCGGCGATGCCGGGCACCGGCCCGACGGGTACCTCGAACACGCGTTCCAGCACGCCCGGCTGCCGGAACGCGCCGAGCAGTTCTGCGGCGGCGCGCCGGTAGGTGGCCGCGGGGTCGTCACCGAGCGCGTCGCGGACCTTGGGGTCCAAGGCGCCGGGCGGGACAGCCGCTTCCCCGCGCAGGATGCCGGTGAACAAGCGGTTCCCGAGGACCAGGTGGTTGACCAGTTCCCGGACGGTCCACTCCGGACACGGGGTGGGGGAACTCCACTGGTCGTGCCGGACGGCGGCGACCAGGTCGCCCGTGGCGCCGAGGACCGTGGCGAGGCCGTCGACGGGTGCGGTGGTGGTTTTGTCGATCATCGCTGCTCTTCTCCGTAGGGTTGCGGTCGTTCGTTTGTTGAGACACCGTCGGCCCGCGAAACGGAACGGTGGGAGGATCCCGCGGTGAGTCAGGACACGCTGGACCGCGCGCGGGCCGGGGATGAGCAGGCGTTTCGCGAGCTGACCGACCCCTACCGGTGCGAACTTCAGTTGCATTGCTACCGGATTCTCGGGTCACTCGCCGACGCCGAGGACATGCTGCAGGAGACGTTGCTCGCGGCGTGGCGCGGCCTGGGCGGCTTCGCCGGCCGCGCGTCGCTGCGGACCTGGCTGTACCGCATCGCCACCAATCGCTGCCTCAACGCGCTGCGCGACGCCGGGCGGCGGCGACCACCCGAGCCGGTGCCGCCGTTCGAGGCGCCCGAGCCCACCCGCCGCGGCGACGTGACCTGGCTGCAGCCCTATCCGGACGCGATGCTGGAGCAGATCGCCGACCGGGCGCCGGAGCCCGAGGCCCGCTACCGCTCCAGGGAGGCGGTCGAGTTGGCGTTCGTCGCGGGGCTGCAGCACCTCCCGCCACGCCAAGCCGCCACCCTCGTGCTGCGTGACGTGCTCGGCTACTCCACCGCGGAGGTCGCGGCCATGCTGGACACCAGCGCGACCGCGATCAAAGGCGCCCTGCAACGTGCCCGCGAGCAGCTGCGGCGACAGCCCCTGGACCCCGAGCGCACGGCGCTTCCCGATTCGCCGCGCGAGCGGGACCTGACCCGGCGTTTCGCCGACGCGTTCACCACCGGGGACGTCGACGGCATCATCGCGCTGCTGACCGACGACGCGTGGCTGGCCATGCCACCGGCACCCCACGAATACCACGGCACAGCGGCGATCGCGGACTTCCTCGGCACGTTCACCGCCTGGCGCGGACGCCGGACCTTCCGGCTGGTCCCCACCTGGGCCAATACCCAGCCGGCGCTCGGCTGCTATCTCACCGAACCCGGCGAGCCGACCGCGCACCCGGCCGGGCTGCTCGTGCTCACCCTGCGCGAGGACCGGATCCTCGGCGTCACGTGGTTCCTCCACGACGGCTTGCTACACCGTTTCGGACTACCCGCGACCTGCGAGTCCGGGCCCTAGTTCGTGGTCACCGGCAGCGACGTGTAGCTGTGCAGCGCCAGTCCCTCCCGGAAGACCGGGGTGCCCGCGACCTCCAGACCCGGGAACCGGGACAGCAGCGCCGGGAAGGCGATCTGCGCTTCCAGCCGGGCCAGCGGCGCGCCGAGGCAGTAGTGCACGCCGCCGCCGAAGGAGAGCGGCGGTTCCTCGGCGCGGTCCAGCACCAGCCGATCGGGTTCGCGGAACACCGCGGGATCGCGGTTCGCCGCGCCGAGCAGGCCGATGACGCGTTGCCCTTCGGTGAAGGCGACCTCGGCGATGGTGAGATCGGCGGGGGCGCTGCGCGTGGACACCAGCTGCACGGGCGAGTCGTAGCGGAGCAGCTCTTCCACCGCGGGCGCGGCGAGTTCGGGTTCGGTGCGCAACCGCGCCGCCTGCTCGGGCGCCGCCAGCAGCGCGAGCAGCCCGTTCGCGAGCAGCCCGGTGGTGGTCTCGAAACCGGCGGCGAGCAGCAGCGCCGCCATGGTCACCAGTTCCTCGGCGTCCAGTGCTTCGGTGCCGTCCTGGGCCGCCACCAGCGCGGAGATCAGATCGTCGGCCGGTTCGGCGCGGCGCGCGGCGGCCAGTTCCGCGAGGTAGTCGCGGATGGTGACCGCCGCGGTGTCCGCCTGGTCGACCACGGCGGGGCGGAGATCGTCCAGCACCATGGTCCAGTCCCGGACGAGGGTCTGGAACATCGGCCGGTCCGCGGCCGGGATGCCGAGCAGTTCCCCGATCACGGTCACCGGCAGCGGAAACGCGAACTCGGTGACGAAGTCGGCCGTGCCCTCGAGCCGTTCGCACAGCTCGGCGGTGATCCGCTCGACGGCCGGGCGCAGTTCGGCGACCCGGCGGGCGGTGAACGCGGCGGAGACCAGGCGGCGCAACCGGGTGTGCACGGGCGGGTTGAGCACGAGGATGCTGGTGTACATCAGCCGCAGCGACGGCCGTTCCCGCCAGTTGTCGTGCCCGGCGCCGAGCAGGAGCAGTTCCGGCCTCTTCTCCAGCCGGTGATCGCGCACCAGCGCCGCGCACTGCCGGTATCCGGTGACCACCAGCCGCCCGTCCGGTGCGGTCACCGCGGGCCCCAGCGACCGCAGCCGCGCGTAGTGCGGGTACGGATCCGCCTTGCCCGCCGCCGTGTCCAGCGCCGCGAGCACCTCGCCGACGACGTCATGGTCCAGCCTGGTGGTCATGCTTTCCCCCTTCGGACGACCAGTCCAGGATGCCGTCGGGGACGCGGCGGTGGCTACCGCTGATCGCGGGAGGCGGGACTTGAGCACCACCACACGGGCCGGTGACCCGCCCTAACCGAACGGGTGGAATCGGCCCCTCGGCGCCGGAAGGGCGGGCAGTGTTGAGAAGTCTCCAGCCACCGCGGAAAGGATGCGTTCCCGATGCGCCTGCGCACCGCATTTCTCGCCCTCGCCAGTGCTTTCGCCCTGGTCTGCACGGTTTCCGGCACCGCGTTCGCAACCGAGGGCGAATTCATCTACCGCTACTACAACAAGGACGGAAACCTCGCAGTCGGTGGGCTGGTCGATCCGCCCAGCGGCAAATGCATCGAGATCCCCGAGGTCGCGGCGTTCCACAACGCGTACGCGTTTCGCCCGCGCAACAACACCCACTCGTCCGCGACGATGTTCAAGGACAGCGACTGCGAAGGCGACGCCTACTTCACCCTGAAGCCCGGCGGCAAGGCCTCGGACCGGCTCAAGCTGCGGTCCGTGGTCTTCAGCTAAGCTGTGCTTCTTAGTGCGCGCGTCCGGATTTGCGTAGCCAGGCCGTGACTCGCGCAGGTCTCTCACTTGGCGCAAGTCTGCGGCCTGCCTCCGCAAATCCGGGGCCTTCGGCCGAGGCGCGCGCCGGGTCGTCTCGAGCGGGGACACGCGGCTTTTGAAACACGTGCTAGGCCGGGGTGTAGGAGTACGGCGGATGCGGAACGGGAGCCTCGGCGACCAGTCGCTTGATCACCGGGCCGAGTTCGGCGGGCTCCCAGCGGGCGCCCTTGTCCTCGGCCGGTCCGTGCCGCCAGGACTGGGCGACCGACACCCGGCCACCGTCCACTTCGAACATCCGCCCGGTGACACCCGCCGATTCGGCGCTGCCCAGCCACACCACCAGTGGTGACACGTTTTCCGGTGCCATGGCGTCGAAACCGTCGTCCGGCACGGCCATGTCGTCGGCGAAGGCCTGCTCGGTCATCCGGGTCCGCGCGGCGGGCGCGATCGCGTTGACCGTCACCCCGTAGCGTTCGAACTCGGCGGCCTCGACCAGGGTCAGCCCGGCGATCCCGGCCTTCGCGGCGGAGTAGTTGCCCTGCCCGACGCAGCCCAGCAGCCCGGCGCCGGAACTGGTGTTGATCACGCGCGCGTCCGGGGTGCGGCCCGCCTTCGTCTCCGCGCGCCAGTACGCCACGGCATGCCGCGCCGTCGCCACATGTCCCTTGAGGTGCACGCGGATCACCGCGTCCCATTCCTCCTCGGCGAGGTTGACCAGCATCCGGTCCCGCAGGAAGCCCGCGTTGTTCACCAGGACGTCCAGGCGGCCGAACGAGTCCAGCGCGGTCTGCACCAGCCGTTCCGCACCGGCCCAGTCGGCGACGTCGTCGGTGTTCGCGACGGCCTTTCCGCCCAGCGCCTCGATCTCGGCGACCACGTCCTGCGCGGGCCCGCCGGAGCCGCCGCTGCCGTCGAGCGCGGCGCCGATGTCGTTGACCACGACGTGCGCACCCTCCCGGGCGAAGGCCAGCGCGTGTGCCCGGCCGATCCCCCGGCCCGCGCCGGTGACGATCACGACCCGGCCGGCTACGATTCCAGTCACGAATTCTCCTTATCGCCTTGTGCGGTGCTCGCCGCCAGGAAGGCCGGGCGTTCCCCGCCGCCGTGCACGGCCAGCGTCGCCCCGCTCACGTAGGAAGCCAACGGGGAAGCCAGGAACACCGCGCACGCGCCAACCTCTTCCGGTTCCGCCAATCGTCCTAACGGGACGGTCGCGCCGACGGCGGCCACTCCCGCCTCATCACCGTAGTGCAGTTCGGCCCGTTCCGTGCGCACCATGCCCACATCCAGGGCGTTGACCCGGACCTTGGGCGCCCATTCGACGGCGAGGCTCGCGGTCAGGTTGTCCAATCCGGCCTTCGCGGCCCCGTAGGAGGCCGTCCCCGGCGAGGGCCGGGTCCCGCTGACGCTGCTCACGTTCACGATCACGCCACCGGATTCCTGCTGCTGCATCACCGAGTTCGCGCGCTGCGCGACGGTCAGCGGGGCGAGCAGGTTCAACGCCACGATCTTCGCGTGGAACCGCGGCGACGCGGTCGCGGCCTCGGCGAACGGCGCCCCGCCCGCGTTGTTCACCACGACGTCCAGCCGCCCGTGCCGGTCGGCGAGATCGCCGATGAGCCGGTCGACCTGACTCGGTTCCCGCACGTCGCAGAGGGCGAAGGTGGCGGCGCTTTCCGCGACGCGCACCGGTTCGTCGGGCATCCCGCGGGCACAGGTGACCACGGTGGCCCCGGCGCGCAGGAAGGCCCGGGCGATCCCCGCGCCGACCCCGCGCACACCACCGGTGACCAGCACGACCGCACCTTCGAGGCGGAGTTCGAGCGCCACCGGCGCACCTCCTGACGACTCTGTACCCGGATCTGGGACCCTGCTAACGTACCAAGCAAGTGCTAGGTTTGGAAGCGAGGCAGCAAGTATGCCGATCACCGCGCACCACCCCGAGCCGGGCATCGCCGTGGTCACGGTCGACGCCCCGCCGGTCAACGCGCTCACCGTCCAGGGCTGGTTCGACCTCGCCGACGCGATCACCGCCGCCGGCCGGGATCCGGGCACGCACGTGGTCGTCCTGCGCGCGGAGGGCCGGGGCTTCAACGCGGGCGTGGACATCAAGGAGATCCAGCGCGACGAGGCGTATTCCGCGCTCATCGGCGCGAACCACGGCTGCGCGGCCGCGTTCTCCGCGGTCTACGACTGCGCGGTCCCGGTGATCGCCGCGGTGCAGGGATTCTGCCTCGGCGGCGGGATCGGCCTGGTCGGCAACGCCGATGTCGTGGTGGCCGCCGAGGACGCCACCTTCGGCCTGCCCGAGGTGGACCGCGGCGCGCTCGGCGCGGCCACCCACCTCGCCCGCCTGGTGCCCCAGCACCTGATGCGGGCGCTCTACTACACGGCCGCCACGATCGACGCGCACCAGTTGCACCACCACGGCTCGGTGTACCGGGTCGTCCCGCGCGCCGAACTGGACGAGGCCGCGCTCGCGGTGGCCCGGCAGATCGCCGCGAAGGACACCCGGGTGATCCGCGCCGCGAAGCAGGCCATCAACGGCATCGACACCCAGCCGGTGCACCGGAGCTACCGCTTCGAACAGGGCTTCACCTTCGAACTCAACCTCGCGGGCGTCTCCGACGCGGCACGCGAGGAGTTCATCAAGAACGGCAAGGGGAACTGATGGCGGACAAGCGCATGACGCCGGACGAGGTCGTCGCCGAACTCGCCGACGGGATGACCATCGGCATCGGCGGCTGGGGCTCCCGGCGCAAACCGATGGCACTGGTGCGGGCGATCCTGCGGTCGCCGCTGAAGAACCTGACCGTGGTCTCCTACGGCGGCCCGGACGTCGGCCTGCTGGCGTCGGCGGGCAAGATCCGGCGGCTGGTCTTCGGGTTCGTCACGCTCGATTCGATCCCGTTCGACCCGTGGTTCAACCGGGTCCGGGAATCGGGCGGGATCGAGGTGACCGAATACGACGAAGGCGTGTTCGGGACCGGGCTTTCCGCCGCGGCGCAACGGCTTCCGTTCCTGCCGACGCGGGCCGGGCTGGGTTCGGACGTGCTGCGGTTCAACCCGGAACTGCGCACCGTGCGCTCCCCGTACGGCGACGGCGAGGAACTGCTCGCCGTGCCCGCGCTGACCCTGGACGCGGCGCTGGTCCACCTCAACCGGGCGGATCAGCGCGGCAACGCCCAGTACCTCGGGCCGGATCCGTACTTCGACGATCTGTTCGCGCTCGCCGCGCGGAAGTGTTACGTGTCCGTGGAAAAGGTCGTGGACACCGCCGAACTGACCGCGACCGCCCCGGTGCAGAGCCTGCTGCTCAACCGCGCGAGCGTGCACGGCGTCTGCGAAACCCCGCACGGCGCGCATTTCACCACCGCGGCCCCGGACTACGGCCGGGACGAACGGTTCCAGCGGCACTACGCCGAATCGGCGAAGGATCCCGACGCGTGGCCGCGGTTCGTCGACCGGTTCCTGTCCGGCGACGAACGCCACTACCAGGCCGAGGTCGCGAAGTTCACCGAGGAGGCCGCATGACCAGCGTTACCCGCGCCGAGATCGCCGCCGTCGCCTGCGCCGAGTTGTTCCGCGGGGACGGCGAGATCGTGGCCAGCCCGATGGGCCTGCTGCCCTCGCTGGGCGCCCGGCTGGCCCGGCTGACGTTCGAACCGGATCTGCTGCTGTCCGACGGCGAGGCGTACCTGCTCGCCAACACCCCCGGGCTCGGCGCCGACGAGAAACCGGTCATCGAGGGCTGGCAGCCGTTCCGCAAGGTGCTGGACACCGTGGTGCCGCACGGGAAACGGCATGTCGTGATGGGCGCGAACCAGGTGGACCGGCACGGGAACCAGAACATCTCGGCGATCGGCGACCATGCCCGGCCGAAGAAACAGCTCCTCGGGGTGCGCGGCGGACCGGGCAACACGGTCAACCACCGCACCAGTTACTGGGTTCCCCGGCACAGCCGCCGGGTGTTCGTGGACCAGGTCGACGTGGTGTCCGGGGTCGGGTTCGCCCGCGCGAACGAGGCGGGCCCGTCCGCGTGGCGGTTCCACGACGTGCACCGGGTGGTGACGAACCTGGGCGTGCTCGACTTCGGCGGGCGCAACCGCGCGCCGCGCCTGCTGTCGGTGCATCCCGGCGTCTCGGTCGAGGAGGTCACCGAGGCCACCGGGTTCGCGCTGGAGACCCGGCACACCACCGAGACCCGGTTGCCGACCGACGAGGAACTCCACCTGCTGCGCGCGGTGCTCGACCCGAAGTCCTTGCGGGACAAGGAAGTTCCGGTATGACACTCAGTACCCCGCTCACCGGGTTGGTCGGTGTGCGGCATCCGGTGGTGCAGACCGGGATGGGGTGGGTCGCCGGGTCCCGCCTGGTCGCGGCGACCGCCGAAGCCGGTGGCCTCGGCATCCTGGCCTCGGCGACCATGACCTACGACGAACTCGAGGCCGCGGTCAAGGAGACCAAGGCGCGCACCGGCAACCCGTTCGGGGTGAACCTGCGGGCCGACGCCGAGGACGCCTCGCGCCGGATCGACCTGCTGATCCGCGAGAACGTGCGCGTCGCGTCCTTCGCGCTGGCCCCGCGCAAGGAGATGATCGCGCGGCTGAAGGACGCCGGGATCGTGGTCATCCCCTCGATCGGCGCCGCCCGGCACGCGGAGAAGGTCGCGAGCTGGGGCGCGGACGCGGTGATCGTGCAGGGCGGTGAGGGCGGCGGGCACACCGGCGGGGTGGCGACCACGCTGCTGCTGCCCTCGGTGCTGGACGCGGTGGACATCCCGGTGATCGCCGCGGGCGGTTTCTTCGACGGCCGGGGCCTGGCCGCGGCACTGGCCTACGGCGCGGCCGGGGTCGCGATGGGCACGAGGTTCCTGCTCACCAGGGAGAGCACCGTTCCCGACGAGGTCAAGCGGGCCTACCTCGAACGGTCGCTCACCGACACCGTGGTGACCCGCAAGGTCGACGGGCTGCCGCACCGGGTGCTGCGGACCGAACTGGTGGACGCGCTGGAACGCTCGGGCCCGGCCCGCGGGCTGGCCCACGCGGTCCGGAACGCGGTCCGGTTCCGGAAGCTCACCGGGCTGTCCTGGCGCGCGATGATCCGGGAGGGCATCGCGATGAAACGCGGCAACGAGCGCACCTGGTCGCAGGTGATCATGGCGGCGAACACCCCGATGCTGCTGCGCGCCGGGCTGGTCGGCGGGGACACCGGCGCCGGGGTGCTCGCGTCCGGGCAGGTGGTGGGCATGCTGGACGACCTGCCCGCGGTGGCCGATCTCGTCGAGGGGATCGTCGAGGATGCCTCGACCATCATCCAGCGTCTCGGGTCTCTCCGTGCTTGTGCTTGACTTCGGGGCGTGATCCCTGACAGCGAGTCTGCAGACTGGACTGAACCGGGTGAGAAGAGTGCTGGAACGCGCCCCGGCCGAAGGCCACGCGATCGGGACGGCGGGGCGCCAGAACAACGGAACGAGACAGACCCTGCCATGTCAAGCCCCGGCGGCACGAGCGCGTCCGCGCGTTCTCGGACAGGCACCGAGAACACCTGCGCGGTCTCCGATGCCGAACTGCACGTCCAGCGCAACGGGGATGGTCCGCCGCTGCTGCTGATCGCGGGCGGGCTCGGCGCCGGCGACAGTTTCCGCGCGCTCGCCCGGCAACTGGCCTCCGACTACACCGTGCTCACCTACGACCGCCGCGGGCATTTCCGCAGCACGGATCGGACAACCGGTCCGATTCCGGTCGCCCGGCACGCCGAGGACGCCCGGGCCGTGATCACGCATTTCGGCTACGAGCGGACGGACGTCTTCGGCACCAGTGCCGGCGCGCAGATCGCGCTGGAGCTCGCGGCCCGGTTCCCGGAGGCAGTCGACCGGATGATCGCCCACGAACCGCCCGCGATCCAGTTGCTGCCGGATGCCGAAGAGTGGGTGGCGTTCGGCGCCGAGCAGGTCAAGCGCAGCGAGAACGGCGACCTGCTGGGCGCTTTCCTGCAGTTCGTCGGCTCGCTCGCCGGGGCGGGCGTCCCGCAGCTGCGGCCGATCCGGCTGCCCAACGAGGACGACTGGAAGCTGCTGTTCACCCGGGAACTGATGTCGTTCTACGAGTACGAACCGGACGTGCCCGCGCTGCGCCGGGGCGGAGCGGACATCACGCTCGCCGCGGGCGAGGGCAGCCGCGGCTACTTCCACTACACCCCGGCGAAGATCCTGGCGCTGGAACTGGGCCTGCCGTTCGTGGAGGTGCCCGGGGCGCACCTGGCGCCGCAGCGCAATCCGTCGAAGTTCGCCGCGGTGATCCGGGATCTGCTGGTCACAACTGCCGGATGACCTGGCAGGGGTTCCCCGCCGCGAAGACCCGCGGCGGCAGGTCCCGGGTCACCACGCTGCCCGCGCCGACGACCGTGTTGTCGCCGACCGTCACCCCGGGGCAGACGATCACGCCGCCGCCGAACCAGACGTTGTCGCCGATGGTGATCGGTTTCGCGGTTTCCCAGCGCCGGCGCCGGAGTTCGTGGTCCTCCATCGGGTGCAGCGCGGTGAGCAGCTGCGCTCGCGGGCCGATCGACACGTCGTCGCCGATCCGGATCGGGGCGCAGTCGAGCAGGATCGCGTCGTAGTTGAGGAAGCTGTTCGAGCCGATCTCGATCAGGTAGCCGTAGTCGCACTGGAACCTGGGCATGACCCACGAACCGTCACCCAACCGGCCGAGGAGTTTGCGCAGCACGACCTCGCGGCGATCGGATTCCTCGGCCGTGGTCGCGTTGAACTCGTCGAGCAGCGCCTGCGCGCGCCGCCGCTCGGCGACGAGTTCCGGGTCGTTGTCGCGGTACAATTCGCCACGCAGCATGCGTTCCTTGTGCTCACCCATGCGCCCGAGGCTAGCGGCACAAGACCCGCCGAAACGGTCACGACCGGCAAGCCGCGCCGGACTTCGCCGACCCTTGGCCGCGGGGCCGGATCCGGCGAACACCTCCTCGGCCGCCAAGCCGGAGATGACCGTCGGCATCAGGCCCCTGCCCCGGTAGCCGGGGCGGGAAAGCGCGCTCACGAAGCGCGGTGCGGGGATCGCACACGTCGGTCACCTCCTCGTTCTGGTCGACCTGTCGCTGAGACGTGCGTCACCGGGGATCGGTTGCGACTTCTTCGGAAACGAGTCGCGCCCACGGTCGTTCGTCCGGTATCTCCCGTTCGCTCCAGCCGCGGGGCCAGACGCGGCGGACTTCCTTGTCCGTCCTGGTCAGCGCCCCCGCGAGGACGGCCGGGGTGGTGGTGCCGAATTCGACCTGGCCTTCGAACCTGGCGCCGCGGAACGGTTTCTCCCGGGTGTCGAAGGTGACCCGGCGGAAGTCGGCGAGGCCGAGGAAGCGCGCGTCGCGGAAGTCCGCGGTCTCCTCGACGGTCGCCCCGCGGAAGGTCGCCGGGCCGACGAACGTGGTCCCGATGAACAGCGCCGACTTGCACACGCAGTGGGTGAGCGTGAACTTCTCCAGGTTCGCGCCGGACAGGTCGAGCTCGATCCCCGGCCAGTGCGACGTTTCGTCCTCGGGCCGCAGGTGCCGGGTCAGCAACCGCTGCGCGGCCTGGCGGACCTCCCATTCCTCCGCGCGGTGCACCGACCGCATCCGCGGCGGCGCGCTGGCGGCGGGGGCCGAGGGCCGGGCGGGCATCCGGAGGTAGGCGCACACCAGGTTGACGATGGTCTGCCGGTGCGCGGGATTGCCCTGGGCGAGGCGTTCCAGCGCGTACAGCCCGGCCAGCCGGACGGCGGCCTTGTCGCTGCCGAGCTGATCGGCCGCCTTGCCGTACAGCTCGGTGACCCGGCGTTCGGTGGCGTCGTGGTCCTTCTGCTTGACGTCCAGTTCGGTGGCGCGCTGGCGCCGGGCGGCGAGCAGCAGGGCGGCCGCGCCGCCGGTGCCGACCACGATGCTCGCCGCCGTGCGAATGACGTCGAGTCGAATCGAGTCACGCGTCTCGCCGGTGCCGAGCGTGGTCCACAGCAGCGCCACGGCGAACCCGGCGACGCAGAGGAGCCCGGCCGACCACACCAGGATCGTCGTGGTGGAAAGGACCTGGTGTACCTCGGTTTCGCGTCTCGCCACTGAGCCCCGCCCGCGTCCGCCTTCCGCTTTCGGTAGTCGGATGGTAGCTCAACGCGAAAGATCCTCAGTCTTCTTTCGGTTCCCGGACCGTGACCCGCACGCCGTCCTTCCACACCTCCCGGATGTTCTCGCCGAGCGCGGACAGGTCGTAGGCGTCCCCGGAAACGACCACCAGATCGGCGCGCCGGCCCGGGGCGAGCACGCCGAGATCGTCGTAGCCGAGCAGCTCCGCGGCCGACGAGGTGGTCGCCGCGAGCACCTCGCCCGGGGTCATCCCGGCGGCGGCCATCAGCGGCAGTTCGTCGAGGTTCGTCCCGTGCGGGCCGACCCCGCTGTCGGTGCCCATCGCGATCTTGACCCCGGCGGCCACCGCGCGCCGCATGGAGTCGGCGTGGATCTCCACGACCTCCTCGGCCTTGCGCACCACCGAAGCGGGCAGCGTCGCACCGGCCCGCGCCGCGCGGATCACGTTCACCGGCGCGACCAGCGTGGGCACCAGCCAGGTGCCGCGCGCCAGCATCAGGTCGATGGCCTCGTCGTCGAGGTAGATGCCGTGCTCGATGGACCGGATCCCGGCCCGCACCGCGTTCTTGATCCCTTCCGAGCCCTGGGCGTGCGCCATCACGTGCCGCCCCTGCATCGCGGCCTCGGCGACCAGGACGTCCAGTTCCTCCAGCGAGAACTGGGAATGCCGCGGATCGTCGCGGGGTGAGAGCACACCGCCGGTGGTGCACACCTTGAGCACCTCGGCCCCGGCCCGCAGCAGGGCCCGGGCCGCCTTGCGCATCTCGTCCGGCCCGTCCACCAGCGCGCTCGGCCGTCCCGGATGGGGCAGCGAAAGCGGCACGCAGTGGCCGGACGGCAGCCAGCCGTCGCCGTGGCCGCCGGTCTGGCTGATCAGGCTGATCGAGATCTGCAGCCGCGGCCCCGGGATCAGCCCGTCCTCGACGGCCTGCTTGATGCCGAGGTCCGCGCCGGCGGCGTCCCGGACGGTCGTGATGCCCAGGCGCAGGGTGCGCCACAGGTTCCGGGCGGCCTCGTAGAACTGGTACGAGAACGGCTTCTCGACGCGTTGCAGCAGGCCGATCTGGGAGACCGTGACGTGGACGTGGCAGTCGAACAGGCCGGGGAGCAGGGTCATCCCGGCGCAGTCGACGACCTCGTCGCCGTCCAGTCCGGTGCCCACCTCCAGGATCCGGCCGTCGGCGACCAGCACGTCGGCGGGCGCGGGATCGGCGCCGGTGCCGTCGAAAACCAGGCCACCGGCGAAAACGGTACGAGTCATGCTGTGCCCTCCGCGGCTTCGCGCGCGTCCGCGATCGTGTCGCCAGGGCGCGACTTGAGAGCGCATCGAACGTCGATGGGCAGGGCGCCCTGCCGCCCCGACTCGTGCTGATGGCGCCTCGGCGGGAAAGAGTGCCTCGGCGCTGGGGCCTGACGGCCGGGGCGCGCCCTGTGGTCAACTCGAGTGCCGCGACTCGCCATTGAGAGACTCATGCGTTCACCGTCGCAGGTTCGCCTTCGGCGGGTACCGGCGACCTGCCGGTGGCCCGTTCGACGGCCGCGGCGATCGCGAGCACGACGACGTTCACCGCGAGCCCGACCAGTCCGGCGTTGAAGTGCCCGACCAGTCCGGGGTCGACGAAGGTCAGCCAGACCACCACGGCCTCCCCGGCGATCAGCCCGAGCAGCACCGGCATCTTGGTGACCACCTTGCGCCGCAGGAAGCCCAGCGCGTTGGCCGGGGCGAGCTGCACGGTGCCGCTGAAGGTGAGCAGCAGCAGGTTCGCCAGCAGATCGGGGCGGAAGATGCCGAGCAGCAGGGCCAGCGCGCACGCGCCCACCACGGTGCCGTGGTTGATCCAGAACTGCGTGCGCTCGTTGCGGACCCGGGCGATGTTCCGGGCCACCAGCGAGGAGATGCCGATGAGGATGCCCGCCGCGGGCACCATCGCGGTGGCGATCGCGGCGACCACCACGAGCCCGGTCGCCCACGGCGGCAGCACCTGCTTGCTCAGCGT
This sequence comes from Amycolatopsis anabasis, assembly GCF_009765355.1. Taxonomy (GTDB): domain Bacteria; phylum Actinomycetota; class Actinomycetes; order Mycobacteriales; family Pseudonocardiaceae; genus Amycolatopsis; species Amycolatopsis anabasis. The sequence goes on along the minus strand of NZ_VTHK01000005.1, from coordinate 237,204 downwards.
GAGCAGGACGCCGTTGGAGTTCGTTTCCTTGGGCAGCACCAGAACCGCGGCGAAACCGACGATCATCGGCAGCATCAGGCAGATCTCGTAGAGCGGCATCCAGGTGTAGTTGCGGCGCAGCACCTTCGGGTCGCGCGCGGACATCACCGCGGGCCAGGTCTGCGGCAGCGTCATCAGACCGACCCCGATCGCGCTGACCAGCATGCTGGTGGTGAACCAGGTGAGATCGTTCGTTCCGGAGTGGACGGTCAGCAGCTGCGGCCGCAGTTCGGCGACCCGGTGGAACATCGCGGAGATCCCGCCCGCGAAGTGCGTGGGGATCGCGATCATCAGCACCACCAGGACGACCAGCATGATCGCGTCCTTGAAGTACGAGGTGGTCGCCACGCCGCGCAGCCCGGCCCACAGCACGAACGCCACCACCAGCAGCGAGCCGACCACCATGGACAGCGTGCTGGACGCGGCGTCCCCGGTGACCAGTTTGACGATCAGGCCGAGGCCGGTGATCTGCAACTGCAGGTACGGCAACACGAACAGGACGCCGAGGACGGCGGAAACGGTGCCGAGGAGGCGGCTGTCGTAGCGGTCCTCGAGGAAGTCGCCCTGGGTCAGGTAACCGCGCCGCTTGCCGAGCGACCAGAGCCGCTTGGCCAGGAAGAACAGCACGATGTACCCGATCGGGACGTACGGCAGCGCGTACATCGCGGCCACCCCGCCGCTGAACGCCAGGCCCGCCATGCCGAGGAAGGTGAAGGTGGTGAACACCTCCCCGGCCTGCAGGAACCACATCGCCATCGCGCCGAACTTGCGCCCGCCGACCGTCCACTCGGCGAGGTCCGCCGCCGGTTTGCGGCGGCCGAGGAAACCGAGGACGCCGATCAGCACGATGCCCGCGAAGGTGAAGACGAGGGTCGTGGTCATCGATCCTCCTCCTCGCGGGCCATCAGCTTCTCGGCGACGAGCAGGGCGGGCGTGCACGCCAGGCACCAGGCGCCGCCCCAGACGAGCATGCGGGGCAGGCCCAGCCACAGGCCGGGTGCGTTGACGAACGGCAGGAACGGCATGAGGATCAGCGCGAGGGCCGGGATCGCGGGAACCAGGTGGTACGGGCGCACGGGCGCATCCCTTCTACGTGGATTCAGGCGAGCGCGAGCCGCCGGGTGGCCAGTTCGGCGAGCAGGGCGGCGCCGTCGGCGAGCACGCCGTCGTCGAAGGTCGCGAGCGGGGAATGGTTGGTGGGCGCGGAATCCGGGTCGTCGGCCTGGGTCGCGCCGAGGAACACGAACGCCCCGGGAACCGCGTTGAGCACGCGGGAGAAGTCCTCGGAGCCGGTCATCGGATGCGGCAGGTCGACAAAGCGCTCCTCGCCGAAGACCTCGCGCACGGTCGAGGCGACGAACTCGTGCCCGTCGGCGTGGTTGACCGTCACCGGGTACTCGGTCTCGTAGCTGACCTCGACCTCGAGCCCGTGCGCCGCGGCGATGTCCTGGCACAGCTTGACCGCGTGCTCGCGCAGCCGTTCCCGCGCTTCGACCGAGAACGAGCGGACCGTCGCCTCGAAGGTGGCTTCCTCGGGGATGATGTTGCGCTTGGTGCCCGCGTGGAAGGTGCCGACGGTGACCACGACCGGGTCGAACACGTCGAACCGGCGGGAGACCATGGTCTGCAGCCCGGTGACCATCTCGCAGGCCGCGGGAACCGGGTCGAGCGCGCGGTGCGGCTGTGACCCGTGGCCGCCCGCGCCGACGACCCGGACGAACAGCCCGTCGGAGGCGGCCATCAGCGGTCCCGGGCGGCAGACGAACGTCCCGGCGGGGAACATCGACGAGGTCACGTGCAGCCCGTAGGCCGCGTCCACCGGACGACCCGCGGCTTCCAGCACGCCCTCGTTGATCATGTGGCCCGCGCCGTCGAAGCCCTCCTCGCCCGGCTGGAACATGAACACGATGTCGCCCGCGAGGTCGGCCTGCCGGGCGGACAGCAGCTGCGCGGCGCCGACCAGGCCCGCGGTGTGCAGGTCGTGGCCGCAGGCGTGCATGACGCCGTCGAGGCGCGAGGTGAAGTCCTCGCCGGACCGTTCGGCGACCGGCAACGCGTCCATGTCCCCGCGCAGCAGGACCGCGGGGCCGGGTTTGCCGCCGCGCAGCACCGCGGTGACCGAGGACAGGCTCTTGCCGGTGGTGATCTCCAGGGGCAGCCCGTCGAGGGCGCCGAGCACCTTGTCCTGCGTCCGCGGCAGGTGCAGGCCGACCTCGGGTTCCTGGTGCAGGGCACGGCGCAGTCGCGCCAGGTCACCGGACAGTTCCGCCGCGTCTTCGCGCAAAGTCATGGGGCTCCTTCTCCGATTGTCGACCTATGCTTGGTCAGCGATGATCCAGTTGCCGAGCACCCGGACCGCCGGAATCCATGGAATCCACCACGACTCTGCCGGTCCGGCGAAGATTCCGCCATGCTGACCGAGCTTGAGCTGACTCTGATCAACGCGCTGCAGGTGGACCCGCGGGCGTCGTGGTCGGTGATCGGCGGCGCCCTGGGGATCGGCGCGGCGACCGCGGCCCGGCGGTGGGACCAGCTGGTCGAGGCGGGGGACGCCTGGATGACGGCGTATCCGGCGGGGCCGCTCGCGGCGCGAATGGCGCTGGCGTTCGTGCAGATCGACTGCGCGCCCGGGATGCCGACCGAGGTGGCGCGGACGCTCGCCGCCGATCCGCACGTGCCGACGATCGAACACGTGGCGGGGCCGTGCGATCTGCTCATCCACGTGGTGGCGCCGGATCTGCGCGCGGTGTCCGATTACGTCGTCCACCGGCTCGCGGCCCTGCCCGGAGTGACCGGGACGCGGACACTGGTGGCGCCGCGGTTGTTCAGCGAGGGGAGCCGGTGGGAGGTGCGGGCGATCTCCCGCAGCCAGCGCGAGGCACTCGCGGCGCACGTCCCGTCGGCGAGCGCGCCGATCCGGTTCGGCGAACTGGATCGCGCGCTGATGCTGGCACTGGGCGAGAACGGGCGAATGTCCTATGCGGAACTTTCCGGACATCTCGGGGTGAGCGCGAGCACCGTCCGGCGACACCTGGACGCGTTGCTGGGCGGCGGTTCCGTGCGGTTGCGGTGCGAGATCGCCCGGTCGAAGTCCCCGGCCCCGGTGACCATGATGCTGTGGCTGCGCGTCCCACCGGACCGCTTGGAGGAAACGGCCCGCTCACTGGCGAACCTGCCCGAGGTGCGGATGTGCGCGGCGATCAGCGGCGCCGCCAACCTGCTGCTGGTGGCGTGGCTGCGCTCCCCCGCCGACACGGTGCCGCTGGAAAGCTCGCTGGTGGCCAGCCTGCCCAGGTTGGAGATCATCGACCGGGCGGTCACCCTGCGCGGCGTCAAACTGATGGGCCGCCTGCTCGACGACACGGGCCGCGCGGTCGACCGCGTCCCCCTGGACTTCTGGGCACCGGTGCGCACCTGAGCACGGGCTCACCAAAAAATAGCGGGGGACCTTTACTACGGTTCAACGGTAGTAAAGGTCCCCCGCTCCCGTTGAGCTGGAGCAAAGGTCCCCCGCTATTTTTGCGACGCGCAGACACCCCGGGCGGAAACTCGCCTACCGGAATGGGGTCAGAGGCGTTCGATGATGGTGACGTTGGCCGTGCCGCCGCCTTCGCACATGGTTTGCAGGCCGTAGCGGGCTTCACGGCGTTCGAGTTCGTGGAGGAGGGTGGCGAAGAGTTTGGTGCCGGTGGCGCCGATCGGGTGGCCGAGGGCGATGCCGCCGCCGTTGACGTTGACCCGCTCGGGGTCGGCGCCGGTTTCCTCCAGCCACGCCAGGACCACGCTCGCGAAGGCTTCGTTCACCTCGAACAGGTCGATGTCCTCAATGGACAGTCCGGTCTTGCGCAGGGCGTGCGCGGTCGCCGGGATGGGGCCGGTCAGCATCCACACCGGATCGGCGGCCCGGACCGAAATGTGGTGCACCCGGGCGCGCGGGGTCAACCCGTGTTCGCGGACGAACGACTCCGACGCGATCATCGCGGCGCTCGCGCCGTCGGAGATCTGGCTGGCCACCGCGGCGGTCAGGCGCGAGCCTTCGCTCAGCGGTTTCAGCCCGGCCATCCGTTCCAGGCTCGTGTCGCGGCGCGGGCCCTCGTCGTGCACCAGGTCGCCGAACGGGACGATCTCCCGGGAGAACCGGCCGGAATCGATCGCGGCGAGGGCGCGCTGGTGACTCGACAACGCGAACTCTTCCATCGCTTCGCGGGAGATGTCCCAGTGCCCGGCGATCATGTCGGCACTGCGGAACTGGGAAACCTCGACCGAGCCGTACCGCTCCTGCCAGCCCTTCGAACCGGAGAACGGGTCGTCGAAACCGTATTCCCGCCCGGCGAGCATGGCCGCGCTGATCGGGATCTGGCTCATGTTCTGCACGCCCCCGGCGACCACCAGGTCCATCGTGCCGCTCAGCACCGCCTGCGCGGCGAAGTGCACGGCCTGCTGGCTCGAACCGCACTGCCGGTCGACGGTCACCCCGGGCACGTGGTGCGGGAAACCGGTCGCGAGCCACGCCGTGCGCGCGATGTTGCCCGCCTGCGAGCCGAGCGTGTCGGTGCAGCCCAGGATCACGTCGTCGACCAGCGCCGGATCCACCCCGGACCGCTCCACGACCGCCTTCAGCACGTGCGCGCCCAGATCGGCGGAGTGCACGGCGCTCAGCCCGCCGCCCCGCCTGCCCACCGGGGTGCGCACCGCGTCGATGATGTACGCCTCGGCCATACCCGCTCCTTCACTTCTTGACCGGGCGGCGCCGCGTGGCGATGCCGTCCAGCAGGATCCCCAGGTACTGTTCGGCGACCGCGTCCGCGGACAGCGCGCCTTCGGGGTTGTACCAGCGCACGGCGACCCACACCGTGTCCCGGATGAACCGGTAGACCAGCTCGACGTCCAGATCGGCGCGGAACACGCCGTCGCGCACGCCGTCGGTCAGGATCGTGTTCCACAGCTTGCGGAACTCGGCGTTGCGGTCGTTGAGGTAGTCGAACCGCGGGAACTGCATGAGGTGCTTGGCCTCGTTCTGGTAGATCGCCACCTCGGCCGGGTGCCGGTCGATCGACTCGAAGGACGCCACCACCACGGCTTCCAGGGTCTTGCGCGGGCCCAGTTCGGCGGCGACGATCTCGGCGTACCGGCCGAACAGCTCGTCCAGGAACCCGGTCAGGATCTCGTCCGCCATCGACTCCTTCGAATCGAAGTGGTGGTAGAGGCTGCCCGACAGGATCCCGGCGGCGTCCGCGATGTCGCGGACCGTGGTGGACACGAAGCCCCGCTCGGCGAACAGTTTCGCCGCGATGCCCAGCAGTTCGGCCCGGCGCCCGGAACCGCCCGGTTTCGTGTTCATCGGTGTCCCTTCACGGATGCTGGCTGCTCACGGAGACCACCTCGCCGGTGAGGTACGAGGCGTAGTCACTGGCCAGGAATACCATCACATTCGCCACCTCCCACGGCTCCGCGGCCCTCCCGGAGACCTCCCGGCCGGTCAGCTCGGTGAGCAGTTCCTCGGTGGTGACCTTCGCCAGGAACGGGTGCATCGCCAGGCTCGGCGCGACCGCGTTCACCCGGATCCCGTGCGGCGCGACGTCCACCGCGGCCGCGCGGGTCAACGCCATCACGCCCGCCTTCGCCGCCGCGTAGTGCGCCTGCTCGCCCTGCGCCCGCCAGCCGATCACCGAGGCGTTGTTCACCACCGCGCCGCCCCCGCCCTGTGCGATGAACCGGCGGACCGCGGCGCGGGTGGCCCGGAACGTGCCGTTCAGGGTGACGTCGAGGACCCGCGTCCACTCCTCGTCGGTCATGTCCACAATGGACTTGCTGCCGCCGAGCCCGGCGTTGTTGATCAGCACGTCCAGCCGTCCGAACTTCTCGGCCGCGCCGTCGATCAGCGCCTGGACCTGGTCCTCCCGGGTCACGTCGCAGGGAATCGCGTGCACCTCGCCCAGTTCGGCGAACTCCGCGACCTTCTCCGCCAGGCGCCGCTCGTGCCAGTCGCTGACCACGACCCGCGCGCCTTCTTCCAGGCCGCGCCGGGCCACCGCCGAGCCGATGCCCGTTCCGGCGGCCGCGGTCACCACGACCACCTTGTCCCGCAACAGATCGCGGCCCTCGGGGTACTTCGGGACAGGAATCACGGGCGCACCTCTCGCGGCAGGCCGAGCACGCGCTCGGCGATGATGTTGCGCTGGATCTCGTTGGAACCGCCGTAGATCGTGTCCGCGCGGGTGAACAGGTACAGCCGCTGCCAATCGTCGAGTTCGTACGGCTCGGCCTCGGCGACCAGTCCGGCCGCGCCGCGCACCAGCATCGCCAGCTCACCCAGCGACCGGTGCCAGTTCGCCCACACCAGCTTCGACACCTCGGCCACCCCGGTCGAGGAATCGCCGAGCGTCCGCACCGCGTGCGCGCGCATGACCTCCAGGCCCAGCCAGGCCCGGGCGATCCGCTCGGCGATCACCGGATCCCGCGCGGCGCCGCTGGATTCGGCGAGATCGGTCAGCGCCCGCAACTCCCGCCGGAAGCCCACCTGCTGCCCCAGCGTCGCCACCCCGCGTTCGAACGCCAGCGTGCCCAGGGCCACCCGCCAGCCGTCGCCGGGTTCGCCCACCACCTCCTCCCGCGGCGTGCGGGCGCCGTCGAAGAAGACCTCGTTGAACTCCGAGGTCCCGGTGAGCTGCTGGATCGGCCGCACCTCGACGCCCGGTTGCCGCATCGGCACCAGCAGGTAGGACAGCCCGTGATGCCGCTTCGAACCGCGTTCGGTCCGGGCCAGGACGAAACACCAGTCGGCGACGTGCGCGAGCGAGGTCCACACCTTCTGCCCGTGCAGCACCCACTCGTCGCCTTCGAGCGTCGCGGTGGTGGCCACCGCGGCGAGGTCGGATCCGGCGCCGGGCTCGGAATAGCCCTGGCACCACAGTTCCTCCACCGCCGCGATCGGCGGCAGGAACCGGCGCTGCTGTTCGGGCGTGCCGAACGCGATCAGGGTGGGGCCGAGCAGCTCCTGCCCCAGATGGCTGACCTTCGCCGGGGCGCCCGCGCGGGCGTACTCCTCGTGGAAGATCACCTGCTCCTCCAGGGAAGCGCCGCGGCCGCCGTGCTCGGCCGGCCAGCCCAGGCACGTCCAGCCCGCCGCCGCGAGGTGCCGCTCCCAGGCGACCCGCTCCTCGAACGCCTCGTGCTCGCGCCCGGGACCGCCCCGCCCGCGCAATCCGGCGAACTCCCCGCGCAGATTCTCCTCGAGCCAGGTACGCACCCGTTCACGGAAAGTGCTGCCACTTTCGGGCACCGCGCCTCCTCTCGCGCCACTGGACCCGCCGTCGATCCGTACGTTACCCTACCAAGCACTTGCTAGGGAGATGGGCGATGACGATTCCGGCGGCACTCACCCGGGCGGCACAACGGTTCGCCGACCGGGAAGCGGTGGTGGACGGACCGGTCCGGCTGACCTACGCGGAGCTGTACCGGCAGGTCCGCCGATGCGCGGGCGTGTTCCTCGCCGAGGGGATCCGGCCCGGCGACCGGGTGGCCGTCTGCTCGCCCAACACCCACCACTGGGTGACCGCGGCCCTGGCCGCCCTGCACCTCGGGGCCACCCTGGTGCCGATCAACACCCGATTCACCGGCCCGGAAACGCGGGACATCCTCGAACGCAGCAGGGCGAGCGCGCTGGTGGTCGCGGGCGAGTTCCTGGGCCGGGACCGGCTGGCCGAACTCGGCGACGCCCGGCCCGGTGTGGTGCTGCGGATTCCGGTCGAGGGCGAACCGGCCCGCGAACCCGGGGTCATCGACTGGGCCGATCTCGAAGGCCGCGCAGCGGACCTCGACGAGGTCGACGCCCGCGCGGCCACGGTGCGGCCCGGGGACGTCAGCGACATCCTGTTCACCTCCGGCACCACCGGGCGCAGCAAGGGCGCGATGACCAGCCACCGCCAGGCGCTCGCGGTCGCCGAGGCCTGGGCGGACTGCGGCGCGGTCACCGAAAGCGACCGCTACCTGGTGATCAACCCGTTCTTCCACAGCTTCGGCTACAAGGCCGGGATCCTGGTCGCCCTGCTGACCGGCGCCACCCTGCTCCCCCAGCAGACCTTCGACGTCGAGCGGGCGATGCGGCTCATCGAAGCCGAGCGGGTCACCGTGCTTCCCGGCGCCCCGACGATCTACCAGGTCATGCTCGACGCCCCGAACCGCGGCGACTTCGACCTGTCCAGCCTGCGGCTCGCGGTCACCGGCGCGGCCACGGTCCCGGTCGCCCTGGTGGAACGGATGCAGGCGGAGCTGAGCTTCGAAACCGTGCTCACCGCCTACGGCCTGACCGAGGCCGTGGTGGTCACCATGTGCCGCGCGGGAGACGACGCGGAAACCGTCGCCCGCACCTCCGGCCGGGCCACCGCGGGCTTCGAAGTGAAGATCGCCGGGGACACCGGCGAGATCCTCCTGCGCGGCCCGAACGTGATGCTCGGCTACCTCGACGACCCCGAGGCCACCGCCAAGGCGATCGACGCCGACGGCTGGCTGCACACCGGTGACGTGGGCGTGCTCGACGAGCGCGGCTACCTGAAGATCACCGACCGGATCAAGGACATGTACATCTGCGGCGGGTTCAACGTGTACCCGGCGGAGGTGGAACAGGTCCTCGCGCGGCTGCCCGGGGTGGCCGAATCGGCGGTGATCGGCGTGCCCGACGCCCGGCTCGGCGAAGTGGGCAAGGCTTACGTGGTACCGAAAACCGATCTGTCCACAGCGGACGTGATCGCGTACGCCAAGGAGAACCTGGCGAACTACAAGGTTCCCCGGCACGTCGAGTTCACCGCGGAACTGCCGCGCAATCCGTCGGGCAAGGTGCTGAAACGCGTGTTGCGGGAGAAGGAGTCCTGATGGCAGAAGTCGTCCGCTACGAACGGCGCGGACCGGTCGCGCTGGTGACCATGAACCGCCCCGAATACCGCAACGCGCAGAACTCGGCGATGACCTACGCCCTGGACGAGGCGTTCACGCGGGCGGTGGACGACAACGAGGTCAAGGTGATCGTGCTGGCCGGTGCGGGCAAGCACTTCTCCGCGGGCCACGACATCGGCACCCCCGGCCGGGACGTGGACGTTCCCTTCGACCGCAAGGCCGTGCTGTGGTGGGACCACACGGACAAGGAGGGCGGCGATCTCCGGTTCGCCCGCGAATCCGAGGTCTACCTCGGGATGTGCCGCCGCTGGCGGGAAATCCCCAAGCCGACCATCGCCAGCGTGCAGGGCGCGTGCATCGCGGGCGCGCTGATGCTCGCCTGGGTGTGCGATCTGATCGTCGCCTCGGACGACGCCTTCTTCGCCGATCCGGTGGTGCGCATGGGAATTCCGGGCGTCGAATACTTCGCGCATCCGTGGGTGCTCGGCCCCCGGGCGGCCAAGGAGGTGCTGTTCACCGGCGAGCGGTTCACCGCCCAGCAGGCCAAGGAATGGGGCATGCTGAACCGGATCGTGCCGCGCGCCGATCTGGAGTCCGAAACCCTGGCGCTGGCGGAGAAGATCGCCGAGATGCCGCGGTTCGGGCTCGCGCTGACCAAGAAGGCGGTCAACCAGGCCGAGGATCTGATGGGGATGCGCGCCGGGATGGACTCGGTATTCGGCCTGCACCACTTCGCCCACGCCCACAACGCCGAGGTCTCCGGCGGGGACTCGCTCGGCGGCCAGGACGCGCGTTCGATGCGCGACGCGAACAGGAAGTCTTGATGGACCTCGAAATCGACGAGAAGGCCCGGGCTTTCCGGGACGAGGTGCGGGGCTGGCTCGCGGACAACGTGCCCCGGCAGCCCCTGCCGTCCTTCGACACCGCCGAGGGATTCGCCCGGCACCGGGAATGGGAGGCGAAACTCGCCGACGCCCGGCTGTCCGTGGTCTCCTGGCCGCGCGAATTCGGCGGCCGGGACGCGTCCTTGCTGGAGTGGGTGCTCTTCGAGGAGGAGTACTACGCGGCGGGCGCGCCCGGCCGGGTGAGCCAGAACGGCATCTTCATGCTCGCGCCGACCCTGTTCTCGCACGGCACCGACGAGCAGCGGCGGCGCGTCCTGCCGAAGATGGCGCGCGGCGAGGAGGTCTGGGCGCAGGCGTGGTCCGAACCGGAGGCGGGCAGCGACATCGCCGCCCTGCGCAGCACGGCCACCCGCACCGAGGGGGGCTGGCTGCTCTCCGGGCAGAAGACCTGGAGTTCCCGGGCGACCTACGCCGACCGTGCGTTCGGGCTCTTCCGCAGTGACCCGGAAAGCAAGCGGCACAAGGGTTTGACCTACTTCATGATCGACCTGCGCGCGGACGGCGTGCGGGTGCGGCCGATCCCGCAGCTCGACGGCGAGCCCGGGTTCGCCGAGATCTTCCTGGACGAGGTGTTCGTCCCGGACGCCGACGTGATCGGCGAACCGGGCAACGGCTGGCGGGTCGCGATGACCACCGCGAACAACGAGCGCGGCCTGTCCCTGCGCAGCCCCGGCCGCTTCCTCGCCGCCGCGGACCGCCTGGTCGAGCAGTGGTCGCGCACCGGCGACCCGGCCGACACCGCGCTCGCGCACCGGGTGGCGGACGCGTGGATCGGCGCGCGGGCCTACCAGCTCTACACGTTCGGCACGGTGAGCAGGCTCGAGGCGGGCGGCGAACTGGGGCCGGAGTCGAGCGTCAACAAGCTCTTCTGGTCGCATCTGGACGTCGATCTGCACGAGACCGCGCTGGACCTGCTCGGCCCGGAGGCCGAACTGCGCGGCGAGCGGAGCTGGGCCGACGGCTGGCTGTTCTCGCTCGCCGGGCCGATCTACGGCGGCACCGACCAGATCCAGCGCAACACGGTGGCCGAGCGGCTGCTGGGACTCCCCCGAGGTGATCGATGAGGTTCGCGCTTTCCCCCGAACAGCACCAGTTCGCGGACAGCATCGACGCGTTGCTGTCCGATGTGGACACCTATGCCATCGCCCGGGCGTGGGCGGCGGGCGAGCACGAGGGCGGGGTGAAGCTGTGGCGGCGGCTCGCCGAACTCGGGGTCACCGCGCTCGCCGTCCCGGAGCGGTTCGACGGGATCGGCGCGGACGCCGTCGATCTGGTGGTGGCCTTCGAGAAACTCGGCTACCACGCGGTGCCCGGGCCGTGGGTGGACACGGTCGCCGTCCTGCCCGCCCTGCTCGACGACGAGGTGCTGGCCGGGGTGGCGGCGGGCGAGACGCTCGCCTCGGTCGCCTGGCCCCCGCACGTTCCGTATGCCCTGGACGCGGAGGTGGCCGAGGCGAGGGTTCTGGTGGACGGCACGTGTCTGCGCACCTTCACGGCGGGGCGTCCTTTGTCCTCTGTGGACTCCGCCCGCCGCCTGTCCGAGCCGGTGGCGGGTGAGCAGATCAGCGTCGCCCGGGATGCCGGGCTCGCCTTCGACCAGGGTGCGCTGGCCACCGCCGCGCAGTCGCTCGGCGCCGGCCAGTGGCTGCTCGACGCCTCGGTCGCCTACGCCAAGCAACGCAAGCAGTACGGCAAGGAAATCGGCCAGTACCAGGCGGTCAAGCATCTGCTCGCGGACGTGGCCACCGCGCTCGAACTGGCCCGGCCGCTGCTGCACGCGGCGGGGCTGGCGATCAGCACCGGATCGGCCACCCGGGCGCGGGACGTGTCGGCGGCGAAAGCCGCCGCGGCGGACGCGGCCCGGCTCGCCGCGCGGACCGGGCTGCAGGTGCACGGGGCGATCGGCTACACCGCCGAACACGCCCTCGGCCTGCGGCTGGGCAAGGTGCGCGCGCTCGCCGCGGCCTGGGGCACGGGTGCGTTCCACCGGTCGCGGGTGCTCGACGCGGTGGTGGCGGCCCGCTGATGCGTACCGAGGAACAGCAGGCACTGGCCGACGCCGTGCGGAAGCTCCTGGACTCCTCCCGCGATCCGTGGCCGGTGCTGTGCGAACAGATCGGGGTCGCCGGGCTCGCGATTCCCGAGGAATACGGCGGCGCCGGGGCCGGGGTCGCCGAACTCCAGGTGGTCGCCGAGGAAATCGGCCGGGCGCTGGCGGACGTACCGTTCCTCGGCTCGGCCGTGCTCGCCACCGCCGCGCTGCTCGAATCCGGCGACTCGGCGGCATGCGCCCGGCTGCTGCCCGGCATGGCCGAGGGCGCGATCACCGCGCTCGCCTGGGCTGGCGAAACCGGGTGGTCCCTCGAAACACCCGCCCTGACCGCCGCCGACGAATACACAGTGGACGGTACCGCGCATTACGTGGTGGACGGCGACCTCGCGCGCACCCTGCTGGTGGTCGCCGGTCTCGGCGGCGAGATCGGGCTGTTCGAGGTCGATCCCGGCCAGGACGCGGTACGCGTCACCCGCTCCCCCGCGATGGACCAGACGCGCGGGCTGGCCACCGCGGAGTTCACCGGCGCCACCGCCCGGCGGATCGGCGGGGACTTCCGGACCGGGCTGGCGCGGGTTCGCGACACCGCCTGCCTGGCGCTCGCGGCCGAGCAGGTCGGCGCGGCGGCCCGGGCGCTCGAGCTGACCGTGGAATACACCCGGCAGCGGCAGCAGTTCGGGCGGCCGATCGGCGGTTTCCAGGCGTTGAAACACCGGATGGCCGATCTGCACGTGCTGGTGGAAACCGCGCGCTCGGCGGCCTACGCGCCGGTCGAGGAGGATCGGTCCCGGCTCGCCGCGGTCGCCAAGACGTACTGCTCGGAGGCGTTCTCCGCGGTGGCCGCCGAGATGATCCAGTTGCACGGCGGGATCGCCATCACCTGGGAGCACGACGCCCACCGGTTCTTCAAACGCGCGCATTCCAGCGCGCAACTGTTCGGGCAGCCGCACGAGTATCTCGCGCGGGTGGTCCCGGGGCGGTAGGGCCAACCCCCGTATGGACAGGGGTGCGCACGGGATTCTTACCCGGGGTGAAGGTCGCCAGGCTGGTCCGTGTGACCACAAACTCCGCGGTACTCACCGAGACCGGCAGCGATTTCGCGCGGCTGTCCCAGCGAATAACCCGGGCCGGCCTGCTCAAGCGGCGGCCCGGCTACTACACGGCCCGGATCGGCATCATCGGCGGCCTCTACGCCGCCGGTCTCGTCACCTTCTTCCTGCTCGGCAGCTCCTGGTGGCAACTGCTCGTGGCGGCCTTCTTCGCGATCCTGTTCGGCCAGGTCGCGCTGGTTTCCCACGACCTCGCGCACCGGCAGGTGTTCCGCACCCGCCGGCCGAGCCAGCTCGCCGGGTGGATCGCCGGGAACCTCGGCGTCGGGATGAGCTACGGCTGGTGGATGGACAAGCACACCCGCCACCACGCCAATCCGAACCACGAGGAACTCGATCCGGACGTCGATCCGGACATTTTGGTCTGGTCGGAAGACCAGGCGCGCTCGAGCAAGGGCATCGCCCGGTTCTTCGGGCGCTGGCAGGCGTTCTGGTTCTACCCGCTGCTCACCCTCGAGGGCCTCAACCTGCACGTTTCCGGTTTCCGGGCGCTGTTCAACCCGAAGCTGAAGCACCGCGGCGTCGAGGCGACGCTGCTGATCGCGCACGTCGTGCTGTACGTGACCGCGCTGCTGGTGGTGCTGACCCCGCTGCAGGCGCTGGTGTTCTTCGCCGTGCACCAGGGGCTCTGGGGGATCTACATGGGTTCGGTGTTCGCGCCCGGGCACAAGGGCATGCCGATGCTGAAGCCCGGTGAGAAGCTCGACTTCCTGCGCCGCCAGGTGCTGACCACGCGCAACGTGCGCGGCGGCCGGTTCGTGGACAACGCGATGGGCGGGCTCAACTACCAGATCGAGCACCACCTGTTCCCGAGCATGCCGTCCCCGCACCTGCGCCGCGCGCAGCCGATCGTGCGGGAGTACTGCGCCGAACTCGGGCTGCCCTACCACGAGACCGGGCTGATCGCCTCGTGGGCCGAGGCGCTGCGCCACCTGCACCGCGTGGGCGCCCCGATCCGGGAGTGACGGCGTTGTTCCCCGGTGTGTCGGGAATTCGCAACATCGGCGTGACGCTGCGGCAACCTGCGGCACCAACGGTTGTGGGGCTCGCTCTCCCGAACCCTGCCAGGAGTCCGCATGCCCAGTTCCTTCGCCGTCACCCGGCGCGTTTCGCTGTTCCTTGTCGTCCTGCTGTCGGCTCTCGCGGCGCTGTTCGTCGCGCTGCCGCCGTCCGCCTCGGCCACCCCGCCGAACATCCCCAGCGCCGCCACCGCGCAGAGCGAGCTGAACGCGCTGACGGTGGCCACCGAAGGCTCGTTGACCGGGTACTCCCGCGACAAGTTCCCGCACTGGATCACGATCTCGGGCACCTGCAACACCCGGGAGACCGTGCTCAAACGGGACGGGACGAACGTCGTCGTCGGCGGCGCCTGCGCGTCGACCTCGGGCAGCTGGTTCAGCCCGTACGACGGCGCGACCTGGCATGCGGCGTCCGATGTGGACATCGACCACGTGGTGCCGCTGGCCGAGGCGTGGCGGTCCGGGGCGAACTCCTGGACCACCGGCAAGCGGCAGGATTTCGCGAACGACCTGTCCTACCCGCAGCTGATCGCGGTGACCGACGACGTGAACCAGGCCAAGGGGGACAAGGACCCGGCGAGCTGGGTGCCGTCGGTGTCGGGTTACCGGTGCACCTACGCCAAGATGTGGATCCACGTGAAGTACCACTGGGGCCTGAAGCTCCAGTCGTCCGAGAAGTCGGCGCTGCAGAGCCTGCTCGGCACCTGCTGACGCCGGCGGGCCGTGGCCGGGAGTTTCCGGCCACGGCCCGTTCCGTTCCGTGCTAGCGCGCCGACGCGAGGGCCGAGTCGTAGATGCGCTGCAGGACACCGCGGGCGAGCAGGCCGTTCGCCCACAGCTGCTGGACCCGGGCCGATTCCTCGGAGTTCGGGTTGGCGTTGTGGCAGGACGGGCCGGGGCCGCCGCCGGACATCAGCTCGGAACACGGACCCTCGTAGTGGTCCGGCAGGCCGAGCGCGTGGCCGGTCTCGTGCGCGGCGATCCGGGTCTTGTCGTACTGCTGGGCCTGGGTGTAGTCGATGAAGATCGTGCCGTTGCCGTGGCCGTCGGTTTCGGCGTAGGAACCCTGGGGATCGTTGCCCTCGGTGTAGCGCAGCGTCGCGCCGGACGAACTCTCCTTCAGCTGCACGTTCGAGACGGCCCGGTTCCAGTTGGCGGCGCCCGCGGCGATCACGTCGCGGAACGACGGCGCCCCGGAGGCGTCGTAGTAGACCGTGGTCACCGGGATCGCGGCCCGCGGGGCGGCTTGCCGCGGGGTCGCGACGGCCTGCCCGGCGGTGAGCGGAAGCGTCAGGACCGCGACACCGACGGCGCCGGACACGAAGGACCTCAAGGACATGGCGGAACTCCTTGCCATTGCAGGGAAAGTGACAAGTACCGCGCGCGCTTGACGAGTGAATCTATGCACCCATCGCTACCCGAGCATCCAACTTTCGTACCGATCTTGAAGTGGTGAATTACCAACCAATCGACAACCTTGACAATCCTGCCCCGCAGGACGAAGATGCCCGCCCACCCGCGAGTTCCTCACTCCGGTCGCGTGCCCGGGTGCCGAACTCGCGGGGCGGGTAGGTTCGGCGCATGGGTGATCAGGTGACGGTGGCGGCGCGGTTGGACCGGTTGCCGGTGACGCGGTTGCACCGGTATCTGATCGCCGTGGTCGGGGTGGCCACGTTCTTCGACCTGTACGACCTGTTCCTCGCGAGCACGGTCAGCACGGTGCTGTCCAAGGAGTTCGGCGTCTCCAGCGGCGAGCTGAAACCGCTGCTCGCGTCGGCGTTCCTGGGCGCCTTCGTCGGCGCGGTGACGCTGGGGCGGCTCGCCGACCGGATCGGGCGCCGCCGCGCGTTCCTGCTCACCCTGGGCACGTACTCGCTGTTCACCCTGCTCGGCGCGTTCAGCACGGACGTGTGGATGCTGGTGATCTGCCGGTTCATCGCCGGGATCGGCATCGGCGCCGAACTCCCGCTCGCCGACGCCTACCTCGCCGATCTGCTCCCCGCCAAATCGCGCGGCCGGGCGACGGCCTGGGCCTACACGATCGGCTTCTGCGGGGTCCCCGCCGCCGGGTTCCTCGCGCGCGCCCTGGTCGGCACGGCACCGCTCGGGGTGGACGGCTGGCGCTGGCTGTTCGTCATCGGCGCGCTGGGCGCGGCGATCGTGTGGGTGCTGCGGGCCGCGCTCCCCGAGTCACCCCGCTGGCTGGCCGCCCAGGGACGGCACGACGAGGCCGACGGGGTGGTCCGCCGCCTGGAACGGTCCGCGAAGGGGACGCTGCCCGAACCGGACACCCGGTTCCCCGAACCGCCCGAACCGCACCGGGCCTCCGCGCTGCTGCGCCCGCCATGGCGCCGCCGCACGGTGATGCTCTACGCCTTCCAGCTCCTGCAGGCGTTCGGCTACTACGGCTTCGGCTCCCTGGTGCCGATCGTGCTCGCGGCCAAGGGATTCAGCCTGGTCCACTCGCTGACCTTCAGCGCGATCACCTTCCTCGGCTACCCGATCGGCTCCGCGCTGTCCATCCCGATCATCGAACGCGTGCAACGGAAGTGGCTGATCGTCGGCAGCGCGCTGGGGATGGCCGTCTTCGGGCTCGGCTTCGGGTACGCGAGTTCCGGCGTGCTCATCGGGCTGCTCGGCTTCTGTTACACGGCCGTCAGCAACGTCTTCTCCAACGCCTTCCACACCTACCAGGGCGAACTCTTCCCCACCTCGTTGCGCGCGACGGCGGCGGGATCGGCCTATTCGCTGTCCCGCCTGGCCACCGCGGCGATGCCGTTCGTGCTCATCCCGGTGCTGGAGGACAGCGGCCCGGGCGCCCTGTTCACCGTCGTCGCGGTGGCCATGGCGGTGCTCATCGCGGACATCGCGCTGCTCGGCCCCCGCACCACCGGCGAATCCCTGGAAACCATCGCCGGCTCGGCGAAGGATCCCGCCACATCGGCGGCCCGCCCGCAGGCGTGACCGGTCCGCCGAGCACCAGCGCGACCAGACCGGTGACCCGCGTGCCGAGTTCGGTCATCGCGCCCGCACCGCGAAACCCCAGCCCGCACCGAGTACGGCGACGGCCAGGTACATGCCGGGAACGACCCAGCGCAGCGGGGAATCCGGGGCGACCCCGAGCAACGTGGTGAAGTTGGCCAGGGCGAGACCCGCGACCCCGAGGAGCAGGAGCGCGGCCAGGACCGGGGCGATCACGCGCCGCCACACCGACTCCCCGGACGGGTGCCGGACGAAGAACGCGACGACGGCCACCGAGGTCGCGGTGATGAGCAGCAGGACGCCGAACCCGCCGGAGGTGCCGCACCAGTAGAAGAGGTGCACGAGCGGATCCGCGCCGGTGATCGCGTACGTGACGATCACCGCGAGGGCGAAGACGCTCTGGCAGAGCGAACCCGCCACCGGGGAGCCCGAGCGCGTCCGGCCCAGGGCGGCGGGCAGGACGCGATCGCGGCCGAGCGCGAACATGTACCGCGCGATGGTGTTGTGGAAGGAAATCGCGGCGGCGAGGACGCTCGTGACGAACAGGACGTGCCCCGCCGTGCTGAACGCGCTGCCCAGCTGCGCCCCGGCCAGCCCGAAGATCAACTCCGTGCTCTGCTCCCGAGCGGCGTCGACGATCCGGTCCGGGCCGGTGGCCACGCTCATCGCCCACGAGGACAGCGCGTACAGCGCGCCGATCAGGGTGATCGAAAGGTAGGTGGCGATCGGCACGGTCCGGCGCCGATCGCGAGTCTCCTCGCTGAACACGACCGAGGATTCGAATCCCACGAACCCGAGCACCGCGATCGAGAGGACCGCCCCGAGGCCCGGCGCGAACAGCGTGCCCGGTGCGAGCGGGCGGAAGCTGACCGCGCCCTCGGCGGGGTGCGCGAGCGAGGCCGCGCTGTAGACCAGCGTGATCGCGATCTCGGCCACCAGCAGCACCGCCAGCACCCGGCCGTTCACCTCGATGTGCTGGATCCCGAGCACGGCCACGATCGCCCAGGTGATCAGCGCGAGCACCCACCAGGCCACGTTCAGGCCGAACCAGTCCCGCAGCAGCGGCGCGGTGGCGACGCCGATCGCGCCGTAGAGCCCGACCTGCAGGGCGTTGTAGGCGAGCAACGCCACCCAGGCGCCGCCGACCCCGGCGGGCCGCCCCAGCCCGTGCGTCAGGTAGGTGTAGAACGCACCGGCGTTGGCGACCTGCCGGGCCATGGCCACGTAGCCCACGGAGAACAGCGCGAGCACGGCGGCGACGACCACGAACGCCAGCGGGAGGCCGATCAGCCCGGTGACCGCGTACCCGGTGGTCACCACCCCGGCCGCCACGGTCAGCGGCGCGGCGGCGCTGATCACGAAGAACACGACGGCGGGCACGCCGAGCCGGTCGGTGGCCAGGGCCGTACTGGGCGGGGACATCGCGGCTCCGGAGGGAAGTCGATGTTGTCCTAGCCCATGGTGGCCCGCGGGCCGCCCTCGCGGAACCGTTGATCGGCCTAACCGGATCGCCCGAATTCCCGCGAGTGTGCCGTGACTGGCAGATTCTCCGGCAATGAGAAACGCATGATGCCGACTCACGCAGGCGCTCAACTGGACATTCCGCATCGAGAGCTGCGTGAACCGCAGGCGCCTCACCGCACCAACGGATTTCCGTACCGGCCTTTCCGGCGATCCCTATGCGGCTGGGTCGTGAGTGTTCCGGGCGGTTCTAACTGCCCGGAACGCTCACGACCCTCAGACTTGGTTCCCTTACAAGAGACGGTGACCGGTCTGGGCGTGCAGGTGCCGCCTGGGGCTGCCACCCCAATGCTCGTCGCACTTTGTCGGCTAGGAGGGACCGCAACGAGGCCGTGCTCGTCGGGGGTGCCCTGGGGGGCGCCTACCGAGATGGGGAACTCGGCCTACCGAAACGAGGGACTCGCACGTCCGAAACGGGGGACACGCGCCAGCGGGATCCCCGCCCGCCGCGAGTCCCTCGTTCTGGTCGCGTGTGTTCCCCGTTCCGGTAGGCCGAGTTCCCCGTTCCGGTAGGCGAGCCTGCGTCAATGCGGCGTTCGGTGCGCGAGATGCTCGCGGGGCACACGGTGCGGCTGTGCCGGTATCCGGAGGACACCACTGTGGCTTTCGGGGCGTTGAAGGTACCGAACGCCGCATTGGGTACCTCCGAGCACCACCACCCGCCCGGTTTCACACTTTGTCGGCCAAGTGCGGCTCGTCGAACGGAAACGCCAGGTCACAAGCAGGTGACCAAATGAGAGTCCGGTTCTAACCGGTCCGAACACTCACGACCCCACCAGGCTCCTAGAACCAGTCGTCCGGCCGGGGCCAGGTGAGCAGGGGGTCGAGGGTGCCGGTGAGCGATTCGGTGACCGTGTACCGGCCGCGGTGGAACAGCAGCGGGCGTTCGTCCGAGGTGCCGCCGAGTGCGGTCACCCGGCCCACCACGACGTAGTGGTCACCGGCTTCGTGCACGGTTTCCAGCGCGCAGTCGATCCAGGTCAGCGCCCCGTCGAGCAGGGGCGCCCCGGACGGCGCGGGCGACCAGTCGACTTCGGCGAACTTGTCCGCGCCCCGCGCGCCGAACACCGCGCTGACTTCGCGCTGGCTCCCGGCGAGCACGTTCACCGCGAACCGCCCGGCCCGCTCGAGCACCGGCCAGGTGCGCGAGGTCCGGGCCGGGCAGAACAGCACCAGCGGCGGTTCCAGGGAAAGCGCGGCGAACGACTGGCAGGCGAACCCGACCGGCCGATCGCCGTCGCATCCGGTCACCACCGCGACGCCGGTGCAGAAGTGGCCGAGGACCGAGCGGAACCGCACCGGATCCACGGCCACCATCTCGGCGGTCATGACTGCTTGGCCCCGACGGTGAAGTCGTGTCCCCACAAGGAAACCGCGGTGCTCTCCCGCGCGATCCAGCTCTCGTCGTCGACCTGGCGGCCCTCGCAGCCGAACTCGACGTCGAAGCCGCCGGGCGTCTTCATGTAGAAGGACAGCATCAGATCGTTGACGTGGCGGCCCAGCGTGGCCGACATCGGCACCTTCCGCCGCAGCGCGCGGTCCAGGCACAAGCCGACGTCGTCGGTGTTCTCCACCTCGACCATCAGGTGCACGATCCCGCTCGGCGTGGGCATCGGCAGGAACGCGAGGCTGTGGTGGCGCGGATTGCAGCCGAAGAACCGCAGCCACGCCGGCGGCCCGTCGGCGGGACGGCCGACCAGTTGCGGCGGCAGTTTCATCGAGTCGCGCAGGCGGAAGCCGAGCACGTCCCGGTAGAACCGCAGCGCGGCCTCGTCGTCGTGCGTGGACAGGACGACGTGCCCGAGCCCCTGTTCCTCGGTGACGAACCGGTGGCCGTACGGGCTGACCACCCGCCGGTGCTGCAGCGCGACGCCGTGGAAGACCTCGAGCGTGTTCCCGGACGGGTCGTCGAACACGATCAGCTCGTCCACGTGCCGGTCCGCGCGTTGCTCGGCGGTGCCTTCCTTGTACGGCACGCCGTTCGACTCCAGCCGCTGCCGGATCTCGTCGAGTTCACCGGCGTTGGCGACCTCCCAGCCCGCCTGCGCGAGCCGGTCGGCCTCCCCGGGGAAGATCACCAGCCGCGCCGGGAAATCGTCCATCCGCAGGTACAGGGCGTCCGGATTGGTGCCCTTGCCCTCGATCATGCCGAGCACCTTGAGCCCGTACTCGCGCCAGGCCGGGATGTCGGTGGCCTCGATGCGCAGATAACCCAGCGAACGAATCCCCATATGTCCTCACCCGTTCAGGAAGTCGATGGCCAGCCGGTTGAACTCGTCGAACTTCTCCAGCTGCGCCCAGTGCCCGCAGCGGCCGAACACGTGCAACTGCGCCCGCGGGATGGTCTTCAGCGCGACCAGCGCGCCGTCGAGCGGGTTGACCCGGTCCTCCCGGCCCCAGATCAGCAGCACCCGCTGCCGCAGCCGGTGCGCTTCCCGCCACAGCATGCCCTGTTCGTACGTCTCGGGATTCACGAACGAGGCGCCCATCGCGCGCATGGCCGCGAGCGACTCCGGCGTGCTCGCCGCCGCGAACCGCTCCTCGACCAGCTCGTCGGTGATCAACGACTGGTCGTACACCATCACCCGCAGGAACGCCTCGAGCTTTTCCTTGCTCGGCCCCGGCGGAGCCGCGAACCGGCCGAGGTTCTTCACGCCCTCGGTCGGATCGGGCGCGAACACGTTGACGCTCAGCCCGCCCGGCCCCATCAGCACGAGCCGCCCGGCCCGGTCCGGATGGTTCAGCGCGAGCCGGACCGCCGCACCGCCGCCCAGTGAATTGCCCACGAAGTGGGCCTTTTCGACGCCGAGCGCGTCGAGCAAACCGATCACCGCCTCCGCGCTGTGCGTGAAGTACTGCGGATGCTCGGTCGGTTTGCCCGATCGCCCGAACCCCGGCTGGTCCACGGCGATCGTGCGGAAGTGCTTGCCGAACACCGGGATGTTGCGGGAGAAGTTGCTCCACGCCGACGCACCCGGACCGCCGCCGTGCAGCAGCACCACGGTTTCCGCGTGCTCCGCACCGGATTCGTGGTAGTGCAGCCGCAATCCGGGCCGCGCCTCGACGTACTTGCCCTCGGTCATCGCGGTTTCCCTTACACCATCGCGTTTTCGACGGGGAGCCCGAACGCGCCGGTGCCGAACATCGTGTAGGCGCGTTCGGGGTCGTTGGCGGCGTGCACGCGACCGGCGTGCGCGTCCCGCCAGAACCGCTGGATCGGCGTGCCCGCCTTCAGCGCGCGGCCGCCGGAGTTCTCGAAGAGCCGGTCGATCGCCGCGATCGCGCGTTCGGTGCCGCGCACCTGGTCCCGCCGGACGCGCAGCCTGGTGGCGAACGGCAGCTTCTCGCCCTTGCGGGCGAGCTGGTACAGCTCGTCGATGTTGTGCGTCAGCTGCAGCCACGCGGCGTCGATCTCGCTGGCCGCCTCGGCGATCCGCACCTTGGCGAACGGGTCCTCTTTGGACTGCTCACCCGCGTACGCCGCGCGGACCCGCTTGCCCTGGTACTCCACGTGCGCGTCGTAGGCGCCCTGGGCCATCCCGATGATCGGCGCGGTGATCGTGCTCGGGTGCACCGAACCGTAGGGCAGCCGGTACAGCGGCCCGGGGTTCACCTCCTGCCCCGGCGTCTTGCACTTCGAGGTGGCCATGAAGCTCAGCGCGCGGTGCTTCGGGATGAACACGTCGTTCACGATCACGTCGTTGCTGCCGGTGCCGCGCAGGCCGACCGTGTCCCACACGTCCTCGATCGTGTAGTCCGAAATCGGCAGCAGGTAGGTGCAGAAGTCGACCGGTTTGCCCTCGGCGTCGAACGCGGGCCCGCCGAGCAGCACCCAGGTCGCGTGGTCGCAACCGGAGGAGAAGCTCCACCGCCCGGTCAGCCGGTAGCCGCCGTCGACGATCTGCGCCTTGCCCATCGGCGCGTACGACGAGGAGATCCGGGTGTCCAGGCCCTCGGACCACACGTCCTCCTGCGCCTGCGCGTCGAACAGCGCGAGGTGCCACGGGTGCACACCGAGAATCGAGGCGACCCAGCCGGTCGAACCGCAGGCGCTCGCGATGAGCTTGACCGCGCTGTAGAAGGTCACCGGATCGGCCTCGTAGCCGCCGTACCGCTTGGGCTGCAGCAGCCGGAAGAATCCGACCTCCTGCAACGACTTGATGGACTCGTCCGGGATCCGGCGGGCGTCCTCGGTGTCCTGCGCCCGCTCGCGCAGGGTGGGCAGCAACTCCTCGACCCCGGCGATCACCTCTTGGGTGCCCTGCTCGCTCATCCTCTGCCCGTCCCTCGCTCACGAAAGTTGTTTGGACTTGATCCCAACCGTCCGCCTGAGACTAGAACACGTTCTCGTTTTTGTCGAGATTGCCGTGCGCCAGCGCACTGTTCTGCCCAGCTCGACGCCCGGAGAAGACGCAATCGGCCAACGAGAGACCGCTCACATACGCCCTAGAACAGATTCCTACCGCGGACCGGCCCGCGGCGTAGAGTCCGCCGATCGGCACGCCGTTGCCGTCCCGTACCTGCCCGGTGTCCTCGTCCACCACCAGGCCGCCGAGCGTCAGCATCGGGCACGGGTACCCGAGGTTCGGTTTGACCGACACGTCCACCAGCGAATACGGCGGCGTGGTCAACGGCCGGACGAACTCCGCGGGTTTGCCCGCCGGATCGTCGTCGCCCGCGCGCGCCGCCGCGTGGTACGCCTCGACGGTCGCGGCGAGCCCGTCCGCGTCCACCCCCGCCCGCCGGGCGACCTCGGCCAGGGACTTCCCGGTGACGCGACCGCGCCGGAGCAGGTACAAAGCCTGCAACCACTGGAACCACTGGCTCTGCCCGCGCGCGGTCCGCCGGGCCTCGCGCACGATCGCGTCGTCCACGAGCAGCCAGCCCCGGCCCCCGTGCCGGGTGACCAGCGCCTCGCCGACCGCGGCCCCGTACCGCGATTCGTCGATGATCCGCGTCCCGTGCGCGTCGACCAGCACCCCGCCGAGGAACGCGCTCGGCGGCGTGATGAACCGCCACGCCGAGATCCGGTCCAGTTCACCGGTCGCCGCGCCGGCTTCGACCCCGAGCCGCATCCCGGAGCCGTCGTCGGCCGAGGTGCCCAGCGCGAGGCCGCCGCGGTAGGCGGGCGCGTGCTCGCGGACCAGGTCCCGGTTGGCGATGAACCCGCCCGCGGAGAGGACCACCCCGCGCCGCGCGGTGATCTCCAGGTCCCGCGCGTACCGGCGTTCCAGCCGGACCGCGCGCCGGTGCAGCGCCTTGCGCATCGCGGGCACGTACAACCCCGGTTTCGCGGCGTACTTCCCGAACAGCCGGTGCGCGGTGCGGGCCCAGGCCGGGGCGTCGCGCAGGGTCCGCACGCGCACGCCGGTCACGGCGCCCGTCTCGTCGGTGATCAGCTCTTGGGCCGCGGTCTGCGGCAGGACGCGCACGCCGCGCCGCCGGGCGGCCTCGGCGAGCCGCGCGAACAGCAGTTTCCCCGAGGTGCCCGGTCCCTTGGCCCGGTGGCCGCGCGGCGCCGGTTTCGCCACGTCGCGGAAACCCCCGGCCGCCTCGCTCCCGGAGTAGTACAGGTAGTAGTCGTCGTTCGGATAGGACGTCTTGTACGGGCACAGGCTGCCTTCGAACGGCACCCCGTTGCCCTCCAGCCAGGTGATCATGTCCGCGCTCTGCGCGCAGAACCGGCGCAGCGTCCGCTCGGCGACGACCTCGCCGACCTCGAGGCGGAGGTAGTCGTACATCGCCTCGACCGAATCGTCCACCCCGGCCGCGCGCTGCTGCGCGGTGCCGCCACCCGCGTAGACCACGCCCCCGCTGACCGCGCTCGCGCCGCCGCCGGAGAACCGGTCCACCACCAGCACGTCGGCGCCCGCGTCGGCGGCTTCGATCGCCGCGCAGGCGCCCGCCGCACCGAACCCGACCACCACCACATCGGCCGCTTCGGCCGCCCGTTGCGTCACATTCCTCACCCTAGAACTGAAACACGTTCTCGTCTATGGTGACAACTGCGGCTGCCACCTGGCTGCCGTCGCGCTATAACGTGTTGCAGGTCGAGGCCGGAGGTCGCATGTCGGAGAGCGAATTCGACGTCGTCGTGGTCGGCAGCGGAGCCGCCGGGATGACGGCCGCGCTGGCCGCCGCGCACCACGGCCTCTCGGTGGTGGTCCTCGAGAAGGCGGCCCGGTACGGCGGATCCACGGCCCGATCGGGAGGCGGGGTGTGGATCCCCGGCAACGAGGCGTTGCGGGCCGCCGGTATCGAGGAGGACCCCGAACTCGCCCGGCAATACCTGGCGGCGATCGTGGGAGACGTCGTGCCCGCCGACCGGCGCGACGCCTTCCTCGACCGCGGCCCCGAGGTGGTGTCGTTCGTGCACGAGCACACCCCGTTGCGCCTGCGCTGGGTGAAGGACTACTCCGACTACCACCCCGAGGCCCCCGGCGGGCGGCCCGGCGGGCGTTCGGTCGAGCCGAAACCGTTCGACGCCCGCGTCCTCGGCGCCGAACTCGCGAACCTGGAGAAGCCGTACAGCGCGGCGCCGCTCGGCGTGCCGATCACCCAGGCCGACTACCGCTGGCTGAGCCTGATCGGGCGGCACCCGCGCGGCATCCTGCGGGTGTTCCGGCTCGGCGGGCGCTGGCTGGCCGGGCGGCTCACCGGGAAGAAACTGCTGTCCATGGGCCAGGCCCTGTCCGCCGGCCTGCGTGCCGGGCTGCTGCGCCACGACGTGCCGGTCTGGCTGAACACCCCGCTGCTCGACCTGCGCACCGAGGGCGACCGGGTCACCGGCGTGCTGGTCCGGCGGGACGGCGAGGAGGTCGTGCTGCGCGCCCGCCGGGGCGTGGTCCTCGCGTCCGGCGGCTTCGAGCAGAACGAGGAGATGCGCACCAAGTACCAGCGCGCCCCGATCGGGGTCGAGTGGACGGTCGGCGCGAAGGCCAACACCGGCGACGGCATCAACGCCGGGCTCAAACTCGGCGCGGCCGTGGACCTGATGGACGACGCCTGGTGGGGCCCGTCCATCCCGCTGACCGGCGGCCCGTGGTTCGCGCTGGCCGAACGGTCCCGCCCCGGTTGCGTGCTGATCAACGACCGCGGCGAGCGGTTCGTCAACGAATCCGCGCCGTACGTCGAGGCGGTGCACGCGATGTACGGCGAGGGGGACGGCCCGGGCCGCAACATCCCGACCTGGCTGGTGTTCGACCAGCGCTACCGCAACCGGTACATGTTCACCGGTCTCGGCCCGCGCCAGCCCCTGCCGGGCCGCTGGTTCAAGGCGGGGATCGCGGCCAAGGCGGGCACCCTGGACGAGCTGGCCGAGCGCATCGGCGTCCCGGCCGCGGGCCTGCGGGCGACGATCGAGCGGTTCAACGGGTTCGCCCGCGGCGGCGTCGACGAG
This sequence comes from Amycolatopsis anabasis, assembly GCF_009765355.1. GTDB lineage: Bacteria > Actinomycetota > Actinomycetes > Mycobacteriales > Pseudonocardiaceae > Amycolatopsis > Amycolatopsis anabasis. The sequence goes on along the minus strand of NZ_VTHK01000005.1, from coordinate 211,285 downwards.
GACTTCCACCGCGGTGAGAGCGCCTACGACCACTACTACGGCGACCCGCGCAACCGCCCGAACCCGAGCCTCGGCCCGCTGGAGGTCGCGCCGTACTACGCGATCAAGGTCGTCCCGGGCGACCTGGGCACCAAGGGCGGGTTGCGCACCGACACCAGCGCGCGGGTGCTGCGCGAGGACGGTTCGGTGATCGAGGGCCTGTACGCGGCGGGCAACGCGAGCGCCGCGGTGATGGGCCACACCTACGCCGGGCCCGGCGCGACGATCGGCCCGGCCATGGTCTTCGGCTACCTTGCGGCGGAACATCTCGCCGCGAACAATCAAGATCGCTCAACGGTTGAGCAGGCATCTGGAGGTTCGCAATGACCCAGGCGGAAGCCGTACGGACCATCGACGCGGGCGCTCCCCCGGCCCGGTTCGCCCGTGGCTGGCACTGCCTCGGCCTCGCCGACTCCTTCAAGGACGGCAAGCCGCACGCCATCAACGCCTTCGGCACCAAGCTGGTGGTCTTCCAGAGCCAGAGCGACGGCAAGCTGCACGTGCTCGACGGGTACTGCCGGCACATGGGCGGTGACCTCACCCAGGGCACGATCAAGGGTGACGAGGTGGCTTGCCCGTTCCACGACTGGCGCTGGAACGGCAACGGCAAGTGCGTCTCGATCCCTTATGCCAAACGGGTTCCGCTGCGCGCCCGGACGCGGACCTGGCGCACGCTCGAGGAGAACAAGCAGCTCTTCGTGTGGAACGACCCGGAGGGCAACCCGCCGCCCGACGACGTGGTCATCCCGCGCATCGAGGGCGTGTTCAACGGCGAGTGGAGCAACTGGACCTGGGACTCGGTGCTGATCGAGGGCTCCAACTGCCGCGAGATCGTGGACAACATGGTCGATATGGCGCATTTCTTCTACATCCACTACGCCTTCCCGACCTACTTCAAGAACGTCTTCGAGGGGCACATCGCGACGCAGTACCTCAACACCAAGGGCCGCCCGGACATGGGCATGGCGTCCAACTACGGCGGCGAGGAGAACCTGCTGCGCTCGGAGGCGTCCTACTACGGCCCGTCGTACATGATCAACACGCTGCTCAACACCTACAAGGGTTTCGAGATCGAGAACGTGCTGATCAACTGCCACTACCCGGTCACCGCGAACTCGTTCGTGCTGCAGTGGGGAGTGAGCGTGAAGAAGCTGCCCGGGGTGTCCGACGAGCAGGCGGACAAGATCGCCGGGAAGTTCGCCAAGAGCATCGGCGTCGGTTTCCTGCAGGACGTGGAGATCTGGAAGAACAAGACCCGGATCGACAATCCCCTGCTGTGCGAGGAGGACGGCCCGGTCTACCAGCTCCGCCGCTGGTACGAGCAGTTCTACGTGGACGTCGCCGACGTCAGCGAGGACATGACCCGGCGCTTCGAGTTCGAGGTAGACACCACCCGGGCCAACGAGGTCTGGGCGCAGGAGGTCGCCGAGAACCTGGCCCGCCAGCAGGCCGAACAGGCCGGGGTCTGATCGTGGCGCGCACCGAGCTGCAGGAGTTCCTCTCCGGCGGGCTGCGGCCGCACACCTGCCGCGCCTGCGGAACCTGCGTGCTGGTCAAGAAGAACAGCTGGAAGCACACGAGCATACAGTGGACCACGGACGCCTCGGCCAGTTGCCCGGTCTTCGCCGAACGGGCCGCGGACGGGGCGAACACGGCCCTGCTGGACACCTGCGAGCGGTTGTCGGAGAGCATCTCCGACGCCGTGCGCGCGGGCGAACTCGAGGTAGCGGATGGTTGAGTCGCACAAGCTGACCGTGGCCGAAGTGGTCGCCGAGACCGCGGACGCCCGGTCGGTCGTCCTGCGGATCCCCGGTGACCGGGCCGAGGCGTTCCGGTACCGGCCCGGGCAGTTCCTCACCCTGCGGGTGCCCAGCGAGCAGACCGGTTCGGTCGCGCGCTGCTACTCGCTGTCCAGCGCGCCGCACGAGGACGGCGCGCTCAAGGTGACCGTGAAGCGGACCGCCGACGGCTACGGGTCGAACTGGATCTGCGACAACGTGTGCGCGGGCATGGAGATCGAGGTCCTGCCGCCCGCCGGGGTCTTCACCCCGAAGTCCTTCGACGCGGATCTGCTGCTGTTCGCCGGGGGCAGCGGCATCACCCCGGTGATGTCCATCCTGAAGACCGCGCTGCGCGAGGGCTCCGGCCGGATCGTCCTGGTCTACGCGAACCGCGACGAGCGGTCGGTCATCTTCGCGGACGAGCTGGCCGCGCTGGGCCGCGAACACGCCGACCGGCTGGTGGTGCTGCACTGGCTGGAATCCGTCCAGGGCCTGCCGAGTCAGGCGCACCTGCGCACGCTGGCCGCCCCGTTCGCCGAGTACGACGCGTTCATCTGCGGCCCCGGGCCCTTCATGGACGCCGCGCGCGGGGCGTTGAAGGAGCTGGAGTTTCCGCGCCAGCGCATCCACGTCGAACGCTTCATCTCGCTCGGCGGCAACCCGTTCGAGGCCGCGAAACCGGCCGAGGCGCCGCCCGAACCGGAGAAACCGACGGCGTTGTCGGTCGAACTCGACGGTGCCCAGCACGAGTTCTCCTGGCCCCGCCGGGAAAAACTGCTGGACGTCCTGCTCGACAAGGGCCTCGACGCGCCGTTTTCCTGCCGCGAAGGCCAGTGCAGCGCGTGCGCCTGCCGGATCACCTCGGGCGAGGTCAAGATGCTCAACAACGAGGTGCTCGACTCGGAGGACCTGGCGGACGGGATCATCCTGGCCTGCCAGTCCATCCCGCTCACCGACGACGTCTCGGTCACCTACGAATAGGAGTTCCCGGTATGCCGATTGATCCCGAGGTCGCCATCGGCGCCGAACTCGGCGAGGTCACGTTCTCCTGGACCGCCTCGGACGTCCTGCTCTACCACCTGGCGCTCGGCGCGGGCGGGAACCCCACCGACCCGCACGAGCTGCGGTACGCCTACGAACGCGACCTGCGCGTGCTGCCGACCTTCGCGACCGTGGCGGCGACCTTCCACAACTCCGAACCGCCCAAGGTTTCCTTCCCCGGCTTGGAAATCGACCTGGCCAAGGTCGTGCACGGCACCCAGTCGGTGACCGCCCACCGGCCCATTCCGCCCGAGGGCAAGGCGACCTCGCGCACCCGGATCGCCGACGTCCTGGACAAGGGCAAGGCCGCGGTCGTCATCCAGGAAACCGAAACGATCGCCGCCGATGGCAGTCCACTGTGGACGGCTCGCTCGAGCATCTTCGCCCGCGGCGAAGGCGGTTTCGGCGGCAAACGCGGCTCCTCGGAACGTGTCGAACCGCCCGCCCGCGAGCCGGACGCCGTGATCGACACGCCGACCCTCCCCCAGCAGGCGCTGCTGTACCGCCTCTGCGGCGACCGCAACCCGCTGCACGCGGATCCCGAGTTCGCCCGCGCCGCCGGATTCGACGTGCCGATCCTGCACGGCCTGTGCACCTACGGCGTGGTCGCCAAGGCGGTCACCGACGCGGTGCTGGACGCCGACGTGACCCGCGTCGGCACGTTCTCCGCGCAGTTCGCCGGGATCGTGCTGCCCGGCGAAACCCTGCGCACCACCGTCTGGCGCGAAGCCGACCGCCTCGTCCTCACCACCACCTCGGTGGAACGCGACACCCCCGTCCTCACCAACGCCACCCTGATCCCCGCTTAGCCCCCCGGGATCCCGAAAGTGCGCGCGCTTTCGGGATCCCCGGTGACCCGGAGATGATCGTTGTTCGAGACCACGAAGCCCGAGGACTACCTGCTGCGATTGGCGGCCTCGGACCTCGGCCGCGGCTACAAGGCGCTCGCGCTCGCCGAACTCGAGATCAGGCCCGGCCAGGTGGTCCTCGACCTGGGTTGCGGCCCCGGTGCGGATCTCCCGGCGTTCGCCGACGCGACCGGTGACCGCGGCACCGTGCTCGGCGTCGATCACGATCCGCAGGCGGTGGAGCAGGCGCGGGAGCGCACCGGCGCCCTCGCGCAGGTCCAGGTCCGGCGCGGTGACATCCACCACCTTGACCTCGCCGACCGCAGCGTCGACCGCGCGCACACCGACCGAGTCCTCCAGCATGTCGCCGACCCGTCCGCGGTACTCGCCGAGACGCGACGGGTGCTGTGCCCCGGCAGCCGGGCGGTGTTCGCGGAACCGGACTGGGACACGTTGATCATCGACTACCCCGACCTCGGCGTCGCCCGTGCGTACACGCGCTTCGTAACCGAACAGGCCGTGCGCAATGCCGGTATCGGCCGGCAACTGGCGCGGCTGGCCACCCGTGCGGGTTTCACCGTCGACAAGGTCATCCCGATCACGGCCACCTTCCACGACCGGGAAGCGGCCGACAAAGTGCTGGGCCTGCAACGCGTCACCGCACGCGCGGTCGCCGCGCACTACCTCACCGAACATGACGCCGAACAGTGGCTGCACCACCTCGCCGCTGAACCGTTCTTCGCCTCGGCAACCCTGTTCATCGTGGCCGTGAGTGTTTACGAACCGGCCGGAACACACACGACCCACCGGTGGCGGGGTGCGGGATAGTGGTGATCATGGAAGAGGTGCTCGCCGAGCTGCGGAGAAGGTACGACCGGCACGACTGGGTGCGGGTGACGGAGGGGTACTCCGGCGCCGGGGTGTGGCGGCTGGACGGAAATCCCGGCTGTTACGTGAAAATCGCCGGGCATTCGGCGCATCCGGACGGCGGTTTCCATCCCCTCGCCGAGGTCGAGCGGCTCGCCTGGTTGCGCGAGCAGGGGTTCCCCGCGCCGGAGGTCCGGGAAGCGGGCGAGCGGGACGGGTCCAGCTGGCTGGTGACCACGGCGGTGCCCGGGCGGTCCGCGGCCGCGGAATGGCCCGCCGAGCACCGGGGCGAGGTGGTCGACGCGCTGGCGGATCTCGCGCGCGAACTGCACTCCGTGCCGGTCGAGGAGTGCCCGTTCGACCGGCGGCTCGAGGTGACCGTGCCGCACGCCCGGCAGGCGGCGGAGGCGGGGCTGGTCGATCTGGAGGATCTGGACGAGGAGCGGGCGGGCTGGCCGGCCGCGCGGTTGGTCGAGGAGCTGGACCGCACCCGGCCGGACCGGGAAGAGCTCGTGGTGTGCCACGGGGATCTGTGCCTGCCCAACGTGTTGCTGGATCCGGACACCCGCAAGGTCACCGGGGTGATCGACGTCGGCCGGCTCGGGGTCGCCGATCGGTACGCCGATCTCGCGCTCGCCACGCGGAGCCTGGCTTCCGACGACCTGAATCCGCGGTACGGGCCGGAACTCGCCGACCGGTTCCTGGCGCGCTACGGCGAACGGGACGTCGATGTCGAACGGATCGCGTTCTACCGGTTGCTGGACGAGTTCTTCTGACGGAGCATCTGCAAACCGGAGCGGCTTGCGGACTCACGCCGAGGAACTCGCCGGCCGAAGGCCCCGCTATCGCGGCGGCAGGGCGCCCCAACAGCGGAAGTCGAGCGTCACACATCAAGGAGCGCCCTGTCGACGTGATCGCGGAGCGAGTTCTCCCAAAGAACACTGATCGTCCTCGACGCAGTCGATCACCGAGCGCAGGACGCCCGGGAAGCGGTTCTCCACCTCGTCCAGGCGGAGTTCGTGGCGGCGGAAGCTGCCCTGCGGGATCACGCGCAGCAGGCCCGCCTCGCGGAGCACCTTGAGGTGGTGGGACAGCGTCGACATGCTCACCGGCACGTCGAAGGCGCCGCACACCACGCCCCCGGCTTCGGCGAGCTGGCCGACGACCCGCAGCCGCAGCGGATCCGCGAGCGCGTTCAGCACGGTGGCCAGCTCGACCGAACCGAGCTCCGGATGGTTCAACGCACGCATGGCCCGAGGGTAGCCAAGATTTCGAGACTTTGACAGTTCTCGAATCCGTGACCGACCCGGAACCGCGGCGGGCGGTCAGGACCATGCTGACCCCGATCGCGTACACGATCGGCACCAGCTGCGAACCCGGACCGCGCACCGACCCGGCGAGCGTCGTGCACTGGGACGGCTGGCAGCGCCGCGATCCTTGCGCCCTGAGCTAAAACCGTCGCGCTCCCATCAGCGGTTTCGGCAGACTTCAGAGCATGACTGCGGGGACGATCAAGGCGGCCGGTACCGGTGGGTGGGCGCGGCTGCAGGCGGTGGCGGTGTCCGGTTCGGCCGGTGAGGGGCTGCTGCTGGCGGCGTTGCCGCTGCTCGCGGTGTCGCTCACGACCGATCCGCGCGAAGTGTCGCTGGTGAACGTGGTGGGTCAGGCGCCGTGGTTGCTGTTCTCGCTGTTCGCCGGGGTGCTGATCGACCGCGTCCGGCGCACGACCGTCCTCGCGTGGGCCTACGCGGTGCAGCTGTGCGCCGCGCTGGCGCTCGCGGCGACCGGTTCGACCGGACTGCTGAGCCTGCCGGTCCTGCTCGTGGTGGCGTTCGTGGTGACCTCGGCGCAGGTGCTGGGGCACGGCGCCAGCGGCGCGCTGGTGCCCGAACTCGTGGGCCCGGAGCGGCTGGCCGCGGCCAACGCGCGGCTGCAGGTGATCGAACTGGGCGTCGTGCAGTTCGTCATTCCGCCGGTCACCGGGCTGCTGCTGGCGCTCGGCGCGGGGGTGCCCGCGTGGCTGGCGTGCGTGCTGGCGGCGTCGGCGTTCGTCCTGGCCCGCGGCATCTCTTCGGCTCCGGTGACCGCGCCCCGGGCGCATCCGGGACGCGAACTCGTCGAAGGGCTGAAGTACCTGGTCCGCACCCCGCTGCTGCGATCGATCACGGTGACCGTCGGGCTCGGCTCGTTCGCCGCGAGCGCCGGGAGCGCCATGCTCGTGCTCTACGCGACGCAGGTGCTGCACGTCGGCGCGGTCGGGTACGGCGTGCTGCTCGCCTGCCTGGCCGTCGGCTGGGTGGTTTCGTCGTTCGTCGTCCACCGCATCGTGACGCGGCTGGGCTACTCGTGGTCGATGCGCGTCGCGCAGACCTGCGTGGCGCTGTTCGAGCTGCTGATCGCCGTGGTGCCGCCGTGGCTGCCGCTGGTCGGTGCGGTGCTGATGGCCCTGAGCGCCACCACGCTCGTGTGGAACGTGTGCTCGCAGTCCAGCAGGCAGCGGTTCACCCCGTCCGCGTTGCTCGGGCGCGTGCTGACCAGCCACCGCGCGCTGGCGTGGGGGCTGACCCCGCTGGGCGCCCTGGCCGGTGGCTTCGTCGCCGCCCACTGGCACCTGCGGGGTGTCTGGGTGATGGGCGGGATCATCCAGTTCGCCGGGGCGCTGTTCGTGTGGCGCGCGCTCTCGCCCGCCGCCTTCCGCCGCGCCGAGCTCGCCATGACCGGCCGGGAGTGACTCAGCCGGGCTGCACGGCGTGGTCGTGCAGGCGGCGGAGCAGCTCGCCGAACTCCTCCCACCACGGCAGCTGTTCGGTGCGCGGCACGTACTGGCGGTACTCGGCACGCAGCGCGTCCACCTTCGCGTGCAGCGCCTCCGCGACGTCCTCGGCGAGGCCCAGGATCTCCGCGAACTCGGCGAGCAGCTCGGCCTCGGCCTCGTCGGTGACCGAATCCGCCCCGGCCAGCCAGGCGGCGCAGGCGTACACCAGCTCCCGGTCGGACCGGTCGAGCCGGCTGAGGTCCGCGGGCAACCGGCCCACCGGCGGCAGCGGAGTCCCGGACAGGCCGAGCGCGTCGGCGACCACGGACAGCGCCTGCTCCTCCTGCCGGCAGATCACCGCATCGGCCCGGGCCACCGCGACCGTAGCCTGAAAGATGGCCAGCCGGACCTCGGACGGCAGCCTCCGCACCAGTTCGGCCGTGCTGGCGCGGTGCTCGCCGACCATGGTGTCCAGCAACGCCGAACTGCGCTCCGGATCGGCCAGCATCACCGGATCGAGCAGCCGTTCCGCGGTGTCCCGCGGTGCGATGCCCAGTTCCACCACGGCGTCCTTGATCGACATCCCGTGCTGCGCCGCGTGCTGCGCCACCCGCGCACCGGCGTCGTTGCCGTACACCCCGCTCACGATCGCGGACAGTCCCAGGGAAGCTTCGGCGGTATGCCGGGTCTGCTCCACGTCGACCTCGAGCCCGCGCAGGCAGCGGTCGGCGAACAACGGCATCGCGTTGGTGAGCAGCCCGGCCGAATCGAACAGGTTTTTGGCTATCACCGCGTTCCACGCGTTGTAGTCCAGTTCGGCGCCCTCCACGGCCATGGTGACCGCCGCGTCGTTCCCGCACACCTGGAAACCGACCTGCACCACCAGATCGGCCATCACCGGGCTCACCTCCCCCGGCGCGAACGGCGATCCGGCCTGCACCGCGGGCAGCCGGATCTCGCCGTTGCCGACGTGGTTCCCGGTGGCCATGATGCGCAGATCCTTCGCGACCTTGACCAGCCCGCTGGCCAGGGCCTTGAAGATCGCGGAGATGTACTGGAAGACGTCGCCGTTCTGGAAGGCGTCGAAGAAGTTCGGATGCCGCCGCAGCGGCAGTCCGGTCGTCTCGCGCAGCCGGGGGTAGATGCGTTCGAGATAGCCCGCGCCGACCCCGAAACCGGTGCCCGCCACCGAACCTCCCATCGGCACGTCCAGGCAGGAGTCGGCCGCGTCGGTGAGCCGGTCGATCCCGCGCCGGGCCACCGCGAGGTAGGCGCCGAACGCCTGGCCGAAGGTCACCGGCACGGCGCCCTGCAGGTAGCTGTGCGAAAGCTTGACGGACTCCCGGTGCTCCGCGCTCTTCTGCTCCAGCACCTCGGCGAGATAGCGCACCGCGTCGACGAGCCGCAGGATGTCCTGGTGCAGCGCGATGTTCACCGCGGTGGCAATGCAGTCCGCAGTGGACTGTCCCGCGTTCACGTGGTTCATCGGGTGCACGAACTCGTAACCGCGGCGGCCGGAGATCAGTTCGTTGGCCCGGTTCGCGAGCACCTCGTTGACGTTCACGTTCGGCGAGACGCCGCCGCCCGCGCTGAGCACGTCGACCGGGAACTGCTCGCGCCCGAGCAACCCGGAGATCACCTCGTCCGCGGCCTGGCAGATGGCGTCCGCCACCGGTTCGCGCAGCACCCCGACATCCAGGTTCGCGAGTGCGGCGGCCTTCTTCACCTGCGCGATCGCCGCGACGAAGGTGGGCTGATCACCGAGCGTCTGGCCGGAGACCGCGAAGTTCTGCCGGGCGCGCTCGGTCTTCACGCCGTAGTAGACGTCGCTGGGGATCAGAACCCTGCCGAGGGAGTCCTCCTCGGTCCGGAACCTGCCGGTCATCCCGATCTCCCTTCTCTCACAAGGCGACGAGCAGCATGTATCCCATGCCCAGTCCCATGATGCTGCGGGAGGCCGTCCGGGGCAGCAGTCCCGGCTCCCGCGGCCCGGGGTCGCCGGGCCTGATCGCGCGCAGCCCGGATCGGGCGGCGTCGACGAAGAAATACACCGCGCCCAGCACCGCGACGGGCGGCCACGCCGAACCGTCCATAGTGGACATGTTCAGCCAGGGGCCGTGCGTCGCGGTGTCGTGCGGCATGGCGGTGACCATGTACAGCATCACCACGGCCGAAACCGCGTGATGCGCGCTGAGTTCGTGACCGCGTCCGGCGCGGCGCGAGCGCCACCAGGACACCGCGAACCACACCGCGGCGCCGCCGAACACCACCTGCCAGCCGGCCACCGGAATCGGGCCGCCGACCGGCGAGAACATCGCGACCATACCGAGGACGAACATCAGCTCGGCGAGATCGCCGTGGCGCACCTCGGCGCCGAGGCGGCCGTAGTCGAGCGAGACCAGCCGGTGCACGCAGGGGAACGTGATCAGCAGGAAGACCGCGGTGAGCACCCACGCGACGACTACCGGGCCATGCATGGATCTGCGCCGAAGTCCCTAAGACGCGGGGATGACGAACGACTTGAGCTCCCGGCAACCGCAGGTGCCCTGTCCGCAGAAGGTGGCTCTCTGTTCCAGTCGGTCCCGGCTTGCCATGATGCGCCTCGCTCCGCGTCGCTGGACTTCCCCCACACCCTGACAGGCGTCGGCCAGATGGCCTAGCCCGCAGGCAGGTGACTCACGCGTCAGATGTGTCACTGCCAGTCACAGTACCGCGAGGCGGCCATCCGGGTCACGAAGAGCGCGCGAGGACCAGACCACTGGTCGGGACGCCGGTACCCGCCGTGACCAGAACGTGCTTGACATCCGCGACCTGGTTGACCGCGGTCCCCCGGATCTGGCGCACCCCTTCGGCGATGCCGTTCATGCCGTGGATGTAGGCCTCGCCGAGCTGCCCGCCGTGCGGGTTGAGCGGGAGCGCGCCGCCGAGTTCCAAGGTGTCGCCCGCGATGAAGTCCTTGGCCTCGCCCCGGCCGCAGAAGCCCAGTTCCTCCAGCTGCATCAGCACGTACGGGGTGAAGTGGTCGTAGAGCACGGCCACATCCACATCGGACGGTCCGATACCGGACTGCGCCCAGAGCTGCCGGCCCACCACGCCCATTTCGGGCAGCGCGGCGAGGTCGTCGCGGTAGTAGCTGGTCATCACGTACTGGTCGGTGCCGCTGCCCTGCGCGGCGGCCGCGATGACGACCGGTGGCCGCGGCAGCGTGCGGGCGCGCTCCACGCTGGTGATCACCAGGGCCACGCCGCCGTCGCTCTCCTGGCAGCAGTCGAGCAGGTGCAGGGGCTCGGCGACCCAGCGGGACGCCTGGTGGTCCTCCAGCGTGATCGGCTTCCCGTGGAACCACGCGTTCGGGTTGGTGGCCGCGTGCGCGCGGTCGACCACCGCGACCCGGCCGAAGTCCGCGCTGGTGGCGCCGTATTCGTGCATGTACCGGCGGGCGGACAGGGCGACCGTCGCGGCGGGCGTGGCCAGGCCCATCGGGTAGTGGAAGCTGTTGTCCACCCCCGAGGAGTTCACCTGCTGCGCGGCCGCGGCGGAGACCTGCCCGAACCGGTGCCCGGAACGCTCGTTGAACGCCCGGTAGGCCACCACCACGTCGGCGACCCCGGCCGCCACGGCCAGGGCCGCCTGCTGCACGGTCGCGGCGGCCGCTCCGCCGCCGTAGTGGATGCGGCTGAAGAAGGTCAGCTCGCCGATGCCGAGTTCGCGGGCCACCGCGATCTCGCTGTTGCCGTCCATGGTGAACGACACCAGTCCGTCCACATCGGACGGTCGCAGCCCGGCGTCGCCGAGCGCGGCCAGCACGGCCTCGGCAGCCAGCCGCAACTCGCTGCGCCCGGAGTCCTTGGAGAACTCGGTGGCGCCGATCCCGGCGATCGCCGCCTTTCCGCTGAGACTCATGCTCGCTCCTCCGGCAACGTGACGCCGACCGTCCCGGTGACGTGCTCGCCGAGGCTGTCCCGGCCGGAGATCGCGACCACCAGCTCGGCGCCGGTCTTCTCGGTCACCCGGCCGGACAGGGTCAGCGTGTCGTAGGCGTAGCACGGGACCCCGAGCCGGATCTTGACCGAGCGGACCAGGGCTTCCGGGCCCGCCCAGTCGGTCACGTACCGCTGGACCAGCCCGGTGTCGGTGAGGATGTTGAGGAAGATGTCCTTCGAACCCCGGGCCACCGCCGAGTCCCGGTCGTGGTGGACGTCCTGGAAGTCCCGGGTGGCCAGGGCGGTGCTCACCACGAAGGTCGGGGTCGCCTCGATGGTCAGCGGCGGGAGTTCGGTGCCGACCACGACGTCGGCCGCACGCAATGTCCTTGGCGAACGTGTCATGGCAGGGCCCTCCAGGCCGGTAGGGTCAGTTCGTCGTCGACGCGCAGGAAGACCGCCTCGACCGGCAGCCCGACACGCACGGCGTCCGGCCCCGCGTCGACCAGTTCGCCGAGCACGCGCACGCCCTCCTCCAGTTCGACCAGGGCGATCACGAACGGCAGTTGCTTGCCCGGCACCTTCGGGTGGTGGTGCACGACGTAGCTGTAGACCGTGCCGCGGCCGCTGGCCACCACGTAGTCCGGGGTGGCGCCGAGATCGCCGTCCGGGGGCATCGGGCCGGGCGGATGCCGCAGGGTGTCGCCCCAGCGCTGGATGCGCAGCTCCCCGGCGCGGGTGCCCGCCCAGAAGAACTCGGTGTCCCGGCTGATCACCGGCCGCAGCACCCCGGCGGCCCGCTCCCCGGCCTCGATGATCTTCGAGTCGCCGGTTTCCGGTGCGGGTTCCGGCTCGGCGCCCGGGGGCCGGAACTTGAGCACCCGGAACAGCATCTCGGCCACCACCTCGTCGCCGACGTACCAGGTGGTGCGGGTGGTCACGAACCAGCCCTCGCCCAGCGCGGTGCGCTTGGGTCCGACCACGCTCTCCAGCTCGATCGACCCCGACACGTGCTCGCCGTGGCGGAGGTAGCGGTGGTAGGTCTGCTCGGAGTTGGTGGCCACCACCGAGGTGAAGCCCTGTTCGTCCAAAATGGTCATCATGGCGCCGAGCGGGTCGTCGGCCGCGCGGTACCCGTGCAGCCCGTTCATCGTCCACACCTGCGCCATCGCGGGCGGGGCGACCAGACCGCCGTGCACCGACTGCGCGGCGAACTCCGGATCGGTGTACACCGGGTTCGCGTCGCCGAGGGCTTCCACCCAGTTGTTCACCATCGCCTGGTTGACCGGGTCCCGGCCCGGGCGCGGCGAGGATTTTCCTTGTGCGGCAATGCGTTCGGCCGCTTCGGTGACTGTGTTGATTGCCGCCTCCGCGGTAGTGAGTACGTCGGCGGTGTTCATCGAGGCACCCTCGGCAGTCCCAGGCCCGCGGTGGCGATCAGTTCGCGCTGGATCTCGTTGACCCCGCCGCCGAAGGTGAGCACGAGATTTCGTTTCGCCAGCACGTCCAGCCATTCGGTGAGTTCGGCCGTCTCCGGATCCGCCAGGTCGCCGTGCCGGGCCACGATCTCCTCCAGCAACCGGCCGATCCGCTGGATCCGTTCCGAGCCGAAGACCTTGGTCGCCGACGCGTCCGCGACCTCGACCGGCGAGTTCGACGCGGACGCGGCGACCTGCCAGTTGAGCAGCTCGTTGATCCGCACGGTGGCCAGGGTTTCGGCGAGCGCGGCGCGCACGTCGGGCAGGTCCAGCAGGGCGGTGCCGTCGGGGGCCTTCCGGGTGGCCGCCCATTCGCGGACCCGGTCGTACAGGCCGCCGATCCGCCCGGCCGGGCCGAGCATGACGCGTTCGTGGTTGAGCTGGGTGGTGATCAGCTTCCAGCCCCGGTTCTCCTCGCCCACCAGCAGATCCGCAGGCACCCGCACGTCCGAGTAGTAGGTGGCGTTGACGTGGTGCGCGCCGTCGCAGGTGATGATCGGCGTCCACGAGTAGCCGGGATCGCTGGTGTCCACGATCAGGATCGAGATGCCCCGGTGCTTCGGCGCCTCGGGGTCGGTGCGCACGGCGAGCCAGATGTAGTCGGCGTCGTGGCCGCCGGTGGTGAAGATCTTCTGCCCGTTCACCACGTACTCGTCGCCGTCGCGCACCGCGGAGGTGCGCAGCGACGCCAGATCGGTGCCGGCGTCCGGTTCGCTGTAGCCGATCGCGAAATGCACCTCGCCGGAAAGGATCTTCGGCAGGAACCGCGCCTTCTGCGCCTCGGTGCCGAACGCCTGCAGGGTCGGGCCGACGGTCTGCAGGGTCACCGAGGGCAACTGGACGTCGGCCCGCGCCGCCTCGTCGACGAAGATGTGCTGCTCGATCTCGCCGAAGCCGCGGCCGCCGTACTCGGCGGGCCAGCCCACGCCGAGCCAGCCGTCGGCGCCCATCCGGCGCACGATGGCCCGGTAGGTCTCGCCGTGCCGCTCGCGCAGCAGTTCCACGCGCTCCTCCGGCGAGATCAGGCCCGCGAAGTACCGGCGCAGTTCGGCGCGCAGTTCCCGTTGCCGCGCGGTCAGTTCCAGATGCATGCTCATCCCACCCGTTCGCCGAGCTTGCCCAGCCGGTGCGCCGCGCCGCCGAGGAACCGGGCGAGGTCCTTGGTCAGCGCGTAGTACCGGTGCAGCGGATACGTGATGTCCACGCCGAGCCCGCCGTGCAGGTGGTGGCAGGTGGCGAGCGCGCGCGGCGCCTCTTCGGCCAGCCAGTACGCGGCGATGTCGAGATCGGCGTCGGCGTCCAGGCCCGCCGAGAGCCGCCACGCGGCGGACAGCGCGGCGAGCCGCACCGTGCGCGCGGCGATGTAGACCTCCGCGATTTCCTGCGCCACCGCCTGGAACGTGGCCAGCGGTTTGCCGAACTGCTTGCGGCTCCCGACGTGCTCGGTGGTGAGCTTGAGCGCGCCGGCGAGCACGCCGTCGCCGAGGGCGGCCGCCCCCGCGAGCGCGTACCGGTGCAGGACGGCGATCGATTCGCCCGGCGCCCGTTCGGCGAGCAGGTCCTGCTCGGCGACCGCGACCCCCTCGAGGCCCACGGTGGCTTCCGGTGCGCCCGCCGAGCCCCGGGACGGGGTGAGCGTGACACCGTCGGCCGCCGGGTCGACCAGGAAGATCCCGGTGCCGCCGGGCAGGGAGGCCGGGACCAGGATGCGGGTCGCCGCGGCCGCGTAGGGCACGGCGGTCTTGGTGCCGGTCAGCCGCCACGCCCCGCCGGACGCGACGGCCCGGGTCCGCGGCCGCGCCGGGAACGGGGTGGACGGCTCGTGCACCGCGGCGGTGAGCAGGGACTCACCCGCGGCGACCTCCGGCAGCAGCTCGGCCCGCTGGTCCGGGCTGCCCAGGTGGTTGACCGGCAACACCCCGAGCGCGAGGGTCGCCAGCGCGGGCACCGGCGCGGCGCACCGGCCTGCCTCGGTGAGCACGACCGCGACCTCGGCGATCCCCAGCCCGTCCCCGCCCAGTTCGGCCGGCAGCGCGAGCGCGAGCAGCCCGGTCTTGGCCAGCGCTTGCCAAGCACGCTCGTCGTAACCGGGCGCGGTGTTCGCGCGCTCGTGGTCGACCTCGTTGTGCAGGACGCCGCTGGCCAGCTCGGCCAGGTCCCGCTGGTGCTCGTCGAGAGTGAAGTCCACACCCGCTCCTCGCGTTAGGACTGAAACCTGTTCTAGTCTTAACCACGCGGGTGGTTCCCGGCAACCCCGGGGTTGGTTGGCCTCAGGCGCGCGGAGATGCCGCGAGAAGCTCCTGGAGAGCCTGCGGGAAGGCGTCCGCGAGCCCCCACAGATCTGGAACGAGTTCTCGTGCGCCGAGGAGGCCGATGTCGACCTTGCCCGCGTTGGACAGCACGGTGGCGTTGAGCCCCGCGCCGTGGAAGACCGGGCCCAGCGGGTACATCCCGGTGATCCGCGCGCCGAGCAGGTACAGCGGCATCGGCGGGCCGGGCACGTTCGAGATCACCAGGTTGTGCACCACCGGATGCCGTTCGGCCAGCCGGAGCGCGGAGTAGGCGCGCACGGCGAGGCCGAAGACGGTCGGCGCGGCGAACTGCGCCCAGTCCTGCAGCATGTCGGCGTCGATGGAGTGGTGGTGGGCCTTCGCGACCCGGTTGCTCTCGGCCAGGGTGAACACCCGCGCCGCCGGATCGGCCAGATGCGTCGGCAGGGAGGCGAAGAACGCCGAGACCTTGTTGCTGCCGCCCGCCCGTTCGGTGCGTTCGTGCACCGACACCGGAACCGTCGCGACCAGCGGATCGGCGGGCAGTTCGCCGCGTTCGGCGAGGAACTCGCGCAACGCGCCCGCCACCAAGGCGAGCACCACGTCGTTCACGGTCACTCCGAACGCGTTCTTGATCCGCTTCACGTCGGCCAGGTCGACCTGGGCGTAAGCCACGCTGCGGTGGCCGGTGATGGTGCCGTTGAGCGAGGTCCGCGGCGCGGTGAACGGGACGGGCATCCCCTTGCCGCGCAGCGTGCGCCCGAGCCAGCGCGGCACCATGGCGGCCAGCCCCGGCAGCAGCTTCGCGGCCTGGACCGGGCGCCCGACCAGTGCGGTCACGCTCTCGCGCAGCTCGGCCAGCGGGTTGGGCGCGGTCGTGTTCCGCCGGTCCTCGAGTCGCGGCGGCGGCGCGTCCGGGGCGAGCCCGGCGAGGTGCGAGACCAGGTTCGCCCCGCTGACCCCGTCCACGCCGGCGTGGTGCATCTTCACCATCAGCGCGATCGAACCGTCGGCCAGGCCCTCGATGACGTACATCTCCCACAGCGGCCGCGACCGGTCGAGCGGCTGGCCCGCGATGTGGGCGCACAGCTCGGCCAGTTCGTGGCGGTCGCCCGGCGCGGGAACGCCGATCCGGTGCACGTGGTGGTCGAGGTCGAACTCCTCGTCCTCGATCCAGCCGGGGTGGGTGAAGTTCAGCAGCGGTTTGCACAGTTTGCGCCGGAATTCCGGAATCAGCGCCACCCGCTCGGCGAGCCGCTCCTGGAACCGGTCGAACGCGTAGCCGCCCGGCATCGTCGAGCCGTCCAGGGTGACCAGCGCGCAGACGTGCAGCAGCTGCGACGAGGTCTCCAGGTAGAGGAAGCTCGCGTCGAGCCCGCTGAGTCGCTGCATGCGGCCAGCGTAAGCGACGTCCTGTGCCGATCTTGTTTACACCGTTAAGATCACTCGGCATGCGGCCGAAATTCGTGACCCGCAGGGCACTCCAGCTCGGGCTCACCGCCAACGCGCTACGCCCGGTGCGCGGCGAGCGGGCGGCGATTCCGGCGTTCTTCGCGGGCTGGCTCACCGGCGAACTCGCCCCGCACCTGCTCGCGCTGAACCTGGCCGACACGGCCGCCCACCTGGCCCGGCACGGCGCCCGCACGCGCGCCGACCGGATCGGGCTGGCGCTGTCCGCGCTCACCACGGCCGGTCTGGGGGCCCTCATCGCGTCCTCGCAACGCGCCCGAGGCGAGGTGGAGAACGCCCTGGTCGAGGCGCTGGGCCCCGGTTACGAGGGCGCGCTCGAGCACCCGCCGGACCCGGCCGATCTGGCGACGCCGTGGGGGCAGCTCGCGCTGCCGTTCCGGATGCGCAACCCCCGGGTGCGCCGGACCCGCGACATCGCCTACGCCCCCGGTGGCAAACGCTTCCTCCTCGACATCTATCGCCCCCGCGAGGAGGTGACCGGCCGCCCGGTGCTGCTGCAGGTGCACGGCGGCGCCTGGATGATCGGCAACAAGGACCAGCAGGGACTGCCGCTCATGCTGCACATGGCCGAACGCGGCTGGGTGTGCGTGGCGATCAACTACCCCCTTTCCCCGGCGGCCCGCTGGCCCGAGCACATCGTCGCCGCCAAACGCGCGGTCGCCTGGATCCGGGAGAACATCGCCGAGCACGGCGGTGATCCCTCGTTCCTCGCGGTGACCGGCGGTTCGGCGGGCGGGCACCTGTCCGCGCTGCTCGCCCTCACCGCGGACGACCAGGGCCTGCAACCCGGTTTCGAGGACGCCGACACCACGATCCAGGCCTGCGCGCCGCACTACGGCGTGTACGACTTCGCCGCGACCAGCGGCTCCCGGGCGAGTTCGACCCGCCTCAAGACCCTGCTGGCCCGGTACGTCGTGGGCAAGGATCCGGTCGAGTTCCTCGACGACTACATCGCCGCCTCACCCCTGGACCGGGTGACCGAGAAGGCGCCGCCGTTCTTCGTGATCCACGGCGAACGGGACTCGCTCGTGCCGGTGCGCGAGGCCAGGGAGTTCGTCCGGCGGCTGCGCGAGGTGGCCCGCGAACCGGTGGCCTACGCGGAACTGTCCGGGGCCCAGCACGCGTTCGACATCTTCCCGTCGATCCGCAGCGCCCACGTGGTCCGCGGCGTCCAGCGCTTCCTGGAATGGGCCCACGCCCGGTCGTGAGTGGACAGACCGGTTCTAACCGGTCGAAACACTCACGACCGCGCCCGCCGGTAACTGGGGTCATCGGTCACCGCCGAGACGGACGAGGTCGGCGAGTTCGTCGTCGGTGAGTTCGGTGATCCAGTTCTCGCCCGCGCCGACCACGGATTCGGTGAGGTCGCGTTTGCGCTCGAGCAGGCCGGCGATCCGTTCTTCCAGCGTGCCCTCGGCGATCAGCCGGTGCACCTGCACCGCGCGGTCCTGGCCGATGCGGTACGCGCGATCGGTGGCCTGATCTTCCACGGCCGGGTTCCACCACCGGTCGTAATGGATCACCTGGGTGGCCCGGGTGAGGTTGAGCCCGACCCCGCCGGCCTTGAGCGACAGCAGGAACACCGGCGTCTCCCCGGCCTGGAACCGGCGGACCAGATCCTCCCGCCGCTCGGGCGGCGTCGCCCCGCTCAGCAGGGCGGCGGTCACCCCGCGCTCGGCCAGCCTGGCCTCCAGCAACCGGCACAACCGCACGTACTGGCTGAACACCAGCACGCTCTCCCCGGCCCCGAGCACGACGTCGAGCAGTTCGTCGAAGGCGTTGAGCTTCCCCGATCTGCCCTTCAGCGGGCCGTCCTGCTTGAGGAAGTGGGCGGGGTGGTTGCAGATCTGCTTGAGCTCGGTGAGCATCTTGAGCACCTGGCCCCGCCGCTGCACCCCCGCCGCCGCCCGGATCATCGCGAGGTTCTCCCGCACCACGGCCTCGTACAGGGTCGCCTGCTCGGTGGTGAGCGGTACGAACCGATCGGTCTCGGTCTTGCGCGGCAGCTCCGGCGCGATGTCGGGATCGGTTTTCTTGCGCCGCAACAGGAAGGGCCGGACCGTGGCGGCCAGCCGCTCGGCGACCGCGGGATCGCCGCCGCGCTCGACCGGCCGGGCGACCTTGCGCCGGAAATGATCCAGCGAACCGAGCAGGCCGGGTGTCGTCCAGTCCACAATGGACCACAGTTCGGTGAGATGGTTCTCCATGGGCGTGCCGGTGAGCGCCACGCGCGCGGCGGAGGGCACCCCGCGGAGCGCGGCCGCGGTGGCCGAACGCGGGTTCTTCGCGTGCTGTGCCTCGTCGGCCGCCACCAGGCCCCAGTCCACCCGCGCGAGCGCACGATCCCGGCGCAGCACCCCGTACGTCGCGAGCACCACCTCGTCGGGCGCGAGGCCGTCCAGGTGGCGCCCGTCGCCGTGGAACCGGCGCACCGGAACCGCGGGGGCGAACCGCGTGAGCTCGCGTTCCCAGTTGCCCAGCAACGAAGTCGGGCAGAGCACCAGGGTGGGCCCGGCGGCGAGCGCGCGGCGGTGCAGGTGCAGCGCGATGAGCTGGATCGTCTTGCCCAGCCCCATGTCGTCGGCCAGGCACCCGCCGAGACCGAGCTCGGTCATGGTGGCCAGCCACGCCAGCCCGGTGCGCTGGTACGGGCGCAGCGTCGCCCGCAGGTCCGGAGCGGGTTCGATCGCGCGCTCGGTGCTCGTCTTCAGCCGCGCGGCCAGCCCGGCCAGGCTGTCGTCGGGGACGAAGTCGACCCGCTCGCCGCCGACCTCCAGCGTGCCGGTGAGCGTGGCCGCGAGCGCCTCGGCCGTGGTCAGCACGTGCTCGGAACCGCGGGCCTTGAGCCGCACCGCGCGGTCGACGCGCACCCATTGCCCGCGCAGCCGCACGATCGGCCGCTTGGCCTCGGCCAGTTCGGCGACCTCGCGCTCGTCGAGGACCTCCCCGCCCACGCTGAGCTGCCAGCGGAACCGCAGCAGGTCCTTCATGCCGAACACCGGCGGGGCCCCGCTGCGCGGCGGCTGGACGCTGGCCCGTGATTTCACCTCGGAAGCGAACAGGTCCCGGGGCCAGAGCACCTCGATCCCGGCCTTCTCCAGGGCCCGGCGGCCGGACACGAACAGGTCGACCAGCTCGTCCCCGTCCAGCTCGAGCTCGGCGGGCACCGGATCCCGCGCCGCGCGCTCCAGCGGCGGCCACGCCCCCGCCGCACCCCGAACCCCCAGCAGCAGCTGGGTTTCCGGCTGCCCGCCGAACCGGCCGAGCACGGCCCGCGGGGTGCCCGCGAATTCCGCCGCGTCCAGCACGAGGCTCGGATCCGCGGCACTGCGCAACGCGAACACCACGGCGAACGTTTCGTCCGGCCGGGTCTCCACCCGCAGCAGCAGCGTCGCCGCCGAGCGGGCCGGGACCAGGAAGTCCGCGGTGGCATCCCACAGCGCGCGCACCAGGGATTCCGGCGAGTGCAGGCGGATGCGTTTGAGCCCGGACAGCGGGAGCGCCTGGGCCTCCGGTGGCAGCGCCGCCGCCAGTTCGCGCAGGCGGGTCTCGTCGGCGGAATCGAGCGGGCCGACCCGCCACCCGTCCCCGCCGCCGGGCGCCCTCGCGGGTTGCAGGCGCCCGCGATCGATCAGCCGCACCCCGGCGGCCACCGCCGCGGACCACGCCGCCAGCGCGGGACTCGCCCGCGCGTCCGGCCCGAGCAGCCGGGGAATCGCCTCGGCGAGCGGAAGCACGCGAGCGTCCACTGTGGTGCGCCGGAACGAGGAGCCCGCGGGCAGGGCCAGCTCGATCCGCGTGCCGCCTTCGGCGCCGCCCCACAGCGCGAGCACGCCTTCGCGGGGCGGATCGGAGGGCACGTAGATCGCATGGGTACAGGTGGTGATTCGCACGTCACGGACGCTAGCCGGGGTCCCCGACAGAATCGGGGACGCGGTGTCATGAGGGGACCCCTCCGGGCAGAAATCGTCAGGAGGGGACCCCTCATGACACGAGATCAGCCTCGAGGCAAGCCGAGGAGACGTTCGGCGGCCAGGTTGAGCAGGATCTGGGTGGTGCCCCCGGCGATGCTCAGGCACCGGGTCAGCAGGAACTCGTGCTGGACCGGGGAAGTGGAACCGGTGACCAGGAGGCCCTCGGTTCCGTGCAGGTCGAGCGCGAGTTCGGCGGCCGCTTGCCGGTGCCGCACGCCGATCAGCTTGCGCACACTGGATTCCGGGCCGGGGTCCTGGCCGTCGAGCCGCCGCAACGTGGTGCGCAGGTCCAGCAGGGAACCGGCCGAACCGTCCGCGATCAGCCCGCCGAGACGATCCGCCACGACCGGATCCGGCCGCGGGCCCACCGATTCCAGCAGGTCCTCGACCGCCTCGCCGATCGACGATCCCCCGCCCATCGCGACGCGTTCGTTGGCCAGCGTGGTCCGCGCGAGTTTCCAGCCCCCGTTGACCGCACCGACCACATCGGAATCGGGGACGAAGACATCGGAGAGGAAGACCTCGTTGAACATCTCGTCACCGGTGATCTCGCGCAGCGGCCGGATGTCGATGCCCGCCGCGCGCATGTCGACCAGGAAATAGGTGATGCCCTTGTGCTTGGGCGCGTCGAGATCGGTCCGGGCCAGGCAGATCGCCCAGTCCGCCTCCCGCGCGCGGGAGGTCCACACCTTCTGCCCGGTGATCCGCCAGCCACCGTCCACTTTGGACGCCTTGGTGCGCAGCGAGGCCAGGTCGGAGCCCGCGCCGGGTTCGCTGAACAGCTGGCACCAGGAGATCTCGCCGCGCAGCGTCGGCCCGACGAACCGGTCCTGCTGCTCCGCCGTCCCGTGTTCCAGGATCGTCGGCACGGCCCAGGCCCCGATGACCAGATCCGGTCGCCGCACCCCGGCCCGGTCGAGTTCCGCGTCGATCACCAGCTGCCGCGCGGGCGAGGCGTCCAATCCGTACGGCGCCGGCCAGTGCGGGGTGAGGAAACCGGTCTCGGCGAGCCGGATTCGCTGCTCCGGCTCGGGCAGGGCGGCGATCTCGGCGGCGGTGGCGCGCACCTCGTCGTCGTGGTGCGCGGTCAGGTCGACGGTCAGCCGCCGCCGCGTGCCGGACAGCGCGAGCGTCGCCGCCCGGCCCCGCCACCACGCGGAACCGCCGAGCAGCTGGCGCAGCGCGACCGCGCGGCGCAAGTAGAGGTGGGCGTCGTGTTCCCAGGTGAACCCGATCCCGCCCAGCACCTGGACGCAGTCCTTCGCGTTGTCCACCGCGGCATCCAGCGCGCGGGCCCCGCCCACCGCCGCGGCGAGCGCGTGCTGCCCGGGTTCCCCGGCGGCGCGGGCCGCGTCCCAGGCGAGCGCCCCGGCCAGTTCGGCGCGGCACAGCATCTCCGCGCACAGGTGCTTGACCGCCTGGAAGGAACCGATCGGGCGGCCGAACTGCTCGCGCACCTTCGCGTACTCGGTCGCCGTGCGCAGGCACCACCCCGCGACTCCGGCGGCCTCGGCGGCGGCCAGGGTCACCGCCAGCTCGCGCACCCGGTCGTCCCGCAGGGGCAGCACGACCGCGTGCGGCACCTGGACTCCGGCGAGTTCGACGTGGCCGACCGAACGCGAAAGGTCGAACGATTCGGCGGGTTCGACGCGCATCCCCGGGGTGTCCGGACCGAGTACGAACCACACCGGTTCGCCCTCGGTCCGCGCGGCGAGCACCAGATGCGCCGAACCGTCCGCGTCCAGCACCGGGCCGACGCGGCCGCGCACTTCGTATCCGTCCGCGGTCGCGGTGGCGGTCGCGGTGCCCGGGTCGAGGGCCACGGCGGCGTGCGCTTCGCCCTCGGCGAGGTCGGCGGCCAGTGCGTGGGCGATCGGCGAGCCCTCGGGCAGCAAGAGCCCGGCCAGCAGGCTGCCGAAGAGCGGCCCCGGCACGAGCGCGGCCGCGGCCTCCTCCAGCCCGGCGGCGAGGTCGGCCACCCCGGCCCCGGCGCCCCCCAGGTCCTCCGGCACGGCGATCGCGAACAGGCCGATCCCGGCGAGTTCGCCGCGCAGGTCCGCGTGCCGTTCCGGGCCGCGCGCGAACTCCACCGGATGCCGGTTCGCCGCCCAGGAGCGGATCGACGCCGCCAGGGCGCGCTGTTCCTCGGTGATCGCGATCGGCACGGGTCCTCCTCGGCGGCGCACGGGCGACGGCATGGTCATTATAGAACGTGTTTCAGTTTTCCACCGAAAAACCCGCGACTTGAACACAGCACGGAGTTGGGTACGCTACGCTGCGAAACTGAAACAAGTTCCGGATACAGGGGGACCTGTCGATGGCCGGCAAGCCGAAGTCGCCCACCCAGTCCAAGGGGCGGGGCGCCAACGGAATCAGCGCGATCAGCAACGAGGAGCTGGGTTCCGCGGCGCAGCGTGACCGCCGCAAGCGGATCATCGACGCGACCCTGGCCCTGGCCGCCAAGGGCGGCTACGACGCGGTGCAGATGCGCGCGGTCGCCGAACGCGCCGATGTGGCGCTGGGCACGCTGTACCGGTACTTCCCGTCCAAGATCCACCTGCTGGTGTCCGGGCTCGCGCGGGAGTTCGAGCGCGCGCACGACAAGCTGGAGCGCATCGCCATCCCCGGGGACACCCCGAGCGAGCGGCTGATCTTCGTGCTCGGCCGCAACACCCGGATGATGCAGCGCGACCCCCACCTGACCGAGGCGATGGTCCGCGCGTTCATGTTCGCCGACACCACCGCGGCGGCCGAGGTGGAGCAGGTCGGGCGGTTGATGGAGAACATGTTCGCCCAGGCGATGGGCATCGACGAGCCCACCGAGGCGGACCGGGACATCTTCCACCTCATCGCGGACGTGTGGATGGCGAACCTGGTGGCCTGGGTGACCCGCCGCGCCTCCGCGGCCGACGTGGCGAACCGCCTCGAGCTCTCGGTCCACCTGCTCCTGGACAAGTAATTCGATCGCGCCGCGGCGCGCGGTCGGTTACACAGGCGGGGTGGCAGATCCGTACCCGCTCCGCCCGATCCGCGAGCCCGAGTTCGTGCCGTGGGCGCGAATGACCTGCAACGTGTACGGCCAGGACTGGCGCGAAGGGGCCCTGCGCAACGCGCGGACCACCCTGGAGTTCGACCGCGCCCTCGCCGCGTTCGACGGTGACGCGATCGTCGGGGGCGCGGCGATCTTCCCGCGGTCGATGACCGTTCCCGGCGCCGTGCTGCCGGTCGCGGGGGTCACGCTGGTCGCGGTCGCCCCCACGCACCGGCGGCGGGGCATCCTCACCTCGTTGATGCGCAGGCAGTTCGCCGATCTGCACACCTCCGGCGAACCGGTCGCCGCGCTGAACGCCGCCGAAGCGACCATCTACGGCCGGTTCGGCTACGGCATCGCCACCCGCCTGGCCCGGTACCGCGGGGACAAGCGGTTCCTGCGCGTGCGCTCCGATGCCGACCTCGGCGGCGGGACCATCCGGCTGCTCGAGCGCGACGAGGCCCGGCCGCTGGTCGAGAAGGTCTACGACACGGCCCGCCTCGGCTCGGTCGGCTGGGTCGACCGGCCGGGCCGGTTCTGGGACGCCCGCCTGTACGACGAGGAGCACGTGCGCGACGGCGCGACCTCGCTGCGCTTCGCCGTGCACTCCGAGCCGGGCGGCGCGGTCACCGGGTACGCGCTCTACCGGCTCAAACCCGAATGGGACGAGACCGGCGACGTGAGCGAGGTGCGGGTCGTCGAGCTGGCGGCGCTGACCAGGCAGGCCTACGCCGCGGTGTGGCGGTTCCTGATCGAACTCGACGGGCACTTCCGGATCTCCTACGAGGGCGCGACCGACGAACCGCTGCCGCACCTGCTGACCGACCCCCGCGTCCTGCGCGCGAACGTGGTCGACAACCTGTGGGTGCGGCTGGTCGACGTCGGCCGGGCGCTCGCGGCCCGCCGGTACGCGACGCCGCTCGACGTGGTCTTCGAGGTCGAGGACGCCTGCTGCCCGTGGAACTCCGGGCGCTGGCGGCTGCGGGCCGAGGGTGACTCGGTCACCTGCGAACGCACCCGGAACGCCGCCGAGCTGCGGCTGTCGCCGGCCGAACTGGGCGCGGTGTACCTGGGCGGCACGACGTTCGCGTCCCTCGCGGCCGCGGGCCGGGTCGAGGAACTGCGGCCCGGTGCGGTGGCCCGGTGCTCGGTCGCCTTCCGCGGCGAGCGGGAACCGTTCCACCCCTCCGGCGCGGCGTTCCCCGCTTTCTGAGCGGTTCAGCGCGCCAGCAGGTGCCGCCGCAGGAAGTCGATCTGGTCGGTGACGGCCTGCTCGAACGCCGCGCCGACGTAGATGTCGAAATGCCCGACCGGGTAGCGGCGCACCTCGGTGGTCCGCCCCCGGCGCGCCGCCCGGAGCGTGGCGCGCGGCGGGGCGACGGTGTCCCGGTCGCACACCGCGACGAACACCGGGCACCGCAGCGAACGGAACCTGCGGCCGGGCCGGTACAGCGGGATGCGCAGACCGACGCGAGCGGCCACCTCGTTGGTGAACGGCTGTCCCTCGGGCACCAGGCGGAAGTAGCCCTCCACCACGTCGGGAGCGGTCATCAGCGCCGCCGAGCCCGGCGGACCGGCCAGCCCCACGCGCACCGGGGCGCGGCCGACCGCGCGGGCGAGTTCGTCGCGCAGCGCGCGGATCGACACCCGCGCCGCCGACCGCGGGCCCAGCGCCAGCGTCGAGGCGGGTCCGTCGGTGAACGGGCACTGCGAAACCACCGCCGCGACCCGGCCGTCCCGCGCGGCGGCCTCCAGCACGTGCCCGCCGCCGAAGGAACTGCCCCAGATCGCGACGCGATCGGTGTCCACGCCGTCGAGCGAGCGGGCGAAATCCAGCGCGCTCGCCCAATCCTCGAGCTGGGCGCCGATGTCGAGCAGTTGCCGGGGCTCGCCGCCGCTGGCCCCGAAGAACCGGTAGTCGAAGGCCAGCGCGGCGAACCCCGCCTCGGCGAACCGTTCCGCGTAGGCGGTCAGCCGCATCTCCTTGACGCAGCCGAGACCGTGGCCGAGCACCACCACCGGAGCGGCGCCGCCACCCTCGGGCCGGTAGAGCAAGCCCGCGCAGGGCGAACCGTGGGAATCGAACTCGACCGCGGCCGGGGTGATCGCCATGCACCGAACCCTACTGGCAAGTAGGGTCCGCCGCTACGCGGTGAGCTTCGGCAGCACCTCGCGGCCGAAGACCTCGATCCACTCGTCCTGGTTGCGGCCGACGTTGTGGACGTAGATGCGGTTGAACCCGGCGTCCACGAACTTCTGCAGCGCGGCGCGGTGAACGTCCGGATCGGACGAGACGACCATCCGGCCCTCGAAGTCCTCGGGGCGCACGAGCTTGGCCATCTGCTCGAAGTCGAACGGCGACCGGACGTCGGCCTTGGGGAACTTCATGCCCCCGTTCGGCCACTGGTTCAGGGCGTTCTGCCACGCCTCCTCGTCGGTGTTCGCCCAGGACAGGTGCACCTGCAGGAGCTTCGGCATGCTGTCCGGGTCCTTCCCGGCCTTCTTCGCGCCTTTGCCGAAGTTGTCCAGGATCCCGGCCAGCTTCTCCAGCGACGCGCCGGGCGTGATCAGCCCGTCGGCGAGCTCACCGGTCTTGCGCGAGGTGTACGGGCCCGCCGAGGCGATGTAGATCGGCGGCGGCGCGTCCGGCAGGGTCCACAGCCGCGTGGTGTGCAGCTTGAAGAACTCGCCGCTGTGCTTGACGTCCTTGCCGGTGAACAGCTTGTTGATGATCTCCAGCGCCTCGAACATCCGGCGCACCCGCTCCGGGGCCTCCGGCCAGTAGCCGCCGATGATGTGCTCGTTGAGCGCCTCACCGGACCCGATGCCCAGCCACGTCCGGCCCGGGTAGGTGGCCTCCAGCGTCGCGGCGGCCTGCGCCACCATCGCCGGGTGCAGCCGGAACGACGGGCAGGTCACGCCGGGACCGAGGTCACCGGTGGTGTTCTCGGCGAGCGAGGCCAGCACGCTCCACACGAACGAGGCCTCCCCCTGCGCCGGCACCCACGGCTGGAAGTGGTCCGCGGCCATCTGCCCGGAGAACCCGTGCTGCTCGGCCAGCGCGGCCAGGCGCACGGACTCCCGCGGCGAGAACTGCTCCAACGCCGCCGCAATGCCGATCTGAACTTCACTCACGAGCTGATCCAATCCTTCTCACCTGGTGTTTCCCACTCCGGAACTCAACCTACCCCGAACCGCGGGCGATCTTCATATGGCACTTTCGGCCACCTCGGCGAACTCGTCGAGCTTGGCGAGCGTCTCGTCTTCCGGCAGGGTCGGCAACAGGAACGTCACGCGGTCGGCGCCGCCCTCGGCGTAGTCGTCCAGTTTGGCCCGATCGGTACTCGCGCCGAAGACGGTGAAGTCCAGTCCGGTCCGGCCCCGCTCCTCGAGTCGCGCACGCACCCGGCGCAGCTGCGCGGCGTCGGCGTAGGCATGCGGCAGCCAGCCGTCGGCGTGTTCGGCGAGCCGGGCGAGCGCGCCCGGGCTCTCGCCGCCGACGAAGATCGGCGGATGCGGTTTCCGCACCGGCTTCGGCCACTGGAAGATCGGATCGAAGTCGACGAACTCGCCGTGGAACTCGGCCTCGTCCTTGGTCCAGATCTCCTTCAGGGCCGCCAGTTGCTCGTTGAGGAGGGCGCCGCGCTTGCGCGGATCGGTGCCGTGGTTGCGCATCTCCTCCTTGTTCCACCCGGCCCCGACGCCGAGGGCGACCCGGCCGCCGGAGATCAGGTCGAGCGAGGCGACCTCCTTCGCGGTGTGGATGACATCGCGCTGGATCTGCAGCAGGACGCCGGTCCCGAGCAGCAGGCCGGAGGTCACCGAGGCGACCGCGGCGAGGGTCACGAACGGGTCGACCGTCCGGTAGTAATACGCGGGCAGTTCCCCGCCGGCGGGATACGGCGATTCCCGCCGGACCGGAATGTGCGAATGTTCCGTGACGAACAGGGCGTCGAAACCCCTTTCCTCCACGGCTTTCCCCAGCGCGGCGGGCCGAATTCCTTCGTCTGTCACGAATGTCGCGATGCCGAACTTCATGTGTCGAGCGAACACGCGCCGACGGGCCGGTATTCCCCGCGGGTGCGTTGCCGGAGGAGGCACCTCCGGCAACGCACCCCGAGGCGCCGCCCCCAGGCGGCGCCTCGTCCCCCGTCACCGGTCGTTGTACTTGGCCAGTTCGTCGAGCTTGCGCAGCATCTGGTCCTCGGGCAGGTCTTCGATGAAGTGGACGATCCGGTTCACGCCCGCCTCGGCGTAGGCGTCCAGCGCGCCGAGATCGAACCCGGGGATCGTGAACTCCACGTCGGTGCGCCCCTTGTCGGCCAGTTCGGCGCGGACCTCGCGGATCCGCTCCGGGGTGACCTGACTGGAGGGGAACCACGCGTTGCCGTAGGCGGCCAGGCGGTTGAGCGCGGCCGGGCTGTCGCCGCCGACGTAGATCGGCGGATGCGGCGTCTGCACCGGCTTCGGCCACTGGAAGATCGGATCGAAGTCGACGTGCTCCCCGTGGAACTCGGCCTCGTCGTTGGCCCAGATCTCCTTCAACGCCGCCAGTTGCTCGTTCAGCAGGGCGCCCCGCTTGCGCGGATCCGTCCCGTGGTTGCGCATCTCCTCGCGGTTCCACCCCGCCCCGATGCCGAAGAGCACCCGGCCACCGGAGACCAGGTCCAGCGAGGCGACCTCCTTCGCCGTGTGGATGACGTCACGCTGGATCTGCAGCACGACGCCGGTGCCCAGACGCAGGTCGGTGGTCACCGCCGCGGCCGCGGTCAAGGTGACGAACGGGTCCAGGGTCCGGTAGTACATCTTGGGCATCTCGCCGCCGTCGGGGTAAGGCGTCTCCCGTTTCACCGGGATATGGGAATGCTCCGCGATGAACAGGGATTCGAAACCCCGCTCCTCCAGGGCCTTCCCCAAGGCGGCGGGCCGGATGCCTTCGTCGGTCACGAATGTCAGAACACCGAAGTCCATGTCATGGGCCAACCCGGGGCGTCCGGAGTTTGTTCCCGTCCCGGCGAACTGCCCCCGGAAGTGGCAGCACTTCCGGGGGCAGCGGGGTCACACGTTGCGGCGGTATTGGCCGCCCACCTCGAAGAACGCCTCGGTGATCTGGCCGAGCGAGCACACCCGCGCCGCGTCCATCAGCACGCCGAAGAGGTTGTCCCCGCGGGTCGCCGCCTCGCGGAGGGTCTTCAGCGCCTGCTGGGCCTCGTCGGCGTGCCGGTGCTGGAAGTCGGCCAGCCGGTCCAGTTGGGACTTCTTCTCCTCCTCGGTCGCCCGCGCCAGCTCGACCTCCACCTCGTCGGCGTCGGCGTTCGGGTTCCGGAACGTGTTGACGCCGATGATCGGCAGCGAACCGTCGTGCTTGAGCCGCTCGTAGTAGATCGACTCGTCCTGGATCTTGCCGCGCTGGTACCCGGTCTCCATCGCGCCGAGCACGCCGCCGCGTTCGGAGATCCGGTCGAACTCGGTCAGCACCGCCTCTTCCACCAGATCGGTCAGCTCGTCGATGATGAACGCGCCCTGCAACGGGTTCTCGTTCTTCGACAGGCCCCATTCCTTGTTGATGATCATCTGGATGGCCATCGCGCGGCGCACCGAGCTCTGGCTCGGCGTGGTGATCGCCTCGTCGAAAGCGTTGGTGTGCAAGGAGTTCGCATTGTCGTACAGCGCGCAGAGCGCCTGCAGCGTGGTGCGGATGTCGTTGAAGCTCATCTCCTGCGCGTGCAGCGAGCGGCCGGAGGTCTGCACGTGGTACTTGAGCTTCTGGGACCGCTCGTTCGCCCCGTACCGCTCGCGCATCGCGACCGCCCAGATCCGCCGCGCCACCCGGCCCAGCACCGAGTACTCCGCGTCCATCCCGTTGGAGAAGAAGAACGACAGGTTCGGCGCGAAGTCGTTCACGTCCATCCCGCGCGCGAGGTAGGACTCGACGTAGGTGAACCCGTTGGCCAGGGTGAACGCCAGCTGCGAGATCGGATTGGCCCCGGCCTCGGCGATGTGGTAGCCGGAGATCGACACCGAGTAGAAGTTGCGCACCCCGTGCTCGATGAACCATTCCTGGATGTCGGCCATCATCCGCAGCGAGAACTCGGTGGAGAAGATGCAGGTGTTCTGGCCCTGGTCCTCCTTGAGGATGTCCGCCTGCACGGTGCCGCGCACGTTGCGCAGCGCCCACTCCCGCAGCTCCGCGGCCTCCTCCGCGCTCGGCTCGCGGCCGTGCTCCGCGCGGAACGCGTCGAAGCGCTGGTCGATCGCGGTGTTCAGGAAGAACGCCAGGATCGTCGGCGCGGGGCCGTTGATCGTCATGGACACCGAGGTGCTCGGCGCGGTGAGGTCGAACCCGTCGTAGAGCACCTTCATGTCCTCGAGCGTCGCGATGGACACCCCGGACGTGCCGATCTTGCCGTAGATGTCCGGCCGCGTGTGCGGGTCGTGCCCGTAGAGCGTGACCGAGTCGAACGCGGTGGACAGCCGCTTCGCCTCGGAATCCGCGGACAGGTACTTGAACCGGCGGTTCGTCCGGAACGCGTCGCCCTCCCCGGCGAACATCCGCGCCGGGTCCTCCCCCTCCCGCTTGAACGGGAAAACGCCCGCGGTGTAAGGGAAGTAGCCGGGCAGGTGCTCGCGGCGCAGGAACGAGTACAGCTCGCCCGCGTCGGTGTAGCGCGGCAGCGCCACTCGCGGAATCCTGCTGCCGGACAGGGTTTCCCGCCAGAGCTGGGTGCGCAGCTCCTTGTCCCGGATCCGCACGACGAGTTCCTCGCCGCGATAGGACTCGGCCAGTTCGGCGTAGTGCTCGAGCAACTTCGTGGTGGCCGCGTCGACCTCGGCTTCGGCGTCGGTCAGCAGCCGCTCGATCGGCTCGGTGTCCGCGCCGTCGGCGGCCAGGGCGTCCCGCGCCGCGGTGAGCTGCGCCCGCCTGCGGATCGCGGCGGCCTGCTTCCGGGTGTCCTCGTGGTAACCGCGCACGGTTTCGGCGATGTCGGCCAGGTAGCGCGTCCGGTTGGCCGGGATGATCGTGCTGGCGTCGGTCGACACCTTGCCCTCGACCCGCGGCAGCACCCCGGCCGAAACCGATAACCCGCGCTCGGCCAGCGCGTCGCGCAGGTGCTGGTACAGCGCGGTGACGCCGTCGTCGTTGAACTTCGCCGCGCTCGTGCCGAACACCGGCATGTCCTCGGGCGCCGAGCCGAACGCCTCGCGGTTGCGCACCAGCTGGCGGGCCACGTCGCGCCGGGCGTCCTCCGCGCCCCGGCGCTCGAACTTGTTGATCGCCACCGCGTCGGCGAAGTCGAGCATGTCGATCTTCTCCAGCTGCGACGCGGCGCCGAATTCGGGCGTCATGACGTACAGCGACTGGTCGACGTAGTCCACGATGCCCGCGTCGCCCTGGCCGATCCCGGGCGTCTCCACGATCACCAGGTCGTAGCCCGCCGCCTTGCAGGCGAGGATCGACTCGGACAGCCCCGCCGGGATCTCGCCGCTGGTGGTCCGGGTCGCCAGCGAGCGGAAGTACACCGGGGAGCCATCGAGGCAGTTCATCCGGATACGGTCGCCGAGCAGCGCGCCGCCCCCGCGGCGGCGGGACGGGTCCACCGCCAGCACGGCGATGCGCAGCTTGTCCTCCTGGTCCAGCCGGAACCGGCGGATCAGCTCGTCGGTGAGCGAGGACTTGCCGGAACCACCGGTGCCGGTGATGCCGAGGACGGGCACCGTGCGCGCCTTGGCCGCCTCGGTGATCGCGGTCAGCCAGTCCGGCGGCAGCACTTCCCGCTGGAGCTGGGTGATGACCCGGGCGAGCGTGGGCACGTCCCCGGAGAGCAGCTGGTCAGGAGTGCGCGGCGCCTCGGCGGCGAGGTCGACGTCGCACGCCTTGATCATCGAGTTGATCATGCCGGGCAGGCCCATCTCGTACCCGTCCTCGGGCGAGAAGATCCGCGCGACACCCCGCGAATGCAGCAGGTCGATCTCCTCGCGCACGATGACGCCGCCACCACCGCCGAAGACCTTGATGTGCCCGGCCCCGCGCTCGTTCAGCAGCTCGACCAGGTAGCTGAAGTATTCGACGTGCCCGCCCTGGTAGGCGCTGATGGCCACGCCCTGCACGTCCTCCGAGATCGCGGCGGTGGCGACCTCGTCGACCGAGCGGTTGTGCCCCAGGTGCACCACCTCGGCCCCCTGCGACTGCAGGATGCGCCGCATGATGTTGATCGACGCGTCGTGGCCGTCGAAGAGGCTCGACGCGGTCACGAAGCGAACCGGGTTCACCGGCCGGTGCAGTTCACTGCTCATCCCTCCAAAATACTAGGACTTCCTACTATTTAGAAGCGCGGTCACCCGGTGACGGAGGTCTCACCTTGACCTGAACAATTGTTGAGGTCCTAGGTTCGAACCCCTAGCCGACGAAAGGACTGGGGACCATGACCTATCTCGTGACCGGCGCGACCGGGAACGCTGGACGCCAGGTGGTGGCGCACCTCCTGCGCAGGGGGCAGCGGGTGCGCGCGCTCAGCCGCAAACCGGATCGGGCCGGGCTGCCCGCGGAAGTGGAGGTCGTCTCCGGTGACCTCACCGCCCCGGACACGCTCGGCGCCGCCTTCGACGGTGTCACCGGCGTGCACCTGCTGACCGTCGGCGGGGACGACTACGCCACCCTGCGGACCGGCCCCGAGATCGCCGAACTGGCCGTGCGAGCCGCGGTCCGGCACGTCACGATCCTGTGGAACGGCGAGGTGGGGCCGGTGGAACGGGCCGTCGCGGACGCCGGGCTGGCGTGGACCCGGCTGCAGCCCGTCGACTTCATGAGCAACGCCCTGGCCTGGGCCGATTCGATCCGCGCCGAAGGCCTGGTCGAGGCGCCGTTCGGCAGCGTGCCGAATGCGGTCATCCACGAGGACGACCTCGGCGCGGTGGCGGCGGCGACGCTCGTCGAGGAGGGGCACGCCGGGCAGACCTACCACCTGACCGGCCCCGAGGCGCTGACCCCGCGGCAGCGGCTGGCCACGATCGGCACCGCGCTGGGCCGCGAGCTGGAGTTCGCCGAGCTCACCGAGGCGCAGGCGCGCGAACGCTGGCTCGCCGAAGGGATCGCCGAGGAACTGGTCGACGTGCTCGCGACCTGGGCGGGCAATCCGCCGCCGGCGGCCTACACGGTCTCGCCCGCGGTGGAAAGGATCCTCGGGCGACCGGCGCGCACCTTCGCCGGCTGGGCGGCCGAGCACGCCGACGCCTTCCGGTAACGATCCGCGCGGCGCCGGATCTCGGGGGAACAGAACGTCCGCGGGCGACCGCGCCCGGTCACCGATCGCGGCGCGGTGGGCCGCTTCCCGGACGCCTCCCGCCAGTGAAGTCGAGTGATCGGGTTCAGCGGGCTCCGGCCGAGCGCAGGGCGATCCACTGCCGCATGGCGTATTCGACCAGCGTGATCAGCGTCTGCTTGGTGGACTCGCGATCCCGGGCGTCACAGCGGACGATCGGGATGCTCGGGTCGATCGAGAGCGCCTCGCGCACGTCGTTGAGGTCGTGGTGCAGCACGCCGTCGAAGGTGTTCACGCCGACGATGTAGGGCAGGCCGCGGTCCTCGAAGAAGTCGACCGGCGCGAACGAGTCGGCGAGCCGCCGGGTGTCGGCGAGCACCACCGCGCCGATGGCGCCGCGTACCAGGTCGTCCCACATGAACCAGAACCGCTGCTGGCCCGGGGTGCCGAACAGGTACAGGATGAGGTCCGCGTCCAGGGATACCCGGCCGAAGTCCATGGCCACCGTGGTGGTGGCCTTGTTCGGCGTCGCGTCGAGGTTGTCGATGCCGGTGCTGGCGTCCGTCATCATCGCCTCGGTGGTCAGCGGCACGATCTCGGACACCGAACCGACGAACGTCGTCTTACCCGCACCGAAACCACCGGCCACCACGATCTTGGCCGAGGTCATGGTCGGCGGCGGGGTCTCCCGCGGTGTCTTATAGCCGACGGAGTCCACTCAAAACCCTTTCCATCAACATGAGATGTGCCTCGGCGCCGTCGTTCCCGGAAATGGTCCGGTGCACGGTGACCAATCCGGCGTCCGCCGCGTCACTGATCAGCACCCTGGCGACACCGAGCGGAACCCGAAGGATCGCCGCGAGTTCGGCGACCGAACGCGGTGCCCGGCATTCTTCCACGATCGAGCGGAACTCGATCTGCTCCGGCGCCACCTCGACGGCGGCACCGTCCTTGGTGGAGACCAGGGTCTCCAGCTCGAGTGCGTAGTTCGCCTTCGTGCGCCCGCCGGTGAGGGCATACGGGCGGACGACCGCGGTCTCCTCGGTCGCGCTGACCGGGGGAACCGCACGGTAATCGGGCTCCTGCGCGGGTTCGAACAGGCCGCCCGGGGCAGCGGGTGCGGCCGGTTCGGCGGCGGGCGTCACCGGCTCGGCCCATTCGCCGTGGGCGTCCGGTGGCCGGGTCTCCGCCGGCGGCTCGTTCTCATACTCTTCGTACGCCGCATGGCTGGCACGAGATTCCTTGTCCTTCTTTCGCTTCCGACGGCCGCGGCCGGAGTTCAGGGTGAAGCCGTTCAGGACGTCGGCGAACGTAGGATCGCTCCCGCTTCCGGCAGCGGAGCCGTGCCCTCCCTCCGGAGGCCGCCGGCCCGCTCCCGGCTCATCGCCGAAGAACTCGGATCCCGTGCTCATCGCGGCATCATCCCACCGGTTCGCCGATCAGCGAACCCCCAGCACCCTGAAGCTGCGCGCGCAGCTCGGGCGTCAGGATCTGCCCGACGCGGTCCACCAGCATGGTCATCTCGTACGCGACCTGCCCGATGTCGCAGTTCGGGGCGGCCAGCACCGCGAGGCAGGAGCCGTCGCTGATGGACATCAGCACCATGATGCCGAGCTCCATCTCCACGACGGTCTCGTTGACCGCGCCCGCCTCGAAGCAGCGCGCGGCGCCCTGGGTCAGGCTGACCAGCCCGGAGGCCACCGCGGCCAGCTGGTCCGCCCGGTCGAGGGGCAACCGGTTCGACGCGGTGAGCAGCAGGCCGTCCGCCGAAACGACGACGGCGTGCGCCACGCCCGGGACGCGCTCGGCAAAGTCATTGACCAGCCAGCCGAACTGATTCTGCTGGGGCTGGGCCGAATCCGACGGGGTCATTCACCCTCCATGGTTTCTTGGTTACCTTCGCTCGGCTGAGCGGTCCGATGCCGCCCTCGGCGGATCCCCT
The DNA here is from genome assembly GCF_009765355.1 of Amycolatopsis anabasis. Lineage (GTDB taxonomy): Bacteria > Actinomycetota > Actinomycetes > Mycobacteriales > Pseudonocardiaceae > Amycolatopsis > Amycolatopsis anabasis. The sequence goes on along the minus strand of NZ_VTHK01000005.1, from coordinate 176,606 downwards.
GCTGGAAACTACTCAACCGGCCGCGCACATCGTTCGGATCCCGTTCCGTTCGCGGCACCGCGGCCGCGCTCGCCGGAGCCGCGCTGCCCGGCATGAGCTGTTCGCCGCGGCGACGCCTCGGCAGCCCGGCCGCGGTGTAACCGGACGGCGCCGCCTGCGACACCGTCTTCACGGTCCGCCAGCCGTCGTCGCTGGCGAACGACCAGGCCGCGGTCGATTCGTTGGCGTTCTCGGTCTCGGCCTGCTTCGCGGCCGCCTGCCGGGCGAGGGTCTCGTCCTCCGGCTTGGGCCATTCGACCGGCGCCTGCGGCCAGTCGGCCTGCTGCGGCTCCTCGGCCTGCGGCTGCGGCGGCTGTTCGGCGTGCGCCTGAGGTTGCGGTTGCGGCTGTTCGGCCCGCGGCTGCGTTTTCGGCCGACGGGACGGCAGCGGGGACGGGCGCCGCTGCGGCAACGGCTGCTGCGCCGGTGGCGGCGCTTGGGCCGCGGGCGGTTCGGCCGCCGCCGGTGGCTGCGGCTGCGGCGCCGCCTGCTGCGACTGCGGTGGCTGCTGCTGCGGCGGCGCGGCAGGTGGTTGCGCTTGCGGTGCGGCCGGGGCCTGCTGTTGCGGCTGCTGCGGCGCCGGTGCCTGGTGGGCCGCCGGTGACTGCGGTTGCGGCTGCGCCGGTGACTGCGGTTGCGCCGCTTCCTCCGGCTGCTGCCGCGGTTTGCCGCTCGCCTGGCGACCGCGGTGCACACCCTGCTGGAAACTGCTCAACCGGCCACGCACGTCGGCCGGGTCCCGCACCGGCAGTTCGGACCGCTCGGCGGGAGTGTCCGTACTCGGCTTCTCCGCGGGCGTGGCGCTGCCGGGCAGCAGCTGCTCACCCCGGCGCCGCCGCGGCAGCCCGGCCTGCGTGAAACTCGACGGCTCGGTCTGCGAGATCGCCTGGACGGTCTTCCAGCTCTCGTCGGCCGCGAACGCCCAGCTCGTCGCGGGCTCTTCACCGGGTTGCTCCGCACCGGCCTTCTCCTCGGCGGCCGGGGCCGGTGGCTCCACCGCACGGAACCAGGCGGACAACGTCTCGTCGAAGATCGGCGTGGTCTCGGCGCGGGAAGCGCGGAGCTCCTCCTCCGCCTGCGCCGTCTCGCCCGCCGTGGTCGCCGCCTCGCTCCACCAGTCGCTCAGCGCGGTCTCGTCGTTCGCCGCGAACAACGCCTTTCCGCTCGGCAGGCCGTCGGCGGACGGTTCCTCCCGCGGCTCGGGTGCGGGCGGTGGCTCGGGCGGCGCGGCCGGTTCGGGGTCGGCCGGGGTGTCCTTGTCGATCGGGCTGAACAGCGCGGTGCCGGAGATCTCCAGATCCGACGGCGGCCGCGGCGCCTGCGCCCCGGCCCCGTTCGCCGAGCGGGCCTCCGGCGAACCGGCCTGCACGGGCACCCCGCCGGTCAGGTTCTGCAGCGCCCCGGCCCGGCTGGCGCCGTTGGCCGTCCGCTGGCGGCGGGGCAACGCGCCGGACGGCTGCGCCGGGACGTCGACCTGCGGCGACTGCGCCTGCGGCGTGGCCTGGCTGGGCCCGTCCATCACCAGGTCGGCGGGCACGGTCACGGTCGCGCGGACCCCGGTGATGTCCTTGCCGCCGTGCAGCGCGACGCCGATGTGGTGGCGGCTGGCCAGCCGCCCGACCACGAACAGGCCCATCCGGCGCGAGGTGGCCAGGTCGACCGTGGCGGCCTCGGTGAGCCGCGCGTTCGCGTCGGCGACCTCGGCCTCGTTCATGCCGATGCCCTTGTCCATGATGTCGACCACGAGCGCGCCGCCGTCGACGAACCGGGTCGCCACGGTCACCCGGGTCTCCGGCGCGGAGAACGCCGTCGCGTTGTCCAGCAACTCCGCGATCAACCGCATCAGGTCGCTCGCCGCGTAACCGACGATCCGCGCCTCGGGCGGCGGCTGCACCACGACCCGCTGGTACTGCTCGATCTCGGACACCGCGGCGCGCAGCACGTCCGTCGTGGTGACCGGGGCGCTGGACCGGCGGCCGGGTTCGGCGCCGGAGAGCACCATCAGGTTCTCGTTGTTGCGCCGCATCCGGGTGGCGAGGTGGTCGAGCTGGAACAGGGTGGCGAGCTGGTCGGCGTCCTCCTCGTCGCGCTCCAGCCGCTCGATCATCTGCAGCTGCCGCTGCACGAGGCTCTGGCTGCGGCGCGAGAGGTTGACGAACACCGCGCCGTACCCGGTCCGCATGGCCGCCTGTTCCACGGCGAGCCGCAACGCCTGGCTGTGCACGGCGTCGAACGCCCGGGCGACCTCACCGATCTCGTCGCCGTTCTCGACCGGCACCGGCTGGACGTCGGTGCTCTGCTCGCGGCCTTCCTGGATGTTCTGCACCGCGGCGGGCAGTTGCCGCTCCGCGACATCGAGCGCGCTCGCGCGCAGCACCCGCAGCGAACGCAGCAGCTGCCGGGTGATCAGGAAGACGACCGCGGCGGCCAGGACGAGCGCACCGAACAGCAGCACCGCGAGCAACCCGGCGCCACTGCTGGAATCCTCGACGAGTTTCGCCGAGGCGTTGCCGATCTGGTCGCCGAGCCGGGAACTGACGTCGTTGACCCGGCTGATGACCGCGCCGCTGCTGTCGGTCCACTGCTGGGCGTTGACGTCCCGGATCGGGTTCGTCTTGGCGCTCTTCTCCCCGAGCGCGGTCCGGACCAGCCCGTCGCGGGTCTGGAAGTTCGGACCCGCCACCGTGCTGTCGAAGTCCTGCCGCTGGGCCTGGGTCGCGGCGGCCCGGAAATCGGCCAGCCGGTCGGCGAGCCGGATTTCCGCGGTGCGCAACTGGTTGAGCTCGGTGGGCGCGAGCGTGCCGCGGGTGATGCCGTAGGAGACCAGGGCCTGCCCGAGGGACAGTTCCTCCTTGGCCACCTGGAGGTCGTGCAGCGCGCTCGGGGTGCCGCCGATCGCGTCGTCGCCGATTCCGGCCGCGAGCGCGGTGTCCAGTTTGAGCAGCGCGGTCGTCACCGCGGTGTATTCGGTGATCGACTGGACCGGTTCGAGCTGTCCCCCGCTGACCTGTTCGCGCAGGCCGCGCAGCCGGGCGAGCTGGTCGGACGCCTCCTTGCTCGGCCCGGCGATGCTGCCGTCGAACTCGACGGCCTTCTTCGCGGCGGTGTTCAGCTGGGCCACGGCCCGGTCGACCACGCCGCGCGTGGCGTCCAGTTCCGGCGAGCCGCTCGCGGTGCCCTGGCTGAGCAGCGCGGTGGTCTGCGTGCGCTCCCGCTGCAGGCCGTCGATGAGGGACCGCGCGTCGGCGCTGAGCGTGACCAGGCGGTCGATGCGCTGGTAGGTGTCCGAACGGTCCACCTGGTTGCGGATGGTGATCGCGCCGAGGATGAGGGCGATCACGATGGGCACGAGCGTAACCGCGCTGAGCTTGACCGGGATGCTCCAGGCACGCCACTGCACGAGCGCACGCCATCTCGACGGTCGCCGTGGCTGCTGGCCGAGGAGCTGTCCAACAGGCACTTGGCCTTCTCCTGCAACGGTCACGAAGGTGACTCCCTGTCCGGAATATCCGAGCTGTCCGGAATGTTGGCTGCTTTCTTTTCAATGCTCAAGCCACCACTCGAGCGCTGAGTCATGCGCAGACCCCAGTGCGCAGGCCAGCTCAAACCCGGTCTGTGCCGCATGGCTCTCCTCAGTCACTCGGTCGCGCCGCCACCAGCGCCGATCCGGGCCCGGCGGGCGTGGCACATCGCATCATGCGTTGTGCACGATCGTCGAGACAAGGTCGGAACTTTATCCATCACGGTGGGCGGCGTGGCCTGGGAATCCTACACCAATCAGACAAGGGGCAATTCCAGTCACTGAACGCCCGATGAGCTGCAATTATGGAGTTCTTGACAGTCCCCGGGGCACGACTCCGGCGGACAACGGGATCCGGCCACGCAATTCGGTTACGCTCGCGGCCGGGATTACGGGGCGTCATGTCACCCACATAGAGCAACGGACCCCTTCACTCGACCGTGCATCAGCACCGACCGTGCTGTAATCGGCCGACTACCGCCCAAACTTGCGCCCGATGTTGTGGCATTCCGCCCGTTGACCGGCCACGTTGGCGATTTCTTTCCGGATCTTGAGCCCCGCCAGGGGTTCTCCACATCTGAGGCCAGCGGACCCGGCACTCACCCGAGCGGAGCCACCCGGTCCGGCGACCGCCACCGACTGCAACTACAGTGAGTGATCGGCCGCCGGGACATGGCAGGGCACCGTCCACCCGTTGCCGGATTCGCGGGCACAGAATTAACTATGGGTTACTTTTGGCGTCACTATTACGAGTGACGCCGGTGCCGAAATGTCGATACCGGTCCGAATACGTTCACGGGCTGAGTTCACCGCCGGTCGAGGCGACTCGCCGTCGGCCGCTTTTCCCGTCGGCCGCGGACGTAGTTACGATGTGCGCCTCCAGGGTCCGCAAAGCGCGGCCGGCACCCCGAACGCCGGGCCGGGCCGCAGCGCCGCCACGGAATAAAAGCTTGCCGGAGGCATCAATGCAGAACGTCGCGCACTCGCCCGCGACCAGGAGTGCGGTCGAGGACACCGGCCAACTGCCGGTGATGTTCGGCCGCGCCACGGAGGCCGGGCCGGCCGCGGCCCCCGCCGCCGACGGTCCCGACTTCGAGCAAATCCAGCGCAGCGACCAGTTCAAGGCGCTGCGCAGCCGGTTGCGCCGCTTCGTCTTCCCGATGAGCCTGCTCTTCGTCGTCTGGTACATGACCTACGTCGTCCTCGCCGCCTACGCGCACGACTTCATGAGCACCCGGGTGTTCGGCGTCATCAACGTCGGAATGCTGCTCGGCCTGCTCCAGTTCGTCACGACAATCCTCATCATGGCCGCTTATCTTCGATACGCGAAACGCCACATCGATCCCCGGGTGGCGGAAATTCGCCGGCAGGCTGGAGTTCCCGAGAAATGACCATGGATTTGGCGGCCAAAGAAGTCGCGGCGAGTAGTCCGCTCGTCAACACGATCGTATTCTCGGTATTCGTCGCAATCACGTTGTACGTGGTGTACCGGGCGAGCAGCCGTAATCGCTCGACCGCGGACTACTACGCCGCGGGCAGCGCTTTCACCGGCCGCCAGAACGGCATCGCACTCTCCGGTGACTACCTTTCCGCGGCCTCGTTCCTCGGTATCGCCGGGGCCATCGCCATTCAGGGTTACGACGGTTTCCTCTATTCGATCGGATTCGGCGTCGCCTGGCTCATCGATCTGCTGCTGATCGCCGAACTCACCCGGAACACCGGCCGGTTCACCATGGGCGACGTGCTGAGTTTCCGAATGCGGAAACGCCGCGTCCGCGCCGCCGCGGCGACCTCGACGCTGGTCATCTCGTTCTTCTACATGCTCGCCCAGATGGCCGGCGCCGGTGGTCTGATCGCGTTGCTGCTCAACATCCACGGCGGGTTCGGCCAGGCACTGGTGATCGGCGTCGTCGGCCTGATCATGGTGCTGTACGTGCTGGTCGGCGGCATGAAGGGCACCACCTGGGTGCAGATCATCAAGGCCAGCATCCTGATCCTGTCCGTGGTGCTGATGACCGTCTTCCTGTTCGGCAAGTTCGGCTTCAGCTTCTCCAACCTGCTGTCCTCGGCCGCGGAGAACAGCCCGCTGGGCGACAAGCTGCTCGAGCCCGGCGCGCAATACGGCAAGAGCGATCTCACCAAACTCGATTTCGTCTCGCTCTCGGTCGCGCTCATTCTCGGCACCGCCGGACTGCCGCATGTGCTCATGCGGTTCTACACCGTGCCGAATTCGCAGGAGGCCCGCCGGTCGGTGGTCTGGGCGACCTGCTGCGTGCTGCTTTTCTACCTGTGCACGCTGGTCATCGGATTCGGCGCGGCGGCGCTGGTCGGGGCGGACGAGATCAAGGCCGCACCGGGCGGCGAGAACTCGGCGGCCCCGCTGCTCGCGCTGCACATCGGCGGGACGCTGCTGCTCGGCATCGTCGCCGCGGTGGCCTTCGCGACGATCCTCGCGGTCGTCGCCGGGCTGACCATGACCGCCTCGGCCTCGTTCGCGCACGACGTGTACGCGAACATCTTCAAGCGCGGCAAGGCGGATCCGGTCGACGAGGTGCGGGTCGCCCGGATCACCGCGGTCGTCGTCGGGATCGGGGCCATCGTCGGCGGCATCCTCGCGAACGGCCAGAACATCGCGTTCCTGGTGGCGCTGGCGTTCGCGGTCGCGGCCTCGGCGAACCTGTCCACCCTGCTCTACTCGCTGTTCTGGAAGCGGTTCAACACCACCGGGACGCTGTGGGGCATCTACGGCGGCCTGATCGCCTGCCTGGTGCTGGTCATCTTCTCGCCGGTGCTGTCCGGCGCCCCGGACTCGATCTTCAAGGGCGTGGACTTCCACTGGTTCCCGCTCAAGAACCCGGGCCTGGTGTCGATCCCGTTCTCGTTCCTGTGCGGTTTCATCGGCACCCTGGTGGGCCGGACGAAGGCCGATCCGCGCAAGCAGGCCGAGATGGAGGTCCGTTCGCTGACCGGGATCGGCTCGTGACAGCCTGGCGGAGTGACGTTTGATCGCATCCGGAGCTTTCTGACCGAGCACGCGCCGGCCACGCCGTGCCTGGTCGTCGACACCGACACGGTCGCGGCGCGCGTCCGGGAACTCGCCGAACGGTTCCCGGGCGCGCGCCTCTGCTACGCGGTCAAGGCCAACCCCGAACCCGCGGTGGTGCGCACCGTGCTGGCCGCGGGCGCGGGGTTCGACGTCGCCGGTCGCGCGGAGATCGAGCTGTGCCTGGCCGAGGGGGCTCGGCCGGAATCGCTGTCCTACGGCAACACGATCAAGAAACCGGCCGATATCGCGTTCGCGCACGCCCGGGGCGTGCGCGAGTTCGTCACCGACGCCGAGGACGATCTGCACCGGCTCGCGCGGTTCGCGCCCGGCGCGCAGGTCTGCGTCCGGCTGCTGGTCGACGGCCCGGCCTCGGTGACCCCGTTCGGCCGCAAGTTCGGCTGCGCGCCGCAGCTCGCGGTCGATCTGCTGCGCCGGGCCGCCGAACTGGGGCTGGATCCGGCCGGGGTGAGCTTCCACGTGGGCTCGCAACAGCTCGACCTCTCGGCGTGGGACAACGGCATCGCCGCCGCGGCCAAGGTGTTCGCCGAACTGGCGAGCCACGGCGTGCGGTTGCGCCGCCTCAACCTCGGCGGCGGCTTCGGCGTGCCCTACACCGGGCCCGCGCCGAGCCTGGCCGAGTACGCCGAGGCCGTCCACCGCTCGCTGCGGAGCCACTTCCCCGCCGGGCTGCCCGAGCTGGTGCTGGAACCGGGCCGGGCCGCGGTCGCCGAGGCGGGGCTGATCCGCACCGAGGTGGTGCTGGTGTCCCGCCGGTCGGCCGGCGACGAGCACCGCTGGGTGTACCTCGACATCGGCCGCTACAACGGGCTCGCGGAGACCGAGAACGAGGCGATCGCCTACCAGTTCGAACCGGTGACGCACCGCACCGGCGAGGACGGCCCGGTGATCATCGCGGGACCGACGTGCGATGGTGACGACGTGCTCTACCAACACACGCCCTACCGCCTGCCGCTCGAGCTGCGGACCGGCGACCGCCTGGACATCCTCAACGCGGGCGCCTACACCGCGAGCTATTCGTCGGTCTCGTTCAACGGCATCGAACCGCTGCGCACCTACTGCCTCGCCGACGGGAAACCGCTCGATGAGTGACCACATCGGGAAGTTCGCGGGGCGGCATGTGCTCGCCGAACTCGACGGCATCGAACCCGCGCTGCTGGACGACCGGGACTTCCTGCGCGAGGCGCTGGCCTCCGCGCTCCGCGCGGCGGGCGCCACGGTGACCGAGGTGGTGGCCCACCGCTTCGCGCCGCAGGGGGTCACGGTGCTCGCGCTGCTGACCGAATCGCATGCCTCGGTGCACACCTACCCGGAGATCGGCGCGATGTTCGTCGACGTGTTCACCTGCGGCGAACGGGCCGACCCCGAACACGCGGTGCGGCTGCTCGCCGAGGCCCTGCGCACCACGTCCGTGCGCACCTCGACCGTCCACCGTGGACACCAGCTGCCGCGCCGGATCAGCGAACCGCTGGGCGGCGGGTTGACCAGGGTATGGGACGTCTCGGAGGTGCTCTTCGAAGCGCACACCGGCTTCCAGTACGTGCTCATCGGCCGCACCGACCAGGGTGTGTCGCTGTTCTGCGACGACGAACGCCAGAGCACCGAGGCCAGCCAGCTCGTCTACCACGAGGCGGCGCTGGTCCCCGCGCTGGCGCTGGCCGACCGGGTGCGGCGGGTGCTGGTCATCGGCTCCAGCGAGGGCGTGCTGAGCCAGCTCGCCGTCCAGGCCGGGGCCGCACACGTCGATCATGTCGACATCGACGAAACCGCGGTCCGCGCCTGTGCCGAGCACCTTCCCTACGGTTACACCCCGGCCGAACTCGGCCGGGCGGAACGCGGCGACGGCCCGGTGCGGGTGCACTTCCGGGACGGCTGGGACTTCCTCGCCGAGGCCGTGGCCCGGGGTGACCGGTACGACGTGGTGGTGATCGACCTGCCGGACGAGAACACCGATCCGGCCGCCCAGCACAATCGCTTGTACGGCAAGGATTTCCTGCTCCGCTGCGCGGAAGTGCTGAGCCCCGGCGGCGTGGTGACCTGCCAGGCCGGATGCCCGGCGCTGTGGCGGAACGACACCCTGCGCACGGCGTACCGGCGCTTCACCGAAGCCTTCCCGACGGTCGTCTACTACGGCTCCGACGAGCAGGAATGGGCCTTCCTCTCCGCCCGCCCCGATCCCGTCGCGGATCCGGTCGACCGGATCCTCACCCACCTGCCCGGCCTCCCCCGCACCCCGGTCACCCTCGACGCCGAAGCCCTCCGCGCCGGAACCACCCCGCCCCGATCCGTCCGCACTCAGGCTGCGTCCCGGTAGACCTTGGCGACTTCGAGCAGGAACGCGATCTCGGTGGGCAGGTTCGCGCCGCCGAGGCTGGTCACGTTGAGCGGATGTGACCGGGCCGGCGCCCCGTCGAGCTTCGCCTGCCGGGCGAGGCGGAGCCAGTGCGCGGTGACCGCGGGTTCGGCGTGTTCCGGGCAGGAACCGACCGCGCGCCGGACGTCCAAGACCTGGTGCGGTTCCACGTAGTCGCGGAGGATCAGGATGGCGTCCCGGATTTCGATGACGATCCGGTACAGCGAGAGTCGCAGCGCCGTCGAGGACAGCAGCAGCGCCCGTCGCCGGGATATGGCCCGGGTCAGCGTGACATGGGGCACCGCTTCGGTGAGCTCGGACCAGATCGGCCACAGGCGCCAGAAGGACCGCAGGTCACGCAGCCGGCTGAGGGCCGCGAACACCAGCGGGATCGAGGTGGCCGCCGCGTACAGCAGGCCGCCGCAGCCGATCACGAGCGGGATGAGCGCGGGAACGAGCGCGAACCGGGCGAACAGGTGAATCGTGTAGCTGATCCAGAACGCTCCGAACAAGGCCGCCCCGATACCGAAGAGGCTGAGCGCGATCCGCAGGGACCGGCTCTCGCCTCGCCTGCTGTAGAGCAGGCACACGGTCATGCAGACCAGGTTCGCGCTGATGTTGGTGACCCCCGCCACCAGCCAGTAGGCGGGAGAAGGCGCCGGATAACCCGACGCGGGAATCTGGTGATGCAGGTGCTCCGGCGCCGTGATGTCGAGGATCGTCATGGTCACCAGAACCGCCGCCACCGTGCCGTACAGCAATCCCGCCCGCCGCCGGAACCCCACCGCGGTCATCGCGAAATCCACTATCGCGGCCGAAGCGACCACGCCGAACAGGTTGCCGGCCAGTGGCACCAGGTGGTTTTGCCCGAACAGGTCGAACAGGGCGGTCACCAGCACCTTGCTGCGGATGGTCATCGCGCTGGCGGCCATCGCGACCGCCACCCAGAGCCCGCGCTGGGCGGGTACCCGGATCGCGGCCGGTGCTCGGATCAGGGTTACGGTCCACATGCAGACGATCGCGACCGTCTGCAGCTCGAGGCCGACATTCGTCAGCTCGTCAAACATGCCGTCCGGCGCATACCGGTGCGCCGGAAAGCGCGCGCTGTCCGAGACCCGTTCAAACGCACGAGCGTCCCCCTCGTAGCAAGCCCCGCTTACCCGAAGAGCCTAAGGCGTCGACCAGCGGCGGCGACAGCGTTGCCGCCTCGGATATCACCAGATTGTTCGTGAACGGGACGGGCGGTTCGCACCGCCCTCACCCGTCAGAGCTTCTGCCCAGCCCGCACTCGCTGGGTGACCCAGCGCTCGACGACGAAGGACACGAACGGCACGCAACCGGCGAGCAGGACCAGCACGGTCTTCTTGATCGCGAAGCGCGCCTTGATCGCCAGGTCGATGGTGACCACGAGGTAGATCATGTAGAGCACGCCGTGGATGGGCGAGTAGATCGCCGACGGCTCCGGATTGTCGAAGCCGTACCGCAGCACCATCACGAAGCACAGCCCGAGCAGGCCGACGCCGGTCACATACGCGGCCACGCGGAAGCGCAGCAGCTGTCCGCTCAGGGCGGCGGCACCGGTCGATGCCGCGTCCTCGGTTCGGGTGCTCATGCTGGTTCGGGCCTTTCTAGCGGTTCTTCTGATCCCGAGCGTGCAGCTCGGCGAGATAGCGGTTGTACGCGGCGAGCTCGGCGTCCTCGTCGTCCAGGCCGTCCGGCTCGCTCGGGCGCACCGGACGGGGCTGATCCGGCCGGGGCGCCGGGACGTCGACGGGCGCGTGGCCCCATTCGGTCCGCGCGCTCGTCGTCTCCGCCTGGTCCTGGGCCTCGGCTTGGCGCCGGAGCCGGCGGATCCGCCAGAACATGAACGCGGGGAACAGCCCGAACAGCGGCCACTGCAGCACGTAACCGAGGTTCTGGAAGGTGCCGCTGGCCGATTCGAACCGTTCCCACTGCCACCAGGCCAGCCCGCAGCAGGCGAGCAGGCTCACCAGGCACACGAGGAAAATCGCGACCCGCTGGGGCATCTCGGACCGAACTGGCACGGTTCGACGCTAGCACTCGCTGGTCGGCCTCAGCCTCGGCCCTTCGCCGTCTGGGCGCCCTTGGCGTAGCCGTCGGCCAGGCCGAAAACCTTCTGCGCGTATTCGACCGAGTTGTTGTAGGACATGATCCCGGCCCACCAGCCCTGGGCGCTGGCCATGTCCCGGCCGCCCACGCACAGGTAACGGGCGGCGGCGACCGCCGCGTCGTCGATCTGCTGCGGGTCGCCGAGCCCGTCACCGTTGCCGTCGGAGTTGTACTTGGCCCAGGTGCTCGGGATGAACTGCATCGGCCCGACCGCCCGGTCATGCGTCGGGTCGCCGTCGAACCGGCCGCCGTCGGTGTCCGCGATCGTCTTCACCCCGGGCGAGCCGTCCAGCGGCACGCCGATGATCGGCTTCGACGGCCGGCCGTCCGCGCCCAGCACGGCGCCGCCGTACTGGCCGTGGTTGGACTCGATCCGGCCGATCCCGGCGAGGGTGGCCCAGGAGATCTTGCACGCGGGTTGGTTCGCCCGCATCGCCAGCTCGGCGTTGCCGTAGGCCACCAGCGCGCGGGCCGGGATGCCGGTCGCCGACGCCACCTTCCCGGCCCAGTCGGCGAGGAGTTCCTGTCCCGAGCGCCCCTTGGTCTGCTGGGGTGCGGTCGGCTGCTGGTTCAGCGTCGGATCACCGGCCAGGGTCGCGTTGACCGGGGCGACCGATCCCGGCTGCACCGGGGCCGCCTGCACCTGGAGGGCGGGGATCTCGGTCGTGGTCGGGCTGGCCTCCGGCGCAGTCGCCCGCGTCACCAGCCAGATCCCGCCACCGGCCACGGCCAGCACCGCGACCACGATGACCAGCCGTCCGAGCACCGCGACACCGGCACGCCTCGAGGACGGCCCGGCGGCCGGTTCGGGCGCACCCGCGATCTCTTCCTCAACCTCACGGGTACCGCGCAAGAACCCTGCCTCCAGCCTGACCAGCTCTGTGTTCACCGCGCCCGCTTGCCCCGGGCACTAGAGAAACAACGACCGCACGCAGGCTAGCGTTACGCCGACCGGCCGGGCGAGCGCGGCACGCCACCCGTCCGGATAGCGGGCAACCGGTTCAGCTGGCGCGCTGCTGGCGGGACAGCCGGGCCACGCACCACGCGGCCGCGCTGCCCCGGCGCAGGTGCTGCAGGACGGTCATCGGCCCGAGCCGACGGCCCAGGTCCGCGGGCGTCAGCCCGGCCGCCCGGTAGTCCAGGGCGCGCTGGTCGAGCGGGCTGATCCCGGCGTCCCACCACTTCTCGGCCTCGGTGACGTCACCGATCATCTGCCACCAGCCGGCGGCGGCGGTCAGCAGGTCGAGCGGCACATCGGGCAGCCGGCGACGCATCGCGTCCAGGTAACCGGGATCGGCCGAATCGACCGACGCCCAACCGGAGGCGCCGGTGCGCGCACGCTGGCCCGGAATTCCCGGTGCCTGCCGCGGGGCATCCGCGAGCCAGGCCGACGCGATCCGGTCGATCTCCTTCTCCTCCGGTGTCTGCTCACGCTCGGCAGCCCATTGGCGGATCAGCGCGTCCACTCCGGGATCTCCGGTCATCCCTGCCTCCTCGTACCCCGATAACGAAGTTTCATGACTGATGAGCCCTAGGTGATCCAGCGATTGACCAGTGCCTCCCGGCCCGCGATGTCAGGACCGGCTGGTCACGCAATGTGAGCACCGTAGGGCGGACCCCCGCCGTTCCGCCAGCCCCTCGGGCGGATGAATTCCACGACCAGCAGGTTAATCAGCGCAATCCACCCGGATGGTGGAGCGACAGTCCCACACCTAGAGATCTGTGACGCTGTGTGACGAAAGGGCGGGTGCGCACGACTCTGCCCGGCACCGCGTCGCGACGGTGCCGGGCGAGCTTCGGCGTGGGGTCAGTTGAACAGGCTGCGAACGAACGTCACGATGGCTTCCGCGCCATCCCGGAGCCACCCCAGGACGTTGTGCACGGCGTCGGCGGACTGCGTCGGCCGGGAGATCAGGAAGAACAGGACGAGTGCGATGACACCGACGATGAGGATCTTCTTGACGTTCGGCGACATAGCTCCATCCGTTCAGCTCTGGCGGACATCCGCATGTACCGCGGATCCGGCGGCAACGCTCACACGAACCATTCCCATCCTGCCTTGGATGACCCGTGTTCCGACAGACAATCACACAATCGGGTTGTCACGATGACTGCCTGTGTTCGGTGAGCGCGCCTCCACTCTAGGAGAAGGAGGCGCTCAACTCACCTGGACACGCGAGGCGGGCGCGAAGTGACTCACCGTGTCTGTCAGGCCACCGCTCCGGCGTCCCGCAACCGGTCGATCTCGGCGGCGTCGAAACCGAACTCGGTGAGCACGGAAACCGTGTCGGCGCCCTTCTCGTGCGGCGGCTCGGGCACCGCGGGCGGGGTGCGGTCGAATCGGGGCGCCGGCGCGGGCTGCACCACCCCGCCGACCTCGACGAACGTCCCGCGGGCCGCGTTGTGCGGATGCTCGGCGGCTTCCCACGGACTGAGCACCGGGGTCAGGCAGGCGTCCGTGCCCTCGGCCCGGGCCACCAGTTCGTCGCGGGTGTGCTTGCCGATGGCTTCGGTGAGGATTTCCCGCAGTTTGGGCCATTCGTCCTTGTTGAGGTGGAACGGCACCTCCTCCGGATCGAGCCCGAGCACCTTGACCAGATCGGTGAAGAACCGCAGCTCGATCGCCCCGACGGCGACGTACTTCCCGTCCGAAGTCTGGTAGGTGTCGTAGAAAGGCGCGCCGCCGTCGAGCATGTTCTCGCCGCGCTCGCCCGCCCACAGCCCGGAGGCCCGCAGGCCGTGCAGGTGGGTGGTCAGCAGGGCCGCGCCGTCGACCATCGAGGCGTCCACCACCTGCCCCTCACCGGACGAGGTGCGCTCGTACAGCGCCGCCAGCACGCCCATGGCCAGCAGCAGCCCGCCGCCGCCGAAATCGCCGATCAGGTTCAGCGGCGGCACCGGCCGCTCCCCCGCGCGGCCGACCGGCTCCAGGGCCCCGGCGATGCCGATGTAGTTGATGTCGTGCCCGGCGGCGGGCGCCAGCGGCCCGTCCTGGCCCCAGCCGGTCATCCGGCCGTACACCAGGCGCGGGTTGCGCGCGTGCACGTCCTCCGGGCCGAGGCCCATCCGCTCGGCCACCCCGGGCCGGAAACCCTCGATCAGGACGTCGGCCTTCTCGGCGAGTTTCAGCACCAGTTCGACGCCCTCGGCGGTCTTGGTGTTCACCCCGATCGTCCGGCGGCCCCGCATGAGCGGGTCCTGGGGAAATCCGAGCACGTCCTCGCCGGGTTTGGCGCGGTCCACCCGGATCACCTCGGCGCCGAGGTCGGCGAGGATCGTGCAGGCGAACGGCGCCGGAGCCAGCCCGGCGAGCTCGATGACCTTCAGCCCGCTCAACGGCCCAGGCTTCATCGGGTCTCCTTATTGTCTGGAAGGTGCGTCTGCGTCGGCGGGTTCGGATTCACAGCGTGCGGGAGATGATCTCCTTCATGATCTCGTTGGTCCCGCCGAAGATCCGCGAGATCCGGATGTCCGCCCACGCCCGCGCGATCGGGTACTCGGTCATGTAGCCGTAGCCGCCGAACAACTGCAGGCACTCGTCGACCACCTTGTTGACCCGGTCGGTGGTCCACCACTTCGCCATCGCCGCGCCCTGCACGTCGAGTTCGCCGCGCAGGTGCCGTTCGATGCACTGGTCCAGGAACGCCCGCGACACCGCGGCCTCGGTGGCCGCCTCGGCGAGCTTGAACTTGGTGTTCTGGAAGTTGAAGATCGGCTTGCCGAACGCGGTGCGGTCCTTGGTGTAGGCGATGGTCTGGTCGATCGCCGCCTCCATCCCGGCGACCGCGGTGACCGCGATGATCAGCCGTTCCTGCGGCAACTGCTGCATGAGCTGGATGAAGCCCTGGCCCTCCTGCTCGCCGAGCAGGTTCGCCGCGGGCACCCGGACGTCGTCGAAGAACAGCTCGGCGGTGTCCTGCCCCTTCAGCCCGACCTTGTCCAGCACGCGGCCGCGGCGGAAACCGGGCGTCGAGGTTTCGACCGCGATCAGCGAAACCCCCTGCGCCCCGGCGTCCGGATCGGTCTTCACCGCGACCACCACCAGGTCCGCGTGCACGCCGTTGGTGATGAACGTCTTCGCGCCGTTGATCACGTACTCGTCGCCCTGCCGGACCGCGCGGGTCTTGATGCTCTGCAGGTCCGAACCGGTGCCCGGCTCGGTCATCGCGACCGCGCCGACGAACTCACCGCTCGCGAACTTCGGCAGCCACTCCTTCTTCTTCTCCTCCGTGGCGTAGTGCAGCAGGTAGTGCGCCACGATCCCGCTGTGCACGGAGACGCCCCAGGCGCCGTCCCCGGAGCGGGCCTGCTCCTCGTACAGCACGGCCTCGTGCGCGAAGGTGCCGCCGCCACCGCCGTACTCCTCGGGAATGGACAGCGCGAGCAGCCCCACCTCGCCGGCCTTGGTCCAGAGCGCGCGGTCCACCTGCTTCTCGTGCGCCCAGCGCTCCTGGTTCGGGGTGAGCTCCTTCTGACAGAACGTCCGGGCGAGCTCGCGGAAGTCGTCCAAATCGGCACTCCACGAGCTCTTCTGGATTTGCAGCGGCACGGTGTGACCTCCCGATCACCAAGAGCGTCTAGAAAACATTCCACGCAGGATGTAAGTTCTGCCGGGAATGTACATCCGGACTGGATTGCACGTAAAGGCCGGAGATCCGGGAGGGCACTGTGACCGAGACGACAGGGGAATCCCGCCCGCAGGCCCATCGCACCCAGGCGCAGCGGCGGGAGCAGACCCGCACCGCGCTGCTGGACGCGACGATCGACTGCCTGGTCGAGATCGGCTACGCCCGCACCTCGGTCCAGGAGATCTGCGCGCGCGCCGGGGTCTCCAAGGGCGCCGTGCAGCACCACTTCTCGGACAAGGCCGAGCTCATGGCCACCGCGGTCGAGCATCTGACCAACAAGCTGAAGGGGCAGCTCGCCGAATCGCTCACCGAACTCCCCCGCGGGGCGAAGGGCGTGCCGGTCGCCATCGATCTGCTGTGGGAGGGCTACTCCGGCACGCTGTCCACCGCGGTCACCGAACTGTGGGTCGCCGCCCGGACCGATCCGGACCTGCGCGCGGCGATCCGCCCGGTCGATCGGGCCCTGGGCCGGTCGATCCTGCAGCACGTCACCACGGTCGCGGGCGAACTGCCCCGCGAGCGGGCGGAAACCCTGTTCTGGCTGACCGTGAACCTCACGCGCGGCCTCGCGCTGGACGCCGAACTCGGCGGGGATCCGGTGCGGCGCAAGCAATTGCTCGAGGAGTGGAAGCGCATCGCGACGGTGCTCTACGCGGAGGAGGCACCGTAGGAGGCGAACGGCGGGCCGGCCCGGCCCTCACACGGGTCGGCCCGCCACTACCCGGAAAGAGGTCGTGGCGGGCGATCCGTGACGTTTACGTACGAAAACATTTCGACTTCACGCGTCATCGGGCAAAAGTTTGGCGAACGACCAGTAGTTGCCGTCCAGATCGCGGGCGCCGAACTCCCGCTGGCCATAAGGCATATCGGTCGGCTCGTACTCGATGACCGCACCGAATGCCTTGGCCCGCTTGAAGACCGCGTCGACGTCGTCGACGTAGACCATCACCAGGGAGTGCAGCGTGCCGACCTCGCGCGCGGGTTCCATCTGCCCGGGATGCGGGCGCGCGAGGTAGACCGGGGAGTCGCCCAGCTCGGCCTGCGCGACGACCGGCTCGCCGTCCGGTCCGCGCGAGACCTCACCGCGGGCCATGCCGAACGCCTCGACCAGGAAGTCCTGGCTGGCGACCACGTCGGCGCAGAACAAGAACGGGGAAACACAGGGTGTCTTCGGTGGACGCATGCGCAAAACGGTACGAGCCGCGCCGTCCCGCCGCTTGGAAAAACCTGACCGGCTAACGTGAATGGATTTCGCTTTAGTTTCCGGATTCCCGTACCGGCGGTATGCTCTACTCGTCGGTAACGAGGCCGTAGGGACGGAGAGCCATGACCAGCACGACCCCTGCCAGCTCCACAGGTCAGCACGTCAGCACGCCGACCACGGTCGGCGGCGTCGTCGGCGCTCCCTCGGCCGCCCGCGCCGCTCA
This sequence comes from Amycolatopsis anabasis, assembly GCF_009765355.1. Lineage (GTDB taxonomy): Bacteria > Actinomycetota > Actinomycetes > Mycobacteriales > Pseudonocardiaceae > Amycolatopsis > Amycolatopsis anabasis. The sequence continues at coordinate 159,445 of NZ_VTHK01000005.1, read as the reverse complement.
ACTCGTCAAGCGGGTGGCGGGTGGCAAGGATTCGGCGCCGGTCGAGATGACCGCGCCCTATACCGGCCTCACCACGGCGACCCTGCCGCAGGCGACCGACGCCGACGCCCGCGCGGTCTTCGCGAAGGCGCGGGAGATCCAGCGGGAATGGGCGGCGCGCCCGGTCGCCGAACGGCAGCGGATCCTGATCCGGCTGCACGACCTCGTGCTGGAACGGCAGGAAGAGGCCCTCGACCTGGTGCAGCTCGAGGCGGGCAAGGCCCGGATCGACGCCTTCGACGAGGTGAGCGCGACCGCCCTGGTCGCCGCGTACTACGGCAAGCACAGCGCGAAGATCCTCGCCCCGAAGCGCACCGCGGGGGTGATCCCGGTGCTCACCAAGGCCGGGGAGATCCGGCATCCCAAGGGTGTGGTGGGGATCATCTCGCCGTGGAACTACCCGCTGGCGCTGACCGCGATGGACGTCCTGCCCGCGCTGGTCGCCGGGAACACGGTGGTCCAGAAGCCGGACAACCAGACCGCGCTGTCCGCGCTGTGGCTGCACGAACTCGCCGAGGAGGCCGGCTTCCCGGCCGGGGTCTGGCAGATCGTGCTCGGGCGCGGCTCGGTGATCGGCAACGCGCTCGTCGAGGAGTCCGACTACCTGTGCTTCACCGGGTCCACGCCGACCGGTAAGGGCCTGGCCGGGCAGGTGGCGCAGCGGCTCACCAGCTACTCGCTCGAGCTGGGCGGCAAGAACCCGATGGTGGTGCTGCCCGACGCGAACGTGGCCAAGACCGCGGCGGGCGCGGTGACCGCGTGCTTCTCCTCCGCGGGCCAGCTGTGCGTGTCGGTGGAACGGATCTACGTGCACGAGAGCATCCGGGAGGAGTTCACCCGCGCGTTCGTCGCGAAGACCGAGGCGCTGCGGCTGGGCGGCACCTTGGACTACGGCGCCGACATGGGCTCGCTGACCTCGACCAGCCAGCTGGAAACCGTGTCCGCGCACGTCGAGGACGCCCGCGCGAAGGGCGCCACCGTGCTGACCGGCGGCCGGGCGCGGCCCGACCTCGGCCCGCTGTTCTACGAGCCGACCGTGCTCACCGATGTTCCCGCCGAGGCGAAGCTGTTCGCCGAGGAGACGTTCGGGCCGGTGGTCGCGATCTACGGCTACACCGACCTCGACGACGCCGTCGAACGGGCCAACGACACGCCGTTCGGGCTGAACGCGAGCGTGTGGTCGCGGGACGGCAAGGCCGGCTGGGAGGTGGCTGCCCGGTTGAAAGCAGGCACGGTCAACGTGAACGAGGGCTACGCCGCGACGTTCGGCAGCGTCGGCGTGCCGATGGGCGGGATGAAGGAATCCGGCGTCGGCCGCCGCAACGGCGCCGAGGGCCTGCTGAAGTACACCGAGGCCCAGTCGATCGCCGTGCAGCGCGGGCTCAAGCTCCGCCCGTTCCGCGGGCTGCCGCCGAAGCTGTGGGCCAAGGCCATGACCGCCAGCATGCGCGTCCTCCGCCGCCTCCCCGGCCGCTGACCCCGGCTCGCCGCTGTCATGAGGGGACCCCTCCGGACAAGAATCGTCAGGAGGGGTCCCCTCATGACACGGTCGGTTTGGTGAGGAGGCCGCGGTCGTAGGCGATGGCGACCGCTTCGGCTCGGCGGGCGGCGCCGAGTTTGGCCATGACGCGGGAAAGGTGCACGCTCACGGTCTTCTCGCTGATGTAGAGCTCGGCGCCGACCTGGCGGTTGGTGCGGCCGAGGGCGACCCGTTCCAGCACGGCGCGTTCCCGGTCGGTCAGCGGATCCGCGGTGTCGCGTTGCGGCGGCGCGGCGGCCGGTTCGAAGCCGGGCAGGTCGACCCGGGCCCGGCGGGCGACCTCGCGCACCGCGTCGCGCAGCGGCACCGCGCCGAGCCGTTCGGTCACCGCGTGCGCCTCCCGCAACCGCTCCGCGGCCAGTTCGGCGTCGCCGGAGTCGGCGAGCAGCGACTTCGCCTGCTGCCAGCGGCAGACGGCCTGCTCGTACACCGCGCCGAAGCCGAACGCGTCGATCGCCTCGCCCCAGCGCGCCGGATCACCGGGACCGCGCAGCCCGGTCGCGGCGGCTTCGGCCCGGGCCAGCCAGGCCCGGCCCTCCGGCCCGAGCGTGCCCGCGCGCGGGTGGCCGTGTTCGACACATTGGCGGACGTGCAGCAGGAGCGCTTCTCCGGCGGCGACCGCGGTGGCCGCGGTTTCCTCGTCGCTCCGGGCTCGCGCGGCCGCCGCCTGTGCCGCGGCCGCCGAGATCCCCAGCGCGCCGAGCCGGATCCCGCCGAGCAGCCAGGGCTCGAACTCCTCCAGCCACCCGACCGCCTCCTGCGCCCGGCGGACCGCGCCCGCGTGGTCGCCCCGCCAGCAGGCCAGCTCGACGCCCGCGGCTCCGGCGGCGAGCGAGATCTGGATATCGGACCGCCACTGCGGGCGCAGCGAATCGATGAGCTTCTCGGCGACGGCGAACTGGCCGCGGGCGACCACGAGCGGCGCCCAGGCGGCGGCCATCCTCGCCGCGACCGCGCTCGACACGCCCCGGCCGGTGCGCCCGGCGCCGGACGTGTCCGGCCAGTCGCCGATGAGGTAGCGCAGGAACAGGTGCCTGGCCCGGACCTCCAGGCCGTATGCGCTCCAGTTCAGCCCGGTTTCCTCGGCCTGTTTGGTGGCGCTCTCGTACAGCGCGATGGCCGGTTCCAGTTCGGCCTGGTCCTCGTAGCTCAGGGCCTGGAAGTACCGCGCCCGCAGTTCCGCGTTGAGCGCTCCGGCGTCCCGGGCCTTCTGTTCCGCCTCACGCAGGCGTTCGCGGGCCTCTTCCTTGTCCCCCGCGGAATCGGCGAGCGTGCCCAGCACGATCAGCGCGGCGGCCTCCCCGCCCTGGGTGCCCACCGCGCGGGCATCGGCCAGCGCGGTCCGCGCGCTCCAGGCCGAATCGTCCAGCCGGTCGATGGCGCGCAGGATCGAGGCCCGGGTCGCGAGCACCCAGGCCCGTGCGCCGCTGGGTTCCGCGTCGGCCACCAGCTCCCATGCGCGGCCGATCGCCTCGACCGCCTCGTCCAGGGTGCCTTCCACGGCGAGCAGGGCCTCGGCGAACCGCCGCCACGTCTTCGCCGCGCGCTCGGCGTCGATCTCGCCGGTCAGCGTCTGCACCGCGGTGCGCGCGTAGGCGATCGCGCGCTCCGGCTCCCCGGAGGTGCCCGCGAAGTACGAGGCCTCGTGCAGCAGCCGGAGTTCGTCGATGCCCTCGGGCCGCCCCTCCGGGGGCACCGCGTCCCAGATCTCCAGCGCCTGTTCGACGTGCCGGAGCGCGGCGCCCGGCGCGCCGAGCTTCTCGGCCTCCTCCATCGCCCGCAGCAGGGCGGGCAGCGCGGTGACCAGGTCGCGGCTCTGCAGGCTGTGGTAGGCGAGTTTCGCGTCATGCCCTCGCCCCTGCGGCCGGGACCGGATCCGGGCCGCGTAGGCGGCGTGCATCCGCGTCCGCTCCCCCGGCAGCAGATCGCCGTACACGGCTTCCTGCAGCAACGCGTGCCGGAACGTGTAGAACCCGCGCTCGATGATCAGCACGTGGTGCTGGACCGCCTCGCGCAGCGCCTCGTCGAGTTCGAACTCGCCCAGGCCGGAGACCTCCACCAGCGCCGCGTGCGCGACGGGCTCGCTCGCCACCGCGATCGCCCGCAGCACCCGGCGGGCGTCCGGGGACAGCGTCTCCAGCCTGGCCAGCAGCACCTCGGCGAGCCCGGCGGGCAGATCGGTGCAGTCCTTGCCCGACGCCATCAGCTCCTCGGCGAAGAACGGGTTGCCCTCGGACCGCTCGACGACGGTGGCCACCACGTCCGGCGGGACCGGTTCGTCGGCCAGCGCCTCGACGAAGGCCCGCGCGTCGGCGGGGCCGAGCGGCCGCAGTTCGAACCTGGTCACCGTGGCCAGCCGGACCAGTTCGGCGAGCAGCGCCCGCAGCGGATGCCGCCGGTGCACGTCCTCTTCGCGGTAGCTGGCCACGATCAGCAGGCGCTGCGCGCGCAGCCGCGAGACCAGGAACGACAGCAGGTTGCGCGTGGACCCGTCGGCCCAGTGCAGATCCTCCAGCAACAGCACCACGGGCCGGTGCTCGGCGATCTCGGTGAGCACCCCGAGCACCGCGTCGAACAGCTGCAGCTGGCCCAGATCGCGCTCGGTGCGGACGCGGCGCAGCGGCTCGGCGTCTGCGGAGGTGACCGGAACGTGCTCGGCGCCCGGCGGCGACGGCACCAGCTCGACCTGCGGGAGCAGGCGACCGAGCGCCGGGCGCGCCCGGACGGCCGCCGCGACCACCTCGTCGGCCGCACCGGCGAGCGGGGCCAGCGCCTCGGCGAACGGCAGGTACGGCAGCCCGCCCTCGCGGACGTCGATGCAGCGGCCGGTCAGGACCACCGCGTCGCGCTCGGTGGCGAACTCCCCCAGTTCGGTGAGCAGCCGGGTCTTGCCGACCCCGGCATCGCCGGCGAGCAGCACCGCACCGGCCTCCCCACGCTCGGCGCGTGCGAAGGCCGTGCGGAGCCGGCGCATCTCCTCGGTGCGGGCGATGAGCGGGATTCCGGAGCCAAGACGGGGCACAAGGTGCATTCTGACCTACCCCACCGACATTCCCGCCACGGATTTCGCTCCGGGCATGACCGCCCCTACCCGGCGGCGGTGCCGACCGTGGCCTGCTCGTGCTCCCCGCGGCGCTGCTCCGGTATCCGTACCTCGGTCGACCTCGACCAGGGCAACTTCCACCGGCGCTTCGGGCTGACCACCCGGCTGCCGCGCCCGGCCTTGCGCAGTTCCTCGGTGCGGTAGGCGACCTCGGCCTGAACCGCGTCGAAGATCCAGTCGTTTCGCATGATCTTTCTCCCTCTTTTCGACTCTTCCGGTGCGACACTCAGAGTCGTCCTGAGGGTGTGCCCCGGGCATCGGGAGATCACCCAAGGCTTGGACGCGATTCGACCCCTTACCCGGCCTGGCCCCTGCTCGGCCGGGTAAGGGGTCGACGGTGGAACTGGTTCAGCCGAGGTCGAGGCTGCCCGCGCCGGCGGCGCCGAGCAGCCCGCGCCAGCCCCGGGAGGAGACCCTCAGCAGGCCGCCCTCGGGGTTCTTCGAGTCGCGGACGGCCATTCCCTCGCTGGTCAGGGCGATCTCGACGCAGTCGTTGCCGCCTCCGCTATGGCTGCTCTTGCGCCACTCGAGCCTGGAACGATCCATGCTCCCCACTCCTTAGTCAGTTCTTGCTCGGTCCCGGTAAGGGCAGCCGCGCGGCGGTTTCGGCGATCAGCCCGAGCGAGTCGTCCGGACGCAGCGCGGCGGCACGCAAATGGTCGTACATCATCGAATACCGCCGGATTTCGGGGGGCATCTCCAAATACAGGCCGCTCGGGGTGTTGTCCACGTAGACGACGTCCGGATCGGCCGGTTCGGGGAAGCTCAGGATGAGGAAGGGGCCTTCCATCCCGGGGTGGGCGCCCGCGCCGAACGGCACCACCTGGATGGTCACATGGGGCAGTTTGGCGATGGCGAGGATCCGGGCGAACTGCTCGGACATCACCTCCGGACCGCCGACCATGCGGTGCAGCACCGCCTCGTCCATCACCGCCCAGTACTGCGGCGGCGACGGGTCGGTGAGCAGTTCCTGACGCGCGAGCCGCGCGTCCACCCGGCGCTGGACCTCGGTGTCGTCGGCGTCCGGCCGCATCGCGCGGAACACCGCGCGCATGTAGCGCTCGGTCTGCAGCAGCCCGGGCACCAGCAGGGCCTGGAACGCCCGCAGCGAGCTGGCGTCCGCCTCCAGCCCGACGAACGCGCCGGTGAACAGATCGTTGTAGGCGTGCCACCAGCCGCGTTTGCGGGCCTCGCGGGCGAGCTGGACCAGGGCCTCCCGCTCTTCGCCGGTGATGCCGTACAGCTCGAGCAGATCCCGGACGTCACGCGGAGTGACACCGACGTGACCGGTTTCGATACGGCTGATTTTGGACGCCGAACATTCCAGTTTCTCGCCGACCTCGTCGATGGTCAGCTCGGCGGCCTCCCGCAACCGGCGCAATTCACCGGAAAGCCTGCGCCGCCGGACGGTAGGCCCCTGACCTCGGGTCATGCTGCACCTCCGCGTCGAGCTTCGCGTCCAAGTTATGTCATATCTAACCAGTCGCTCACACACCCCGTGAGCTCTTAACGGTCGCGACTGTGACAGGCGCCCCGGTTGGTGGACTGCAATTTGCAGAATGCCGTTGTACGCTCGCAGTATGCGCCCGATTCACCGGGCGTTCGCTGGGGAAGGCAGAGGAGCGGAGGGGGACACGACGTGTTCGAGCGCGAATCCATCGTCGGCCCGCTGCAGGCCTCTGTGCATCGCAGACTGGACGATCTCACTCGATCGGTTGACACCGCGGACGAGACGATCGCCGCGAACCTGGGGTTCACCGAGATCCCGATCCTGGTCGAGGCGTTGCGCGCGGTGCTCGCCGAACACGAGCCGGACGCGCGCGGACGCTGCCCGGCCTGCCGGAGCAGGCTCTCCCGGATGCTGTTCCGCAAGCGCAGCCGCACGCCGTGCCGCGCCTACCTGGCCGTCCAGCTCCGCCTCGGCATCGGCGACGAGCCGGTCGTCCCGCCGAGCACCAGCCACCACCGGAAGAGGAAGCAGCACCTGCACTACGCGAGCTGAAGCTTCCTCGCGGAGGGGCCCGGGATTGTCCCCCGACCGATCCCGGCCCCTTCCGTGTGTTCGGCGAACCCCTCAGCAGGCTTTGAGCCAGCTGCATTCCACGTCGTCGCGCCCGGACGGAGCCAGTTTCGCGGTGACGCGCGGTTGCGGTCGGTCCGCGGCGCCCGCGTACTGGGCCAACCGGACGGCGACCGCGTCTTCCAGGGCCTTCGGGGTGCCCAGGGCCTGGTTGGTGACCATGGCGAAGACCAGTTCCTCGCCGTTCGCCGCGGTGACGTAACCGGACAGCGAACTCACCCCGGACAGCGAGCCGGTCTTGGCGTGCACCTTGCCCTCCGCCGGGGTGCCGCGCATCCGGGTGCGCAGCGTGCCGCCGACCATCCGGTCCGCATTCCCGGCCACCGGCAGCGCCGCGTAGAACCGGTCGAACCACGGTTTCGAACGCGCGGCGAGCAGCAGCGAGGCGAGCTGATCGGGTGCCACCTGGTCCATTCTGGACAGACCAGAACCATCCACAACAGACAAACGATTGGGGTCGATTCCCAATCCAGACAAGGCTTTCTCGACCGCCGCCACCCCGTCCTTCCAGTCTCCCTGCCCACCTGATCGCCGACCGGCGGCCTTCACCAGGGCCTCGGCGTGCATGTTGTTGGACAGTTTCAGGAACGGGGTCGCAAGCTCGCCGACGGGCATCGAATCGCGGCGGGCGAGCACCGCGCTTCCCGGCGGTGTCGCACCGGAACCGGTGCCGCCGAGCACCCGCACGCCGTGCCGGGCGAGCGCGTCCCGGAAGATCGCGGTGGCCAGGCCGGAGGGTTCCCAGACCGCCAGGTACTCCCGCACCGGGCTCGCCCCGGCCGGGATCGTGCCGCTCACCGTGAACGTGTTCGTCCCGTGCTCCCGGTCCACCGCGACCGCGGCGGCGCCGCCGGAGGTGGTCTTCGCGGTGTTGACCACGCGGACGTAGTCGTTCGGCGGGTCCAGCTCCACGACCGCCGGACCGCCCGGTGCACCGGGACGCACGCGCACGATGATCGAACCCGCGTCGTAGTCGGTGTCCGGCGCGATGGTCAGCGCGGAGATCTGCGCGTTGTAGTAGAACGGCTCGTCGTCCCACGCCCAGCCGGAGCCCAGGCGGACCTGGTCGAAGAAGGTGTCGTCGGCCCGGAGTTCGCCGCGCACCAGGCGCACTCCGCGCGCCGCCACCTCGGCCGCGAGCTTGTCGTAGTCGGCGGCCAGCACGGTCGGATCGCCGCCGCCACGCAGGTAGAGATCCCCGTCGAGCAGCGGACCGGCCCGGCGCCCGGTGGACTCGACCGTGGTGTGGAAGCGGTAGTCCGGTCCGAGCACGTCGAACGCCGCGGCGCCGCTGAGCAGCTTGGCGTTCGACGCGGGCTGGCGTCGGCGGTCGCTTTGCCGGGTGTAGAGCACCTCGCCGGTGCTCGCCTTGCGGACGACCAGGCCGGGATCCGCACCGGCCAGGGACGGATCGGCGAGGATCGCGTCGAGGTCCTTGCCGAGCGGGTTGCCGGCCTGTGTTGAATCGGCGCGCCCCCCGGGCACGCTGAGCAGTGCGGCGATCAGGAGCAGAACGAGTGCAGCGGCACGCATGACCCGGAATCGTATGGGATCCGGAGTCCCCCAAAGTGGCTTTCGGGGCGCTGGATGTACCCAATGCGGCGTTCGGGGCGTTGAAGGTACCGAACGCCGCATTGGGGGACGTTCACAGGACGCGCAGCAGGCCTTCTTGGACGACGGTGGCGATGAGGGTGCCGTCCTGGGCGAAGAAGCGGCCGGTGGCCAGGCCGCGGGCGCCGGAGGCGGTCGGCGACGCGCTGTCGTAGAGGAACCATTCGTCGGCCCGGAACGGCCGGTGGAACCACAGCGCGTGGTCCAGGCTCGCGCCGAGCACCTTGTCCAGATCCCAGTAGACGCCGTGGCGGGCCAGCACCGAGTCCAGCAGGGTCATATCCGAGGCGTAGGTGAGCACGCACACGTGCAGCAGCTGCAGATCCGGCAGCTTGCCGTCAGCGCGCATCCAGACCCGGTTGTGCGGGCGGCGCTCGCCGGTTTCGCGGGTGACCCAGGGCGGGTCGTTGACGTACCGGATGTCGATCGGCCGCGGGCGGTCGCGGAGCGCGGCGATGGTCTCGCCGAAGTAGCCCTCGACCCGCTCGCGCAGCGTCGGCAGGGACTCCGGCGCCGGCACGTCCGGCATCTCCTCGGACGTGTGCTCGATGCCCGGTTCCTCCTTCTGGAAGGAGGCGGACAGCGAGAAGATCGCCTTGCCGTGCTGGACCGCGACCACCCGGCGGGTGGTGAACGAGCGGCCGTCCCGGATCCGGTCGACCTCGTAGACGATCGGCACGCTCGGGTCGCCGCCGCGGATGAAGTACGCGTGCAGGGAATGGACCTTGCGTTCCGCGGGCACGGTCCGACCGGCCGCGACGAGCGCCTGGCCCGCGACCTGCCCGCCGAACACCCGGACCGGCGAATGCCGCGGGCTGACCCCGCGGAAGATGTTCTCCTCGATCTTCTCCAGGTCGAGCAGCGCGACCAGCCGGTCGAGCGTCTGCTGGCCACCGGCGGAGCTGACGGTGTCCAGCTTGTCGGCGGCGTCCCTGGCCAGTTCAGTCATGACGTGACCTTATGCCGTGAAGTACCGCGAGTACTTCTAGGCGTGGTCGTCTTCACCGAGCCGGTGGACGCGGATCAGGTTGGTGGAGCCGACCGTGCCGGGCGGCGAGCCCGCGACGATGACCACCAGGTCACCCGGCTGGTAGCGGCCCATCTCCAGCATGGCGTGGTCCACCTGCTGGATCATCTGGTCGGTCGAGCCGACCTTGGCCACCAGGCGGGTCGTGGTGCCCCAGGTCATCGCGAGCTGGCTGCGCACGCTCTCCTCCGGCGTGAACGCGAGCAGCGGCAGCCGGGTGTGCAGGCGGGCGAGCCGGCGCACGGTGTCGCCGGACTGCGTGAAGGCGACCAGCGCCTTGGCGTTCAGCCGCTCGCCGATGTCCCGGGCGGCGTAGGAGATCACGCCGCGCTTGGTCCGCGGGACGTGGCTCAGCGGCGGCACGGTCGGCGAATCGGTCTCGACGGCCTCGATGATCCGGCCCATGGTCCGCACGCTGTCGATCGGATACCGGCCGACGCTGGTCTCCCCGGACAACATGAGGGCGTCCGCGCCGTCCAGCACCGCGTTCGCGACGTCGGAGGCCTCGGCTCGGGTCGGCCGCGAGTTGTTGATCATCGAGTCGAGCATCTGGGTCGCCACGATGACCGGCTTCGCGTTCTCCCGGGCGATCTGGATGGCCCGCTTCTGCACCAGCGGGACCTGCTCCAGCGGCAGCTCCACGCCGAGGTCACCGCGGGCGACCATCACGCCGTCGAACGCGAGCACGATGGCCTCGAGGTTGTAGACGGCCTCGGGCTTCTCCAGTTTGGCGACGACCGGGAGCCGGCCCTTGCCCACCCGGTCCATCACCTGGTGCACCAGGTCGATGTCGGCGGGCGAGCGCACGAAGGACAGCGCGATGAAGTCGACTCCCAGCTCCAGCGCGAACTCGAGGTCTTCGATGTCCTTTTCGGACAGTGCGGGCACGGAAACGTCCATGCCTGGCAAAGAGACGCCCTTGTTGTTGCTGACCGGACCGCCCTCGGTGACCTCGCACACCACGTCCGAGCCCTCGACGTCCTTGACCACCAGGCCGACCTTGCCGTCGTCGACCAGCAGCCGGTCGCCGGACTTGGCGTCCTTGGCGAGGCCGGAGTACGTGGTGGACACCCGGTCGTGCGTGCCGGCCACGTCCTCCACGGTGATCCGCACGACGTCGCCGGTGCGCCATTCGACCGGCCCGCCGGCGAAGGTGCCCAGCCGGATCTTGGGGCCTTGCAGGTCGGCGAGGATGCCGACCGCGCGCCCGGACTCCGCGGCAGCGGCCCGGATCAGGTCGAAGACCTGCTTGTGGTCGCTGTGCGTGCCGTGGCTGAAGTTCATTCTCGCGACGTCCATGCCCGCGTTCACGAGTTCGCGGACCTTTTCCTCGGTCGCGGTCGCGGGGCCAAGGGTACAGACGATCTTCGCGCGTCGGCTCACATTCACACAGCTTAGACCCTTGGGCGACGCAAGTCTGTACCGATCCCGGAATCGATCCCGAAAAGTTCACCTCGTGGTTGCCTGGTCACTCTGCGCCGAGATAGCTGTCGGCCAGCAGTTCCGGCCGCTCGGCCAGGTCGGCGGCGGGCCCGCGCAACGCGGTCCCGCCCCGGCGCAGCACCAGCGCCTGGTCGGCGGTCGCCAGCGCCAGCGGCACGTACTGCTCGGTGAGCACGACCGCCGCGCCGGTCTCCCGGGCCACCCGGCGGACCACCGGCAGCAGCCGCCGGACCACCAGCGGCGCCAGGCCGAGGCTGAGTTCGTCGATCAGCAGCAGCCGGGGCCGCATCGCGATCGCCTTGGCCAGCGCCAGCATCTGCTGTTCACCGCCGGAGCACAACCCGCAGCGCCGGTTCAGCAGCCGTTCGAGTTCCGGGAACCACTCGAGCGCGGTGGCCACCCCGCCCCCGCGGACCAGCCGCAGGTTCTCCCGCACGGTGAGCTGGTGGAAGACGCCGCGGTCCTGGGGCACGCAGGCCAGCCCCAGGCGCGCCAGCCGGTCCGGGCGGAGGCCGGTGACCCGGCGCCCCTCGAGCACCACCTCCCCGCCGAGTGCGGGCAGCAGCCCGGCGAGGGTGTGCAGGGTCGTGGTCTTGCCCGCCCCGTTCGGCCCGAGCAGGGCGAGCACTTCGCCGGAAGCCACGGTGAAGGACACCTCGCGGACGACGGCCACTCCCGAGTAGCCCGCGAACAGCGCGTTGACCTCGATCACGGCTCCCCCAGATAGGCGGCGACGACCCGGTCGTCGGCACGGATCGCGTCGGGCGCGCCCGCGGCGATCAGGCAGCCGTAGTCGAGCACGGCGACCTGGTCGCAGACGTCGAGCACCAGCGCCATGTCGTGGTCCACGAGCACCACCGCGACGCCTTCTCCGGCGATGCGCCGCAGCCGTTCGCCGAGCGCGCGGCCGGCCTCGCCGTCGAGCCCGGCGGCGGGTTCGTCGAGCAGCAGCACGCTGGGCGCCGACGCGAGCGTGCGGGCCAGCGCGACCAGTTTCCGCTGCCCGTAGGACAGTTCGGCGGGCCGCCGGTCCGCCAGGTCACCGAGGCCGAGCAGGTCCAGCGCCGCGTCCGGTCCGGCGGCCCGCCCGCGACGCCCCGGCCGGACCAGATCGGCCAGGACCCGCCGGGCCGAGAACCGGAAACCCGCGACCTCCAGGTTCTCGCGCACGGTGAGGTCGCCGAACAGCTCCACGGTCTGCCAGGTGCGCACCAGCCCCCGGTGCGCCCGGACGTGCGGCGGCTCCCGGTGCAGGGGCCGCCCGCGCAGCAGGATCTCGCCCTCGGCCGGGACGAATCCGGTGAGCGCGTCCAGCAGGGTCGTCTTCCCGGCGCCGTTCGGCCCGATCAGGCCGGTGACGGCGCCCGCGGGGACGGTCAGCGAAAGGTCCGACACCGCGACGAGCGCCCCGTAGCGCACGGTCAGCGATCGGCAGGCGAGTGCCGCCTCTTCCCCGCTCATCGGCTCAGCACCCCGCGCAGCCGGGCGTAACTTTCCCGCGCTTTCCCGGCGATTCCGCTCGGGTTCGCGATCGCGGCCACGATCAGCAGGGCGCCGGCGATCAGCGCGTAGTACTTGCCGCCGTTGACATACCGGTCCAGCACCACGTATCCGATGCCCAGCGGCGCGATCAGGCCGGTGACCAGGGCGCCGCTGATGCTGGTGATCCCGCCGAGATAGGCCGCCGCGAGCACGGAAAGCCCGACGAAGACGCCGAACGACTCGGCGGAGAGCTGGCCCCGGCTGTAGCCGATCAGCGCGCCGCTCAGCCCGGCGATGAACGACGCGAACCCGAACGCGAACAGCTTCGCCGTGGCCACGTCGATGCCCACCGACGCCGCGGCGCGCTCGTTGGAGCGCACGGCCAGCAACGCGCGGCCGGTGCCGCTGCGCATCAGGTTCGCCACCAGCAGCCCGGTGACCGCGAGCACGGCCAGCACGAGCAGCGCGAACGGCAGCCGGGCCAGCTCGGTTCCCTTGCGCACGGCCAGATCCAGGCCGAACAGGCGCACCGGCGGGATCGGGTTCCCGGCGAGCGGCACGAGATTCGGGTTGCGCAGCACCACCTGTTCGATCGCCACCGCCGCCGCGAGCGTGACGACCGCGAGTTGCACGCCCCGGGTCCGCAACGCCGGCAGTCCGGCCACCACGCCGACCGCGGTGGCCGTCGCCGCGGCGAGCAGGGTGGAGATCGGGAACGGGATGCCGAGCCCGTCGGCGAGCCGGGACAGGGTGAACCCGGCGACCCCGGCCAGCGCGACCTGGGCGAGCGAGATCTGGCCGACCAGCCCGGTGAGCACCACGAACGACAGGCTGAGCAGGGCCATGATCATCGAGGTGAGCACCCCGAACCGGTTGCCGCCGTGGGTGAACACCAGGCACAGCGCGCCCGCGCCGACGAGCAGGGTCACCGCGACCGGGTGGCAGCGGGGCGGAACCACCTCCGGCAGCGGCCGCGAGACCGCCGCGCCCCGCTGGGGCAGGCGGGCGCCCAGTACGGTCAGCGCGACGACGATCACCAGGACCGGCAGCGCGTTGACCACCCCGGCCGCGAGCCAGTCCGGCCACCACGGCTGCGTGGTGAGCAGCCCGACCTCGGCCTGGGACGCGCCGAGCACCAGCCCCGCGGCGCACGCGATTCCGGGCGAGGTGAGCCGGCCGACCAGCGCGCAGGCCAGCGCGGGCACCACAAGCAAGGTGAACTGACCGGGGTTGAGCCCGGTCAGCGGCGCGGCGAGGACGGCCACCGCCCCGGCGACGGTCGCGGCGAGGACGCTCGTGACGGCGGAAAGCCGGTCCGGCGCGTAGCCCAGCAGCGCCGCGGCCCGCTCGTTCTCCGCGGCGGCCCGGGTCGCCAGGCCGAGCCGGGTGCCCGTCGAATACCAGCGCAGGCCCAAGCCCAGCAGGATCACCACGCCGGTCAGCAGCAGCGCCTCGACCGGCAGCCCGGCGATCCGCCCGGTCGGCAGGACGGGGGCCACCGCGCGGGGCAGGTCGCCGAAGTCGAGCACCACGAGTTCCTGCACGACGAGCAGCAGCCCCACCGAGGCGACGACCGGCGCGAGCACCGGGGCGCCGCGGAGTGGACGGAAGACAAGAAGATGCGCGAGCGCGCCGAGCAGGCTCCCGGACAGCACCGCCACCACGAAGGCCACCGGCGTGCCGACGTGGTCGGCCACGTGGAACCGGCCGATCCAGCCCGGCAGCGGCAGCACGAAGTCCCCGGTCGTGCGCAGTTCGTCGAAGACGTACGCCGGCCACATCGCCATCGCCCCCTGGGCGAAGTTGATGCCGCCGGTGCCGCGGAAGGTGACCACGAGCGCCATCGCCAGCGCCGCGTAGACGGCCCCGGCGGACAGCCCGGTGACGCCGAACAGCAGCTGGTTCATCCGACCAGTCCGGTGACGTCCACGAAGTCCCTGGTCTGCGCCTGCTGACCACCGTCGGGCCGCACGCGGTAGACCAGCAGGGAATGGCCGCAGCTCGACTGTCCTTTGAGGACGGTGTGGTCGCAGGTCAGCAGCGGGCCGAGGAAACCGTCGAGGTTCTTCGTCGACCGCAGCGCGGCGCTCACGCTCACGCCGTCGATCGGGCCGTTGATCGTGGCCAGCACCCGGGACAGGTTGACGGTGTCGGCGAAGGTCCACTGGGCGAGGCCACCCGCGATGGCCTCCTGCCCGGCGGCCTTCATCGCGTCGAGGTAGGTGCCGAGCTCCCGCTGTTTCGCGGGTGGGGCGGCGGGCACGTCGGTGACCTTCCACAGGTCCGAATAGGTCTCCACGCCGTGGGCCCCGGCGCCGAGCGCTTTCGCGAACGCCGAGCAGGAGGCCGCGAGCAGGCGTCCGGGGTAGCCCGCCGAGCGGAACGCGGTGAGCACGCTGACGCAGGTCGCGTCGGTGCCCACGTAGAGCCCGGAAACCTGCGGGTTCTTCGCCATCGCCGCGGCCACCGCCGTGGGCCAGTTGGGCGCCTGGACGTCGTAGTAGATCGGTTCGTAGGCGATGCCGAGTTTGGTCGCGGCCGGTTTCAGCACGGTGTCCGCGTACCGGCGCGCGGCGGGCACGTCCGGGGTGACGAACGCGGCGCTGCGCAGCCCCTGTCCGGCGTAGTACTTCAGGGCGGCGACGCCGTACACCGCGGGCGCGGCGCCGAAGAAGTAGGCGTTCTCCGCGGTTTCCTGCCCCGGACTGGCCGCGATGTGGCCGACCAGCGGGAGCTGGGCGGAAGCAAGGATCGGCAGCACCGCCTCGGCCCCGGTGTCCAGGCCCTCCAGCACCGCGACCACGCCCTCCTCGACGAACCGGTTGGCACAGGCGATGGATTTCTCCGGCGAACCGTCGCTGGCGCAGTAGCTCACCCGCAGCGGCCGCCCCTTGACCCCGCCGAGGGCCCGGTTGACGTAGTCGACGCCCGCCCGGGAGCCCGCGGCGAGTTCGGGGAAGTTGAGCCGGCCGATCTCGTCGTTGAGGAAGCCGAGCAGGATCGGCGCGTTCGGCTCCGAGGAGGTGGGCTCCGGCGCACACGAGAGCGCGGAAACCGCTGCCGCGCAAGCGAAAGCGGCCAGGAAGGATCTTCGGGGTCGCATGGGGGCTCCCGGGATTCGGTGGGGCGCGGGCGTTCGGGACCGCCCGCGCCCCCGGTCGGCGAAGGTCAGATCGAGCGGTAGACGGCCTGGGTGAGCGCGATCGACCGCTGGTCGTCGTAGGTGCGGATCAACTGGGTCGGCAGGTAGGCGAACGCGAGCTGGTTCACCGGATCGGCGAAGGCCATCGATCCCCCGGAGCCCATGTGCCCGAAGCACGCTTCGGCCGGGAACGGGAACAGTTCGGACCGCTTCGCGTAGCCGAGGCCCCAGGCGCTGCCGACCGCCGGGATGACTCCGTCCGGTCCGGACGACCGGTTGATCAGGGCCGCCCGGGCGATCGTCTGCGGGCTGAGCAGCCGGATCCCGTCGACCGCGCCGACCAGGCTCGCGTAGTGCCGGGCCATCGCGCGCGCGGTGCCGATCCCGTTGGCCGAGGTCAGCGGCGCCGCGTGGTACTCGGGCGTGTTGACCACGTCCCAGGTCAGGCCGAGCAGCGGGTTGACCGTCGCGCGGTGCACCAGCGTCGTCGGATCGGCGAGCGCCTTGTCCAGGGCCTGGATCCGCTCGTCCACCGGCCGCTTCGGGTCCGGCGCGATCAGCGGCGCGACCCGGGGTTCCTGGTCGGCGGGCAGGCCGAGCCAGAAGTCCAGCCCGAGCGGTGCCGCGATCTCCTTGGCGAACAGCTTGCCGATGCTCTCCCCGGTGATCCGGCGGACGATCTCGTCCAGCAGGTAACCGAAGTTCTGCACGTGGTAGCCGTGCCGGGAGTTCGGCGTCCACACCGGACGCTGCGCGGCGAGCGCCTCGGCCAGCGGCCGCCAGGCGACGACGTCGGCCAGGGTGAGCGGGCGGTCGATCACCACCACCCCGCTGCGGTGGGCCAGGATCTGGGCCACCGTGATGCCCTGCTTCCCGGCATCGGCGAATTCCGGCCAGTACTCGCGCACCGGGGCGTTCACGTCGAGCAGGCCGCGTTCGCTCAGCAGGTGCACGACCGTGGTGGTGGCTCCCTTGGTGCTGGAGTTCCACAGCGCCGTGGTGTCGGCGGCCCACGGGCGGCCGCTCGGGACGTCGGCCACCCCGCCCCAGAGGTCGACGACCAGGCGGCCGCGGTGGTAGACGGCCAGCGCGGCGCCGACCTCGCCCTGGTCGCGGAAGTTCGCCGCGAACGCGTCGCGGACGACGTCGAAGCGGGGCTCCACGCGTCCCCTCGGCACGACCGATCCCGGTGGCGCTCCGGGCGCCGCTCCGGCGGCGCGGACGAACGCGGCCGTGGCGCCGGCCATACCGGCGGAGACCAGCAGGGTGCGCCGGTCGAAGGCTCCCGTCAGTGCCTTTTTGAGAACGCGCGGACGCGCTCGTGCCGCCGGGGCTTGACCTGGCAGAGCCTCTCCCTTTCCGCTGTTCTGGCGCCCCGCCGTCCCGATCGCGTGGCCTTCGGCCGGGGCGCGTTCCCCGGCTCCATTCAGGCAGTTCAGCCCGGTTTGCAGATGCCCCATCAGCATGGCGGCCTCCCGGTGTCCGGCGGGACGAGGGCGCGGCAGGACGAGCACAGCGACATTGCTGCTCCTAACTGTTGGGTTTTCCTTGCAGGGCGATCACGTGAGCGCGCGGTACACCGCCTCGACGAGCGAACCCGACCGCGGGTCGCCGTAGTCGCGGATCATGTTGTTGGGCAGGTAGGCGAAGGCGAGTTCGCGCCCGGGGTCGGCGAACGCCCGCGATCCCCCGGCGCCGCCGTGCCCGAAGCAGCCCTCGGCCGGGAACGGGTGCAGCTCGCTGTGGACCGCGTAGCCCAGTCCCCAGCCGCTCACCACGGCCGGGATGAGCGCGTCCGGACCGTGCGACCGGGTCCGGGTCGCCTCGGCCACGGTTTCCGGTTTCAGCGACCGGATTCCGTCGACCTCGCCGAGCAGGCTCGCGTAGTGCCGGGCCATCGAGCGCGCGGTGCCGATCGCGTTGGCCGAGGTCAACGGGGCCGCGTGGTACGCGCGGGTGTTGACGCCGTCCCAGGTCGCCGCGGTGACCGGGTTGGCGACCGAACGGAAGAGCAGCGAACCGGGGTCGGCCAGGGCCGCGTCCATCGCGGCCAGCCGCGGGTCCTCGGCGGGCAGGCCGCCCTGCCCGTGCGTGATCATCGGCGCGACCGCGTCCTCCCGGTCCGCGGGCAGGCCGAGCCAGAAGTCGAGGCCGAGCGGTTCGGCGACCTCGGCCGCGAAGAGTTCGCCGACACCGCGCCCGGTGACCCGGCGCAGGATCTCGTCCAGCAGGTAGCCGAAGGTCTGCGCGTGGTACCCGTGCCGGGCGCCGGGTGTCCACACCGGACGTTGCGCGGCGAGCGCCTCGGCCAGGGGCCGCCAGGCCACCACGTCGTCCAGGGTGAGGTAGGGCGGATCGAGCACGGCGACCCCGCTGCGGTGCGCGAGCACCTGGGCCGCGGTGATCCCGTCCTTGCCCTCGGCGCCGAACTCCGGCCAGTACTCGCGCACCGGCGCGTCGAGGTCGAGCAGCCCGCGTTCGGCGATCAGGTGCACGACGGTGGCCGTGGCGCCCTTGGTGCTGGACATCCACAGCGCGGTGGTGTCCCGGTTCCAGGGGCGGCCGGACGCGGGATCGGCGTCGCCGCCCCACAGGTCGACGACCGGGCGGCCGCGGTGGTAGACGGCGACCGCGGCGCCCACTTCGCCGTGGTCGCGGAAGTTCCGGAGGAAGGCTTCGCGCACGGATTCGAATCCGGGCGCGACGAAACCTCCGGCGGTGCGCAAAGCAGGGTCGGACAGCGCCATTGCTGCTCCTTGCGGTTGTTCGGTTTCCCTTCAGCGGCCCAGATGTTCACGCCGCACGTGCATGCCCGCGAGTTCGCGATCCCAGGTGTCGGCGGTGACCCCGGTGCCCCGCAGGACGTGCTTCCGCACCTTGCTGGTCGGCGTCTTCGGCAGCGCGGGCAGGATTCGCACGTACCGCGGAACCATGAAGTGCGCCAACCGATCGCGCAGGAAGGTGATCAGCTCGGCCGGATCGAAATCGGCGTCCTCCACCGGGGCGACCACGGCCAGCACGTCCTCCTCCCCGTGGTCGCTCGGCACGCCCACCACCGCGGCCTCGCGTACCGCGGGGTGCGCGAGGATCTCGGCCTCCACCTCGAACGACGAGATGTTCTCGCCGCGGCGGCGGATCGCGTCCTTCATCCGGTCGACGAAGAAGTAGTCGCCGGTTTCGCCGATCCGGAAGGCGTCCCCGGTGTGGAACCAGCCGTTGCGCCACGCGGCGGCGGTGGCCTCGGGATCGCGCCAGTAGCCGCTGTTGAGCGTGTGCGGCAACTCGGTGCGGATGACCAGTTCGCCGACTTCGCCGGGCGGGACCTCGATGTCGTGCTCGTCCACCAGGCGGACCCGCACGCCGTCGCGCGGGCGCCCGCAACTGCCGACCACCGACGGGTTGGCGTCCGACAGCAGCGGCGAACTGATCTCGGACATGTTGAACACGGTGTAGATGTCGCAGCCGAAGCGCTTCCCGAAGATCGCTCCGTCCTCGGTGAGCGGCACCAGATAAACCGTCCGAAGTGGATTGTCCGCGTCCCGCGGGCTCGCCGGGCGGTTGAGCAGGAAGTTCGCCATCACCCCGAGCAGCACGCACGACGTCGTGCCGGTGCGCCGGATCAGCGCCCAGAACGTGTCGGTGTCGAATCCCCCGGCCAGCACCACCGAACCGCCCTGCACCAGGGTGCCCAGGACGTCGACCGCCCCGCCCGCGTGGAACAGCGGCAGGTTGACCAGGAACCGGTCGTCGGCGGCGAGCGGGAAGCACGACGTCGTCGCCCACGCGTGCAGGTACGAGGAGAGCACGCCCTTCGACGGCCCGGTGGTGCCCGAGGTGTACAGGATCGCGTACGGGTCCCAGGGCTGTGCCGGGCATTCGCGGATCGCGTCCGGGATGCCGGCCGTCTCCAGCACTTCCGCCTGGTGCACCCGGAAGGGCGCGCCGCGGAACCCCCGCGCGGGCGGGCCGGTCACCACGACGTCGGTCAGCGAACCCGGGCCGAGTTCGGCCAGCCGCGGCAGCAGTTCCCCGTGCACCACGGCCACGCGGGCGTCCGCGTTCGCGACCACGTGGCCGAGCAACGCGCCGCGGTAGGCGGTGTTGATCGGGACGTGGACCGCGCCGAGCTGGTTGGCCCCGAACCAGGAGCGCAGCGCGTCCGGCCCGTTCGGCAGCCAGCAGAGCACCCGGTCCCCCGCGCGAACGCCCAGGGCGTGCAGCCCGGCCGCGGCCCGCAGCGTCGCGCGGTGGCATTCGGCGTTGGTCCAGACCCGCTCGTCGTCGAACAGGACCGCCAGGTCGTCCGGCCGCCGCTGCGCCGATCGCGCGATCGCGCAGGGCAGAACGCAGTCCTCGCGGGACGGCAACGCTGCCATGGACATCACCTCGCTAAATGGACGTTCAGACCGTAACACGATTATTCCCAGGGTCAACAACGAGTTAATCCGCTTGTTACACCGGCAACTTGTTGACTTGTGCGTAGTACCAGTCGTACCTTCCTCGCTAAACGAGTGTTTAGGAGGCGGTCGTGGCGGGATCCTTCCAGGGCAGGGTGGCGCTCGTGACGGGCGCGGCCTCCGGTATCGGGGCCGCCACGGCCCGCACGCTGGCGGACGCGGGAGCCGTGGTCGTCCTGGCCGACCGGGACCAGAAGGTCACCGAGGTGGCGGGCAAGCTCGCCGCCGAGGGCCGGGAGGTCGTGGCGCAGCGCTGCGACCAGACCCGCCCGGACGAGGTCACCGCGCTCGTCGACCGGGTCCACGCGGAGTACGAACGCCTCGACGTGTGCGTCGCGAACGCGGGCTACGGCCGGGCCGTCCCGTTCCTGGACACCCCGTTGCCGGTGTGGCAACGGACCTACGACATCAACGTGACCGGGACTTTCCTGGTGTGCCAGGCGGCGGCCCGCCGGATGGTGGCCTGCGGCGACGGCGGCTCGATCGTGGTCACCTCGTCGTCGGGCTCGCAGGTCCCCGCCGCGCTGTTCTCCGCCTACTGCTCGGCGAAGGCGGCGTTGAACATGCTGGTCGCGGTGATCGCCTACGAGCTCGGCGCGTTCGGCATCCGGGTGAACGCGGTCCTGCCGGGGGTCGCCGAAACGGCGATGACCAAATCCCTGCTGGACACCGGCGCCCGGGAGGCGTTGCAGGCGGAGCTGCCGCTCGGCCGCCTCGCGCAGCCGGACGACGTGGCGGCCGCGATCGCGTTCCTCGCCGGACCGGAGAGCCGGTACGTCAGCGGGGCCTCGCTGCTGGTCGACGGCGCGGGCAGCCGGTTCGCGCCGGGCTGGTTCGCCACCGATTTCCGCACCCGGGGCGGCGCCGACTGGCGGCAGCGGCACGAGCGGGCCGGGCGATGAGCGGCATCGTGGCCTACGGCGGTTACGTCCCGGCCCACCGCATCTCCCGGAACCTGTTGCACGGCAACGGAAAACGCGGCGGCAGCCGGTCCGTGGCCGGGTACGACGAGGACACCACCACGATGGGCGTCGAGGCCGCCCGCCGCGCGCTCGCCGGTCTCCAGGCCCGCGAGGCGGCGCTGTACTTCAGCACGGCGGCCCCGGCCTACCTGGACAAGACGAACGCCACCACGCTGCACGCCGCCCTGGACCTCGACGAAACGGCCCCGGCGGCCGATCTCGGCGGCGGCCCGCGCTCGGGGGCGGCCGCGCTGCGGCTCGGTCTCGGCGCCGCGCGGCGCTCCCTGGTCGTGCTGTCCGATATCCGCACCGGGCTGCCCGGCAGCGCGGACGAACGCGACGGCGGCGACGGCGCGGCGGCGTTCCTGGTCGCGGACTCGGGCCCGTTCGTCGCCGAGTACCTGGGCGGGGCGAGCCGCAGCGCCGAGTTCTTCGACCGCTGGCGGCTGCCCGGCGCGCCCGCCGCGCAGCACGCGCACGAGCAGTTCGGCGCCGAGGTGCTGGTGCCGCTCGGCGAGGCGGCGCTGACCGACGCGCTCGCCGAGGCCGGGGTGCCCGCGCACGGGGTCGACCGGCTCGTCGTCGCGGGTTCGAACGCCCGCGCGGTCCGGCAGGTCGCGACCGGCCTCCCCGCGGAGCGCGTCGACCGCCCGGAGGAGAACACCGGCGACGCGGGCACCGCGCAGCCGGGCCTGCTGCTGGCCGCGGTCCTGGACCGCGCCGGACCGGACGAGACGATCGCGCTGCTGGTCCTGGCCGACGGCGCGGAGGCCTTCGTCTTCCGCACCACCACCCGGCTCGCCGCGGCGCGGCGCGCGGAACCACCGGCCCGCACCATCGACGTCGGCTACCCGACCTTCCTCAACTGGCGCGGGCTGCTGGCGACCGACGCCACGCTCCGCCCGCCGCCCGCGGCGGCCACCCCACCGGCGAGCTACCGCGCGAACCGCTGGCGGCTGGCGCTCTACGCCGGGGTGTGCCGCTCGTGCCGGACGCGGCAGTTCCCCCCGCAACGCGTCTGCGCGCGCTGCCGTTCCAGCGAGGAACCGGAGCTGGTGCGGCTCGCGGATTCCGGCGGGGTGATCACCGCGCTCACCATGGACCGCATCGCGTGGACCCCGCAGCCACCCGCCACCTTCGCCGTGGTGGACCTCGACGGCGGCGCCCGGCTGCACTGCGAACTGACCGATGTGGACGGTTCCCCGGGCCGGCCCGGGGACCGGGTCGCGATGACGTTCCGCCGCCGGTACACCACCGACGGGCGGCACACCTACTTCTGGAAGGCACGCCCGGCACACCGAGGGGAGAACTGATGGCCGCCAACGGAATCGCCAGTCGGATCGCGATCATCGGCATGGGCTGCACCCGGTTCGGGCAGCGGCGGGAACGCGATGTCGGCGGGCTGCTGGCGGACGCGGCGCAGGAGGCGGCCGAAAGCGCACGCGTCGACCTGGCCGACGTGGACGCGTTCTGGCTGGGCAGTTTCGGTTCGCTCAAATCCGGGGTCGCCCTGGCCAAGGCGTTGAAGACCGAGTTCAAACCGGTGACCCGCACCGAGAACTTCTGCGCCACCGGTTCCGACGCGTTCCGCAACGCCTGCTACGCCGTGGCCGCGGGCGCGTACGACGTGGCGATGGTGGTCGGCGCGGAGAAGATGACCGACGCGGGCTACCCCGGCCTGCCGTTCGGCATGCCGCCCGGGGACGGAACCGATCTGGACATCACCCCGCCCGGCACGTTCAGCTACCTCGCGCAGGGCTACCAGCGGCGGTACGGCGTCGATCCGGACCTGCTGAAGTCGGCGATGACCCACATCGCGTGGCGCAACCACCGCAACGGCGTGCCGAATCCGCGAGCCCAGTTCCGCACCGAGGTGGCCAAGGAGGTGATCGCCGCCGCACCGCCGATCGCGGGCAACCTGAGCCTGTTCGACTGCGGCGCGATCGGGGACGGCGCCGCGGCGGCGATCATCGTCCGGGCCGAGGACGCCTCGCGTTATCCCGGGAAACCGGTGTACGTGCGGGGCATGTCGTTCGCGGTCGGTCCCGGCACCGGGCTGCTCGACCCGGCCTTCGACTTCAGCTCGTTCCCCGAGGTGATCACCTCGGCGCGGCAGGCGTACCGGCAGGCCGGGATCACCGATCCCCGGGGCCGGCTCGCGCTCGCCGAGGTGCACGACTGCTTCACCGTCACCGAGCTGATCCTGATGGAGGATCTCGGGTTCGCCGAGCCCGGGCACGCGTGGAAGGCCGTGCTGGACGGGGTGTTCGACCGCGAGGGCGAACTGCCGGTCAACACCGACGGCGGGCTGAAGTCGTTCGGCCACCCGCTCGGCGCGTCCGGTATCCGGATGATGTTCGAGTGCTGGCTGCAGTTGCGCGGCGAGGCCGGGGACCGCCAGCTGGACACCCGCGCGGATCTGGCGCTCACCCAGAACCTGGGCGGGAATCCCGGGGAATGCGTCTCGTTCGTCGGCGTTTTCGGCACCGAGCGGTCATGACCGGGGAACTCGACTTCACCGGCCGGGTCGCGGTCGTGACCGGGGGCGGGCGCGGGCTCGGCCGCGAGCACGCGCTGCTCCTGGCCGGGCGCGGCGCCGCCGTGGTGGTCAACGATCTCGGCACGGACGCCGACGCGGTGGTCGACCGGATCCGCCGCGACGGCGGGCGGGCCGAGGCCGTGCACTGCAGCGTCGGCGAGCGGGCCGGGGCGGACCAGGTGGTCACCACCGCGATCACCCGGTTCGGGCGGCTGGACATCGTGCTCAACAACGCCGGGGTCACCCGGGTGCGCTGGGACATCGCGATCCGGGTGAACCTGTCCAGCTGCTTCTGGCTCACCCAGGCGGCCTGGCCGTTCCTGGTCGCGCAGGGCTACGGCCGGATCGTGAACACCACTTCGGCGGCGGGCCTGTTCGGGTTCACCGCGCCGCCCGGTGAAGGGCTGGACTTCTACGGCTACGGCGCCGCGAAGATGGGGGTCGTCGGGCTCACCCTCAACTGCGCGTTCGCCGGGGAGCCGCACGGGATCAAGGTGAACGCCGTCGCGCCGGTCGCGCACACCCGGATGTCAGCCGAGCATCCCGATCCCCGGGTGACGCACTGGCTGGAGGAGCACTTCCCCGCGCACCTGGTGTCCCCGGTCGTCGCTTACCTCGCCCACCGCGACTGCCCGGTGACCGGGCAGGTGATCACCGCGGGCGGCGGGCGGCTCGCCCGCGTGTTCGTCGCGGAAACCCGCGGGAACCAGCGCCCGGCGACGACCGTCGAGGAGGTCCGCGACCAGTTCGCGGCGGCCTGCGCGCTGACCGACCACGTGGTGCCGGTCGGCGCCGCCGAGGAGACCACCCTGTTCGACCGGTACGTGCGGCCCGGTCGGCATCGTGACTGAAGGAGCAGTCGTGGAACCGATCATCGATGTCTGCGGGGCGGTGTACGACGTCGACTGCTGGCGGGTGCACCTGCGCACCTTCGCCGATCTCGCACCCGGCTACCTGCGGTTCTTCGGCCCCGCGTTCACCGCCCACGCCGGGGCCGATCCGGATCGCTACGACCGGGCGCTGCGGACCAGCCCGTACGCCGCGATCGAGCTGCTGATCGAGGCGCGCGGGCTCGGGTTGTCCGAGGCCGAGCACGTGGACATGGTGCGCGCCCAGGGAATCCGCCACCAGGTACTGCACGGCGCCCAGGCCGCGCTGCCCGGCGGGGACACGGTGAACGACCGCGTCGCGCGCCGGGCGGCGGCGCATCCGGAGCTGTTCACCGCGTGGGCCGGGCTGGATCCGGCCCGGCCCGACGAGGCCCTGCGCGAACTCGAGCGCTGCGTCGAACTCGGCATGCGCGGGGCGGCGATCGTGCACTTCGTGAGCGGCGCCGACCCGGACTCCCCCGGCTGCCACCGGATCTACGCCCGGCTCGCCGAGCTCGGCCTGCCGCTGTGGCTGCACACCGGGACGAACCTCGCGGCGAACCGCCCGATCACCAGTTGCACCTGGCAGCACGTCGACCGCATCGCGGGCGCCCACCCCGAGCTCACCGTGCTCGGCGGGCACGGCGGCTGGCCGTGGGTGCTGGAGGGGATCGCGGTCATGCAACGGCATCCGAACGTCTTCCTGGAGTTCTCCGCGCACCGGCCGCGGGTGATGGCGAAACCCGGGTCCGGCTGGGAACCGCTGCTGCTCTTCGGCCGTTCGGTGCTCAGGCACCGGGTGCTGTTCGGCTCCGCCGGGTTCGTGCACCGGCAGAGCCTGCGGGAACTGGCCGACGAGATCGACGAGCTGAACCTGGGCGCCGAGGCCGCCCGGGCGTGGCGGCACGACAACGCCGCCGCGCTGCTCCGCTTGCCCGAACTCGCGGCCACGGGCGGGGTGGCGTGATGGGGCGGGCGATATCATCCCGGCGTATGACCGCGGAAAACGACACCTCCGGGCTCCGGCAGCGGATCCTCGACGCCGCGGCGATGCTGTTCTTCCGGCGGGGTTTCCGCGCCACCTCGGTCAAGCAGATCACCGAGGAGTGCGGGATCACCCCGGGCGCCATGTACACCTACTTCCCGTCCAAAGAGGACGTTCTCTTCACGTTGATCATCAAGGCCACCGAGGACGGCGAGAAACTCCTCGCCGACGCGATGGCGCAGGCGGTCCCGGAACCCGCCGACCAGCTGCACGCGCTGGTCAAGGCGACCGCGCTGTACCACACCCGGCACCGGGCCCTGGGCATGCTCGGCACGCTGCAGTACCACGAACTTCCCGCCGCGCAACGGGAAGCCGTGGTGGAGCGCCGGAAGCACTTCCGGGGGATCGTCGAGCAGGTGCTGCGCGCCGGGGTCCGCGAGGGCGTGTTCACGCTCCCGCCGGTCACCAACCGCAACGCCTACAAGGCCGCGGCCACCGCGGTGATCAACGTGGCGATCCGCGCGACCGACGTCTTCGGGCCGACGACCGAGCACTGGGGTGCCGAGGAGACCGCCTCCTTCTACGCCGATCTGGCCGTGCGCATGGTCAGCGGCGGCCCGCGGTGAGCCCGGTCCGGACCGAGATCGCCGCCCGCGTCGGCACGATCACGCTCAACCGCCCCGAACGGCGCAACGCGCTCGACCGCGAGGCCGCGTTCGCCCTGCTGGCCGCGGTCGAACGGTTCAGCGCGGCCGAGGAGGTGCGGGCGATCGTGCTCACCGGTACGGGCAACGCGTTCTGCGCCGGGGACGACGTCGGCACGATCGCCGGTGACGGCGCGGAGCTGCCGCGGTTCCCGGGATCCGGTGAGATGATCTACCTGCGGATCGCGGAAACCCTGCTGGCGAGCCCGAAACCGGTGATCGCCGCGGTCAACGGCGCCGCGGTGGGCGCGGGCGCCGAACTCGCGTGCGCGGCGGATCTCCGGATCGCCGCCCGCACCGCGCGGATCGGCAGCGGGCTGGTTCACGTCGGCCAGGTCGGCAATCTGGCGTTGCTCGGCCGCGTGGTCGGGTTCGCCCGGGCCACCGAGATCTACCTGACCGGGCGGCTGCTCTCCGCCGAGGAGGCGCACCGCATCGGCCTGGTGGACCGGATCGTGGCGGGCGACGAGTTCGCGAGCGCGACCGCGCAGCTCGCCGCGAGCCTGGCCGCCGGGCCCACCCGGGTCATCGGCCTGTTCAAGGAACTGCGGGAACGATGCCTGGGCCAGCCGGCGGCCGCGGCGATCCGCCTGCAGGACAGCTACCACGAGCGCGCCCTGGCCGAGAGCGCCGACGCGCACGAGGGCTTCCGGGCCTACCTCGACCGGCGGGCACCGAAGTTCACCGGTCGTTGACAACCCCATGCCGGAGCCGAACGAGGTCGTGCCCTTCCGTGTGCACGGAACCCGCCGTGGCGGGGAAGTACCGCCGCGATGCGGCCCCGAAAGTGCGCGCGCTTTCGACGCGACCGAGCGAGGCGACCACCTGAATTTCACCCCGCAACGCGCGCCCCCTCCGCGGGAGCGATGACTAACCGGCCTGAACACTCACGACGCGATCGTGTCCGCGCGTCTTCGATCAAGCACCGTTGACCCGGTTTTCGCGGGCCGCCCGCAGCAAGCCGACTCGGAGCACCTCGATCGCGAGTTCGGTCACGTCGTCCTCGCTCGCCTCGCCCCCGTGCTCGCCGACGACGGCCCGCACGGCCTCCAGCGCCTCGGCGGCGTGCGGCACCACCCGGCCGATCGCCTCGGCGAGCAGGCCCAGCCCCTGTGGCGCCGAGGCGCCGCGCCCGGCGGCGGCCCGGGCGGCGAGCACCGCGCGCACGCCGCGCGCCCGGAGGTCGCCACCGGGCCGCCGGACCAGCACCCCGGCCTCCACCAGCGCGCTCATCAACGCCGGATTCGCCCTGGCCACGCCGTTGATCGCGCGGTCGATCGGCAGGTGCTCGCCGAGCACCAGATCCGGTTCGAGCAGCGCGCGCACCGCCTCCAGCGGCAGGCCCCGCCGCTGCAACCGGATGACCTGGCGCATCCGCGCCAGATGACGGTCCACATAGCACGGTGCCCGGCCGATCCGGATCGGCGGTGGCAGCAGACCACGTGCGTGGTAGGAACGGATCGTCCGTGTGGTGAAGCCGATTTCGGCGGCGAACCGCTCGATCGTCATGAGTCCGGCAGCCGGACGACGCAAATCAGCAACAGCCCTGTTCACCAGGAATCCCCTTCGACTCGCCAGCCCCCGAGTCTCACCGTCCGAAGTCTGTCATCGGCCGGATAAACTCAGGATAAGTCCCACCCAAACGGATCAATAAGAACATTATTCTGCGCCCGATCGGACCAGCACACGGCCTGCGAACGCGCGCGCCTCGAATTTCACGCGCGAGGTGCGCAGCTGGAAGAACCTGTCTCCAGATGTCACGATTTCCCGCCGGAATTCGATATCTCGGACACGTAAATTTCGCCGAGAAGATTGCCATTGTCGCTGGAAGTAACCCGTTCCACTGCTCAGCGAAATCACGTCGGCGGGTCCATTATTTCTCCGTCCCGCCAAACCGCCGATCCGGAAGGAATCAGCATGGCCAAGGCAACGAAGTCCATTCGCAATTCGCTCAAAGTGACGGTGGCCGCACTCGCGCTTTTCGGTGGCACCGCCGCCCTCGCGCAGCCCGCCGCGGCGGCCGCGCCCGCCGAAGAGACGCCCCAGGTCTCGGCGACCTGGTCGTGCAACACCTATTTCTTCTACAGCGGCATCACCCGGACCTGTGACGTGTACCAGCCCTACATCCGCTCGTACCTGAGATGCAGCAACGGTGTCACGTACTTCACCCCGTGGCTGGGCCGCGGCTCCTGGGACATCCGGCAGGCCTGCCCGGCCCCGTACTACCGGGTCGCCTCCGGCATCCAGTCCCTCTGACCGCTGAGGAGGACGAGCCGCCCCCGAGTGCCCGCACGCACTCGGGGGCGGCCCCTTATCTTCATCCCGCCAGCGCCGCCGCCGGGGTCATCCGGGCGGCGCGCATCGCCGGATAGACCCCGGCGAGCACGCCGACGCCGACCGCCGCGCCCGCACCGCCGAGCAGCGCGGACCACGGCAACACCGCGGGCCAGCCCTGCGCCAGCGCGTACCCCGCGGTCACCGCGGTGCCCAGCAGCAGCCCGGCGCCACCGCCGAGCCCGGCCAGCACCACCGATTCGGCCAGGAACTGGCCCCGGATCTGCCGCCTGCTCGCGCCCAGCGCCCGGCGCAGCCCGATCTCGCCTCGCCGCTCGAGCACCGAGATGACCATCGTGTTCGCCACGCCGATCCCGCCCACCAGCAACGCGATCGCGCCGAGCCCGAGGAACAGCGTGGCGAAAGCGCGTTCGGTGAGCTGCTGCGCGGCCAGCGCCTCGGACGGGCGGCTCACCAGCACCTCGCCGGGCCGCCGCGGATTCGCCGTCCGGCCGAGCACCGAGCGGACCGCCGCCACGGATCGCTCCTCGGCGCGGACGTAGACCAGGCCCGGGCGGCCGTCGAAGCCGAGCAAGCGTTGCGCGGCAGGCCAGCCGACCAGGGCCGAGTAGTCGACCTCCGAGGCGAGCGGCAGCGGGGCGAGCACCCCGGCGACACTGAACCAGCGGTCGGCGATCCAGACCGCCGGCGCTTCCCGCCCGGGCACCAGCTCGATCCCGAGAATCGCGGCGGCCCGCGCCCCGAGCACGGTCACCGGGTAGTTCTCGGTCGCGCCGGTGAGGAACGTCCCGGCGCGCAGCCGCGCGCGCAGCACCTCGGGCAGGTCCAGCCGGGCCGCCGCGACCCGGATCCCGCCGGACTCCCCCGCCGGGATCCGGTCGGTGCGGCGGACCGTGGCCGTCGTCGCGCCGGTCGCGGTGACCGCGCGCACCGGTCCGATCCGCCCGATCATCGACACCGCTTCGGCGGGCAGTTCGGCCTGCCGACCGCTGAGCAGATCGTTGCCCGGTGCGACGGTGAGCAGATCCGGGCCCAGCGCGGCGAGCTGCGCGCGCAGGGCGGCCTGGCTCGACGCGGGGACGCCGACCACGGCGACCAGCGCGCCGATGCCGATCGCGATGCCCAGTGCCGCGAGCGCGGTGCGCATCGGCCGGGTGCGCACGCCGTGCAGGCCCAGGCGCAGCAGATCCCGCGGCGCCAGGCGGGTGGGTTCGGGCAACTCCCCGCGACTCACATGCCCTCCCGGATCCGGCCGTCCAGCAGTTCGATCCGCCGGGGCAACGCGCCCGCGATGGTGCCGTCGTGCGTGATCAGCACGACCGTGGTCCCCGCCGCGCCGAGTTCGGCGAGCAGCCCGAGCACCTCCGCCCCGGCGGCGGAATCCAGGTTGCCGGTCGGTTCGTCGGCGAGCACGAGAACCGGCCGGTTCACCACCGCGCGGGCGATCGCCACGCGCTGCCGTTCGCCGCCGGAAAGCTCACCCGGCAGGTGCTCGGCCCGGTGCGCGAGGCCGACCCGCGCGAGCACCCGGTCCGCCGCCGCGCGGCGCTCGCGCACCGGGCCACCCCGGTACACCTGGGCCGCCAGCACGTTCTCCCGCGCGGTCAGTCCCTCGGCGAGGTGGAACCGCTGGAACACGAACCCGATCCAGTGCGCCCGCAGCGCGGACAGCCGCCGATCGGCCAACCGGCCGGCGTCGTGGCCGTTGACCAGCACGCGCCCGGAGGTCGGCCGGTCCAGCGTGCCCATCAACTGCAGCAGGGTCGACTTGCCGGAGCCGGACGGGCCGACGACCGCGAGGAACTCCCCGGCCCGCACCCGCAGCGACACCCCGCGCAACGCGATCACCCCGCCGGGATAGGTCTTGGACACCGCGTCGAGCTCGAGCACCGGAGTCATGCGGCCGTCACCACCCGCAGACCTTCGGCGAGCCCTTGGCCGGACACCTCGACCAGCCCGGCGGCGAACAGCCCCGGTTCGACCGCGATCAGGCGCCGGGTGTCCGCGACCTCGAGCGCGTAACCGCCACCGGCCAGCGCCAGCAACGCCTGCACCGGCACCGCGAGCACCCCCGCCCGCCGCTCGCCGTCGAACGCCACGGTGACCCGCCCGGTCTCCGGCGCGGCCGCCGGATCGGCCAGCGCCAGCGACGCCACGAGTTTGCCGCCGTCCCCCGATTTCCCTTCGGCGGCCTTGGGCGCGACGGACTGGACCGTGCCGGTCGTCGCGCGACCGTCCGGCAACCCGATCTCCGCGCGCGCACCGGGCTTCGCGTACGCCTGCTGGGATTCCTCGAGCTCGGCGGTCACCAGCCGTTCGATCCCGCCCGCGGTGACCAGTTCTCCTTCCGCGGGCGCGCCGAGGCGGGCGGTGACCCGGTCGACCCGTACCGGTCCGGGCGCCACCACCACGTCGCCCAGCGCGAGTTTCCCGGTCGGTTCCACCCCGATCGCCCGCTGCCACCGCTTCAGCGCGCGGGCCGTGGCGTCCCCGAAGATCCCGTCCGCCCGGCCGATTTCGCGGTAGCCGAGCGCGATCAGGTTCTCCTGCACCAGATGCACGTCCGGTCCCGGTGGCACGCCCGGACCGAGTTCGCGGTACATCGGCGTGGCGCCGAACAGCACCCGCACGCCGACCGCGTCGACGGCGTAGAGCGGTTCGCCGCGGCCGATCACCGCGCCCGGCCCCGGCAGCCAGGTCACCGTCCCCGGTTTGTGCCCGGAGATCGGGCTCGCCGGGCCGTGCCCCAGTTCACCGGTGACCTGGATCCGGTCCACCAGGTCGAGCCTGCGCACCGGTGTGGTGACCGGCGGCGCGGCGGCCTGTTCCGCGGCGACCTCGCCGGTCGCGGCGAGCCGGGCGACCACCAGCACGCCCGCGGTGCCGAGGACCGCGAGCACCACGGCGGCCGCGAGCAGCCGCCGGCCGCGGCGCCGCCGGACCAGCCCGGGTCCTCGTGACGTGGTCATCGGCCGCCGGTTTCCTTCGCGCAGTGGTCCAGTTTCTCCCGCACCACCGGGTCCTTGGCGTCCACGCCGTCCGGGAGCTTGGTGACCCCGGCGCCGTACCCGGGCGCGTTCGGATCCGGATCCGGGTAGGCGATCCCGTTGGCCCGCATGCACTTGGCCAGCGCGCGAGCCCGTTCGAGATCGTCGGCGTTCAACGGCTGGGGCGCGCCACCGTCGGGCAGCAGGTGCTTGCACCGGCCGAGGGCTTCGGCCCGCTTCCCGGAATCGCCTCCGGGCGGCCCGCCCTGTTGTTTGGTTTCCCCGTTGTTACTCCCCTTGGCGGAATCCTCGACCTTCGCCGAATCGAGATCGACCCCGTTGGCCTTCATGCATTCGCCGAACTCGTCCGCGCCATTCGGCCGGTCGGGCGCCGTCTGCTCCAGGGAAGCGACCTCGGATTTCGGCTCGCTCACCGCACAGGCCGTGGCGAGGAACACCGAAGCGGCCAATACCACGATTCCGCACGCGCGCACCACCATCTTTCGCCTCCGTTTCGCGAGTCCCCGCTGTGGTTTTCCCTTGCCGTTGTACGGGTTCACGAATCTGTGGGCCGTAAGTGTGATTGCTTACGGCCGATTTATGGCGTGCCGGGGCACACTGAACGGGTGCGAGTTCTGGTTGTCGAGGACGAAGCTTTCCTCGCCGAGGCCATCGTCGACGGTCTGCGCGAACATTCGATGGCGGTCGACATGTGTCTCGACGGCGCCGCGGCGCAGGAACGGCTGGCGGTCAACCGGTACGACGTGGTGATCCTGGACCGGGATCTGCCCGGTGTGCACGGGGACGACGTGTGCCGCTCGATCGTCGCCTCGGGCGGGGAAACCCGGGTGATCATGCTGACCGCGGCGCGCGAGGTCGCCGACCGGGTCTACGGCCTCGGCATCGGCGCCGACGACTACCTGGTCAAACCGTTCGCCTGGGCCGAACTCATCGCGCGCGTCCAGGCACTGGGCCGGCGCGCACGGCCCGCGCTGCCCCCGGTGCTGCGCCACGAGGACATCGAACTGAACATCGCACGGCATCAGGTGTTACGCGGCGACCGGTATATTTCCTTGTCCCGCAAGGAATTCGCCGTGCTCGAGGTGTTGATGCGGGCCGAGGGCGCCGTGGTCAGCGCGGAACAGCTACTGGAGCAGGCATGGGACGAGCACATCGATCCCTTCACCAATTCGGTGCGGGTCACGATCATGACACTGCGCCGGAAACTGGGCCAGCCTCCGGTGATCCACACGGTGCTGGGCGTCGGGTACCAGCTGGGCAAGTAGCCCGTCCGGCCCAGCGCAGGTTCGCCCTCAAGACCAGGCTCGCACTGCTGTTCGGCGCATTGCTGTTGCTCAGCGGCGCGCTGTTGCTCGCCGTCAACTACCTGCTCGTCCGCGCGGCGCTTCCGCCGGCGGGCGCGGAGAACTCGCCCACGACGACTTCGGTCACCGTCGGAGCGCACCAGGAGATCTCCGACACGCCCGACGCGCCGTCGGATTCGGCGCCGCAGGCCCAGGTGCAGCAGCTGAACATCGCCGAGTACCGGTCGAACGTGCTCAACACGCTGCTGCTCCAATCGGGCGTGACCTTGCTCATCACCGCCGCGATCGCGTTGGTACTGGGCCGGATCGCCGCCAACCGGATGCTCCGTCCGGTGCACCGGGTGGCCGCGACCGCACGCCGGCTGAGCGCGGACAACCTCGATCAGCGGATCCGGATGCAGGGCCCGCGCGACGAGCTCACCGAACTCGCGGACACCTTCGACGAGATGCTGGACCGGCTCGCGGATTCCTTCGACAGCCAGCGCCGGTTCGTGGCCAACGCCTCGCACGAGTTGCGCACCCCGCTGGCCACGCAACGCACGATCGCCGAGGTCGCGATGGCCCGGCCGAACGCGGGGGAGGCGGTGCGTGCGGTGTGCGAGCGGCTGCTGGCGATGAACTCGCGCAGCGAGGCGCTGATCGACGGGCTGCTCGTGCTCGCCGGCAGCGACCGCGGCCTGGAGTCCAAAGTAGACGTGCAGCTGGACGAGCTGGCGGAGCGGGTGCTCTCCGCGCATCGCACGTCGGCCCGCCGAATGGGGGTGGAGCTGCGGTTCAGCGCGCGCCCGTGCCCGGTACGCGGCGAACCCGTGCTCCTGGATCGGCTGCTGAACAACCTGATCGACAACGCGGTCAAGTACAACGATCGCGGGACGGTCTGGGTGCGCGTCGGCGGGGAGGCCGCGCTCGAGGTGAGCAACACCGGCCCCGAGGTTCCCGCCGATGCCGTGCCGAGCCTGCTCGAACCGTTCGTCCGCCTGCCGCGGGAACGGGTGGGCGCCGATCAGGGCGCGGGCCTCGGGTTGTCGATCGTGGCGTCGATCGCCCGCGCGCACGGCGGTTCGGTCGTGGTCCGCCCGCGCGCGGGCGGCGGGCTGGTCGTCACGATCACCCTTCCCCCCGGTTAGGCCTTCCCGCTGGGTCGCCTCCTCCGGTCGCCCCGAAAGCGCGCGCGCTTTCGGGGCGCGCAGTGCGGCGGCCGAACACGAGGGGGTCGTGAGTACTTCGGCTGGTCCGCCCGCGGGCGACTCGCCGATGTCCAGCGCGGAAACCATTCGCGCCGTGAGGTTCTGCCACCGGACCGGCCGAGCACCACGCTTCGGTTCACTGGGCAAGAGTATTCCCGAGTAACCAGTGTTGCGTCATCGGGGACACTTCTGGTTCACTCGGTTTGCGCAGCCGGACCAATGCTGTTCGCGGTCCGGTGTATCCGCGCTCCGCACCCCGTGCCGCCTTTTCCCGGGCGGCAACGTCATCGGCGACATCTCGGTGTGCGATATTCCTCCATCGGAAGCGCGGGGGCTTCCTACGCTCACAAGTCCGTCAAATCTCGACCCGGTCGCTCGGCAAAATCTTTCCGCCGAGAGATCTTGGGCCGGCCGAGGGGATGCATGGAACACGTCACCACGCTGGTGGTAGATGATCAGCCACTCATCCGATACGCGGTTCGCGCACTGCTCGAAACGAGTGACGACATTCGAGCGGTGACCGAAGCGGCGACCGAACAGGAGGCGTTACTCGTCTGCGAGAAATTCAACCCGAATATCGTAATCACCGAACTTTCGATTTGCGGATCTTCGGCCGGGACCGCGATCTGCCGGTTCGCCAAGATGAATCTGGACCGCACCGCGGTGATCGTGTTCACCGCGGATTCCTCCCCCGAAGCCGTCGCGTCCGCGTTGAACGCCGGGGCGGACAGCTTCGTGCACAAGTCCGCCAGCGGCGGTCAGCTCGTCGACGCGGTGCGCCGGACCCGGGCCGGGAACCGGGCCTGGCTGCTGGGCGACGCGGGCCGCTCCTCGGTGGCCGGACCGCCCTCCCCCGCGGGAACCAGCATGACCCGCCGCGAGGAGGAAATCCTGGCGCTCGTGCTGTGCCGGTGGTCGAACGAGGAGATCGCCCAGGAACTCTTCCTGGCCCACCAGACCGTGAAGAACTACGTGAGCCGGGTGCTGCAGAAGCTCGGCTTCAACAGCCGCCGCGAGCTGTTCCGGTCGCTTGATCTGAAAAAGGGAGTCGGCCTCGTCCCTCCGCCCCGGGCGGGCCGGCTGGACTGGGATCGGCCGAGGGTAGATGCGCATTAGAATCGACGGTATGGCAACCGAATCCTCGCGGGCTCGCCGGTACTAGCGGTACCGGCGGGCCCGATTCATTCGGTACCGGATGACTCGTGTTCGCCGCGGCTCATTTCATTACCGTCGTAGACGTGACTGGTTTGGCGTTGAAGAGCAATGCGGAAACGGCACCGCCCAGACGGGTTCTCGTCACCGGCATCGGCGCCATCCTGGCGGGCACGAACGGCGTGAAGGATTTCTGGAGACATCTCCGGGATGGGCGGTCCGAAATGGACTTCATCACCTCGTTCGACACCTCGGCGATAACCGCGAAGACGGCCGCCGAAATCGACTCCTTCGATCATTCCGAGTATCTGCCCGATCTCCCCGCCGAGTTCGCCGCGCGCTACACCCGCGACATTCTGGTGGCGATGTCCGCGGTGCAGCAGGCCCGCGACGACGCCGGACTGCCCCGCGGGAGCATCGACCCGGAGCGGATCGGGCTGGTCTCCTCCTCCGCCCGCGGGCCGCTCGGCTGGTGGGCGGATCGGTTGCACCACACGGCAGCCGGGCGGCCGGCGCCCGGAATCGGCGGCGCCACCGACATGTTGCGCGGCCTGCCGGGCAGCCCGGGGAGCCTCGCCGCGATCTACGGCGACATCCGCGGGCTGGTGACCGGGCTGAGCAACGCCTGCGTCGGCGGGAACCACGCGCTGGGCCTGGCCGCCAACACGATCCGGGCCGGGGACGCGGACGCGATGGTCGTCTGCGGCTACGAGTTCCCGGTGCTGCGCGAGATCATCGACATCTACCTGGCGATGGGCGACGGCGTGCTGGGCAAGGAATGCCGGGACCCGCGCCGGACCGTGCGCCCGTACAGCCGGGACCGGGACGGGCTGGCGTTCGGCGAGGGTTCCGTGGTGGTCGTGCTCGAGGAGGCCGGGCACGCCCGGGATCGCGGCGCGCGGGCCTACGCCGAACTGCTCGGCCAGAAGGCGATCAACGAAGCCGCCCACCCGATGACCATGGACCTCACCGGGAAACTCGGGGCCGGGCTGGTCCGCCGCCTGCTCGCCGAGGTCGGCCGCGATCCCGCCGATGTCGATTTCTACTGCGGGCACGGCACCGCCACCCGGTACAACGACCTGGCGGAAAGCCGGATCCTCGCCGAACTGTACGGGGAGCGGAACCGGTCGAAATGGCCGCCGCTGGGATCCAACAAACCGATCTACGGCCACACCCTCGGGGTGTGCGGGATCCTGAACGTGGCCGCGTCCGCGCTGATGATCCACGAGCGGTGCCTGGCCCCGACCGCGAACCTGGCCGAACCGGATCCCGAATGCGACCACGACCACGTGGCCGAGGGACCGCGCCCGGCGAACGTGGCGACCGTGGTCTCCCTGGCGTTCGCCATCGGCAGCCAGACCACGGCCGCGGCACTGGGCGAACCGTGGTGACCCCGGCCTTTTACGACGACGTGGACCACCTGGTCGCCGACGTGGTCCGGCCGGGTTCGCAGGTGCACCTGGCGATCACGCCGTCCCGGCCGAACGCCCTGATCTACGCGCTGTGCCGCCGGTTCGAGGGCGAAGCGAGCCTCACGCTCAGCGTCGGTTCGGTGCATTCGAGCGCGCACGCCATCGCCCTCTCCGGCGCGGCGCGGCGGGTCGTCACCGGGTTCCTCGGCGACACCTATCCCGCGCCGCGGCCGAGCCGCCTGTACCGGGATGTCCTGTCCGGCAAGCCGTTCGAGGTCGAGCCGTGCAGCCTGCTGAGCCTGGTGCAGCGGTTGCGCGCGGCGGCGCTCGGGCTGCCGTGGACGACCACGACCTCCCTGGCGGGCAGCGATCTGGGCCGGGAGGGCGCCGCGGTGCGGGCCACCGGCGATCCGGACGAGCCGTCGAAGTCGTTGCTGCTGCTGCGGCCGTTGCGACCGGAACTGACGCTGGTGCACGGCGTCTGCGCGGACCGCGCGGGCAACGTCGCGCTGACCGCGCCGTACGGCGAGGGCCTGTGGGGCGCCCTGGCCGCGCGGGACGGGGTGGCGGCGACGGTGGAACGCGTGGTCGACGCCGGACAGTTGCGCGGCGGTCCGGGTACCGTGGTGATCCCGGCGACCCGGGTCCGCGCGATCTGCGTCGCCCCGTTCGGCGCCCATCCGCAGTCGTTGCGGGGCAACGGGATCGGGGGCGTCACCGGCTATCTGGACGATTACGGCTTTCTCGCCGACACCGCGTCGGCGATGGGCAGCGAAACCGAGGCCGAACTCTGGTACGAACGCTGGGTCCGGCTCGCCGGCGGGCACGCCGAGTACCTGAAACTGCTCGGCCTCGATCGGTTGCGGCGGCTGGATCTCGACCGGGCGCGCCGCCGCGTCACGGTGTCGGCGCTGGACCCGGTCGGGCTCGACGGACCGGCGACCCGGCCGGAGACGCTGACCGTGCTGGCGGCGCGCGCGATCGTGCGGCTGGTGCGCGAACGCGGGTACACCACACTGCTCGCCGGGATCGGCAACGCGCACCTGGCGTCCTGGCTCGCCGCCGAATGGCTCGCGGCGGCGGGAAACCCGGTGCGCGTCTGCGCCGAGCTGGGTTTCCTCGGCATGCGGCCGAAAGCGGGCGACGTCTACCTGTTCAGCCAGTTGCACGCGGACGACTGCGAGGCGCTCGCCGGGGTCGAGGAAACCCTGGGCGGCATGATCGCCGGGAATCCGCGGGCGCTGGGGGTGCTCGGCATCGGGCAGGTCGACGCGCGCGGCAACGTCAACACCAGCGTC
This sequence comes from Amycolatopsis anabasis, assembly GCF_009765355.1. Taxonomy (GTDB): domain Bacteria; phylum Actinomycetota; class Actinomycetes; order Mycobacteriales; family Pseudonocardiaceae; genus Amycolatopsis; species Amycolatopsis anabasis. The sequence continues at coordinate 121,806 of NZ_VTHK01000005.1, read as the reverse complement.
CTACCGGGTGGCCGGTGGATGACCGGTTCTGGGGGCGCCAACGACGTCGCCTCCAGCACCGACTGCCTGCTGGTCGGCACGGCCACCCGGGAACGGTACGTGGCGCAGGTGGGGTTCGTGACCAGTCCGGGCACGCGCGTCCGTGCGGTGGTCAGCCAGTTCGGCCGGTTCGTGCGCGATCGCCAGTCGGGGTTGTTCCGCCTGGCGAGCTGGCTGCGCCCGGAACCCGGGGCGCTGGTGGGGGAAACGATCCGGTCCTGCACGCAGTGGCCGTTCCTGCCGGGCGAGATCGCGCCGGAGGAACCGGTGGGCGAGACCGAGCTGACCGCCCTGCGGCGGCTCGATCCGCAGGGAATCTACCGTTGAGGAAGGGAATTCATGACGGGCATTTGGCGTGGCGCCGGACTGCGGTTCGCCGGGTTCGGCCACTACTACCCGGAGAAGCTGGTGCCCACCCCGGTGGCGGAGGCCACCCCGGGCGGCAATGACGTCGACCAGGCGGTCGTCGGCGACGTCGGCGTCCGGTCGAGGCATGTCGCGCGGGAGGACGAGAGCATCCTCTACATGGCCGAACAGGCCGGGCTGGCCGCGTTGCGCCGCGCCCGCGTCGACGCCGCGGAACTGGACCTGGTCGTGCTGTCGAACTGGACGGATCGGGAGTACGTCCCGGAACTGGGCCCGCAACTCGGGGACCGGCTGGGCGCCCGGCGCGCCCTGGCGTTCGACATCGGCGGCGCGTGCAGCGGTTTCGTGCACGGCACCCAGGTCGCGGCGTCCCTGCTGACCACCACCCCGGGCTGGCACCGGGCGCTCGTGGTGTGCTCGGACCAGTTCGCCCGCCGGGTCTACCCGGGCGGCCGCGCGGAACTGGTGATGGGGGACGCGGCGGGCGCGGCGGTGCTCGAACTCGGCGCCCCGGCCCCGGACGCGGGACTGATCGATTCGGTGCTGTTCAGCGCCGGGGATCTGGCGAACGTGTGCGTCACCAGCAAACCCCAGCTGTGGATCAAAACGGAGAAGCGGATCGTGGAGGTCGCGATCGGCACCACGGTCCGCGCGGCCCGCGCCCTGCTCGAGCGGAACGGCCTGGCCATCGACGACATCGACCGCGTGGTCCCGCATCCGGGTTCGAAACCGATCCTCGGCGCGATCGCCGAGGAACTGCGGATCCGCGACGACCAGCTGGTGACCAACTTCTTCGACCGCGCGAACACCTCGAGCCCGACCATCCCCACCACCGTTTCGGAGTACCTGGACAGCGGGGAGCTGCGCACCGGTCAGCTCGTCCTCGCCCCGGCCGCGGGCGCGGGCTGGTTCTTCGGTGGCCTGCTTTTCCGTCTATGAAAGGAAACCGTGTGACTATTCCCGTTCTCGCCGGTGTGGGCCACTACTTCCCCGGCACCCCGATCCCGAACTCCTTCTTCGAAGCCCTGTCCGAAGTAGACATCGACGACGCCTGGATCCGGCGGCACACCGGTGTCCGCACCCGCCACTGGCCGGACACCCGCTTCGAACGGCACGCCGAGATGGCCCGGGAAGCCGCGCTGATGGCGTGCAAGACCGCCGAAGTGGCCATCGAGGACATCGACCTCATCATCGGGACGACCGCCACCGCCCGGCCCCGGGTGAACCCGACCATGCTGGGCAACAACTACATGGACCTGTCCCTTCCGGTGCAGAGCCTGCTCGGCGCGCGGCAGGCGCTCTGCTTCGACATCACCGCGGTCGCGTGCGCGGGTTTCCTGCACGCCAGCGTCGTCGCGAACTCCCTGATCCGCGGCGGCCGCGCGAGCACCGCGCTGATCCTCTGCGCCGAGAACCCCCAGCCCATCCTGAACTTCGGCTACCGCAATTCGGCGCTGTTCGGCGGCGGCGCCGCGGCCGCCGTCTGGCGGCAGGCCCCGGAGGCCGACGAGCACGCCGGGATCCACGACGTCGTGCTGTACACGGATTCGGAGCACTACCAGGCCTTCGACATCGACGACGAGGACAAGATGCTGATGAAGGGCAAGGTCGTCGGCGATCTGGGCCCCCGGCTCATCACCGACGCGGCCCGGGAACTCCTGGACCGCAACGGCCTCACCTCGTCCGATGTGGACTGGTACGTCCCGCATCAGGGCAACGTCAACATGATCCACCCGGTCGCGCGGGCCCTGGAGCTGCCGGAGACCAAGATCCTGATGAACCTCGCCGACCGCGGCAACACCTCGAGCGTCGGCATCCCCAGCTGCCTGTCCGAGCACGTCCACCGCGGCACGGTCCGCCCCGGCGACACCGTGCTCGCCCTCGGCATCGGCCGCGGTTTCGGCTGGGGCGCCATGTTGTTCCGCTACCAGTAGGGAGTTTCGTTGACCAGCACCGGAGCCGCCCTGGTCACCGGCGGCAGCAGGGGTATCGGTTTCGCCACCGCGCTCGCCCTCGCCGAGCGCGGCTGGCACACCACCATCGCCGGCCGCGACCGGGCCGCCCTCCGCGAAGCCGTCGCGAAGGCCGACGAGCGCGGCCTCAAACTGGTCCCCGAACAGGCGGACGTCACCGACGAACACTCGGTCGCCGAGCTCTTCGACCGCCTGGACGCGGTCGACGCTTGCGTCCACTGCGCGGGTACCAACCACGGCGAACTCCTGGTCGAGGTCGACTGGGACGGCGTCCGCACGCATTCCGCCGACTCCTGGGAGCGGACCCTCCGCCTCGGCCTGACCGGCACGTTCCTGGTCGGCCGAAGCGCCGCCGCCCGGATGGTCCAGGCCAATCGGGGCGGCGTGCTCGTCACCATCTCGTCCGCGGTCCGCCACGGCGCCTTCGGCCAGTCCGCCTACTCCGCCACCAAGGCCGGGGTGGACGCGCTCACCCGCACCTGGGCGCTGGAACTGGCCCGCCACGACATCCGCGTGGTCGGCGTCGCCCCGGGAGTCGTGGACGGGAACGCCCTCCGCGCCCGCCTGGCGAGCGAACCCGCCCACGAACGCCGCATGGCCGCCCTGCTCCGCGGCGTTCCACTGGGCCGCTGGGCCCGGGAACAGGAAGTCGCCGACGCGGTCCTGTTCGCGGTCGGCAACGACTACGTCACCGGCACCGTCCTCGAAGTCGACGGCGGCGGCATCCCGGACCGCCGCCTGAACTAGCGGCTTGCCCCGTGCGTTCCGCCGTCCTAAACTCGCCCACCACAACATCCATCGCACGGCCGCCAGCGTGCAGCTCAACCACTCCGGAGGTTGCGGAATGCCAGCCTGGCGGCGACGATCCCTTGTTTTCCTCACCGCGGTCGCGGCCACCCTCGCGACCGCGACCCCAGCCCGGGCCGAGGTGGAACCCGGCGGCTGGACGCCGTACTCCCCGGCCTTCAGCGTCCAGGAACGCGGCTGCGGCCAGGTCGACGATCTCACCTTCAAGCTCACCTGCTCGACCGCGAGCGGCGACCAGCGGGCCGAACGCCGCTACGCCACCTACTCCGGCGGCACCCGCCAGTTCGAAGGCTATTTCCGCATCACCAGCATGGGCGGCACCCGGATCAGTCTCAAACAGACCTTCAAGACCACGGGCCCGTACTTCATGCTCGCCGTCGAACGCGGCGGCCGCCTCTACGCTGTGCACGGCGGGGACACGATCGCCGGCGGCGCGACGGTCGGCACGAATGTCCGGGTCAACACGGTCCACCAGGTCGGCGGCAGCCACCGCACCTATATCAACGGCTCCCTGAAACACACCGTTTCCAGCCCCGGCGGGGACTTCTACGACAAGTTCGGCGCGTACCGCACCGCCAGCGGAAACGGCCCGGTCACCGTCACCTGGAGCGGCATCAAGTTCTGGCGCAAGTGATTCCCGCACCGCGGCCGTCCCGGCCAGCCCCGGGACGGCCGCCCTACGAGGCCGCCGTGAAACCCACCATCCTCATCACCGCCCTCCTCCTGACCGCCTGCTCTCCTGCCCCGGCCGAACCGGCCCCTCGGCTCACCGCCACCCTAAGCACCCCCACCGACATAATCCTGAGCTGGACGCCACCCCCGCCCGGTACGGCCACCCAGACCGTCGAATTCGCCACCGAGCCCGGGGGCGACTACACGATCCTGCGCTTCCTCCCACCCGCCACAACCACCTACACCCACCCCGATCTCCTGCCGGAAACCCCGTTCTACTACCGGACCCGCCCGGTCTTCGGCCCCGCCTCGCCCCCGGTGGACCGCACCCTGCCACCCGGCGATTTCACCGAAACCGACCAGCGGAACGACCACGAATGGGCCAGCCCCCAGCGGCTGCCCGCCGCTCCCGCGAACCAGGCCTCGGTCCGCACCGGCGATCCCGGCGCGGCCCCGGCCGATTTCCGGGCCACCGTCATGCACGCCAACGGAATCCGGTTCACCTGGACCGACCACGCCACCGACGAGGACGGCTACCTCCTCGAAATCAGGCCGACCGGCTCACCGGACTTCAGCCCGGCCGCGGTCCTGGACCCGGACGTCAATTCCACCGGGCTGATCACCCTGCCGACGGAGAAGTCGGCGTCCTACCGAGTGCGCGCTTTCTACTACGGATCACCGTCGAATACGGCACACCAGACGACCGGTCCAGCGCCAGCCCCCTGAAGCGCCGCCCCACCAGCTCCCGCACGCGGCACAACGCCCGGTGCTGGACCACGCGCACGGTTCCCGCGGTCAACCCGAGCAGTTCCCCGGTCTCCATCGCGGAAAGGCCGCGCACCACCCGGAGCACCAGGATCTGCCGCCGCCGGGTGGACAACGCCCCCAGCACCGACCACAGCATCCGCCCTTCCTCCGCCCGCACCGCCAGCTCCTCCGGGCCCGCGCCGGGATCGGCCCGCTCCGGCACCTGCCCGACCACGACCGCCCGATCCCTGCCCGCCCGCAACAAGAACCCCGTGACCTTCCGTTCGGCGATCCGCTCGGTCACCGTCAGGATCGGTTCTTCGCCGATGCCGCCGTCCCGGACCGCCTGCACCACGCCGAGGCAGATCTCCTGAACCACGTCGTCGACGGTGTGACCGCCGAGCCGCCGCCCGGCCAGCTTCCGCTCACACCAACGGAAAACCCGCTCCCGCACCACGCGCAGCAGGCACTCCCACGCCCAGGGGTCGCCCGCCCTCGCGCGCCGCGCGCAGTCCTCGAGCTCACCCATCGACGCCCAGCAACCGCACCGCGTTCCCGCCGAGCCACGCCTCGGTCGTCTCGCCGTCCAGCCCCAGCCCGACCACCTCCCCCACCAGTTCGGCCAGCGAAACCGAATGCACCCACGGCCCGCCGCTGCCGAACAGCACCTTGTCCCGCACGGTCGTCGTCCCGTACCGCAACAACGGCTCAAACCCCGAACCGGCCCGCGCCATCCGCCGCGGCCGATGCGTGGAAATGTCGATGTACACCCCGGGATGCCGCTGCGCGACCGCCACCATCTCCAGGATCCACGGCCATCCCGAATGTCCCGCGATCAGCACCAGACCCGGGTACCGACCGGCCAGGAGATCCAGGTCCCGCCACGAGCTCAGGTCCATCGGCTGCCCCTGGCAGAAGTTGCCGCCGTTGTGGATCCACACCGGCAACCCCAGGTCCGCCGCGGTGTCGAAAACCGGCCGGCACTCCGGTGCGCTGGGCGAGATCCCGTGCACGAACGGCGAAATCGAGATCCCCTTCATCCCCGCGTCCGCGCACCGCCGGATCTCCGCGACCGCCTCCGGCACGTCCGCCAGGCCGATTCCGGCCCACGCCAGGATCTCCTTGCCACCCCGGTCGGCGAGATCGGCGATCCGGTCGTTGATCGACGTGCCGTCCGGCAACCGCCCCACCATCGAGTGGACGACCTCGTACCCCACCCCGGCCACGGCGAGTTCGGCCCGGTGCCGCAACGGATCCCCGTCTTCCGGCACGCCCGAGACGAGCAGTTCGGTCACGTCCCGGGGCCCGTGCCGGTCCAGGACGAACTGGAACTCCTCCAGCGGCACCCCGAACTTCTCCGCGATGACCCGGGCGAACCGCCGGAAGTACATCGGCGCGATGGCGTCGAGTTCGGTGAAGAAGTACCGCCAGCAATCCCGGTCGTACCACAACCCGCAGATGTCGACCACCCGCGCAGCCATGAAAGCTCCCTTCCTACCGGCCGGTGAACACCGGCGGAGTGCCGTTCAGAAAGGCGCGGATGCCCTCGTCCCCGTCGGCGACCTCGACGTGGTTCCGGTGGTGCGTCCGGTCCTGCAGCCGCAACGCGTACACCGCCGGCTGGTCCCAGGTCCGCTCCCGCAGGTCCTTGAACAACGCGACCGCCGCGGTCGGCAGGCTCGCGAACCGGGCGGCGAGTCCGGCGAACCGGTCGTCGAACGATTCGTGCTCGACCACCTCGTCCACCAGCCCCATCGCGGCCGCCTGCGGGGCGGGGACCGTCCGCCCGGTCAGGAACAGCTCGGTCGCCCGCGCCGGGCCGACCACCCGGCCCAGCATGGCGACGTTCGCCGCATACGCGACCTGCAACGTCATCGCCCCGAGCCCCGCGCGCGCCGACGCGAGGCGGTAGTCGGCCGCGCACGCGATCTCCGTACCGGCCCCGGCGCACAGCCCGTTGATCCCGGCGAGCACCGGTTTCGGCGCGGTCAGCAACGCCTCGCAGATCGGCAGGTACAGGTGCATCTCGGTGACCGTGCACACCGGCGCCTGCCCGAAATCCCCGCGGCGGCAGCCGATCCCGCCCGCGATGTCGTCCCCGGCGCAGAAGGCCCGCCCGGTCCCGGTGAGGGCGATCGCGCGCACCGAACGGTCGCGCGCGGCGGCGAGCACCTCGCCCAGCAGGGCTTCGGCCATCGGCCGGTCGAGGCAGTTGAGCCGGGGCTCCCGGTTGAGCACCAGGATCACCGCGTCCCCCGCCCGCCGGACCAGCACCGGCGCGGTCTGCGTCGCCGTCATGACACCCGGTCCCTTTTCACGGTGATTCCGGCGGCTTCCCGGTCCCAGGCCCCGGGGTCCAGGCCCCGCGCCCGGAGCACGTCCTTGCGCACCTTGTTCGTCGGCGTGCGCGGGAGTTCCCCGACCACGCGGAGGTAGCGCGGGATCATGAAATGCGGCAGCCGCGGCCGCAGGAACTCGATCAGCTCGGCCTCGTCGACGCTCGCCCCGGTCACCGGTTCGACCAGCGCGAGCACCTCCTCCTCGCCGTGCTCGCTCGGCACGCCGACCACCGCGGCCTCGCGGATCGCGCCGTGTTCGCCGAGCGCGCATTCCACTTCGAACGACGAGATGTTCTCGCCGCGCCGCCGGATCGCGTCCTTGCGCCGATCGACGAAGGAGAAATCCCCGGCCTCGTCGACCCGGAAGCAGTCGCCGGTGTGGAACCAGCCGTTCCGCCACGCCGCGGCGGTCGCCTCCGGCATGCCCAGGTAGCCGTGGCTCATCGACCACGGGCGGTTCGTCCGGACGATCAGCTCGCCGACCTCGCCCGGCGCGACCTCGACGTCGTCCGGGTCGACCAGCCGGACCTCGACCCCGGGCCGCGGCCGCCCGCAGAGCCCGGCCCGGTCCGGATTGTCCCGCGAGACCAGCGGGGCCGAGATCTCCGTCATGTTGTAGACGGTGTACACCGTGGGCACGCCGTACCGCTGCTGGAATTCGAACGCCTCGGACTGCAACGGGATCACGCACACCGTGCGCAGCCGGTGCCTTTTGTCCTCAGTGGACGGTGGCCGCCCGGTCAGGAAGTTCACCATGGCCCCGAGCAGCGTGCAGGTCGTCACGTCGAACCTCCGCACGGTGCGGAGGAAGTCGTTCGTGTCGAACCGTCCGGTCACCGCGATCGAGCCGCCCACCAGCAGCATCGCGTAGGAGGCGAGCGTGCCCGCGGCGTGGAACAGCGGGAGGTTGACCAGGTACCGGTCCTCGGCGGACAGGTGTCCCCCGAAACCCGCGCTGATCGTGGTGTACTGCTGGACGTAGGAACAGAGCACCGCCTTCGACGGCCCCGTGGTGCCCGAGGTGAACACCACCGCCTGGGTGTCCCAGGGCCGAACCCGCGGCCACGCCCGGTCGCGCACCTCGCCTGCCAGCAGCCCGCTGTCGTGCACGCGCGGCCCGAGGAGCAGGTGCAGATCGTGCGCCAGCTCGGCGACGGCCGCCGCCCCGGTTCCCTCGTCCAGCACGACGATGTGCTCAAGGCGGCCCAGGCCGTCCCGTTCCAGGCGCGCGGTCAGCGACGCCTCCGCCACCAGGACCCGGGCGCCGGACAGCTCGATCGCGTGGCGCAGCAGGGATCCCCGGTACGCCGTGTTGAGCGGGGTGAACACCGCGCCGAGCAGGTTGCTGCCGAACCAGGTGGCGAGCAGTTCCGGCCCGTTGCCCGCCCACACCAGCACCCGGTCGCCGCGGTCCACCCCGAGCCCGCGCAGTCCGCACGCCGCGCGCTCGGCGGCGTCCCACGCCCGCGCGTAGCTCCACCGCGTTCCGTCCGCGAACACCGCATACGTCCGCTCCGGATGTTCGCGGGCACGCCGCTCGAGCACCGCGCCGAGCACGCACTGCTCCACGCCCGGGATTTCCGGCGACCCGACTTCACCCAGCTCAGGCATGGCTCTGCGCCAACCGGTCGAACCACACCCGCTCGACCGAAGTCCGCGGATCCGAGGGCACCACGGGCACGATCGGCCCCAGCGTCATCCGCGCGGGCCGGGTGACCACCCACCGCACGGCCTCGGCCAGGTCCTCCGGTTCGAGCAGGGCCTCGGCGGGCACCCCGGCGAGTTCGGGGTCCAGCGGCATCTCCGTGCGCACCCAGCCCGGGCACAGGCAGACCGCCCGGACGCCGCGATCCCGGTTCTCCTCGTCCAGCACCGCGGTCATGAAGTGCAACGCGCTCTTGGTCACCGAGTACGGCCCGGTCCGCGGCATCGGCCGGAGCCCGCCCACCGAGCCGATGTTGAGCACCCAGCCGTATCCGCGGGCGCGCATCCCGGGGACCACGAGCTGCGCCAGCCGCAGCGGCGCGGTCAGGTTCACCTGCACCGCCACGTTCCAGTGCCGCGGCCGCAGGTCGGCGAGCGGGCCGGACCGGGCCACCGCCGCGTTGTTCACCAGCACGTCGACCGGTCCGAGTTCGGTCTCGGCCGACGCGACGATCCGCTCGGGCGCCTCCGGATCGCTCAGATCCGCGGGCACGCCGTGCGCCACCCCGCCCGCGTCCCGGATCGACGCCGCGACGGCGGCCAGCCGGTCGGCGCGCCTGCCCACCACGGTGACGCGCGCCCCCTCGTCGGCGAGCGCGGCGGCGACGGCAGCGCCGATTCCCGAGGAAGCTCCGGACACGAGCACATGTTTCCCGGCGAGGTTCTCCGCCATCGATTTCCTTTCCTTACGCGGTCAGTTCGACGCCTTCCGGCGATTTCCGCTTGCCGAGCGCGGGCAGGGTCCGCAGGGTCGCCGAGCCGCCGCACACCCGCAGCTGCGCCCCGGTCAGGTAGGACGCGGCGGGGCTGACCAGGTAACCGATCGCCGCCGCGATGTCCTCCGGTTCGCACAGGCGCAGCGCGGGGATGCGCCGCAGCGAGGCCGAGACGAACGCGGGATCCTGGGCGTCGGTCATCGGTGTGCGGACGATGCCCGGCAGCACCGAGTTGACCCGGATCCGGTACCGGGCCAGGGTCACCGCCAGATGCGAGCCGAGCTGCGCCATCGCGGCCTTGCTGGAGCCGTAGCTGTACACCTGGGGCACCGGGGCGGACTGGGCGCTGACCGAGGAGACCCCGACGATCGACCCGCGGTGCTTCCGCTCCACCCAGCGCGCCGCGAACTCCTCCGCGAGATCCGCGTAGGACAGGGTGTTCACCCGGAAACTGCGCTCGCGGTGCGGGCGGCTGTCCGCCCCCGGTTCGTCGCGGGTGAGGATGCCCGCGGCGTACACCAGGTCGTGCACCATCCCGGCCTCGTCGAACGCCTGCTTCGCCAGCAGCGCCGGGGTTTCCCGGTCGGCGAGGTCCGCGGACAGCGTCCACACCCGGGTGCCCAGGTGTTCGCGCACGGCCCCGGCGATCTGGTCCAGTTCGCGCTGCCGCCGGGCGGTGAGCACGAGATCGGCCCCGCGCCGGGCCAGTTCGATCGCGGTCTCCGCGCCGATTCCGCTGCTCGCCCCGGTGATCATGATCGTGCGCCCGGTCAGCGGCCACGGATTCGCCGGCGGCACGGTCGAGAAGTCCGCGCGGACCGTCCCCGGCGCGGACACCGGGACCAGGACCGAATCGACCCCGCCGTCGAGCGGGAGCACCTCGCCGACCATGCCGTTCATCCCCTTGCTGAACAGCAGGGTGAGCGCGCAGGCGAGGTCGGTCTCGGTGACCGGGCGCCGGATCACCTGGTGTGCGAACAGATCCGCCTCGGACGGCTGCGACAACGCGTGCCCGAGGAAGGGCGAGTAGCCGATCCGGACCGTGTTCATCCGCACGCCGTAGCGCGCCACCCGCGCGGCGAGTTGCTGCCACCAGTGCAGATCGGCGATCTGCCGCGCGGACTGGTCGACGTTGGCCCCCGCGGCGGGCCACGGGTTCGCGTCGGTCACCAGGACGATCCGGCCGCCGCCGCGTTTGGCCATCCGGCTCGCGGCCTCGGCCACCACCGAGCGCCGCAGGCCGCGGCAGCTCCCGCTCGCGCCGAGGGCGGCATTGCCGAGCTGGATCGCGCAGAACGCGCCGTGGTCGAGGCGGGTCCCGTTCCCGGCGGCCGCGGTGGTGAACCCGGCGTCGCGGAGCAGCCCGGTCACCGCCTCGCCCGCGAGCCCGCTCTTGGCCGCGTCGACCTCGACCACCGGCGCGCACAGGTGCAGCGAGGAGGTGCGCATCGCCCCGGCGGCCGCGATCCGCCCGGTCATCGGGCACCGCCCAGGACGACCGCGCTGGACACCATTCCGATGCCGTAGTTGGTGCTCAACGCGTGCCGGATCCGCGCGGGCCGGGGCGAATTCCCGGTCACCACGTCGAAACCGCACGCCGGATCGGGTTGTTCGCAGCCGGTCGCCGGGCAGATCTCCTGGTTCGCGATCATCAGGCCGGTGGCCGCGACCCCCAGCGCGCCGAGCGGGGCGCCGCTGTGCCCGAACGCGGCTTCCTGGTCGCTCACCGGGAATCCGGCCACGCGTTCGCCGAGGACCTGCCGCAGCGCGTTCGTCTCGACCCGGTGGAAGATCGCGTCCCCTTCGGCGCCGCCGTTGAGGTAGTCGACCTCGTCCGGGGTGATTCCGGCTTGCCGCAACGCGTCGCGCATCGCGAGCGCGGGGCCGATGCCGTCCGGATCGACCGCGAGGGCGCTGGCCTGCGGGCTGCGCCGGGTGCTCTGCGCCAGCACCCGGGCGATCGGATCCGCGCCTCGCGCGTCGGCGTGCTCGCGGGTTTCCAGGATCAGGGTGACCGCGCCGTTGCCGATGTTCGCGCCGGTGGTGCGGGCGTCGTAGGGCCGCATCGGCCGGTGGTAGGTGGCGTCGGTCGCGTGGCCGCTGCCCTCCGCGGCCTTCGCCGAAACGGGGCCGAACTCCTGGAGCCGGTCGACGTAGTAGTGATCGGCGCCGGTGAGCACGACCAGATCGGCTTCGCCGGTGCGCAGCATCCGGTGCGCCACGCCGACGAGCACCCCGGTGGAGGCGCAGCCGACCGCGACCGACATGCTGCCGCCGGTGGTGTTGAGCACCGAGATCTGCGCCCCGCTCACGTCCATTGTGGACCCGGACAGCAGCGTGCGGGAGATCAACCGGCGCGCCTGCGGCTGGGTGAGCGCGTCGGCGTCGGCCTCGACGGCGTCCTGCTGGATCTCGAAGCAGGTGTCCAGCCCGTGGCGCGCGGTCAGCACGGTGGCTTCGGCGAGGTCGCCGCGGTGCGGGGCGAGCCCGGCGTCCTGGCAGGCCTGCGCCATCGCGATCAGTCCGTAGAGCTGGGTTCGCGAATACGCCTCGAGGTAGCGGAGCGAAAGATCGGGCAGCCGCTCGGCGGCCTGGGCGACCAGATCGGCGTCGATCGAGCCGAAGTAGAGGTCGCCCTGGTCGAGGAAGCTCTGCCCGGTGGAGATCGCGTCCCAGAACTGTTTGCGGCTCGCGCACAACCCGCCGCTGCCCGGCAGGCAGAACCCGACGCCGGTGAGCATGGTGTCCCGTGTGTCCACTGTGTTCACTCCCTGAGTCAGAGCCGGTAGAGCAGACCGCCGTAACACCAGACGCCACCGCCGAGGGATGGGGAGAGCACCAGATCGCCGCGTTGCAGCGTCCCGCGCTCGACGTATTCGGAGAGCGTGGTGGGGATCGAGGCGCTGGACAGGTTCCCCCGGGTGGCCAGGTTGTTCACGATCTTGTCCGGATCGATGCCGAGTTCCGCGCGAAGCGCCTGGTTGAACGGTTCGGTCGCCGAATGCGGGACGACCCAGTCGATGTCGTCCGGGGTGATGTCGTTGCGCGCCAAGAGGTCCTTCACCGCGATGAGGACGTGCTTCACGGCGACGTCGTTCAGCTCGGGCTGGCTGCGCACCCAGCCGTTGCCCGGATGCACCGTGCTCATGTGGGAAAGTTCGCCGTTGCTGTGGAAGGCGGAGTCGATCAATCCGGAGGTCCCGGTGCGGCGGAGCACGGCCGCCCCGGCCCCGTCACTGACCACGAGTTCGCCCTTCGACCCGGGGCGCACGCGGCGGCTGAACCGTTCGGCCGAGGCGACGACCGCGGTTTCGTAGTGCGCGGGCGAGCTGAGGAACATGGCCGCCGTGTGCACGCCCTGCACGAATCCCGCGCAGCCACCGCAGAGATCGAACCCCATGGCGTGCTCGGCGCCGACCCGGGTGGCGACGAGCGCACCCCATTCCGGGGCGCACCAACGATCCGTCCAGTTGCTGAGCATGAGCACGTCGACCTCGGAACCGTCGATCCCGGCGTCGGAGAGCGCGTGGTTGACGGCTTCCGTGGCGAGGTCGGCGAGGTCCTGGTCGTCGGCGCAGCGATGCCTGGTGCGGACCCCGCCGACGCCGAGGACCTGTTGTTCGATGGGCGTGGTGTTGGTGGGCACGAGGTCTTCGTTGGCGATGGGTTGACCTGGAAAGTAGCGGCCCAGGCCGACGATTTCGATCCCGCTGGTGCTCCAGACTGCTCCGGTCATGATCCCGAAGTTACTGACGGGTACCGCCGCGGGGAGTCGTCCTGGAGTACTCGCTCGCGCCTTCCTGGGTGACCGGCGGTACCCAGTGGTCCGGCCGCAACGCTCCCAATCAATCTGCTCGAACATCAGTTCGAATCTGTGGTAGGGTCGAAGCATGGTCCGCGCCGGGCTCTCCGGCGCCGTTGCATCCCCTTTGTGAATTCCCGGGCTTTGAAGTCTTCAGCGCCGTCACACCGTGCTCGGCGCCTGCCCGTCCACGCTGAAGCGCAAATACGATTGGAGGTCCCCGGCATGAAAGACCGTCTGCCGCGCGATCTCGGCCCGGTCGTCGGTGCCGATCGCGTTGCCGGTATTCGTGTTCCGGTCGAGATGCGGAAAGCTGCTGCTCGTGATCAGCACGCCGAGCCGGTGCCCGGCGCGGAATCGCCAGGCGGTGTGCCCCAGGTCCACGGTCAGCGCGGTCGGTTCGCCCGGCCGCAGCGGTATCTCCCGTTCGAAACCCGCCCGGTAGCGGGCCCGCAGCAAACCGTCGCAGACAAGGATCCACCGCCCGTCCGGGGTGACGTCGACGAGTTTGGCGGCGAAATCGGTGTCCGGGGCCGAACTGGCCACCCGCAGCCGCAGTTCGACCGGTCCGATCACATCCAGGGCTCCGCCGAGCGGGGCCGTGGTGTAGGCGAGCACGTCCGCGCGCCGGAGCAGGTGGTGCTGGTCCAACGGGCCGCCGACCAGATCGCCGGTGGCCAGCAGGCGGCCGCCGTGACTGGGCGCCGGATCGTGCGGGTCATACCCGTAGTTCTCCGGCGGATCACCGGCCGGGGCCGGATTCTCCGCGAGGCGGCCGGAAACCTCGTCGCGCGCGTCACCGCGGCCGTGCAGGTACAGGCGTCGCCGGGTTGTCCCCGGTGGCGGCCAGCTCGTGGCCGTGCGCCAGCGGCGCGCGCCCATGAGGAAGTACTCGACGCGCGTTTCCCGCTCACCCGGGCGCCCGCGCAGGTAGTGATCGAAGAACGCGAGGTGTTTCGCGGGCAGGCCGGAGGCGACCCCGGAACTGGTGACCCCGAAGTTCAGCGTGCCCTGGGTGTTGGGCAGCCCGCCCGCGTGCGCCCAGGGGCCGATGATCAACCGGTGCCGGTCGCCTTCCCCGTGCAGCTCGGTCATCCGCTGGTGCAAGCGGATCGTCGCGGCGGAGAACACGTCGAAGAATCCGGCGACCAGCAGCGTCGGAATGCTGATGTCCGGCAACGGGAACACCGGAGTGTCAAGGGAATCGACCAGCACGTGGCGCGTCAGATCGTACGGGGATCCGTCGATCCGCAATGCCGCGCGCAAATCGAAAAGCGCCGTCCGGGGCGAAGTGTCGTCGAGCAAGGCCGCGGCCCGGGCCAGGGATTCGGGATCGATCTCGCGCCCGTGCCGTTCCTCCCTGCGCATCCAGGAAAGCGCCATCAGCGCGGCCCAGCCGAGGTAGTGGTCGAGCCGGATCGCTCCGCCGGTCTCCGCGCGGTCGAGCGGCCCGTCGGTGGCCATCATCGGGGCGATGGCGCGAAGATGCGGCGGCCGCAGCCCCGCCCCGGCCCACTGCACCATGCCCGGATAGGAGGCGCCGGCCATCCCCGCGTTCCCGTCGCACCACGGTTGTCCGGCCGCCCATTCGACGGTGTCGTAGGTGTCCCGTCCCTCCTGGTCCCACATCGCCGGGCGGGCCTCGCCCTCGGATTCGAAGCATCCGCGCGTGTCCTGCACGAGCACGGCATAACCGGCGCGAGCCGCGTCGACCGGACGCAGCGCCTCGTACCCGTCCATTCCGGCGCGGCCGTACGGGGTGCGGTAAATGATCACCGGCGCGGGCTCGGCCGATCCGGGCAGCCAGAGGTCACCGCGCAACCGAATCCCGTCCCGCATCGGTATCGGGACGCTCCACCGGATCATGCTCCTGTCCATGCCGCCCATGACACGGCATCCGCCTGGCGCACCGGAGGTGACCCGGAGTCCTTGATCCGGCAAGGAAAAGTTACCCGGGGCAGGAGTGCCGAAACGTCCCACCTTGACCAGGGTTGTTTCAAACGCAACACTTTCGACCATGCCGAGGACGCCGCCGGATCTCCTGCAGCTGGCCGGGCGCGCCCTCGCCCGCAATCCCGGCGCCTCGCTCTCCGAAGTCGCCACTTCGGCGAACGTGAGCAGGTCGACGCTGTACCGCTCGTTCCCGACCCGGGAAGCGCTCGTGCGGGCCCTGGCCCAGCGCACGATCGAGGACCTGGGCACCGCGATGGACAAGGCCGAACTGGAGACCGCCCCGCCGGAGAAGGCGCTCTCCGCGCTCGTGGAAGGCATGCTCGAAGTCGGCGAGTTGCTGAGCCTGATGAAACTCCTGCCCGAACTCCTCGACGATCCCGACTACGTGGCCCGGGGCGAGGAACTCGAAGATCGGCTGTCCAACTTCTTCGACCGGGCACGCGAAGAAGGCGCGGTCCGGCGGGACCTTCCCCACCGGTGGTACGGCTACGCCTTGGGCGCACTCGTGTCGGCGACGGCCGACGGGATCCGGCACGGCACGCTCGCGCCGCGGGACGCCTTCCACCTGGTGCACAGCACGCTCCTGAGCGGAATCGGGAAACTCCCCTGAGCCGGGCGCTCGCGGTGATCGCGGCGGTGGTGGCCGCGGTCGCCGGTGCCGCCTGCGGCACGCCGCGCGGACCCGATCCAGTGCCAGGGGGCTGGCGACCGGTCGACGCACCGGCCCCGCAAGCTCGGGTGCTGGGCTTCGCGCGGCTCGGCGGCGACCTGCTGGCGGTCGGCTCGGTTCCCGGTGCGGACGGTCGCGCGCCCGGCGCCTGGCTCGGGTCGCCCGGTGCCGGATGGCGAGCGGTCCCGCTCCAGGCGAGCAGCGGCTATGGGCGGCAGGCCGAGCTGACCCTCCCCGCGGTGAGCGGCGAGCGGATCCTCGCGCTCGGGCAGGCGTTCGGCGGGGCGCACGGAAACCCCCGGCTGACGATCTGGTCCGGCGCGGCGAGCGGGCTCGTCGAGTATCCGCAGCCGGTCGAGCTGCTCGGCGGTCCGCGAGCCATGGCGGTCACCGCGTCGGCGGCCACGTCGTCCGGTGCGTTGCTGGTGGGTCAGTGGGACCACGAGCGGGGCGGACCGGGAGCCTCGGCGTGGACCTCGCCCGACGGCCGCGAGTGGGCGCGCGTGGACGAGCCCGCGCTGCAGAGCACCCCGGATGGGCAGACCAGCATGCGGGGCGCCGCGGGGCGGGGCGCGGAACTGGTGGCGGTCGGCGAGGTCCGCGGCGCCGGAAGCGGTTCACCGCGGACCGATCCGCTGGCCTGGAGTTCGGTGGACGGCCGCGGCTGGCGGCGGGCACCGCTCGGGGTGCCCGAGGGTGCGGCGAACACCAGCGCCGAGCGGATCGCGTGCGACACCGCGGGCTGCGTCGCCGTCGGCGTGACGGTCCGGTACGACGGGCCGGACGGCGGGACGCAGCGATTCGTGTGCTGGCAGAGCGGGCCCGGCGACGCCTGGGGCGCACCGGTCAGCGGCGAACCAGCGATGACGGGGAGCCAGTTGCCGGAAGTCGCCGGGCTGGTGGCCGACGGCGATCGGCTACTGGTGGCCGCCACCGCGAACGGCCGGGCGCGGTTGTGGTCCACCGACCGGCGGTGCGGGAACTGGCGGGAACTCACGCTTCCCGAAGAAAGCCGGGGCATCGCGGTGGCCGTGGCGGACCAGCCGCCCTGGGGCCGGGGCGTGCTGCTGGCCACGATCGCCCGGGACGCCAGCCGGTTGTGGTGGCTGGGGAACGCTTAGGCGGCCCGGCACAGGTCCCGCCTCTCCGGGAGTTGCTGGAAACCGGCTGACTGGTAGGTGGCGACGGCGCCGACATTGAAGCTCGGGGTGCAGACCATCGCGCTCGACGCGCCAAGCTCCTGGAGCGCGGCCGCCGCGGCGACGGTGATCGCCTTGCCGTAGCCGCGGCCGCGCTGTTCCCGGTGCACGCCCATCGGCTCGAGCACCCCGGGCTTCCCCGGACCGGCCGACCACACCGTCACCGCCGCCACCGCGTTGCCCTGGTCGTCGTACGCGACCAGGCACCGGGCGTCGGCGTAGGGCAGTCCGGCCGCCATCGCGTGCCAGTGCTCCTCCGTGAACGTCGACCTGTCGAACGATGCCCGCTGCACGGCGGCCCGCACCCGCGCCTGCTCCGGCCCGATCACCTCGATCCGCACGCCGGGGTCCGGCACCGGCTCGGTCAGGTCGCGGCGCAGCGGTGTCCACGGCTCGTCGGCGTTCCAGCCGTCCTCGAACAGGAGATCCTGAACCAGGACGCCCATCGGCGCCTCGACGCACACCTTCCCCGCGATCAGCACGCCGCGCTCCGGCTCGGTCAGGTCCGCGACCAGCTGCCGCGCCAGCTCCTCGTCCCGCTGGGCGTCCGGCGCGATCGTGAGCCGCAACAGCTTGGGCTC
This sequence comes from Amycolatopsis anabasis, assembly GCF_009765355.1. GTDB lineage: Bacteria > Actinomycetota > Actinomycetes > Mycobacteriales > Pseudonocardiaceae > Amycolatopsis > Amycolatopsis anabasis. Next base: position 104,238 of record NZ_VTHK01000005.1, on the reverse strand, counting down.
GTCCAGCAGCCCGACGGCGAGAATCCGGCCGTCCCGGCTCCAGGTCCGGACCGCCGCGGCCGTCGCCTCCGCGCCGAACCGCCAGAACCAGCCCAGGTCCCCCGGATGCAGTTGCATCGGCGCCGCGTCGTGCTGCCACTCCCGCAGCACGCCCACGGCCTCGCTCAGCTCGTCGACCCCCGGCTCGCCCAACTCGATCGCCACGCCCCGATCACACACCACCGCGCCGGGCGTCCGCACCCGGTTTTCGACCAGGCCGCCTCGGCCGAAGGCCGCCCGCGCACGACGAGCACGGCTACCTGCGACGGGGTGATTCCTCGCTCACGCCGACGTGGTCCCGCGCCCACTCGTTGAACGGGCGGAGCTGGCGCCAGGCGCGCCGGACCCGGTCGAGGCAGGCGCGTTCGTGCAGCGTGTCGTCCGGTTCCCACACCCGGACCGCGTACAGCGAGCGGTGGCGGAGCAGGTCGATCCGCGGGTGGTCCTCGGCGAATCCGCGGGGCTTGGTCTTCAGCGCGTCACCGGCGATCTCCCAACCGGCCCGGCGCAGCTTCGCGAGGATCTTCTCCAGCGCGCCGCCGTGGATGTCGGTGTCCACGGCCTGCCGGAACCGGGCGAGCTGATCGCTGGCCAGGTGGAAGCAGCCGCCGCCGACCCGCAGGCCGGCCGAACTCAGCTCGACGTAGTACGCGCCCCCGCCGCGGCCCTGTTCGATGACGCCACCGCAGTGCGTCTTGTACGGGCTCTTGTCCTTGGCGAACCGGACATCGCGGTGCGGGCGGAACACCTTGCCCTCGCCGAATTCGGCCCCGAACTCGGGCTGCAGCTCGGCCAGCAGCGCCTCCATCGGGGCGCGGACGTCGTTCTTGTAGACGGCCAGGTGGTCTTCCCAGTACGGCTTCGAATTGTCGGCGAGCAATCCGTCGTAGAACTCGACGGCGTGTTCTCCGAATCCCGCGAACTTCACCCGGACACGATAATGCGAGCACCAGCCACTCGATCGCGGGAGCCACCCATGCGGGGCAAGTCCACGGCGAAGACGCATGAGCAGTACCTCGCGAGCCTCGCCGAACCCCGGCGGGCCGAGTTGCGCACCCCGCACGAGCTGATCCGTGCGACCGTCCCCGAACTCGCGCCGACCATGTGACCGCGACCGACGGTGACCGGTACCTCGCCGAGTCCTACGCCGACCGGCTGCCGAAGGCGTCCGTCGGCAAGAGCCGCATCCGGTTCAAGCGGCTCGCCGGCGTGGATCTCGGCGCGGTGGCCGAGATCCTGCGCAAAGCCTCGGCCAACCCGCCGGGCGAGTTGGCCGAGGCGAAAACCTGACGAGGAGCCCCGGTTGAGGACTCCCCGCCCGGTTGGTCATCCGCCGGCGATCGCGGAGATGAGTTCACCGTTGCCGGTGTCGCCGGACAGTTCCCAGAAGAACGTCCCGCCCAGCCCCTGGTTCCGGGCGTAACCCAGCTTGCCGCGGATGGTGCTCGGGGTGTCGTAGCTCCACCACTGGTTGCCGCAGAAGGCGTACGCGGTGCCCGCGACCGTTCCGTTCGCCGGGCACTTGGTCTTCAGCACCTTGTAGTCGTCGATGCCCTGCTCGTAGGTCCCCGGTGCGGGGCCGGTCGCCTTGCCGCCGGGCGCGGACTGGGTGACGCCGGTCCAACCGCGACCGTAGAAACCGAGGCCCAGCAACAGTTTGCTCGCCGGGATGCCCTTGCTCTTCAGCTTCTGGATCGCGGCGTCGGAGTAGAAGCCCGCGGTGGGGATCCCGTTGTAGGACGTGAGCGGCGAGTGCGGCGCGGTCGGGCCCTGCGCCGCCCAGCCGCCGAAGAAGTCGTACGTCATCACGTTGTACCAGTCGAAGTACTGCGCGGCCCCGGCGTAGTCCGCCTTGTCCAGCTTGCCGCCGTCGGTGCCGTCGGCGGAGATCGCGGCGGTCACCAGCTTGGAACCGAACTTCGCCCGCAGCGCGGCCGCCAGGTTCTTGAACGCGGCCGGTCCACTGGTGTCGCAGGTCAGGCCGCAGGCGTTCGGGTACTCCCAGTCGATGTCGATGCCGTCGAACACGCCCGCCCAGCGCTTGTCGTTGATCAGGTTGTAGCAGGACTCGGCGAACGCGGCCGGGTTCGCCGCCGCTTGCCCGAAGCCGCCGGACCAGGTCCAGCCGCCGAAGGAGAACAGCACCTTGAGGTTCGGGTGCATCTTCTTCAGCCGCTTGAGCTGGCCGAAGTTCCCGCGCAGGGCCCCGGCGTCCCAGGTGTCCGAGACCCCGTCGACGCTCGCGTCCGCACCGTAGAACTTGTCGTAGTCGGCATAGGTGTCACCGAGCGTGCACCGGCCGCCCTGCACATTTCCGAAGGCGTAGTTGATATGCGTCAGCTTGGCGGCCGAACCGCTGGTTTCGATGTTCTTGACGTGGTAATTGCGTCCGTAGACGCCCCATTGCGTGAAATAGCCGAGCGTCTTGCCGACCGCGGCGGCGCCGGGGTCGGCGGCGGGAGCGGCCGGGAGGTCCGCGGCGGCCGGCGCCGCCAGGCCCATGGCCAGCACGGCGCCGACGGCCGCGCCGCCGAACGCCAGCAGTGTGCGCTTTCGGAACTTGAACATGTCCTCTCCCTCGGGAGGGCGGTGCCATGCCGCACCGCATGCAGGGAAACCGCGGTCGAGCAGGAACCGCGGCGCTGGTGCACCTCAATTCGGGGTCACCATGGGTGACGGAGAAACTACGGGGCAGGGACTACTAAAGTTAAGTGGACTAGACCAATACGTCAATGGTTCAGACCAGCAAAGCAAACTTTCGTCGTGGGCAACGGAACCAGTCCGGTGGTTCCTCGAACGGCACGCCGGTGGCCGCGGCACGGCGTTCGCCCCGGTCGTAGCGCGCCCGCGGGCCGGACCGAACGTCGTCCCTCCCCGGTGCGGTGGTGCTCGACGTGCGGCGGCCGCGCGCGGAAAGCGCGAACTTGATCAATGCCGTATCGCACGCTTTTCTTACCAGGTGATCATCGAGTACCGCGCCGCCGTGGCAACCGGCGAGCACCTGATCGACCGGCCATAGTGAGCGCAGCGGGAAAGGAGGACGCGGTGATCCGGGTGGACGGCCGAACCCTGCGCTGTGCCGATGTCGTGTCCGCCGCGGCCACCGAGGGGCCGCTGGCACTCGACGTCTCGACCGCGGGGTTGCGCTCCGCCGAGCACGCCTGGCGGCTCGCCGAGGAGCTGAGCACGCGGCGCGTGGTGTACGGCCGCACCACCGGCGTGGGCGCGAACAAGGAGGACGTCGTCGCCGGGAACGACACCGTGGAGCACGGGCTGCGGCTGTTGCGCAGTCACGCGGGCGGCAGCGGCGAGGTGATGCCGCCGGGCCAGATCCGGGCGACCATGCTGATCCGGCTCAACCAGCTGATCGCCGGCCGGTCCGGGGTCGGCCCGCCGTTGATCACCGCACTCGCCGACGCGCTGCGTTCGGGTTCACTCCCCCTGGTGCACCGGCTCGGCGCGATCGGCACCGGCGATCTGACCCCGCTCGCCGAGATCGGCCTGGCACTGGCGGGCGAGCGGCCTTGGCAGGCGCACGGCGTGCCGCCGGTCGCCGTGGCGGCCGGGGACGCGCTCGCGTTCATGAGCAGCAACGCGGCGACCCTGGCCGAGGCCACCCTCGCCGCGCTCCGCCTGGACACCCTGACCAGGGCGAGCCACGCCGTCGCGGCGCTGTCCTACATCGCGCTGGACGGCAACCCGGAGGCCTACGCCACGCCCGTGCACGAAGCGCGGCCGCATCCCGGCCAGGTCGCCTGCGCCGCCGAGATGCGGCGGCTGCTCGGCATGCACGGCACGCCGAAACCGGGCAGCCGGATCCAGGATCCGTTCGGGCTGCGCGCCTTTCCCCAGGTGCAGGGGCCCGCCCTGGACGCGGTCCACTACCTGCGGGAGGTGCTGGCGATCGAGATCAACGCGAGCACGGAGAACCCGATGATCTCGACCCGGCACGCCGACGCCTACCACCACGCGCATTTCCACACCGCGTACGTCTCCGCCGCCCTCGACCAGGCGCGAGCCACCGTGCACCAGGTGGCGGAGCTGTCGGCCGCCCGGCTCGGCGATCTGGTCGAACCCGAGTTCACCGGGCTGCGGCCGTTCCTCGCGGCCGGACCGCCGGGCAGTTCGGGCGTGATGATCCTGGAATACGTGGCACACGACGCGCTCACCGAGCTGCGGCAGGCCGCGCTGCCGGTGACGCTGGGGACCGCGGTCGTGTCCCGCGGCATCGAGGACCACGCGAGCTTCTCCACCCAGGCGGCCCGCGCCGCCACCAAGGCCTGCGCGGCCTACACCCAGCTCCTCGCGTGCGAGCTGATCGCCGCCGTGCGCGCGTTGCGCATGCGCGACGCCGACCTGGTCGACCTCCCCGTCCGCGACGCCTACGAGAAGGCGTCCGAGGTGCTGGACCCGGCGCTCGAGGACCGGCCGCTGACCGAAGACATCGACCAGGCCTCGAGCGTGCTCGACTCCCTCGCTCGGATCTAGGTCAGCCGAAGAAGACTTCGGCTTCCCGGTAGCGCTCCACCGGAACGGTCTTCAGCTCGGCGGTCGCCTCGGACAGCTTGACCCGCACGATGTCGGTGCCGCGCAGCGCGACCATCACGCCGAAGTCGCCCGCCGCCACCGCGTCCACCGCGTGCAGGCCGAACCGGGTGGCCAGCACCCGGTCGTACGCGGTCGGCGTGCCGCCGCGCTGGGTGTGCCCGAGCACGACCGCACGCGACTCCTTGCCGGTGCGGGCGGCGATCTCGTCGGCCAGCCAGGTGCCGATGCCGCCCAGCCGCACGTGCCCGAACGCGTCCTTCTCGCCGGTCTTGAGCACCTCGGCGCCGCCGTCCGGGATCGCGCCCTCGGCGACCACGATGATCGGCGCGTACATCCGCTCGAAGCGGCGCTCGACCCATTCGACGACCTGCTCGACCGAGAACGGCTTCTCCGGCACGAGGATCACGTTCGCGCCACCGGCCAGCCCGGAGTGCAGCGCGATCCACCCGGCGTGCCGGCCCATCACCTCCACGACCAGCGCGCGGAAATGCGATTCGGCGGTCGTCCGCAGCCGGTCGATGGCCTCGGTCGCGATGTGCACCGCGGTGTCGAAGCCGAACGTGTAGTCGGTCGCACCGAGGTCGTTGTCGATGGTCTTCGGCACGCCGACCACGCCGACGCCGTCGTCGGTCAGCCGCTTCGCCACGCCGAGCGTGTCCTCGCCGCCGATCGCGATGAGGGCGTCCACGCCCTGCTCGGCGAGCACCGACTTGATCTTGTCGACCCCACCGTCCACTTTGTACGGATTGGTGCGCGAGGAGCCGAGGATGGTGCCGCCCCGGGTGAGGATCTCCTCCACGTCGTTCAGACCGAGCGGCCGGCTGTCCCCGGTGAGCGGCCCCTGCCACCCACTGCGGAAGCCGACGATTTCCCAGCCGTGCACCTCGATGCCCTTGCGCACCACCGCCCGGATGACCGCGTTCAGGCCCGGGCAGTCGCCGCCGCCGGTCAGCACACCGACTCGCATTGGTTTAGACCTCCGCATGATTGTTGTCCTGCGTCACACTGTCGGCGCCAGGATAGCCGGACAACTCTTGATCGGTGCAGGAGATCGGGGCGACCTGTTACAGTGACGGGCGTGCGGCGTTATTTCTGGTTTAGCGGGCCGGCCCTGGGTGGGCCGGTCGGCGACACCGTGCGCTGACATCTCCACCCACGAGCCGGATCTCGACAAACCGGCTCGGCGGGTTCCGGCGGGGCGGTTTGCGGAAAGGAAACCCCCGCCATGTCACTCACCGCCGGGCCCGCCGACCCGCTCCAGCAACTGGACAACCAGCGGACCACCAGCGTCAGCCCGCTGCTGTCCCCCGCGCTGCTCCGCCAGGAACATCCGATGGACGCCGCCGTCGCGAAGACGGTTCAGCAGGGCCGCGCCGAAACCGTGGACATCCTCAGCGGCCGGGACGACCGGCTGATCGTGATCGTCGGCCCGTGCTCGGTGCACGATCCGGCCGCCGCCCTCGACTACGCGGCGCGCCTGGCCGAGCACGCCGCGCCGCTGCGCGACCGGCTGCACGTGATCATGCGTGTCTACTTCGAGAAACCGCGCACCACACTGGGCTGGAAGGGCCTGATCAACGATCCGGACCTGGACGGCACGTTCGCAGTCAACAAGGGCCTGCGGCTGGCCCGCAAGCTGCTGCTCGACGTCTCCGCGCTGGGCCTTCCGGTCGGCTGCGAATTCCTCGACCCGATCACGCCGCAGTTCATCTCGGACACGGTCACCTGGGGTTCGATCGGCGCGCGGACCGCCGCGAGCCAGGTGCACCGGCAGTTGTGCAGCGCGCTGTCCATGCCGGTCGGGATCAAGAACTCCACCGAGGGCGACGTGCAGGTCGCGGTGGACGCGACCCGTGCCGCGGGCGCCGGTCACGTGTTCCCGGGCATCAACTCCGACGGCCTGGCCGCGCTGATCAGCACCTCGGGCAACCCGGACTGCCACGTGATCCTGCGCGGCAGCGCGGCGGGCCCCAACCACGACCGGGAGACGGTGACCGACACCCTCGCCCGCCTGCACAAGGCGGGGCTGCCGGAGCGGGTGATCATCGACGCGAGCCACGGCAACAGCGGCAAGGACCACCGCCGCCAGGCCGAGGTGACCCGCGAACTGGCCGGCCGCATCGGCGCGGGCGAACGCGGCATCGCCGGGATCATGCTGGAAAGCTTCCTCACCGGCGGCCGCCAGGACCTCACCCTGGGCCGCGGCGCCGAGCTGACCTACGGCCAGAGCATCACCGACGCCTGCATGGACTGGCCCACCACCGCCGCCCTCCTCACCGAACTCGCCAACGCGGTCACCACCCGCCGCTGACCGGGTGTTAGGAGGGGTCCCCTCATGACGAAATTCGTCCGGAGGGGTCCCCTCATGACAAAGGGTGCGGCTAGGCGGGGAAGGTGCGGTGGCGGCGGACGTCCTCGATGATGCGCCAGCGTTCCAGGTTGTGCTTCGCGTCGGCGAGGGCGTCGTGGGCGTCGGTGGGGGCGGCGGGCAGCTTCGGCTTGCCCACGTCCTCCCAGCGCTGGCGCAGGTCACGGGTGAACCGGGGCAGCTGGCGCGGCAGGGCGGGCATCGGGCCCCAGAGCTGGGCCAGGGCGACGTGGTCGTAGGCGGCGAACCAGGCCCAGAGTTCGATCCCGCCCGGCGGCTTGCCGAGGAAGTTCAGCAGGTCGGTACGGATTTGCTCGCGGCTGCGCCAGGCCGGATCGGCGGGCGAGGGCAGCTTGGGCAGCACGTTGTCCCGGACCCACGGGCCCGCCTTGCCGGGGTCGAATTCGGTGGATACCGCGTAGAACTCGCGACCCTTTTCGTCCACGACACCGATCGAGACCAGGTCGATGGTTATGCCGTCCTCGATGAACTCGGTGTCGTAGAAAAATCGCACCGGTGCACCCTAGTGGCCTAACCCGCTTTCGTTTGCGGCACCCGGTCGGCGTCCAGGCCCGAGGCCTGGGCCGGGACCGCGGGGCGCACCCCGGCGGCTTCCGCGGCGAGCAGTTCCTTCGCCTTGGCGGCGTAGATGTCCACGTACTCCTGACCGGACAGTTCCATCAGGGCGTACATGATCTCGTCGGTGATCGACCGCTCGACGAACCGGTCGCCGCCGAGGCCCTCGTACCGGGAGAAGTCCAGCGGCGCGCCGAACCGGATCTCCAGGCGGCGTGGCCACCACATCTTCGAGCCGATCGGGTTGACCTTGTCCGTGCCGATCATGGCCACCGGGATCACCGGCACCCCGGCTTCCAGCGCGATCCGCGCGACGCCGGTCTTGCCCTTGTACAGGCGGGCGTCCGGCGAGCGGGTGCCCTCCGGGTAGATCCCGAGCAGGCGGCCGTCCCGCAGCAGCCGGATCGCGGTGTCCAGCGCCGCCTGCGCGGCCGAACCGCTGGACCGGTCGATCGGGAACTGGCCGACCCCGGTGAAGAACCATTTCTTCAACCGGCCCTTGACACCCTTTTCGGTGAAATACTCCTGTTTGGCCGGAAAGGTGACCATTCGCTTCACATAGAGCGGCATGAAGAACGAGTCCGCCACCGCGAGGTGATTGCTCGCCAGAATCGCGCCCCCGCGGGCCGGAATGTTCTCCAAGCCGCTCACCTTGGTCGGCCACAGCAGCCGGAGCAGGGGACCCAGCAGCACGTACTTCATCAATCGATACAGCACCGTGCCCTGTCCTCCTAGCGCGTCACGTCCCTGCCCGGTCAGCAAGCCTACGAAGCGTGGTAGTCCCAGCACAACGGCTACCCCCCGGTTGCGCGGGCCGGGCGACCGATGTCACATGGGAGTACCCGCGACTCCGCCCCGCACACGCATCCACAACGGCGGCCCGGCGTGCGAACATGGACGTCCGAGTGGTCCGAGGGAAGGGCGAACGAGCATGCCCGTGCTCGCCGGCGCAGAACCGTTCTCGCACACCGGCTCTACCGAGGTCGGCGTGCTGCTCTGTCACGGCTTCACCGGGACCCCGGCGAGTATGCGGCCGTGGGGTGAGCACCTGGCCGAGGCCGGGTTCACCGTCCGCGGGCCGCGCCTGCCGGGGCACGGCACCACCTGGCAGGAGATGAACCGGACCAGGTGGACCGACTGGTACGGCTGCGTGCGCGCCGAGTTCACCGAACTCGCCGAGACCTGCCGGTCGGTGTTCGTGTTCGGCCAGTCGATGGGCGGCACGCTCACCCTGCGGCTGGCCGCGGAGTTCGGCGACGCCATCGCCGGGATCGCGCTGGTCAACCCGTCGGTGATGACGCTGCGCCGGGACGCGAAGCTGCTGCCGGTGCTCTGCCGGGTGCTGCCCTCGGTGAAGGCCATCGGCAACGACATCTGCAAACCGGGCGTGCTCGAGCAGGCGTACGCGCGGACCCCGGTCCGCGCGGCGGAGAGCCTGAGCCGGTTGTGGCGGCTGGTCCGCGCCGAGCTGGACCGGGTGACCCAGCCGCTACTCCTGCTGCATTCGGTCGTTGACCATGTGGTGGAGCCGGAGAACTCGAAGATCATTCTGAACGGCGTACGCAGTACGGACGTGACCGAGGTTGTGCTCCAGAACAGCTATCACGTGGCCACGCTGGACAACGACGCACCGCTGATCTTCGAGCGCAGCGTCGAGTTCGTCAACGCCGTCCGGCACAGCAGAGCGGGTGATCCCGCGTGAACCGCAGCCACGACACCGACCCGGACGACGTGGACGCCACGTTCGCCGCGATCGTCGCCGACCTGCGCGCCGAGGGCGTGGGCACGGCCGAGACCACCGGCCTCGAGCCCGACCCCGAACCGCGGCCGAAGGACTCGAAGGATTCGAAGGACGCCCCGGAGACCGGCGGGGCCGTCACCTCGGGCACCGCCTGGCGCGGCGGCGAGGTCGAATGGGACGAGACCATGTTCGGCGAGGACGCCGGCGACGACGACGAGCACTACGTGCCGCCGGAGCCGCCCCCGCTGCCCCGGCCGCGCAAGGGCGCCTTCGTGGTGCTGCTGTTCTTCGTCGTCGGCCTGCTCCTGCTCATCGCACCCAACCTGGTCGGCATCGGCACCAACCTGGGGACTCCGCTGGGCATCCTGTCGCTCGCCATCGGGATCGCCCTGCTGCTGCTCCGGGTCAAGCAGGGGCCGCCGGACGGCGCCGATCCCACGACCGGGGCACAGGTCTAACCCCCCAGGGGGTCGCCATGCACATCGAGTTCAGCCCCTCCCGCCAGTCGACCGTCGGCGCCGAATGGGAACTCGCGCTGGTCGACCGCCGGACCGGCGAGCTGACCTCGGTCGCCGAGCAGATCCTGCACGAGGTCTGCCCGGCCGGGCTCGAAGCGCATCCCAAGATCAAGCAGGAACTGCTGCTCAACACCGTCGAGATCATCACCGGGGTCTGCACGACGGTCGCCGAGGCCGCCGCCGATCTCGCCGAGTCGCTGGAGGTCGTCCGCGAGGTCACCGACCCGCTCGGCGTGGAGCTGTTCTCCGCCGGAACGCACCCGTTCTCGTCCTGGTACCAGCAGAAAGTCACCGACAAGGAACGGTACGCCAAGCTCATCGACCGGACCCAGTGGTGGGGCCGCCAGATGCTGATCTACGGCGTCCACGTGCACATCGGGCTCGACCACCGGGACAAGGTGCTCCCGGTGCTGGACGCGCTGCTCAACTACGCCCCGCACCTGCAGGCGCTGTCCGCGTCCTCGCCGTTCTGGGGCGCCGAGGACACCGGGTACGCCTCCAACCGGGCGCTGATGTTCCAGCAGCTGCCGACCGCCGGGCTGCCGTTCCAGTTCCGCAAGTGGTCGGAGCTGGAGGGCTATGTCGACGACATGTTCGTCACCGGGGTCATCGACCACTTCTCCGAGATTCGCTGGGACATCCGCCCGGCGCCGCACTTCGGCACGATCGAGATGCGAGTCTGCGACGGCCTGCCCACCCTGGAGGAGGTGGCCTCGATCGCGGCGCTCACCCAGTGCCTGGTGGACGACTTCAGCACCCGGCTGGACAACGGCGAGGCGCTGCCGATGCTGCCGCCGTGGCACGTGCAGGAGAACAAGTGGCGGGCCGCGCGCTACGGCACCGACGCGATCGTGATCCTCGACGCGGCGGGCCGGGAACGGCTGGTCACCGAGGACGTCGTCGACGTGCTGAACCGGTTGGAGCCGGTCGCCGCCCGCCTGGACTGCGCCGACGAGCTGCGCGGGGTGGAGACGATCCTGCGGTACGGCGCGAGTTACCAGCGGCAACGCGCGGCGGCCCGGCAGCACAACGGCAGCCTCAAGGCCGTGGTCGCCTCCCTGATCGCCGAGATGCGGGACGGCATCGCGCGGGACTAGGGGGTGTCTCTGATAAGAGATTCAGTCCCGGCTGCGACACGCGCGCGCCCGCCGGAGGCACGGATTCGCGGAGGCGGGCCGCCCCGCGGCAGGCCGGAACCTGTCCGCATACGTCGCGGTCCGTCTACGCGAATCCGTAGGCGCGCTCGAAAGAACGCAGAACTGAGACGCCGTCCCGCGAATCCTCAGCGCAGTCCCGCGTCGACCGCGGCGGTCAGGAGGCCGGGGTCACCCGACATCTCCCAGGCCATCGCGCCGAGCAGGCCCTTGCTCTTGATCCACGCGGTCTTCTTGCCGATCGACCAGGTGTCGTCGAACGTCCACCACTGCCCGCCGTTGCCGGTGTAGCAGAAGGTGGCGACCGCCGCCTCGTCGTGGCGGACCGTGCAGTTCGGCACGCTGGACACCAGGTTCCCGTAACCCCGGGTCCCGGCCTCCTCCGGGAACTGGCCGGGCGCGGCGCCCTTCGCGTCCTGCCATTCGCCGAACTTGCCGCCGTCGGTGACGTTCTGCCAGCCGCGGCCGTAGTACGCCAGGCCGATGGTGAGCTTGCGCGGGCTCACCCCGGCGTTCAGGTACTCGTTGACCGCGTTCTCCACGCTGAAGTGGAACGGATACGGATCGTCCGCGTCGGTGTGGAGGTTGCCCGCGTGCCCGGTCCGGTTCGGCTCCCACGAGTTGTCGCTGCCCGAGCCGTGGAAGTCGTAGCCCTGGACGTTGAAGATGTCCAGGGAGTTCGCGACCTTCGCCAGTTCCCAACCGGCGGCGATCTTCGCCGGGTCGGCCGGGGTGAACGCGGTGAGCTGGTACCGCTTGCCGGTGGTGGCGCCCAGCTCGTCGAGCTGACGCCGGAACTCCTCGATCAGCAGGGTGTTGTTCACCTTGTCGTTCGGGCTGATGTGGTTACCGGCGTGCCCCTCGGCGCCCGGCCACTCCCAGTCCAGGTCGATGCCGTCGAAGATCCCGGCCGCCGTGCCCGGCCCGCCGGCGCCGTTGTAGGTCGGCAGGTTGCCCTTGATGTAGATGTCGAGGCACGAGCGGACGAACTTCTTCCGGGCCGCGTCGCTCGCCGCCACGTCGGAGAAGTACTTCGAGTACGTCCACCCGCCGAGCGAGATCAGCACCTTCAGGTGCGGGTGCTTGGCCTTCAGCTTCTTCAGCTGGTTGTAGTTGCCGCGCAACGGCTCCCAGCCGGTGTCCCCGACCCCGTCCACGGACTGCCCCGCGGACATCGGCCGGCTGTAGTCGGCCTCGGCGTCACCGGCGCCGTCGCCCTGGTTCGGGTCCTGCGGGTTCGGCGAGGTGCCCTTGGTGACACCGTGCAGGCAGGTCAGGTTGACCGGGTCGATGTTGCCGAACGCGTAGTTGATGTGCGTCAGCTTCGCCGCCGCGCCGGTGGTGTCCATGTTCCGCACGAAGTACTGGCGCCCGTAGATGCCCCACTGCACGAAGTAGCCCACCTTCGCGTGGCCGTTCACGATGTCGCTCGTGGTGACCGTGAGCGGCGTGCTCGCGGCGGAGGTGTTGTCGAATCCGTCGCGCGCGGCGACGGTGAAGACGTACTTGGTGGACGGCGCGAGCCCGGTGACCTTCGCCGAGGTGCCGGTCACCGTCGCGGCCAGGGTGCCGCCGCGGTAGACGTCGTACGCGACCACGCCGGTGTTGTCGGTCGCCGCGGTCCACGCGAGCGAAACGCTGCCCGCGTCGACGGCCGTGCTCCGCAGCCCGCTCGGCACGCTCGGGGCCTGGGTGTCGTCACCGGGGTTGTTGGTCCGCACGACCAGCGGGGTGCTCGCGGGGGAAGCCGTCCCCTTCCGGTCCTTGGCCACCACGGTGAACGAGTACTCGGTGTTCGGGGTGAGCCCGGTCAGCGTGGCCGTGGTGTCGGTGACCGACGTGGCGAGGCTGCCGCCGCGGTACACCTCGTACGTGGTGACCGGCAGCGAACCGGGTTTGGCCGCGTCCCACGCCAGCGTCACGGTTTTCGTGGTCTTGACGGTCACCCGCAGTCCGCCGGGCGCGGCGGGCGGGGTGTCGCCGGTCCCGTCGCAGTTCGCGTCGTCGACGCGGCAGTTCGCCGGGGTGGCCGCCGCGCTCAGGCGGAACGACGGGTTGTACGGGTAAGTGGACTTCCCCGGTTGCAGGGTGTTGATGTAGTAGGCCGGGGTCAGCGTCACCTGCGTGCCGTTCTGGCTGACCGTGGCGTTCTCCCCGGAGCTGGCGGTCACGCCCGCCGGCAGGCTGAAGGTGATGGCCCAGCCGGTCACCGCGGCGCTGCCCTTGTTGGTGACCGTGTACTGGCCGGAGGTGCCGGACATCGCGAGTTCGGCGGTCAGGCTGCCCGCGGCCTGGGCGGCCGGGCTCGCCGTCACGCTCACTCCGGCGACGAGCAGTGCGGCCGCCGTCGCACTGAGTAATCGATGCAGGGTCGATCTCATGACTGCTCCTCAATGGCAGTTCAAACGAGAATGCAGGGAATGTGGTCTAGACCACAAACAAACGTTAGCGCCCCGCGCGCCACCGGTCTAGACCACTCGGCCCGGTTCTCGGGGTTCCCCCAACAAAGCTTTCCCAGCGTGGCTCCCCACGTGACGCTTCGAAGCCCCCAATGCGGCATTGGTGTCGCTCAACGCCCCGAACGCCACATTGGGTACCTTCAACGCCCCCAACGCCACATTGGGGGACTCCGGCAACCGGGGTTATGGGGCGAGCAGGTTGAGCAGGGTGGCGGGGCCGCGGACGGTGGCGCCCTCGGCTTCGACGCGGGTGCGGAGTTCCCGGTCGGCGGTCACCACGACGACGTGGTCACCGGGCCGGTCGGCGCGGGCCGCGCGGGCGGTCGCCACGATCGCCGAGTCCCCGTCCCGCGCAGCGGAAACCACCTCGACGCCGTCGACCGCCGCCGTGCCGCGCGCCTGCCCCTCGACCACGAGCACGACCCGCGGCCACCACGACCAGTGCGGCCGGTCGATCAGCCCGAGCGCGCCGTCGGGCACCCCGGCTCCGGCGAGCCCGGCCAGCCGGTCCCGCAGCCGGGCCGCGGCGCCCGCGCGGTCCCGCCACCAGCCGTCCGGCCGCGAGCCCACCACGTTCGCGCCGTCCACCACGACGACGAGTTCGCGGTCCAGCTGTGCCCGCAGATCCGGCCACGCGGTGGCGAAGTCGCGATGCAGTTTGTAGTCCGCGACTTCGTCCGGGTCCACCCAGCGCAGTTCGGCGCTCTCGATACTGGTCGCGCGTTCCTCGATGGTCAGCCGTGCGGTCGCCAGAACCGTGGTGTAGCGCCAGGTTCCGTGGTCCACAATGGACTCTGCGGTGGGGCGCAGGGCCCCGCGGCGCACCGCGGCTTCCTCCTCGGCCTCGCGGGTCGCGGCCTGCCACGCGGACTCCCCCTCGTGCACCGCGCCGCCGGGCAGCGCCCAGGTGCGCCCGTGATGGGTCCACCACGCCCGGCGCTGCAGCAGCACCCCGCGCGCGGGGTCGGTGAGCAGCAGCCCGGCCGCCCCGTGCAGGCCCCAGTGCCGGTGCCCGCACGCGCACCGGACGAAACCGCCGCCGTTCTCCCGAGGCATGAGCGCCATCGTCCTACCCTGTCACACCGGCCCGGGTGCCGGGAGCCTTCGCCGCCGCGGTGCTTGTTTCCGGACGCGCGGACACGGTCGTGCCGCCGGGGCTCGGACTTGACACCTTACGTCGCCTTCCGCTGTCCGACGCCCCACCGCCACGCTCGCGGGGCTTCGCCGACGCGCGTACTCGGACTCGCCGCCGCAGGGTCGGTCCGGCTCTCGACGTGACTGTCCAGCGCGAGCGCCGCGGCGCCCACGATCGCGGTGTCGTCGCCCAGGTGGGCGGTGCGGATCCGCGCGAGCGGCCGGTGCCCGGCGCCGGTGATCGCGCCCGCGTAGTGCTCGCGCGCCTCGTCCAGGAACAGCGGCGCGGATTCGGAGACCCCGCCCGCGATCACCATGACCTCCGGATCGAACACGTCGGCCACCAGCGCGAGCCCCTCGCCCAGCCACTTGGCCAGCTCGCCCAGCGCGCGCTGGGCGATCGGATCGCCGTCCCGCGCGGCCCCGGCGACCCGGCGGCCGGTCAGCGAACCGGGGTCGCCGGAGATCTCCCGGGCGAGCACGGTCGACGAGCCGGGATGCCGCGCCAGCAGTTCGACCGCGGTCGCGGCCAGCGCGGTGCCGCTGCAGTACCGCTCCCAGCAGCCGTACTTGCCGCACGGGCAGGCCCGGCCGCCGGGCACCACGCACAGGTGCCCGAGTTCGGGCGCCACGCCGTGCGCGCCGCGGTAGATCCGGCCGTTCAGCAGCAGCCCGGCGCCGATCCCGGTGCCCAGCGCGATCAGGCAGGCCACCTCGGCCCCGCGCGCCGCGCCGAACCGGTGCTCGGCCACGGTCGCCGCGTTCGCGTCGTGCTCCAGCGTCACCGGCAACCCGACCCGCTTGGCGATCCGGTCCGCCACCGGCGCCGCCCGCCAGGCGAGATGCGGGGCGAACATCACCGAACGCCGGTCCTGCGCGACGAAGCCCGCGACGGCGAGCCCGACCGCGGCGACGCCCTCGTGCCGGTTGCGCAGTTCCTCGATCGCCCCGGCGATGGCGTCCTCGAGGGCGTTCTCGTCGCTGGGGGTGCCGACCCTGGTCGTGTCCAGGAGCGAGCCCCGCTCGTCGACCACGCCCGCGCGCACGCTGGTGCCACCGACGTCCAGCCCGATCGCACGCAGTCCCGCGGCGGTCACTGTTTCTTACTCAAGACTTGCTACCGATCTCCACCCGACTACTGCCATTCCTCCCGGCGGCGCACCGCGATGCGCTGCACCCGGGCGGCCTCCGCCCGCGGTTCCCGCGGGGGTTCGGCCGGTGCCGGCCGGAAGCCGGGCATGTGCACGCCTTCCTGCGGTTCCCACCGGTCGGCGAGCACCGCCCGCAACAGGGCGACGAGCTGGGCCGCCTGTTCCAGCACCCGCGCGGCGAACTCGGGACGTTCCCCGCGCACCACCGCGACGATCGCACACAGTGGACACCAGCCGCAGGTCCGCTGCTCGTCGTGGGGGGTCTGGTCCGCCTCGGCCGCGCCGTGCCCGGCGGCCAGGACGTCGTCCAGCCAGGGCGCCGCCCGGTCCATCACCATGTCGACGAGCAACCGGATCTCCTCGGCCAGGCTCGCGCCGTCCTGGCCCGCCTGCGACTCGTCTCGTTCGGTCATCCGCGCCTCCGGCCTGGCGACAGCGAGATGACCAGCCCTCCGGCGTCCGACTCGGCGCCGGTGACGTGGCACGGGCGCAGGAGTTCCGGCAGCGCGATCAGGCGCCGGAAGCCGTCCACAGTCACGGCCAGGTCGTCGTCGATCCTGGCGAGATCCACCGCGGCGTCGCGGCCGAGCGGCAACGCCACCCGGAGCTGGTATCCACTGTCCACTTCGGATACTTGAAGGAGTGGCGTGACTCCCTTTCCGTTGCCGGACAAGGGGTTCCCGCCACGGTAGAGCTCGGTGAAGATCTCCAGCAGCGCGGGCAGGCCGACCGGCTCGACCGCGCGGTGTTCGACTGTAGCAAGGCCGTCGCCGGTCAGTCCGGACGCGGCCAGTTCGGCGAGCACCCGGTCCTGCTGACCACGCCGGGTGCGCATCCACGCGGCCGCCGGGCCGAACCAGCGTCCGGCCGTCGGCAGCAGGCGGTTCACGATCAGGCCGTCGACCCGGATCCCGCGCAGCGCCAGCGCGCTGAGCGTGCGGCGGGCCTCGGCGACCACGACCCGTTCCGGGGTCAGCACCAGGCGCACGGTGGTGGTCGCCGGATCGGTGAGGAGGCCGCGCAGCGATTCCAGATGCGCGGCCAGCCGCCGCAGATCTCCACCCGCCCGTCCGGCGAACACCTTGGGCAGGTACCCCGCCAGCGCGTCCGGCAAACCGAGCAGCCGCAGCGTTTCCGCGGTCGGGCCGCAGTCGACCACGACGGTGCGCCACGGGCCGTTCTCGGCGAGCCGCCGCACCTCGGTGAGCGCCAGCAGCTCGTCCACTCCGGGCACCACGGCCAGTTCCTCGGCGTCCAGCGCGTCGATCCCGGCCCCGGACAGGGCCGACCGCAGCCGGCCGCGCAGCTCCTGCCAGGCGCTGTCCACCAGGGCCCGGGCGTCGATCTGCCCCGCGTGCAGGCAACTGTCTACTTCGGACGGTTCGGCGCCCAGCGGGCGGCCGAACGCGTCCCCGAGCGAATGGGCCGGGTCCGTGGACACGACCAGCGTCTTCCTGCCCTGCCCCGCCAGCCCGGCGGCGGTCGCCGCCGCGAGCGTCGTCTTGCCGACACCCCCCTTACCGGTGAACAGCAGGATCCGCATGAGGTTAGCCCTGGCTCTCGACCCGGCGCTTGAGTTCCTTCAGGGCGGTGTCCATGACCATCTTCTCCGCCTTGCGCCGGAGCATGCCGATCATCGGGAGCACCAGTTCGACGGACAGGCTGTAGGTGACCAGCGTCTTCCCGCCGCCGATCGGCTCGAGCTGGTAGCGGCCGTCCTGGGCCTTCTGCATCTGGCCCTTGACCAGGTGCCAGGTGACCGAGAGCCCGTCGGCCGCCCAGTCGTACTCCAGCGTGTAGACGTCCTTGATCGGCCCGGCGTCCAGGGTCAGCCGGACCTGCTTGGGCTTGCCGCCGGCGTCTTCGGCGAGAACCTCGGTCTCGCGGACCTGCTTGGCCCACTCGGGGTAGGCCGGGAAGTCGGCGATGACCGCCATGACCCGCTCCGGCGACGCGTCGACCTCGATGGACTGGGTGGACTGCTCGGCCATGGCGATGAGGCTACCGTCCCGTAGACCTCACCAGCGCAGCACGTACGGCTCCTCGGTCACCTTGAAGTGCCCGACGTTGCGGCATTCGGTCTTCCCGACCCGGGTCCGCGCGGAGAGGGGCTGGTGGACGTGCCCGAACAGCGACCAGCGGGGCTGCTGCTCGGCGATCAGCTCGCGCAGCGAATCCGAGCCCAGTTCGGCCCGGCGGGCGACCACGTCGTAGGTCAGCTCGGGCACCGCCGGGGGGATGTGCGTGCACAGCACGTCGACCTCGCTCAGCTTCCCCACCGAGGCGTCGAAGTCGTCCCGGGTGCGCAGGTACGGCCGCCACACCGGGTTCGTGCGCCGGGGCACCACGCCGTGCGGCAGCAGCGCGCCGCCGACGAACCCCAGCCGCAGGCCGCCGACCTCGGCGACCTCGCCGTCCAGGATCTGCACCCCGGAACCGGCGAACTCCGGCCACAGCGCGGGGGTGTCCACATTGCCCGGAGTGGCGTAGGTGGGCACGGTCAGCGCGCCGAACAGCTCCGCGTACTGCTCGCGGATCGCCTCCTCGACCGCGGCGGCGGGATCGTCCAGGCTGGCCCACAGCGCCCGGGAATAGGTGACCGTCTCGTCCCGCGTGCCCTCCCGGCGCAGGCGGGCGAACTCGCCCACCTTCTCCGCGCCGAACAGCGCGCCCAGGATGCCCTTGTGGTGTTCCCGGTAGTCGACGAAGTCGAGGAGATCACCGAGCACGACCAAGGCGTCGGCCCCCGCACCGGCACGGGCGAGCGCCTCGGCGTTTCCGTGTACGTCGGAGACGACATGAACCCGCACGAGATCCACTCTACCGAGCCGACGGCGGTACGCCCGGCTCGCGCCCGTCCTCCAGGATTTCCTTCAGACCCAGCGCGATCTCCTTGGCGGCCCGGGCTCGCCGGTCGAACTCGCGCCGCAGATCGCGCGGGCGCAGCGGGAGCGGCCGCCCCGCGGCGTCGGCCGGGGTGGCCCGCAGGAAGTAGTGCAGCAGCGTGCCGTCCAGCACCGGCTCCAGCCAGACCTCCATGGTGCCGACCAGCGCGCCCCGCACGGTCCAGCGCAGGCCCTGGTCACCGCGGTCGGTGTACACCTCGAGCACCAGGTCGGGCCAGTACCGGGTCCAGGCGCCCGGATCGGCGAACGCGGCCGCGACCGTGCTCGGCGGGACCGCCAGAAACGTCTCGTCCACTATGTCGAGCGCCGGAGTTGTCTGGTTCGAAACGGACACGTTATGCAGAATGTCATGCCCAACCCCCCACTCGGGGACCAGCATGGTCAATCGTCGGACATACGACTAAGTTGACTGGCGAGTAACACCTGCGACTCGCGTGTAACACGGAGGTCTACGTGCGCGAATACAGCGCTCCGGCGAGCAAACCAGTGTCCGACGACGAGAACCTGGCCGACATCGTCTGGGCGAACGCCGAGCGTTTCGGGGACGTGATCAGCTTCCGCCGCCAGGTCGACGGCTCCTGGCTGGACGTGACCGCGCGCGAGTTCGCGGCCGGGGTGCTCGCGGTGGCCAAGGGCCTGCTCAAAGCCGGGATCGAGGCGGGCGACCGGGTCGGCCTGATGTCCAAGACCCGCTACGAGTGGACCCTGATCGACTTCGCGATCTGGGCTGTGGGCGGTGTCACGGTGCCGATCTACGACACCTCCTCGGCCGAGCAGGTCCACTGGATCCTGTCCGACTCCGCGGCCAAGGGCGTGTTCGTCGAGACCGACGGGCACCGCGCCACCCTGGACGAGGTGCGCGAACGGCTCGGCGGGCTGGAGCACGTCTGGCAGATCGAGGGCACCGCACCGGCGGTGGACACCCTGTCCGCGACCGGCGCCGAGGTCGCCGACGACGACGTGCACGAACGCCGCCGCTCGGTGCCCGCCGACGCGCTGGCCACGATCGTGTACACCTCGGGGACCACCGGGCGGCCCAAGGGCGTCGAGCTGACCCACCGCAACCTGCTCGCCGAGATCCGCGCGGACATCCAGGCGTTCCCGCAGCTCATGGAGCAGGGCAACTCGCTGCTCGTGTTCCTGCCGCTCGCGCACGTGCTGGCCCGGGCGATCGCGATCACCGCGCTCACCGCGCGGGTCACCCTCGGGCACACCGCCGACGTGAAGAACCTGGTCGCCGACCTGGGCACGTTCCGGCCGACGTTCGTGGTCGCCGTGCCCCGGGTCTTCGAGAAGGTCTACAACGGCGCGAAGCAGAAGGCGCACGGCGAGGGCAAGGGCAAGATCTTCGACGCGGCCGAGGCCACCGCGGTCGCGTTCAGCCAGGCCAGGGACACCGGGAACATCGGCCTGGGGCTGCGGCTCAAGCACGCGGTGTTCGACAAGCTCGTCTACTCGAAGCTGCGCGCCGCGCTCGGCGGCCGTTGCAAGGCCGCGGTGTCCGGCGGCGCGCCGCTGGGCGCCCGGCTCGCGCACTTCTTCCGCGGCATCGGCGTGCCGGTGTTCGAGGGCTACGGCCTCACCGAGACCTCGGCGGCGGCGAACGTCAACACCGAGGACGCGTTCCGGGTCGGCACGGTCGGCAAACCGGTCGCCGGGACCTCGGTCCGCATCGCCGAGGACGGGGAGGTGCTGCTCAAGGGCGACGTGGTCTTCCGCGGCTACTTCAACAACGAGCAGGCCACGAAGGAGGCCCTGGAGGACGGCTGGTTCCACACCGGCGACCTGGGTGAACTGGACTCCGACGGCTTCCTGAAGATCACCGGCCGGAAGAAGGAGATCATCGTGACCGCGGGCGGCAAGAACGTCGCCCCGTCCGGGCTGGAGGACACCCTCAAGGCCAATCCGGTGATCAGCCAGGCGATGGTGGTGGGCGACCAGCGCCCGTTCATCGCCGCCCTGGTGACCATCGACGAGGAGTTCTTCCCGGCCTGGAAGGCGCGGCACGGCAAGCCCGAGGGCGCGACCGTGGCCGAGCTGGCCGACGACCCGGAACTGCGGGCCGAGGTCCAGGCGGCCGTGGACGAGGCGAACAAGGCCGTCTCGCACGCCGAGTCGATCAAGAAGTTCACCATCCTCACCCGGGACTTCACCGAGGCCGGGGGCGAGATCACGCCGAGCCTGAAGCTCAAGCGGAACGTGGTGAGCAAGAACTACGCGACCGACATCGAGGCGCTCTACCGGAAGTAATAGCCCGGCTGAGCAGTCGGCCTGCGCGTTTGTGCAACCGCGGTTCCGATGGTGGTCGTCCCACGTCGAAGCTGCGGAGCAAGCACACGAACCGCGGGAGACGCGCATGAGCAAGCTATCGGCGGAGGAGATCGCGCAGCACGCGTATCGCGCCGGGTTCCGGGGGCAGGGCCTGACCACCGCGGTGGCGGTCGCGCTCGCGGAGTCCGGCGGGAACACGCGTGCGCACAACGGCACTCCCCCGGACAACTCGTACGGCCTGTGGCAGATCAACATGCTCGGGTCGATGGGCCCGGAACGCCGCCGCCAGTACCACCTGAGCTCGAACAACGAGCTGTTCAACGCGGCCGACAACGCCCGGGTGGCCTACCAGATCTCCGGCCACGGCAAGAACTGGGGCCCGTGGTCCACCTACACCAACGGCGCCTACCGCAAGCACCTGTCCCAGGCCACGAAGGCCGCGCACGCGGTCACCGCGCGCCACGGCAAGGGTGGCGGGGGCGGTGGCCAGCCCAAGGGCGGAGCGCACCACCCCAAGGGCGGGGGCGGCGCACCGCACGGCGGCGGCCGCGCGAAACCCCCGGCCAAGGGCAGCGGCGGCGGGTTCGCGGTCGACACCGACGCGCTGACCGCCTACACCAAGCAGGCCCGCCGGATCGGCGACGAACTGGCCGCGGTCGGCAACCGGAACCTGCGCGCGGTGCACGGCATCGCCGCGGACAGCTTCGGCAAGGTCGGCAAGGAGACCGGTTTCGCCAAGGCGCTGGGTGACTTCAGCACCTCCCTGCAGCGGCAGGTCAAGGGCGTCGGCACGAACGCGGACCGGCTCGGCGACCAGGCGGCCAAGGCGGCGAAGGTCTTCCGCGACCAAGAAGACGACATCGCCCGCGGCATCGGCAAGATCTTCTAGGGGGAAACGTGGACACCAGGGAAATCGCGAAGCTGTTCGCCGGCGAGATGGGCCTGCACCGGGACAAGCTCACCGGCAACGCGCGGGAGTCGCAGATCGCCCAGGCCTCGCTGGACGCGGCGGCGAAGGAGATCCTCGAACAGCGCGACGCGCAGCAGAAGAGCGCGTCGACGGTACTGAGCCACTGGCGCGCCGCGGGTTCGGGCGAGTTCGAGAAGGCGACCGCGAAGCTCGGCAGCGACCTGCGCACCACGGCGAGCGCCACCACCGAGGCCGCGAAGATCGTCGGCGGGGTCACCGACGCGCTGGCCGGGCGGCACACCGTCTCGCAGCGGCTGATCGACGAGTACGTCACCAAGGCGTCGAAGATCCTGGACGGCGCGCTCGCGGTGTCCGGCGCCGGATCGCCCGCCGCGCTGATCAACGCGGTCGGCCAGGTGACCGATCTGGTCGGCAAGTACACCAAGGAATCCGGCGGGCACCTGAAGAACGCCCGCGACGAGATGGTCGAGGCGGCCCGGAAGCTGCACGCGCTGCAGAAGGAGATCGACCACGACGGGATCGCCGACGCGACGCGGAAGGCGAAGCCGGGCCACCCGGCGAAGAAACCGCACGACAAGGACAAGGGCGGCAAGACCAAGCCGAGCCATTCGGGCAAGGTCGACGACATCCTGCGCAACGCCCGCAAGCACCTCGGCTACCACGAGGGTCCGGGCAACCGGAACAAGTTCGGCCCGGCGGCGCCGTGGTGCTCGTCGTTCGCCACCTCGATGTGGCGCAAGGCCGGGGTGAACATCCCGCTGCTGCCGTTCACCGGGGACGTCTACAACTGGGGCCGCAAGCACGGGCTCGCCTACGGGAAGAACGACCTGAAGCAGGCCCGCCCGGGAGACGTGCTGCTCTTCGGTTCCGGCCCGGGCTACGGTGCCAGCAAGCACATCGGGATCGTGGAGAAGGTCGAGGGCAACACCGTCACCACGATCGAAGGAAACTCCAGTGACCAGGTCCGGCGGGTCACGCACAAGCTGAGCAGCGCGACGTTCTACGGCGGGGTGCATCCGAAGTGACGCAGACGATCAGCGGGCGCGCGGACGACCGGGCGCACGGCATCGAGGTCGAGGTGGGCCCGGGCGGCGCGCTGCGACGGCTCGAGCTGCAGCCCGAGGCGCTGCAACTCGGCCGCCACGGCCTCGCCACCGCGATCCTGGACCTGGTCCGCAAGGCGAACGCCCAGGCGAGCCAGCGCACCCGGCACGCCCTGCGCGACGAGCTCGCCGGGTTGACCGGCGACGAGCTGGAACTGCTGGGCCTCACCCAGGACGCGGCGCTGACCGAGTCCGTCGAGTCGACCACCCCGGACACGTGGAGGGCGTGATGACCTCGCCGGAAGACGACGGCCGCAGCGTCGACGAGCTGATCGAGCTGGCCGAGGCCCTGCCGGAATCGGCGGGGCTGTCGGCCGGGCTCGCCGCCCTCCGCGGTACCGCCGCGGACCGGGGCATCGCGGTGTCGGTGAACCTCGCCGGGATGCTGGTCGGGCTCGAGCTGGAAGACGAGGCGCTCGCGCTGGGCGCCCCGGCGCTCGCCGGCGAGATCGCCCGGCTGAGCGCCGAGGCCGCCGCGAACGCGCTGCGCGAGGGCATCGTCGCGATCGCCGCGGTGTGCGGCGAGGAGCTCGCGGCGGTGATCGGCGACCAGCTCGGCATCCAGCGGGAAACCACCCCGGCCGAACCCGGGCCCGCCCCGCGCCGCCCGGCGTCCACTGTGGACGAAGGCGACTTCGGCGAGGTTCAGTCCTGGGCGGTTTCCCCCTGAATCCGCGATCACGTCAACAGGGCACTCCTTGACGAGCCCGGCTCGGCTTGTCGCCGGACGGTTTCCAGGCGTCCCGCCAGAACCGGCGGCAGCGGCTCGGTGTGCAGCACGCCGAGCCGCTGCGTCGCCCGGGTGAGTGCGACGTACAGTTCCGCCGGTCCGTCGAACCGCTGGGGTTCGACCAGGAGAACCGCGTCGAACTCCAGGCCCTTGGTCTCCTGCGGGGTCAGCACCGGGCCGTCCAGCGCGGTCCCGGGTGGGGCGATGACCGCGACCGTGCCTTCGCCCTCGGCGAACTCCCGGCGGGCCGCGCGCACCGCCTCGGCGAGATCGTCCGGGCCGATCCGGCTCGCCCACGGCTGGATTCCGTTGCTCCGCACCGATTCCGGCACCTCGAGCGTGGGATCCACCTCGGCCAGCACACCGGCGGCGACGGCCATGATCTCGGCGGGCGTGCGGTAGTTGACGGTGAGCCGCCGGTAGCTCCACCGGTCCTGGACGTATCCCGCCAGGATGTCGCCCCAGTCGCGCGGCCCGGCCGCGGACTGCCGTTGCGCGAGATCGCCGACGACGGTGAACGAGCGGCTCGGGCAGCGCCGCATCAGCACCCGCCAGTCCATCGCGGACAGTTCCTGCGCCTCGTCGACCACCACGTGCCCGTAGGTCCACTCCCGGTCCGCGGCGGCCCGTTCGGCCAGGTCGCGCTGGTCGCGTTCGGCGGCCCGCTCGCCCAGCGCCTCCGGATCGATCACGTCGGCCGCGACGAGTTCGAAGTCCTCGACTTCTTCCCGGTCCAGCTTGAGCAGTTCGAACACCCCGCGGGCGTACTCGGCCCGGGCCCGCCGTTCGGCTTCCGCGCGGCGTTCCGCCGACCGATCGGTGCCGAGCAGTTCCACCGCCTCGTCCAGCAGCGGCACGTCGGAAACGGTCCAGGCGTCCCCGTCCGGGCGGTACAGGGCATCCCGTTCGGCCGGGGACAGCAGGCCGTCCGCGGCTGCCAGGCGGTCCCGGTCGGCGAGGAATCCGCCCAGCAGCTCGTACGGGGTCAGCTCCGGCCACAACTCGGCCACCGCGGCCGCCAGCTCCGGGCTCGCCACGAGTTCCCGGCGCACGTCGTCGGCGAGGTCGGCGCGCAGCAGCCGGTCCGCGCCGGTCAGCCACCCCGTTCCGATCCGGCGCACCGCGCTCTCGGTGAGGGCCGCGATCAGCGCCTGCCGGAAGACGGACCGGGCCTCGTTGTGCGGGAGGCCGCTGGCCCGCGCCAGTTCCCGCGCGGAGCCCGCGATCCCGGCGTCCAGCGGGACGGTCACGTCGTCGAGCTCGATCTCGATCGGCTCCTCGGGCACGCGTTGCCGATCCGCGAGCGCGGCGGCCAGGACGTCGGCCATGACCGCCGATCCCTTGACCCGTTCGGTCTCCGGCGAGGATTCCCGGATCGTGGTGGTCACCCCGGGGAACAGCTCGCCGGGCGCGGCGAACACCACGTCGGTCTCGCCCAGCGACGGCAGCACCTCCCCCACGTACCTCAGGAATCCCGGGTTCGGGCCGACGATCAGCACACCGCTGCGGGACAGCCGCTCGCGCCGGGTGTAGAGCAGGTAGGCGACGCGGTGCAGCGCGACCGCGGTCTTCCCGGTGCCGGGCCCGCCCTCGATCACCACGACCCCCTTGTGCTCGAGCCGGATGATCTCGTCCTGCTCGGACTGGATGGTGGCGACGATGTCGCGCATGGTCTCGCCGCGCGGCGCGTTGAGCGCGGCGAGCAGCGCGGTGTCCCCGCCCTGGCCCCCGCCGTCCAGGTGGTCGTCGTGGAAGTCGAGGACCTCCTGCCCGCGGGTGTGGAAGTGCCGCCGCCGGGTGACGCCCTCGGGGTTGGCGGCGGTGGCGCAGTAGAACGGCCGCGCCGCCGGGGCCCGCCAGTCCATCAGCAGCGGTTCGTAGTCCGCCTCCTCGTCGAACAGGCCGATCCGGCCGATGTGCTGGTGCCCGCCCTCGGCGTGGTCCAACCGGCCGAAGCAGAGGCCGTGGTCCGCGACGCGCAGCCCGTTGACCCGACCGCCGACGGCGTTGGCCGCCACCTCCCGCTGCCACCGGGCCTCGCCGTCGGCGTCCGAGCTGTTCCGCAGCACCCCGGCCAGCTCCCGGGTGGCGCCGGTGCGTTCGCCCGCTAGCCGCCGGTACAGAAACGCGATGTACTCCCGTTCGGCCCGCAATTCGGCCGCGTGATTCGCGTTTGACAAAGTTCCCCCTTGCCCGTTATACTGAACCTGTAACAATAGCTGTTATTCTCTTTTCCGGCATTCGCCGAAGGTCCATTATTACGCACTTGTCAACTGCGATAAGAACGCGTTAGAAACCTTGCCTTCCGCGTTTCCCGCGGGTTCGATGGAGGCCATGCGCAGCCCGGAATTCACCGAGCGCGCCGCTCTCGACCTCGATGATCAGCCGCCTGATACCACTCCGGCCGGCGGCTCTCGATAACTCAGCGGCCCGCTGACCGGACCGTCTCTCGTACCCCGGGGATTCCCCCGGTTCTCCCGTATTCCACGCCGGGCAGGCGCCGCATTCGGCTTGCCCATGCCCGGAATTCCACGCCATTTTGGGGAACAACCATGCCTACTGCCCTGGTCACCGGCGCCGACAGCGGCGTCGGGTACGACACCGCGCGCGCACTCGCCGCCGACGGCCACACCGTGCTCGTGCACGCCCCAACCGCCGAACGCGGCGAGGAAGCGCTGGAGCGGCTGGTGAAGGGCGGCGCCGAACCGCTGCGCCTGCACACCGTCACCGCCGACTTCGCGCGGCTGCACGAGGTCTCCGCCCTGGCACGGGAGGTGGCGACCCGGTATCCCGCGCTGGACCTGCTGGTCAACACCGCCACGATCACGGGCGACCAGCAGCGGCTGCTGACCGAGGACGGCAACGAGCTGACCTTCGGGGTCAACTACCTCGCGCCGTACCTGCTGACCCGGCTGCTCGAAGTACCGCTCAAGGCGGCGCGCGGCCGCGTGGTCAATGTGTCTTCGACGCTGCACCGCGGCTCCACCATCAACTGGGCCGACCCGAACCGGCTCCGCCCGCACTCACCGCTGTCGGCGTACGCGCAGTCCGCGCTCGCGGTCACCCTGTTCACCCGGGCCCTCGCCGAGTTCTGGCCGGACGGCCCGGTCGCGATCAGCGTGGACCCGGGTACCGACGACCGGAAACTGCTGCGGCTGCACGGGCGGGTGGCCCAGCGCCGCGCCGACGGGGCCGCGGTCCTCGCGCGGTTGTGCTCGCCCGAGTTCGAGGTCGACAACGGGGCCTTCTACGAGGGGCTGACGCCTGCCGCGCCACCGGCCCGGAACGCCGACCGGCGGTCGCTGCTCCGGCTGTGGAAGCTCAGCGCGGAGTTGGTCAAGCTGAGCTGACTACCAGCGGCGGTCCCGGTCGGTCGGGCGGTGGGCGCGGGCCGCGCCCGACCAGCCTTCCAGCAGCCGCAGCACCAGCGCGATGGCCACGAAGACGCCGATCAGCATGATCGTGTACAGCAAATCGCTCATCAGGCAAGAATGGACGCCGCATCCGGGGAGCGCGGGAGAACCTCACAAACCCTTGACGCGGCGGCTCCGCACCCTTGACGGCGCCTTGACGGGTGGCCCCGGCGCAACGAATCGGGGCCGCCGGTCGTCTAGCAGTCGTGAGAGAGGTTCACGTTGACGCGGCGGCCGGGTGGACCGTGCGCGGGCGGTTGCTGGCCGTCGCCGCGGCGCTGGTGGCGACCGCACCGATCTGGCCGGTGGATCCCCTCGCCGACGAGGCGATGGACCCCGCCGAGGTGGCCGTGCTCGTGCCGGTGGTGCTCACCTTCCCGGTGGCTTGGGCACTGCTCGCCCGGTCCCGGCGATTCGGCCTCTGGGTCGCGCTCCTGCTCGCCGGGCTGACCGGTGCCTGGTCGGTGTGGACGGTCACCTGGGCCGATTTCGGCACCCCACCGGATGCCGACGACGGGCTGCGCTGGTACCTCGGCGCGGCGGGCGCGGTGGTGCTCGCCGCGACGCCGATCGACGTACTGCTCCGGCGCCGGGCCTCGGCCGCGGCGTGGGTGCGCTGGGCGGCGGGCGCGCTCGTCTGGTGCTGCGGTGTCGCGCTCGTCTTCGCGGTGCCGAAGCTCGACGGCGAGCCCATGCCGCCGGACGACGCGCTCCTGCCGCTCCCGCCCACCATGGTGGTGCTCGCCGACGAGGCGGGCTGCGCGTCGCCGGGCCGGTCCTGCGTGCGGCGGTTCACCGTGACCTCGGCCGGTCACCTGCCCGCGCGCGAACTCGCGCGGCGGCTCGGCGAACACCTGGCGGCCAAGGGCTGGCAGGTGCGGACCTCCGGCTTCGCGGCGGAACCCCGGCTGGAGTGCCGCCGGGCGGGCTGGCTGACCAATCCCTTCGAGCTGTGCGGCGAGCTGCGGGTCGACGAGCAGCGGGCGACCGTCGAGATCCAGTTCGCCCACGCGAACCGGCACGATCCGATCGTGGAATGAGTCAGCGCAGCCGCGATCTCGGCGTGGGCGCCAGGCGCGTGCTGGGGGTCGCGAGTGTTTGGGCCGGTCAGCGGTCTGTCCACTCACGACCCCCGCCAACAGGCAACCCCCTGTCCCCGCCCACCTACAAGGCGGCCAGGTTGGCGATCTTCCAGGCGCCGTCGACCTTGCGGGCGGTGACGTCCAGGTGGGCGGCCGACGAGGTCTGCTGGTTCTCGGTGGTGCGCAGGGTCTGCTGGTCGAGGAAGACCAGCAGGCGCGCGGTGTCCTCGTGCAGTTCGCGCACCCCGATCGCCCGGATCGTCGTGGAGCGGACCAGTTTCTGTTCGGTGGCCTGCTTCCCGGCCGCGGCGAAGCCGTCGCGGTACTGGCCGACCGCCGCGTCCACGAGCACCCCGGCCGCCGCCCGTTCGGTGCGGGCCAGATTGCTGTAGTCGTAGGAGAAGATGGCCTTGACCCCGGCGCCGATCTGGTCGGTCACCTCGGCGGTCGCCGCCTGATCGGCGAGCGCGAGGTTGTCGTCGCGCAACGCCGACGCCCGCACCGCGGCGAACACCGCGAACCCGGCGGCCAGCACGATCACCGCCGCCAGCGCCGCGAGCACGGTCGCACGGCGGCTGTCCACAACAGACTGATCGCTCATGCGGCCGCCTGCACGCCGCTGACCTTCCAGCCCTGTTCGGTCCGGTTCAGCTCGACGTTCAACCGGCTGCGGTTGGCCGCCGGTGGCCCGCCGTTCGTGCTCACCTGGAGGTCGAGCACGGCGACCAGCCGCGCGGACCCGGCTTCGCGGTTGAGTTCGGTCACCGCGGCCTGCTTCATCGTCGCGGTCGCGACCGTCCGGCTCGCCGCGGCCCGGTCGAGCTGCCCCTTCCGGTCCCCGCCGAGATCCTTGCCCAGCTGCCCGGTGGTCACCGCGAGCCACCGGTCGACGTCCCGGGCCGCACTGCGGTAGTCGATCGTGTTCAGCACCACCAAACCGTCGGTGGCGGCGGTCAGCACCGCGTCCCGGTCCTCCGCCCGCAGCACCGCGTCGTCGCGGGACGCGCTCCACCACGACCAGCCGGACCACGCCGCCGCCAGGACGGCGAACACCGCGAGCACGATCAGCCCGCGCCGCACGGAATCGCCGCTTCTCATCCCGGCAGTCCGAGCAGGTTCCCCAGCCCGAGCGGTCCGCCGCCCGCCGTGGCCAGCCCGAGCAGGCCGGGCAGCTGCTGCTTCTGCGGCGTCCCCGGCTGCGCCGCCTGCTGCTGCGGTTTGGCCGGATCGGCCGGTTTCCCGGGATACGGCGAGTTCTGCGCACCACGCACCCCGGTCGGGCTGCCCGGCGGTTCCGCGCAGTACGCCCGCGCGTTCGCCGGAACGTCGGTGGTGTCGCTGGCCGGGCGCTGGTGCGTGGTCTCGTAGCCCTTGGTGCACGAATGCGGGTCGAAGAAGTTCATCACCAGCCCGAGGTGGCCCTCGCCGTTGGAGGTGACGGACCGGGTGAACGAGGAGATCACCGGATAGGCCACCAGCAACTCCTCGACCGCGTCCACCCGCGCGGTGGTGATCTGCGCGGTGGTCAGCAGGTTCGCGATCACCACGCCGAGATCGGTGCCCGAGGTGGCCAGCACGTCGGAGACCTGGCGGCTCAGCACCGGCGCCTCGTCGATCACCTTGCGCAGATCGGGATCCGAGTTCTTCAGCCGTTCGGCGATGTCCTGCAGGCCGCCGGCGAGCGAGACGATGTTCGCCGACTGCCGCCGCTGGGTGTCCAGCACGGTCCGGCCGTCGGCGAGCAGTTCCTTGGTCTGCGGCAGGTTCTCGGTCGCGGTCCGGGTGAACGAGCCCGCGGTGTCCAGCAGCTTCCGCAGATCCGGGCCGGTGCCGTTGAACGCCAGGTATGCCTCGTCGACCACCGTGCGCAGCGAATTCGGGTCCACACTGGACACCAGTTTGTCCAGACTGGACAGCACGGTGTCGGGGGCGAGCGGGATCGCGGTCTTGTCCTGGCGGATCACCGAACCGTTCTCCAGGAACGGCCCGCCCTCGTGGCTGGGCCGCAGGTCCACGTACTGCTCGCCGACCGCCGACCGGTTCCCCACCACCGCGGCCGTGTCGGCGGGGATGTCCGGCCCGCCGGAATCCAGGTCCAGATCGACCGCCACCCCGTCGGCGTTGAGGTGCATCGCGGAAACCTTGCCGACCGCCACCCCGCGGTAGGTGACCTCCGCGTTGACGAAGATGCCCCCGGAATCGGCGAGCTGCGCGGTCACCACGTAGCCCCGCGTGCCGAACAACCGGTCCAGCCCGGCGTAACTGGCCCCGGCGTACACCACCGAGACCACCGCGATGATCGCGAACGCGAGCAGCTGGATCCGGTGCTTCCTGGTGAACATGTCAGCCCCCTCCCAGCAGGTCGCCGAGCAGGTTCCCCAGCCCGCCGAGCGGTCCGCCGGAGTTCTGCCGGGAACTCGCCGCGGGCGGCGGGGTCTGCGGCAACGGCAGTGGCGGCGGTGGGCTGCCGCTGCCGCCGATCACGTCCTGCGGAACCGGTGGCGGGGGCGAGGACTTGCCGCCGTTGACGATGTTCTGCAGCACCGAGTCCAGGTTCAGGTCGAGCCGGGCGCGCACGTTGGCGAAGTCGCCGCGGAACGCGTTGCCCGCGGCCACGGTCGGGATGGGGTAGGTGATCAGGATCTGCAACGCGGTGGGCAGGTCCTGCCCGGCCTCGGCCAGTTTGGTCAGCGCCGGGCTCAGCGCACGCAGGTTGGCCACCAGCTGGTCCTTGCTCTTGTTCACCGTGTCCACCGCGACCTCGGACAGCGTGTTCAGCGACTGCAGCATGCCGACGAGCTGATCCCGTTGCGCGGCGACGACCTTGAGGCCGGGCGCGAGGTTGTCCAGGGCGTTCGTCAGGTTCGCGGTCTGCCCGTTCAGCGTGCTGGACAACCGGTTGAGCCCGTCGATCGCCCGGATGATCTCGCCCTTCTGCCCGTCCAGTTCGGTCGCCAGTTTGTCCACATGCGACAACAGGGCGCGGATCTCGGCCTCGTTCCCGGCGAGCGCCTTGTTCAGTTCGCCGGTGATGGTCCGGACCTGCTCGACCCCGCCACCGTTGAGCAGCAGGGAAAGCGCGCCGAGCACCTCCTCCACCTCGGGGTTGCGGTTGGTGCGGGCCAGCGGGATCGCGGCGCCCTCGCCGAGCCGCCCGGCCGCCTTCTCCCCGGCCGGGGCGCGCAGTTCGACGAACTTCTCCCCCAGCAGGCTGGACTGCCGCAGCTGGGCGTCCGCGTTGGCGGGCAACGCGACGTCCCCGTTGACCACCATGGTGACGATGGCCGATTTGGCGTCCTGGGCGAGATCGATCTTCTCCACCCGGCCGATCGGCACGTCGTTGACCTTCACGCTCGCCTGCGGCACCAGATCGAGCACGTCGGCGAACTGCGCGGTCAGCCGGTACGGATGGTCGCCGACATCCGCGCCGCCGGGCAGCGGAGTGTTGTACAGCCCGGAAAAGCCGCCGATCCCGCAACCACCGAGCAGCGGCACGAGGGCGAGCACCGCGAGCGAACGCCTGAGTTTCATGGTCTGCCCCCGGGAACGGAGATCAGCGGCAACGGCAGCGGGGGCAGTTCGCCCTTGGTGATGGCCGCCATCACCTCGGACAGCGACGGCAGTTTCGCGATCCCGTCGACGACCGGTGCGATCAGCTCGCAGAGCTTGCCCACGGTGTCCGGCAGGCCCTTCGGCGTGCCCGCCTTGACCAGGCGGCACAGCGTGGTGAACAAGGGGTTGGTCAGCTCGTTGGCGTTGTACCGGATCGCGATGCTGCCCGAGGCCGCGTCGTAGGAGTTGATGAAGTTCGTCATCCCGGTCGGGCCGACGTCGAGCACCTCGGCCAGTGCGGCGCGCTGGTCGACCAGCACCTTGGTGATCCCGGCCAGCTTGTCCACATTGGATTCCAGGGAATCCTTGTTCTCCGCGACGAAGCCCTGCACGTCGCCCAGCGAACCGGCCAGCGCGGACAGGGCCTTGCCGACGTCGTCGGACTCGCCCGCGAGGAAACCGCTGATGTCGGCGACCCGCTGGTAGAACTCGTTGAGCTGCTGGTCGCTTGCGGCGAGCATGTTCGTGAACGACTGCAGGTTCCGCACGGTGGCGAACAGGTCGCCTTTCGAATCCTCCAGTGTGCGGGAGAGTTCGGCGAGCCGGGTGACCGTGGTGTTGAAGTTCTTCCCGTTGCCGTCCAGGTTCTTCGCGAGCGTGTCCAGGCCCCGCGAGAGGGCGCCGTCCTTGTTCGCCCCCTCCGGGCCGAGGCTGGTGGACAGCTTGTCCAGGCTGCCGTAGAGGTCGTCCAGTTCCACCGGGGTCGCCGTCTTGTCCCGGCCGATCACCGTGCCGCCCCGCATCACCTCGCCGCCGTCGTAGGCCGGGGTGAGCTGCACGTACCGGTCGCTGACCAGGCTCGGCGCGACCACCACCGCACCGGCGTCCGCGGGGATCTGGACCCCGGGGTCCACGCGCATGCCGACCCGCACCTGGTCGCCCTGCGGGGTCACGTCGGTGATCTCGCCGACCTGGATGCCCAGCACCCGCACCGAGGACCCGGCGTACAGGCCGACGGTCCGGTCGAAGTACGCCGAGAGCCGGGTGCCGCCGGGATCGCGGAAGATCCACCACAGCGCCCCGGTGAGCAGGAGCACGGCCACGCAGGCGATCGCCAGCCAGGAGTACAGGCTGCGCCCGGTCCGGGTCTGTACCGTCATCTTCCGCCCACCCCCTGATCCGGCGCCGAGATCGGCGGGGTGCAGCCCTCGGGGTTGATCGACAACCCGCCCGCCTTGATCACCGGCGGCAGCAGGCCGCAGATGTAGCCCTCGAACCAGCGGCCGTTGCCGGTCGCGTTCGCGCCGACCCGGGTGAACGTGGCCAGGCTCTTCAGCCCCTTGTCGAGGTTGTCCTGGTTGCGCTGCAGCAGATCGGTGACCAAGCCGAGTTTCTCCAGGGCCGGGCGGAGCTGCTGCCGGTTGTCGGCGACCAGCCCGGTCAGCTGCGCGGACAGCTGCTGGGTTCCCTTCAGCAGCGCGCTGATCGCGTTCTTGCGCTTCTGCAGCTCGTCGACCAGCAGGTTGCCGTCGGTGATCACCTTCCGCAGCTGCGCGTTGCGATCGCTGAGCGTCTTCGAGACCTGGCTGGTGTTGCTCAGCAGGTTCGCCAGTTCCTGGTCCCGCGAGGACACCGTCTTCGACAGCGCGGACAGGCCGTTCAACGCCTCCCGCATCGGCTTCGGCGTGTCCCGCAACGCGTCGGAAAGGACGTTGAAGCTCTGCGCGAGCTGCTGGGTGTTGATGTCCCCGACGGTCTGGTTGAGCTGTTTGAAGGCGTCCTGCAGTTCGAACGGCGTGCGGGTGCGTTCGACCGGGATCGGCTCGTTCGGATCCTGCGCGCCCCCGCCTTTCGGTTGCAGCGCCAGGTACTTCTCGCCGAGCAGCGTTTTGATCTCGATCGACGCGGTGGAGCCGTCGCCGATCCGGGTGCCCTCGACCTTGAACTTGACCTGGACCTTCTTGCCCGCCAGCGAGACGTCGGTGACCTGGCCGACCTTCACCCCGGCCACCTGCACCTCGTTGTCCGGCTGCAGCCCCGCGGATTCGGCGAAGTAGGCCGAGTACGTGGTGCCGTTGCCGAGCAGGGGCAGGTCGTCGGAGTTGTACGCGGCCACCAC
This sequence comes from Amycolatopsis anabasis, assembly GCF_009765355.1. GTDB lineage: Bacteria > Actinomycetota > Actinomycetes > Mycobacteriales > Pseudonocardiaceae > Amycolatopsis > Amycolatopsis anabasis. The sequence continues at coordinate 70,443 of NZ_VTHK01000005.1, read as the reverse complement.
GGACAGCACGAGCAGCACCAGGGTCACCGCGCCCACCGCGGCCTGGTTGCGATCACGCAAGCGTTTCACAGCGGCTTACACCTCTCCGGGGTCTCGGTGAGCGGCAGCGGCAGGAACGGCAGCGTCAGGTTCAGCGAGGAGAGGCCGATCGTCCCGGACAACCCGCAGAGGTAGTAGTTGTACCAACCGCCGTAGCTCAGCGCGCGGCTGAACTTCTCGGCGTTGCCCGGCAGCGCCTTCAGCAGGGTGTCCAGCTGCGGCGCGGCGTCGGCGAGATTTCCGGACAGCTTTCCCAGTTCCGCGATGTCGGTCTTGAGCGACGGCCGCGCGTCGGTGAGCAGCCCGGCCGTGGTCTGCGTGAGGCTGCCCAGCGCGGACACCGCGTCCCCGATCGGTTTGCGCTGTTCGGCGAGCCCGGTCACCAGTTGCTGCGTCGCGTCGATCAGGTTCCCCAGTTGCGGTCCGCGCTGGTTCACCGTGGCCAGCACGGTGTTCAGGTTGCCGATGACCTCGCCGATCACCTTGTCCTTGTCGGCGATCGCCGAGGTGAGCGAGGCGGTGTGCGCGAGCAGGCTGGTGATCGTGCCGCCCTCGCCCTGGAACACCTGGATGATCTCGTAGGACAGCTTGTTGACGTCTTCCGGATTCAGCGCCTTGAACAGGGGTTTGAACCCGTTGAACAGGGTGGTCAGGTTCAGCGCGGGCTGGGTCCGCTCCGGTGGGATCAGCCCGCCCGGGGGCAGCACCTTGTCACCGTCCACAGTGGTCCCGAGGGACAGGTAGCGCTGGCCGACCAGGTTGCGGTACTTGATCGTGGCGGTCACCATCGCGGGCAGCCGCCGCGCGGCCTCGACCTCGAAGTGCACCTCGGCGTGGTTGTCCACGGTGACCGTGATCCGGTCGACCTGGCCCACCTTCACGCCGACGATCCGGACGTCGTCGCCTTCTTGGAGCCCGGAGGAATCGACGAACTTGGCGGAATACCCCGAGGTGCTGCCGAAGTTGGTGTTGGCGATCGTGGCGCCGAGGATCCCGGTGAGCAGCACGGTGACCGCGGCGAAGATCAGGATCTTGATCAGCGACGGCAGGGTCTTACTCATTGGACGTCCACCCGCGCACCCCGGTAGAGCGGCCCGACCAGCAGGCTGCTCCAGTTCGGCACCTCCGAAGGCGGCACGCCGAGCGCGCCCGCCCGCAGCGCGGTGATCAGGTTCTGCTCGTCCGGCGAGTTGGGCATGGACGGCCCGCCCTCGGCCGCCGAGCCGCCGCCGATCAGCCCGCTGTTCACCGGGAGCTTCTGGTCGCCCTTGGGCGGCGGCGGATGGCTCGACCCGTCCTGCACCGGCCCGTCCGGCGGGTACTGCGGCCACCGGCCGGGCGGGAGCACCTGCGGGTAGCACCGCGGCCCGCGCTTGTCGGTGTACTTCGGCTCGTCCACGCCCGGCAGGTACTTGGTCCGGTCCGCGCCCGCGATGAACCGGATGGTCACGTGGTTCATCTGGTCGGTGCCCTTGCCGAACGCGGTTTCCGCGCGCGGCAACGATTCCGCGAGCTGCTTGAGCAGGCACGGGTACTCGGGGGCGTACTTCGCCAGTACGTCCAAGGTGGGCTGCACGGTGGTGGTGAGGTTGATCAGGTTGTTCTTGTTCACCCGCAGGAAACCGCCCAGATCGGCGGCCGCGTTGCTCACCGACGCGTAGAGCGAATCGAGTCCCTGCCGCTTCTCGACCAGGGTCTTGCTCGTGGTGGTCAGATCGGACAGGGCCTGCAGGAAGTCCGGGGCCGCGCGCGAGTAGGTGTCCGCGGCGTCGGCGAATCCGCTGATGTCCTTCTTGATGTCCGGCAGCGACGGGTTGATCTGCCCGAGGTAGTCGCCGAGCTGGGCGAGCGTCTTCCCGAGCTGCTCACCGCGCCCCTCGATCGCCGTGGACACCGCGGTGAGCGTGCTGGACAGCTTCTCCGGTTGCACCGCCTGCAACAGCGGCATGACGTCCCCGAGCACCTTCTCCAGCTCGATCGCCGTGCTGCTGCGGTCCTGGCCGATCACGTCCCCGGCGGCGAGGTGCGCGGGCGCCGGATCACGGGGGATCTGCAGGGCCACGTACCGCTCGCCGAACAGCGTCTTCGGCAGCAGCCGCGCGGACACGTTCGCCGGGATCACGCCGAGTTTGTCCGGTTGCAACGCCAGCTCCAGCGCCGCGTGGTCGCCGCGCGCCTCGATCCCGCGCACCTCGCCGACGATCATGCCGCGGATCTTCACGTCCGCGCCCTCGCGCAGCTGGTTGCCGACGTGATCGGTCTCCAGCCGCACGGCGGCGACCGGGGTGAACTTCTTCTGGTAGATGGCGATCGTGGTCACGAAGAACAGCGCCACCACGATCAGGAAGATCAGCCCCAGCACCTGGTGCCAGAGCCTGCGCAGCAGGACCTGCCGGTTCATCCCGAGATCCTCACGGTCGTGCTGGCGCCCCAGATGGCCAGGCTGAGGAAGAAGTCGAGCACCGAGATGAGCACGATCGAGGTGCGCACGGCCCGCCCCACCGCGACGCCGACCCCGGCCGGGCCACCACTCGCGGTATAGCCGTAGTAGCAGTGCGAAAGGATCACCAGCGCGCTGAAGATGATCACCTTGAGGAACGACCAGAGCACGTCCTCCGGCGGGAGGAACAGGTTGAAGTAGTGGTCGTAGGTCCCCGCGGACTGGCCGTAGAGCCAGACGGTGATCTGCCGGGACGCCAGGTACGACGACAGCAGGCCCACCGCGTAGAGCGGGATGACCGCGGCGATCCCGGCGAGCACACGCGTGGTGACCAGGTACGGCAGGCTCGGCACGCCCATCACCTCGAGCGCGTCGATCTCCTCGGAGATCCGCATCGCGCCCAGTTGCGCGGTGAATCCGCAGCCGACCGTCGCGGACAGCGCGAGCCCGGCCGAAAGCGGCGCCACCTCGCGGGTGTTGAAGTACGCCGAGATGAACCCGGTCAGGGCGGCGGTGCCGAGCTGGTTCAGCGCGGCATAGCCCTGCAGGCCGACGATCAGACCGGTGAACAGGGTCATCCCGATCATCACGCCGAGCGTCCCGCCGATCACCGCCAGTCCGCCGGTGCCGAAGCAGACCTCGGTGAGCAGGCGCAGGGTTTCCTTGCTGTACCGGCGAATCGTGCGCGGCGCCCAGGCGAGCGCGCGGAAGTAGAAGGAGAGCTGCCCGCCGAAGCCCTCCAGGAACGCGCCCGGCCGCGCGATGATCTCGAGGGTCCGGTCGGGTCCGGGGGTGTCGGGGGCTTTGGCCGCTTCGGTGGTCATGTCACAACGCCTTCGGCGGCACGATCTGCAGGTAGATCGCGGTGAGCACCACGTTGATCAGGAACAGCAGCAGGAACGTGATGACCACCGCCTGGTTCACCGCGTCCCCCACGCCCTTCGGCCCGCCCGCCGGGTTCAGCCCGCGGAACGCGGCGACCACCCCGGCGACGAATCCGTAGAGCAGCGCCTTGATCTCGCTGATCCACAGGTCCGGCAGCTGGGCGAGGGCGTTGAAACTGGCCAGGTAGGCGCCCGGGGTGCCGCCCTGCATGACCACGTTGAAGAAGTACCCGCCGAGCACCCCGACGACGCTGACCAAACCGTTCAGCAGCACCGAAACCACGATCGCGGCGAGCACCCGCGGCACGATGAGCCGCTGGATCGGGTTGACCCCGAGCACCTCCATGGCGTCGATCTCTTCGCGGATCTTGCGCGCCCCGATGTCCGCGCACACCGCGCTGCCGCCCGCGCCGGCCACCAGCAGCGCGGTGATCAGCGGGCTCGCCTGCTGCACGATGGCGAGCGCGCTGGCCGCGCCGGTGAACGACTGCGCGCCGATCTGCTGGGTCAGCGAACCGAGCTGCAGCGCGATCACCGCGCCGAACGGGATGGCGACGAGCGCGGTCGGCAGGATGGTCACGCTGGCGAAGAACCAGCACTGCTGGATCCATTCGCGGAACTGGAACGGCCGCCGGGGAATCGCGCGCAGGACCTCCCAGGAGAGCGTGGAGAGCCTGCCCACCTGGGTCAGCGCGGCGGTGCCCGGGATGGCGACCGAACCGTCTCGAACGCCCACGACACCTCCTCTAATGCTCCGTTGCACCGAGTCTTTCGCACCGCCCGCGCCCGATTCCGGTTAGCGGTGTTCACTCACTGGTTCATGAACTAACCCGTTTGTCCTCCGTCACACCTTCAACGCGTGTGTCGCGGTCGCGCCGCCGTCGGCGGTGAACTCCGCGCCGGTGCAGTACGAACTGTCATCGCTCGCCAGGAACACCACCACCCCGGCGATCTCCTCCGGCTTCCCGACCCGGCCGAGCGGGAGCCGCTTGGTGATCGGGCTGAAGTCCACCTCCGCCCCGCCCACCGCGTCGGAGATCATCTTCGTGTCGATCATGCCCGGATGGACCGAGTTGACCCGGATGCCCTTGGCCCCCAGCTCCAGCGCGGCCACCTTCGTCATGCCCCGGATCGCGAACTTGCTCGCGGTGTAGGCGACGAGGAACGGCATTCCGGCCAGACCCTCCACAGAGGACACATTGACGATCGAACCCCCACCAGCGAGGGACATGGGTTCAACGACCGAACGCATGCCGAGAAACGCCCCGATCTGGTTCACTTTGATCACGCGTTCGTAATCGGCGAGCGCGGTCTGCTCCAGCGCGGAGAAGTGCAGGATCCCGGCGTTGTTGACCAGCACGTTCAGCTTGCCGAACGCTTGTACCGTGGCTGCCACGGCGGCGGCCCAGCCGTCCTCCTCGGTCACGTCCAGGTGCTGGTAGACGGCCGCGTCGCCGAGTTCGTCGGCGAGCGCCTTGCCCGCCTCGTCCTCGATGTCGGCGATCACCACGCGCGCGCCCTCGGCCACGAACCGCCGCACCGCGGCCGCCCCCTGCCCGCGGGCGGCCCCGGTGATCAGCGCGACCTTGTCCTCGAGGCGAGCCATCACATCAACTCGTCGGTCAGCGGCATGAGCACGGTCTTGAGTTCGGTGTAGGCCTCGAACGCCGACCGGCCGCCCTCCCGGCCGAGCCCGGACTGCTTGAAGCCGCCGAACGGCAGATGCGGTTCCACCTGGAACCCGTTGACCCCGATGGTGCCGACCCGGAGCTTGCGCGACACCCGGAACACGCGCTGCGCGTCCCCGCTGAAGATGCTGGCGCCGAGGCCGTACTCGGTGTCGTTGGCCAGCCGGACCGCCTCCTCCTCGGATTCGAACGGGACGACCGCGAGCACCGGGCCGAAGATCTCCTCCTGCGCGATGGTGGCCGAGTTCTCCACGTCCGCGAAGATCGTCGGCGCGACGAAGTTGCCGTTCGCCAGGTCGCCTTCGAGGCGTTCGCCGCCGCAGACCAGCCGGGCGCCCTCGTCCTTGCCGCGCTGGATGTAACCGAGCACGCGTTCCAGCTGCCGTTCGTTGATCAGCGGGCTGGAGATGACCCCGGGGTCGAACGGGTCGCCGTAGGTGATGGCCGCGGCCATGCCCTGCGCGGCGGCGATGAACTCGTCGTAGACGTCCCGGTGCACCAGCGCCCGCGTGTTGGCCACGCATGCCTGGCCGGACAGGCCCATGGTGACCGCGCCGATCGTGGTCGCCGCGGCGAGGCCGACGTTCGGGGCGTCCGCGAAGCACAGCGCCGGGCTCTTGCCGCCGAGCTCGAGCGAAACGCGTTTGAGCGTGCCCGCCGAGGCCTCCACGATCCGCTTGCCGACGCCCCGGCTGCCGGTGAAGCTCACCTTGTCCACGTCCGGATGCGTGATCAGCCGCTCCCCGGTGGGGTCGCCGGGCCCGGTGACCACGTTGAGCGTGCCGGCCGGGAGCCCCGCCTCGGCGAGCAGTTCGACCATGCGCAGCACGGAGAACGTGGCGTACTCGGACGGTTTCAGCACCACCGTGCAGCCCGCGCCGAGCGCGGGGGCGAGCTTCTGCGCGAACAGCAGGAACGGCGCGTTCCACGGCAGGATCGCCGCGACCACGCCGATCGGCTCGCGGAAGGTCATCGCCAGGTGGTCGCCGCCCTGGTACGGGGGCAGGGTCTCCCCGCCGATCTTGTCGATCCAGCCCGCGTGGTGGTCGAACACGTCCGCCGCGGCGCCGACCGAGGTCGCGTAGATCCCGCCGAACGACAGCGGCACGCTGTTGTCCAGTGCCTGCAGCGCGCGCAGTTCGTCGGCGTGCTCGCGCAGCAGCGCGGCGAACCGGTGCAGCACGCCGATCCGCACGCCGGCGCGCGCGTTCGACCATTCGCCGCCGTCGAAGGCGCGGCGGGCGGCGGCGACGGCGGCGTCCACGTCGGCGGCCGAGGCGACCGCGAACTCGCCGATCGGCTCGCCGGTGGCCGGGTGGTGGTGGGTCCAGGTCGTCGCGTCCTTGGCCGGTCCCCATTGCCCGTCGATGTAGAGCTGACCGGTCTTCAGGCCGACCGACTCGCGATGCGGTTGCACGGTAAGCGTCATTGTGGCTACTCCTTACGAGAGCGAGAGGATCTCGGTGGCGGCGAACATCTGCTCGGGATCGCGGTCGGCGAAGTACGCGCCGACGGTCGAGGCGAGGTCGCCGTCGAAGCGCTGCTCGACCGTGGGCGGCCGGAGCAGGGCGGCCATCCCGCCGTGCACCACGAAGACCTGGCCGTTGATCCGCGCCGCGGCGGGCGAGGCCAGGAAGGCGACGAACGGCGCCACGTGATCGACCGACAGCGGATCGTCGCCTTCGGGCGCCTCGCCGAACACCTCCTGCGTCATCGCGGTCCGGGCGCGCGGGCAGATCGCGTTGGCCCGGACCCCGTAGCGGGCGCAGCCGCGCGCGGTGGCCACGGTCAGCGCGGCGATCCCGGCCTTGGCGGCGGAGTAGTTCGGCTGCCCGGCCGAACCCACCAGGAACGCCTCGGACGCGGTGTTCACCACGCTGCCGTAGACCGGCTTCCCGTCTGCTTTGGACTGCTGCCGCCAGTAGGCGGCCGCGTTGCGGGACAACAGGAAATGGCCGCGCAGATGCACCCGGATCACGGTGTCCCAGTCCTCGTCGGACATCGAGAACACCATCCGGTCGCGCAGCAGGCCCGCGTTGTTCACCAGGATGTGCAGGCCGCCGAAGTGCTCGGTCGCCGCGGCCAGCAGCGCGTCGGCGGTCGCGCGTTCCGACACGTCCCCGGTGACCAGCAGCGCCTTGCCGCCCGCGGCCTCGATCTCGTCGACGACGGAACCCGCCGCCTGCGAGATGTCGTTGACCACTACCGAGGCCCCGGCGTTGGCGAGCGCGAGCGCCTCGGCCCGGCCGAGCCCGGCGCCCGCACCGGTGACGATCGCGGCCTTACCGTCGAGATCGGTACTCAATCGAGGGTCACCACCTGGCGGATGACGTCGGTGCTGCCGCCCCGCAGCACGCCCAGGCCCTCGTTGATGTCGTCGAAGCCGATCTTGCGCGAGATCATGCCGTCCAGGTCGAGCAGCCCGGCCCGCCAGAACTTGAGCATCCGGCCGGTGTCGCGGTGGACGTGCGCCGAACCGTAGAAGGAGCCGAGGATCTTCTTGTCGTGCAGGAACAACTCCTGCGCACTGAACTGCACCATCGCGTCGCCCTTGCCCGCGCCGACCACGACCACGGAACCGCCGCGCCGGGCCTGGTCCCAGGCCGAGCGGATGGTCGCGGGCAGGCCGACCACGTCGAACGCGTAGTCGAAGCCCTCCATCGCGGTGACCTGCTGCTTGATCTCCTCCAGCCCGTCCGGGGTGGTGGCGTGCGTGGCGCCGAACCGCTTGGCGATGCCGTGCTTGGCCTCGACCGGGTCGACCGCGACGATCGCGGTGGCCCCGGCCAGCCGGGCGCCCTGGATGACCGAGATGCCGACCCCGCCGCAGCCGATCACGACGACCGTCGAACCCGGTTTGACCTGGGCGGTGTTCAGCACGGCCCCGACACCGGTGAGCACCCCGCAGGCCACCAGCGCGGCCGTTTCGAACGGGACGTCCGGATCGACCTTGATCGCACCGGCGGCGGGCACCACCACCTCCTCGGCGAAGGTGCCCAGGCCCGCGTAGCCGAACAGCGGGGTGTCGCCCGAGCGGAATCTCGGGTTGCTGAACGCGGCGATCGCGTGCACCGCGCAGAGGTTGGGCTCGCCGCGCAGGCAACTCGGGCAACTGCCGCAGGGCGGGACGAAGGAGACCGTGACGTGGTCCCCCGGAGCGAGATGCTCGACCGCCGAGCCGACCTGAAGGATCTCGCCCGCACCCTCGTGGCCGACGACCCCGGGCGCCAGTGCGGGGAGCGTGCCGTCCATCGCGGAGAGATCGCTGTGGCAGATGCCCGACGCCCGCACCCGGATCCGCACCTCGTGCGGGCCCGGATCGACCGTCGTGACGTCATCCCTCAGTTCCAGCTTGTCGTCACCGATCGCGTTCAGTACGGCCGCTTTCACCGGGCTGCCTCCTCACCGAAGCAGGGCAGGCCCTCGTCGGCCCGCCTCTCACGGCACAGACTAGAATCTGTTCTCGTTCTGAGCAAGGCACAAATCTCGCCGCTTACTTCCGCATGAGCAGGGCGTTCTTCGGACAGGCGGCGACAGCTTGCGAAACATGTTCTAGCTCAGACTCCGGCGGGTTGGGCTGGATGATCCGCAACTCGTCGTCGTCATCGATCTCGAACACCTCCGGCGCGAAGGCCACGCAGAGTTCGTTCGCCTCACACAGGGTCCGGTCGACGCTGACCTCCATGCCTTCCTCCTGACGATCACGGGTGGTACAACTAGAACAGGTTCTAGACTAGCGGCCGACCGTGCTCGACACCACAACGAGCGCGCCCGGGTGGAGGTGACGGAATGCGGATCAGCTACACGCCCGAGCAGGAGGCGCTCCGCGAACAACTGCGGTCCTACTTCGCGGAGCTGATGACCCCGGAGCGCCGCGAGGCCCTGGCGGGCGACGGCGGCGAGTACGGAAATGGCTTGGCGTACAAGGAAATTGTCCGCCAGCTCGGTAAGGACGGGTGGCTCGCGATCGGCTGGCCGACCGAGTACGGCGGGCAGGCCCGGCCGATGCTCGATCAGCTCATCTTCACCGACGAGGCGGCGGTCGCCGGAGTGCCGGTCCCCTTCCTCACGGTGAACACCGTGGGCCCGACGATCATGCGGTTCGGCACGAAAGAACAGAAGGCGTTCTACTTGCCGCGCATCGCGGGCGGGCAGCTGCACTTCTCGATCGGCTACTCCGAACCCGAGGCGGGCACCGACCTCGCGTCGCTGCGCACCCGCGCGGTCCGCGACGGTGATGATTACCTGGTCAACGGGCAGAAGATGTGGACAAGCCTGATCGAATACGCCGACTACGTGTGGCTCGCCGTGCGCACCGACCCCGACGCCCGCAAGCACAAGGGCCTGAGCATCCTGATCGTGCCGACCACGGCCGAGGGCTTCTCCTGGACCAAGGTGCGCACGGTCGCCGGACCGGGCACCAGCGCGACCTACTACGAGGACGTGCGGGTGCCGGTTTCGGCGCGGATCGCCGAGGAGAACGCGGGCTGGCCGCTGATCACCAACCAGCTCAACCACGAGCGGGTCGCGCTCACCTCGGCCGCGCCGGTCCAGTCCGCGCTGCGCGAGGTGCGGGCCTGGGCCCAGGCCACCAAGCTCCCGGACGGCAGCCGGGTGATCGACGCGGACTGGGTCCAGCTGCACCTGGCCCGGGTGCACGCGCACGCGGAGAACCTGAAACTGCGGAACTGGAAGATCGCCTGGGCCGCCGCCGAACACGAACTGGGCCCGGCCGAAGCCTCGGCGACCAAGGTCTTCGGCACCGAACTGGCCATCGAGGCCTACCGCCTGCTGATGGAGGTGCTCGGCGCGGGGGCGGTCGTGCGCGAGGGCTCCCCCGGCGCCCTGCTGCGCGGCCGGATCGAGCGCATGCACCGGTCCTCGCTGATCCTGACCTTCGGCGGCGGCACCAACGAGGTGCAACGCGACATGATCGCGGCCACCGCCCTGGGCCTCCCCGTCACCCGTTAACCGCAGGAGCATTCATGGACTTCTCGCTGACCGAGGCGCAGCGCGACCTCGCCGAGCTGACCCGCCGGATCGTGCATGACCGGGTCACCCCGGAGTCGTTGGGGGAACACGGTTCCGGTGGATTCGACCGTGCACTGTGGACAGAGCTGGGGAAGGCCGGGATCATCGACGCGGCGCTGCCGAATTCGGTCGGCGGCGGCGGTTTCGGGCTGCTCGAGCAGTGCGCCGTGCTCATCGAACTCGGCCGGGCGGTGGCCCCGGTGCCCTACCTGCCGACGGTCACCCTCGCGGCCTCCGCGCTCGCCGAGTTCGGCCGCGGCGAGCAGCTCGAGCGCTGGGTCGTCCCGGCGGTGCGCGGGGAACGCGTGCTGACCGCGGCCCTGCCCGACACCGGGGCGCCCTGCGGGTTCACCGGCGAGCGCGCGGGCACGGGCTGGCGGCTGTCCGGCGCGCAGACCGCCGTGCCGTTCGGCGCGTTCGCCGACGGGTTCCTCGTCCCCGCGGCCACCGCCGACGGGATCGCCGTGTTCCTGGTCGCCGCGGACGCGCCCGGCGTCGCGGTGTCCGCGCAGCGGACCGTGGACCACGCCGACGCGGCGCTGGTCGAACTGGCCGCCGTCGAGGCCGGTCCGGACGCGGTACTGGGCGAACCGGGCGCGGGCGTCGACGAATGGCTGCGGCTGCGCGGGACCGTCGGGCTGTGCGCGCTGCAGCTCGGCGTGCTCGAACGCGCGCTGCACGCCACCGCGGAATACGCCAAGGAGCGCAAGCAGTTCGACCACGTGCTCGCCGGGTTCCAGGCCGTCCGCCAGCGCCTCGCCGACGGCTACACCGACGTGGAAGCGGTCCGGCTCACCCTGTGGCAGGCCGCGTGGCGCCTCGCCGAAGGGCTTCCGGGCGCCGAGGAGGTGGCCACCGCCAAGTTCTGGGCCGCCGAGGCCGGGCACCGGGTCGCGCACAGCGCGGTGCACATCCACGGCGGCGTCGGCATCGACACCGACTACCCGCTGCACCGGTACTTCGTGGCCGCCAAGCGCCACGAGTTCACCTTCGGCGGCGCGACGGCGCAGCTGCGCTCCCTCGGTTCCCTGCTCGCGGCCGAACCGGCATGACGGTCCCCACGGTCACCGAACTGCTGCTCGCGCGGGCGGGCGACGGGCATCCCGGGCTCCGGTTCGAGGACCGGAGCTGGTCCTGGGCGGACCACGTGCGCGCGAGCGCGGAACACGCGGCGCTGCTGCGCGAACTGCTCACGGGCGAACCGCCGCATTTCGGCGTGCTGGCGGACAACGTGCCGTCGTTCTCGTTCCTGCTCGGAGCGGCGGCGCTGTCCGGTTCGGTGCTCGCCGGGCTGAACCCGACCCGGCGCGGCGAGGCGCTGGCCCGGGACGTCCGGCTGGCGGACTGCCGGCTCGTGCTCGCCGAAGGCCGGTACCTCCCGCTGCTCGACGGCCTCGACCTCGGCGGGGCTCGGGTGCTCGAGCTGGATGGTCCCGAGTGGACGAAGCTGCTCGCCGCGCACTCCGGCGCCGAACCGCGGCCGGTCGACGCGAGCCCGGACGACCTGCTGATGCTGATCTACACCTCGGGCACCAGCGGTGATCCGAAGGCGGTGCGCTGCACGCACGGCAAGATCGCCTTCCCCGGCCGCATGCTCGCCGACCGGTTCGGTCTGTCCGCTTCGGACACGGTGTACGTGTCGATGCCGATGTTCCACTCCAACGCGATCATGGCCGGCTGGTCGGTCGGGCTCGCCGCCGGCGCCGCGGTCGCCCTGCGGCGCCGGTTCTCCGCTTCGGGTTTCCTCGACGACGTCCGGAAGTTCGGGGCCACCTACGCGAACTACGTCGGCAAGCCGCTGTCCTATGTGGTCGCCACCGAACCGCGCCCGGACGACGCCGACAACCCGCTGCGGCTGGTGTACGGCAACGAGGGCGCCGAGGCCGATCTGACCGCGTTCGCCGAACGGTTCGGCTGTCACGTGGTGGACGCGTTCGGTTCGACCGAGGGCGGCATCGGATTCGCCCGCACCCCGGGCGCCCCGCCGGGATCGCTGGGCAAACTCGCCGACGGGGTGCGGATCCTGCACCCGGAGACCGGGGAGCCGTGCCCGCCCGCCGAGTTCGACGCGGACGGGCGGCTGGCCAACGCCGACCGGGCCGTCGGCGAATTGGTCAATACCACCGGCCCCGGGTGGTTCGCCGGGTACTACGGCGATCCGGCGGCGGACGCGGAACGCCTGCGCGACGGGAAGTACTTCACCGGCGACCTGGCCTACGCCGACGCGGACGGCTACTGCTACTTCGCCGGCCGCCACGGCGACTGGCTGCGGGTGGACGGCGAGAACCTGGGCACCGCGCCGATCGAACGCGTGCTGTTGCGGCATCCGGGCATCGCCGAAGCGGCGGTGTACCCGGTGCCCGATGCCGTGGGCGATCACGTGATGGCGGCGCTCGTCCCGCGCGAGGGCGGCTTGGATCCGGCGGAATTCGGCGAGTTCCTGACCCGGCAGCGGGATCTCGGGCCGAAACAGCTGCCACGATACGTGCGAATTGTCAACGAACTACCCCGAACATCTACCTATAAAGTAATCAAACGCGAGCTCTCCGCCCAGGGTTGGCACTGCTCCGACCCCGTCTGGTGGCGTCCCGAAAAGAAAGTGGTTTACGAACTACTTCCGCCCGGCTAGCACTTTCCCCTACCTTTACTCCACCGGCTTCACTCGATGGAGGTAGATGTGCTGCGCCGCCGATTACTCTCCGTCCTGTTTGCTCTGACGGTGACCGCACTGGCGTTCGCGCCGTCCATCGCCCGCGCGGCCCCGGTCAAGCTCACCCCCGGCGATTTCCGCCTGGCCGAAGGCGCCTACAGCCCGGTGATCGCGAAACTGGACGCGCTGCTGAAGGTCACCTCGGTGCCGGCGGTGCTGGACAGCGCGAACCGCGACGCGATCACCGGCAGTGGCTGCAAACCCGGTGCGACCAACCAGGTGGCCGCGTTCTGCTGGGAATCCGGCGACAACGCGACCGCCGACTGGTACCCGCAGGGCATCACCTCCACCGCCGACGCCTACGGCAACGGCCAGTACGAGGGCCGCACCGCGATGTTCGCGAGCTGGTACTACGCGGGCTCCGGCGCGAACAAGGGCGTGCGGGTGTCCTTCGTGGACTACGCCGACCCGGCGGCGCCGAAGTACCGGCACGTCCTGCTGGTCGAGCCGTACACCAACGCCTCCGGCCAGCCCGACTTCCGCGCCGTCGGCGTGCACGCGGGCGGCGTCTTCGCCTACGGCTACTACCTCTACGTGGCCGACACCTGGGGCGGGTTCCGCGCGTTCGACCTGCGGCACATCTGGCAGGTCGCCACCGGGGACAAGGACAAGATCGGCCGCCAGTCCGATGGTTCGTACCACGCCCACGACTACGCGTACGCCCTGCCGCAGGCGCAGAAGTTCACCGCCTCCACGACGAATGGCGTCGCCGCACTGCGCTATTCGGCCGCATCCCTGGACCGCACCAGCACTCCGGACAGCGTGGTGGTGCCCGAATACGGCGCGGACGGCGCCGGGACCCGGGTGGTCCGGTTCCCGATCGACTACACCGACCGGAAGTTCTCCGAATCGGCGGACGGTTACACGCACGCGACCGAGGCCTACCGGGTCGGCATCAAGAGCATGCAGGGCGCGACCGCGATCGACGGGAAGTTCTACGCCTCGGCGAGCGCGGGTTCCGGTGCGCGGGGCTCGCTGTACACGTTCACCGCGACCAGCGGGCCGACCCGGCACGCGAGCGCGCTGCCGATCGGGAACGAGGACCTGTCGTACCGCGGGCCGCGGAACCAGCTCTGGACACTGACCGAATACCCCGGCAAACGGTTCGTGGTGGCAGTCGACCCCAAGAAGTTCTGACGGACAGAATGGCCGCATGGCCGAAACCGCTCCGCAGGAGACCACTTCCGTCCGTGCCCTGGCGAACGCCTACGTCGACGCGCTCGCCGAGCTGGATCCGCTGCTCGCCACCACGCTCGGGCGGCCGTCGGACCGGCTGCCGGACCTGTCCCCGGACGGGCACCAGGCGCGCGACGACCTCGCCCGCTCGACGCTCGCGCGGTTGGACGGCGTCGAACCCGCGGACGAGGACGAGCGGCGCTGCGCGCGCCTGCTGCGCGAACGGCTCGCGGCGAACCTGGCGCTGAGCGAGGCCGGCGAGCACCTGCGCGACATCCGGTCCATCTTCAGCCCGGTGCACCGGGCGCGCGTGGCGTTCCAGCTGATGCCGACGGCCACCGAGGAGGACTGGGCGGTGATCGCCCGGCGGATGGCCGCGGTCCCGCGGGCGGTGGGCGATTTCCGGCTGTCCCTGGACGAAGGGGTGCGCGGCGGGTTGTTCGCGGCGCCGCGCCAGGTGAGCACGTTCGTCGAGCAGCTCGACGAATGGCTCGCCGGGCGCGGCTGGTTCGCCGGGTTCACCGAAGGCGCGCGGGTGCCGCCGGCGCTGCGCGCCGAACTGGACACCGGGGCCACCGCCGCGACCTCGGCCGTCGCCGAGCTGCGCCGCGACCTCGCCGAGCGCTACCTGCCGCGCGCGGAAGGCACCCCGGACGCGGTCGGCGCGGACCGGTATCTCGCCTGGGCCCGGTACTGGACCGGTGCGGACCTCGACCTCGCGGAGACGTATGCCTGGGGCTGGGCGGAATTCCAGCGGCTGCGCGCCGAGATGCACGAGCAGGCGCAGCGCGTGCTGCCCGGCGCGTCGACCCTGGAGGCGACCCGGCACCTCGACGAGCACGGCGAGGCCGTGGAGGGCGAAGAGGAGATCCGGCGCTGGCTGCAGCGGTTGATGGACGGCGCGATCGCCGACCTCGACGGCGACCACTTCGACCTCACCGACGCGATGAAACGGGTCGAATCGCGCATCGCCCCGCCGGGCAGCGCGGCGGCCCCGTACTACACGCGGCCCGCCCAGGACCTCTCCCGCCCCGGGCGCACCTGGCTGCCGACGCTCGGCCGCACCCGGTTCCCGGTGTGGGACCTGGTGAGCACCTGGTACCACGAGGGCGTTCCCGGGCACCACCTCCAGTTCGCGGAGTGGGCGAGGATCTCCGGCCGGTTGTCGACGTTCCAGACCAGCGTGGGCTCGGTGAGCGCGTGCAGCGAAGGCTGGGCGCTGTACGCCGAGCGGCTGATGGACGAACTGGGGTACTTCACCGATCCGGGCACCCGGCTCGGCTACCTGGACCAGCAGTTGCTGCGGGCCATCCGGGTGGTGATCGACATCGGGATGCACCTGCGCCTCGAGGTCCCCGGGGATTCCCCGCTCGGCGCCGGGGAAAGCTGGACCCCGGAACTGGCCCTGGAATTCCTCCAAGCGCACAGCGGGCGAAACGCGGATTTCCTGGAGAGCGAGATCGTGCGGTATCTCGGCGGTCCCGGCCAGGCGATCAGCTACAAACTGGGCGAACGCGCCTGGCTGGCCGGACGCGAAGCCGCCCGCGCCACCCGGGGCGACGCGTTCGACCTGAAGTCGTGGCATATGGCCGCCCTGTCCCTCGGCGCCCTCGGCCTGGACGATCTCACCCCCGAACTGGCCCGCCTGTGAACTTGCCGAGGTGATCGCGGACCCACCCTTGCCCGAACCGGGCGAGGGTGTCCGATGTCCAGTCCCCGTCGATCGGCACCCCGTCCCAGAGCGGCATCCGGCCGCCACCGATCGTGCCGTGGCTGATGTCGACCTGGGTGCGTCCCTCGGGCCAGACGAACACGAAATGCGCGAACATGTAAACCCAGAGCAGGCGCCCGGACCGGCCCTGGCACTGAACGGGCCCTTCACTCGGAAACGGCGCCCGGTAGACGATCTGCTCACGCCCCTTGCTGTCGGTGCAGACCTCCGCCACCAACCCGGGCGCCACCACCGGCCGCACGCCCTCAGTCCTCGACAATCGTGATCGTGCCGGTGCCGCCGCAGTTCGCGCACCCCTTGCCGGGGCAGTCCCCGCAGCTACTGGTCAGGTCATCCATGCCCCGGAGGCTAGGACCCTCGTTGGCTTGGCGCGAGAAATGTTCTCATTCATTCTCGAACTTTTCCGGATCGTCCTCATCGGGGAACTCGGCGGCAAGCTCGTCGATCACCCGAGTGATGATCGCCCGCGCCTCGCTCCCGTAACTGGCCACCGCGGCAAGCTGCTGAAACACCCGCGAGTACAGTTCGATCTCCTGCGGCTGCGCCAGATTCAACTCCGCGGAGAAGGTCTCGATCCTCACTACGTCATCGTCGAGCAACCAAAATCCGTTGAGGGGTGCCAGCTCGAGGGTGTTCTCGAAGCCGATGATGCCCAGCCGCACGTTACGCAGCGCGGTAAGGGACACCAGGCGGTCAAGCTGCGGCAGCAACACCTCCGGCCGAGTCAGCCGGTAGCGCAGAGCGGCTTCGGTCAGGACGAAATGAAAACGCTTGTCCGACCGGTACAACATCTCCTGACGCTGCATGCGGACGCGCACCGCGTCGTCGAGGTCTTTGGCTCCAGCACCAATCCCGGACCCCAAACGCGCCCGTGCGTAGTCCGCCGTTTGAAGCAAGCCGGGCAGGATGACCGGCTCAAACACCCGAAAGAGTCTGACACGTTTGTCCTTTTCAGCCAGTTCTCTTTGATGCGGCTGAAGCCCGGGGCGGAGAACCCGCCGCCACTCGGCATGTCGAGTTTCGAGGGTGTGCAGCGAGGCCAGCAGAGCCTCGGCCTCCGACTCGCTACCGGTCGCGATCGTCCAACTGCGGATGTCATCGTCAGTAGGTGTCTGTCGGCCATTCTCCAGTTTGGAGATCTTCGAAGTAGGCCAAGACAACGACTCCGCGAGTTCCTTGCCGGTCAGCTTGGCTTCCCGGCGCAGCTCGCGGAGCCGTAATCCGAGTGCGCGGCGTGCCTCCTGCACACTGGTCACGCCGCTGGTCTTACTCGATCGCAAATTCTTCCCGTCGGACGGCACGGTGCCAGGCTAGATCACGCCAGTAGTTGTGCCGCACGATCTCGACCGGGTCATCGACGACTTCCGCTCCAACGAAGGTGTCATCGTCGTCATTGAAGTGCATCCTGACCAGCTTGCGGGAGTCGAAGAGCCAATAGTCATGGGTGGGCAAGCCTTCGGCCTGGTCGCGAGCCAGGTATCGGATGTCTTCGCCCGCGGCGTTGTTGAACTGAGAACTCCAGTAGCCATATCGGTTGTAGTCGCTTGGTGGTCGACTGACGACCCGCACCCGCTCGAACCGCTTCCCCGCGGCGACGATCTCCCCGATCATGGCATACCAGCCAGCGAAAAGATCCCGATCTTCCTCCTCTCCGGCAAGGAACTGGCGCAGCGATTCGGATTCGTGCGGCGCGTTGTAGCGGTCGCGCACCTCCAAGCGGAAGGCCGTGAGCTCGAAGTCTTTGAAGAGTTGCTGGAAGTCGTCACCGATCAAGAGGCTCATAGGCTCACCTCTCTCGCGAAGCGCAGGACGTCCGCTGGAACCTCCACCACGGACTCACCCTTGGGAAGCGGACCCAATTCACTCAAGGCTTCCGAGTCTGTGACGATCCACCCTTGAACGAGGTAGGTCTTACGTTCAGCACGGTCCGTCGCGAACAGAGTCGGCGAGTCTCCATGATCGGAGTCCGGATCCTTGCCCAGAAACTTGATATGCATCCCAGCCCACCTTAGAAAGTTTGACGAATGTTCTTGGGTAGCGTCCCGTAGGTTGGTGCGGCGGTCAATACGGCCATCGGGGGTCTGCGGTCAGCGGGTTGCCCCCGGACCGGCCACAAGATCACACGACACGGTGACGCCCGGGCAATTGCCGACGAACATTCGTTTTGTTCAGCACGAAATAAAAGGATTCGAAAACTCGGGGACCAAATCGTGGGAAATGGTGTGCAAACCGTGGACTCGGTGCTTTTCTGGACATCGTGGTGAACACACTTCCGGTCATCGACATCTCCCGGTTCCGCGGCCCGGACCGGGCGGCGTTCCTCGACGAGTTGCGGCATGCGGCGCACGACGTCGGTTTCTTCTACGTCGTGGGGCACGGTGTGAGCGAGCAGATCACCGACGGCGTGCTGGACGCCGCTCGCCGGTTCTTCGCCCTGCCCGAAGCGCACAAACTCGAGATCGAGAACGTCCACTCGCCGCAATTCCGCGGGTACACCCGCACCGGCACCGAATACACCGCGGGCAGCGCGGACTGGCGGGAACAGATCGACATCGGGCCGGAACGGGCCGCGCTGGACCTGGACGAGTCCGCACCCGCCTATTTGCGGCTGGTCGGGCCGAACCAGTGGCCGTCGGCACTGCCGGAACTGCGCGAGATCGTGCTCACCTGGCAGTCCGAGGCGCTGCGGGTGTCCCGCGAGGTCCTGCGCGCGCTCGCCGCCGCGCTCGGCCAGGAGGAGACCTACTTCGACGACTGGTTCGACGCCGAAGCCGCGCTGTTCCTCAAGGTCGTGCACTACCCGCCGCGCGCGGAGGCCACCGCGGGACAAGGGGTCGGCGCGCACAAGGACTACGGCTACCTGGCGCTGTTGCAGCAGGACGAGATCGGCGGGCTGCAGGTGCGGTCCGAGGACGGCACCTGGATCGACGCCACGCCGATCCCCGGCAGTTTCGTGGTGAACATCGGTGAGATGCTGGAGATCGCCACGAACGGCTACCTCAAGGCGACCGACCACCGCGTGGTCAGCCCGCCCGCTGGCGTCGACCGCTACTCGATCCCGTTCTTCCTCGCACCCCGGCTGGACGCCGTGGTGGAACCGCTGGCACTGCCGCCGGAACTCGCCGCCCGGGCCCGCGGAATCACCCAGGACGAGAATAACCCGCTACTCGCCGCCTACGGCGAAAACGCACTCATCGGCTGGCTGCGCTCACACCCGCGCGTCGCCGAACGCTGGTGGCCGGACGTACTCACCGCACACCAGAACTGAGCATCACCGCCCCGGCGGTAGAGCGACCGCGGCCAAAGTTTCCGCGAGCGCGGCCCGCCGGTCCGGGGAGAGCGAGCCGAGCAGTTCCTCGTCCACCCGCGCCGCGATCCCGGCGGCGGTGGCCAGCAGCTGTTTCCCGTGCGCGGTGACCTCCAGCCGCGCCGGGTGCCCGTGCCCCTCGTGGTGGCGGCGGACGGCTTCGATCTTCTCCAGCCCGCGCACGGTGGCGTGCATGCTCTGCGCGGTGACCCCCGCCCGCCGGGCGAGATCGCTGTAGGACAGGTCGGGATTGCGGGACAGGTGTCCCAGCGCGCCGACGTGTCGCAGGGTCAGGCCGTGTTCGGCCAGCGAATCCTCCATCCGCCGCTGCGCGGTGCGCCCGGCCACGATGAGCAAGAAACTCGCGGACGCGACGACCGGCGGCTTCGCGGGCGGCGGGCTTTCCGTGCTGTCCGAGCGCATGACCTCTTCCGGATCCGGGGCTGAAGTTACTCGGCACAGTCTGCCTCATCAGCCCGGTTGCAGCCCGGCTTTCAGCCTGGCTTAATGTAGCGGCATGACGAAGGTGCTGCTGAGCATCCACATCCTGGCCGGGATCCTCTTTGTCGGTCCGCCCACGGTCACCGCGAGCCTGTTCCCCCGCTACGCGCGCCTCGCGGGTGAACGGAGTGAGCGGGACCTCGCCGCGGCGCGGGTGCTGAACCGCATCACCCGGGTGTACGCCGTGCTCTCGGTGGCGGTGCCGGTGTTCGGACTGGCGACCGCGATCCAGATGAAGATCCTCACCCAGGCGTGGCTGCTGGTCTCGATCGTGCTCACCGCGGCCGCGGCGGGCGTGCTGGCGTTCCTGGTCCTCCCGCAACAGACCCGGATCCTGGCTTCGCTCACCGGACCGGAACCCGGAACCGAGCCGCATCCGCTGCTCGGCAAGGCGGCCATGTCGTCCGGAATCTTCGCGCTGCTGTGGACGGTCGTGGTGGTCCTGATGGTGCTCCGGCCCGGTTCGACGACGGGAGCCTGATCATGTCGACGACCCCGCTGCGCGCCGCCGCGTTCGCCGAGGCGTTCTCGCTGGTGCTGCTGCTGGCCAACCTGGCCACCGTGCACTGGAAACCGATCACCACGCTGGGCGGCCCGGTCCACGGCTGCGCCTACCTGGCGGTCATCGCGCTGACCTTCGCCCTGCCGGGATCCGGCCGCGGGGCGCGGCTGAGGGCCTTCGTGCCCGTGATCGGCGGCTACCTCGTGCTCCGCCGGGTTGCGGCTCCGGTCAGTCCGGGGCGTTGATCGGGCGCAGGCGGCGAGGGCCGGTGTCCGGCCGCGAGGGCGGCGGGCCGAGGACCACGCGCGCGTTGACGACGTAGGCGCCCGCGGGCGAAGCCAGGATCGGGTCCAGGCTGAGCGAACGCACCTCGGGGTTGTCCTCGGCGAGCGCGGCGACGCGGAGCACCAGATCCTGCAGCGCGGCCAGATCGGCGGGCTCGTCCCCGCGGTAGCCGGTGAGCAGCGGAGCGGTGCGCGGTTCGCGGATGAGCGTCGCGGCGTCGACGTCGGTGAGCGGGACCGCGCGGTAGGCCCGGTCGCCGAGCAGGGTGCTCACCAGGCCGGAGAGGCCGAACGACACCAGCGTGCCGAACGACGGGTCGTCCTGGAGGCCGATCAGGCAGGACAGGCCCTTCGGCGACATCCGCTGCACGTACACCTCCTCGTCGCCGGAGACCTCGCACAGATCCCGGTAACTGGTGCGCACGCTGTCCTCGGAGGTCAGATCCAGCCGGACCCCGGCGAAATCCGGGCGCCCGCGCAGCCGCTCGTCGACCGCCTTCAGCGTCACCGGATAGCCGAGCTCGGCCGCGGCGGCGACCGCGTCGTCCGCGGAGGACACCACGCGGAACGGCACGACGTCGATGCCGTAGCAGCCGAGCAGCCGCACGACCTCGTCGTCGGAGATCATCGTGGTCTTCTCGTCCGAGGTGGCCAGCAGCTCGCGCACGATGACCTGGGCCTGCTCGGTGTGCAGCCCGCCCGGCCGCACCAGGGCGCCCTGCGGCCGCTGGCGCCAGGCGGCGTAGCGGACCACCCGGGCCAGCGCGTTGACCGCCCGCTCCGGGCTCGGGTACGAGGGGATCGACCCCCGCCCGGGCGCCCGCTTCTCGTCCCAGACGGCCAGTTCCGCGGGCACCCCTTCGGCGGCCAGGAAGGTGGAGACGATCGGTTTCTCCTTGCGCAGCTCCACGACCGCCTCGCGCAGGGCCCGGGCGTAGGCGGTGCCGGGGATCGCCAGCGGCGGGACGAACACCACCACGAGCGCGTCCACCTCGGGTGCGTTGAGTTGCTCGCGCACGGCCGCGGCGAATTCCTCCGGGCCCGCCTGCGCGCCCACGTCGACCGGATCCGAGGTCAGCCGCAGCCCCTGCGCCCGCGCGGTGTCCGCGGCGAGCAGGCCGATCGCGCTGGAGTTGCCGACGATCGCGACCCGCGGCCCGGCGGGCAGCGGTTGGTGCGCGAAGACGAGCGCGGTGTCGAACAACTGCGCCAGCGTGTCCACCCGGACCACACCCGCCTGCTCGAACAGCGCCTGCACGCTGGATTCGTCCACTTCGGCCGAGGTGGCGGCGAGCTGCGGGCGAACCGCGTGCCGCCCCGACTTGACCGCCACGATCGGTTTGGTCCGCGCGAGCCGCCGGGCCAGGCGGGCGAACTTGCGCGGGTTGCCGAAGGATTCCAGGTAGAGCAGCACGAGATCGGTGTTCGGATCGGTCTCCCAGTACTGCAGCAGGTCGTTGCCGGACACGTCGGCCCGGTTCCCCGCCGAGACGAACGTCGACAGCCCCAGCCCGCGCGCCTCCGCGTCGGCGAGGATCGCGGTGCCGAGCGCGCCGGACTGGCAGAAGAACCCGGTGCGGCCCCGGGCCGGCAGGCGCGGGGCGAGGGTGGCGTTGAGCCGGATCGACGCCTCGGTGTTCAGCACCCCGAGCGCGTTCGGCCCCACGACGCGCATCCCGTGCGCCCGGGCCTCGCCGACCAGCCGCAGCTCGGCGTGCAGCCCGTGCGGCCCGGCTTCGGCGAACCCGGAGGAGACGATCAGCAGCGTCTTCACGCCCTTGGCCAGCGCTCCGTCCAAAACGGACTCGACCTGATCGGAGGGCACCGCGACCACCGCGAGATCCACCGGATCCGGGATGTCCACAACGGACGGATAGGCGCGGACGCCGCGCACCGAGTGGTGTTCCGGGTTCACCGGGTAGACGGTGCCCGCGAAATCCGCGGACAGCAGGTTCGTCAGGACCGCGTAGCCGACCTTGGTCGGATCGGTGGACGCGCCGATCACCGCCACCGAACGCGGATGCAGCAGGTTGTGCACGCTGCGCGCCTCGGCGGCCTGTTCGCGCGAACGGGCCACGGCGAGCGATTCCTCGGTCGGGTCGATGTCGAACTCCAGGTGCAGCACGCCCTCCTCGATCTCGCGGCTGACCTGGTAGCCCGCGTCCCGGAACACCCGGACCATGGCGGCGTTCTCCGCGAGCACCTCGGCGACGAACCGGCGCAGCCCGACCTCCGAGGCGGCCGCGGCGAGGTGCTCCAGCAGGATCGAACCGAGCCCGCGGCCCTGGTGCGCGTCGTCGACCAGGAACGCGACCTCGGCCGCGTCCCCGCCGTCGAGCCGTTCGTACCGGCCGACCGCGACGATGTCGTCGCCGAGCAGCGCGACGAACGCCACCCGGTCGTGGTGGTCCACGACGGTGAACCGCTCGAGGTCCCGTTGCGGGATCCGCGGATACGCGCCGAAGTACCGCAGGTACCGGGTGCGCTCGGACAACCGGCCGTGCAGCGCGACGATCTGGTCGGCGTCGCTGGGCACGATCGGTCGCAAGTGGACGGTTCCGCCGTCGGAGAGCAGGACGTCGGCCTCCCAGCGCCGCGGGTAGTCGTACGGATCGCGGGGACCGCTCGCGGTGTCAAGCTTCTCGGTGGTCATGGTTAGTCTCTCGGGTCATCCGGATCGAGGCCGTGCAACGGGAAGACCGCCCGCCGGGTGTCGCGGATCGCGATGTCCACCGGATCGTCCTCGCCGTCGCCCCAGGGGCGGAACTCGGTGGGCTCGCCGTCGGACATCCCCAGTGGCAGCTCCGCTCGGGGCGCCGCCCGCCGGACGCTGTCGCACCAGTCGGGCGGCAGCGGCGTCCCGGGTTTCACGTCGCGGTCCAGCACGGTCGCCAGCAGATGCGTCCAGGACCGTGGCACCACGCGGATCAGCTGGTATCCCCCGCCCCCGACCGCGAGCCACCGGCCCTCGGCGTACCGGTCGGCGAGCTCGCGCAGCGTGCGGTAGATCGTGCGGTGACCGTCCACCGACAGGGAGAGGTCGGCGAGCGGATCCTCGTCATGGGAGTCGACGCCGCACTGGGTCACCAGCAACTGCGGCCGGAACTCGGCCAGCAGCGCGGGCACGATCGCGTGGAAGGCGCGCAGCCAGCCGGCGTCCTTGGTGCGCGGCGGCAACGGGATGTTCACCGCGGTGCCCTCGGCACCGTCCGCGCCGGTCTCCGCGGAGTAGCCGGTACCCGGCCACAGCGTGAACGGATGCTGGTGCAGCGAGACGGTCAGCACTCGCGGATCGCCGTAGAACGCCGTCTGCACGCCGTCGCCGTGGTGCACGTCGGTGTCGACGTAGGCGATCCGGTCGAAGCCGTGGTCGAGCAGCCACGAGATCGCCGCCGAGCAGTCGTTGTACACGCAGAACCCGGCGGCGTGGTCGCGCATCGCGTGGTGCAGCCCGCCGGCGATGTTCACCGCGCGGGTGGCCTCGCCGTCGGCGAGCTTCCGCGCGCCGAGCAGGGTGGACCCGACCACCAGCGCGGCCGAATCGTGCATGTCGCTGAACACCGGGTTGTCCGGGGTGCCCAGCCCGTGCCCGACGTCGTGGCCCGCCAGCGGGGCCTGTTTGACCGCCTCCAGGTACTCCTCGGCGTGCACCCGGAGCAGTTCGGCGTCGCTCGCCGGTTTCGGCACGAGGAGCGGGACCCCGTCCAGCACACCCAGTTCGGTCGCCAGCCGGATGGTCAGTTCGAGCCGGACGGGGTTGAACGGATGGTCCCCGCCCAGGTCGTAACCCAGCAGCGCGGAATCCCAGACGACGGCGGGCGGGTGCATGACTGGAGGGTAACGAACCCGCCCGCGCTCAGCCCGGTTCTTCGCCGGTGGCCGCGGGCCGCGCGGGGTCGCCGGACCACTCCGACCACGACCCCACGTACAACGCCGCGGGCCGTGCCCGCCCGGCGACCTCCAGCGCCAGCACCACCGAACTGGCGGTGACCCCGGACCCGCAGTAGGCGCCCACCGGCGTGTCCCCGCCCGCACCGAGCCCGGCGAACCGTTCGGCGAGCTCGTCCGGGTTCCGCCAGCGGCCGTCCTCCCCGGTGTGCCCGGCGAACGGCGCGTTCACCGCGCCCGGGATGTGCCCGGCACGCGGATCGATCGGCTCGGTGTCGCCGCGGTACCGCTCGGGCGCGCGGGCGTCGAACAGGACCCCGGTACGCGCGAGTTCGGCGGCCTGGTCGGCGTCGAGCACGGGCATCCCGCCCGGCCGGACCTCGAAGTCACCCGGCGCCGGTTCGGGGGCCTCGGCGGTGACCGGACGGCCTTCGGCGGCCCAGGCGGCGAACCCGCCGTCCAGCACGGCGACCTCGGTATGCCCGGCCCAGCGCAGCAGCCACCAGGCACGCGCGGCGACCGAACCGTTCGCGTCGTCGTAGACCACGACCGGGTGACCGGCGCGCACCCCGGCGGCCCGCAGCACGCGTTGCAGATCGCCGGGCTCGGGCAACGGGTGCCGTCCCCGCTCGCCCGGCTCCCCGGCCAGTTCGGTGTCGATATCGGTGAAAACCGCGCCAGGCAGGTGCCCTTCGCGGTAGGAATCGATACCGGGCGGGCCACCGAGCCGGAAACGCACGTCCAGCAGGGTCGGGCGTTCGGCGGCGGGACGGTCCAGCAAGGCGGCCAGCTCGGCGGTGGTGATCAGGGGGCGCATGCCGCCATCCTGCCGCTTCCGTTGATCGTTCGCCCAGGTAGGCCGGACTTTTTCGGCTTCGGGCAGCGTTATCGATTCGGATGCCATAACTGGTGCCCATGACTGTCGGGGCATACGACTACCATGAGCAGCGCGGACGAAGGGGACAGGCGTGAACGAGCTCATCGACACCACAGAGATGTATCTGCGCACCATCTACGAGCTTGAAGAAGAGGGTGTCGTACCACTGCGCGCACGGATCGCCGAGCGTTTGGGCCAGAGCGGGCCGACCGTGAGCCAGACGGTCGCCCGGATGGAGCGGGACGGCCTGGTGGTGGTCGCCGACGATCGGCACCTGCAGCTGACCGACCACGGCCGGGAGCTCGCGATCGCGGTCATGCGCAAGCACCGCCTCGCCGAACGCCTGCTCGTCGACGTGATCGGCCTGGAGTGGGAGCACGTCCACCCGGAAGCGTGCCGGTGGGAGCACGTGATGAGCGAGGCCGTGGAACGCAAGCTCGTCAAACTGCTGGACCACCCGACCACCTCGCCGTACGGCAACCCGATCCCGGGCCTGGACAAGCTCGGCGAGGGCGGTGTCCCGGCTCCGCCGGCCGAGTCCGACCTCATTCGCCTGGACGAGTTCGCGCGCGCCGGTGGCGGCAAGGTCGAGATTCGCCGCATCGCCGAGTACGTGCAGGAGAACGAGGCCCTGATGACCGAGCTCAAGTCCGCGGGCATCGTGCCCGGCGGCACGGTGAGCGTCGGCAAGGCCAACGGCGGCGGCTCGACCGTCGAGATCACCGGCGCGAACAGCACCGTCCAGGTGGCCAGCTCGGCGCTGCACGCCGTCCTGGCGCAGGCGCGGTGAGCCCGGCCGCGGACGGTCGCTCCCGGATCAGCACCGGCGGGGATCAGCGCGCCGAGCCCGGCCGCGGGTAAGGACACCAGGGAACGCGCCCGGCCGAAGGCTCCGCTCTCGGGGCCTTCGGGGTGGCCGGGCGCCAGGACAGCGAAGCAGGAACAAGCATGCCCGAGTCAAGCCCTGGGGACCCGAACGCGGCCGCGCGTTCCCGGATCAGCGCGGAAGCCGTCGCCGCGTTCCGCGCCACGCACGGCCGCGCGCCGGATGGCGTGTGGTCCGCGCCGGGCCGCGTCAACCTGATCGGCGAGCACACCGACTACAACGACGGTTTCGTGCTGCCGTTCGCGTTGCCGCACCGCATCGCCGCGGCCGCGGCCGCCCGCGACGACCAGATCCTCACGGTCTCCACCCTCGGCGACGACGGCCGCCTGCAAGCCGCCGACCCGATGCGGATCCCGGATCTCAGCCCCGACGCGGTCGAGGGATGGGCCGCCTACCCCGCCGGGGTCGCCTGGGTGCTGGCCGGCCAGGGAATCGACCGGGGCGCGGACATCGTGCTGGCCGGTAACGTGCCCTCCGGCGCCGGGCTTTCCTCCTCTCATGCGCTCGAATGCGCTGTCGCGCTCGCCCTGCTCGGGCTCGCCGGCCGGGCCGAGCCCGATGTCGCCCAGCTGAACGAGATCGCCCGCTGGGTCCAGCACGCCGAGAACGATTTCGTCGGCGCGCCGACCGGGCTGCTCGACCAGACCGCCTCGCTGCGCTGCACCGCGTCGCACGTGCTCTTCCTCGACGTGCGCTCCGGCCACGCCGACCAAGTGCCGTTCGACGCGGCCGCGGCCGGGCTCCAGATCCTGGTGATCGACACCCGGACCAAGCACTCGCACAGCGAATCCGGCTACGGCGAGCGCCGCAAGGGCACCGAGCGGGCCGCCGCCCTGCTCGGGCTGAAAGCCCTGCGGGACATCGGTTCCGACGCCCTCGCCGCCTCCCTCGCCGCCCTGCCGGACGAGCTCCGCCCGCTCGTGCGGCACGTGGTCACCGAGAACCAGCGCGTGCTCGACGTCGTCGAGTTGCTGCGAGCCGACCGGCTGGCCGAGATCGGCCCGCTGCTCGACGCGTCGCACACGAGCATGCGTGACGACTACCGGATCTCCACCCCCGAACTCGATCTCGCCGTCGAGGTCGCCCGGGACAACGGCGCCCTCGGCGCGCGCATGACCGGGGGCGGTTTCGGCGGCTCGGCCATCGCGCTGGTACGGGAGTCCGATGTGGACACCATCGACGCGGCCGTGACCAAGGCCTACGAGGACGCCGGGTGGCGCGCGCCCCGCACCTTCGTGGCGGTGCCCTCGGCAGGCGCCGGCCGCGAGCCCGACACGGCGGGGGCTTCTCAGTAAGGCCGGGACCTTGGTTGCCAGGTGTCGGTGCTGGGCACGCTGGTCTGGGTTCCGGAGAGCGAGCGTCAATGCGGCCTTCGCTACCTTCAACGTCCCCAACGCCACATTGAGGTCTTCTCGGTAGGGCTTCTCGAGAGGTGCTCGGAGTGCTCGATGCGGTGTGGGGAACCTTGCCTTCCCGCGTGCACCGAAGGCCGCATTGACACCCGCCAACTCCCGAAACGGGGGAACTCGGGCTCCCGAAACGGGAAACACGCCCGACCAGAACGGGGAACTCGCGGCAGCGGCCTCATTCGGAGCGATCACTCACAGTTAGGGGCAACCCCCGGGAACGTGGCGCGTCGACCTACAGAGACACTAAGCGCTAACTCGGCATGCGTACCTCCCGGATGAGAAAGGCTCCGATCGTGACGGAGAAGCAGAGCAAGACCCTGAAACTGATCGTCACGGGCGGTGCCGGGTACGTGGGCAGTGTGTGCGCGGCACGGCTCGTCGAGGCCGGGCACGAAATCGTCGTTGTGGACGACCTCTCCACGGGCCACGCCGACGCGGTTCCCGAGGGCGCCCGGTTCGTCGAAGGCGACGCCGCCGACGCCACCGAGTCGCTGCTGCACGAGGGCTTCGACGGTGTCCTGCACTTCGCCGCCAAATCACTGGTCGGCGAGTCCATGCAGGACCCGGCCAAGTACTGGCACGGCAACGTGGTGACCTCCCTGCGCCTGCTCGACGCCATGCGCGCCCACGGCACCCCGCGGCTGGTTTTCTCGTCCACGGCGGCCACCTACGGCGAACCGGAGCAGTCCCCCATCCCGGAGAGCGCGCCGACCCGGCCGACCAACACCTACGGCGCCACCAAGGTCGCCATCGACCACGCCATCACCACCTACGCTCGGGCGCACGGGCTCGCCGCGGTGAGCCTGCGCTACTTCAACGTCGCCGGGGCCTACGGACGGTTCGGCGAGCGGCACCTCACCGAGACGCACCTCATCCCGCTCGTCCTGCAGGTCGCCACCGGCGACCGCGAACAGATCTCGATCTACGGCGAGGACTACCCCACCGACGACGGCACCGCGGTCCGCGACTACATCCACGTCACCGATCTCGCCGACGCCCACCTGCTCGCCCTGGAGCACGCCCGCGCGGGCGAGCACCGCATCTACAACCTCGGCAACGGCACCGGCTTCTCCGTCCGCCAGGTGATCGAGGCGTGCCGCGAGGTCACCGGGCACCCCATTCCGGCGGTGGTGGCTCCGCGGCGCTCCGGAGATCCGGCGGTGCTCGTGGCCGCGAGCGACCGGGCCCGCGAAGAACTCGGCTGGAAGCCCGAGCGGGCGGATCTGGGCGGGATCGTGGCCGACGCCTGGCGGTTCGCCCAGGAGCGCGCGGCCCAGGCCGGACAGCGCAGCTGAGAACCGGAGCGACCCGCGGAAAACGCGGCGGCAGTGCGCCTGACGGTGAAAGCTGAGCGTGGCTCGTCCAGGTGCGCCCGGTTGACGTGATCGCGGAGCGAGTTCTCAGAAAGGCACCGAACCCGGCGGCCGTCATCGGTCCGGCTCCCAGAGACCGGGGACCGTGTCCACGCTGGCGAGGCGCCGCAGTTTCCGCGGTGGTGTGCCGTGCCAGAGGCACTGGCTGAGCAGCTGGGCGAGCGTGTGCCGGGGATCGGCCCGCAACGCGTTCTCCAGTGCCATGTTCGCCAGCGTGCCGTCACCGCGCATGTACGCGGAGAAACCGAGCAGGCTCGCCGGTTCGGCACGCCCGGGTGCGGGCGCGGCACGGATGAGCGCGGTCCACAGGCGTTCCGCCTCCTGGCTGCGCTTGCCTTCCGGGGGCAGGGCCGTCGCCAGGCAGGCGTCCCGCACCTTGGTCTCGGACAGCGCGAGCACCAGCCGCACCACCTGCTCGTCGGTGAGGGCGAGTTCCCCGTCCGCCGCCTGCCGCAACGCGGCCCGGACCTCGGCACGCCCGGCCTCGGCCCGCCGACCGGGATCGTCGTCCAACTCGTTCCGCGCCGCCTCCAGCAGGCCCGCCCGGCGTGCCAGCGCGCCGGGATCATCCGGGGCCAGCTGCCGTTCCATCGCCTCGCGGCTGCCGAAGGTCACCATGCCCACGCTCGCGGCGGCCGCGGCCATCACCGTGCTCCCCGGATCGGGCAGCAGGCCGCCGCAATCCTGGTCGTCGTAGCACCGCCAGCGCACGCCCGCCCGGATCTCGGGCGTCCACATGGCGTGCAGCACCGGAACGCCCACCCGGCGGAGCGCTTCGGTCATGCGCTTGACGAACCGGCCGTGCGGCGGCCGCTCATCGGGCGGGGAGCGGTCCGTGCGGCGCCCGACCACGATGACGGTGGCGCCGATGGCCGGGGCTTCGGAGCGCAGGCCGAGGTTGGCGGCCAGATGCTCGGCGGCCGCCCGCTCGTATTCGCGGGCGGGCAGGTCGAGCCGCTGGACCAGGCCCACGCGCCGCCCGGCGCCCGGGCTGTGCCCGATGAGCACGAGGGACTCGGCCGGGCGGAAGCCCAGCAGGTGGGGTATCGCGGAGATCAGTTGGGCCGGTTCGGAGAGGTTGACCTGGATCCGGTCGGCCGTTGATGAGGTGGTCATGCCTCCACCCTGCGGCACCGGAGGGTCGCGGGGTGGAGGCGAGGGAAATCTGTGGACAACCGGGGTCGAAGTGGACAGTTCGGGGTAGTCGATCTTGGTTCGGCGGTTTTCGTCGGGGGTGTGCGCTAAGGTGCGCGGCTTCCTAGTCGCAGTGCTCGAACGGGCTCTCGTAGCTCGAGGAGCCCACCGAGCCACCCCATTTCACGCAGGTGGAACCCGCCGCCTTGGTGACCGGGCCCGCGTAGTAGGTGAAGTTGCCCGAGTCGGTCACCCGCGCGGAACCCTGCACCTCCAGGAACGCCGACACCGCCGAAGCCTGGCCGAGGGACACCGCCTTCAGCGTGGTCACGCAGTTGCTCTTGGTCGAGCCGTTGTAGAGCAGGTACGCCGTCCCCGCGGTGCCCAGCGCCTGCGAGTCGACCACCGAGAATCCCGAGCCGCACACCTGTTCCGGCGAGTACGGGTTGCCGCCGCAGCCGTTCTTGCTGGTGAAGTTCGTGTGGCCGTAGTACGGCACCGCGACGCCGTTCAGCACGGCCTTGACCACCGTTCCGGACGAGCGCTGTTCGTAGTGCAGATGCGGCCCGGTGACCCCGCCGGTCGCCCCGGCCTTGCCGATTTCCTTGCCCAGCGCGACCTGCTGCCCCACCGACACCTCCTGCGCGGAAAGGTGCGCGTACCGCGTGGTCCAGCCGCCGCCGTGGTCGATCTCGATCCAGCGCCCGTAGCTCACGTTGCCCTCGTTCGCGACCCGGGTGACCTTGCCGGGGGCCGAGGCGAGCACCGGCATCCCGGTGATCCCGGACTTCTGGAAGTCGACCGAATAGGGCGGGTTGTGGCCGGAGAACGTGGCGGCGGTGACCGTGACACCGCATTTGAACGGAACCTGGAAGTTGGGGGCCGCGGACGCCGGGGCCTGGGCCGCCACCACGCCGAGCCCGGCGAGCACCGCGGTGGCCGCCGCGAGCCCGAGTCTTCTCCACACCGATCGCATTGAAACCTCCGGAGAGCAGGGAATCCGGCTCCAGGAAAGCGGGCGGCGGTACACGTTCCATACAAATGCTCCGCCCTGGGGTTGACCCGCGGGTCCGGCGAACAGCGCTTCTCCGAAGCTGGAAGCACGACGACTTCGGAGAGGACAACACCGTGCACAACGGTGACGGGGACCGCCCCGGCGCCCTGAGGAACGGGACGGGGCGTCGACCCGGGCAGCGGTGACGTCATCGGCACCGAGGAAGAGCAGACCGCCACCAGACCGGCGGGCGAGGTCAACTGGCGGAACTCCAGGGTCGGGGCGATCACCCAGGGCGTCGCCGACGAGATCGGGGCGCCGCCTGTGCGCTGAGCCGTTCGGGACGCGAACCATCCGGCCGGGGTGAAGGACCGAGCGGCCCGGTGACTCGAATACGCGTGTTACCGGGCCGCTCGGCATTCATCATTCCGAGTGGGTTTTCGGGGAAATCCTCCTCGAGTAGGCCACCAAAAACACCGATCCGGGTGATTTTCGAAACACGGTGGCGGAAACTCCGTGCGCGCCGGACCGGCCCGCCCCCGGTAGTTTCACTCGTTACGGGCTGCCGGGAGAACCACCACCATCGGGCGGGGATCCGCACACGAACAGCAGCAGAACTCCACTCGATGAACGGAATACGGTTTTTCCCGGAAGCATCGCAGCGACCAAGGGGAGAGAACGAAATGCGCCATCGTGTTCGAGTGTTGCTCGCCGCCGCCTTGATTTTCTCCGCGCAGGCGGCCGTGCCCGCCGCCACCGCCGAACCCGCGCGGCCCGCGGCCGGGAATCCCATACCCGGCCAGTACCTGGTGACCCTGAAGACCGGGTACAACCCGCAGGAGGTGCTGAACCGGCTCGGCGCCACCCCGCTGTTCGTCTACGCGACCGCGGTCATCGGATTCGCCGCGAAACTCACCGCGTTGCAGGTGAACCTGCTGCGGAAAACTCCCGGTTTCGAAAGCATCGAGCAGGACGCCGAGATCGACGCGGTGTCCATAACGGACTCCCAACGGGCGCGGGCCGTGGGTTCCTGGGGTCTGGACCGCATCGACCAGCGCGACTTGCCGCTGAACGGCGCCTACACCGCCAGCCACGACGGCTCGAATGTCACCGCCTACATCGTCGACACCGGGATCGACTTCGGGCACGGCGAGTTCGGCGGGCGCGCCCGCGCGGGCTACGACGCGATCGGCGACGGCCGCAACGGCGCCGACTGCAACGGCCACGGCACCCATGTGGCGGGCACGGTCGGCGGCTCGACCTACGGCGTGGCCAAGAAGGTCAAGCTGGTCAGCGTCCGGGTGCTCGGCTGCGACGGCCGCGGCGCCTGGTCCGGGATCGTCGCCGGATTCGACTGGGTCGCCAGGAACGCCGTGAAACCCGCGGTGATCAACGCCTCGCTCGGCGGCACACCCGGCGTGAACGCGGTCGACTCGGCCTCCGACGGCGCATCGAACAACGGCGTGTTCACCGCCGTGGCCGCGGGCAACGACACCGCCGACGCCTGCGACTACTCGCCCGCCCGCGCGTCCAAACCGATCACCATCGGCGCGACCACCAAGACCGACGGCTACGCCGGCTACAGCAACCGGGGCACCTGCGTGCAGCTGCTCGCCCCCGGCACCGACATCACCTCGGCCTGGCCCGGCGGCGGGACGAACACGATCAGCGGGACGTCCATGGCGAGCCCGCACGTGGCCGGGGTGGCCGCGCTGTACAAGCAGGCCTACGGGGACAGGTCCCAGGCCGAGGTCAACAACTGGCTGTGGCAGAACGCGAGCACCGGCAAGATCGGCTCGGTGCCCGCGAACACGCCCAACTACCTGTTGTTCTCCGCCGGTCTCTGACCGGAAGCTAGAAGGCCGCCCGCAGGGCCGCCTTCCCGCCGACGACCGGCAGGGTCACCGCGGTGCGGGTCAGGTCGATGGCCAGGCCCGCACCCGGTTTGGGCCGCAACGTGAAGTCGTGATCGCTCGACGCGAGCACGAACTCCAGCTTGTGACCGGCCGCCAGCAGGTAGTCCTTCGGCATCAGCTCGACCTCGACCCGGTAGGTGGCGCCGGGCTGGATCGGCTCGGTACGCGCCGGGTCGTGGCGGTTCTGGGGGTCGGTCCAGCCCCGCGTGATCACGCGGGAGGTGCCGTCCGGCGCGCGGTCGACGAGCACCCCGGTGATGTTCGCGGCGGGCCGGTCGAACGAGATCGCCAGGCCGACCTTGGCGGTACCGGACAGCCGGACCGCCTTCTTCGCCGCCGAGGTGGCGTAGGCGAGCCGGTTGCCGGAACTGGGCAGGTCGGCCAGTTGCTCGATCGTCTTGGTCGCGTCATCGGCGAGCCGTTCCACGTTCGCGGTGCCGGGCACCGGGTTCCGCACGTCGATCGTGCCGCGCTTCGACCCGCCCGGCCACGGGTAGACCTTGGCGTCCTCGGTGCCGGCCGCGGGCCAGTCGGCCTCGTCGATCCAGGACTTGTCCTCGCGCTGGATGGTCGCCTTCGGCGCGAGCTGGATGCCGTTGTCCACCCCGAAGAGGTAGTGCGACATCCACTTGTTCAGCGTGACCAGCCACTCGTCCCGGCGCAGGCTGTACGGATCGGCGTGCCCGGCCTGGTGCAGCCAGATCTTGTGCTCGATCCCCCGCTCTCGCAGCGCCGCGTACCATTTAGCGACCTGGCTCATCTTGACGTTCCAGTCGTTCATGCCGTGCACGGCGAGGACCGAAGCGCGCACCTTGCCCACGTCGTTGCGGTAGTTCCGGTCGTCCCAGAACTCGCTGTAGTCACCGGTGACCCGGTCCTGGTCGGTGTCGAGCTTGTCGATCACCGGGCGGCAGATCGCCCGGTCGGCACGCGTGTAGACGTAGTCGGCCAGCACGTCCGCGTCCTCGCCCTGGTAGCCGCCCGGGGCCACGACGGCGCCGTCCTCGCGGTAGTAGTCGTACCAGCTGGAGATCGCCGCGATCGGCACGATCGTCTCCAGCCCCGCCACGCCCGTGCTCGCCACGGCGTTGGGCAGCGTGCCGTTGTACGAGACGCCCATCATGCCGGTCTTGCCGGTGCTCCAGTCGGCCTTGACCGCTTTCCCGGCCGCGTCGCGTGCGGGGGCCCGGCCGTTCAGCCAGTCCACTACCGACTTCGCGCCGATGGTCTCGTTCTTGTCGCCGGTGGTCGGGCAGCCGGTCGACTGCCCGCTGCCCAGGGACTCGCCGTACACCACGGCGAACCCGCGGGCGGTGAAGTACTGCTCGTAACGCCAGGTGATCGGCGCGGCGGCCGGGCCCACCACCGAGGTCGGGATCCGGGGTCCCTCGGCACCGCGCTTGCCGCCCGGGACGTACAGCTCGACGTCGACGTTGTGGTTGGCCACGTCGTTCCCGCCCGCGTAGTACGGGCTCGCCTGGTACACCACGGGCGCCTTCATGCCCTGCTGGGTCGCGCGCGGCCGGACCACCTCGACGTGCACCTGGTCGTCCTTGCCGTCGTGGTCGCTGTCCACCGGCGCGGTCACCCAGAGGCTCTCCCGCACCACGTCCGCCGGGTCGAACACCGGCTGTGCCTGGCCGCCGGAGAACACCGGCGCCGGAGGCGTTTCCGCCTGCGCGCCCAGGGGGAACAACGGCGCCGCGACGACCGCGGCGAGCAGTGCGGCTAGGCGTGCGGTTCTCACTCAAAACCCCCAGTCGGGCCGGGACTCTCCAACGGCCTAAACCTTCCCCGCGGGTCAGACGGTGTCAAGAAAATCGCGGCGCTCCCCGACGAAAGGCGGGAGCCATGCCGACACTTGGCTGAGCCCGTTGCGGCGTCGGCGGTACCGTGCGGACATGGACGCCCCGATCGTCGCCGTGACCGTCTATCCGCACAACGCCCGGATCACCCGCCGGGGCCGGGCAAAACTCGGCGACGGCAACCGGTTCGCCGTGTCCGGGCTGCCGCTCACGCTGCAGCAGGACTCGGTCCGGGTCAGCGGTTCCGGCCCGGCCTCGATCGCGGGGGTGGAAATCGCCACCGAGCACCTGCCCCGCACCGACGATCCCGAGGTGCGCACCCTGCTCGACCGGCAGCGCGAAACGCGGGCCCGCCGGGACGAGGTGGCCGACGCCCAGGCGGTCGAGGAGTCGCGCGCGGAGTTGCTCGGCTCACTGTCCCGGCGCAGCGGCGGCGCGTTCGCCAAGGCGCTCTCGTCCGGTACGGCCGAACCGGACCGGGTCGCCCAGGTGTCCGGGGCGCTGGCCGAGCAGTACGCGGGCGTGCTCGCCCGGCGCCGCGAACTCACCGAACGGCACGCGGAGCTGGCCGAGGAGCTCGCCGCGATCGACCGCGCCCTGCAAGCCCGCCAGGCGGCGGCCGCCCCGGATCGCGTGACGGTCACCGTCGACCTGGATCCCGCCGCGGACGCCCCGGAAGACGCCGAGGTCGAGCTCGAACTGTCCTATGTGGTCAGCGATGCCTGGTGGGAGGCGAACTACGACGTCCGGCTGCGCGAAAACGCGGTCGCGGTCACCTGGCACGGCATGGTCACCCAGAGCACCGGCGAGGACTGGCCGGAATGCGAGCTGGCGCTGTCCACCGCCCGGCCCGCGTCGACGGTCGGCGTGCCGGAGCTCGAACCGTGGTTCCTCGACCGCGTCAAACCGGTGCGGCACTTCGCCCAGAGCGCGCCCGCGGAGCCGGGGTCGGTCGGCTACGGCGGCGCGCCCCGCGAGCTGCTGGCCGCGGCCCCGATGCCCCAGCAGGCCGCCGCGCTCGAGCAGGGCGCCACCGCCGCGACCTACCGGCCCGCGCGGCCGATCGCGGTCCCCGCCGACGCGGTGGCGCACCGCACGACGCTCGCCGAACTGGAGTTCGAGGCGGAGCTGGACTACCTCACCGCGCCCCTGCTCGGCGAGGAGGCGTACCTGCGGGCCGTGGTGACCAACACCAGCGAGCACACGCTGCGCCAAGGCAGGGCGTCGGTGTTCCACGGCAACGACTTCACCGGCGCGATCTGGTTGAAGGGCTGGGCGCCCGGCGAGGAGACCGAACTCGCGCTGGGCGTGGACGACCGCGTCCGCGTCGAACGGAAGCTCGTGCGGCGCGGCGCGAGCAAGGGCACGCTGTCCGGGACGCGGAAGCGGGAGGCGGAGTACCGGATCACCGTGGAGAACCACACGGCCCGGCAAGCCACGGTCACCGTCCTGGACCAGGTGCCGGTGTCCCGCGACGACGCGATCAAGGTGCGCGAGGTGCACGCCACGCCGGAGCCGGTGCAACGCACCGAGATGGGCGAGCTGACCTGGCGACTGGACCTGGCCGCGGGCGCGACCGGCGAGGTCACCCTCGCGTTCCGGGTGGACGTCGATCGGGGTGTCGAGGTGAGCGGGTGGCGGGAATGAGCTCGGAGAAGCTGCGCCGCCGGGTCGTCACGGCCGCCGAGACCGCGCTGACCCGGTCGAAGTACGTCGCCCCCGTCGAAGTGCTGAACGCGCTCGGCTGGTTGCCCGCGCCGCGGGTGGACGAATGGCGCCGCGGGCAGCTCCCGCATCTCGAGCAGGCCACCGCCGTGGATGCCGGGAAGATCGTGGAGGCGCTGGAGTACCTCAGCGGCTGGGCCCGCGAACGGTCCTTGCGGCCGAGCGAGACCGCGTACCTGGCGAGCACCCGCGATCGCCGGAACCTGCGCTTCACCGCGGCCGCGGACGAGCGCGTGGAACTGGCCTTCCGCACGCACTGGGTCTCGCCGGAACTGTCCGACAAGCGGCGCGCCCAGCTGGCGGCCCGGCAGAGCAAGGCGCCCGATCTGGTCGTGGTCTCCCCGCTCAACGAGTGGACCTGCACGGGCTGCCGCAGCGCCGCCGAGGCCGGGGAGTTCCTGTTCCAGGAGGACGGCGAACCGCTGTGCCTGTCCTGTGCGGACTTCGATCACCTGATCTTCCTGCCGTCGGGCAACGCCGCGCTCTCCCGCCGGGCCAAGAAGGAGAGCACGCTGTCCGCGGTGGTCGTGCGGTTCAACCGCAGGCGCAAGAGGTACGAGCGCCAGGGAATCCTGGTCGAGGAGGCCGCGCTGGAGCGCGCCGAGGGCCAGTGCCTCGCGGACGCGGACGTCCGCGAGCGCCGCCGGGAACGGGACGCGGTGCGGCGGGCCGCCCAGGACGTGGAGTTCGCGGCGGACCTGGCCGCCGCCATCGTGCGGCAGTTCCCCGGATGCCCGGCCGACCGCGCGCGGGCGATCGCCGAACACGCCGCCACGCGCGGCAGCGGACGGGTCGGCCGGTCCGCGGCGGGACGGGCGCTGGACGAGAACGCGATCCGGCTCGCCGTGATCGCCTCGGTCCGGCACCTGGACACGAACTACGACGAACTCCTGATGTCCGGGGTCGCCCGGGAGGACGCCCGGGACCGGATCCGCGACGATATCGACCGGGTGCTCGAATCCTGGCGAGGTTGACCTCCAGCGAACTCGAGGTTCTACCGTCGGTGGTGTCCGATCCCGTTCTGGCGAAAGGAAATCCACCATGGCGATTCAGCTCAACCACACCATCGTCGCGGCGCGGGACAAGGCGAAGTCGGCGAACTTCCTGACCGAGATCCTCGGCCTCCCGGAGCCGACCACGTTCGGGCCGTTCCAGGTCGTCCAGACGGACAACGACGTCTCCCTCGACTTCTACGAGGTGGCGGGCGACGTCGTCTCGCAGCACTACGCGTTCCTCATCAGCGAGGAGGAGTTCGACCAGATCTTCGACCGGATCCGGCAGCGCGGGGTGCCGTACTGGGCGGACCCCTTCCACGACAAGCCCGGCGAGATCAACACCAACGACGGCGGGCGCGGGGTCTACTTCGAGGATCCGGACGGCCACAACCTGGAGATCATCACTCGTCCGTACGGCAGTGGCGGGTGACCGCCTACCGGTCCAATTTCCCGGCCCCGGCGCCAAGGTCAAGTAGCCTCGCGACATGCGGGTGCTGCTCTCCGGCGGATCGGGGCTGACCTCCCGTCAGGTGGCCACCCAGCTCGCGGCGCACGGACATGAGGTCCATGCCGTCGCGCCGCCCGGGCCCTGTCTGGCCCGGCTGACCGGCCACGTGCGGGAGGTCCACCGAGTGCCCGCTTACCGCGCCGATCCACGCGCGTGGTTCGCCGCGACCCTGCGGGTTCTGGAGGCGGGCACCTTCGACGTGCTGCTGCCCACCGGCGAACAGGCCTTCCTGCTGGCCCGCGAAGCCGGGCGGGTGCGCGGGCTCGGACCGACGCTCCCGGTGCCCGCGGCCGAAGCGGTGCGGCGGCTGGCGGCCGGGCGGGCCGCCGCGACGCTGACCGGACTCGGCATCCCCGCGGGCTCCGCTGTGGACGGTCCACTTCAGACGGTGCGGGCGGTCTACGACAAGGGCGCGCTGATCGCCGCGCACGCGAGCCTGCGCGTCCGGCCGGGCCATCGGCGCGGGGTGGCGACCGGTCTGGTCCGGGAGCATCTGGAGGCGTTCGGGCGGGGCCTGGACTGGACGGGCGGGGCCTCCTTCGACGTCGTCGTGCATGATCGCCGTCCGTGTTTCCTGCGCGCCGATCCGTGGCTGGCGGAACCGGGCGACGCGTGGCGGTCGGGCGTCGACCTGGTGGACGCGCTGGTGCGGGTGGCCACCGGCGCGGTGGTCACCCCGATGCCGTCGGGCCGGCCGGGGGTGCGGACCCATCAGCTCCTCGTGGCGGCGCTGGACGCGGCGCCGAGGGGCCGCCGCGCGGTCGCCGCCGAGTGGCTCGCGTGCCGGTTCGGACGCGGCGACTACGCGGGCAGCCGGGAGGAACTCACCCCGGGCTACCGGGATCCGCGCGCGACGGTGAGCACCGCCGCGCTCCTGCTGGCGCTGGTGTGCCGCCCGTCGCTGGCGAACCGGCTCACCTTGCGTATGTCCGAGGACTCGCTCCGCGATCAGCCCTGGGCGATGTAGGCCTCCAACTGCTCCTGGCTGCGTTCGAGTTCCTGCATGCGGACCTTCACCACGTCACCGATGCTGACGATGCCGACCAGTTTGCCATCGGCGAGCACCGGAACGTGCCGGATCCGGCGTTCGGTCATGACCACGCTGAGCTGGTCGACGGAGTCCTCCGGGGCGCAGCTCGCCACCATCCTGGTCATGATCTCGGAGACCGGCTGCCCGAGCAGTCCGGGACCGCGTTCGTGCAACTTGCGCACCACGTCGCGTTCGGAGACGATGCCCGCGATCCCGTCCGGGGCGAGGACGACCATCGCGCCAACGTTGTGCTCGGCAAGGCCGGCTAGCAGTTCGGTCACCGTGGTCCTCGGTTCGACCGTCGCCACCTGGGAGCCCTTGCTCCGCAGTACATCGGCAATCCGCATCTGCACCCTCCCGGGTCCGGTGAGCTGGCTCACACCAGGTTAGGGTCTACCGGGCTACAGCGAAAGTCGCGAACCCGGCAAATCCAGCAGTCCGAAATCCGCCAGCTTCGCACTCGCGCGCCACGCATCCTCGAGGCATGCTCATTCGCCACCGCGACCGCACACCCGAGGTGCACCCCACCGCGTGGATCGCTCCGACGGCGACGCTGGTCGGCAACGTGTCCGTCGGCCCGCACGCCCGGGTGCTGTACGGGGCCGTGCTCGACGCCGAGGGCTCCCGGGTCGAGGTGGGCGCGTCCTCGATCGTCGCCGAGCACGCGGTGCTCCGGGCGAGCGCGGTCGCCGAGCCCGAGCGCCCGGTGCTGATCGCGGATCACGTGTTCGTCGGCCCGCACGCGTGCGTGCTGGGCGCGGAGATCGCGCGCAGCGTCTACCTCGCCGCGCACGCCACGGTCCTGCACGGCGCCGAGGTCGCGACGGGTTCGTGCGTCGCGGTCGGCGCGCTGGTGCACGCGAACACCGTGCTGCCCCAGGAGTTCTTCGTGCCTCCGCACACCACGGCCGTCGGTTCGCCGGTGCGGGTGCTCGGCCCGGACCGGCCCGGAGAACTCGTCGACGCGATCGCCTCGGCGGGGTTCGCCGCGGCCGCGTTCGGCGTCACGGGCCGGTGGGAGGACCGCGCGGCGCGGTACGAGCGGGCCGCGGAGATCCGTTCGGCAGAGTTCGCCGCCCATGTGCGGGACACCGTTGTGCGCGGGTGAACGCGGTCATCGGCGCACCAACTCGCGGATCGCGGCGGCGACCTCGGTGGGACATTCCTCGGGCAGGAAATGCCCGCACGGCAGCGTTCCGGTGCGCAGATCGCTCGCCCAGGCGCCCCACACCTCGGCCGGGTCGAACGGCAACGGCAGGTCGCCCGGGTCCTGCCACAGCGCCAGCGCCGGCATGCCGAGCCGCCGCCCGCTCGCCCGGTCCGCGGCGTCGTGCTCCGGATCGGCGAACGCGCTCGCGCGGTAGTCCTGGCAGATCGCGTGGATGCTCGCCGGGTCCCGCGCCGCCTCGAGATAAGCCGACCGCACCGCCGCCGGGATCGCGCCGGGCGCCTTCGTCCACGTGTCCAGGAAATGCCCGAAGAACCGGTCCGGCGCCGCGCCGACGAGGGCTTCCGGCAACGGTTCCGCTTGGGCGAGCAGGTAGAGGTGGAACGCGAACACGCCGCCGATCCCGGCGAGCGACGCCCACATGTCCAGTGCGGGAATCACGTCGAGCACGCCGAGGTGGCTGATCCGCTCCGGCCGGTCGAGCGCCGCCCGGAAGGCGACCAGCGCGCCCCGATCGTGTCCCACGAGCGCGAACCGTTCGCAGGAGAACCCGTCGAGCAACGCGAACACGTCCGCGGCCAGCGCCCGTTTCGCGTACCGTCCCGCGTCGGGCGGTTTGTCGCTCGCGCCGTACCCCGGCAGGTCCGGGCAGACGACGAAGTGGTCCGCGGCGAGGTCGGCGGCCACCGACCGCCACGCGAGGTGCGTCTCGGGAAACCCGTGCAGCAGCACCACGGGCGGCCCGGCGCCCCCGTAGGCGACGTTGAGCGCGAGGCCACCAGCGGTGCGCCGCTGGTAGTCGAAATCTGGGATTCGTGGGGTCACGGACCCACGGTCGCACCCGGCACCGACAATTTCGGCGAGTGCTACCCGGCGACCCGCCGCATCACCACGCGCGGCCCGATCTTCTCCAGCCCCGCCGCGCGTTCCGCCTCGATCACCGCGCGCAGCCCGGCACCCCATTCCTCCTCCGGCAGCACGGAAAACCCTTGCCGCGCATACCAGGGCGCGTTCCACGGCACGTCCGCGAAGGTCGTCAGCGTCACCGGCCGCGGACCGGCCGCCCGCACGGCCGCCGAAAGCAATGCCGTCCCCAGCCCCCGCCGCCCGTATTCCGGATCCACCGACACCTGGTGCACATGCATCCCGTCGTCCAGCGGCCCGCTCACCAGGAACCCGACCGGCGGCGAACCCACCACGAACACCGAATGCGACGCGTCCAGTTCATCCAGGATGCTGCCCGGCGGGAACCGGACTCCCTCGAACATCGCGTCCGACGCCCGCTCCACACCCGGCAGCGCATCGAGTTCGGCGACGCGCGGGATCCGCACCTCGAAGTCGGTCATCCGCCCAGCCGCTCCGCCAAACCGTCCAGGGCCGCCCGGATTCCTCGCGCGTACTCGTCGTCGCCCAACGCGGAAAGCTTCTCCCGCGCCAGCGCCACCTGCTCCCGCGCCCGGTCGAAATCCCCCAGTTTCCGGTAATCCTCTCCCAGATTCAGATGCAGCGACGGGTAGAACCCGCGGACCGCCAGCGAATCGTGATACTCCTTCGCCCGCTCGTCGGTCAGCGAATCCGCGGCCGCCAGCGCACGGAGATCCCAGTCCAGTTCCTCGGCCGGATCATCGCGCACATCCGCCATGTGGTGCGCCAAAGCGCAGCGGTGCAACGGATCCCCGTCCGGCCCGACCTCCGCCCACAGCCGGGCGAACAGCTCCCGCGCGCCCGCCCGGTCGCCGCCGACGTGCAACCGCAGGCCCTCGTGGATCCGCGCCATCACCGCGTCGCCCTCGCTCACCGCCACGTCCCTTCGTCCAGAACCACCCGCAACCGCCGCAGCCCGAGCCGGATCCGCTCCGGGCGAATGGCGCCGTAGCCGAACACCAAACCCGGCCGGACGTCCTCCCGCTCGCTGAATCCTCCCAGCCGGTAAAGGAAAACCCCGGACGCACGCGCCGCACGAACCAGCCCCGGCGTCCCGCATTCCCCGATCGCGCTCAGGTGCAGGCCCGCCGAGCACGGTACCGGTGTGAGCACGTCGGCGAAATCGAGTTTCAGCGACTCGGTCACCAGTTCGTGCCGCGCCCGGTACTCCCGCCGCATCTTGCGCACGTGCCGCGCGAACGCGCCCTCGTCCAGGAAACGCGCGAGCGCGGCCTGCGCGGGGCCCGGGGAATGCCAGTCGGTCAGGTACTTCGCCTTGCGCAGCGCGGAACGCAACGACGGCGGCGCGATCAGGTAGCCCAGTCGCAGCGCGGGATACAGCACCTTGGAGAACGAGCCCACGTAGATCACCCGCCCGGCGCCGTCCAGGCTGTGCAACGGTTCCATGGGGCGGCCGGTGAACCGGAACTCGGTGTCGTAGTCGTCCTCGACGATCACCGCGTCCTGCCGTTCCGCCCACGCGATCAGCTCCATCCGCCGCCGCATCGACATCGCGATGCCGAGCGGGAACTGGTGCGACGGCGTCACATACACCAACCGGGTGCCGGGCGGGATCGCGTCCACCACGATCCCTTCGGCGTCCACCGGAACCCCGGCGACCCGCGCGCCGAACCCGGTGAACACCAGCCGCGGCGGCGGATACCCGGGATCCTCGACCGCGGCGGTCTCCCCCGGCCGCAGCAGCACCCGCGCGATCAGGTCCAGCGCCTGCTGGGTCCCGCTGGTGACGAGCACGTCCGCCGGATCGGTCCGCACGTTCCGCGACACCCCCGCCTGCCGCGCGATCGCCTCGCGCAGCGGCGGATGCCCGCCCGGTTCGACGTAGGTGAGTATGTCCGCATTGGACACTCGCAGCTGCTGCGCGACCAGGCGCCGCCAGGTGTCGAACGGGAACATGCCAAGATCCGGCACCCCGGTGCGGAAGTCGAATTCCGGCGGCGGCGCGAAGCCGCGCGGCTGCTCCGGCAGCCGGTCCCACACCTCGACCGGCTCCACCGCCGATCCGGCGGGTGGCCGATCGAAATCGCTTCCGCTGAGCCCGTCCCGCACGAACGTGCCGGAACCGACCCGGCCGGCCAGGAAGCCCTCCGCGGTCAGCCGGTCGTACGCGGCGCTGACCGTGTTCCGCGAGACCGCGAGCCGCGCGGCGAGTTCCCGGGTCGGCGGGAGCGCGGCGCCCGCGCGCAGGCGACCGTCCAGCACGGCGGACCGGATCTGCCGGTAGATCGCGTCGCGGCGCGGCTCACCGGCCGCGAAGTCGATGTGGAGATCCACGGCACCACCCTAGATCGCAGGCCGCGATTGGCCCAGTCAGACTGACCCGATTTTGGCCCTTCAGGGGAGCCGATCGCGCACCTAGTGTCCACGACATGGACATTCGCCACCTGGACCGGCGCGCGCTCGAAACCATCGACAAGATCATCGCCGACGCGCACCCGAACGACCTGGACCGCCCGACCCCCTGCGCCGCGTGGAACCTCCGCGACCTGCTGCGCCACCAGATCAGCGAGAACACCGCGTTCTCGATCGCCCTGCGCGAAGGCGCGGCTGCCGACTGGGAATCCGGCGCCCGCAGCACGGACGTGTTCCGCGACTACGCCGAATCCGTCACCGCCGTCCTCGGCGCGATCGACGCGGAAGGCACCCTGGAACGACCGGTCTCCATCCACGAGTTCGGGCCCTTCCCCGGACGGATCGCGGTGAGCATGCACCTCGTCGACTCGGTGGTGCACGGCTGGGACATCGCGAAAACGCTCGGCGTGCCCTACCAGCCGGACCCGGACGCCGTGCACGAGGCCCTGCTCTTCGCGGAGAAGATCCCGGCGGACCCGGAAACCCGGGGGCCGGACGCCAGCTTCGACCTGGTCGTCCCGGTCGGCGCGGACGCGTCCGAACTGGAGCGCCTGCTCGGGCTGGTCGGCCGCTCGCCGGGCTGGGCGCCGCCGCGCTAACGCACGTCCCCGGCCGGGGCCGTCCAGGTGTTGCAGGCGGAGGTGTGCTTCCCGTCGAACCCGGCGCGCGCCCACTTCACCTGGTGCTGCCGGGTGCCGTGGGAGTCGCTGTCCTCGACGTACCCGAACTCGATCATCGCCTTGTCGGCGAGCGACTTGCTCACCGAGCCCCGGCCGGCCGCGGCCGCGATGAACATCCCGGCGAAGCAGTTCGCCTGCAGCTCCAGCCGGCGGCCCAGCTCGAGGTCCTCCGGGGTGCCCTTGGTGATCTCGCGCTCCTTGTCCTCCAGCGCGCCCATGATCCCGCTCAGCTCCTGCACGTGGTGGGCGTACTCGTGGGCCAGCAGCGCCAGGTGCGCGGACTGGATGACCCCCGCGTCCTCAAGCAGCCGGTCGCGCGGCATGTAGATCGTGCGGTCGCCGCCGCAGTAGTACGCGGTCGCCTCCTCCTTGCTGGGCGCCGCGCCGCACGCGCTCGAACTGGGCACCTCGATCTCCAGTTCGGTGGGCTCGAACGGTTCGTTCACCTGTTCCAGCGCCGCCTTCCACGCGGTGTCCAGGCAGCCGACCTCGGCCTGGTAGTACTCGCGC
Organism: Amycolatopsis anabasis; assembly: GCF_009765355.1. Lineage (GTDB taxonomy): Bacteria > Actinomycetota > Actinomycetes > Mycobacteriales > Pseudonocardiaceae > Amycolatopsis > Amycolatopsis anabasis. Next base: position 25,954 of record NZ_VTHK01000005.1, on the reverse strand, counting down.
AGCGCCTCCGGGGTCCGCTTGATCGCGGGCAACCGGCAGGTGATCTGCGGCAGGCCGACCCCGGGGTTCAGCAACGGGTTGGTGCCGAGTTCGTAGACCGCTGCCGCCTTCTTGCCCGGCGTGCCGTCCGCGGGTGCCTGCTCGCGGTTCGAACCGCCCGCCGGGGCGGGCAGCGCGTGCCCCTCGATCGTGCGGGAACCGCTGCCCAGCAGCGCCACCCCGCCGACGATGGCCAGGACGACGACCAGGATCCCGAACACCGCGAACGGCGAGTTGCGCGGTTGCTCGGGCGGTGGTGGCTGCCAGTACGTCTCGGGCAGCTCGGCGACCGCGGGCCGCGCGTCGTCCTGAGCCGGATCCATGGGCACCTCGGGATCGTCTGGGCATGCTGGTGCGCGCCCGGACGTGCATCCCCCGCGCAGAACAGAAAAGCGGTCCCCCAACCGGCGCTTGGCCAATCATACAAAGACCGGACATGGCTGGGATCACAGTTCGGGAACGGCGGCCGCCCGCACCCGGCGCGGACCGGAAGTACAAACTGGTCTCATGGCTGATGTGGACCCCTACCTGTGGCTGGAAGACGTGACCGGCGAGGAGGCCCTCGACTGGGTTCGCGCGCGCAACGCGGAAACGGTCGGCGAGCTGACCGGCGGCGAGCGGTTCGCCGATCTGCGGGACGGGATCCGCGAGGTGCTCGACGCCGACGACCGCGTTCCGTATGTCCGCCGCCGCGGCGAGTACCTCTACAACTTCTGGCAGGACGCCAGTCATCCGCGCGGGCTGTGGCGGCGCACCACACTCGAGGAGTACCGCCGCGAGCAGCCGGACTGGGAGCTGCTGCTCGACGTCGACGCGCTCGCCGAGGCCGAGGGCGAGAACTGGGTCTGGCAGGGCGCGAACGTGCTGCACCCCGGCTTCGGCCGGGCCCTGGTCGAACTGTCCCGGGGCGGGGCGGACGCCACGGTGATCCGCGAGTTCGACCTCGACCGGCGCGCGTTCGTCGAGGACGGGTTCTTCCTCCCCGAGGCCAAGAGCGGCGTCGACTGGATCGATGCGGACCGGATCTACGTCGGCACCGATTTCGGCGAGGGCTCGCTGACCACGTCCGGCTATCCGCGGATCTTCAAGGAATGGCGGCGCGGTACCCCGCTGGACGAGGCGACCGTGGTCTTCGAGGGCAAGGCGGACGACGTCGCCGTGCACGCCTACCACGACTCGACCGAGGGCTGGGAACGCGACTTCGTCAGCCGCAGCATCGACTTCTACCGTTCCGAACGGTTCCTGCGCGCCCTGGACGGGGAACTCGTCCGCATCGACGTGCCGGAGGACGCGAAGCCCTCGGCGTACCGGGAATGGCTGCTCATCCGGACTCGCTCGCCGTGGGCGGTCGGCGGCGCGGAGTACCCGGCGGGCGCGCTGCTCGCCGCGAAGTTCGACGACTACCTGGCCGGGAAGCGCGAGCTGACCGTGCTGTTCGAGCCCACGCCGAGCACCTCGCTGGAGTACTACGTCTGGACCCGCAACCACCTGCTGCTGAGCACGCTCTCGGACGTGAAGACCGAGTTGCGGGTGCTCACCCCGGGTGCGGACGGCTGGCGGGACGCGCCGCTGGCCGGCGCGCCCGAACTGGGGACCGCGGAGATCGTGGACACCGATCCGGACACCGGCGACGAGTACTTCCTCAACACCAGCGGCTACACCGAACCGTCGACGCTGAGCTACGGGCACGTCGGCGGCGAGGTGGAAACGCTCAAACAGGCGCCCGCCCGCTTCGACAGCACGGGGATCTCGGTCGGCCAGTACTTCGCGACCTCGAAGGACGGCACCCGGATCCCGTATTTCGTGGTGCGGCCGGCGGGCGCGGCAGGCGGCCCCGCCCTGCTCACCGGCTACGGCGGCTTCGAGGTTTCGCTCACGCCGTCCTACAGCGGCGTGATCGGCCGCGGCTGGCTCGCCCGCGGTGGGACGTACGTGGTGGCCAACATCCGCGGCGGCGGGGAATACGGTCCGGAATGGCACACGAGCGCGATCAAGGCCAACCGGCACCTGGTGTACGAGGACTTCGCCGCGGTCGCCGCCGACCTGACCGAACGCGGCATCACCACGCCGGAGCGGCTCGGCATCCAGGGCGGCAGCAACGGCGGCCTGCTGATGGGCGTGATGCTCACCCGCTACCCCGAACTGTTCGGCGCGATCGTCGTGCAGGTTCCGCTGCTGGACATGCGCCGGTACCACAAGCTGCTGGCCGGCGCGTCCTGGATGGCCGAGTACGGCGATCCGGACGAACCGGCCGAGTGGGCCTACCTCGGCGAGTACTCCCCGTACCAGAACGTCCACAGTGGACGCGACTATCCGCCGACCCTGTTCGTCACCTCGACCCGGGACGACCGGGTGCACCCCGCGCACGCCCGCAAGATGGTGGCGAAGATGCGCGAGCAGGGGCACGACGTGCGCTACCACGAGAACATCGAAGGCGGCCACGGCGCGGCGGCGGACAACGAGCAGCTCGCGTTCAAATGGGCGCTGGTCTTCGAGTTCCTGTGGGAACAGCTCGCGAAACGGCAGGGGTGAGCCCGTGCGCAAGCTCACCTACTACGTCGCCAGTTCGATCGACGGTTTCATCGCGGGGCCGGACGGGTCCGCCGACTTCTACCTCCTCGAAGGCGACCACGCCGCGCCGCTCACCGCCCACGCCCCGGAAACCGTGCCGACCGCCTGGCGCGCGGCCGCCGGGATCACCGGCGAGAACAAGCGGTTCGACACCGTCCTCATGGGACGCGAAACCTACGAGATCGGCGGACCGCGCATGGGCGTCGCGAGCCCGTACGCGCATCTGCGCCAGTACGTCTTCTCCCGCACCCTCGCCGAAGCCGCCGATCCCGCGATCGAGATCGTCTCCGGCGATCCCGTCGCCAAGGTCCGCGAACTCAAGGCCGAGGAATCGGCGCTGGGCATCTGGCTCTGCGGCGGCGGTTCCCTGGCGCGCACCCTGCAAGCGGAGATCGACGAGCTGATCATCAAGTTCCACCCGGTGGCCATCGGATCGGGAATCCCGTTGTTCACCGGCGACTTCCAGCCCGTGCACTACCGGGTCACCGCAAGCCACGTCTACGACAGCGGCGTCGCCGTCCTCACCTACTCCCGGCGCTGATCGTCCCCCAATGTGGCATTGGGGGCGTTGAAGGTTCCGAAAGCCGCATTGGGGGATTTCTCGGTAGGGCTTGTCGAGAGGTGCGCGGGGTGCTCGATGCGGTGTGGGGAACCTTGCCTTCCCGCGCGCGCCGAAGGCCGCATCGGACACCCGCCTACTCCCGGAACGGGGAACACACCCGACCAGAACGGGGAACTCGCGGCAGCGGGCCCTCCACCTGCCGCGAGTCCCCCGTTTCGGACGTGCGAGTCCCCCGTTTCGGCACACCGAGTTCCCCATCTCGGTAGGCGAGCCCCGGCATCCGGGCACCCCACGAACACGGCACCACACCACACACCGAGAAAACCGCATTGGGGGATTTCACGCGAGGAAGTCGGCGAGGGTAGCGGTGAGCTGGGCCGGGGTGTCTTCCTGCACCAGGTGGCCCGCGCCGGGGAAGAGGCGGAGCCGGGCGCCCGGGATGGCGGCGGCGAGTTCGTGCGCCTTGGCCACCGGGATCCACGAATCCGCCTCGCCCCAGCACACCAGGGCCGGCAGGTCGAGTTCGCCGTAGCGGACCTGGATCTCGTCGGTATAGCGCTGGTCGGCTTGCGCGATCTGGCGGTAGAACGCGGGCTGGCCGCGTTCGCCGAGCCAGGGCGCCACCAGCCGGTCGAGCACCGCCGGATGCAGCCCGGGCCCGCTCGCCGAGCCCACGTACTCGCGCACCAGGGCGGCGTGCAGGGCGGGCGGGAGTCGCTCGAACACCACGCTGTTCGCTCCGACCAGCCGGAAGAAATCCGAACCCCAGGGTGCGAGGGCGACCGGATCGACGAGCGCGAGCCGGTCGTAGGCCACGGCGTGCAGGAGGTGCGCGCGCAGGGCGACCGCGCCGCCGAAGTCGTGGGCGACCACCCGCGGCGCGGTGAGCCCCCAGTGCGCCACGAGGTCGGCGAAGATCCGGGACTGCGCGGCGAGGGAGACGTCCTGACCGTCGCCCATCTCCGACTGCCCGTAGCCGAGCATGTCCCAGACGTGGACCTCGTAACGCCCGGCGAGCGCGCGAGCGATATCGCGCCAGACGAACGAGGAGAACGGCGTGCCGTGCAGGAGCACCACCGGTGGCCCGGCGCCGAGTTTGGCCCACCGCACCACGCCGTCCGGCGTCGCGAACTCCTCGGTGAGCCGCCAGTCGTCGCTCATGGTCCCCTCCCAGGCTGTTACCCACTGAACACCGAAGACGGTAACATCCAGAGGTGACGTTTTCGCGGGTCGATGCGCCCGGTGATCTGGGGCGGATCCAGGAGTTCTGCAATTCGGCGCGGTTCCTGCACGGGGAGGACGCGTTCGCCGATCCGGCCGGGGCCGCGGCGTGGTTGCGCGAGCACCGGCTGGTCGCCGGTTCGATCGCACTCGACCGGCGCAAGCTCGATCGGCTCGTCGAGGTCCGGGAAACGATCCGCGACCACCTCGGCGGAACCGATCCGGTGCGCACCTCGGCCGCGCTCAACCGCTTCGCCCGGCCCGCGCTGTCCGGTCCGGAATGGACGGCCACCGGCGAGCCGGTCGTGCGGCCGCGGGTGGATCTGGTCGGGCCGCTGCTCGCGATCCTGTTCACCGCCGGGATCACCGGTGAATCCGCGCGCCTCAAACCGTGCCAGGCCCCGGAATGCCGCTGGGTGTTCTACGACCGGTCCCCCGCCGGGAACAGCGTCTGGTGCAGCATGAACATCTGCGGCGCGCGGCACAAGATGCGCGCCTACCGCTCCCGGCTGGCGACTTCCTGATCGAGCGTCTGCCGCTCGACGATCGCGAGCTTGTCCGGGTTGGCGATGATCCGCAATCCGGTGACGCGCTCGTCGGCGATGTCGAACGCCAGCACGGCCCCGAGGGCGCCGTCGAGCCACGCGAGCACCCCGGGCCCGCCGTTGACTTCGGCGAGCGTGAATTCGACGTCCCGGGCGAACTTCGCCCAGCCACCGGCGAGGTAGCGCGCGATCTTGGTGGCGCCGAGGATCGGGCGGCGCGCGACGCCGACCCGGCCGCCGCCGTCTGCCCACGAGATCGCGTCGGCGGCCAGCAGCCGCTCCAGTCCCGGCAGGTCACCGTCCCGCGCGGCGGTGAGGAAACGCTCGACGAACCGGCGCCACTGCTCGCGGTCCGGCGTCCGGACCGGTCGCGCGGCGTCCGCGGTGACCCGTTCGCGGGCGCGGCGATGCAACTGGCGGCAATGGGGTTCGGTCAGCTCGACCAGTTCGGCGACCTCGCGATGGCTGTACCCGAACGCCTCGCGCAGCACGAACACCGCGCGTTCGGTCGGCGTCAGCCGTTCCAGGAGCACCAGCAGGGCCAGCGACACCGACTCGCGCTGCTCGGTGGTCTCCAGCGGCCCCAGGGCCCCGCCCTCGGTCACCACCGGTTCCGGCAGCCACTGGCCGATGTACTGCTCGCGCCGCGCGCGGGCCGAGGTGAGCCGGTTCAGGCAGAGGTTGGTGACCACTTTGGCCAGCCACGCCGACGGCGTCTCGATCGCGGCCCGGTCGGCGCCGTTCCAGCGCAGGAACGCGTCCTGCACGGCGTCCTCGGCCTCCTCCGCCGAACCGAGCAGGCGGTAGGCCAGGCCGAACAGGCGCGGGCGCTGCGCCTCGAACTCGTCCACCGAACCGGCCGTCACGCCTCGAGCCTGCCAGATGGCTCGAAGCTCAGGTCAGGCCGCCGCCCGGCCGGTAGTCCACCCGCACGGTGACCGGGTTGGTCTCCAGCGCGCGGAACCCGGCGGCGGCCAGCGCCTGGCTGAACCGGCCCGCGCCGAAGCCCCGCGCCCGGGCGCGCACATCGTCCTCGGGCAGCAGCCGGGCCACCCCGGAGTGCCAGTCCCGCCCGACGCGGACCCGCACCGCCGGGGACGCCTCGATGTTGTGCACCCATCCGGAACCCCGGCCGTGCTGGGCGATCAGCCACACCCCCTTGCGGTCCGGTGCGCCGGTCAGCGGCACGCGGCGGATCTTGCCGGTCACGCGGCCGACGGTCTCCAGCTCCACCAGCATGCGCGGGGCGAGGCCCAGCCGGGCCAGGCCGCGCGCCAGCGGATTGGCGAAGTAGCGGCCGACCAGGATCTCCATCCGACGTTTCCGGCTCATGTCGCCTCCCTGGACCGTCCTATGTCGACCAACATAACCTAGAGTGGGAGCATGGGACAACGCACGACCGGCCGCGATCGCATGATCACCGGCGCCATGCGGCTCTTCCGCGAGTACGGCGTCGCGGGCACGTCACTGGCCGACGTGGTGGAGCACAGCGAGGCGCCCCGCGGTTCGATCTACCACTACTTCCCCGGCGGCAAGGCCCAGCTCGCCGAGGAGGCCACCGCGCACGCCGGTCGCCTGATGGGCGCCACGATCAGTGCCCTGGTGGCCGCCGAGGGACCGGTCAAGGCGCTGAACCTGGTCGTCGAACACTTCCGGAAAGACCTGGTGGAAAGCGATTTCACCGCAGTGTGCCCGGTCCTGGCCGGTGCCCTGGACGGCGGTGAGTCCCCGGCCGCGCGCGAGGTGGCCGGGGAGGCGTTCAGCTCGTGGGAGGCCACCCTCTCGGCGGCGCTCTGGCAGCACGGCATCCCCGCCCGCCGCGCGGACCGGATGGCCACCACGGCCATCTCGGCGATCGAAGGCGCCCTCGTGCTGGCGCGGGCCCAGCGGAGCACGCGCCCGCTGGACCGGGTCGCCGAAGCGCTCGCGGAACAGGTCGGCGCCCTGCTGACCGCCTCGGAAACCCAGCCCTGAGTTATACCGATCCACATAGAAGTGAGGCGTACATGACCGCGAACGAACTGCCCGCCCTGACCCGCGACGGGGACGTGTTCGTGCTCGACCTCGGCGAAACCGAGAACCGGTTCTCCCCGGAGTGGCTGGACACCGTCGACGCGCTGCTGGACAAGGTCACCGAACAGGGCCCGGGCGCGCTCGTCACGATCGCGCGGGGCAAGTTCTGGTCCAACGGGCTCGACCTGGAATGGCTGACGGCCCACGGCGACGAGGCGCAGTCCTACGTGCACCGGGTGCACGGCCTGTTCTCCCGGGTGCTCACGCTGCCGGTGCCCACGGTCGCGGCGATCACCGGGCACGCGTTCGGCGCCGGGGCGATGCTGGCGATGGCGCACGACTTCCGGGTCATGCGGGCCGACCGCGGTTACCTCTGCTTCCCCGAGGTCGACATCCGCATCCCGTTCGCCCCGGGCATGGCCGCCCTGATCCAGGCCAAACTCACCCCGGCGACGGCCCGGACCGCGATGCTGACCGGGCGGCGGTACGGCGGCGCCGAGGCGGCCGAGGCGGGCCTGGTCGACGCGAGCGCGGCCGAGGACGCCGTGCGTTCGGCGGCCCTCGACCTGGTCCGCCCGCTGGCCGCGAAGGACCCCGGCACGCTGGGCGCCATCAAGTCGACCATGTACGCCTCGGTGGTCACCGCGCTGGCCGGTTAGCCGCCAGGCGGCGACTGGCGTACAGCAGCACCAGCGGGATCACCGCGCCCAGGCTGAGCAGGCTCAGCAGGGCGGCCGACTGACCGGGCGGGAGGTGCCCCAGGTACCGGGTGTGGATCACCACGTGCGCGGCGGAGAACACCAGGTACGCCAGCAGGGCCGGGACGACCAGGCGGCGTTCGGTGACGATCGTCGCGGCGCCGAGGATCACCGCCAGGGCCAGGTTCATCGCGCCGTAGTCGAGCATCAGGTGCTCGTTGTACGCCATGTGCATGTTCACCCACGGCAGGGCGAAGAACGAACGCGGTGCGCTCAGGATCCACCCGCCGAGGCCGAGTTGGATGAGGGTCAGGGCGGCCAGCCCCGCGCGAAGCCAGGTACGCATCCTCACACACCCTTCGCGGCGACGTGGGTGGCGAGGAACTCGTCGAAAGTGATCTTGCCGTCCGCGTGCTCCGGCGTCGTGTGGTGGCCCGCCCGGTACGCGGCGAAGAACGCACCCGGCACTCGCACCGGCAGCACCGGGCGGCGCCGTCCGGCGGCCCGCGAATGGGCTCGCGCGAGTTCGCGGGCGCCGCGGATCTCGGGGCCGCCCATATCCGGCACCCGCCCCGCGGGTTCGGCGACCGCGAGTTCGGCCAGCCGGTCGGCGACCTCACCGGCGTCGACCGGCTGGAAGTCGGTGCCGCTCAAGGTAAGCGTCACCGGAAGCCACCGCTGGATCGCGAAGATCTTGACGAGGAGTTCGTGGAACTGGGTGGTGCGCAGGATCGTCCACGGCAGCCCCGACTCTTCGATGATCCGTTCGGAGTCCAGTTTGGCCCGGTAGTAGAAGAACGGCAGCCGGTCGATGCCGACGATCGAGATGTAGACCAGATGCGGGTTCCCGGCGCGGCGCGCGGCCTCCACCAGGTTCCGGGTCGCCGCCACATCCTTCGCGCCGAGGGTGGTGGCGCAGTGGACGATAGTGTCCACATCGGACACGGCATCGGCGATTCCGGTGCCGTCCTCGAGGTTTCCCGTCGCCCAGGAGTGCGGCGCGTCTTCGGCGTGCGGGCGGCGGCTGAGCACGCGCACCGCGTGCCCGGCTCCGATGAGCCGCTGGACGACCAACCGGCCGAGGGTGCCGGTGCCGCCGGTCACCAGGATCGGTTCCATCGCGAGTTCCTTCCGTCGAAGCGATTGCACCCGCGTAGAACCGGCCAAGCCCGCCGAACGTGACGGGGTGTGCCGCGCACCACCCCGTCCGGTCAGCCGACGGGCTCGTGGACGCAGCGCGCCTCGGCGATCCGCCGCATGTGCTTCTCACCCCATTCGCCGAGCGGCTCCAGGGCCTCGTTGAGCGAAACACCGAACTCGGTCAGCGAATACTCCACCCGCGGCGGCACTTCGTGGTAGACCTCGCGATGCACCAGGCCGACGGCCTCCATCTCGCGGAGCGACTGGATCAGCATCTTCTCGCTGATGCCCGGCACGTGCCGCTTCAATTCCCCGAACCTGCGGTGCTGGGTGTGCAAGGCCCACAGGATCATCGCCTTCCACTTACCGCCCACCACATCCACGGCGGCGTCCAGACCGCAGCTGTAGACCTTCTGCTTCATGCCCGACCCCTTTACTTACCAATTGGCAGGTACTTGAGGTTATTGCCGGTACTTGCGGATAGTCAACCAAGCCCTCGCGATGCGGGTGGCGGGCTTCGGGAACCTCATCGAGGTGCCGCGGAACGTGCACGACACTGCGCCGAACCGAGACGTCACGGTCGTGGGTTCCAGCAGGCAGCTCTCCGGTTACGCCGGCTAGTCACACCTCAACCGGGACTTCCGCGGGCTCACCGGGTCCACGCCGTCCGGCCTTCTTCTCCCGTAACGCGATACCGACCGCGGCGGCGACCGCGAGCGCTTCCACACCCGCGGCGGCCCACCCGATGGCGGCGACGCCGCCCCCGGCGAGCGCGGCGGAGCCGAGGACGCCACCGAGGGAGATGCCGAGGTAGATCGCGCTGGTGTTGAGCGAAAGGACGACCCCGGCCTGCTCCGGGACGAGCCCGACCAGGCGGTGTTGCTGGATCGGGGCGAAGGACCAGCCGAAGACACCCCACACCGCGAGCACCACGGCGGACGCGACGGCACCCGCGCCACCGGACACGCCGAACGCGGCAAGGACGCCGAAGGCGGCGAGCGCGACGGTCAACCCGCTCGTGCTGACCACGACCAGCCACATCACCGGGTAGCGGTCCGCGGCACGCCCGCCGAGGACGTTGCCGATGCTGGCCGCCAGTCCGAAGATCAGCAGCCACGCGCTCAGCGCCCCGCCGGTCACGCCGTCGATGCTCGCGAGCACCGGGCCGAGGTAGGTCAGCACGGTGAACGCCCCCGCGATCCACAGCACGGTGAGCACGAGCGCACCCGGCACCCCGCGGGCGCGGGCCACCGCGACGCGTTCCCGCATCCCCGCGGCACGCGCGGAACGCAGGGGTGGCAGCAGGACGGCGAGCCCGGCGGTGGCCACCGCGCCGAGCGCGGCCACGGCCAGGAACGTCGCCCGCCAACCGAACGCCCCACCGACCAGCGTGCCGAGCGGCACCCCGATCGCGGTGGCGACCGAGATTCCCGCGGACACGGTCGCCAGTGCGCGCCCGCGCCGTTCGGCGGTGGCCAGCGCGGCGGCGGCCGCGGCCGCCGCCGGGGCGAACATCGCGGCGGCGAGCGCGGCCACCACGCGCAAGGCGAGCATCGCCGGATACGAATCCACCATCGCGGTCACGACATTGGCGACGGTGAAGACCGCGAGGCTGCCGATCAGGATCGAGCGCCGGGGCAGCCCCGCGGTCGCGACACCGAGCAGGGGCGCGCCGAGGGCGTAGGCGAGCGCGAACACGGTGACGAGTTGCCCGGCGGCGCTTTCGGACACCGCCAGCTCGCGGGCGACGTCCGGGAGCAGCCCGGTGATGACGTAACCGTCGGTGCCGAGGGCGAACATGCCGACCGCGAGCAGGAGCAGTTGGGCACGGGTGGACAAGAAAGGAACCTCCACAAAGGACTCAGTGCGCGTGCAGGAAGAGTTCGAGCAGGGCAAGCAACGGTTCCGGGGCGTCTTCGGGGGTGAAGTGGCCCGCGCCGGCGAGCTCGACGATCGGCGCTTCCGGGAACGCGGCTCGGAAGGCCGGAATCACATACCGCGGCAACAGGGCCGTGTCGCACATGCCCTCGGCGAGCATCGCTGGTTTGGCACGCAGTTCCGCGACCGCGGCGGGATCGGGCGGCGCCGTTGTTTCTTCGTTGGGCGCGACGAGTTGTTGCGGGAACCGGAGCACGCCACGGCATTCCGCCCGGCTCGTGAAATGCGCGGCGTAGGCGCGGATCCAGGTCGGGGTCACGATTTCCGGGCGGGTGACGGTCTGCAGCGCGAGCATCAGGTGGGTGATCGTGCTTCCGGCGTTGCCGAGCACCTCCTCCAGGGAGCCGTCGGCATGCGCGGCGCGGGCCCAGCGGAACCAGGCGCTGTCGGCGAGGTTGGCGGCCATGAGCTCGGCGTAGCCGGGCAGTCCGAGCGGGAGCACGGTGTTCGTGGCGAAGACGCGGGCGATCCGCCCGGGGTGCCGCAGCGCGAAACCGGTGCCGATCGGGCCGCCCCAGTCGTGCAGCACCAAGGTGATCCGGTCCAGGTCCAGCACGTCCGTGAGCAGCATCTCGAGGTTGTCGATATGCTCACCGGCGAGGTAGCTGGAGTCGGCGGGCGTGGCGCTCTTGCCGAATCCCATGTGGTCGGGCACCACCACCCGGTGGGTGCGAGACAGCGGGCCGATCAGGTGCCGCCACAGGTAGCCCCAGGTCGGTTCGCCGTGCAGCAGCACGAGGGTTTCCGCCGCCTCGCGCGGACCCTCGTCGACGTAGTGCTGGCGGAATCCGGCCTTTTCCGTGTAGCGGGCCGGAAACGGCCAGGTGCGGTCGAAGTCTTCCTCGGCGGAAATCATGTCTCCCCTTCGCGGCTCGATTCGCTTACCGAGCGAAGCTACGACGGCTTCCCTGACACCTTTTGTCAGTGGAGTGCGCGAGACTTACCGGCATGCGCGCGAGCCGGTTGGTGTCGACCCTGATGCTGTTGCAGACCCGGGGCCGGATGACGGCCCAGGAACTCGCCGAGGCACTCGAGGTGTCCGTTCGCACGGTGTACCGGGATATGGAGTCGCTCAGCGCGGCCGGGGTGCCGCTGTACGGCGAGCCGGGACACGACGGCGGGTACCAGTTGCTCGACGGTTACCGGACCCGGTTGACCGGGCTCACCACCGGCGAGGCGGAGTCGCTGTTCCTGGCCGGGCTGCCCACGGCGGCCGCCGATCTCGGCCTGGGCGCCGTGGTGACCGCGGCCCAGCTCAAGCTGATGGCCGCGTTACCGGCGGAGTTGGCCGAGCGGGCCGGACGGATCTCCGAACGGTTCCACCTCGACGCGCCGTCGTGGTACCGCGATGGCGACCATGCCCCGCACCTGACGACCGTCGCCGACGCGGTGTGGAACCAGCGCGTCCTGCACATGCGCTACGAGCGATGGGCGAAACCCCACGAGGTCACCCGTACCGTGCACCCGTTCGGTCTGGTGCTCAAGGCGGGCCACTGGTACCTGGTCGCCCGCGGCGAGGGCCACCTGCGGACCTACCGGGTCTCCCGGATCCTGGCGGTCGAGGTCCTCGCCGAGTCGTTCGAACGCCCGGCCGACTTCGACCTGGTCACCCACTGGCAGCAGTACCTCGCCCAGTTCGACGCCCGCCGGCGCAGCGGCGAGGCGACCCTGCGCCTGTCCCCGCACGCGCTCGCGCACCTGCCGAACCTGCTGGAACCCGCCCTGGTCGAGGCCGCCCGCGAAACCGCGACGGAACCGGACGCCGACGGCTGGGTCCAGGTCACCATCCCCATCGAATCCCCTGGCCACACCCTCCCCGAACTCCTCAAACTCGGCGCCGACGCGGAAATCCTCACCCCACCCGAACTCCGCGCCCAGCTCACCGAAACCCTCAAGGCCATGACCCGCCGCTACGAACGCGTCGCCCCACGGTCATGATCGGCGCGGAGCGGGTGCTCGACCTGGTGGGAAAGCCTGATGGGGTGTCCGCGCCATCGGCGGACACCCCATCAGGATCCTTGAATCAGCTGCAGCCGGAGGTGGCGCCGCAGCCTTCGCAGGCGTAGCAGGAGCCCGCCGGGCGCATCTTGGTGCCGCAGGTCATGCACAGCGGGGCGTCGGCGGCCTTGCCGAGGCGGAGTTCCATCAGCTCGGTGGTGGTGTGCGCCTCGCGGGCCGGGTCGGCCTCCTTCGCGGGAGTCGTGGCGCTGGTGGCGTCCACGCTGCTGCGCAAGGCTTCCAGGTCGACGTTCTCCTGCTCGGTGGCCGGGGCGCCGTAGTCGGCCTCGACCTGGGCCGAGCGTTCGTCGGCGGTGAAGATGCCGAGCTGCGAACGCTTTTCGTAGGGCAGGTAGTCCAGCGCGAGGCGGCGGAACAGGTAGTCCAGGACGCTGGTGGCGATCCGGACGTCCGGGTCGTCGGTCATCCCGGCCGGTTCGAAGCGCAGGTTGGAGAACTTGGAAACGTAGAACTCCAGCGGAATCCCGTACTGCAGACCGACCGAAATGGACATCGAGAACGCGTCCATCACACCGGCCAGCGTCGAGCCCTGCTTGCCGAGCTTGACGAAGATCTCGCCCAGGCCGTCGTCCGGGTACGAGCCCGCGTGCAGGTAGCCTTCCGCGCCGCCGACGGTGAAGGACACGGTCTGGCTCGGGCGCTTCTTCGGCAGCCGCTTGCGAACCGGCCGGTACTCGACGACCTTCTCCGGCTCGGCCTCCGCCTTGTCCTTCTTCGCGGTGGACAGCGGCTGGCCGACCTTGCAGTTGTCGCGGTAGATCGCCAGCGCCTTCAGCCCGAGCTTCCAGCCCTGGAAGTAGATCCCCTCGATGTCCTCCACGGTGGCCGACTCCGGCATGTTCACCGTCTTGGAGATGGCGCCGGAGATGAACGGCTGCACCGCGGCCATCATCCGCACGTGGCCCATCGGCGCGATGGACCGCTCACCGACCGCGCAGTCGAACACCTCGTAGTGCTCGGGGCGCAGGCCCGGCGCGTCGACCACGTGGCCGTGCTGGGCGATGTACTCGACGATCGCCTCGACCTGCTCGTCCTGGTAGCCCAGCGAGGTCAGCGCGCGCGGCACGGTCTGGTTGACGATCTGCATGGAACCGCCGCCGACCAGCTTCTTGAACTTCACCAGCGAGAAGTCCGGTTCGATGCCGGTGGTGTCGCAGTCCATCATGAAGCCGATGGTGCCGGTGGGCGCGAGCACGCTCGCCTGCGCGTTGCGCCAGCCGTTGGCCGTGCCGATCTCGATGCCGCGCTTCCATTCCGCGGTGGCCACCTCGCGCACCGCGGCGTCGTTCTCGTGGTAGGTGCGGATCAGCTCGTTCGCGGCCGCGTGCTTGCGCATCACGCGCTGGTGCGGCTCCGCGTTGCGGGCGTAGCCCTCGTAGGCGCCGACCACTCCGGCCAGTTCGGCGGACCGGCGGTACGAGACACCGGTCATCAGCGAGGTGATCGCCGCGGCGAGCGCCCGGCCGCCGTCGGAGTCGTAGGCGTGCCCGAGCGCCATCAGCATCGCGCCCAGGTTCGCGTAGCCGATGCCCAGCTGGCGGAACTTGCGCGTGGTGTCGCCGATCGCCTCGGTCGGGAAGTCCGCGAAGCAGATGGAGATGTCCATCGCGGTGATCACGAACTCGACGGCCTTGACGAACAGCCGCGCGTCGAACCGGCCGTCGTCGGTGACGAACTTGAGCAGGTTCAGCGAGGCGAGGTTGCAGCTGGAGTTGTCCAGGTGCATGTACTCCGAGCACGGGTTGGACGCGGTGATGCGGCCGGATTCGGGGCAGGTGTGCCAGTCGTTGATCGTGCTGTCGTACTGCAGGCCCGGGTCGGCGCATTCCCACGCCGCCTGCGCCATGGACCGGAACAGCTTCTTCGCGTCGACGCGCTCGAGCACTTCGCCGGTCATCCGCGCGCGGAGCCCGAAGTCGCCCTTGTTCTCCACGGCCTGCATGAACTCGTCGGAGACGCGCACGGAGTTGTTCGCGTTCTGGTACTGCACCGAGGTGATGTCCGCGCCGGACAGGTCCATGTCGAACCCGGCGTCGCGCAGGACCTTGATCTTCTCTTCCTCGCGCGCCTTGGTCTGGATGAACTCTTCGATGTCCGGGTGGTCGACGTCGAGGACGACCATCTTCGCCGCGCGCCGGGTGGCGCCGCCGGACTTGATGGTGCCCGCCGAGGCGTCCGCGCCGCGCATGAAGGACACCGGGCCGGACGCGGTGCCGCCCGAGGACAGCAGTTCACGCGAGGAGCGGATCCGGGACAGGTTCAGGCCGGCGCCGGAGCCGCCCTTGAAGATCAGGCCCTCCTCGCGGTACCAGTTGAGGATCGACTCCATGGTGTCGTCCACGGCGAGGATGAAGCACGCCGAGACCTGCTGCTTCGAGGTCGTGCCGACGTTGAACCAGACCGGCGAGTTGAAGCTGAACACCTGGTGCAGCAGCATCCAGGTCAGTTCGTGCTCGAAGATCTCCGCGTCGGCCGGGGTGGCGAAGTAACCGTTGTCGGTACCGGCCTTCACGTAGGTCCTGACCACGCGATCGATGAGCTGCTTCAGGCTGCTCTCACGCTGCGGGCTGCCGACCGCGCCGCGGAAGTACTTGCTGGTGACGATGTTGGTGGCGTTCACCGACCAGAACTCGGGGAACTCCACGCCCCGCTGCTCGAAGTTCACCGAGCCGTCGCGCCAGTTGGTCATCACCACATCGCGCTTCTCCCAGGCCACCTCGTCGTACGGGTGCTTGCCCTCGGTGGTGAACACGCGCTTGATCGCCAGCCCCCGCTTGGCCTTTCGGCTCGTCTTGCGGGTGGTCTCCGCGCCCACGGTCTCCGTCATAAAGCTCTCCCTCACTCCAGCGCGCACCGGCGTCAGTCGCCGGGCTCGCTTCCTTCGCCTTCGTCCGGCGCGGTCGAACCCGCCATGGCCTTGCGAAGGTCCGAGATCTCCTTCTCGAAGTCCTCGACCGAGGAGAAGGAACGGTAGACACTGGCGAACCGGAGGTAGGCGACCTCGTCGAGCTCGCGGAGCGGGCCGAGAATGGCCAGCCCGACCTCGTGGCTCGGGATCTCGGCGACCCCGGCGGACCGGATCGACTCCTCGACGCGCTGCGCGAGCTGCTGCAGCGCGTCGTCGTCCACCGGCCTGCCCTGGCAGGCGCGCGCGACTCCCCGGACCACCTTGTCCCTGCTGAACTGCTCGGTGACCCCGGAACGCTTCACGACGGCGAGCACCATCGTCTCCGAGGTGGTGAACCGGCGACCGCATTCGGAGCACGACCTCCGGCGGCGGATCGCCTGACCTTCATCCACTTCACGGGAGTCGACGACCCGGGAATCGGCATGGCGGCAGAACGGGCAACGCATCCGCCGATCACCTTCCCCTTCACGACGGCTACCACGGGCATCCGGACCGCCACGCGCGGTATGACCTGTTGATCATTCTGTGGATGCCCAGTGGGTGAACACCGGCAAACTGTGGACAACCTGTTCCCAGTCTACCCCAACCTATGGACCAACTACAGCCGTGTAACTACTATATATAGCGGTCGACCATAGATCGCAGGGGTATCCCGCGCAAGCTCCTCAACCGGGTGAAGAAGATCGTGTCGCACCATCGGAGCCCTCCCCTGCCCCGGGTTTTCACCCGACCGCGTCGCCGCGGCCGCGGGTCAGCGCGACTGGGCGGGGACGGTCAGCGGAAGGCCCGGGGTGAGCGCGGCGCCGCCGAGGCCGTTCAGCTCCTGGATCCGGGCGACGACCGCGGACGGATCGCTGTCCGGGGCGAACCGCTCGGCCAGGTCCCACAGGGTTTCCCCGGCGCCGACCGGCACGGTGACGGTCTGCGCGGGCACCGCCGGAGCCATCTCGTTCGCGAACGCGCCGAGCCCCGCGACCACCAGACCCGTCGCCACGGCGAGCCCGGCCAGCCACGGCCACCGCACCGGCAGGCGACGCGGCGCGCAGTCCGCCACCGGGGACGGCCGCCGCCCGGCGACCACCCGGGCCCGCGTCGGCGGGCGCCGCAGCTCGCCCGCCCGCGGATGCCGCCGCACCTGGCGCAGCGGCGCCCCCGCACGAGGGGTGGCGTGGGTGGCCGAACCGCCACCGACCAGGCCTTCGTCAACCAGAACCGCCATCTCGGAACCTCCTCACAAGTCCCACCGCTCCGGTGGCGCTCCGCGGTGCCACCGGGTCGAACACGCGTTCTATCGAACGCCCGTGCGAATGTGTACCACCCGGCACCGACAAAATCGAGAGCCTGCGGCGTGTCGTTCGAACAAATGTTTGAAATCAGCCGGACGGCGGGCTAGCGTCGGTGATCAGGACACCGAAGTCGGCCGGGTGCGCTACGCGGACGGTCGGCGACAAGCTGGAAGGAAGCGCAGTGGCAGGCAACAAGGACCAGACCGGAGGCAAGGTACACCCCCTCCCGGAGGTCGAGGACGCCGAAGAGGGCCTGACCGCGCGGCAGCAGCAGGTGCTCGAGGTGATCAGGGCGTGGGTGGAGCGCTTCGGCTACCCGCCGAGCGTGCGCGAGATCGGCGAGGCGGTCGGGCTCACCTCGACCTCGTCGGTGTCCCACCAGCTCCGCGCCCTTCAGCGGAAGGGCTACCTGCGGCGGGACGCGAACCGGCCGCGCGCGGTCGGCGTGCTCACCGCGCAGGCCGAGGCGACGACCGCGATCAGCGAACTGCCGAAGCCCGCATACGTGCCGCTGGTCGGGCGCATCGCCGCCGGCGGCCCGGTGCTCGCCGAGCAGGCCATCGAGGACGTCTTCCCGCTGCCGAAGGACATCGTCGGCGAAGGTGACGTCTTCCTGCTCAGCGTCACCGGCGATTCGATGATCGACGCGGCGATCACCGATGGCGACTGGGTGGTCGTGCGGCAGCAGCCGAACGCGGAGAACGGCGACATCGTGGCCGCGATGATCGAGGGCGAGGCGACGGTCAAGACCTTCAAGCGCAAGGACGGCCACGTCTGGCTGATCCCGCACAACGACGCCTACGAACCGATCCCCGGCGACGACGCCACCATCCTCGGCAAAGTAGTGGCGGTATTGCGCAGGCTTTAGCGGCGGGCGCGGCGGCGGAGGCGGTTGACGCCGAACAGCAGCAGGCCCGCGACTCCCACGGCGATCACGATCCCGGGCAGCACCGGGACACCGGATCCGCCGGAAGAAGCGTTTCCCTGGGGATCACCGGCCACGGCCCGGGCATCACCCTGCCGATCGGCGACGAGCGCCGCCGCGCCGCGCACCGCTCGCAGGGGTTGCCCGGCGCCTTCGGTCCCGGACAGCAGCGTGCCGTCCGGGTCGAACGCGATCGCTTCACCCTGCTTCTCGTTCGGGAGCGGGACGCGCACCGGTTCCCGGCCCAGCGCGGCGACCACGTCGCCGTCCGGAGCCGGGTACAGGTAGGCGTCGGTGTAGGTGCGCAGGGCGATCACCTTGCCGTCCGGGGTGGACGCCGCCCCGGTCACCAGCACCGAACCGAGCGAACCCACCGGCCCGCCCGGGGTGTCGGTGGTCTTCAGGCTCACCGAACCGGCCTTCTCCAGGGCGGTCGGTCCCGGGCTCGCGAGTTTCCCGGCCGGGCGGTAGATCGTGGCCTCGCCCAGCACGTTCTTGGTGATGAGGAACGGCGTCCCGGACCGGTCGAGCAGCAGCGCCTCGGTGTCGTGCTGGCCGTCCGGGTAGGTCAGCCGGTACAGCGTCGACTTGCCCTGCGGGGTGACCGCGTGCAGCGCCACGGTGTCCCGTTGCTTGCGGTTGTCCCCGGTGTCGGCGAGCCACAGCGTGCCGTCCGCCCCGCGCGCGAGGTCTTCGACGTCGAAGGGATCGGTCGGGCTGGTGATCACCTTCCGCACGCCGCAGTCGCGCCCGAGCACGAAGATCTCGATCCGGCTGCCGCCGTCGTTGATCGCGTACCGGTTTTCACCGTCGCTCGCCAGCCCGGACAGCTCCCCGACCCGCTTGTCGTTGATCGTGCACACCGTCTCGGGGGCGGCCGGTTCGGCGGCGCCCGCCGCCGGGGCGGTGAGCACCGACATGCCGACCAGGAAGGCCGCGAGGGCCAGCAGGCTACGCCCGTGAAGAGTCACGACCTCCACGGTACTGAGAACGGGCGGTTCAGGCTGGTGAGCCGTTCACCGCGAAACGCTCCAGCGCGGAAGCCAGATCCGGGCGCACCCGGGCCCGCAGCCGCGTGCCTTCGGGCATGTGCTCCTCGTCCAGCACCTCGCCGTCCGCGTGCACCCGGGCGACCAGTTCACCGCGGGTGTACGGCACCACTGCCTCCACGACCAGTTCCGGGCGCGGCAGCCGGTCCGCGATCGCCTCGATCAGCTCGGTCACGCCTTCCCCGGTCCGCGCCGAGACCACCACCGCGCCGGGCAGCAGGTGCCGCAGCCGGGCCAGTGCCAGTTCGTCCGCCGCGTCCGCCTTGTTGATCACGATCAGTTCGGGCGGCAGCGGGTCGGACCGGCGCTGGGTGATGTCGGCCAGCACCTCGCGCACGGCGTTGACCTGCTCCTCGGGCGCCGGATCGGAGCCGTCCACCACGTGCAGCAGCAGATCCGCGTCGGCGGCCTCGTCCAGCGTGGACCGGAACGCGTCGACCAGCTGGTGCGGCAGGTGGCGCACGAAACCGACGGTGTCGGTCAGCGTGTACGTCCGCCCGTCCGGCGTCTCCGAGCGCCGCGTGGTCGGATCGAGGGTGGCGAACAGCGCGTCCTCGACCAGCACGCCCGCGCCGGTGATGGCGTTCAGCAGGCTGGACTTGCCGGCGTTGGTGTAGCCGACGATGGCCACGCTCGGCACCTCGTTGGCGATCCGGCGGCCGCGTTTGGTCTCGCGGATGGTGTCCATCGCGGCGATCTCGCGCCGCAGCTTGGACACCCGCTTGTTGATCCGCCGGCGATCGGTCTCCAGCTTGGTCTCACCGGGACCGCGCAGGCCCACGCCGCCGTTCGCGCCACCGGCGCGGCCACCGGCCTGCCGGGACAGCGATTCACCCCAGCCGCGCAGCCGCGGGATGAGGTACTGCAGCTGGGCCAGCTCGACCTGCGCCTTGCCCTCCCGGGAACGCGCGTGCTGGGCGAAGATGTCCAGGATCAGCGCGGTCCGGTCGATCACCTTGACCTTGAGCTTGGCCTCCAGCTGACGCAGCTGGCCGGGCGACAGCTCACCGTCGCAGATCACCGTGTCGGCCCCGGTGGAGACCACGACGTCGAACAGCTCGCGCACCTTGCCCGAGCCGATGTAGGTGGCCGGATCCGGCCGGTCCCGCCGCTGCACCAGGCCTTCGAGGATTTCCGAGCCCGCCGTTTCGGCGAGCCGGGCCAGTTCGGCCAGCGATGCCTCGGACTGCTCGGCGGTGCCTTCGGTCCACACCCCCACCAGCACCACGCGCTCCAGGCGGAGCTGGCGGTACTCGACTTCGGTGACGTCCGCGAGCTCCGTGGACAGCCCCGCGACGCGGCGCAGTGAAGCGCGGTCTTCGAGTTCGAGCTCGCCGACGGAGACTTCGTCGTCGAGGAGATCGTTGTGTGTCAGTTCTGTCATCGTCCTTCCATGGTCCCACGATCCGGCGGCATGGCCGAATCATTTAGGGGCTGGGGTATCAAGGGCTGGGGTACAGCGAGAGATAGATCGCGGTGCGGTCCGCGTCCGGATCCACCGGGCGTTGTTTGAACTCTTCGAGCAGCGCGTACAGCCGCCGTTCGAGTTCGGCGCTCTGCTCGGCGTCGAGCTGCACGACCAGCCGGGTCTGCCGTACCGGATCGATTCCGGTTTCGGCGATCTCGGCGAGGTACGCCTCGAGCATCGCTTCTCCGATGCCATCGCCGTGCGGTCCGTCCAGGTTCCACGAGAGACCGGTCGACAGGTACGGGATCTCCTTCGCTCCGCGCGCGCCGCGCCGCGCCGGTTGGGGCGCCAGGAACCCGGTGTCCACCAGCTTGCGCACGTGGTGCAGCGTGGTCGCCGGATCGCGGCCGAGCCGTTCCGCCAGCTCCTTGTTGGTCAGCGCCTCGGTGAAGGTCAACCGGATGATGCGCAGCCTTATTCCCGAAGCCAGCGCGGCGGCCTCGGCCTCGGTCGCCTTCCTTCGCGTGGTGCTCACCGCCGACAGCCTAGGGCCGCCGAAGTGATTGACACTTTCCAATCACTTCCGCGAGGCTGTCCGCCATGCGCCGAGACTCCCTGTGGTTCCACCCGGACTTCCGCCGGTTGTGGGCCGGTGACACGGTCAGCCAAGTTGGCACTTTCGTGGGACACACCGTGCTGCCGATGATCGCGGTGACCGCGCTCTCGGCGTCGGCGTTCGAGACCGGGTTGCTCACCGCGGCGGAAAACGCGGCGTTCCTGCTGATCGGGCTCCCGGCCGGGGTCTGGGTGGACCGGCTGCGCCGCCGCCCGCTCATGCTGCGCGCCGACTTCTTCCGGGCCGCCCTGCTGTTCACCGTGCCGCTCGCCTGGTGGCTGGACATGCTCACCCTCGCCCAGCTGGTCGTGGTGGCGCTGCTGGTCAGCGTCGGCACGGTGTTCTTCGACGTGGCCTACCAGTCGTACCTGCCGTCCCTGGTCGGCCGCGGCCAGCTGGTCGAGGGCAACGCGAAACTGCAGGCCAGCCAGTCGGTCGCGCAGATCACCGGACCGGGCGTCGGCGGCGGGCTCGCGCAGCTCGCCGGCGCGGCGAACGCGGTGCTCGTCACCGGATTCGGTTACCTGGCGTCGGGCCTGTTCCTGCTGCGCATCAAGGCGAGCGAACCCGCCCCGGAACCGCACGACGGCAGCGGGCTCGGCGCCCGGATCGCCGAGGGCCTGCGGTTCGTCTTCGGCAACCCGGCCCTGCGGGCGATCACCCTCTGCACGTCGACGGCGAACCTCGCGAACAACGTCTTCCTCGCGGTCCAGATCCTGTACCTCATCCGCGAACTCGGCCTGTCCCCGGCGGCCACCGGCGCGGTCCTGGCGGTCGGCGGCGCGGGCGGCGTCCTCGGCGCGCTCACCGCGACCTGGTGGACCCGGCGGATCGGCCAGGCCCGGGCGATCTGGCTGGTCATGCTGGTGTGCGCGCCCGCGATGCTGCTCGTCCCGCTGGCCGGTCCCGGGTGGCGGATCGGCCTGCTGCTCCTCGGGCTGGCGATCTTCGACTACGGCGTGATCGTCTACAACGTCGCCCAGGTGAGCTACCGGCAGGCGATCTGCCCGGACCGGCTGCTCGGCCGGATGAACGCGAGCGTCCGGTTCGTGGTCTGGGGCACCATGCCGATCGGCGGGCTGCTCGGCGGCGCGCTCGGGGAATGGCTCGGCGTGCGCGGCACGGTGTGGGTGGCCGCCGTCGCGGCGCCGCTCACCGTCGTCCCGCTGCTGCTCTCGCCGCTGCGCCGGATGCGCGACATCCCCGATGTCACAGGTTCGCCCGCCCTCTCGTCCCCGGTGTGAAGGAGGCGAATCCGATGAACGTCGCATTGTGGATCTCCCAGGGGCTGCTGGCCTTGACCTGCGCGGTTTCCGGCAGCTTGAAGTCGACCATGTCGATGGAGCGCATGCTGGCCACCGGGCAGACCGGGGTGCGGGGCTTTCCGCTGCCGGTGATCCGGGTGGTCGCGGGTGCCGAACTGCTCGCCGCGCCCGGCCTGATCCTGCCCTGGTGGACTGGCATCGCGCCGGTGCTCACCCCGCTCGCCGCCTGCAGTTTCGGCGTGCTCATGATCGGCGCGGCGCTCTCGCACGGCAGGCTGCGCGAGTTCGGCTCGGTCTCGGTGAACCTGCTGCTGTGCGCGCTGTGCGTGTTCGTCGCGGCCGGGCGCTTCTAGCGCGCGGCTTCCCACCAGGCTTCGTCGAGCTCGCCGCGGGCCACGAACTCGGCGGGACCGGTCAGCGTCGACGCGCCGCGTTCCACCGAGACCGTCACCCGCCCGCCCGGGATGTCCACTGTGGACGTTCCGTGGTCGGCGCCGGCCAGGTGCAGGGTGGCGGCGACCGCAGCCACGGTCCCGGTGCCGCAGGCCCGGGTCTCGCCGACGCCGCGCTCGTACACCCGCATGCGCAGCGCGCCCTCGCCGAGCGACTGCACGAACTCCAGGTTGACCCCGTCCGGGAAGATGTCCCGGTCGTAGTCCGGCTGTTCCCGCAGGTCGAGGAATTCGACGTCCTCACCGGCGTCGGACACCAGGTGCGGGTTGCCGACGTCCACCGCCACCCCGGAGAACGGCTGCCCGGCGACCACGGTCACCGAGGTGCCGGTGATCGTCGCCGGTCCCATGTGGACGGTCACGGACCGGTCCGGGTGCACCCGCACCGGCCGGTCGCCCGCGCGGCTGCCGACGGTGAACTCGTCCCCGGTGACCAGCCCGGCGTCGACCAGGTAGCGGGCGAACACCCGCACGCCGTTGCCGCACATCTCGGCGACCGAACCGTCCGCGTTGCGGTAGTCCATGAACCACTCGGCGGTGACGTCCGCCTCCGGCCGCAGGACTTCGGTGCGGATCACCCGCAGCACACCGTCCGCGCCGAGCCCGCGCTGCCGGTCGCACAGTGCGGCCACCCGGCCCGGGGTCAGCTCCAGCCGGCCATCCGGATCGGGCAGCAGCACGAAGTCGTTCTGGGTGCCATGCCCCTTGAGGAATCCGATGCCAGCCATGCGCACAAGATTATCCGGCGACCACGGACAGCACCCGATCGGCCAACCCCTCGGCGGCGCCGTCGAACCAGTGGATCCGCGCGTCCCGGCGGAACCAAGATCGTTGCCGCCGCACGAAACGCCGGGTCGCCTGGGCGGTGGCCTGCGCCGCCGCGGCGAAGTCGCCGCCCGCGTCGAGCGCCTCGAGCACCTGCTGGTAGCCGAGCGCCCGCGACGCGGTCTTCCCCGCGCGCAGCCCGCGTGCCTCCAGCGCGCGCACCTCGTCGACCAGACCGTTCGCGAACATCCGCTCGACCCGCAGGTCCACCCGGGCGTCCAGCTCGGCGGTCTCGCGGTCGACCCCGATCAGCACGGTGTCGTAGCGCGGGGGTCCCGGCCGCGGCAGGTTCGCCGAGAACGGGCGGCCGGTGAGCTCGATGACTTCCAGCGCACGCACGATCCGGCGGACGTTGCCCGGCAGGATCGCGGCCGCGGCCTCCGCGTCGAGTGCGGCGAGCCGCTCGTGCAGGGCCGCCGCGCCCGCCTCGGCCGCCTCCGCCTCCAGCCGGGCGCGCACGTCCGGATCGGTGCCGGGGAAGCGCAGGTCGTCGAGCACCGCCTGCACGTACAGTCCGGAGCCACCGGCGAGCACCGGGACCCGGCCGGCGGCCAGCAGGCGTTCGACCACCGCCCGCGCCTCGCGCTGGTAGGCGGCGACCGAGGCCGTCTCGGTCACGTCGAGCACGTCGAGCAGGTGGTGCGGCACGCCGCGCATCTCTTCGGCGGTCAGCTTCGCGGTGCCGATGTCCATCCCCCGGTAGAGCTGCATCGCGTCCGCGTTGATCACTTCGCCCCCCAGTTCACGCGCGAGCGTGACGGCCAGGTCGGACTTGCCGGTCGCGGTGGGACCCACTACGGCGACCGGCCTCATCCGGTTCTCTCAGATAGGCACAGCGTGATCACGCTGGCCGAGGTTACCCGGCGTGGCGGCCGGGTTTCGATGAGCGTCTTCCGATCGCAGGATCACCCGCTCGATTCCTTCGTCGAGTACCACGAGCCGCGCTGAACTGCTTGAATGCGGCGAGGGATCGTTTGGTCCCTGCGATCCACGTGCTTGCACGACCCGGCCCCGCCGCTGGCGGGGCGCCCGCCGGCCGGCGGGCCTACGGCCGAGAAGGAGCCTGCGATGGCCGACGAAACCACAGACAACGGCACCCCGGCGCCGCACCCGGTGCCGCACGCGCTCACCAGCGCCGGACAGGGCGCTCCGCCGGTGCCACCGGCGGAGCCGAACCCTTCGCGGTGGGGGCGCGTGGACGCCGAGGGCACGGTGTACGTGCGCACCGCCGACGGCGAACGCGCGGTCGGCGTGTGGCAGGCCGGTACCCCGGACGAGGGACTGGAGCATTACGCGCGCCGGTTCGACGATCTGCGCACCGAGGTGGAGTTGCTGGAGACCAGGCTGGCCTCGGGCGCCGGCGATCCGAAGCACGCGCTGTCGAGTGCGACCCAGTTGCGCGACGGGCTCGCCGAGGCCGCCGTGGTCGGCGACCTCGCCGCGCTGAGCGCCCGGGTCGAGCAGGTCATCGCGCACGCCGAGAGCGCGCTCGCCACCGCCAAGCAGGAACGCGAGCAGGCCCGGTCGGCCGCGGTGGCCCGCAAGCAGGCGCTGGCCGAGGAGGCCGAGAAGATCGCCGCGGAGTCCACCCAGTGGAAGGCCGCGGGCGACCGGCTGCGGGCGATCCTGGACGAGTGGAAGACGATCAAGGGCGTCGACCGCAAGACCGACGACGAGCTGTGGAAGCGGTTCTCCAAGGCGCGCGAGGCGTTCAACCGGCGGCGGGGTTCGCACTTCGCCGAACTGGACAAGCAGCGCGCGGGCGCCAAGGCGCGCAAGGAGGAGCTGATCGCCGAGGCCGAATCGCTGGTCGACTCGTCCGACTGGGGTCCCACCGCGGCCCGGTACAAGGAGCTGATGAGCGAGTGGAAGGCGGCCGGGCGCGCGCCGAAGGACAGCGACGAGGCGCTCTGGCAACGGTTCCGCGGTGCGCAGGACAAGTTCTTCGCGCGCCGGTCGGCGGCCTTCTCCGAGCGGGACGCCGAATTCGCCGGTAACGCGGCGAAGAAGGAGGAGTTGCTGGCCGAGGCGGAGAAGATCGATCCGGCGGCCAACCTGGACGCGGCCAAGGCACACTTCCGCAAGATCCAGGAACGCTGGGACGAGGTGGGCAAGGTGCCGCGGGAGCGGATCCGCGACCTCGACGGGCGGCTCAAGGCCATCGGGGACAAGATCCGGGCCGCCGAGGACAGCAAGTGGCGCCGGACCGATCCGGAGGCCCAGGCCCGGGCGGCGCAGTTCCGCGAGCGGGCCGAGCAGTTCGAGGCCCAGGCCGCCAAGGCCCGCGCCGCCGGAGACGAGCGCCGCGCGAAGAAGGCCGAGGAACAGGCCGCCCAGTGGCGTGAATGGATGGAAGCCGCCGAGAACGCCGTCGCCGACCGCTAGCCGACCAGTCCGGGGTCGTGAGTGTTCGGACCGGTTAGAACCGGCCGGGTAACTAGTCAGGTCCGCTGTCGGGTGGTGGTCGTCGTGCT
>NZ_VTHK01000049.1 GCF_009765355.1 Amycolatopsis anabasis | reverse complement strand
GTCCGGATGACCCTCAGTCACCGACTCCGAAGTGAACAGCCTGCGATCAGACGCGGTCACGGCCCTAGTCACATCCCATCAGCTAGACGCCAAGTTGCTGCCTCAGCCTACTGAAGTCCGCTGAATTGGGGGTCAACGCTTAGTCAACGCAACTACGGAATCCCACATAGCGGCCGCCAGCTGCGCCTTCGAGCCCAGCGGGATGGGCCGTTCGGCCCCATCGGCGGACAGCAGCCAGCCCGCGTTGTCCTCGACCTCGAAGGCCTTGCCCTCCCCCACGGCGTTGACAACCAGCAGGTCAGAGCCCTTGCGCCGAAACTTGACGCGAGCGTGATCAAGAACACTGCCGCGTTCGTCCCCGGTTTCCGCGGCGAAGCCCACGATGATCTGCCCGGGAAGCCGATTCTGCACCAGTTCGGCCAGAATGTCCGGATTGCGATCCAGGGAAATGACCGGATCCGGCTGATCGTCCGACTTCTTGATCTTGTAGTCGGCCCGGTTCGCCGGGCGGAAATCGGCGACCGCGGCGGCCATCACCACGACATCGGCCTGTTTGGCCGCCTCGTGCACGGCGGTGCGCAGCTCCGCCGCGGTGGACACGTGCCGCACGTCGACGCCCGCGGGATCGGGCAGCGCCACGGTGTGCGCGGCCACCAGGGTCACCTCGGCGCCCCGCTGCGCCGCGACCCGCGCGAGCGCGTACCCCTGCTTGCCGGACGAGCGGTTGCCGAGGTAGCGCACCGGATCCAGCGGTTCCCGGGTGCCGCCCGCGGAGATCACCACGCGCAGGCCTTCCAGGTCGCGGGGCAGCGCGCGGGGTTCGGCGAGCAGCAGGCGCGCGAGGTCGACGATCTCCTGGGGATCGGCCAGGCGGCCCTTGCCGGTGTCCTTGCCGGTCAGGCGGCCGGAATCGGGTTCGGTGACGATCACGCCCCGGGACCGCAGCAGCGCCACGTTGTCCCGGGTCGCCGGGTGCTCCCACATCTCGGTGTGCATCGCCGGGAAGAAGGCCACCGGGCACCGGGCGGTGAGCAGAGTGCTGGTGAGCAGGTCGTTCGCCAGCCCGTGCGCGGCCCGGGCCAGCAGGTCCGCGGTCGCCGGGACGACCAGGACCAGATCGGCCTCGCGGCCGACCCGGACGTGCTGGACCTCGGGCACCTCGGTGAACACACCGGTGTGCACCGGATGCCCGGAAAGTGCTTCGAAAGTGGCCGCGCCGACGAAGTTCAACGCGGCCTCGGTGGGTACCACGCGGACGTCGTGACCGGATTCGGTCAGCCCGCGCAGCACCTCACACGCCTTGTAGGCAGCGATCCCGCCGCCCACCCCGAGCACAACTCGAGGTTTGTTTTCACTCACCTTCGGTGTGCTCGAGCAGACCGGCGTGGATCTCGCGCAGCGCGATCGACAGCGGCTTCTCGCGGGGGCCGGGCTCGACCAGCGGGCCGACGTACTCCAGCAGGCCCTCGCCGAGCTGCGCGTAGTAGTCGTTGATCTGGCGTGCGCGCTTGGCGGCGTAGATCGCCAGCGCGTACTTCGAGCTGACCTTCTCGAGCAGGTCGTCGATCGGCGGGTTGGTGATGCCTTCTAGTTCCTCGCCATAAGCGGCCAGCGTCGTCACTCGCGGTGCTCCCGAATCGTCATGGGTTGAAGTCTTCAATCGCCGATCATCAAGTTTAGCAACTGCTCAGCGGCGGCCCGCACGTCGGCGTTCACGACGCGCGCGTCGAACTCCCCCGAGGCGGCCAGCTCCCGCTCCGCCTCGGCCAGCCGGGCCTTGACGGCGGCCTCCTCCTCGGTGCCGCGGCCGGTCAACCGGCCCACCAGCTCCTCCCAGGAGGGCGGCATGAGCATCACCAGCCGCGCCTCGGGCATGGCCTTGCGGACCTGCCGCGCGCCCTGCAACTCGATCTCCAGCACCGCGGGCCGGCCTTCGGCGAGCGCCCGTTCGACCGGGGCCCGGGGCGTGCCGTAGCAGTTCCCCGCGAACTCGGCCCATTCGAGCAGTTCGCCGTTTTCGACCATCTTGTCGAACGCCGAGCGGTCGATGAAGTGGTAGTGCGCGCCCTCGATCTCGCCCGGCCGGGGAGCCCGGGTGGTGACCGAGACGCTGAAGTAGATGTCCGGGTTCAACCGCCGAAGCTCGCCGACCACGCTGGACTTGCCGACTCCCGACGGGCCCGATACGACGGTGAGCCGGTGCTGGGCACCTTTCCCCAGCACCGGCTCACCGTGGACTTGCTGGCCAGCTGGCTCGCCGACCCGTGCCGCGCCGTTTCCGGTCTCGTTCACTCGCCGCTGAACTCGGCCAGCAGCGCCTTGCGCTGCCGGTCGCCGAGGCCGCGCAGCCGGCGGCTCGGGGCGATCTCCAGGCGCTCCATGGTCTGCTGGGCGCGCACCTTGCCGACGCCGGGGAGCGCCTCGAGGAGAGCGGAAACCTTCAT
Organism: Amycolatopsis anabasis; assembly: GCF_009765355.1. Lineage (GTDB taxonomy): Bacteria > Actinomycetota > Actinomycetes > Mycobacteriales > Pseudonocardiaceae > Amycolatopsis > Amycolatopsis anabasis. The sequence goes on along the minus strand of NZ_VTHK01000049.1, from coordinate 66,813 downwards.
CTTGCCGAGGACCTCGTCCTCGTCGGCCTGCTTCAGCACGTCGGTCAGTGTGGTGCCGCCCCGCTTCAGGCGCTCCTTGAGTTCGGCACGGGCACGACGAGCGGCAGCGGCCTTCTCCAGCGCCGCCTTACGCTGTTCCTCGGTCAGCTGGGGAAGTGCCACGTTTTCCTCCGTAGTACTCAAATTCTGGGTGGGTGACGCGACCGTACCCACCCCGCACCACCGGCCACAATGCGGGGGTGGGCGATAACAACCCATTCATGGGCCTGATATTGCTCTCCGACCGCACATTTCTGGGCCATCCGGGTGGCCCTTCACCCAAGTAAGTACGCGGTGTAGCCACCGTGGTCACGCAACGAAAACTCCCCTGGTAGCACGTTTCCGCACGGCCGGGCTGCCGACGCAGCGTAACCGGGGCCATTCGGCGTAGCGCGCGGACACGCGAACAAGCCGGAACGGGCCGTTCCGGCTTGTTCCACAATGGACAGATATTCGCTCAGGAGGCGAGAGTTTCCCGGGTTCGCCGCACCGCGTCGCGCAGCGCGGCGGGGTCCGGACCGTGCCGGAGCAGGTCCCGGGAGGACGCGGGCAGCACGCCCGGCAGCCCGGCCCCGAACAGCCGCCGGAGATCGGCGACCGTGGCGCCCTGCGCTCCGAAACCGGGCGCGAGAATCGGCCCGTTCAGCGCGCTCAGGTCCAGCTGCCCGGGCGTGACGGTCGCCCCCACCACGACCCCGACATCGCCCGGCCCGGCGACCCCGGCGTTGCACTCGGCCACCTGGTCCACAATGGACTGTGCGACCGTTTTCCCGTTGGGCAGCAGGGCATTCTGCAACTCGTCACTGTCCGGATTGGAGGTTCGGGCGAGCACGATCAAACCGCGCCCGTGCTCGCGCGCGGTCTTGACCGCCCCGGAAAGCGATCCGAATCCGAGGTAGGGCGACACCGTGATCGCGTCCGCGGCGAGCGCGGCTCCCCCGGTCACATAGGCGGCGGAATACGCGGCCATCGTGGAGCCGATATCGCCCCGTTTCACGTCCAGCAGAACCAGTGCCCCGGCCTCTCGCGCATGCTCCTGAACGCGCTCCAGAACCGCGATTCCGGCGGCCCCGAAAGCCTCGAAGAACGCCGATTGCGGTTTCACCACGGCCACTTCCGGCGCGAGCGCGTCGACGGCCGTGAGCGCGAACCGTTCCAGCCCGGAGGCGTCGACCGGCAGGCCCCACGCCTCGATGAGCCCCGGATGCGGGTCGATCCCGGCGCACAGCGGGCCCCGGGCGGCGACCGCGTCCGCCAGCCGCCGCCCGAACCCGGTCACGCCTGGCTCCGCAGCGCCGCCTGGAGTTCCTGCAGCGAGCGCACCCCGATATCACCCCGGATGAGCGCCTCGATGCCGTGCACGGCCGCGGCGGCGCCCTGGATCGTGGTCACGCACGGGATGTCCCGGGACACCGCGGCGGTCCGGATCTCGTAGCCGTCCACCCGGGGGCCGCTGTTGCCGTACGGGGTGTTGATCACCATGTCGACCCCGCCGGCCAGGATCACCTCGACGATGTTCGGCTCGGCCTCGGTGCTGCCCTCGAAGTGCTTGCGCACGGTGGTGCAGGCGATGCCGTTGCGCCGCAACACCTCCCCGGTGCCCGAGGTCGCCAGGATCTCGAACCCGAGGTCGGCCAGCCGTTTGACCGGGAACACCAGGGACCGCTTGTCCCGGTTGGCCACCGACACGAAGACCCGGCCGGAGATCGGCAGCGAGCCGTAGGCCCCCGCCTGCGATTTGGCGAACGCCTTGCCGAAGGAGACGTCCACGCCCATGACCTCGCCGGTGGACTTCATCTCCGGGCCGAGCAGCGAGTCGACGCCGTGGCCCTCCGGGGTGCGGAACCGGTGGAACGGCAGGACCGCCTCCTTGACCGCGACCGGCGCGTCGATCGGAAGGTGACTCCCGTCACCCTCGGCGGGCAGCACCCCGCTCGCGCGCAGATCCTTGATCGAGGAACCGGTCATGATCAGCGAAGCGGCCTTGGCCAGCGGCACCGCGGTCGCCTTGGAGACGAACGGCACCGTCCGGGAGGCGCGCGGATTGGCCTCCAGCACGTAGAGGACGTCGTCCTTGAGCGCGTACTGGACGTTGAGCAGCCCGCGCACCCCCACCCCGCGCGCGATCGCCTCGGTGGAACGGCGCACGGTCTCCAGATCGGACTGGCCCAGCGTGATCGGCGGCAGCGCGCAGGACGAGTCGCCGGAGTGGATCCCGGCCTCCTCGATGTGCTCCATCACGCCGCCGAGGTAGAGCTCCTCGCCGTCGTAGAGGGCGTCCACGTCGATCTCGATCGCGTCGTCCAGGAAACGGTCCACCAGCACCGGATGCTCGGGCGAGACCTCGGTCGCGCGCTGGATGTACCCGGCGAGGTGCTGCTCGTCGTAGACGATCTCCATGCCCCGCCCGCCGAGCACGTAGGACGGCCGCACGAGCACCGGGTAGCCGATCTCGTCGGCGATCCGCTTGGCGCCCTCGAACGAGGTCGCCGTGCCGTAGCGGGGTGCGGGCAGGCCCGCGTCCTGGAGCACCTCGCCGAACGCGCCGCGTTCCTCGGCGAGGTGGATGGCCTCCGGGGGCGTGCCGACGATCGGCACCCCGGCGTCGGCCAGGCGCTGGGCGAGCCCGAGCGGGGTCTGGCCGCCCAGCTGCACGATCGCCCCGGTCACCGTGCCCGAGGCCCGCTCCGCGTGCACGACCTCGAGGACGTCCTCGAAGGTGAGCGGCTCGAAGTAGAGCCGGTCGGAGGTGTCGTAGTCGGTGGACACGGTCTCCGGGTTGCAGTTGACCATCACGGCCTCGAACCCGGCTTCGCGCAACGCGATCGCGGCGTGCACGCACGAGTAGTCGAACTCGATGCCCTGCCCGATCCGGTTCGGCCCGGAGCCCAGGATGAGCACCTTCGGCTTGTCGGCCTGCGCGGTCACCTCGGATTCGGCGGCCGCGTCGGATTCGTAGGCCGAGTAGTGGTACGGGGTCTTCGCCGCGAACTCGGCCGCGCAGGTGTCCACGGTTTTGAACACCGGGCGCACGCCGAGCCGGTGGCGCAGCGCCCGCACCCCGTTCTCCCCGGCCAGTTCCGGCCGCAGCGCGGCGATCTGCGCGTCCGACAGCCCGGTCCGCTTGGCGCGGCGCAGCAGCCACTCGTCCAGCACCGGCGCGTCCCGCACCTCGGCGCCGACCTCGCCGATGAGCGCGATCTGGTCGATGAACCACGGATCGATCCCGCTGGCCTCGTGCACCTGGGCGACCGTGGCGCCCAGCCGCAGCGCCCGCTCGACCGCGTAGAGGCGGCCGTCGTGCGCGGTGCGCAGGTCCTCCAGCGTCGACTCCAGCGTCGCGCCCGCCGGATCGGGGACGGTCCAGAAGCCCTTGGCCTTGGTGTCGATCGAGCGCATGGCCTTGCCCAGCGCCTCGGGGAAGCTGCGGCCCATCGACATGGCCTCGCCGACCGATTTCATGGTCGTGGTCAGCGTCGGATCGGCGCCGGGGAACTTCTCGAACGCGAACCGAGGCACTTTGACGACGACGTAGTCGAGGCTGGGTTCGAAGCTGGCCGGGGTCTCGCCGGTGATGTCGTTGCGGATCTCGTCCAGGGTGTAGCCGATCGCCAGCTTCGCGGCGATCTTGGCGATCGGGAACCCGGTCGCCTTGGACGCCAGCGCACTCGAACGCGACACCCGCGGATTCATCTCGATCACCACCATCCGGCCATCCACCGGATTGATCGCGAACTGGATGTTGCACCCGCCGGTGTCCACCCCGACCTCGCGCAGCACCGCGATCCCCACATCCCGCATGTGCTGGTACTCGCGATCGGTCAGCGTCATCGCCGGGGCCACGGTCACCGAATCACCGGTGTGCACCCCCATCGCGTCCACGTTCTCGATCGAACACACCACCACCACGTTGTCGTGGCGATCGCGCATCAGCTCGAGTTCGTACTCCTTCCACCCGAGCACGCTCTCCTCGATGAGGACCTCGGTGACCGGGCTTTCCTCCAGCCCCACCGAAGCCAGGCGCTCCAGTTCCTCGGACGTGTGCGCCATCCCGGAACCGAGCCCGCCCATGGTGAAGCTGGGCCGGATGACCACCGGCAGGCCGAGCTTCTCGACGGTCTCGCGCACCTCTTCCATCGAATGGCAGACCGCGCTGCGCGGCACCCCGGCGCCGACCGTCCGCACGATGTCCTTGAACTTCTGCCGGTCCTCACCGCGCTGGATGGCGTCGATGTCCGCGCCGATCAACTCGACGCCGTACTTCTCCAGCACACCGCGTTCGTGCAGGGCGACCGCGCAGTTGAGCGCGGTCTGCCCGCCGAGCGTGGCCAGCAGCGCGTCCGGCCGCTCGGCGGCGATGACCTTCTCCACGAAGTCCGGGGTCACCGGCTCGATGTAGGTGGAGTCGGCGAACTCCGGATCGGTCATGATCGTCGCCGGGTTCGAGTTCACCAGGCTGACGCGCAGCCCCTCCTCGCGCAGCACCCGGCACGCCTGGGTGCCCGAGTAGTCGAACTCGGCGGCCTGGCCGATCACGATCGGCCCGGACCCGATGACGAGCACGTGCTCGATGTCAGTGCGTTTCGGCATTAGCGGGACTTCTTCTCCATCAGCGTCACGAACTCGTCGAACAGGGGCGCGGCGTCGTGCGGGCCCGCGGCCGCCTCGGGGTGGTACTGCACGCTGAACGCGGGCACGTCGGCGCAGCGGACGCCTTCGACCGTGTCGTCGTTGGGGCAGTAATGACTGATCTGGGCCGCGCCGAAGGGCGATTCGAACCGCTGGCCCGGCTCGCCTTCCAGGGCGAACCCGTGGTTCTGCGCGGTGATCGCGACCCGGCCGGTGGCCACGTCGATCACCGGGATGTTGATGCCGCGGTGGCCGTACCGCATCTTGTAGGTGCCCAGGCCCAGCGCGCGGCCGAGGATCTGGTTGCCGAAGCAGATGCCGAACAGCGGGATTTCCCGCTCCAGCACGGATTTGGTCAGCGCGGTGGCGTGCGCGGTGGTGGCCGGGTCGCCGGGACCGTTGGACAGGAACACCCCGTCCGGCTCGACGGCCAGCAGATCGTCCAGGCTGCTGCTCGAGGGCAGCACGTGCACCTCGAGGCCGCGCGCGGTCATCTGGCGCGGGGTGTTGGACTTGATGCCGAGGTCCAGCGCGGCGACCCGGAAGCGGCGCTCCCCCTTGGCTTCGACCACGTACGGGGCCGCGGTGCTCACCTCCCCGGCCAGATCGGCGCCGGCCATCGGCGGGCTCGCGAGCACCTCGTCGAGCAGCACGTCGTCGGCGGCCACCGCGTCACCGGAGAACACCCCGGCGCGCATCGCGCCGTGCTCCCGGATGTGCCGGGTCAGCGTGCGGGTGTCCACTTCGGAGATTCCGACCACGCCCTGGCGCGCCAGTTCCGAATCCAGCGATCGGCGCGACCGCCAGTTCGACGGGGTTCGCGCCGGATCGCGCACCACGTATCCGGAAACCCAGATCCGCGCCGATTCGTCGTCCTCGTCGTTCCAGCCGGTGTTGCCGATCTGCGGCGCGGTCTGCACCACGATCTGGCGGTGGTAGGAGGGATCGGTGAGGGTCTCCTGGTAACCGGTCATCCCGGTGCAGAACACCACCTCGCCGAGCGTCCGCCCGTGCGCGCCGTACGCCGCGCCGCGGAAGACCCGGCCGTCCTCAAGCACCAGTGCCGCCGGCGCCCTGTCGCCCCTCATGTCTGGGCCCCTCCTTTGACCTCGTCCCCGTTCTTCCGCTCCGGCGCGATCGCGCGCAGCCGCTCCATCCACTGTGGATAGGCGCCGAGATCGTCTCCGCGGAATCCGGTGTCCAGCAACACATCCGACAGCTGCCAGGTGATCACCAGCAGGCTGTCGCTACCCATGACCTTGCCCGCGATCGCCCGGTCCCGCCGTACGTCCACTATGGACTCGGCGGGGATCCAGAACCCGGGCGCGCCGACCCGCTCCACCTCGAGGCCGCTCTCGTACAGCCGCCAGGTGGCCGAGGTGCGCAGGCCCGCGCCCCGGGTGACGATCCGGTCCTGCCAGTGCCCGGCCCGGGTGGTGCTGACGTACAGCCCCCGCGCGGGCGGCAGCACCGGTTCACCGAGGTTATCCGGCGCGCTGGGGAACGGCGGCACCTGCACGCTCTGCGAACGCGCCTTGCGCCGCCAGCCCAGCCACATGCCCCACACGCACAGCGCGAAGAACGCGACGACGGCGAGCGTCAACCACAACCTGTCCATTAGCGAATCTTCCCTTCACGCGAGGTGATCCGCCCGCGCAACAGCGTGGCGGTCACCACGCCGGGCAGGCGCATTCCCTCGTACGGGGTGTTGTCCGAAATGCTCGCGAGCTCGGCGCCGCGCACCGTCCACTCGGCATCGGGATCGACCAGCACCAGGTTCGCGGGCTCGCCCTCGGCCAGCGGGCGTCCCTGGTCCGGCAGCCCGGCGATCGCCGCGGGCCGCTCGCTCATCACGCGGGCGACACCCCGCCAGTCGAGCAGGCCGGTCCGCACCATCGTCCCGGCCACGATCGACACCGCGGTCTGCAGCCCGAGCATGCCCGGTTTCGCCGCGGCCCATTCGCAGTCCTTGTCCTGCACCGCATGCGGCGCGTGGTCGGTGGCCACGCAGTCGATGACGCCCTCGGCCAGCGCGGCGCGCAGCTTCTCGGCGTCGGATTCGGTGCGCAGCGGCGGGTTGACCTTGTTCACCGGGTCGTAGGTCGCCAGCCGCTCGTCGGTCAGCAGCAGGTGGTGCGGGGTGACCTCGGCCGAGACCCGGGTGCCGCGATCCTTCGCCCAGCGCAGCACGTCGGCCGTGCCCGCGGTGGACACGTGGCAGACGTGCAGGCGCGCCCCGGCGTGCTCGGCCAGCAGGCAGTCGCGGGCGACGATCGACTCCTCGGCCGACGCGGGCCAGCCGGTGTACCCGAGCCGGGACGCGCGCTCGCCCTCGTGGGCCTGCGCGCCGACCGTGAGCCTGGGCTCCTCCGCGTGCTGCGCGACCACCGCGCCCAGCGCGGTCGAGTACTCCAGCGCCCGCCGCATGATCAGCGGGTCGGCGACGCATTTGCCGTCGTCGGAGAAGATCCGCACCCGGGCCGCGGATTTGGCCATCGTGCCGAGTTCGGCGAGCTTCTCCCCCGCCAGCCCGAGGGTGACCGCGCCGACCGGATGCACGTCGACCAGCCCGATCTCCCGGCCGCGCCGCCACACGTGCTCGACGACCACCGCGTTGTCGGCGACCGGATCGGTGTTGGCCATCGCGAAGACCGCGGTGTACCCGCCCAGCGCGGCCGCCTTCGAACCGCTCTCGATCGTCTCGGTGTCCTCCCGGCCCGGTTCGCGCAGGTGCGTGTGCAGGTCCACGAACCCGGGCAGCAGCACCTGCCCCCGGGCGTCGACGACCGCCACGTCCTCGGCCGCGGCCGGGGCGCCGATCTCGGCGATCACGCCGTTCTCGACCAGCACGTCGACCGGCTCGCCCTCCCCGTACAACCGGGTGCCCTTGATCAGCACGGGGTCGGTCACGTGGTTTCTCCTTCGCCGGCCAGCAGGTGATAGAGGACGGCCATGCGGACGTGCACGCCGTTGCGGACCTGTTCGGTGATGGCCGAGGCCGGGGCGTCGGCGACCGCCGAGGCGATCTCCATCCCGCGCAGCATCGGCCCGGGGTGCAGCACCACGGCGTGCTCGGGCAGCAAGCCCAGCCGCGCCTCGTTCAGCCCGTAGGCGATCGAGTACTCGCGGGCGGACGGGAAGAACCCGCCGTGCATCCGCTCGGCCTGCACCCGCAGCATCATCACCGCGTCCACCGCGGGCAACTCGGCGTCCAGATCGTGGGACACGGTCACCGGGAGCGCGTCCACCCCGACCGGCAGCAGCGTGGGCGGGGCGACCAGCACCACCTCGGCGCCGAGCGCGGCCAGCAGGTGGATGTTCGACCGGGCGACCCGGCTGTGCAGGACGTCCCCCACGATCGCGATCCGGCGGTCCTTGAGGACGCCGAGCCGTTCCCGCAGGGTCGCCGCGTCGAGCAGGGCCTGGGTGGGGTGCTCGTGGGTGCCGTCGCCCGCGTTGACCACCGCGGTGCCGGTCTCGCCGAGCCAGCCCGCCAGGCGCTGCGCGGCCCCGGAGGCCGGGTGCCGGATGATCACGCAGTCCGCCCCGGCCGCGGACAGGGTCAGCGCGGTGTCCCGCAGCGACTCCCCCTTGCCGACCGACGAGCCACCGGCGGACACGTTGACCACGTCCGCGCTCATCCACTTGCCCGCGATCTCGAACGAGACGCGGGTCCGGGTGGAGTTCTCGTAGAACATCGTGATGACCGTGCGGCCGCGCAGGGTCGGCAGCTTGCGCACCTGCCGCCCGAGCAACGTGTGCTTGAGCTCGTCGGCGGTGTCCAGCACCGCGGTCGCGAACCCGGTGTCGAGCCCGTCGGTCGCCAGCAAGTGCTTCATGCGTGCCCCTCCGCCCGGTTCCGCAGCAGGACCGCGTCGCGTCCGTCTATTTCGGACAGCAGCACCGCGACCTCCTCCGCGCGCGAGGTGGGCACGTTCTTGCCCACGTAGTCCGCGCGGATCGGCAGCTCCCGGTGCCCCCGGTCGACGAGCACCGCGAGCTGCACGGCCTTCGGCCGGCCGTGGTCGCGCAGGGCGTCGAGCGCGGCGCGGATGGTGCGGCCGGAGAAGAGCACGTCGTCGACGAGCAGCACCAGTCGGTCGTCGATACCGGTGGGCGGCAGCTGCGTCTGCTCCAGCGGTCGCGTCGGCTTCCGGCGCAGATCGTCGCGGTACAACGTGACGTCGAGCGCGCCGGTCGGCGGTTCGATCCCGGAGAACTCGGCGATCCGGGTGGCCAACCGGGTGGCCAGCGGCGTGCCCCGGGTGGGAATACCCAGCAACACGGGTGGGGCAGTGCCCCGTTCGGACCCCGCACCGAGAGCGGTCTTCTCGATGACCTGATGGGCCATTCGGGCGATGGTGCGCGCGACGTCCCCAGCGGTGAGCAGCTCGCGCTCACCGACCGGTTCCGCCGCGCCACGTGGACGTGGCGCCACGGCAGACCTCCTTCCCCGCCTCTCTGGACGGGTCCTTAAAGGACGTCGACCTCCTGCTTGACGAGGAAATCCATCCGAGATTAGCAGGAGCGTCCGCTCAGCCTTACGGGTGGTGTCCCACCGCCGGTCAAGCCCTGGTTCAATGATCTGCTTGACCTGGTGACGACAGTGAGTAATCATTACTCTGAGTATTCGACTCACGGAGTTCTCGGCGGCCATCCCGGTCAGCCGGGGCGAGGAAACGGAGAACCACCAGATGGGCGATTACGCCAAGGCGCTCGGGGCGAAGCTCCGCGGTATCCGCCAGCAGCAGGGCCTTTCCCTGCACGGGGTCGAGCAGAAATCCGGCGGACGCTGGAAGGCTGTCGTCGTCGGTTCGTACGAGCGCGGCGACCGAGCCGTAACCGTCCAGAAGCTGGCCGAGCTTGCCGATTTCTACGGCGTGCCGGTGGTCGAACTGCTGCCGGAGGGCCGGGTGCCTTCGGGCGCCGAACCGGCCACCAAGATCGTGATCAACCTGGAGCGGTTGCAGCAGCTCCCCGCGGAGAAGGTGGGCCCGCTCGCCCGCTACGCGGCGACCATCCAGAGCCAGCGCGGGGACTACAACGGCAAGGTGCTCTCGATTCGCACCGAGGACCTGCGTTCGCTGGCGATCATCTACGACATGACGCCCGGGGAACTGACCGAGCAGCTGATCGACTGGGGTGTGCTGCCGCCGGAAGCCCGTCCGTCCAAAGAAGACTGAGCACGACCCGGGGCGCCGGACGGCGCTCAAGGGAGCCTCGGCCCTTACGAGTGCGGCGTAAACCGAGCTCCCTTGAGCCCATCGGGTCCGGCGTTACCACAACCTGACTAGAGCACGGCGCGAAGACGGTCGGCGATGTTCCCGATCCGCCCGAGCACGCCGTTGACGAAACGCGGCGAGTCGTCCGTGGACAGCTCCTTCGCCAGGCCGACCGCCTCGTCGATCGCGACCGGATCGGGCACGTCCGCCGCCCACAGCAGCTCGTAGACGCCCACCCGCAGCACCGCGAGATCCACCGGGGGCATGCGGTCCAGCGTCCAGCCCTGCGAATGTTCGGCGAGCACCTCGTCGATGCGGTCGCGATGCGCGGTCACGCCCTCGACCAGCGAGATCGTGTAGTCGCTGATCGGATCGACCTCGACCGCGCCGACCCGTTCGGCCAGCAGCGTCACCGCGTCGGCCGAGCGCTGGGCGGCTTCGTAGAGCATCTCCACCGCGCGCTTGCGCGACGCGCGGCGGCCGATCGGGCCGCCGCGCTTCGGCGTATCTCCTCGCGCCACGGAACTCAACTGGAGACGCGGCCGAGGTACCGGCCGTCCCGGGTGTCGACCTTGACCTTCTCGCCGGTGGTCAGGAACAGCGGGACCTGGATCTCCGCGCCGGTCTCCAGCGTCGCCGGCTTGGTGCCGCCGGTGGACCGGTCGCCCTGCAGGCCCGGGTCGGTGTGCTGCACGACCAGCTCGACCGAGGTCGGCAGCTCCACGTACAGCGGGGTGCCCTCGTGCACCGCGACCTGGACCTCGGTGTTCTCCAGCAGGTAGTTCGCGCCGTCGCCGACGGTCTCCTTGGCCACGTTGATCTGGTCGTAGGTGTCGGCGTCCATGAACACGTAGTCCTGGCCGTCGTTGTACAGGTAGGTCATGGTGCGGCGGTCCACGGTGGCCGTGTCGACCTTGGTGCCGGCGTTGAAGGTCTTGTCCACCACCTTGCCGGAGAGCACGTGCTTGAGCGTGGTGCGCACGAACGCGCCGCCCTTACCCGGCTTGACGTGCTGAAAGTTCACGACGGACCAGAGCTGGCCGTCGAGGTTGAGCACCATGCCGTTCTTCAGGTCATTGGTGGTGGCCACGTGAGTGAGTTCTCCTGTTTCCGACGGGTCGTGCTTCAGACGACCACGAGTTCCTTACTGCTCAGGGTGAGGAGTTCGGGATCTCCGTCCCGCACGACCAGCGTGTCCTCGATGCGCACGCCACCCCGGCCGGCGAGGTACACGCCTGGCTCGACGGTGACCGCCATACCGGCGGACAGTGTACCGACGCCGGTCGTGGACAGGCTCGGTGCCTCGTGCACGTCCAGGCCCACGCCGTGTCCGAGCCCGTGCGAGAACTCCGATCCGTGGCCCGCTTCTTCGATCACCGTGCGCGCCGCGGCGTCCACCGCGGTCACGTCGGCGCCCGGCGCGAGCGCCGCCCGGCCCGCCGCCTGGGACCGGCGCACGAGGTCGTACAGCTCGCGCTGCCAGCCGGCGGGCTCCCCCAGCACGAGCGTGCGGGTCATATCCGAGTGGTAGCCGTCCACGACGGCCCCGAAGTCCAGCTTGACGAAGTCGCCCGCGGCGAGCACCGCGTCGGTGGGCCGGTGGTGCGGGATCGCGGAGTTCGCACCGGCCGCCACGATCGATTCGAACGACGGCCCGCTCGAACCGTGGTCGAGCATCCGGTTCTCCAGGTCGCGGGCCACCTCGCGCTCGGTCCGCCCGGCGCGCAGGCCGCCGTGCGCGATGAGGTCGGCCAGCGCCCGGTCGGCCACCGCGCACGCCTCGCGCAGCGCCGCCACCTCGGCCTCGTCCTTGACCAGCCGCAGCCGCTCGACCAGGCCGGGCGCCCGGTCGAAGGTGACGCCCTCGGCCAGGTCCTTGAGCGTCTCGTACTGCTCGACGCTCACGTGCTGGCTCTCGAACCCGGTGCGGCGGTAACGGTCCGCGTGCTCGTTCGACTTCGCCACCAGCGCGTTGGCGCTGGCCCGGTCCAGCACCCGCTCCAGATCGGGCACCTCGACCGAGGACTGGGTGGTGTACCGGCCGTCGGTGCAGAACACCGTGCCGTCCTCGCCCGCGGTGCGCACCAGCAGGGCGGCGTTGGAACCGGTGAAGCCGGTCAGGTAGCGGATGTTGACCAGATCGGTGACCAGCAACGCGTCCAGGCCGTCCTGATCGAGGAGGGCGCGCAGGGCGTTGCGGCGAGCAGCGTGGATTTCAGGCACCGGATCAGCTTAGTGTCGGCGCGGGTCGTGGCGGTCCCGCCTTGAGTATGGGGTTACCGTGGAGCAATGCCGTCCTGGTTGCTTCGCGGACTCGGCATGGCGGTACTGCATGCCGCGGCCGCCACTGCCCTGGCCAAGGTCGCCGTCTACCAGCCGACAGAGCTGACCACGATCAAGATCGTGCTGGTCGCGCTGCTCGTCGGCGTGGCCGCGCTGTGGGGCGCGCTGGACGGCTGGTTGCGGCGGGACGCCCGCGGCACCGCGTGGTTCATCGCGGCGCTGTTCGCGGGCGTGCTCTCCGGGATCCTCTCGGTGATCGGTCGCGCGATCTTCGTCGACCAGACCGGCGTGAGCGAACTGTGGCCCGCGCTGACCGGGGGCGCGGCGTTCAACGCGCTGCTGATCCTCGTCCCAGCCGGGCTCGGGCTGTTCGTCGGTGGCAGGTTGCAACCGCCCCGCCGCGATCTGGCGCCTCAGCGCCCCAGCGGCGAGCCCGCCGGGTAGGCGGCCCACTGCTCGTTGGTGACCGCTTCGACCGGTGAGTCGTTCAGCGCGGCGAGGCCGGGGACGGTCACCGGCCACAACCGGCCGTCGTCGAGCAGGAATCCCACGCCCGGGCCCGGGGCGAGCAGGGCCCGCGCCTGGGCCGGGAGCCGGGCCGCGACCAGGATCCGGTCCAGCTCCGGCAGCCTGCGGTCCAGCACGTGCTCGGCCAGCCGTTCGGCGACCGAGCGGCGGTCCACCCGCAGCAGCTTCCCGCCGGTGACCAGATCGATGGTGCGCATCGGGGACGGCATCGCGAATCCGTCCAGCACGGTCAGTGCGCGGGCCGGTTCCTCGCACGCCCGCACCCCGTGCAGGTCGATCCCGAAGCGGCGCAGGTCCGTGGGCGCGTTCGCGGAGCCGTTGACCGTGGCCCGCACCAGGTCGAGCGGCACCCGGTCGCACGGCTCGGCGGCGGGCACCGGGGCGTGGCCGTCCGGCCGCCGGGCCAGGCCCGGACCCTCCTGCCACGGCCCGGGCACCACGACCGGGCGGTAGGGGTTCGCGGTGAAATCGCGGTTCCAGAAGGTGACCGTGGTGCCGTCCTGGGTTTCGTGCGCGATGGCGAAGGCGTCCAGGGCGTCCACCCACATCAGATCGGCGCTGAACGCGTCCACCAGCGAGGTCTCCCGCGGCGTCGCGGTGCCGGGCACCGGCGCGAAACCCTTCGGGCCGAGCGCCTCGACCCCGGTGGCGAACACCGGGTCCCGGGAGCGCAGCAGGAACTGGCCGGCGCCGTTCCAGCCCGCCGCGCGGCCGGTGGTGTCGGTGAACATCAGGTAGAACCAGCCGTCGAGGAACACCGCGGCGGGCTGCCCGGCGCCGTAGAGGTTCGCGCGGTGCACGTCGTGGGCCGGGGTGACGATCGGGTCTCCGTGGTTCGCCCGGGTCCAGGTGACCCCGTCGGTGCTGGTGGCCAGGCCGATCGAGTTGCCGAGCGCGTGGTCGCCCGCGGCGCCGGTGTAGTACAGCAGGTAGGTCCCGTTGACCCGGATCACCGAGGGGTCGCAGGTGTGCGCCCCGTCGAATCCGCCCGGGTTGCCCGAAAGCACGGCCTTCGGCACGCCGCCGCCGGGCCCGGTGAACGGCCCGTCGAGGTTCGCCGACTCCGCGTAGAGGATGTCGTCACCCGGTGGGGCCGCGTCCCCGTACTGGCTGCACCACCACATCCGCATCCGGCCGCCGCCGTCGACCATGACCGTGGGCCCGTAGTTGTACGGCGCGCCCGGGCCGCCGGCCGCGACCACGCCGCCGCTCTGCCGCCCGGAGTCGACCTCGAGGGCGACATTGGCCGGTTTGGGCACATGCGGTCTGTCCCCGCCGACCCCGACATCGCGGCCCGCGCCTTCGGCCTGGGGCTGTGCGTTCCCGTCGCTGCACCCGGCGAGGGCCGCCACGGCGAGCAGGGCCACCAGCAGCGCGGCCAGCGAGCCCCGGCGCAACCTGCCCATACCGTCGGTCGCCCTCCGTACCTGTCCCAGCCGCCACCGGCACGGCACAGTGTAGAGAGTGGTTAGCTCGACTGGGTGACACCACACCCGGACGGGGCGGGCTCGGCGGCGACGAGTTCCACCTCGAATCCGTCCTCGCTGGCCAGGTAGGCGGCGTAGTGCGCGTCGCCGCCCGCGTACGGGTACCGGTCGGCGAACAGCGGGCGCCAGCCGTGCCGCTCGGCGGCCGCGGCCAGTTCGTCGACGCGGGCGCGGGTGTCCACGTGCAGGGCGAGGTGGTTGAGCCCCGGCCGGAGCCGGTCGTGCCCGGCCGCGGTCATCGCGGGCGATTGCTCGACGACGAGGTAGGTGGCGCCGAGTTTCCAGCTCACCCCGTCCGGCCAGCGCTGGTACTCGCGCCAGCCCAGCTCGCCGAGCAGCCAGCCGAAGGTGGCCTCCGCGCGCGCCAGATCGGGCACCCACAGTTCGATGTGGTGCGGCTTGCCGTGCGCACCGGGCAGCAGCACGTGCACCCGATGCGGGCCGCCGTAGTGTTCACCGCCGCCCACATCGAGAAAACCCAAGCGGTGAGCCAGTTTCAGACTGGCCACATTGGACTCGTGCACGATCGCCCAGATCGACGACAGGCCGAGTGTGGTGAAGCCGTGCTCGATCAGGGCGGTCGCGGCCTCGGTGGCCAGCCCCCGGCCGCCGTGCGCGCGGTCGAGGTTGTAGCCGATCTCGGGCAGCGCGCCGGGCAGTTCCTCGCTCGGCCGCAGGTGCCCGATCCCGACGACCGTGCCGTCGAGTTCGAACACCCAGTGCCCCATGCCCGGCAGGCATTCGGCGCGCACGCGGCGCTCGACCATCGCCCGGACCTGGTCCGGATCGGTGTAATCGGCCAGGAAGTACCGGCTCATCTCCGGATCGGCGAAGACCCGGATCGCCGCGTCGGCATCGGAGTACTCGATTCCGCGCAGCACCAGGCGCTCGGTGCGCAGGACCGGAACCTCGTTCACGCGCTTCCCCCAGTCTTCCGGTCAGCGGGCGTTGTCCCCCAGCCAGCGCAGGGCCAGGCGGTAACCGTCCACGCCGAGGCCCGCGATCAC
This sequence comes from Amycolatopsis anabasis, assembly GCF_009765355.1. Classification (GTDB taxonomy): domain Bacteria; phylum Actinomycetota; class Actinomycetes; order Mycobacteriales; family Pseudonocardiaceae; genus Amycolatopsis; species Amycolatopsis anabasis. The sequence goes on along the minus strand of NZ_VTHK01000049.1, from coordinate 51,618 downwards.
GCCGGTGGCGATCTCGGAGAGCACGCTGTGGCTGCGGAACTTCTCGCGTTTGTGCACGTTGGAGATGTGCACCTCGATCAGCGGTGCGGTCAGCTGGGCGGCGGCGTCGCGGACGGCGATCGAATAGTGCGTCCAGGCGGCGGCGTTGAGGACCACCGGGATCCCGGCGTCGGCGGCCTCGTGCAGCCAGCCGACCAGCTCGCCCTCGTGGTCGGTCTGCCGCACCTCGACCTCAAGCCCCAGTTCGGTACCGGTGTCGACGCAGATGCGGACCAGATCTTCGTAACTGGTCGAGCCGTAGACCGACGTCTCGCGCTTGCCGAGGCGGCCGAGGTTCGGACCGTTGAGCACCCAGGCCTTCACAGCAGCACACTCCCCCCGGTGCTCGGCGCGTCGGCCGCGACGGCCGAATAGGCGGCGGCCAGCAGCGCCGGATCGGGCCCCTCCAGGCGGCCCGGTTTGGCGAGCCCGTCGAGCACCACGAACCGCAGCACCCCGGATCGGGTCTTCTTGTCGCCGCGCATGGTCTCCAGGAGCTGCGGCAGCGCGTCGGCGTCGTAGGTGGTCGGCAGGCCGAGCAGGCGGAGCACCGCGGCATGCCGATCGGCGGTGGCGTCGTCCAGGCGACCGGCCAGCCGGGCCAGTTCGGCCGCGAAGACCAGGCCCACGCTGACCGCGGCCCCGTGCCGCCAGCGGTAACGCTCGCGCCGCTCGATGGCGTGCGCGAGGGTGTGACCGTAGTTGAGGATCTCGCGCAGGCTGGACTCGCGCAGATCCGCGGCGACCACGTCGGCCTTCACCTGGATCGAGCGCCGGACCAGTTCGCCCAGCACCTCGCCCTGGGTGTCCAGGGCGGCCGCGGAATCGCGCTCGACGAGGTCGAGGATGTGCGGGTCGGCGATGAACCCGGCCTTGACGACCTCGGCCATCCCGGCCACCAGTTCGTTGGGCGGCAAGGTTTCCAGCGTCGCGAGGTCCACCAGCACGGCACTGGGTTCGTGGAACACCCCGACCAGGTTCTTGCCCGCCTCGGTGTTGATGCCGGTCTTGCCACCGACCGCGGCGTCCACCATGCCGAGCAGCGTGGTCGGCACGTTGACCAGCCGCATCCCGCGCATCCAGGTGGCCGCGACGAACCCGGCCAGATCGGTCACCGCGCCACCACCGAGCCCGACGACCACGCCCTGGCGGTCGAGCCCGATCCGGCCGAGCACCTCCCAGCAGAAGCTCGCCACGGACAGCGCCTTGCCGTCCTCGGCGTCCGGGATCTCCACCCGGTGCGCGTCGAGCCCGGCCTCGGTCAGCTCGTCGCGAATGGCTTCGGCGGTGGTGGTCAGCGTCGGTGGATGGATCAACGCCACCTTCGACGCGTCGCGCACCGTCTCGGTCAGCTCGCCGAGCAGGCCGCGGCCCACGACCACGTCGTACGGCCGGCCGGTCTTCACCTGGATCCGCACGGGATCGGTCATCGTGCTCCTTATTTGGTCACCCCGGAGACACCGAGCGCCTCGGCGATGGCCGCCACGACCTCGGCCGGGGTCCGGGTGTCGGTGTCCACCTCGACGGCGGCCACCTCGCGGTAGACGGGCAGCCGCGCGTCGAGCAGTTCCTTGTAGGTGGCGCGCGGGTTCACCCCGCTCAGCAACGGGCGCGCGGTCGACAGGCCGACCCGCCGGACGCCTTCGGACATGCCCACGTTGAGGAAGACGACCGGATGCCCGGCGAGCCGCTCGCGGGTGCCCCGCGCGAGCACGGCGCCGCCACCGAGCGCGAGCACACCATCGTGCTCGGCGAGCGCCGTCGCGATCGTTTCCTCTTCCAGCGCGCGGAAAGCGGGCTCCCCGTCGGTGGTGAAGATGTCCGAAATGGACTTCCCGGCGCGCGCCACGATGTCGTCGTCGGTGTCCCGGAAGGTGACGCCGAGGCGTTCGGCGAGCAGCCGCCCGACCGTGCTCTTGCCCGAGCCCGGCGGGCCCACGATCACCGCACGCGGACTCACCAGCGCTCCTCGAGCGCCTTGAGGTAGGCGTCGGCGTTGCGTTTGCTCTCCGGGAGCGAGTCCCCGCCGAACTTCTCCAGGGCGGCGTCCGCGAGCACCAGGGCGACGACCGACTCCAGCACCACGCCCGCCCTCGGCACCGCGCACACATCGGACCGCTGGTGGATGGCCACCGCCGGCTCACCGGTTGTGACATCCACAGTGGACAGTGCCTTGGGCACGGTGGAGATCGGTTTCATCGCCACCCGGACCCGCAGCGGTTCACCGTTGGTGATGCCGCCCTCGAGCCCACCGGCGCGGTTGGACCGCCGGGTCACCCCGACCGGCCCGGTTCCGGGATCGATCTCGTCGTGCGCCTGGCTGCCCCAGCGGCGGGCCGTGGTGAAGCCGTCACCGACCTCGACGCCCTTCATGGCCTGCACGCCCATCAGCGCACCGGCCAGCCGGGCGTCCAGGCGCCGGTCCCAGTGCACGTGCGAGCCGAGCCCGGGCGGCAGCCCGTAGGCGATCACCTCGATCACGCCGCCGACCGTGTCTCCGGCCTTCCGCACCGCGTCGACCTCGGCGACCATCGCGTCGGTGCCGGCCTGCCCGAAGGCGCGCACCGGGCTGGCGTCTACCTCCGCGAGATCCTCCGGTTTGGGCAGCGGCCCCTCGGGAGCCTCCGCGCCACCGATGGACACCACGTGGCTGAGCACCTCGACCCCGAGCAGCTGCCGGAGGTAGGCCCGGGCCACCGTGCCCAGCGCCGTGCGGGACGCCGTTTCGCGGGCACTGGCCCGTTCCAGCACCGGACGCGCCTCGCCGAACCCGTACTTCTGCATCCCGGGCAGATCGGCATGGCCGGGCCGGGGCCGGGTCAGCGGCTCGTTGCGGGCGAGGTCGGCCAGTTCGGCGGGATCCACCGGATCGGCCGCCATGACCTTCTCCCACTTGGGCCACTCGGCGTTCTCGATCTGCACGGCGATCGGGCCACCCTGGGTGATCCCATGCCGGACGCCTCCGACGAACTCGACGTGATCGGTCTCGAAGCCCATCCGCGGGCTCCGGCCGAACCCGAGCCGCCGCCGAGCGAGCTGCTCGGCCACGTCGGCGGTGGTGATCTCGACTCCGGCGACCATGCCTTCCAGCACGGCGGCCAGGGCGGGACCGTGTGACTCCCCAGCGGTTATCCAGCGCAACACCCTCCGATCCTGTCACACCGGGTGTCCGGTTCAGTTGCCCATGCCCACCTCCGTCCCCGCCCCCGGGAACACCGACACCAGCCAGGTGGCCGCGAGCAGGCCCGGCCCGTGCGGCACCCCGTCCCGCCAGGTGGCGGCACGCCGCGTGACGGCCACCGCGGCCAGCAGCACGGTGCCCATCGCGGCGACGACGGCGGCCACCGGGAGCGCGGCCCAGCCCACCGCGCCGAGGACCGCACCCAGCCCGCAGGCCAGCTTCACGTCCCCGCCGCCCAACGCCGCCGGAGCCGCCAGCCGCACCAGCGCGTGCAGGCCGCCGAACACCAGGGCCGCGAGCAACGCCCGGACCGCGAGCCCCGGGCCGGGCCCCGCGACCGCCGCCGCACCGAGTGCCACCGCGAGCACCGGATAGGCGGACAGCGTCAGCACGTCCGGCAGGCGCCGGTGCCGCAGATCGGCGCAGATCAGCGGTACGGCCAGCGTGCTGACCACGAGCGGAACGGGGAACCACCAGGCGGGCCAGCCGTCGGCCAGCCGACGCCAGGCCACGACCGCCCACCCCAGCCCGGTGCCCGCGGCGCAGCACCAGGCCGGAACCGGCGCCGGGCGGCGGCACCGGCGCAGCATCCGGCACGCGAGCAGACCGGCGCCGCCGCCGCTGATCGCGCACAGGATCACGATTGCCCATTCCACGCTGTCCAGCCTGGCCACACCACCGCTGACCAGGCAAGAAAGTCGCCGCACGAACGGACCGTTCATCCCGAAAACGGCCGATTGCCACCCGTGTGGGCTACGGATTCCAGCGCAGGAGCGGCTTCCCCGCGAGCGTGCGCACCTCCAGCGCCTGGATGTCAGCGCGCGCCATCGCCGTGCCGACCGAGATGTGCGCGGTGTTCTCCGGGATCGCGCGCCAGGTGGCCAGTTCCGCGGCGCCGCCGTCCCGGCGCACCGCCACCAGCACGTACTCGTACTCGCCGCCCTGGGCGCCGCGGTAGCTGCAGGACATGTCCACCAGCGTGCCGCCGCCCGGCGCCGAGCCGAGCTGCGCGCTGGCCTGCACCGGATAGGCGCCGAGCGGGACCATCGGCGTGCCCGGGTGGTCCGCGCCACCCGGCCCGGCGAGCAGGGCCACCACCGCGGCGGCGGAGGCCGCGAGGGCGACGATTCCCGTCCCCGCCAAAGCCATCCGCTGGCGGAGGCGTGCCTTGCGGATGCGACCGAGCAGCGACGGCAGCAGATCCGGCGACGGCTCCTCGGGCGCCACCATCTCCGGGGTCACCTGGCCCAGCAGCCCGGGAAGTCCGGCCAGTTCCTGCACCGACCGGGCGCAGTCCGGGCATTCCCGGAGGTGCTGTTCGAAGGCGGCGCGGTCCTCCGGGGAGAGCGCGCCGAGGACGTACGCGGCGTCCTGATGCGCGAACGGATCCTCCACCTGCCGAGTCATTGGGTCACCCCCTTTTCTTCCAGCGCGAGCCGCAGCGCCCGCAGGGCATAATGCGTGCGCGACTTCACCGTGCCCGGCGCGACCCCCAGGCGGGCCGCCGCGTCGGCGACCGAGTAGCCCTGGAAGAAGCACAGCAGCAGCACTTCCCGGTGATTCGCGGACAGCTCTTTCAGCGCGTCGGCCACCAGCCAGCCCTGCAGGGCGCGGTCGGTGTCGTCCGGCAACGGAACCTCCGGCGGGACGTCGGTGCTCACCTCGGATCTGGTGGCCGCCGAACGCCAGCTGTCGATCGCGATGCGCCGCGCCACGGTGAACAGCCACGCCCGCGCCGACCCCTGCGACTGATCCAGCACCCGGGGATGCCGCCACGCCCGCAGCAGCGTCTCCTGCACCAGGTCCTCCGCGCGGACGCGGTCCCCGCCGGTGAGACGCAGCGCATACGACCAGAGCGCGGACGCGTGCTCGGCGTGCAGCGCGCGCATCAACTGGTCGTCGGTGGTCTCCTTCACGTGCGAGCGTCCTCCCGGCGCCGCGCGAACAGCAAGGCGATCCCGAACAGCACGCAGGCGGCCTCGGTGACCACGCCCCACACCTCGGCCTGGGTCTGGAATTCCTCCCGGACCCCGAACAGGCCGACGGTCACCGAAACGAGGTACGCGACCAGGGTCGCGGCGCCGAACCCGATCGCGCCCAGCACCGGCAGCCAGTGGTGCCACAGCAGAACGGCCAGCGCGAGCACCGCCCCGGCCACGACGTTCACCAGGAAGAGCGGACCGATCACGTCGATATCGGCGAAACCGTCGTTCAGCCACAGGTCCAGATGCACCCACGCGGAGCCCAGCAGCCCCGCGGCGATCAGCACCCGCAACACCCACGCGATCATGGCCGCTCCCCGATCCGTGTCCGGCAAACCGTACGCCCATGGACACGGGAGAGCCGGTATCCCGGTTCAATCCGGGGTGAAGTTGAACCGAATCGAGACCTGGTTCGTGTCCCTGCACATGACTGCCGAACCACACACCCGCCGCACCATCCTGACCTCCGGGGCCGCCGTCGCGGGCGCGGCCGTCGGCGCCGCCGCGCTGTCCGCCTGCGGAGGCGCCGACGACGCCAAACCGTCCACGAGCCAGCCCGCCGGTGACCAGCCCAGCTCACCCGCCGCGGCCGGGCAGCCGCTCGGGAACCTCGCGGACGTCCCCGTCGGCCAGGCCAAGGCGATCACCACGCCGGACGGCAAGGACGCGATCCTCGCGCGCCCCACCGACACCACGGTCGCCGCGTTCAGCGCGACCTGCACCCATCAGGGCTGCAAGGTCGCCCCGGCCGGCGCCGAGCTGAAATGCCCGTGCCACAACTCCGTGTTCGACGCCATGACCGGCGCGGTCAAGAAGGGGCCGGCCAAGGAGCCACTGCCCGCCCTCGCCGTGAAGGTCGAGAACGGGCAGATCGTCACGTCCTGAAAGTTCCCGGATCCCGGGGAGTGAACAGGGCCGATCCGGTGTTCGTCAGTCGTCCCAGACGAACACCGGATCGCCCGCGACCACGTCGGCCCCGGTCAGCTGCCCGGAGAGCACCTCGGGGGCCGCGTCGAGCGCGACCACCGGAACGATCGCGGAGTAACCGGCGGCCACGACGGCATCGGGATCCCATTCGATCAGCGGCTGCCCGGCCCGCACCGACTCGCCCTTGACGACGTGCAGGGTGAAGCCCTCGCCCTTCTGCTTCACCGTGTCGATGCCCAGGTGCACGAGCACCGCGCGGCCGTCCTCGGTGGCCACGACGAAGGCGTGCGGGTGCAGCGTCACCACGGTGCCGTCGACCGGCGCGACCGCGTTCTGGCGCCCGCCCGCGGGCTGCACGGCGAGCCCCGGGCCGACCATCGACTCCGCGAAGACCGGATCCGGCACCTCGCTCATCGGCACGGTCTTGCCCGGCACCGGGCTCTGCACCGTCAAACTCACAGCAGGTCCTCGATGTCGCTGGCGATGTTGTCCGCCTCCGGCCCGACGATGACCTGGACGGCCGAGCCCATCTTCACCACGCCCATCGCGCCGGCCGCCTTCAGCGCCGCCTCGTCGACCACCGAAATGTCCTCCAGCTCGCAGCGCAGCCGTGTGATGCAGCCTTCGATCTCGACCACGTTGTCCGCGCCGCCGAGCGCCGCGAGGATCTTTTCCGGCCTGTCATCCGCCATCGCGGTCTCCCTTGGTTAGAGCTTGTGCGCGTTCCGCGCCCGGCCTACTACGCCGATCGTCGTCATGCCCTCCGCCCGTGAGCACGAACTCATAACGGATGTTGACACCTGATCGGGTAGCGGAGCATTCTGCCCCATCAGCAAATGGTCTAGACCGGAACGTACCAATTATTACCACGTGGTGCGAGTACCAGGTGACCGGATCACGAAACCGGAGGTGATGGTGATGAGCTCCACCGCGCACACCTCCCACGTCGACCGGGTCGTCGAAGGACCGACGCCGAAACACGCGCAGCTGCGCGAGATCCTGCGCCGGATGGTCGAACGGGAGCTGCCACCCGGCTCCCCCATTCCGTCCGAACGGGAGCTCGCGGAGCGGTACCGCGTGTCGCGGCTGACCGTCCGATCGGCGATCGGCAAGCTGGTCGAGGAGGGGCTGCTGTCCAGGGTGCGCGGCAAGGGCACCTTCACCGCGAACCGGCGCATGGAACTGCAGATCTACCTGATGTCGTTCACCGACGACATGCGCCGTCGCGGCTTGGTCCCGAGCACCGAGGTCCTGGGCTGCACGACGGAGATCCCGCCGACGCCCTCGGCGACCGCGCTCGGGCTCGGCGAACGCCAGCCCGCGCACCGGCTGATGCGCCTGCGACGTGCCGACGGCGTGCCGCTGGCGGTGGAACGTGGCTGGTACCACCCCGGCCGGGTGCCGGGATTGCCCGATCTCGACCTCACGCAATCGCTTTACGCGCAACTGGCGCAGCAGTACGACATCCGTCTCGACCACGCCTGGCAGACCGTCTGGGCCGAATCGGCGGATCGCGAAACGGCGAGGCTGCTCGGGATCCGCCCGGGCAGCCCGCTGCTGGTCTTCCGCCGGGTCTCCCGTTGCAAGGGGGAACCGGTGGAGGACATGACGTCCTGGTACCGGGGTGATCACTACCAGGTGACCATGCAGTTGGACCGGAATACCCCGGATTTCGGCCACCCCGTCAACACTGGAGGTACCCGATGAGCTCCACCACCGCGGAGGGGGCGAAGGGGAAGGGCAAAGGACTCGCCGGACTCCAACGCTTCGGCCGCAGCCTGATGCTTCCCATCGCAGTACTCCCCGCAGCGGGCCTGCTGAGCAGGTTCGGCGCGGACGACATGCTCGGCAAGGACGGCCTCGGCTGGAACAAGGTGGCCGAGGTCCTCGCGGCGGCGGGCGGCGGCCTGTTCAACTGGCTGCCGCTGCTGTTCGCGGTGGGCATCGCGGTCGGTTTCGCCCGCAAGGGCGACGGTTCCACCGGCGTGGCCGCCGTGGTCGGCTTCGTCGTTTTCAACCAGGTCGTCCAGGTTTTCGCGCCGATCAACAAGATGGAGGGCTTCAAGGAAGGCTGGTGGCTCCAGCCGGTCAAATGGCCCTACAGCGTCCTCGGCGGCGTCATCGTCGGTCTGGTCACCGCAGTGCTGTGGCAGCGATTCCACCGCATCAAGCTGCCACCGTACTTGGCGTTCTTCGGCGGCCGCCGGTTCGTGCCGATCATCAACTCGCTCGCCCTGATCTTCCTCGGGGTGATCTTCGGGCTGATCTTCCCCGCGTTCGACCACGTCCTCCACAACCTCGGTGAGGCGGTGACCGCGAGCCCGATCGTCGGTGGCGGTGTCTACGGTTTCTTCAACCGCCTGCTCATCCCGGTCGGCCTGCACCAGTTGCTCAACGTGCCGGTGTGGTTCATCTTCGACGGCGGTGACCTGAACAACTTCGCCCAGGGCGTTCCGGGCTCGGGTTCGTTCATGACCGGGTTCTTCCCGGTCATGATGTTCGCCCTGCCCGCCGCCGCGCTGGCGATCTGGCAGACCGCGCGTCCCGCGCAGAAGAAGGTCGTCGGCGGTGTCATGCTGGCCGCCGCGTTCACCGCGTTCCTCACCGGTGTCACGGAGCCGATCGAGTTCGCGTTCATGTTCGTCGCGTGGCCGCTGTACCTCATCCACGCGGTGCTGACCGGTCTGTCGCTGGCCCTGGTCAACGCGCTGGACATCCACCTGGGCTTCAACTTCTCCGGTGGCGCGATCGACTTCTTGCTGAACATGAACGCACCGGCGGCGGAGAAGGCCTGGCTGCTCGTCCCGATCGGCCTGGTCTACGCGGTGGTCTACTACTTCCTGTTCCGGTTCGTGATCGCGAAGTGGAACCTGAAGACCCCGGGCCGCGAGGACGACGCGGTCGAGGCCGATCTCGAGGCCACCGCCGCGAAGTAGCGGTTTCGCAAGTAGGAGAAAGGAAAGCAATGCCCGAGAGACGAGTCACGGTGGCGAGCAAGGTGGGCCTGCACGCCCGCCCGGCCGCGCTGGTCGCCAAGGCGGCCGCCTCGCAACCGGTCGCGGTGAGCATCGCCAAGGACGGCCGTGACCCGGTGGCCGCCGGTAGCGTGCTCAACCTGATGACCCTCGCCGCCGGCCACGGCGACGAGGTGATCATCACCGCGGAGGGCGAGGGCGCGCAGGCCGCGGTGGACGCCATCGCGGACTTGGTGGCCAGCGACCTCGACGGCTGACCTCACCCGGGGTGGCCTTCGGCGCGTGCCGAAGGCCACCCCGGGTGCGTTTGTAAGCTGGCCGCATGGAGAGCTTGCGGTTGGTGGAACGGTGGCCGGTCGACAACGTGGCCCTCGCGGTGGTGAGTGCCGACGGGACCGTGCTCGCCGAACACGGTGATCCCCGGCGCGCGTTCCCCCTCGCGTCGGTCACCAAACCGCTCACCGCCTACGCCGCCCTCATCGCGATCGAGGAGGGCGTGGTCGAACTGGACACCCCGGCCGGGCCGGAGGGGGCGTCCATCCGCCACCTGCTCGCGCACACCTCGGGGCTGGCCTTCGACGAGCACAAGGTGGTCGCGGCACCCGGAACGCGCCGGTTGTACTCCAATTCCGGATTCGAACAGCTCGCCGACGCGCTCGCCGAGCATTCCGGCATCGCGTTCGCCGACTACCAGGCCGAAGCGCTGTTCGAACCACTGGGCATGTCCGGCACCCGGCTGAACGGCTCCCCCGCCTCGGGCGCGGTGTCCTGTGTGGCCGATCTGAGCGCGTTCGCCGCCGAACTGCAGGCGCCGAAACTGCTGGACGCGCGGACCGTGGCGGCGGCCACGAGCGTGGTGTTCCCCGGGCTGAGCGGGGTGCTGCCCGGATTCGGTCACCAGAAACCGAACGACTGGGGGCTCGGGTTCGAGATCCGCGACCACAAGAGTCCACATTGGACGGGAGCGAACAGCTCACCGGGGACGTTCGGCCACTTCGGACAGTCCGGCACGTTTCTCTGGGTGGATCCGGGCGCGCGGATGGCGTGCGTCGCGCTCACCGATCGCGCGTTCGGGCCGTGGGCCGCCGAGGTGTGGCCACCGTTCACCGACGCCGTGCTCGCCGACTTCGCCCGGTGATCCGGCGGACGCTCGCCCTGGTGCTGGCGGCCGGTCTGCTGGCGGCGTGCAGCACCCCGGACGATCCGGTCGCCGCGCCCGGGCGACCGGCGGAGCCCGCCGCTCCCCCGCTCGGCACGAACGGCGCGGCGGTGCCGGAGCTGCACTGGGCGCCGTGCCAGCAGAAGTTCCAGTGCGCCACCGCGACCGTGCCGGTGAGCTACCGCGATCCGCGCGGCCCGGCGCTGCGCCTCGCGGTGATCCGCCTGCCCGCGACCGATCCGGCGCGGCGCGCGGGGGCGGTGTTCGTCAACTTCGGCGGACCGGGCACCGACGGGGTGAGCCAGCTGCGGCATTTCGGCGAGCGGTACCCGGCCGAACTGCGCGCCCGGTTCGACCTGATCAGTTTCGACCCGCGGGGAGTCGGCGGGAGTTCGCCGATCAGCTGCCCGGGGCTCGGTGCCGGGGCCGGTCCGGGCGGTTCACCGCTGCGACCGGACCAGCGGGACGCGTTCTACGCGGCGAGCGCGGCGCCGGGCAAGGCGTGCGCCGCCGGTTCCGGGGCCCTGCTGAACCACCTGTCCACGGCGAACGTCGCCCGGGACCTGGACCTGCTGCGGCAGGCGGTCGGCGAACCGGTGTTGAACTACCTCGGCTACTCCTACGGCACCTATCTCGGCGCGACCTACGCGAACCTCTTCCCGGACAAGGTCCGCGCGATGACCCTCGACGGCACCCTCGATCTGGTCGCCAACTCGACCGGCGGCCCCGGTCAGCAGGGCCTGCCGGTGGACGTCCGGGCGAACACGGCCGGGGCACAGGCGGCCGAGCTCGACGCGTTCTTCGACGCGTGCGTGCGGGCCGGTCCCCGGTGCGCGTTCGCCGCGGGTGATCCGCGGCAGAAGTTCGCGGATCTGGTGGCTCGCCTGAGCCAGGGGTCTGCCGGGGGCACGACGTTGCCCGCGTTGCTGAAGACCGTGGACAGCGCGCTGCACCAGGCGGGCCGGTGGACCCGGCTCGGCGAGACGCTCAACGCGCTCTACGGCGCCGCGCGTCCCCAGGGCGCGGCGGCCGCCCGGCCGCCGCTGCTGGATCCGTACCTGCCCACGCATTCGACCGGGTTCCTCGCGGTGCAGTGCGTGGACAGCGACAATCCACGGGAACCGGCCGATTTCGACCGGCTCGCGCCCGCCGAAGCTCGCCGCGTGCCGTATTTCGGGCTGGCCGCGCTGTACAACATGGCCCAGTGCATCGGCTGGCCCGCGCACGACGAGGACCGGTACCTCGGACCGTGGAACCGGACGCGGCCGAACCCGGTGCTGATCGTCAACAGCCGGTTCGATCCGGCCACCCCGCTGCACAACGCCGAGGCGACCGCGCGCCAGCTCGGCAACGCGACCGTGCTGACCGTGGACGGGTTCGGGCACACCTCGTTGAACGTGCCCAGTGCGTGCGCGTCCGCGGCGATGGCGCAGTACTTCGCCACGCTCGCGGTCCCGGCCGCGGGAACCACCTGCGCGGCGGACGCGGCGCCGTTCTCGTGAGCCGCTAACCGCTGGTCATGACGCGAATCGGGGACCCGGCCCGGTAGGCGGCGATGTCCTCGACGGCGTCGCGGTAGAAGATCTCGTAGACCTCGCGGGTGACATACCCGATGTGCGGAGTGAGCACGGTGTTCGGGCAGGTGCGCAACGGATGGTCGCCCGGCAGCGGTTCGGTGTCGTACACGTCCAGCGCGGCGCAGCCGATTTCGTTGCCCCGCAAGGCTTCCAGCAGCGCGGGCTCGTCGATGATCGGACCGCGTGAGGTGTTGACCAGGATGGCGGTCGGTTTCATCGCGCCGAGTTCCTTGGCGCCGACCAGTGCCCGGGTGCGATCGCTGAGCACGAGATGGATCGACAGCACGTCGGCCTGTTCGAAAAGGTCCTCTTTGGACACCGCGGTGACGCCGTGTTCCGCGGCGCGTTCGGCGGTGAGGTGCTGGCTCCAGGCAATGGTGTGCATGCCGAACGCCTGGCCGATGCGCGCGACGCGGGCGCCGAGCGTGCCGAGGCCGAGCAGGCCCAGAGTCCTGCCGCTCAGCCCGACGCCGACGCCGGTCTGCCAGCCACCGTCGCGAACGGACCGTTCCTCGGCCGGCAGGTTGCGCGCGGCGGCGAGGATCAGCGCCCAGGTGTGTTCGGCGGTGGGCTCCGGGAGGTAGCCGGTCGCGGTGACCAGGATGCCGAGCTTCTCGGCGGCGGCCACGTCGATCGCGGCGTTGCGCCGCCCGGTGCTCACCAGCAGTTTCAGGTCGGTGAGGCGGGCGAGCAGTTCGGCGGGGAAGCGGGTGCGCTCCCGCATCGCGACCACCACCTCGAACCCGGCGAGCCGCCGGACCAGTTCGTCCTGGTCGCCGAGGTACTCGGTGAACACCTCGATCTCCGCGCCGAGCGAATCCCAGTCCGCGAGGCCGAGCGCGACGTTCTGGTAGTCATCGAGAATCGCGATCTTCATACCGGCCACGCTACGGGACCAGCACGTCCGCGTGGACCAGGTGGTGGTCGGAGGTGTCGTTGAGGCGGGCCAGGGCGGAACCGGGCAGGGGCCAGAAGACCGCGGAGTGCGACGGGATCAGGCCGCGGGACGGGAGGACGTAGTCGACGCGGAGGTTGCCGGGGGACTTGTCGCCGAAGTCCCCGGTGTCGAAGAACGGGTTGCCGCGGTGGGTGCGATTGGCGCCGCCCTGCTCCCGGCTCGCCGCGATCGCGCCGAGGCTGCCCGGATGCGGATCGATCACCCGGGGCGCGTGCAGGAGCTGGTCGATCGCACCGGGGACGCTGTCGCCGTCGACCGGATCGGAGTTGTTGTCCCCCGCCACGACGAACCGCTGCCGCGCGTCGAGCCCGCCCCGGACACCGTGGTCGTCGTAGAGGTAGTCACCCTTGCCCGGGGTCACGTAGTCGGCCCAGAACCGGATCTCGTCGTGGTTCCGGGTGCCGTTGCGGTCCTCCGGCCCGTCGAAGCTCGGCGGCGTGGGATGCGAGACCAGGAAGTGCACGGCCGAGCGGCCGATCCGGATCGGCAGGTCCCAGTGCGACTTCGAGGACAGCCGGAGTACGTCGAGGATCTGCGGTGAGTACCAGTCCCCCGGCGCGGGCGTGGCCGGATCGTCGGGCAGGAGCGCGCCGGGCATGTCCTTCCAGCGGAACCGCTGGAACGTCCGGGCGTGCGCGGTGTCGATCGGGTACTTCGACAGCACGAGCAGGCCGTACTGGCCCTCGAACGCGCCGAAGCCCTGGGCGTCGTTCCCGCCGCCGACCCGGCCGTCCCGGTCGAGGTCGAAACCGGTCGGCACGCCGGTGTTGACCGGCGCGGTGTAGGCGTACGGGTAGGTGATGGGACGCGCGCCCTGCTGGCCGTGCTCGAGGTAGTTGGCGCGGAACGCGTCGGCCGCCGCGTTGCCGGGCACGTAGTCGAACTCGTTGAGGAGCACGACGTCCGGCCGGACGCGTTGCAGCACCTCGGCCACCTTGCGCGCCTGCTCGTTGCCCGGTGTCGACAGATCGGCGAGCAGTTGCCCCGGTTCGGCCCGGTTCAGCGACGCGTTGAACGTCGCGAACCGGACGTTCCCACCACCCGGCGCGGCGGAAGCCGGTGCGCCCGCGAGGACGAGGAGCACGGCGGCGACCAGGGCGGTCAGCGAAGCCCGAGTTCGGTTCATGATCAACCCTCCCAGTTTCGGGCGCCACCCTACGCAATCATCGCCCCCGATAGGGTGAGCAGCGAATGAACGACGCGGTCACCCGGGGCCGTTGACGGCTTCCGACCGAGTCGCGGGGTCGTGAGTGATACGGCCGGTTCTAACCGGCACGACACCCCGACAGCAGGCCCCCAAAGGCAGTGCCCTACCCGGCCACCTAAGGGGGTCCGGGGGCATGCCCCCGGCGTGGGGTTTGGGGGCCGAGCCCCCAAAAGACACAGCACCCAATCGAAAGCGATCAATCCCATCGGAAGCTCCAGACCGGGTTGCCGATCAGTTCACCGGCGAAGCCGCGCAGATCCGCCGGTTGGGCGGCGAAGCTCCGCGGGCAGAACGCCCGGTGCTCGGCGGCGGCCGCGAGCGCATGCCGCAGCGTGGCCGGGGGTGCGGCCACGGCGAGCCGCAGTTCGTCGTAGCCGAGCACGACCAGCAACGCTCCGAACCGGTCCTCCCAGCTGCGCAGCACCGCGGAGACCGCCGCGACCTCGGCGGTGAAGCGCAGCGTCCCGGCCCAGCCGAGCAGGGCGGGCACATCGGCCGGGCGGGCGGCGGCGACCAGCCCCAGCCGGTAACCGCCGAGCCCGACGAACAGCGCGCCCATGTCCGCCGCCTCGGTCAGCTCGTCCCGCCGCCAGGCCGACCGGAGCGCGAGCCCGGGAAACTCGGCGCCGAACGGCCACAGGCAGTTGCCCTCGCAGCACTGCCCCGGCCACCAGGCGGCGAGGGTGGCGGCGGGATCGATCGCCGCCACCTCGCCGCCCGCCGGTGCGAGCCGCCCCCGATCGTCGATCCAGTCGTCCCCGGGCCGCGCGAACCGGCCGTCGGCCGGGATCAGCACCGGCCACAGACCGGACCGGCCGAACGCGGCGACGCACGCGCGGTAGGCCTCCGCGTCCTCCAGCGGACGATCGGACACCCAGATCCCGCAGTGCCACCGGCCGGACGGGACCGGCAGGCTGTGGACGGCGTCGCCGGTGCGGCGAAACGGTATGACGGTCATCGGTACCCCCGTGGAACTGGTGCGGATCAACTGATTCGAACACTAGTTCGAGGGTACGACAATTTCAGGCCGGGCGGGTGCGCGGACGACCGGCTCTTGCCATGATCTCGTCGACCACGTCGTTCTTGGCGTCGGCGTAGTGCTGGATGTACTTCCAGGTCCGGCTCGCCAGGTCGCGCTTGGTGTCCGCGTACAGCTTCCGGTCCTCCTCGTGCGTCCGCAGCCAGTCCCGGAAGACCAGGTAGTCGTCGATCTCCGGACATCCGGCGGAGTACACGTGCAGGTTGACGTTGGTGTCCGGCCCCTTGAACGCCCGGTGCTCGTCCCACTCCGGCTCGCGGATCACCAGGCGGTAGCCCGCGGCCTCCAGCGCGGGCACGTACGCGGACTCGTCGCCCGAATCCGGGACGACCAGCAGGATGTCGACGATCGGCTTGGCGCACAGGCCCGGCACCGAGGTGGAGCCGACGTGTTCGAGCCGCACCACGGTGTCCCCCAGGATCCGGCGGATCCGCTCGGCTTCGCGGTCGAACAACTGGGGCCACCGCGGGTCGTAGTCGACCAGCGTGACGGTGGAGTTCAGCACGGGCGGGCCGTCCACCCAAGCTTTGCGGAGGTCTTCTTCGGTGTAATGCTCGCGGTCCGGTTTGGCCACGACTGGCACTCCTTCCAGAAGGCAGTCGGCCAACGTAACTCAGCCCAGCGGCAGCGACAAGATGTTTCCGGTCGCCGCGCGCAGCGCGTCCCGCATGGCCGCCCGCGGCGCCGGTCGGCCGGTGAACTGCTCCACCTGGCCGAAAGCCTGGTGCAGCAACATGTCCAGCCCGGTGGCCAGCCGCCCGCCCCGCGCGGCGACCGCTTCGGCCAGCGGTGTCGGCCACGGGTGGTAGATGACGTCCAGCAGGCACCGGGCGCCGGTGAGCGCGTCCAGATGCGGGTGCAGTGCCTCCGAGGGCACCGTGCTCACCAGCACCGACGCGGAACCGGCCAGTTCGGCGAAGTCCGTTTCGGACCAGGGCAGCACCTCGACGGCGAGCCCGGCGAGCCGCGCCGCGGTCACCGTTTCCCCGGCACGCGCCGGATTCCGCACGACCAGCCGGACGCGCCCCAGGCCCAGTTCGGCGAACGCGACCACGGCCGCCGCCGCGGTGCCCCCGGCGCCGAGCACGACCCCGGTCTCCCCCGTCAACGGCCGGTAGCCGCCCGCGGCGCGCAGCGCGCCGGTCACCCCGTCGACGTCGGTGCAGTCGGCGAGCCAGCCGTTTTCCTTGCGCACCAACGTGTTCGCCGCGCCCACGGCCTTCGCGCGGGGGGTGACCCCGGTCGCGAACTCGAGCGCGGCGCGCTTGCCGGGCATGGTCACCGAGAGCCCGATCCACTCCGGTCCGAGCCCGTCGACGAGCCCGGGCAGCCCGTCTGCGTCGGTCTCGATCCGCTCGTAGGTCCAGTCCAGCCCGAGTGCGCGGAAGGCGGCGCCGTGCAGCACCGGCGAAAGCGAGTGCTCGACCGGTTTGCCGAGCACCGCCGCCTTCCGCGCCGGGGAATCAGTAGGCGCCACGGGCCTGCGCCTCGCGTTTGTTCTGCTCGTGCTGCTCGTTGGTGTCGGCGAAGCAGGACAACCCGTTCTTCTCGCATTTGACGAAGAACAGCCACGCGCCGTCGGCCGGTTTCTCGGCCGCGGCGATGGCCTCCTTGCTCGGCGCCGAAATCGGCGTCGGCGGCAGGCCGGTGTTCTGGTACGTGTTGTACGCCCCGGCGCGCGCCCGGTCCTCCGGTTTGGTCCGGACCACCGGCCGGTCCAGCACGTAGTTCACCGTGGAGTCCAGCTCCAGCCGCATGTTCTTGGCGATCCGGTTGTAGATCACCCGGGAGACCTTCGCGAAGTCCTGCTGCACGCCTTCCCGCTCGATCAGCGAGGCGATCACCAGCACCTGGTACGGGGTCTTCCCGGTCCCCTCCGCCGCGGCGGGCAGCCCCGCGGACTGCATCCGCGTGGCGGAGGTCTTGAGCACCGCGCCGAGCAGTTCCCGGGCGTTCCAGCCCGGTTTGACGTCGTACACGCCCGGCGCGATCAACCCTTCGATCCGCCGGTTCTTCTCGACCTTGCCCGCCTCGGTGGCCGCCCACTCCGGCACGCCCAGCGCGGCGAGATCGGCCTCCTCGAAGGTCTTGCGCAGTTCCTCCACCGGGACGCAGGTGCTGACGCCGTCGATGGTCGCGCACGAGGCCTTCATCAGCTGGGTGAGCACGCCGTCGGTCGTCTTGCCGTCAGGCTGCTTGATGTCGTCGAGCTGGGTGCCGGCGCGCAGCTGCATGACCCCGACCCGGGACGTCGGTTCGACGAGTTTGCTCACCGCGTTGGCGCCGGACATCTTCTTCTTCAGCTGGTAGTAGCCGGGCTGGATGCTGCGGACCTTGGTGTTGTCCTCGGCCGCGTTGACGAACGCCTTGGGACTGGCCACCACCCCGGCGTCGGTGAGCTTGGTGCCGATCGCGTTGGTGGAGTCGCCGTCGCTGACCTGGACCAGCACGTCCCCCTCACCGGCGCCCTCGAAGTCCTCGTACCCGAACACCGCGTCGATGCCGAACCACGCGCCTCCGGCCAGCAGCGCGATCACCGCGATCGCGGCCAGCCAGCCCAGCGCGCGACGCCGCTTGCGCGGTTTGTACGGCCGCTCGTGTTCGGGGCGCTCGTCCTCGAAGTACTGGGGTTCGGCGCGATCTTCCTCGTCGTCGTCGAAGAACTCGTCTTCGGCGTACTCGTCGTCGTACTCGTCCTCGTAGTACTCGTCTTCTTCGTAGTACTCGTCTTCGGCGTACTCCTCCTCGGGCTCGAGGTGGATGATCTCGGTCGGGCGCTCGTCCGGCGGTGGCTGACGGTTCGCCCGGCGGCCACCCTGGGGCCGCCGCTCGAAGACCTCGAGACCGTGATCGTCCGGATTCCGCCGGGGCGCGGGTCCGCGGTCGACCGGCGGCGGGGGCACCTGGCGGCGCGGCTGCGGCGGGCGCGGCGGACGGCCCGGTCCGGGCTGACCGGGTGGCGGTGTCGGCCTGTGTCGCCCGGTTCCGAACGCGTCGAACGGTTCGTTCACGTCAGGATTCACCCGCCCGGGCAAGGTAGGCCGCGCGGCCGTCGAGCCAGCCCTGCAGGATTTCCACGGCTGCGGCCTGGTCCACCACGGCGCGTTGCTTGCGGCCCTTGACTCCGCGCTGCGACAGCATGCGCGCGGCGCTGACCGTGGTCAGGCGCTCGTCGGCCAGCCGCACCGGCACCGGTGCGATCCGCTCGGCGAGCCGGTCCGCGTACCCGGCGGCGGTCTGGGCGGCCGGTCCGTGCCGGTCGGCCAAGGTCCTCGGCAGTCCCACGATCACCTCCACCACCTCGTGCTCGGAAACGAGTTGGGCAAGCTGACCGAGATCGCTGTCGTCGTGCTCATCACGCGACAGGGTAACCAGGGGGGTGGCGAGCATGGGGGCCGGATCGCTGAGCGCGACACCCACCCGGACAGACCCGACATCGACCGCGATCCGCCGGCCGCGCCCGGGATCGGAAATCCCGGGGCGGTCGGGTTTTCTCGGCTTCACCTCGCGGCGATCGCGGTCCGCAGCGCGGCGATCGCCTGGTCTATTCCGCCGGGGTTGGTCCCGCCGCCCTGCGCCATGTCCGGCTTGCCGCCGCCGCGCCCGCCGATCGACTCGGCGAAGGACGGAACCAGTTTCCCGGCGGCGAAGCCCTTGTCCCGGGCGGCCGCGGTGGTGGCCACGACGAAGCTCAGCTTCTCGCCCTGCGGCGCGAACAGCGCGACCACACCGGGCCGGGAGCCGAGCCGGTTGCGCACCTCGGTGGCCAGGGCGCGCACGCCGCCCGAGTCGACGCCGTCGGCGAGCTTCTCGGCGACCAGTGCGACCCCGCCGACGTCCTGCGCCCGTTCCGCGAGCGAGCCCGCCGAGCCGAGCACCTGCTGGGTCTTCAGCCGCTCGATTTCCTTCTCCGCGTTGCGCAGGCGGCCGAGGACGTCGTCGATGCGCGACGGCAGCTGGTCGGTGGGCACCTTCAGCGTGCTCGCCAGCTGCGAGACCAGCAGCTGTTCCTTGCGGACGTACCGCAGCGCGTCCTGGCCGACCAGCGCCTCCACGCGGTGCACACCTGAACCGATCGAGGCGTCCCCGACCAGTTTCACCAGGCCGAGCTGACCGATCCGGTCGACGTGCGTGCCGCCGCACAGCTCGCGCGAGTACTCGCCCATGTCCACCACGCGCACGTCGTTGCCGTACTTCTCGCCGAACAGCGCGATCGCGCCGAGCTCGAGCGCCTTGTCCTTGGTGGTGACGTAGGTCTGCACCTCGACATCGGTCTGCAGGTAGTCGTTGACCTCTTCCTCGACCTCGGTGAGCACGTCCGGGGAGACCGCACCCGCGGTGGTGAAGTCGAACCGCATGCGGCCCGGCGAGTTCAGCGAACCGGCCTGCGCGGCCCGGCGGCCGTAGGCGCCGCGCACGGCCGCGTGCACCAGGTGCGTGGCCGAATGCGAGCGCGCGATCGCGGCCCGCCGGTGCGCGTCCACCGAACCGGTCAGCTCGGTGCCCACGCCGACCTCCCCGCTGAGCACCTCGACGCGGTGCACGAACAGGCCCGGCACGATCTTCTGCACGTCGTGGACCTTGAGCTCCACGCCGTCGCCGACCAGCACACCGGTGTCGGCGACCTGGCCACCGCTCTCGGCGTAGAACGGGGTGCGGTCGAGCACCAGCTCGGCCTTGCCGCCCTCGGCCACGCTGCGCACCGGCCGCCCGTCGGCGAGCAGGCCGATGACCTTCGCGGTCGCCTGCAGGTCGGTGTAGCCGAGGAACTGGGTTTCGCCGTGCTGCTCGAGCACCTGCCGGTACACCGACAGGTCGCCGTGGCCGCTCTTGCGCGAGGCGGCGTCGGCCTTGGCCCGCTGCCGCTGCTCCTCCATGAGCGTGCGGAAGCCGTCCTCGTCGACCTGCAGGCCCTGTTCGGCGGCCATCTCCAGGGTCAGGTCGATCGGGAAGCCGTAGGTGTCGTGCAGCTGGAAAGCCTTGTCCCCGGCCAGGATGTCGCCACCCGAGGACTTCGTCTCCTCGGCGGCCAGGTCGAAGATCCGCGAGCCGCTGGTGAGGGTGGCCAGGAAGGCCTCCTCCTCGGCGCGCATGACATCGCTGATCCGGTCGAAGTCGCGGGCGATGTCCGGGTAGGACGGCGCCATGGCGTCCCGCACGACCGTGGCGAACTCCGGCAGGACCGGTTCGTGCACGCCGAGCAGCCGCATCGACCGCACGATCCGGCGCAGCAGGCGCCGCAGCACGTAGCCGCGGGCTTCGTTGCCCGGGGTGACGCCGTCGCCGATGAGCATCACGCCGGAGCGGGCGTGGTCGGCGATGACGCGGAACCGCACGTCGTCGGTGTGGTCGCGGCCGTACTTGTGCCCGGAGAACTCCTCCGCCTTCGCGATCACCGGGCGGACCAGATCGGTTTCGTAGACGTTCTCCACGCCCTGCAGCAGGTAGGCGACCCGCTCGACGCCCATGCCGGTGTCGATGTTCTTCTTCGGCAGCTCACCCAGGACCGGCCCGCCCTTCTTCGGGCTGACGTCACCGCGGAGTTCCTGCATGAAGACCAGGTTCCAGATCTCCAGGTAGCGGTCCTCGTCGACGGCCGGGCCGCCCTCGCGGCCGTACTCCGGCCCGCGGTCGAAGTAGATCTCCGAGCACGGCCCGCCGGGACCGGGCACGCCCATGTCCCAGTAGTTGTCCTCGGCGCCGCGGTACTGGATCCGCTCGGCCGGGATGCCGGTGACCTTGCGCCACAGCCCGGCGGTCTCGGCGTCGTCCTCGTAGACGGTCGCCCACAGCCGGGCCGGGTCGAAGCCGAAGCCGCCGTCGGCCTGGGACTTGGTGAGCAGGTCCCAGGCGTGCTCGATCGCGCCTTCCTTGAAGTAGTCGCCGAACGAGAAGTTCCCGGCCATCTGGAAGAAGGTGTTGTGCCGGGTGGTCTTGCCGACCTCGTCGATGTCGCCGGTGCGCACGCACTTCTGGATGCTGGTCGCGCGCGGGTACGGCGGCGGGACCTCACCGAGGAAGTACGGCTTGAACTGGACCATGCCCGCGTTGACGAACAGCAGGTTGGGGTCGTCCAGGATGAGCGACGCGCTGGGCACCCGGGTGTGCCCGCGCTGTTCGAAATGCTTCAGGAAGCGATTGCTGATCTCGTGCGTTTCCACTGGTTTTCCTTGCGATGCGGCGGCAGGCGAACGCCTGCCGCGCCGGGTTCGGGACGGCTGCGGCGGCGGAGGGCGTGGCTGTGCTCAGCCCTCCGCCCGGCGCGCTCGCCGAGGACGCCGCTGCTGGGCGGCGTGCCGGCCGTCGGCCGCGCGCGGGGCGGGTGACACCCCGGACCGCTGCTCCACCATGTCCTGCAGTTCCTGTTCCCGCTCGTTCATCCCGGCGCGCACCTCGGCGCCGAAGGACCCGACGGCGCCGGCCAGCTCGCGAACGGCGTCGCCCAAGTTCGAGGCTAACCCCGCGGGCGACGCCTGACGAGCGGTTTCGCTCGCCTTGCGGGAGAGGGCGACCCCGGCCGCGACGCCGACACCGAGCCAGAACAGGCGCTTCATGGCTACTTCTTCCCCTTCCGGCCGGGGCGGCGCGAGTGGCGGCCGTTGTCGTCGCCCTTGGCCTTGCGCCGGGCGCGGATGGCCTTGCTGATCCCGTAGGACAGCGCCGCGGTCTTGACCAGCGGGCCGCCGAGCGTCGCGGTGAACACCGAGGACAGGGCGGACACGTTCCCGGTCACCGCCTGCGCGTTGGCGGTGATGCCGTCCACCCGCTCGAGCTGGGTGTTCACGTGCGTGATGGTGTCGTTGGCCCCGATCAGCAGCGGGTCGGTGTTCTCGTGCGCCTTGCGGATCGCGATCGTCGCCTCGTCGAGGGTGCGACCGAGCTTGATCAACGGGATCGCCAGCAGCACCACCAGCAGCACGAACGCACCTGCGGCGATCAACGCGGCGATCTGCCCTGCCGACACGGGCCCTCCTCGGAGATTAGGCGGCGTGAATGGCGGTCAGGCTACCGCGCGCGACCGCGACCGGGCGCGTCGGCCCATCGCGCGATCACGGAGCGCAGCCGGACGACCCCGCCCGTCCCAGGTCTTCCCGCCACGTTCTTGTGCGGTTCACGTTCTCCGGCAAAGGTGACCGGCATGCCCTCTCTGTCTCGCCGTCGCATGCTGGGCGTGTCCGGCGCCGCCCTGGCGGGTTCCCTGCTGCCGCCGTCCCTGCACACGGCCATGGCCGAACCGATGCGCCGCGGCGGCCTCGACGCCGTCGAGCACATCGTGGTCCTCATGCAGGAGAACCGGTCCTTCGATCACTACTTCGGGTCGCTGCGCGGGGTACGCGGATTCGGCGACGCGCATCCGCTGGAGCTGCCCGGCGGCGGGCCGGTGTTCGCGCAGCCGAATCCGGCCGGGGGCGCGGTGCTGCCGTTCTCGCTGCGCCGGGAGGCCGAGCGGGAGGGCCGCGACCCTTCGGACATCCAGTACCTGGGCGACCTCGACCACAGCTGGAACGGCACCGGCAAGGCGTGGGCGGGCGGCTGGAACAACGGCTGGATCGGGGCGAAGGGTCCGGCCACGATGACGTTCTACGACCGCGCCGACATCGCGTTGCAGTACGAGCTCGCGGACACCTTCACCCTCTGCGACGCCTACCACTGCTCGATCTTCGGCTCGACGAATCCGAACCGGAACTTCCTGTGGACCGGCACGGTCGGGTTCGAGCCGGGGACCCGACAGCGCGCGGTGACCAACGCCGCCTACTCCTACGACCACCCCGGCTACGAGTGGACGACCTATCCCGAGCGGCTCGAGGCGGCGGGCGTCTCGTGGCGGATCTACCAGGAATGGGACAACTTCACCGACAACGCGGTGGAGTACTTCGTGCCGTTCAAGAAGGTCGGGCGGAAGGTGCTCGACTCGGTCGACGGGAAGTACCGGACCACCGAGGAGTTCTACTACGCGCTGTTCGACAAGTCCGCGGACGAGCGCGAGCGGCTGCTCGGCCAGCTGGCAGCCGGGCGCGCCAAGCTGAGCGCCGCCGAGCGGAGCCTGTTCGACCGGGCGCTGTACCGCAGCGAGCCGAAGACCCTGGTGTCCCGGTTGCGCGCGGACATCGCGGCGCGGCGGCTGCCGCGGGTCACCTGGCTGGTCCCGTCGGCCGCCGACTCCGAGCATCCGGGCGCGTCCACCCCGGTCGGCAGCGCGAACCTGATCTACGACGTGCTGGACGCGATCGCCGCGGATCCGGCCACCTGGTCGCGCACGGTGCTGCTGGTGAACTTCGACGAGAACGACGGCTACTTCGACCACGTCCCGCCGCCGGTCCCGCCGGTGTCCTCGGCCGAGGACTACTTCGGCGGCCAGCCGCTCGGCCTGGGCCCGCGGGTGCCGATGACCGTGGTGTCGCCGTGGACGGTCGGCGGGTTCGTGGACTCCACGGTGTACGACCACACCTCGGTGCTGAAGCTGCTGGAACGCTGGACCGGGATCGCCGAGCCGAACATCAGCCCGTGGCGGCGGACGGTGACCGGGGACCTGCTCGGCGCGTTCGACTTCGCCCGCACCGGGCACCCGCCGCGGCTGCGGCGACCGGGCCCGGTGCCCGCGCCGATCGACCGCTGGCATCCGAAGGCGCCCGCGGAGCAGGTCATGCCCGAGGCCGAACCGGGCGCACGGCCCGCTCGCGCGCTGCCCTACCAGGCCGCGGTGTCCGGCGGGCTGGACGCGGCGGGCAAGCTGGTGCTGTCGCTGCGCAACTCCGGCCGCGCGTCCGCGCATTTCGCGATCTACCCGTACGCGGGAGAACTGCCCGCCCCGGCGCACCGGGACGTCACCGGCGAACTCGCCGAGACGCTCTCCCCCGCCGCCGACGGCTACCGCGTGGTCGTCCAGGGACCGAACCGGTCGTGGTGGGAACTGCGCGGCAGCCGGTCCGGCGCGGCCGCCCGGGCCGAGGTCCGGACGCGGTTCCTGCCGCGCCGCGGCGGGCTCGAGCTGACCGTGGTGAACCCCGGTGACCAGGCGCTGACCGTCCGCCTCACGTCGGCGCGGTACGGACGCGCGACGAAGGTGCTGCGGGTTCCCCCGGGCCGCTCGGCGAGCACGGCCTGGCCCGCGTGGCGGGGCTGGTACGACGCCCGGGTGACCGTGGATTCGGATCCCGCCTTCCTCCGCCTGCTCACCGGCCGGGTGGAGGACGGCCGCCCCGGCATTTCCGGCTGACCAAGGCGGTGCCGTATAGGCCGTTATACGGTTGTCGGCTGAGCGGTGAGATGACCATGCCGATCCGACATCCGACCGCGTGGGCGTAAGCCTGCAGGCGCTGGGCCGAGACTTCTTCGCGTTGGAGTCTGCCATCCGGCAGACGAAGGCCGCGTCACATCCCAGGGAGGCGACGACCTCGCGCTGCGTCAGGCTGCGGTTCTTGCGCAGCCGGACGAGTTCGGTGATCAGCTCACCGATCGGATCGACGAACGGCGCGGCACGCTCGGGTTGGTAGGCCATAGTTCCGTCGGGCTGTCGAGCGGAAACCTCGGCGGACACGTGATCTGGTTGTGGCGCACGCGTTCTTCGGC
Source organism: Amycolatopsis anabasis (assembly GCF_009765355.1). Taxonomy (GTDB): domain Bacteria; phylum Actinomycetota; class Actinomycetes; order Mycobacteriales; family Pseudonocardiaceae; genus Amycolatopsis; species Amycolatopsis anabasis. The sequence goes on along the minus strand of NZ_VTHK01000049.1, from coordinate 27,004 downwards.
CTCGGCCTCGCAGGCGCTGCAGCCGTAGATCGCGTCCGGGGTCGACCGGTTGGCGACCTGATACAGCCCGCCGCACAGCAGAATGATCACCTCACCCGCCGGAGGCCGCGCACGGTATGAACGACGACGCCGGCGAGGACATCCGGTGGATCACGGAATCCCGTGCCCGCGAACTCGTCATGCCGAGCCACGACTTCTACTTCTTCGATGATCAGCGGGTCGCTATTCTCCACTTCGGCGAGAATGGCGTTGCCGGTGCCGAAGTCGCCGACGATGATCGGCTCTTATCCTTCGACGATCAGCTGCGCCAGCTCCGCAAGAGCGCCCGGACACCCCTCAGCGACTACCAACCGGCCCAGGCCTAGTTCGTCCCGCGGTGATCACGCGGTTCGGCTGCGGACTCGGAAATCGCCCCGGGTGATCTCGCGTCCCGGCTCGCGCGCCCCGTGGCACCGCTTCACCTGTTCCGGGGAGGTGAAGCTGATGGCGTCCTTCGTGCCGTTGTCGCGCACCGTCAGCGCGATCGGCTCCCCGGGGGAGGCGACCGCGAAGTCTTCGGCGTCGCTCACCACCGCGGTCACGACACCGACCGGGCCCTCGACTCGGACGCAGTCGACCCGGGCGACCATCCAGCCGATCCGCTCGTCGTTGTGGTGCGACATCCAGACCACTCCCCGGCCAGAGCGGCCGTCTCCCTGTGCGTGAACCGAGAACTCGAAGACCGACTCCGGGTTGTGCGTGTCGATCTCGGCGTTGCCCAGCACCGAGCCACCGCGTGCGGCACCGGCTTCGGCGGTTGCCGCCCCCGCCGTGGCCAGCAGCGCGATCGCCAGGCAGATCGCTGTTTTCGCTGTCTTCTTCATATGGCCAGGATCGCGGGCGCGGCCCGGGCGAGCTTCCCGCTCAGGGTGGAAGTCGCTCCCGCCCGGGGAGGACTACCGGGTCGCGACCAGGGTGTCGAAGCTGGGGAAGGAATCGGCGATCGCGGAGCCGGTGAAATCGCCGACCCAGCCTTCGTCGTCGTGGAAGAACCGGATCGAGACGTAGTCCGGCCGGGTGCCCATGTCGAACCAGTGCGTGGTGTTCGCCGGAACGCTCAGCAGATCCCCGGCCTCGCACAGCACCGCGTACACCCGGCCGCCGATGTGCAGGTAGAACACCCCGGCGCCGCGGGCGAAGAACCGGTCCTCGTCGTCGGCGTGGGTGTGCTCGGCGAGGAACTTGCGCCGCGCCCGCGCGGCCTCTTCGGCCCATGCGGGATCGTCGGACGGGGTCATGTGCTTCGCGTCGACCAGGACGTATCCCTCGGTCCGCACCACGCGGTCGACCTGTTCGCGGTAGGCCGCCAGCACGTCCTCGGACGTGGGCTCGGCGGGCAGGTCGTCCACCACGTCCCAGCGTTCGAACCGCACCCCGAGCTTGCCCAGTTCCGCGGCGATCTCCTCGGCGTCCTCGGTCCGGGTGAGCACCTCGTCCGGGGCGTCGTCGGCCCATACGGTCAGCAGTGTCACAGCATTCCCCTTCCCGCTGGTTCGAGTTTCGTGGCCACGGTGAACCGCAGCAACCATTCCAGGCATTCCAGCCGGTGCCGGGCCTGGCGAAGATCCGCACCCCACACGTAGACGCCGTGCCGGGCCACGATCAGGGCGGGCGTGTCGGCGCGGAAACCGGCTTCGAACGCGTCGCCGAGTACGCGCATGTCCTGGCCGTTGGGGATCACCGGGATGGTGACCTCGTCGTCGTGCGCGGCGCGGCCGAAGCCCTTGAGCATCTCCAGATCGCGGAGCGGGACGCCGCCGGGCCACTGCTCGGCCGCGACGACCGGGGCGAGCACGTGCACGTGCACCACCGCGCCCGCACCGGAGACCGCGGCGATCCGGCCGTGCAGCCCGGCCTCCGCCGAGGGCCGCTTCTCCGGATGCGGCTGATCGGCCACGGCCAGGCCGTGCTCGTCCACGACCACCACGTCGTGCTCGGTGAGTTCGCCCTTGTCCAGCCCGCTGACCGTGACCGCGAGCCGGAGCGGATCCCGGCCGAGGACGACCGAAAGATTCCCGGACGTGCCGCGCATCCAGCCCATTTCCGTGTAGCGGGCGGATTCCGCGGCGAGCGCCCGGCCCGCGTGCTCGAGCGCGGTCATACCGGCCGCACTCCGATCCCGTCGAACGAGCCGATCTTCGGATGCGCGCCGAAGTCGGCGTCGCCGTAGGGCTCGCCGTCCCGGGCGACGCCGACGGTCTGCCACCCGGCCGCCGCGGCGGCGTCCAGTTCGGCGGGCACGTCCGAGAAGAACACCACCTCGCCCGACGGGGCGCCGAGTGCCGCGGCGATCGCGCGGTAGGACCGTTCCTCGCGTTTGGGCCCGGCGTTCACCGTGTCGAAGTGGTGCGTGAACAGCCCGGTGAGGTCGCCGTCGGTGGTGCGGGAGAACGAGGCGATCTGCCCGGCGACCGACCCCGAGGAGAAGACGGCCAGGTTCAGCCCGGCCGCGTGCCAGGACCGCAACGCGGGCGCCACGTCACCGAAGAACTCCGTGACCAGGTCGCCGACGGCGTAACCGCGCTGCCAGATCAGCCCCTGCAGGGTCTTCAGCGGCGCGATCTTCTGATCCGCCGCCATCCACCCGTGCAGCACGCGCACGATCTCGTCCGTTCCCGCGGATTCGGGCAGTTCGGCCAGTTTCCGGATCTCGGCGACCGCGTCGAGCACCACCGGATCGTCCGGGTGTTCGTCGATCCACGGGCCAAGGCGGGGACGCGCGTAGTCGTAGAGCACCACGTGCACCTGGCTCGTCGCGGTGAGGGTGCCCTCGATGTCGAGGACGACCCAGGTGGCGGAGAGTTCGGCGGTCACCGGTCGGTGTCCCCTTCCTGGTAGTAGGCGGCGAGTTCGCCCGGGGCGAAGGCACCGCGATCGGTGACCACCGACGTGACGAACCGGGGTGGGGTCACGTCGAAGGCCGGGTACAGCCCGCGAACCCGATGGCTCGCGGTTCTCCGCCCGAGCGCGCTCAGCACCTCTTCGCCGGAGCGGTACTCGATCGGCACGTCCGCCGCGGTGGCCGCGCGGCGGTCGGGCGCCTGGACCATGGCGTGGAACGGCACGCCGAACGCGTGCGCCGCGACGGCGAGGCCGAGCGTGCCGATCTTGTTCACCACGTGCCCGTCCATGGTCACCCGGTCGGCCGCGGTCACCAGGGCGGCCACCTCGCCGGAGGCGAGCACCGCGGCGCCCGCGCCGTCGGTGACGACCGTGGCGTCCACGTCCATTTCGGCGAGGGTTTCCGCGGTGAGCCGGGCGCCCTGGAGGTACGGGCGGGTCTCGGTGCAGACGAACCCGAGCCGCTTCCCGGCCCGCCGCGCGGCGGCGACCAGTTCCACCAGATACAGATCCGCCCAGCAGTGGGTGAGCACGGAACCGTTGTCCGGCAACAGTTTCGCGGTGTGCTCCCCCAGCGCGCGGCTGCGCGCGCGGTACCGTTCGTCCCCGGCCCGGGCCCCGGCGAGCGCGGCGGCCACCAGCGCGTCCCCGGTCACCCCGCCCGCGTTGTCTACTGTGGACAGTACCGTGTGGACGGCCTTGCGCAGGTGGTTGTTCGTGCGCCGGGTCTCGACCAGGCGTTGCCCAGTGCGCTCCAGGTACTCCCGGGCCGCGGCCGGATCCAGCCCGGCGGCTTCGCGGGCGGCCAGCACCAGCGCCAAGAGCGCGGCGAAGTACGGGCCCGAGGACTGGGTCACCATGTCCTCGATGGCGACCGCCACCTCCTCGGCGGTGCGGCAGCGCACCCAGACGCGTTCGAACGGGAACTTCCGGCGGTCCAGGATGTCCACGCCGTCATCGGTCAGCCGGACGCTGTCGGCGAGCACGGGAAGCATGACTAGCTGTACCCGGTGATCGGCGGCCGGGCGCCGGTGAGGAACCGCGCGCCGACCTCACGTGCCTTGTACGCCACCGGATCGTGCAGGGTCAGCGTCCGGGCGTTGCGCCAGAACCGGTCGAAGCCGTACTTCGACGCCGTGGCCCGCGCGCCGACGAACTCGAAGACCCGGGCCGTGGTCTCGTTGACCACCCGGGTCGCCACGACCTTCGCCGCGGACACCGCGACCGCCGCGGCCGCGCGGTGTTCGGCGGTCAGCTCGAGCCCGGCCGCGTCCGCCTCGCCGAGCGCCTCGGCGGCCCGGTCGGTGAGCAGCCGCGCGGCCTCGGCGTGCGCGACCAGTTCGCCGTAGCCCGCGAGGATGTACGGATCCGCGGTGGCGGTGTCCACTTCGGACAGTATCCAGGGCCGGGTGCGGTCCCGGGTGTAGGCGGCGCCCTCGGCCAGCGCCCCTTCGGCGAGGCCGACGTACACCTGGCTCAGCATCAGCTGGAATCCCAGGGCGGCCAGCGAAAGGCGGAGCGCACGGGGTTCGACATCGCCCTCGGGCTGGTCGCCGAGGACGTCGGCCGCGGCGACCGCGACCCGGTCGAAGACCACCCCGCCGCTCGCGGTCAGCCGCTGGCCGATGTTGTCCCAGTCACCGGGATAGCTGATGCCCGGCGCGCGGGCGTCCGTCACGAAGGTGAGTTTCTCCCCGGTGTCGGCGCGGGTGCCGCTGACCACCAACCGGTCGGCCACCGCGGCGCCGGTCGCGAACGTCTTGCGCCCGTCGACCAGGAACCCGGTCTCGGTCGGGGTCAGTTCGAGCGCGGCGTCCAGCGGATTGCTCACCCCCGCCCAGAACCGGGAATGTTCGGCGAGTTCGGGCTTGCCGAACAGACCGCAGCGCCAGAGCTGGAGGTAGTGGTAGCCGAGCAGGTGGCCGACCGAGGCGTCCGCGGCGGCGACGATCCGGGTGACGGTGTTCGCCGCCGCCCAGCCCTCCTCGGCCAGCGCCTCGAGCAGGCCGGATCGGCGCAACAGCTCGACTTCCTCGGTCGGCGCCGCCCCGGCTCGGTCCCGCTCGGCCGCGTCGGCCCGCAACTTCGCGGCCAGCTCCTCGGCCGTCTCCCGCCACCCCGCCGCCATGCGTCCCCCTTCGCTCGTGAGCAAGGGACCTTCGCTACGGCTCAACCGGAGCGAGGGACCTTTACTACGGCTGAATCGTAGTAAAGGTCCCTCGCTGCAAGCACGTCACGCGTCGCCGGGATCCGCGCCCAGTCCGGTCACGGAGAGCGACGAAGGGTCGAAGCCCCGGTGGAAACCCGCGGTGCGCCGGAGGGCGAACCGGTCGATTTCGGCGCCGTCGCCGGACAGGGTGCGCACGGTCAGCGTGGTGTCGCGACCAGGGAACGCGGGCCGCGCGTCGATGGCCAGGAAGGCGTAACCGGTGTAGCGGACCCGGGACCACGCGACGGTCTCGGTCACCTTCCCCTTGCCCGGGGCCCAGTAGTAGGACGGCACGTCGACATGGGGACCTTCGTGGCCCGCGTAGGTGTCCGGGGCCGGGAAGTCGTACAGGCTCTTGCCGCCCCCGCCGCAGGTCGCGTAGACCGTGCCGTCCCGATCGGGGTGCACGGTGTCGCCGATGCGCACCGCGCGGGTCACCCGGCCCGCGCGCAGCGCGTCACTGCGTTCGTAGACGTGGTTGTGCCCGTTGATCACCAGGTCGACGTGGTACCGGTCGAACAGCGGGACCCATTCGTCGCGCACGCCGCCGTCGGAGGCGTGCGCCCGGGTGGTCGAGTAGGCGCAGTGGTGGAAGAACACGACGACGAAGTCGACGTCCGGCTGCAGGCGCAGGTACCGCAGCCGCCGCTTCAGCCACGCGGTCTGGCCGCCGCCCGTGTAGCCCCGGTTGGCCGGGATCTCGTTCGAGACGTCGTTCGCGTCCAGCGACACCACGCCCACGTTGCCGTAGATGAACGAGTAGGCGCTCGGGCACCCGGCCGGACCGGAGCCCGGGAAGTCCCAGCGCGCGAGCTGCCCGCCGTAGCCGTCCGGCGAGTACAGCGCCTCCATGTCGTGGTTACCGGTGGTCACCATCCACGGCACGGACGCGGCCAGCGGTTCGATCTGCCCGAAGTAGGCGTCCCACACTCCGGGATCGAAGGTGTCGTGGGCGGAGTCGGGCGTGCCGCCGATCGGCAGCCCGGCGCCGTTCGGATCGGCGTAGGCGATGTCCCCGGCGAGCAGGTGGAACGCGGGCTTCTGGCGGGCCACCGCGCCGTCGACGGCGAGCGCGTGCGTGGTCACGCCCTGATCGCCGAACGCGGTGAAGGTGAACGCCTCGGCGGGGAAGCCGCGGGCGGGCGCGGTGCGGAACGGGTGCCCCGGCTCGCCGACCGGGTCGTAGCCGTCGTGCCCGGCGATGTACCGGTAGCCGTGCCCCGGCCGCAGGCCGCCGACCTCGGCGTGCACGTAGTACTGGTCCCGCGGGGCGATCACCCCGGCCACCTCGGAGTGCAGCGTGCGGAGTTCGGCCGGGATGCGGTGGCTCCACCGGCCGGGCCGCTCGCCCGCCTCGGCGACCCGGACGAACGGGTTGCGCACCGGGGCGGGCACCTGCCACGCGATCCGCATGGTGGTGCGCGGATTGCGGCCGAACGCGAGGTGGCGGCCGGCCGGCGCGACCCGGTCGCCGGTGGCGTAGGCCGCGCCGGGCAGCAGCAGCGGGCCCGCCGCGAGCAGGGCGCCACCGGCGGCCGCACCCTTGAGCATCGAGCGTCTGCTGAGGAATTCGTGCTGTTCGGCCATCGACAGGCGATCGGCCAGCGCGCCGGGCACGCCTACTCGGGGGATCTCCATGGGCGGCATATTCGCCGACCCGCATGCCACGAAACCGACGTGCGGGCGAACGTCAGCCGTCCAGCTTCCCCGAATCTGCCCAAGGGGTCGCCAAGACCGCTTTACTCACCGCGGATGGTGCGCCGCAGCTTCGGGACCCGTTCGGCGAGCGTGCGCTCGGCGCCCCGCTGCGTGGGGTGGTAGTAGTCCTGCCCCACCAGTTCGTCCGGCGGGTACTGCTGGGCCAGCACGCCTTCGGGGACGTTGTGCGGGTACCGGTAGCCCTGCGCGTTGCCGAGCTTCGCCGCGCCCGCGTAGTGCCCGTCGCGCAGATGCGGTGGCACGGTGCCGATCTTCCCGGCGCGCACGTCCGCCAGCGCCGCGTCGATCCCGGTGATCACCGCGTTGGACTTCGGCGCGGTGGCCAGGTGCACGGTCGCCTGGGCCAGCGCGAGGCGGCCTTCGGGCATGCCGATGAACTGGACCGCGTGCGCCGCGGCGACCGCGGACTGCAGCGCCGTGGGATCGGCCATGCCGATGTCCTCGCTCGCGTGCACCACCAGGCGGCGGGCGAGGAACCGCGGGTCCTCCCCCGCTTCGATCATCCGCGCCAGGTAGTGCAGCGCGGCGTCCACATCGGACCCGCGGATCGACTTGATGAACGCGCTGATCACGTCGTAGTGCTGGTCGCCGTCACGGTCGTACCGGACCGCCGCCTTGTCCACAGTGGACTCGACCGTGGCGAGGTCGATGGTGCGGTGCTCGGTCGCGCCCGCCGCGTCGGCGGCCGCCTCCAGGGCGGTGAGCGCCCGGCGGGCGTCACCCGAGGCGAGCCGCACCAGGTGTGCCTCGGCGTCCTCGGTCAGCTTCAGCTCGTCGTTCAGGCCGCGTTCGTCGCTCAGCGCGCGCCGGATCAGGTTCCGCACGTCGTCGTCGGTGAGCGGCCGCAACTGCAACACCAGTGAACGGGACAGCAGCGGGGACACCACCGAGAAGGACGGGTTTTCCGTGGTCGCCGCGACCAGCAGCACCGTCCGGTCCTCGACCGCGCCGAGCAGCGCGTCCTGCTGGGTCTTGGAGAACCGGTGCACCTCGTCGATGAACAGCACGGTGTTCTCGGCGTTGTAGTTGCGGCGCCGCCGGGCCTCCTCGATCACCCCGCGGACCTCCTTGACCCCGGCCGAAAGCGCGGACAGGGCGACGAACCGGCGCCCGGTCGCGGTCGAGACCAGATTGGCCAGGGTGGTCTTACCGGTGCCCGGCGGACCGTAGAGCAGCACCGAGGCCGGGGCCGCGCCCTCGACGAGCCGGCGCAGCGGGGCTCCCTCGCCCAGCAGGTGCTGCTGGCCGACCACCTCGTCGAGCGAACGCGGCCGCATCCGCACCGCGAGCGGCGAGCCGGCCGGCACGGCCACCTGCCGGGGCGCCTCGCTCGGCTCGGGTGGCGGCTGGCCCAGATCGGGGTTCACCGTGAAGAGTTCGTCCTGCTGCACCCTTTCACGGTAGTCGCGCCCACCGACACTCGTTATGGCGGCTGTGAATGCCCTCACCCGGAGTAACGGATTCCCTACGATCGTCGGCTGCCCGGCCCGTCGGGCGGCCCTACGCTGGGGTTCGCGCGCGTACCGCCCCCTCCCCTGCACTCAAGGAAGTACGCATGAGAACTCGACAGCTCGCCGTGGCCGCCCTCGCGGCCGCCACGGTGGCCGCGGGCATCACCGCGGCCTCGGCCTCCGCCCAGCCCGCTCCCTTGGCCCCCACGACGATCGCCTCCCGGCTGAACGTGCCGTGGGCCATCGCTTTCCTCCCCGACGGCAGCGCGTTGTTCACCGAGCGGAACACCGCCAAGGTCCGGTCCATCCGCTCCGGGCAGGTCGCCGATGTCCAGACCATTCCCGGTGTCTCCGCCGCGGGCGAGGGCGGTCTGATGGGCATCGCGGTCTCCCCGAAGTACGCCGAGGACAAGACGGTCTTCGTGTACTACACGGCCGCGAGCGACAACCGGATCGCGAAGTTCGTGCTCGGCCAGCAGCCCCAGCCGATCGTGACCGGCATCCCGAAGTCGTCCATCCACAACGGCGGGCGGCTGGAGTTCGGCCCGGACGGTTTCCTGTACGCGGGAACCGGCGACGGCGGCAACCGCAACAACTCGCAGAACCTGAACTCGCTCGGCGGGAAGATCCTGCGGATCACCGCGGACGGCCAGCCCGCGCCGGGCAATCCGTTCCCGAATTCGCGGGTCTACTCCTACGGGCACCGCAATGTGCAGGGCCTCGCCTGGGGACCCGGTGGCCGGATGTACGCCTCGGAGTTCGGCAACAACGCCTACGACGAGCTGAACCGCATCGAATCCGGCAAGAACTACGGCTGGCCGACGTGCGAGGGCACGTGCTCGGATCCCCGGTTCGTGAATCCGCTGCTGACCTGGTCCACTTCGCAGGCTTCGCCCAGCGGGCTCGGCTACTACCAGGGTCACCTCTACATGGCGGCGCTCGCCGGGCGGCGGCTGTGGAAGATCCCGGTGAACGCCGACGACGGCGTCGGTCAGCCGCAGGGGCTGTGGCAGGGCACCTACGGGCGGCTGCGCGCGGTCGCCGCGGCGCCGGACAACACGCTGTGGGTCGGCACCAGCAACCGCGACGGCCGCGGCAGCCCCGCCGCCGAGGACGACCGCATCCTCAGCACCACCGGCACCTGAGGTTCTTGCGCGAGGAGGGCACTTTCCCGGGAAAGTGCCCTCCTTCGGCGCTACCAGCGGTCGACGTGCAGGACCTCGTCGAGGGGTTGCCGGGCGGCGGGTTTGAACGTGTCGCCGGTGTAGTAGGCGACCGGCACGAGCGCCGCCTGCCGGATGTCCTCGGGCAGGCCCAGCAGTTCGGCGATCTCCCGCTCGTAGGTCAGGTGCAGGGTGGTCCACGCGGTGCCCAGCCCCCGGGCGCGCGCGGCGAGCATGAAACTCCACACCGCGGGGAGCAGCGAGCCCCAGGTCCCGGCCTGGTTGCCGTCGGCCAGTTCGCCACCCGGCACCCGCAGGCACGGGATGAGCAGCACCGGCGCCTTGCCGAGGTGCTCGCCGAGGTAGGCCACGCTGTCGCCGACCCGCCGCTGCACCGGCGCGCGGTCCGGATCGTCGGCGAACAGCTTCCCCGCCGCGTACCGGGAATCCAGGTACCGCTCGACCGAGCGGCGGTAGTACTCCCCCACCGCGGCACGGGTTTCCGGGTCGGTGAGCACCACCCAGTGCCAGTCCTGGCGGTTCGAGCCGCTCGGCGCCTGCAGCGCGATGTTCAGGCAGTCCCGCACCAGTTCCATCGGCACCGGCCGCTCGAGATCCAGGCGCTTGCGCACGGTACGGGTCGTGGTCAGCAGTTCGTCCGGGGTCAGGTCGAGGGTTCCCATACCGCCATCCTCGCCGACCCGTGCCCGGTGATCACGCCCGCGGTGCGGAAGAGGCCGTTCCGCACCGCGGTGAGCCCGGGGCGCATGGTCAGCCCGCCCAGCCACTTCGCGCCCGCGGCGACGCGCTGGGACGCCCGGCGCCGCTCGCGGTCGTAGCGCCGCAGGCCCGCCACCCCGTCCTCGGCGAGACACCGGCCCAGTGCGGCGCCGTCGGCCAGCGCCTGGCACGCGCCCTGCCCGAGATCGGCGGTCATCGCGTGCGCCGCATCGCCGAGCAACGCCAGGTTGCCGCGGACGAAATCCCGCAGCGGCGGGTCGAGGTGGTGCACCGCGTTGCGCAGGATCTCGGCGCCCTCGGCCCGTTCCAGCAGCGACGGCACCGGTTCGCACCAGTCGCCGAACCGCGCGCGCAGATCGGCCAGCGCTCCCCCGGGCACCGGATAGTTCGCGGGCGCCCAGACCGGGGCGTAGAAGTTGGTCATCCCGTTCTCCGCCGGGGTGATCCCGAACTTCCGGCCCCGGCCGAGGATTTCCTGGCCGCGCTCGCCGTTCCCGGGAACCACGCCGATCCACGCCGTGTAGCCGGAGTACCGCAACCGGCCGGCGCCGAATCCGGCCGAACGCACCACGCTGTGGATGCCGTCCGCCCCGACCACCACGTCGTGCTCGGCACGCAGCGCGGGAAGGTCGGCCGCCCGCACCTGGGTGCCGGTGCGGATCAGGTGCGCGGGCAGCGCCTCGCGCAGCACCCGGATCAGCGCGGCGCGCGAGAGGAGCACCGGAAGCTCGCCGCCGCGGCGCTCCAGCCGCCCCACGTCGAGCCGGGCCAGCGCCCGGCCGTCCGGCGTCCGGAACGCCATTTCCCGCTGCCGCACCCCGATCTCGCGAACCCGGTCGCCCAGGCCCACCGCGTCCAGCGCGCGCAGCGCCTCCGGCCACATGCCCAGCGCGGTCCCGCGGCCGGTGATCTCCGGCCACCGCTCCAGCACGGCAACCCGGGCACCGGCCCGGTGCAACGCGATCGCACAGGTGAGCCCGCCGATTCCGCCGCCCACGACGGCGACCTGAAGTGTCATACGAGCAGGCTACTACATTTGTAGTCCGAAACGTAGTGCTCTACGCTGCCTTCCGTGCCCGAACCGAATCGCCGCGAGCGCGTGCTCGACGCGGCCGTCACCGTGCTCGGCTCGCAGGGATCCCGGCGGCTCACCCACCGCGCGGTCGACGCCGAGGCCGGGCTGCCCGCCGGAACCACGTCGAACCACTTCCGCACCCGCGACGCCCTGGTCTCCGGGGTGCTCGCCCGGGTCGCCGAACGGGAACAGGAACAAGCGCGGGAACTGGCCGCCGCGCTCACCCCGGGCGATCCGGACGCGCTGGCGGACGGCATGGCCGAGTTCGTGCACCACCTGCTCGGGCCCGCCCGCACGCAGACGCTGGCCCGGCACGCGCTGTTCCTGGAAGCCGCGTGGGACAACCAGCTGCGCTACCAGCTCGCGGCGGCGGCCGGGCATGCGGCGGCCCCGCTGCGCGAACAACTCGTCGCGGCCGGTTCGGCGGATCCCGACGCGCACCTGCGGCTGCTGCTGGACTACCTGGACGGCCTGGTGCTGCACCAGCTCGCCATGCCGGTGCCCGATTTCGCGCCGGAGCGGCAGTTGCGGTTATTCGTGCGCGCGCTGCTCGGTTAGCGGCGGCGCGGCCGGGGCGTCCCGGAACGCGGACCGCAGCATGATTCCGGCGGCGTAGGGCAGCAGATCCCGCCCGCGCCGCCACAGCCACGGGATTCCTTTCACCACAAGCCATCCGACGTGATGCACCGCGGTGGTCTGCCGCCCGCCGGAGCAGACGAGATCCACCGGGGACGGTACCGCGAACCCGGCCTCGGCCAGCAGTTCGGTGAAACCCTTGGCCAGCAACCGATGTCCGAGTTCGGAGGGGTGCAGGCGGTCCACACTCCACGCGGAAAGTTCATACGCCCCAGGCACAACCGACAGATCGAGGCACGGCACCGCACGCCGGGCCACCACCTCGTCGATGGCCCCGTTGAGCTCGTCGATGCGGCCCTTGAGCGCGCGGTACAGCGAACCCGGCAGCCGGAAAACCTTGCCGTGGTCGTGAAAACGGACCGGGATCACGGTGGTTCCGGCGGCGGTCAGCTCGGTCACCACGTGGTCGAGGTCCGCGGCCAGTTCCGCGGCGTCGAAATCGGACCGCAGGGTGTCGTTCATGCCCACGACCAGGACGGCGACCTCGGGCCGGTGGGCCAGCGCGGCGGGCAACTGCTCGGTCCGCACGCACCGCATGCGCGCCCCGGTGAACGAGCAGTTCAGGTACCCCGCCGCGGGCACCCCGAGGGCGTCGGCGACGAGCGGGCCCACACCGCGCCAGCCGCCGCCGGGCAGCGGGTCGCCGAGCCCCACCGCGGTGGAGTCGCCGAGCACCACCAGCCGTCGCGCGAGGCGCGGGGGGTCGGAGGGATCAAGGGCCTGAGTGAATTCCTCGCTCACCAAGGTCACAGGGGAACGATCGGGTACGCAGGCTCACCCGTGGTGATGACCGGGTAACGTCGTGAGGACGCCTCGGCGAATCCTCGGTGCTTGTCGTCGGCTAACGAAACGCCGGGTAAAGCGCCAGCTCCAGTCCCGGGCCGTAGCGGGCGTCCAGCGCCCCGGCGACCGCCGCGCTGTGCTCGGCCAGTTCGTCGAGGCCGGCGTGCCCGGCGTGCTTGCCGAGTTCGCTCCACCAGGACACCAGCGCGGCCGCCTGGCCGGTCGGCGGCGAGCCCGGGCCGGGCGGGAGCGTGGGCAACGATTCCCAGGTCGCGAGCCACACCTGGAGGACCTGGCTGTCCAGCAGGTATTCGGCGAGCGCGGTGTCGTCGGCGAGCGCGGGCCACACCCCGGCCACCTCGGCCCGCCAGGCCGCGACCATCGCCTCGCTCATCCCGGCGGGCAGGGCGAGCGGGTTGTCGCAGGAGACGAACGGAACCCGCAGGTGCGCGGCGTCGACCAGCGCGTTGCGCACCCGGCCGCGTTCGAAGTCGAGGAAGCGCACCCCGCCGCTGGTGACGAGGTTGTTGTCCGGGTTCAGATCGACCGGGCTGAACGCGCGGTAGGACGCGGACCGGGCGTGTTCCGCGGACCGTTCCGCACGCCGCCGGACCGCGTTCGAGGTCCGCACGCCGAGCGTCTCCTCCAGCAGCGCGGGCAGCTGCGCGCAGGCGACCACCGGTGTGGTGTCGTCGCCCTTCGCGGGCCCGCCGAGCCGGCGCAGCAACGCGTTGAAATCCGCCTCGCGGCTGGCCGTGCTGGCGTGCAGGCGGCCCAGCGAGCGGGCCCAGGACAGCAGCGACCGCTCGGCGCCCCGGGCGTCGGATCCGCGCAGCTTGTCCCGCAGGGTCGGCGCCCGGCCCAGGTCGTCGATCACCAGCACACGCAGTTTTCCGTCGTGTGCGAGCAGTTCCGGGCACATCCGCTCATCCGGCGAGAGCGCGGTGAACAGCTGGTAACTGACGGCCTCCTGCGCGAAGGGATCGACCTCGCCCTTCGGCGGCGCCACCGGGTAGTGCTTGATCACCAGCGTGCGGGGCAGCGCGAACGGGGACGAGGCGATGTGCGCGCGGACCACGGTCGCCGGGCCGCTGCCGGCGAGGTCCTCCGGATCGACAAGGGTGATCGTGCTGCCGAACCGGTGCGCGAGCACCGCCTCGCCTGCTTCAACCGCCGCTTCGACGGCACGAATTCCGGCTCCAGCCCCGACGGTCGAATCGTCGGCGGAGGAGGTATCCACGGTCATTGGCATCGACCCTACTCGTGAGCGAGCAACCATGACTACTGCGATCTCGTGAGCGTGCACACCGGGATCAACCGCGTGACAGCGGACGTTCGGCGCCCTCACTGCGTTGCTTCCGGCGGCGCAACATCAGCACAATGGCCGCAGCTATAACGATTCCGAAGAGGTTGATCACCAGCTGGATGAGGGAGTACACGCTCCGGTCCCACTGCCCCAGCACCGCGGCCACCGCGACATACCCGGCGGCGGGCACGGTGGTGACCGAGATGAACACCCCGACGAGCGCCGCCGATTTCGCCGAGGTCATCGCGAGCATGCCCGCGGCACCGGCCAGCAGCGCCACGACGAGTGACGGAATCCCGAACTTGTAGACGAAGTCCACCTGGTGGTCGCCTTGCAGCGCGCCGGCATCCAGTACACCGGTCGCCACACCGAGCAGGGTGGCGCCGGCGGTGACCGCCACCGCCAGCGGAAACCCCACGGCGAGTGCCACGGCCGCCCGGCCGACCAGATCCCACCGGCGCAGCACCAGCCCGACCGCCACCGCGGCGAGCGGCCCGAATTCCGGCCCGACGACCATCGCCCCGACGATGGTCACCGGCGAGTCGGTGACGACGCCCACCGCGGCGAGCAGGCACGCGATCGTCAGGAAGGACAGGAACGTGACGTTCAGCCGGGCCTCTTCACCCGTCCTGCCCACCAGCTCCTGCCAGACGACCGCGTCCGCGCCCTCGCCCGGCGCCTCCTCCTCGGCCCGGTCCGCCGCGTCGGACAGCGCGGTCTCGATCGTCTCCAGCGTGATGCCGCCGGTGTGATCGAGTTCCAGCTCGCACAGCGCGTCGATGATGTCGTCGGCCGCCTCGCGGGCGATGTCCGCCTCGATCAGGTCACCGACCGGGGCGACCGCCGCGCCCCGGTGCACCGCGAGATGCGCGGTGCCCGGCTGCGCGCGCAGGATCGCCACGGCCTGTTCGGTTTTGTCTTCCGGGCACACCGCCCGCAGATGCAGCACGGCCGCGCGTCACGCCTTGGGTGCCGGCTTGGCGTCGACACCCGCCTCCTTGCGCTGTTCCGCGGTGATCGGGGCGGGCGCGCCGGTGAGCGGGTCGTAGCCGCCACCGGTCTTCGGGAACGCGATCACGTCCCGCAGCGAGTCCGCCCCGGCCAGCAGCATGGTGATCCGGTCCCAGCCGAAGGCGATCCCGCCGTGCGGCGGCGGTCCGAACTGGAAGGCATCGAGCAGGAAGCCGAACTTCTCCTGCGCTTCCTCTTCGGACAGGCCCATGATCTCGAAAACGCGCTTCTGCACATCCGCCCGGTGGATACGGATCGAGCCGCCACCGATCTCGTTGCCGTTGCAGACGATGTCGTAGGCGTAGGCCAGCGCGTTGCCCGGGTCGGATTCGAACTTGTCGATCCAGTCCGGGGTCGGCGAGGTGAACGCGTGGTGCAGCGCGGTCCACTTGCCACCGCCGACGGTCACGTCGTCGACCTCGTCGGCGGCCGCGAACAGCGGGAAGTCCACCACCCACACGAACGACCAGGCGTTCTCGTCGATCAGGCCGAGCCGGTGGCCGATTTCCACGCGGGCCGCCCCGAGCAGCTGGCGCGCCGCGTTCGGTTTGTCGGCGGCGAAGAACACGCAGTCGCCGGGCTTGGCCCCGACCGCCGCGGCCAGGTTCTCCCGCTCGTGCTCGGACAGGTTCTTGGCGACCGGGCCGCCGAGCGTGCCGTCCTCGCCGATGAGCACGTAGGCCAGCCCCTTGGCGCCGCGCTGCTTGGCCCACTCCTGCCAGGCGTCGAGCTGGCGACGCGCCTGGCTGCCACCGCCGGGCATCACCACGGCGCCGACATACGGCGCCTGGAAGACCCGGAACGGGGTGTCGGCGAAGAACTCGGTGAGTTCGGTGATCTCCAGGTCGAACCGCAGGTCGGGTTTGTC
Organism: Amycolatopsis anabasis; assembly: GCF_009765355.1. Taxonomy (GTDB): domain Bacteria; phylum Actinomycetota; class Actinomycetes; order Mycobacteriales; family Pseudonocardiaceae; genus Amycolatopsis; species Amycolatopsis anabasis. The sequence goes on along the minus strand of NZ_VTHK01000049.1, from coordinate 11,162 downwards.
CGAGCCGTACTTCGCCATCGCCTCGGCGTAGCTGATGCGCCGGATCGGGCCGGTGATCTCGTGGCCGACCAGCTTCCACAGCGCCTTCACGATGTCCTCGCCGAGGGCGATCACGTCGTCCTGGTCGACGAAGCTCATCTCGATGTCGAGCTGGGTGAACTCCGGCTGCCGGTCGGCGCGGAAGTCCTCGTCCCGGTAGCAGCGCGCGATCTGGTAGTACCGCTCCAGTCCGCCGACCATGAGCAGCTGCTTGAACAACTGCGGCGACTGCGGCAGGGCGTACCAGGAACCGGGGCGCAGGCGGGCGGGCACCACGAAGTCCCGCGCGCCCTCCGGGGTGGAGCGGGTCATCGTCGGGGTCTCGACCTCGACGAAGTCCTGCGCGTGCAGCACCTCCCGGGCGACCCGGTTGACCTCGCTGCGCAGCCGCATGGCCTTCGCCGGGCCGTTGCGCCGCAGGTCGAGGTAGCGGTGCTTGAGCCGCACCTCCTCGCCGACGTCGACCCGGTCGTCGATCGGGAACGGCAGCACTGCCGCCTCGGCCAGCACCTCCAGCTCGGTGACCAGGACCTCGATCGCGCCGGTCGGGATCTCGGCGTTCTCGTTGCCCGCGGGCCGCTGCGCGACCTCGCCGACCACCCGGACGCAGAACTCGGAGCGGAGCTGGTGCGCGCGCTCGGCCATCTCGCCCTCGCGGAAGACGACCTGGGCCACGCCGCTCGCATCCCGCAGATCGATGAAGATGACCCCGCCGTGATCGCGCCGCCGCGCCACCCATCCGGTGAGCGTGACGGTCTGGCCGACGTGCTCGGCACGCAGGGTGCCGGCGTTGTGGGTGCGAAGCACTGCGGAGGATCCTCTCGAACTGGTGGTCGCGTGCGTCAGCAGCGAATTTGCCGACGATAAAGGCTAACGAACCCACCCGGGGGCGAGTCCACCAGGTTTCCCCGCGACACGCCTGCCGGAAGTGGCGGCACTCCCGGCAGGGACTCCGGCCTAGAGGAGTGGGAGTTGTTCGGGCCGGGGCTTCACCTCCTCACCGGTGCGCTGGGCCGGGATGGCGCCCTCGGGCCAGGCGCCCTCCTCGTCCCCGGGCAGGCCGCCGTCCTGGCTGTCCGCCCGCGGGGCCAGGCCGTGCCGCCGCACCAGCGGGGCCACCCGCGCGGACAGCCAGTTCCGGTACGCCCGGGTGACATAACTCCCCCGCGCGTAGAGCTCCCGGTACCGCGGCACCAGGTGCGGATACTCGGCGGCCAGCCACCGCGCGAACCACTCGCGGGTCCCGGGGCGCAGGTGCAGCGGCAGGACGGTGACCCCGGTGGCCCCCGCGTCGGCGATCGCGGCGATCAGCCCGTCCAGCGCCTCGAGCGAATCGGTTAGCCCGGGCAGGACGGGCGCGATCATCACCCCGCACGGCAGCCCGGCCTCGCGGACCCGGCGCACCAGTTCCAGCCGCGCCTGCGGGCTCGGCGTCCCCGGCTCGAGCCGGCGCTGCAGATCGCGGTCGAGCAGGGCGATCGAAACGCCCAGCCCGACGGACACGTCCCGGTGCGCCGACTCCAGCAACGGCAGGTCCCGGGTGAGCACCGTGCCCTTGGTGAGGATGGAGAACGGCGTGCCGGAGTCGGCGAGCGCCCGGATGATGCGCGGCATGAGCTGGTACCGCCCCTCGGCCCGCTGGTACGGATCGGTGTTCGTGCCCATGGCCACGTGCTCCCGGGTCCAGCTCGGTTTGCGCAGCTGCGCCGTGAGCACCTCCGGCGCGTTGACCTTGACCACGACCTGGGTGTCGAAATCCCGGCCCGCGTCGAAGTCGAGGTAGGTGTGCGTGTTGCGGGCGAAGCAGTTGTGGTCAGCGCAAGCACACACACTTACGGAACCTTCCATGCACGGTTACACAAGCACAGCCAGTCGCACATATACGCTGGTCACAGGCGGTGCGGGTCAGTGGTGGCCATCGCTGTACAGGGTGGCGGCGAGTCCAGATGAACGGAGCATCCAGGACGACGCTATGCCGTGAATGCACGGGATCCCGCAGCCGATTGGCCGCGCGGGGTCCCCTGTGCGCGTCCTCGCTCGTCGGAGTCAAGTGTGACCTTGTCAGCCCGGTTGCTCTGCACGTGTCCGCTCGACGCACGCCGACTGTCGCCGCGTCGGGATGAATTCCGCAAGCGCGTTATACACCTTGTCTAGAGGTACTTCCGCTTTGGATGGTATGATCAACTGGTCGATATCGTCGCACATGCTGTGCGGCGAGGCTCAGGCACGCACATGGAGACACCGGGGAACCGGGAGTTTTTTCCCGCCACCCGACCCGGGAAAACACCCAACGGGGCGGCACAACCCCCGCACCCCACGCGGCGCTGAAACCCCCCGGAAAGAAGATTCGGAGACACTACGCGGCGACTCCCCGCGTAGTGAGGGGGTGGGGCCGGATGGCGAGCAGGGCACGCCCTACGGCCCCCGGAGACTCTCCGCGCTCCGCTGGTCCGATCCGTGCCGTAGATGGGCAACAAGCGCCTCAGACAGCCGCAAGGCGAACGAAGCCACGTGGCGAGCCTAAACCCACCGACCGGTCACCTGGTGCCGCAGCGAGCACGCATGACGCGTCAACACCAGCACCGAAGCAATGGGCGCACGGAAGCGACGATGATCAGGAAGCGCAAGACGTCGCGACCGATCCGGAATCATACAAGCACGAAAAGCAGGCGGCCTCCACCACTCCATCGATGACGCCAGAAGAATTCGACTGGATTGACAGATTTCTGACTAGTTTGGAAGCTAAAGGGTTCTTTGACAACGCCAAGTCCAGAGACATTCGAGTGATATTAGACTAGTGCCTCTCTAAAACTCCGGGAGGCGGTGTCAGTGGCTGTCGTAGAATCTTCGTTGACGTGTGAGTAGATGCCACGCGCCCCGGGCGCCGCACCCAGGCGGCGATGGCCCCTGCGTTCATGGCTCAGGCCGTCGGGCACGTCGTCCTCGACGAGCCAGCCGCGGTAGGACTGTTGCGCAACCCGTACTCGATATCCGCAGACCACGCTCGGCCTGCCGGGAGTGGCGAACCCGGACTCGGTGCCGACACCGCCGCCCGGGCGGTAGTACCGGACCCGTCGGCCCGCGCTGTGCGGTTCAGTCCATGCCATACCGATCTCCTCCACCATGGACTCCATCCGGCCACCGGTGACCGGGCTGAACCATGAACGCTCAATGCCGACAGAGAACAAGCGGTATGTGTTCACCCCACAACACTCCAGGCCAGAAACGCCACCACTCCCCCACCCCCTGTGAGCTTGCCCTGTAGCTCGGACACGCAACCCACAGCAACCCGACAGCTGACACTCCGGTCGGGCTGTTCGAGAACCTGCTATTCCTCCGAGACTTCGCAGGTTCAGCGGTCCCCATCGGCAGGTGACTCAGGTAGTCCGGAGACAGCCCAGACCACCTGAGTCACCCACACCACAACGCCGTGATTCCTGACAGCACGGAGACTGTCCCGTCCGGATCGTTCACCAGAATCCAGGTGTGGAGCGTCGGACCACACTACAGCGAAGACATGTCGTACTCCATGTAGTACCAACTAATTTCAACGAATACCGCAGCCAAGCGCCCCCAGCCCTTTCCGAAGTCACACTTGGTCGACTAACCCAGAAAGGTACATACACACGCATTTGCGTGTTTATTTGTTTTTCTCCTTCTTATTTAGTGCACGTTTTCTTCGCCAGTAAGATGCTACATATATCCAGAGCATGACCAGCACAACCAAGAGCGGTATTCCGAACGCAGGGGGATATATTTCGACGCTCGACAGAAACCCGGTTGTGAATACAAGGATGATCAGCACACCGTGGCTTGCAGTCTCTTTCCAGTTGACCGGTTCGCGTCGCACATGTCGGTCGAACCGTTCCTGCTTGTTGCCCATAACTACCTCGTTCACGCTGACTAACAGACGAAGACGCTGGCAAGCCCCACCCCGAGCCCCATACTGCCGATGAATATTTGAGCACCCGGAATGAGTAACCCGAGCCCGGCCACGCCAGCGCCGGTGCCCCACGCACCCAAGCTGCAGAGCCGGGATTGTGTCCAGTATGGCTCTTCGGGTTTCTTGTCTGGCGTGAGGAGGGTGTCCTTCAGGTAGCGGCATCCTAGGTTGAGGGGGATGTTGCAGTCGGTGTTGGTGGTCATGCCGGGGCCGCAGAGCAGGTGGGTGACCCAGTCGGCGCCTGGGCGATTGCCTCGCTGGCATCCATCCGGTGTGGGGCCCGCACCGCCGTAGCCGCCGCTGGTGCTTCCACCGCCACCGGGTTGCGGGGCGGGTGGGTTGGTGATGGCGTGCTGGAGGGCTTGGGTGGCGGCCTGTGCTGCCTGGGCGGCGTTTTTCCCGGCGGCGATGGCGGAGGCGTAGGCGGACGCGGCGGAGGCGTTGGCGGCTCGTGCGGCGCTGCTGGCACGAGCCGCGGAGGCGTTGGCCTGGCGTGCGGAGCCGGCGGCGGCGCGGGCGCTCCGGAGAGCGGTGGCCTCGGCTTGGCGTGCGATGGCCGCCGAACGCGCGGCGTGTTCGGCTGACTCCTGGGCCTGGTGGGCGGATTGCTGGGCTTGGGTGGCGTAACCGCGAGCTTGGTCGGCCGAGGCCCTGGCTTGGTTCGCGTAGCCGCTGGCTTCGGCGGCGGCGCCTCGGGCGGTCGCGGCGGCTTCGGCGGCGCGGGCGGCATCCGCGCGCGCGTTCGTGGCGGCTTCGGCGGCTTGGGCCACCAGGGTGCGGACCCCGGCGACGTGGGCTGCGGTGTTCTGATCGCGGCGCCGGGCGTTGTGCTGCCCGACCTGGAGAAACGCTCGAGCGAACCAGGTCGGCCCGGACAGGGCGATCTGACCGGCGGCTTCGAGTTCGGCTCCGTCGTTGCCGAGCAGTTGCGCGATCTGGAAGCGGTCATCAGCGGCGGCCGCGGTGGGCAGTCCATGGTCGAGGAAGGCCTGGCGATCGTCGTCGGTGCCGTCGAGCGCGGCTTGGGCGGCGCGTTCAGTGGCCGGACGTCCGGTGCCCAGGAGTTGCGCGATGCGGAACTTGTTGTCGGCGGCCTTGCCGTCGTAGTTCTGGGTGCGCAGGAATTCCCGCACCTCGCTGTGGCCACCGGCCAGGGCTTTCTCGGCGGCGGCCTTCAGCGCGGGTTTGTCGGTGGAGTCGGCGAGGTAGCGGGCTCGGGCGCGGTCGTCTTGTTCGGCGGCTATCGCGCGGCGGGTCCGGACGAACTCGGTGACCTCGGATTCGGAGCCGGCCAATGCTTGCTCGGCGGCGGCCCGGGTCCAGGGGCCGCCGGTGGTGACCAGCCGGGCCGCGGCCTTGCGACCGTGGGTCACCACGGTGCCGGGGGTGGCGTCCGGTGCGGCCGCTGCGGTGAGCAGCCGCTCGGTGTCCTGGTCGACGCGGGTTTGTTCGGCGGCGTCCCAGGCGGCGTCGGCCTGCTGGTTGTCCTGCGCGGTGCGCAGGTCCTCGGCGGCGTGGGCGGCTTGGTCGGCGCGGGCGCGCAACTGTTCGGCTTCGGTCCTGCGGGCGGTTTCCTCGACTTGGCCAGCCTGGTTCGCCGCCGCGGCGGCGGTGTCGGCGGCCGCGATCGCGTTCCTGGCGTGTGTGGTGGCTTGGTTGGCGGCTTCGGCGGCCTGGCCTGCGGCTTCGGCGGCCTGGTCCGCGGCTGCGGCCGCGTTGTCGGCATGGGTGGCGGCCTGGTTGGCCGCGTCCTGAGCCTGCGCGGCGGCCTGGGCGGACTGGGCGGCGAGCGCTTCGGCGGCGTTGGCCGCGCGGGTGGCCATCGTGGCCGCGCGGCGTGCGCTGGCGGCGGCGTTGGCCGCGATGCGGGCCTGGGAACCGGCGGTCTTGGCGTGGTCGCCTGCCTGCGCGGCGGCCGCGGCCGCCGCGGCGGCGTTGACGCCGGCACCGCTGGCGGCACGTGCCGCGGCCCCGGCCTGGGTAGCGGCGGTGCTGGCGTGTCCGGCGGCCTGGGCGGCGTTGCGGGCGCCGGCGGCGGCGTTCCGGGCGTCGATGGCGGCGCGGCGCGCCGCCGCGGACTGTCCCGCGTCGCGGGCTGCCGCTGAAGCCGCCGTGTGCGCGCGGGCGGCGGCCCCACCGGCGGCGGAGGCGGCGGCCGCCGCCCGTGACGCCGCGGTCGCGGCCACTCGTGCGGCCGCGGTGGCCTGCCCGGCGGCGGCCATCGCGGTCTGGGCGGCTCTCGCGGCGCCGGTGGCTGCGTCGGCCGCGCGTCCGGCCGCTTCGGCGGCGCGCCCAGCGGAATTCTGCGCTTCCTGGGTTTCCCGGGCCGCGCGTTCGGCGGCTTCCTTCGCCACGCGGGTAGCGGTCACCGCCCGTTCGGCGGCTTCTTCAGCGGCCTTGGTCTGGGCAGCGGCTTCCTGGCCCGCGCGCTCGGCCTGGCCGGCCAACTCCGCGACGGTCAGGGTTTCCCGATCGCGCGCCCTGGCCAGGTTCTGCCCGGTGTCCAGGAATTCCCGTAACGCGCCCCAGGTCCCGGCGTCGAGCGCCTCCTGAACCGCTCGTTCCAGTTGCGGGCCGCCGGAGCCCAGCAGGCTGGCCACCCGCATCCGGTCGTCGGCCTGCCGCGCCACATACTGGCCTTTCGCCAGAAAATCCTGCAGTGCCTCGGCGGTACCGGCATCCAGTGCTTGCTGGGCGGCCTCGGTGACCTTACGGCCCGCACCCAGGGATTGCGCGACCCGCAGACGCAGATCAGCCTCCCACGGCCTCTGCCACCCCGATTTCAGGAACGTCCGTTGGGCTTCCACCGAGCCGTCCAACGCCTTCTGGACCGCCTCCGCCAGCTTGCGGCCTCCCACATCCAGCAACTGCGCGGTGCGGAACCGCACGTCACTGTCCGCCGCAGTGTACTGCCCCGCGCGCAAGAACTCCGCCAGATCAGCATCCGATCCCACCAACGCCGCCTCTGCCGCGCGCGCGGTCGCCGGCCCGCCGCTGGTCATCAACCGCACCACCCCCGCACGATCACTGGCAGGCGACGGGAATTCGAATGTCACAACCGTGCCCGTGCCGGACACGGAGATGGTCGTAGCGGCGGCCGCGGTCGCCAGTGGCATCTCCGAGACGCCCACTACCACCGCGGTCATCGCAGCCACGGCCAGTACGGCACGTCTCCTCCGGCCAGCAGACGACACCCATCTCGTCAATCTCATACAGAATCCCCTCCGGTCGACGCGGACAGCGCGTCCTATGGACAAATCTCGCAGGCGCCTATCAGCCGCCAAGGCAGCGGTGGCAGGACTTTCGAAGCTTGAAAGAGTATTTGCAACGAGGGCATATGCGAGACCTGCGGCACTATAACAACATTCTTAAACCGTTCGCCACTCGCGGTGTCGGACGAGAATATCCTGGCCGTGCCGATGTGTTGAGTAACACTCCATCGTCGCGTTCGACGACGTGGACAACGATTGAACACCGGAATCTCCTCGGTGGCGACAATGTTGACTCGGATAATCAACGGTTCAACATTGTCACGTGCTGGGTCGGTATTTAATGTTCTGGTTCGCCCGCGCTGAATGGGACGCGGGCATGAGGGTGTCGCAAAGGATCACACGGCGCACCCGCCAGCCATGGCCGGTGAACCAGATCCGCCGGTAGGGCTTGACATGATTAGGAGATTCTTGGTGCGAATGTGGTACCGGCTGCCGACCCTCGGGGCCGTGGTGAGCGCGGTCCTGGTTACCGGTAGTGGTCTCGTGACCGTGAACCCCACCCTCGCCTCTCCTGCGGAGCAGGACCCACCGGTGGAGGACTACGCATACCCCAACGCGGACCAGATTTACGCCGACCGCGGGATCCGCCTCAAGACCGGCGACGGCAACATCCTCCTCGTCGACTGCGGTGACCGCACTGACGTGATGAAGGTCAACACCAGCAAGAACACCACGTTCTGCTTCGCGATCACCGGCCCCCGTGGCTACCTGAGCCTGGAACTACCCGAAACCTTCCTCGCCAAGGGCGACGACCACGACATCGAAGTCACCCTGGTCACCAAGGGACGCTCCGAAACCGTCCCGATCGCCAAGGAGAAGTGGACCAAACTCGGTGAAGCGGCCAAACCCGCCGACGGCCCGGCCACCCTGGTCGAGATCAAGGCCACCGGCGCGCCACCGCCTCCGCCCAACCCAAACCCCAGCAGCGCCGACTCCTTCCTCGCGAAGGTCGACATCGGCAGCCCCGGCATCGACGGCCGATCCTGCACCGGCGCCCTGATCGACCCCCAATGGATCGCCACCTCCGCACGCTGCTTCGCCCCAGACCCGCGGCAAACGTTCACCATCCCCGCCGGCGCACCCCCGCGGAAGTCGACCGCCACCCTCGGGCGCGCCGACCTCGCCCAGAACGATGAGGCACGAGTCATCGACATCACCGAACTCGCCCCGCGGGAGGACCGCGACCTGGTGCTGGCCAAGCTCGCCCGCCCGGTGCACGGGATCTCCCCAGTAGCGATCGCCCGCACCGCACCCCGGCCCGGAGAGGTGCTGCGGGTGGCGGGGTATGGCCGGACCGCGACCGAATGGGTCCCCGGCCAACCACACGCCACGCCCTTCACCACCGGCAAGACCACCTCCACCACGGTCGCGATCACCACGAGGAACCCCGCTGACACCGACCCCTGCAAAGGCGACTCCGGCGCCCCCGCGCTACGCGGATTCGGCGGGCAGGTGGAGTTGGTCGCGGTGACCAGCACGTCCCGGCAGGGCGGCTGCATCGCAGAAGACCGCACCCGGGGAGGTGCGACCGAAGCCCGCGCCGACAACATCGGTGACTGGATCCGCCGCACCGTGCCGGACCTGGCCATCGTGTGCAAACCCTCGGCGCCGGTGTTCACCACCCGGGACAACGGAAGCCTGTGGTTGTACGAGCACACCGACCCCCGAAACGGCGGCTTCTCCTGGAGCAACGGCAACGGCCGGGAAATCGGCTCCGGCTGGCTCGGCACCCGCGCCATCGCAGGCCCCGGCGGCACCCTGTACCAAGCCAACGCAAACGGTGAGCTACGCCGCTTCCACCATCTCGGCAACGACCAATGGGAGAAATTCGGCAACCAGTACTACGAGGTCGTCAACCACGGCTGGGAGCGCTACACCAGCCCCGCTCACCGCAACCAGATCACCGTCGACAGCGCGGGCGCCCTCTACACCATCAACCCCGACGGTAAACTGTACCGGCATTTCTACGACCCCGCGAAAAAGACATGGGAGCCCACCCGCGTCCTCGGCGCCGGCTGGAACAAATACGACCTCATCGTCGCCGCGGGCGACGGCGTGCTCTACACCCGCACGCCCGCAGGGGAACTGTTCCGCCACGTCTACGACGCCACCGCCGGCGAATGGACCCAGCAAGCCAAACCCAGCGGCACCGGATGGAGCACGTTCAACTCACTGATGTCGGTCGGCGGAGACATCCTCTACGGCTCCTATCCCGCCGAGAACGGCGGCCTGCTGTGGTACCGATACCTGCCGGCCAGTGACAGCTGGGCCCCAACCGGCCGCAACCAAGGCAAACTCATCGGACAAGGCTGGTACAGCCTCCACAACATCACCGCCGCCCCCGACACCTGCCGCCTCATCACATAGAACGGGGCCTGGACCCAAGGCGCCTTTTGTCATGAACGGTGGCGTGACACTTGACACCTTGACCCTGTTCACGAGCCTCAACTACCCGGAGCCGCGGTGGTGTGCCGACCTGTTTCTTGAAACTATCAACGGGTCACCACTCGCGGCCCGGGTTGGCTGCGGTGATAATCAGGTTGCGTTCTCACAGCCAGTTCGATTCCCAACCCTGAGGCCGCCGCGAACTTCGGGCGTAGTGATAATGCCTTTGTGTCTGGATCGCGGTGTTCGATTCTTCCAGTGAGCTATGCTGGCGCCGTTTCCTGCGAAGGAGAACTCGCGTGTCATGTCAAATCAAGCTTGCCGAGCCTCCTCGACGGAACTTGAGCGGCGTGTTTAGTCATGATCGTCTCGTAATTCGGTGCCGATCCCGCCACCACAAGCCGCGCCAGCCGGTCGACACGCCGCGGGCATCAACCAGCTCGCGCCCCGCGTCACCCATCGGCGGAGGGTTCACGGCGAGCTGGGCGGGTGGTGAAGGTAGCGATCTGGGTTGTTACGGGTGCCGTAGGGGTTGTTGTCTGTGGGCACAACAATGCCGTTGCCCAAGTCGAGCCACGCTCCAGCTAAGTATTAGTTGTTTCCATGATTTATCGTAAGCACTGCAACCGTGAGCGTGATCCACACTCTCATTATCTACCCAGTCGAACTATACCTTCTCCACGCAGCGAATTCGGTCAAAAACTAATTATCGTCTCGACCCGCAAGTTCGTCGTCGAAATCACGGAGCCAGTCGCGGAAATCGTCCGGGCCGTGCAAGTATCCGTCGGGTGAAGTCTTCAGGTCACAAACCGCGAGCGAGGTCAGGGCGTTCGATATAATCTGGTCATCCACACCAGGATCGGAGGCGTAGACCCAACGGCCCGCCCATTCGTCCACCTCTTCGCGTGTTCGCCTACCTGAAATGAGGTCGAGCAGCACCGACCGAACCTCAAACCTGCTCGGAGGCGTACGGCGGTAAATTCGGCGGAAAAATACTGTAAGGTAAATCGGTCACCAGAAGCCCTCATAGTTTCCATTGACATCATACATTTAGTGCGTCTTACCGCCACCCTCGACCTCGGGTCGAATCTGGCGTATATTGCCGCTGTGATCCAAGGTTTCATGCCAGGTACGCGTGCAAGCTTCGCAACCAATGACTAGCTGACCACCACACCACCGTGCTCCCATTCGGCATTCCATACCGCCGGGACGTTCGCACCGCCGAGTCCCGCACAGCGGTAGAAGAGCGCGTTGAGTAGGCCGCGGTCCGCCTGTCGAACCGGCCCGTCCTGTTCGCATATGGAAGGTTGCCTTGCGGGTGTCCGCCTTGGGTACGTTCCTGGGCTTCACGCTGGCGGCGGAGGCGGTGATTGCTCAGAACCGGCAGGGGTGCTCCTCGGCGGAATCGGTCGGCCCGATGCCACCGGCTCCTGGTGCCGTCAGGACGAGGCGGAAGTGATGTCACGGGGGTCGGTGCTGGGTGTGGTCGCCGGTTCCGTGGGTGGGGGCGCCCACCGCTCCGA
>NZ_VTHK01000048.1 GCF_009765355.1 Amycolatopsis anabasis | reverse complement strand
CACACCCGGTCAACCCCACCCCACCAGCAAAAACCAAGATGAAAAATGCCCAATGTGGCTTTCGGTACCTTCAACGCCCCGAACGCCGCATTGGGTACCTTCAACGCCCCCAATGCCACATTGGGGGATTCCCGGTGGGGGTGGAGCGGGGCGGCGGGGTGAGCTAGCCGAGGGCGGGGCCGATGGGGGCGTAGAGGCGGGTCCGGTCCCCGGGGAGAACGCGATCGCCGTGCACCATCAGCGTGGCGCCGGATCGTCCGGGGAGGCCGTCGGCCGCGAGCCAACCGGACAGCTCCGCCTCCCCGGCGCGCAGGTCGACCCGTACCGATCCGGGGGCGCGCGAGGCCACCCCGCGGATCAGGCTCCGCGCGGCCGCCGGGTCGTCCGCCACCACCGGACCGATCATCGTGTACGTCTCGCCCGGGGTGCCCACCGCGTACCCGGTCACCCGGTCACCGTCGGCAACCACGCAAACGTTTGCCAGATCGCCGAGCAACCGGTCCAGCAACGGTCGCCGCTCGACACCGATCACCTCGGCGTCCAGCGCGCGGATGCCGGGCACGTCGGCCGCCGGCGCCGTCCGCGCGCCCCCGGAACCGTTCGGACACGTGCCGGTGTGCGTTTCCACGCCGCCCGCCGCGCGGAAGCCGAGCGTCTCGTAGAGCGGCCTGCCCAGTTCGGTCGCGTACAGGAACGTCGTGCGGTCGGCACCGGCGGCGGCGAGCGCCCGGGTCATCACGCGGCGGCCCAGGCCGCGGCGGTTGAACCGGGCGGCGACCAGAACCATGGAGATCGCCGCCAGCTCCTCGCCCTGGTGTGTCACGATCGCGGTCGCGGCGAGCCCGCCCGCCGGATCGTCGATGCCGAACACCTCGCCCAGATCGAACAGCAGGAGCCATTTGGCCGCCTCGGCGGGCCACTCGCGATCACGGGCCAGATCGAGGCATTTCGGCAGGTCGTCGACGGTCAGCTCGCGTACCGGGGCGTCGATGATCGTCACCTGACCCAAGGTAGGCCGGGCCCGGTGGCGACCGCACCGGAATTTCCGCGCACCGACGGTGACGTTGCCGACGCCACACCCGCGAAGGGCGCCCGCTGTCGTTAAGCTGCCGGTCCATGAGCAGTGCCACGGAGCCGATCGGGACGCCGCCGGAACAAGAGCCGGACATTCACACCACAGCCGGCAAACTGGCCGACCTGTACCGCCGGTACGACGAGGCGGTGCACGCCGGTTCGGCCCGTGCGGTGGAGCGGCAGCACGCGAAGGGCAAGAAGACCGCCCGCGAGCGCATCGACCTGCTGCTGGACCCCGGTTCGTTCGTCGAACTCGACGAGCTGGCCCGGCACCGCTCGACGAACTTCGGCCAGGAGAAGAACCGGCCCTACGGCGACGGCGTGGTCACCGGCTACGGCACCGTGGACGGCCGCCCGGTGTGCGTGTTCAGCCAGGACGTGACCGTGTTCGGCGGCTCGCTGGGCGAGGTCTACGGCGAGAAGATCGTCAAGGTGATGGACCTGGCGATCAAGACCGGCCGCCCGATCGTCGGCATCAACGAGGGCGGCGGCGCGCGCATCCAGGAGGGGGTCGTCTCGCTGGGGCTCTACGGCGAGATCTTCACCCGCAACGTCAAGGCCTCCGGCGTGATCCCGCAGATCTCGCTGATCATGGGCGCGAACGCGGGCGGGCACGTGTACTCCCCCGCGCTCACCGACTTCATCGTGATGGTCGACCAGACCTCGCACATGTTCATCACCGGCCCGGACGTGGTGAAGACGGTGACCGGTGAGGAGGTCACCTTCGAGGAACTCGGCGGCGCGCGCACGCACAACACCAAGTCCGGCAACGCGCACTACCTCGGCTCCGACGAGGAGGACGCGATCGCCTACGTCAAGGAGCTGCTGTCCTTCCTGCCCCCGAACAACCTCTCCGAGCCGCCGGTCTTCGAGGCGCCGGAGCCGTCCGGGGAGTCCATCGCGGACGGGGTGACCGAATCCGATCTGGAGCTGAACGAGCTCATCCCGGATTCGCCGAACCAGCCCTACGACATGCACGAGGTGATCACCCGGGTCGTGGACGAGGGCGAGTTCCTCGAGGTGCACGAACTGTTCGCGCCGAACGTGATCGTCGGCTTCGGCCGGGTCGACGGGCACAGCGTGGGCATCGTGGCCAACCAGCCGACCCAGTTCGCGGGCTGCCTGGACATCGACGCCTCGGAGAAGGCCGCCCGGTTCGTCCGCACCTGCGACGCGTTCAACGTGCCGGTGCTGACCTTCGTCGACGTGCCGGGCTTCCTGCCGGGCACCGACCAGGAGTGGAACGGCATCATCCGCCGCGGCGCGAAGCTGATCTACGCCTACGCCGAGGCGACCGTCCCGCTGGTCACCGTGATCACCCGCAAGGCCTACGGCGGCGCGTACGACGTGATGGGGTCCAAGCACCTCGGCGCGGACGTCAACCTCGCGTGGCCGAGCGCGCAGGTCGCGGTGATGGGCGCGCAGGGCGCGGCGAACATCGTGCACCGCAAGACGCTCGCCAAGGCCGCCGAAGAAGGCAAGGACGTCGAGGCGCTGCGGGCCGAGCTGATCCAGGAGTACGAGGACGCGCTGCTCAACCCGTACGAGGCCGCCGAGCGCGGATATGTCGACTCGGTGATCGTGCCCGCGCACACCCGCGGCCACGTGGCCCGCGCGCTCACGATCCTGCGCGACAAGCGGGAAGAACTGCCGCCCAAGAAACACGGGAACATTCCGCTATGAGCGACGAAGAAGAAACTCCGCGGCGGCCGCTGCTGCGCGTGGTGCGCGGCAATCCCGACGACGCCGAACTCGCCGCGCTGACCGCAGTGATCACCGCCGCCGCGGCGAACCCGGGCCCGCCGCCCGCACCGCCGCGCCGTTCCCGCTGGGCCGACCGGGCCGCCGGGTTACGCCGTCCGCTGCACCCCGGCCCGGGCGGCTGGCGAGCCTCCGCCTATCCCCGCTGAACAACCGACGTTCGGCCCTGCCTCAGGGGTCCGGCCCGCGCTTAGCGTGAGGACGACCCCGTCCTGCAGGGAGTTTCCGATGTCTCGTCGTGTTCCGGTAATCCTGCTCGCCCTCGTTCTCCCCCTGCTCGGTTCCGTGCCCGCACTGGCGAGCGAACGGGCGTTCACGCTCGCGGGCGGGGTGACCCAGCCGGTGTATTCCTTCGCCGACGCGATCCGCGAGACCGTCTGGGTGGACACCGGCGTCGATCTGGACCGGGACGGCGCGAAGGACCGCGTCGCGGCGGACATCATCCGGCCCGCCGAACCCGCGGCGCGCGGGCAGAAGGTCCCGGTGATCATGGACGCCAGCCCGTACTACGCGACCGCGGGCCGGGGCAACGAAAGCGAGCTGAAGTCCTACGACTCCGCCGGGCGCCCGGTGAAGTTCCCGCTGTACTACGACAACTACTTCGTGCCGCGCGGGTACGCGGTCATCCTGCTCGACCTGTCCGGCACGACCCGCTCGCGCGGCTGCCTGGACGTCGGCGGGCGCGGCGAGATCAGCTCCGGCAAGGCGGTCGTGGACTGGCTGGGCGGCCGCGCGGACGGGTATTCGACCGTCGACGGGGCCACCAAGGTGCCCGCCGGCTGGTCGACCGGCGCGGTGGGCATGATCGGCAAGTCGTGGGACGGCACGATGACCAACGGCGTCGCCGCGACCGGCGTCGCCGGGCTGCGCACGATCGTGCCGATCGCCGCGATCAGCGCCTGGTACGACTGGTTCCGCTCGGACGGCGTCTCGTTCACCGGGTTCGGCACGCCGACCTCGCTGGCCTCCGGGCACGAGAACTCCAGCGCACGCCAGAAGTGCGGGCGGGTGCGGCAGGAGATGACCGACGGCGCCCCGGCGAACGGCGACCTCACGCCGATGTGGCGGGAACGCGATTTCGTCAAGGACGCGAGCAAGGTGAAGGCCAGCGTGTTCGTGGTGCACGGCCAGAACGACTGGAACGTCAAACCGGTGAACTACGGCCAGTGGTGGGACGCGCTCACCGCGACCGGGGTGCCGCGCAAGATCTGGCTTTCGCAGACCGCGCACGTGGATCCGTTCGACTTCCGCCGCAAGGAATGGGTGGACACCCTGCACCGCTGGTTCGACCGGTGGCTGCTGGACGTGCCGAACGGCATCGAGAACGAGCCGCAGGCGTCGATCGAGCGCAGCCCGGACCGGTGGGCCGACGACAAGTCGTGGCCCGCGACCACGGTCCGCGGCACCCGGATGTATCCCGCGCCCGGCGGTACGGCCGGGGTCGGCACGCTTTCCCCGGAGCAGCCCCAGCCCGCGAACGCGTCCTTCACCGACGACCGCAGCGGCAGCCCGAGCAGCTGGTCCGCCAATCCCGACCGGACCTCGGCTTCGCGCGTGCTGTTCAGCACGCCCGCGGTGAGTTCCGATCTCCGGCTCTCCGGCACCGGGAGCGTCACGGTCAAGGCGACCCCGTCGACCTCGACCGCGCACCTGTCCGCGCTGCTGGTCGACTACGGCCCGGCGACCATCCGCAGCGACCCGGGGATCCGCAACCTGGGGACGGAATCGTGCTGGGGCGAGAACCGGCCGGGCGACGACGCCTGCTACAAGGACACGGCGACCACCAGCCAGAACGTCACCGCGCACGTGATCAGCCGCGGCTGGGCGGATCTGGCCAACTACAACTCGCTGACCACCCCGGCCCCGCTGCGTCCAGGCACGGCGTACCCGATCACCTTCCGACTGTCCACTGTGGATCACATCGTCCCCGCCGGGCACCGGCTCGCGCTGATCATCGGCGGCACCGACCGAACCGCGATCCCGGCGCCCGCGTCCCCGCCGAAGGTGACCGTGGACCTCGCCGACACCTCGGTCCTGCTACCCATCGTCACCTGACCCCGGCCCGGCGCTTGGCGGGAGCAAGGGACCTTTACTCACGTTCTACTGGAGTAAAGGTCCCCCGCTACCGAAAAGCCGTAGCGAAGGTCCCTTGCGGCTTCGGCGCGGAATTCGGCTCGACGGCGCCCGGCGGTCATACCAGCAGCAGCGTCTTGCCGATGACCTGCCGGGCCTCGATCGCGGCGTGCGCGTCGGCCGCCCGGTCCAGCGGGAACGTCTGCCCGATCACCGGCCGGATCCGCCCGGCGGCCACCTCGGCCAGGGCGCGCGCGGCGAGTTCGCGGGCCCGTTCCGGCGGGAACCGCAGATCGGCGATGCCGCGCAGCCCGATCCCGCGTTCGGCCGCCTCCGCCGGATCGATCGCGGCGAACCCGCCGGTCGGCGCGCCGTGCGCGGAGAACCGGCCACCGCGCGGCGTGACCTCGAACGCCGCCCGCCCGAATTCCCCGCCGACCCCGTCCAGCACCAGGTCCGGCCCCGTGCCCCCGGTCGCCTCGAGCACCCGGTCGGTCCAGCCGGGCACCGAGTAGTCGACCACGACATCCGCGCCGAGTTCGGTGGCCAGCGCCAGTTTCCGCTCGCCGCGCGCCGCCGCGACGACCCGGGCCCCGGCCGCGTGCGCGAGCTGCACCAGCAGGATCCCGGCGCCGCCGGTCGCCCCGACGATCAGCACCTGTTCCCCGGCCCGGACCCGGTTCCCCTCGAACAACTCCAGCGCGGTCGGTCCGTCGTGCAGCAGCGCCGCCGCCTCGCGGGCGCCCACCCCCGCGGGCACCTCGACGAGCCCGTCCGCGCCGACCACGACCCGCTCGGCGTAACCCCCGCCGCCCCCGGTCGAGGTGAGCACGGTCTTCCCGAGCCACCCGGGATCCACGCCGTCCCCCACCGCGTCGACCCGCCCGGCCACCCCGCCGCCGGGCACGTACGGCGGCCGCACGTCGAAGTACTCGCCGAACCCACCGGCCCGGATCTGCGTTTCCACGAACAGGACGTCCGCCGCGGCCACCCGCACGACCACCTGCCCCGGCCCGGCCTCGGGCTCCGGCACCTGGTTCGTCACCAGCACCTCGGGACCCCCGAACCGCGTCACCTCGACCACGCGCATGATCACTCTCCTCAGCTCCGATGTCCCTCCAGCCTGGAACCTGAACAATGCTTCAGGTCCAGGACAAGTGGCCCGCCCCACACCGGCAAGGTTCTCGACAGCATCTACCCCACTCCGTATAGTCCACGTGGAATAAACGACAGGGAACGAACCACCCGGAGCAATCCACATGGCCGCGGCGAAACTCACCCCGCTCGGGATCGCGGTGCTCGAGCTGCTGCACGAGCACCCGATGCACCCGTACGAAATGGCCCAGCTGATGCGCGAGCGCTACGTGAACAACCGCGTCAAGCTCAAGGCCGGATCGCTGTACCACACCGTGGAGCGGCTGGCGGCCCGCGGTTTCATCGAGGTCGTCGACACCCAGCGCGAGGGGCGACGGCCGGAACGCACGGTCTACGCGATGACCGAGGCGGGCAAGGACGCCTTCACCGAGCGCGCCAAGGACATGGTCGGCATGCTCGCCGAGGAGTACCCGGAGTTCCTCAGCGGGCTCGCCGTCCTCGACGAACTCGGCAGCGAGACCGCGCTGCGCGAACTCCGGGAGCGCGAAATCCGGCTCGCCTCGGCGGTCGCGTCCGACGAGATCATCACCGCCAAGCTGCACGCGGAACACACCCCCGAGATCTACTGGCTGGACTGGCGGTTCAAGAGCGCCCAGCGGAAGTTCGAACTCGAGTGGACCCGCGAACTGATCGCCGATCTGGAATCGGGCCGGGTGGCCTTCCTCCGCGAACGCGGCGAAAAGCCGGAACTCAACCTCATACACCCCAGGGGAAACGATGACCACCGAGCAGGCTAGAACCGGTGCCTGGGCCGCGCTTTCCGCGCTGTGCCTGGGTTTCTTCATGATTCTGCTGGACACCACGATCGTCACCATCGCGATGCCGGCGATGTTGCGGGAGCTGAACGCCGGGCTGAACTCGGTCGTCTGGGTGATCAGCGTCTACCTGCTCACCTACGCGGTGCCGATGCTGTTCACCTCCCGCCTGGGCGACCGGTTCGGGCCGAAGCGGATCTACCTCGCCGGGCTGGTCGTGTTCGTCGCCGCTTCGCTGTGGTGCGGGCTGTCCGGATCGGTGGAAACGCTTATTTTTGTCCGAGGTTTACAGGGCCTCGGCGCGGCGCTGATGACCCCGCAGACGCTGGCGTTCATCACGCACCTGTTCCCGCCCGCCAAACGCGGACCCGCGATGGGCCTGTGGGGCGGGATCGCCGGGCTGGCCGCGATCACCGGGCCGCTGCTGGGCGGGCTGCTGGTCGATCACCTCGGCTGGGAATGGATCTTCTACGTGAACGTGCCGATCGGGGTCGTCGCCCTGGTCATGACCGTCGCCCTGGTGCCGGACTGGCAGCCGAAGCACGCGCATTCCTTCGACGTGCCCGGCATTCTGCTGTCCGGGGCGGGCTTGTTCTGCCTGGTCTTCGGTGTCCAGAACGGACAGCACTACGACTGGGGCGCGGTCGCCGGTCCGATCACGATTCCCGAGATCATCGGCGCCGGGGTGCTCCTGCTCGTCGCGTTCTTCGGCTGGCAGCGGTACAACCGGCGCGAACCGCTGATCCCGCTGCGCGTGTTCGCCGACCGCAACTTCTCCGCGGGCACGGTCGCCTCGGTCACCGTGGGGTTCGCGGTCACCGGGATGTTCCTGCCGCTGACCATCTACCTGCAGTCGGTGCTCGGCGTCTCGCCGACCGTGGCCGGGGTGGTGACCGCGCCGATGCCGCTGCTGTCCGCCCTCGCGGCGCCGTTCGTCGGCCACCTGTCGGACCGGATGAACGGCAAGTACCTGCTGATGTTCGGACTGCTCGCGCTGGCGGGCGGGCTCGGGATCATCGCCCTGCAGGCTCGCCCGGACAGCGGGCCGTGGACGTTCACGCCCGGCCTGCTGGTGTGCGGCCTCGGCATCGCGTGCATCTTCTCGCCGATGAGCAACGTGACCATGGGTTCGGTCGAACCGAGCCTGACCGGAACCGCGTCCGGGATCTACAACACCGCGCGGCAGGTCGGCAGCGTGCTCGGCGCCGCGGCGATCGGCGTCCTGCTGCAGGCGCGGATCGCGGTGTCCGTCGCCGACGAGGCGGCCGCCGCGGCGAACGCGCTGCCCGCGGGATACCGGCGGGAGTTCGTCGACGGCCTCACCCGCACCGCCGCCGCGGCGAACGAATTCGGCGGCGCCGCGACCTCGAGCGCCCTGCCTCCGGGCGTCCCCGCCGACGTGGCCGCCCAGCTCCAGCACCTCGCCAACCAGGCCGTCCACAATGGACTCACCGATGCCGCGCGGGTGGCCACGATCCTGCCGATCACCGTGCTCCTGGTCGGCCTCCTGGCGGCCGCCGCCATGCGCCGCACCACCCCGCGCAACCCCGCCACACCCCCGACCCCCACCCGGGAACCCGCTCCCACCCGCTAGCCGTTTCCCCCAATGTGGCTTTCGGGGCGCTCAAGGTACCCAATGTGGCTTTCGGGGCGTTGAAGGTACCGAAAGCCACATTGGGGGATTGGAGCTAGCGGCGGTAGGTGAGGCCGTAGCCGTACGGGAAGAGGGGTTTCTTGCCGTCACCCACGTTGATCGGTTCCTGGGCGGAGCTGCTCGGCCAGGAGAAGGAGAGTTTCCCGGTCGGGCGGTAGGCGCCGAAGAGGACGTCGGCGACGCCGCCGCCTTCGGTGCCCGGGAGCCAGGAAGCCAGCAGCGCGTTCCACTGCGGCAACTGCTGGGCGATGTCCAGCGGGCGGCCGGAGACCAGCACGGTCACCACGGGCACCCCGGTCGCCTTGGCCTTGGCGAGGGTGGCCAGGTCCTCGGCATCCAGCGCGAGCCCGTCCGGACGGTCGCCTTGGCCTTCGGCATAAGGGGTTTCGCCGACGACGACCACGGCGGCCCGGTAACTGGAGTCGAGGCCGTCGGCTTCCCGGTCGTAGGTGACCGTGGAGTTCTTTCCCGCCGATTGCTTGATCCCGTCCAGGATGGTGGTGCCGGGCGTGATCGGGCCGCTGCTGCCCTGCCAGGTGATCGTCCACCCGCCGGACTGGTTGCCGATGTCGTTCGCGTTCTTCCCGGCGACGAAGAGTTTGGCGTTGTTCTTCGGCAGCGGGAGCACGCCGTCGTTGCGGAGGAGGACCTGGGATTCGCGGACGGCCTGGCGGGCCAGGTCGCGGTGTTGCTTGCTGCCCACCGTTTTCAGGAAGGAACGGTCGGTGAAGGGGCGTTCGAACAGGCCGAGTTCGAACTTCTTGGTGAGGATGCGGCGGTTCGCGTCGTCGATCCGCGCCAGGGGCACCCGGTTCGCCTGGACCTCCGCGCGGAGGAGGTCGAGGAACTTCGCGTAGTCGTGGGGAACCATGAACATGTCCAGGCCCGCGTTCACCGCCTGGCGCACCTCGGCCGCGGTGAAGCCCTCCTGGCCGTCGATCTGGTCGATGCCGTTCCAGTCGGAGACGACGAACCCGGTGAAGCGCAGCTCGTTCTTCAGCAGGTCGGTGATCAGGTACTTGTTGCCGTGGTCCTTGACGCCGTTCCAGCTGTTGAAGCTGATCATCACCGAGCCGACGCCCCGGGCGATCGCGGCGCGGAACGGCGGCAGGTGGATCGCCCGCAGTTCGGCTTCGCTGATCTCGGTGTTGCCCTGGTCCTTGCCGCCGGTCGTACCGCCGTCACCGATGAAGTGCTTGGCGGTCGCGAGGACCGAACCGGGCGCGGCGAGGCGCTTTCCCTGGAGCCCGTTGATGATCGTGCTGTTCACGACCGCGTTCCGCGGGATCTCGCCGAACGACTCGTAGGTCCGGCCCCAGCGGTCGTCGCGCGCCACGCACAGGCACGGCGCGAAGTCCCAGTCGACCCCGGTGGCCGAGACCTCCTCGGCGGTGGCCCGCCCGATCCGTTCGGCCAGCGCCGGATCGTCGGCCGCGCCGAGGCCGATGTTGTGCGGGAAGATCGTGGCGCCGACGACGTTGTTGTGCCCGTGCACGGCGTCGACGCCGTAGATCGTCGGGATGCCGAGCGGGGTGGCCAACGCCGCGCGCTGGTAGTCGTCGTACATGTCCGCCCAGGATTCGGCGGTGTTCGGCGTCGGCGCGGAGCCTCCCCCGGACAGGATGGAACCGAGCCGCAGTTCGGCGGCCCGCGCGGGGGTCGCGGCGTTGCGCTCGGCCTGGACCATCTGGGCGATCTTGTCGTCGAGGCTCATCCGGCCGAGCAGATCGGCGACCCGGTCGGCGACCGGTTTCCGGGGATTCTGGTAGATCGGCCCGGGCGCGGCGGCCGCGGACAGCGGCGTGAGCGCGGTGCCGGCCGCCAGCAAGCAGGCCAGGATTGTCGTGGTTGCTCTTCGACCGCGGAGGCGAGACGCCATTGGTTCCTCCGTAAGGGAAGCACAATATGTTGCGAGGGACAACAAAGTAGCTTCGCGGATGCCTTTGGTCCAGACCTCAGCCCGGAAAGACCGCTCGAACGGCCTAGCGGCGCCCGGCCGCGCGCCCGCCCGTTACGCTCCGGGCCGTGCGTTTCGTGCTCGCTTCGGCCTCCCCCGCCCGCCTCGGTGTGCTGCGCGCCGCCGGGATCGATCCCAGCGTCGTCGTGTCCGGCGTGGACGAGGACGCGATCATCGCGGGCCTGGGCGACGCCTCGCACATCGATACGGTGACCGCGCTGGCGCGGGCGAAGGCGGCGGCCGTCGCGGAGACGGTGACCACCACGCACACCGACGCGGTCGTGGTCGGCTGCGATTCGATGCTCTCGATCGGCGGCGAACTGGTCGGCAAGCCCGGCGACCCGGCCACCGCGCGCGACCGCTGGTCCGCGATGGCCGGGCGCACCGGCGAGCTGCTCACCGGGCACGCGGTGGTGCGCATCGAGGACGGCCGCCGGACCGAGCAGGCCACCGGCACCCAGGGCACCACCGTGCGGTTCGCCGCCCCGACCCCGGAGGAAGTGGACGCGTACGTCGCGAGCGGCGAGCCCCTGGCCGTCGCCGGGGGCTTCACCCTGGACGGGCTCGGCGGCTGGTTCGTCGAAGGGGTGGACGGCGATCCGTCGAGCGTGATCGGGATCAGCCTGCCGCTGACCCGGAAGCTGCTCGCCGAAGTCGGCGTGAGCGTGGTCGACCTCTGGCGCCAATAGGTTTGGACCAACGTCCCACATCCTGAGAGACGTCCCACACGATCGGGTGATCCGGAAGAGTCTGGCGCTGCCTGGCGTTGACAACGCGCGGCACACCAGTCGCTAACACGCACCCGGAGCACACGTGTCTTTCCTACGGACCTACGCCAAACCCAAGGTCTTCGCGACCGCGGTCATCGGTTCGCTCGTGGTCGGCGCCCTGCTGGGCGTCCTCGCGCGGAGCACCAAGACGGAATGGCTCACCGAGACCCTTTCCCGCATCGGGACCGTGTTCACCACGCTGCTGCAGATCGCGGTGATCCCGCTGGTCTTCACCGCGATCGTGGTCGGCATCAACAGCCTGCGGAACCTCGGCGGTGGCAAGACCGCCGCGCGCCTGGGCGGGAAGACCGTCCTGTGGTTCGGGATCACCTCGTTCATCGCGGTGCTGATCGGGATCGCGGTGGGCAAGCTGTTCAACCCGGGCAGCGGCGGGCTCGGCGAGGGTGTGGCGGCGACCGCGAAGAACGCGGACAAGGCCGCGAAGAGCGCCGACCACTGGGGATCGTGGAGCGCCTTCATCGACGGGATCGTGCCGAAGAACTTCTTCACCGCCTTCACCGAGGGCGAGACGCTGCAGGTGCTCTTCCTCGCCGTGATCATCGGCGCGGCCGCGTACAGCCTGGGTGACCGCGCGAAGCCGTTCGTCGACTTCACCACCAGCGTGTTCGAGATCATCCAGCGCTACCTCGGCTGGATCGTCCGGCTGGCCCCGATCGGCATCGTGGGCCTGATCGGCGCCGCGGTCGCGAACTACGGCGACGCGCTGTTCCGGCCGCTGCTGTCGCTCACGGTCGCGGTGTACGTCGGCAGCCTGCTGGTGCTGTTCGTGGTCTACCCGATCCTGCTGCGCTTCTTCGCGAAGGTCAGCCCGCTGAGGTTCTTCGGCAAGGCGTGGACCGCGATCCAGTTCGCGTTCGTGTCCCAGTCCTCGGGCGCCACGCTGCCGCTGACCCGGCAGTCCACGGTGAACCTCGGCGTCGACCCGGCCTACGCGGGCTTCGCGACGCCGCTGGCCAGCGCGACCAAAATGGACGGTTGCGCGGCGGTGTTCCCGGCGATCGGCGCGATCTTCATCGCGAACATCTCCGGGGTGTCGCTGAGCTTGGGGCAGTACCTCGGGATCGTCGTGGTCGCCGTGCTGGGCGCGCTGGCCACCGCCGGGACGACCGGCTGGCTGACCGCGCTGACGCTGACCACGTCGTTCATCGGGCTCAACCCGCAGCAGGTGGCGCTGGGCATCGCGCTGATCTACTCGGTGAACCCGATCATGGACATGATGCGCACCGCGACCAACGTGGCCGGGCAGATCGTGGTGCCCACGATCGTCGCCCGCGGCGAGGGCCTGCTCGACGACGAGGTGCTGCACACGCCGAGCACCCCGCCGCTGCTCACCGACACCGGCAGCCGCCCCGCCATCGCCTGACCGCGGGGCGGCAAAACCGGCAGGAAGGGACCTTCGCTCCGGTTCAACGGCAGCGGGGGACCTTTACTACGGCTCAACCGGAGTAAAGGTCCCCCGCTATTTTTTGGTGACCGAGTGCTGGGGGGTCGTGAGTGGGCAGGCCGGTTCTAACCGGTCAGAACACTCACGCCCCCCACGGCCCCCGCAGCCTCAGGAGCCGGGGCAGGCCCGGAGGTCGGATTGCACCAGGTTGATCGCCGGCCAGCCGCGGAGCTGGGACGGGGACGTGTAGTCCCGCGTGCAGCCCAGTTGCTCGCCGGCGAGGTCGAACACCTCCGCGTAGACCGGCCGCGACTGGCACTTCGTCTCGCCGCCGCTCGGGCACTGGTGCTTGACCACCACGACGTCCGGGGCCGCGCCGGCCACCGGGTCCAGCACCAGCCCGCCCGCGTCGGAGAAATACGGCTTCTCCGGGGACCGCCAGTCGTTGTCCCGCGACACCAGCACCTCGCCGAGCATCCCGCCGTCGTTCAGCCCGCGCACCAGGCACGCCGACACCGGCCCGGCGACGCACTGCAGCGAGTTCTGGTTCAGCCGCGCCCCCAGCGCGGTCGTCTTGGTCTCGATCACCACGTGCGAGTTCGGCCCGTACGCCCGGAACCGGCCGTCGTTGCCGTCGGCGCCGGCGAGCAGTTCCACGGTCGTCCCGTTGACGTTCTGCGTGGCCAGCACCTGACACGGAGCGTCACCGCACTCCTGGGCGGGCGCGCTCGCGGCCGGGGCCGAGTTCGGCTCCGCCGCCGACGAATCCTCCGCCCGCGGGCGCAGCAGCGCCACGGTGACCAGCGCGCCGGCCGTCACCAGCACGGCGACCACGGCCGTGACCACGGCCGAACGGGGTGGACCGCTACCGGCCAAGGCGCCTCCTCTCCGCACCCGGGTTGTCGCTGCCGAGCGTAAGCGATTCCCCCTGAGATCTACGGAGAGCACACGTTTATGTTGTTCGCGTGACGAATCCGAACCTGCCGCCCGTCGTCTACCTGCCGACCGCGGCGCACCCGCGGAACTCCGAGAACGCCGTCGAACTGCGCCAGCTCGACGACGGCCGCAAGGCGCTGCTCGCCTATTCGGCGCTGGACCGGCTGGTCAAGTGCTGCGGCGACCACCAGCCGTGGGCCCTGGTGGACACCGAACACCTCCCCGCCCTCTACGCGGCGCAGCCCTATGACGTGATCTACCTCGATTACGACCTTCCGGAACATCTCCGGCACCAGCCCGCGTGAAATCCGCTCAGGGTGAGCCGCCTCTCACCACGGGAACTGCCGAGTAACCGTAAACTGCTGCGAGTCCCCACCTGCGCGTCGGGCGACGCGCGACGGGGCCGGAAGTCTTACGACAGCAGGAGGTAGGGCGTGCCCGAGCAGGACAGCGCGGCCCAGGGTGGACCGGTCACCAAGGTGCTCGTCGCGAACCGCGGGGAAATCGCGGTACGGGTGATCAGAGCGGCCAAGGACGCCGGGCTGACCAGCGTCGCGGTGTACGCCGACCCGGACCGCGACGCGCCGCACGTCCGGCTCGCCGACGAGGCGTTCGCGCTGGGCGGCACCACCGCCGCCGAGAGCTACCTGGTGTTCGACAAGCTGCTCGACGTCGCCAAGCGCTCGGGCGCCGACGCCGTGCACCCCGGCTACGGCTTCCTCTCCGAGAATGCGGACTTCGCCCAGGCCGTGCTGGACGCCGGGCTGACCTGGATCGGGCCGAGCCCGCAGGCCATCCGCGATCTCGGGGACAAGGTGACCGCGCGGCACATCGCGATGAAGGCGGGCGCCCCGCTGGTCCCGGGCACCAAGGACCCGGTGGAAACCGCCGAGGAGATCGTCAAGTTCGCCGACGAGCACGGGCTCCCGGTCGCCATCAAGGCGGCCTTCGGCGGCGGCGGGCGCGGGCTGAAGGTCGCCCGCACCAAGGAGGAGATCCCGGAGCTGTTCGAGTCCGCGACCCGCGAGGCGGTGGCCGCCTTCGGCCGCGGCGAATGTTTCGTCGAGCGCTACCTGGACAAGCCGCGGCACGTCGAGGCGCAGGTGCTGGCCGATATGCACGGCAACGTGATCGTGGTCGGCACCCGCGACTGCTCGCTGCAGCGGCGGCACCAGAAGCTGGTCGAGGAGGCGCCCGCGCCGTTCCTCACCGACGACCAGCGCGCCCGGATCCACGAGTCCGCGAAGGCCATCTGCAAGGAGGCCGGCTACCACGGCGCGGGCACGGTCGAGTACCTGGTCGCGGTGGACGGCACGATCTCCTTCCTCGAGGTCAACACCCGGTTGCAGGTCGAGCACCCGGTGTCCGAGGAGACCACCGGCCTCGACCTGGTCCGCGAGATGTTCCGGATCGCGCGCGGCGAGCGGCTCCGCTTCACCGAGGACCCGGAACCGCGCGGCCACTCGATCGAGTTCCGGATCAACGGCGAGGACGCCGGCCGCAACTTCCTGCCCGCGCCCGGCACGGTGACCCGGTTCGTCGCGCCGAGCGGGCCGGGCGTGCGCGTCGACTCCGGGGTCGAGACCGGCAGCGTGATCGGCGGCCAGTTCGACTCCATGCTGGCCAAGCTGATCGTCACCGGTTCGGACCGGGAGAACGCGCTGGAACGCAGCCGCCGCGCGCTCGGCGAACTGGTCGCCGAGGGCCTGGCCACGGTGATCCCGTTCCACCGCGAGATCGTCAACCACCCCGCGTTCATCGGCGACGGCGAGTCGTTCGACGTGCACACCCGCTGGATCGAGACCGAGTTCGACAACAAGATCGAGCCGTTCACCGCCCCGGGTGAGCCCGCGGCGGAGCCCGAGCCGCGGCAGAACGTGGTCGTCGAGGTCGGCGGGCGCCGGCTCGAGGTCTCGCTGCCCGGCGGGCTCGCGCTCGGCGGCGGCAACGGCGCCGGCGGCACGGCGGCGAAGGCCAAACCGCGCAAGCGGGGCGGCGGCGCCAAGGCCGCGGCGAGCGGCGACGCGGTGGCCGCGCCGATGCAGGGCACGATCGTCAAGGTCGCCGTCGAGGAGGGCCAGCAGGTCGAGGCGGGCGAGCTGATCGTGGTGCTGGAGGCCATGAAGATGGAAAACCCGGTCACCGCGCACAAAGCGGGTACGATCACCGGGCTTTCGGTCGAGGTCGGCAGCGCGGTCACCCAGGGCACGGTGCTGCTGGAGATCAAGGACTGAATTCCGGCCGAATGTCACGGCTCGCCGGGGCGGGCGCGCTTTACCATTGAAACGTGAGCGAGGTTCCCGCATCCCAGCTGCGGATCAGCGACGCGGACCGTGAGTCCGCGTTGCAGGCGCTGGGCGAGCACATGAGCGCCGGCCGGATCAGCCTCGACGAGTACGGCGAGCGTTCGGCGAAGATCACCGCGGTGAAGACCCGGGGCGAGCTCGCCGAGGTCTTCGCCGACCTCCCGCAACCGCATCCGCGCCTGGAAGCGGACCCCGAGGAACCGAAGGCCCCGGCCGCCCCGCCCGCACCCGCGGAATGGTCGGACCGCCCGCTCGTGCAGCGCCTGGCCGCGGCCGCGGTGCCGCTGTCCGCGGTCCTCGGCGTGGTGCTGTTCTTCGTCACCGGCACCTGGCTGTGGTTCCTGATGCCCGCCGCCATCGCCGCGGCCGGCAGCGCCCTGTGGGGCAAGGACTGGAAGCACCGCGACCGGGAAATCCAGGACCGGCACCGGCAGATCCGGGAGCATCACCGCGAAGTGCGGGAGGCCGTGCGCGAACACCACCGCGAGCTGCACGACAACCTGCGCGCGCATCGGCGGGAGCTGCGGAACCACTATCGCGGCCGGTGGCACTAGAACACGGCCGTAGGATCAAGCCCGTGAGCACCGACCGGCCGGATCTCCGGCTCAGCGACGCTGAGCGGCAGGAGGCGATGGACGCGCTCAGCGAGCACGTCCGCACCGGCCGCCTGGACATCGACGAGTTCGGCGCGCGCTCGGCGAAGGTCAGCGCCGCCAAGCGGCTCAGCGACCTCTCCCCGATCTTCGCCGACCTGCCCGCGCCCCGGCCCGCCGTGCTGGCCGAATACGCCGCGGCCCGGCCCGCCCGGGACACCGGATCGCCGCGCGCGCTCTCCCGCCTGCC
Organism: Amycolatopsis anabasis; assembly: GCF_009765355.1. Taxonomy (GTDB): domain Bacteria; phylum Actinomycetota; class Actinomycetes; order Mycobacteriales; family Pseudonocardiaceae; genus Amycolatopsis; species Amycolatopsis anabasis. Next base: position 56,943 of record NZ_VTHK01000048.1, on the reverse strand, counting down.
CTCCAGCGCGGTCCCGATCGCCGCGATCGCCGGGCTCATCCTGATCTTCCTGGTCGTCCGCAACATCTGGGTGGTCGCCGGACTCGCGGTGGTGGCCGCCCTGGTGGTCGGTGCCCTCTCCGGTGGCCGTCGCCGCCGGTGACCCCGATGCGCACGGCCGAACTCGCCGGATTCCTGCCCGGAATGGGCCCGGAGATCCGCGATCCCCGGGCGGTGCGGATCGCGGCAAGGCTGCTGGCCGGGGCCGGGCTGGCGCTCCTGATCACCTGCACGGTCGTCTCCGCGACCACCGGGGACCGGCCCGGCACGATCGCCGTCGCCGCCGTGGCCGCGGGGTGGGTGACCGGCATGCTGTGGGTGCTCCCGCGACGCGCCCGGTACCCGGCGCTCCCGGTGCTCTACTTCCTCGGCGTCCTGGTCCTGAGCACGATCCTGGTGACCCGCGACGCCTCGTTCACCGCGTTCGCCTCGATCGGCTACCCGTTCGCGTTCGCGCTGTTCCCCGCGCGGTGGAGCGTGTTCGCGGTCGCGGCGACGGCGATCGTCCCGCTGCTGGCGCGCACCGGGCTGGGCACCTCGACCGAGAGCCCGGTCTGGGTGTCGCTGGTCTCGGTGGCCGGTCCGCTGCTGTACGCCGCGTGGGCGCTCGGCCGGGAAAGCGAGCGGCGCCGCCGCGCCAACGACGAACTGGCCGAGACCAACACCAAGCTGGAGAGCGCGCTGGAGGAGAACGCCGGGCTGCACGCCCAGCTGCTCACCCAGGCCCGCGAGGCGGGCGTGCTCGACGAACGGCAGCGGATGGCCCGCGAGATCCACGACACCCTGGCCCAGGGGCTGACCGGGATCGTCACCCAGCTCGAAGCCGCCGGGCAGGTCAGCGGGGATCCGGCGCAGCAGCGCCGCCTGGACCAGGTCCGGACGCTGGCGCGGGACAGCCTGCGCGAGGCCCGGCGATCGGTCGAGGCGCTGCGACCGGAACCGCTCGCCGAGTCCCGGCTCCCGGACGCGCTCGCCGAACTGGGCCGCACCTGGTCGGCGGGATCCGGGGTGCCGGTGCGGGTGCACACCACCGGCGAGGTCCGTCCGCTGCTGCCCGAACTGGAGGTGGCGCTGTTCCGGGTCGCGCAGGAATCCCTGGCCAACGCGGGCAAGCACGCGCGGGCCACCACCATCGACCTCACACTGTCCTATCTGGACGATCTGGTGCTGCTGGACGTCCGGGACGACGGCGTCGGGTTCACCCCGGACGGCCCGGCCGCGCCGCACGAGCACGGCAACGGCTTCGGCCTGCAGGCCATGAAGCAGCGCGTGCACCGCGTCGCGGGCACGCTCACCGTGGAGAGCGCGCCGGGCGACGGGACCGTGATCAGCGCCCGGGTGCCCGCGATTACGGCCGACACCGGAGGGGACCTGGGTTAAGGTCACCCCGTGGAACCGGTGGAGATCAACGCGGGCGAGTTCTACCTGCGGCAACTGCGCGCCGACGACCGGCTGGACGATCGGCCCGCCCTGGTCGAGGGCTTCGCCGACGCCCAGTTCCGGCGCTTCACCCCGACCCTGCGGCTGGACGACCTGGACCAGGCCGCCGCCTACGTCGACCAGCGGGCGATGGAATGGGCGCAGGACCGGCGCTACTCCTGGGCGGTCGCGGAACCGACCACCGGGGCGCTGCTCGGCGAGGTCGGGCTGAAATCGGTCGACCTCGACCGGGGCTACGCGGAGGCGTCGATCTGGGTGCATCCGGCCGCGCGCGGCCGCGGGGTCGCGGTGACCTCGCTGAACGCGGCGCTGCGGTTCGGCTTCGGCGCGCTCGCTCTGGACGAGGTGCACTACGTCCACGCCGAGGAGAACCACGCCTCGCGGGCGGTGGCGCAGCGCTGCGGTTTCCGGTTCGCCGAGTACGTCCCGCTCCACGATCCCCCGGGCCGCGACCTGCGCTGGGTCCGCACCGCGGCCGACTAGCGATCTTCCTGTGCTGCTCGACACAGCGTGAAGTCCTTTGCCCCGCAAGGGTTTTGCGGTTTTCTCAAGGGTGGCACCGAATTCGACGGCGAACGGGGTACCGGTGGGCGAGCCGAGCTTCTTCCTGACCCGCATTCTCGAGGCACTGCGCGGCGAAGGCGAGAAGACCGCTTTCCGCTGGCACGACCGCGTGCTGAGCTACCGCGCCGCGCTCGGGGTGCTCGGCGGGATCCACGACGCGCTGGCCACCGAGGGGATCGGGCGCGGTGAGCTGCTGGCGATCGTCGGCGGCAACCGGCCGGAAACCCTGCTGGCGCAACTGGCCGCGCAGCTGCGCGGCACGCCGGTGCTGCCGGTCACCGCGTCGTCCAGCCTGCCCGACCGGCTCGCGGCGCTGGCCGCGGCGGAGGCCACGACGCTGGTGATCGATCCGGACCGGGAACCGCGCAAGACCCGGGAACTCATCGAGGCCGTGCGGCCGGACCGCGTGCTTTCCCTGGGCCCGACCGAACCGTGGATGCCGCATCGCGCCAAGGATCTGCTGTCGCGGTCCGCGGTGGACCCGAAGTTCGCGGTGCCGCCGTCGGTGCGCATGGTCTTCCCGTCCGGCGGCACCACCGGCACCCCGAAACTGATCGGCCACAGCGGGATCTACGAGGGCATGGCGCGGATCTTCGCCCCGGATCCCGCCGGACCGCAGCGGATCCTGCTGGTCGCGCCGCTTTCGCACCTGACCGGGAACTGCGCGGCGCTCGGCGCGCTGCTGTGCGGGGACACCCTGGTGCTGCACGACGGTTTCGACGCGGGCGCCGTGCTGCGTTCGATCGCCGCGGACCGGATCACCTCGCTCACCCTCACCCCGCCCCGGCTGGCCGCGCTGCTCGACCATCCGGACCTGCCGGGCACCGACGTGTCCAGCGTCCGGTCGCTGTCCCTGGGCGCGAGCCCGTTGCCGCCGGACCTCCTGCGCCGGGCGCTCGAAGTGTTCGGCCCGGTCGTCGGCCAGGGCTACGGGCTCACCGAGGCGCCGATGATCGCGAGCATCGCCGCCCCCGAGTTCGACGGGCACCCGCACCGGCTCGCGTCGGTGGGCCGGATCGTGCCCGGGATGTCGGCGAAGATCGACGGCGACGGCGGGACCGGCGAGGTCCTGGTGCGCGGGCTCGCGCTGATGGACGGTTACCACGGGCAGCCCGAACTCGACGCGGCCGCGTTCACCGGCGACGGCTGGCTGCGCACCGGCGACATCGGCCGGTTCGACGCCGAGGGGTACCTGTACCTGCTGGACCGGGCGAACGACGTGATCGTCACCGGCGAACACGGCACCAAGATCTACTCGAACGTGGTGGAGAGCGCGCTCGCCGCGCATCCGCGGGTCCGCCAGGCGGCGGTGTTCGGCGTGCCCGACCCGCGCGGCGGCGAGGCCGTGCACGCCGTGGTCGTCTCGGCGAACCCCGCCCCCACCGCCGAGGAACTGCGCACCCACCTGCGCGCCCACTTCGACGCCGAACACTTCGTGCCCGCGACCATCGAGTTCGCCGAATCCCTGCCCCTCACCCCGATCGGCAAGGTGGACAAGAAATCCCTGCGCGCCCAGCACCCCCTCCCCTGACCCACCGCTTTCATGAGGGGACCCCTCCAGACAGATTTTGTCCGGAGGGGTCCCCTCATGACACTTCGCGTGTCCGGGGTCAGCCGATGGGTTCGGTGAGCTTCGCGCGGGCCTCCGGGGCGGCGGAGCGGCGTTCGTCGGCGGCCTCGTCGTCCGGCTGGGTCTGGGAGTCCCGTTCCGCGGCGACCCGCGCGTTGTACACCTCGACCTCGCGCGCGGCCACGGCGTCCGGCCAGCCGAGCACCTCGCCCATCAGCTTCGCGACCTGCTCGGCGCAGTCGGTGCCGCGGTGCGGGTACTCGATCGAGATCCGGGTCCGCCGCGCCAGCACGTCCTCCAGGTGCAGCGCGCCCTCGTGCGACACCGCGTAGACGACCTCCACCCCGAGGTAGTCCGGCGCCGATTCCAGCGGGCGCAGCAGTTCCGGCCGCCCGTCGGCCAGCGCGAGCACCTCGTGCACCAGCGAGCCGTACCGGTCGAGCAGGTGCCGGACCCGGTACGGGTGCAGCCCGTGCTCGGCGGCCACGTGATCGGCCTGGTTGACCAGCGCGTGGTACCCGTCCGCGCCGAGCAGCGGCACCTTGTCGGTGATCGACGGCTGCGGCCGGCCGGACAGGTCCACGGCCGCGGCGTCCACCGCGTCGGCGGCCATCACCCGGTACGTCGTGTACTTGCCCCCGGCGATCGCGACGAACCCCGGCGCGACGCGCGCGACGGCGTGCTCCCGCGAAAGCTTCGAGGTTTCCTCGCTCTCCCCCGCCAGCAACGGCCGCAGCCCGGCGTACACGCCTTCGATGTCGTCGTGCGTCAACGGCGTGGCGAGCACGGAATTCACGTGTTCCAGCAGGTAGTCGATGTCGTGTTTGGTGGCCGCCGGATGCGCGAGGTCGAGGTTCCAGTCGGTGTCGGTGGTGCCGACGATCCAGTGGTTGCGCCACGGGATCACGAACAGCACCGATTTCTCGGTGCGCAGGATCAGCCCGGCCTCGGACACGATCCGGTCGCGCGGCACCACGATGTGCACGCCCTTGCTGGCCCGCACCCGGAACCGGCCGCGGCTGCCGGACAGCCGCTGCAGTTCGTCGGTCCACACCCCGGTGCAGTTGACCACGGCGTTCGCGCGGATCTCGGCCTCCCGGCCGTCCTCGACGTCCCGCACCCGCACCCCGGACACCCGGTCCGCTTCGCGCAGGAACTCGACCACCTGCGTCGACGTGCGGATCACCGCGCCGTAGTGCGCCGCGGTGCGGGCCACGGTCAGGGTGTGCCGGGCGTCGTCGGCCTGCGCGTCGAAATACCGGATGCCGCCGATCAGCGCGCCGCGCTTGAGCGCGGGAACCATCCGCAGCGCCCCGGCCTTGGTCAGGTGCTTCTGACCGGGCACCGAGCGGGCGCCGCCCATGGTGTCGTACAGGAACAGCCCGGCCGCGGTGTACGGGCGTTCCCAGACGCGGTGCGTCAGCGGGTACAGGAAGCTCACCGGTTTGACCAGATGCGGCGCCAGCCGGGTGAGCATCAGCTCGCGCTCGCGCAACGCCTCGCGAACCAGCCCGAACTCCAGCTGTTCCAGATAGCGCAACCCGCCGTGGAACAGCTTGCTGGACCGGCTCGAGGTGCCGGACGCGAGATCGCGCGCCTCGACCAGCGCCACGCGCAGGCCGCGGGTCGCGGCGTCCAGGGCGGTGCCGGCGCCCACCACGCCGCCGCCGATGACGACCAGGTCGAAGGTCTCGTTGCCGAGGCGCTCCCACGCCGCCTCCCGCTCCGACGGGCCGAGCTGCGCCGGATTCGCCGTCCTGGCCCGCGGTTCCTGCCGTGACCGAGTCACCTGATCACCCTCCTCGCTACTCGACCTCCCCAGCATCGCACGTCCCGCGCGGTCCGCAGCTCAGGCGGCGGCCAAGAGATGGCAGACCACTCGCCGATCTTGAAAGATTGGGACGCTCGGCGCCTGGAATGATCGCTCCCCACCAAGTAGCGTTCACCCGATCGTGGGTCGGCAATGGCGCCGTTGCACGCCGTGCTCGACCCTGCGCAACAGGTGTGTCCAGTGTGGAGGGCGGTGGCTTCATTGAACGCGGGTTCGATCTTTCTGTGGGAGTTGCTCGGGACGGCGGTGCTGATCCTGCTCGGCAACGGTGTGGTGGCGAACCACGTGCTGCGCAAGAACAACGGGCACGGCGGCGGGCCGCTGTTCGTCAACATGGGCTGGGGTTTCGCGGTCTTCGCCGGGGCCAGCGTCGCCAACCCCAGCGGTGCGCACCTCAATCCGGCGGTGACGCTCGGGCTCGCGATCGCGGGCAAGACCCCGTGGGCGGACGTGCCGATCTACATGCTGGCCCAGATGGTCGGCGCCATCCTCGGCGCCGCGTTGTGCTGGGCGACCTACAAACTGCAGTTCGACGACCACCCGAACCCGGGTGAGACGCTCGGCATCTTCTCCACCGCGCCGCAGATCCCGAACAAGGTGTGGAACCTGGTCACCGAGATCATCGGCACCTTCGTGCTGGTCGGCTGGATCCTGTTCAGCCCGGTCGCGAAGGCGGACGTGGCCGGGGTCCCGCAGCTCGGCAACGGCGCGCTCGGGTACGCCGGGGTCGCGTTCGTCGTGCTGGTCATCGGCACCTCGCTGGGTGGCCCGACCGGGTACGCCATCAACCCGGCCCGCGACCTCGGCCCGCGCATCGCGTACGCGTTCCTGCTGCCGATCCGGCGCAAGACCGATCCGAACTGGGGCTACTCCTGGGTTCCGGTGGTCGGCCCGCTCGTCGGCGGCGCGCTCGCCGCACTGGTATTCCTCGTATATCCGTCCGCCTGACCCGGCCTGAACAGGAGCAGCCATGACCTCGTACGTCGCCGCGATCGATCAGGGCACCACCTCGACCCGGACGATGATCTTCGACCATTCCGGCCGGGTGGTCGCCGTGGACCAGCGCGAGCACGAGCAGATCTTCCCGCGCGCGGGCTGGGTCGAGCACAATGCCGAGGAGATCTGGGCGAACACCCGGACCGTCACCGCGGGTGCGCTCGCGAAGGCGGACCTGGAGGTCGGCGACATCGCCGCGGTCGGCATCACCAACCAGCGGGAGACCACGCTGGTCTGGGACCGCAAGACCGGAAAGCCCGTCTACCACGCGATCGTCTGGCAGGACACCCGCACCGACAAGATCGTCAACGAGCTGGGCGGGTTCAGCGCCGGCGGCGGTCCCAGCGGGCAGGAGCGGTACCGCGCGAAGACCGGCCTGCCGCTGGCCACCTACTTCTCCGGTCCGAAGATCAAGTGGATTCTGGACAATGTGGACGGTGTCCGGAAACGCGCCGAGGCCGGGGACCTGATCTTCGGCAACATGGACACCTGGGTGCTGTGGAACATGACCGGCGGCCCGGACGGCGGCGTGCACGTCACCGATCCGACCAACGCGTCCCGCACCCTGCTGATGGACCTGGACACGCTGTCCTGGGACGCCGACATCGCCGCCGACATGGGCATTCCGCTGTCGATGCTGCCGGAGATCCGGTCCTCCTCGGAGGAATACGGCAAGACCCGGGCGAAGGGCGCGCTCGCCGGGGTCCCGATCGCCGGGATCCTCGGCGACCAGCAGGCGGCGACGTTCGGCCAGGCCTGCCTGTCGCCGGGTGAGGCGAAGAACACCTACGGCACCGGCAACTTCGTGCTGCTCAACACCGGCACGGAGAAGGTGTTGTCGGACAACGGTTTGCTCACCACGGTGTGCTACAAGATCGGTTCGAACGACACGGTGTACGCGCTGGAGGGCTCGATCGCGGTCACCGGTTCGCTCGTCCAGTGGCTGCGCGACAACCTGGGGATGATCGGCTCGGCGGCCGAGATCGAGCAGCACGCGAAAACCGTCGAGGACAACGGGGGCGCCTACTTCGTGCCCGCGTTCTCCGGGCTGTTCGCGCCGTACTGGCGCTCCGACGCGCGCGGCGCGATCGTCGGGCTGACCCGGTTCGTGAACAAGGGCCACCTCTGCCGGGCCGTGCTGGAGGCCACCGCGTTCCAGTCGCGCGAGGTGATCGACGCGATGAACGCCGACTCCGGGGTGCCGCTGAAATCGCTCAAGGTGGACGGCGGCATGGTCGTCAACGAGCTGCTCATGCAGTTCCAGGCGGACATCCTCGGCGTGCCGGTGATCCGGCCGGTGGTGAACGAGACCACCGCGCTGGGCGCGGCCTACGCCGCCGGGCTGGCGGTCGGGTTCTGGGCGAGCGAGGACGACATCCGCGCGAACTGGGCCCAGGACAAGCAGTGGGACCCGTCGATGGACGAGCCCCGCCGCGAAACCGAATACCGCAACTGGAAGAAGGCCGTCACCAAGACCTTCGACTGGGTCGAAACCGACTGACCCCGAGCCGCCGAAGGAGCAAGGGACCTTTACTCCGGCTGAACCGTAGTAAAGGTCCCTCGCTCCGGTTGAACGAGAGCGAAGGTCCCTTCCTGCCGGTCAGGGGACGTCGCGCCGCCGCCGGTCTGCGGGGCGCCCTTCGGTTTCACCGGCACCTGCGCGCCCGGTTTCCGCTCCGGCGGGCGGGGCGGTTCGGCCGCGGTGACGGTGAAATCGGCGGCCAGGGTGGCCGTCCCGCAGAACGCGCGCACCGGGTGCCGCCCGGGTTTGGCGGCCTTGCGCACCTTGGCCACCGCCTCCGACCGCGGCGAGGTCCCCGGATCCGGGACCACCTTGAGCGGCCCGATGTCGAGTGCCGCGGATTCGGTGCCGCGCAACAACTTCGGCGGGCAGCCCACGGAGACCAGGACCTGGTCGCCGGGCTCCCCGCGCTGCGGCGAGAGCCCGAGGAAGGTGTGGTCCGGCGGCTCGGCCGGCGAGCTGCTCGGCGGGACGGGAGTGGACGTGGGCTGCCCGTGGGCGAACACCGGGCTGAGGAGCACGGCCGTGCCGGCGAGCGCTCCGGTGACGACGATCCTGGGCTTCATCTCTACCACCTTGCTCGGCTGGTGCAGGGGTATTGGACTGAATGCGCCTCGCTGCCGCGAAGACGCGCCACGAACGGCGCCGGTTGCCCGCGTCATTCGAGCGAGGCGTAGACGATGATGTTGTCCCGATAGCTGTGCGCGGCCCGGTCGAAGCTCCCGCCACAGGTGATCAGCCGCAGCTCCGGCCCCGCGGTGTCGCCGTACACCGCGTCGGTCGGGAACTGGTTCTTGTCCACCTGGTCCACCTGCCGCACCACGAAGTTCGCCGTCGAACCGTCCTTTCTGGACACCGCGACCCGGTCGCCGGGCGCCAGCTCCTTCAACCGGTAGAAGATTCCCTGCTGCTTGTTGCCGTCGACATGGCCGAGGATCACCGCGGGTCCGACCTCGCCCGGCGCCGGGCCGTAGGTGTACCAACCGGCCTGCATCGGCTGGGTCACCGGCGGCACCTCGACCGTGTGGTCCGGGTTGAGGCCGAGCGGAGCCAGCGTCGAACGCGCGCCGATCTTCGGGATGTCGATCGCGGCGGGCTCCGCACGCGGCATCGGCTGGGTCACGGGCCGGTCCACCGGCACCGGTACCGCGGAACCCGATGCCGCGGGGGCGGCCGCGTCACCGCATCCGGTGAGCACGCACGCCAAGGCCACGGCCGCCAGGAGCCAGGGCCCCCGGCGGTCGCGCGGTGCCTCTCGTGCGGGCATCGGCCTGGTCCTCACTCCCGCCAGGCGCCGACGGCCGGCGCCGTTCCCACCAGTCAGGGTAAGGGCTGCGCGAGCGAAAAGCGTTGCCTCGAAAAGGTCGTTCGGTCAGTCCAGGTCGTCGTGGCGCATGAGCTGGCGGCCCGCCTCGGTGATCGAGCCGGACAGCGACGGGTAGACCGAGAACGTCAGCGCCAGGTGTTCCACGGTGAGCTGGTTCTGCACGGCCAGCGCGATCGGCAGGATCAGTTCGCTCGCGGTGGGCGCGACGACCACCCCGCCGACGACCACCCCGGTGGCGGGGCGGCAGAACAGCTTCACGAAACCGCGCCGCAGGCCCTCCATCTTCGCGCGGGCGTTGGTCGCCAGCGGCAGCATGATCGTGCGGGCGGGCACCTCGCCGGAGTCGATCGCCTGCTGGCTGATGCCGACCGTGGCGATCTCCGGATGGGTGAACACGTTCGCCGCGACGGTCTTCAGCTTGATCGGGGCGACGCCCTCGCCGAGCGCGTGCCACATCGCGATGCGGCCCTGCATGCTGGCGACCGAGGCGAGCATCAGCACCCCGGTGCAGTCGCCCGCCGCGTAGATGCCGGAGACGCTGGTGCGCGACACCCGGTCGACGGTGATGAACCCGCCCGGGCCGGGTTCGATGCCGACCCGGTCCAGGCCGATGTCGGTGGTGTTCGGGACCGAGCCGACGGTCATCAGGGCGTGGCTGGCCTCGATCACCCGGCCGTCGGTCAGGTGCACCGCGACGCCCTTCTCGGTGCGTTCGACCCGGTCGGCGCGGGCGTGCTTGGCGACGGTGGTGCCGCGCTGGGAGAAGACCTCCTCGAGCACGGCGGCAGCGTCGGCGTCCTCGTGCGGCAGTACCCGGTCGCGGCTGGACACCACGGTGACCTTGACGCCCATTTCGGTGTAGGCGGAGGCGAACTCGGCGCCGGTGACGCCGGAACCGATGACCGCGAGGTGCTCGGGCAGTTCGGGCAGGTCGTAGAGCTGGCGCCAGTCGAGGATGCGGTCGCCGTCGGGCACCGCGCCGGGCAGGACCCGCGGGGTGGCGCCGGTGGCGATCAGCACGACGTCGGCGTCGAGCACCTCGTGTTCGCCGGAGGGCTGGGTCACCGAGACCTTGTGCGTGGCGAGGCCGGGTTCCTCGTCGCAGAACCGGGCGACGCCGGTGACCACCCGGACGCCTTCGCGCTGGACGCGGGCGCGGATGTCGGCGGACTGGGCGAGCGCGAGGCCCTTGACCCGGCCGTGGACGGTGCGCAGGTCGATGCTGGTGTCGGCCAGGTCGGTCGCGATGCCGAGCTCGCCGAGGCCGTGCATCCCGGCGCGGGCGCCGGAGGAGGCGATGAAGGTCTTCGAGGGCACGCAGTCGTAGAGGACGCAGGCGCCGCCGAGCCCGTCGCGCTCGACCACCGTCACGTCGGCGCCGTGTTGCGCGGCGACCAGTGCCGCTTCGTAACCCGCCGGGCCGCCGCCCATGATCACGATCCTGGTCACCTGGGTTCCTCCTCCTTGCTTGATCCCGCTGCCGACAACCGTACGCGGGGGAGCTTTCGTCCTTTTGAGTGGCCGCATGCCCTCCGACACGCCTTGTGCCTCCAATAGGGTGATCGATGGGTCGCTAGGCTGTGCCCGTGCCGTTGTATGCCGCGTACGGGTCCAACATGGAGCCCGCTCAGATGATGGAGCGGGCGCCACACTCGCCCATGGCAGGTACCGGCTGGCTGGAAGGCTGGCGGTTGACCTTCGGTGGCGAGGATCTCGGCTGGGAAGGCGCGCTCGCCACGATCGTCGAGGATCCGGGCTCGCGGGTCTTCGTGGTCCTCTACGACGTCACCCCGCTCGACGAAGGTGGCCTCGACCGCTGGGAAGGCGGCGAGCTGGGAATCCACAACAAGATCCGCCTCCGCGTGCAGACCATGGACGGTTCGGTCCTGGCCTGGCTCTACGTCCTCGACGCCTACGAAGGCGGCCTCCCCTCCGCGCGCTACCTGGGCGTCCTCGCCGACGCCGCCGAAGCCGCCGGCGCCCCCGCCGACTACGTCGACGCCCTCCGCACCCGCCCCTGCCAAGGCATCGGCCCCTGACCCGCGAGTTACACACTCAGGCAAGCGAGTTCAACGTTCGCGCACGCGAGTTGCACACTCGGGCACGCGAATTCCACATTCGGTGCATGCCTTTCGGTCACGCGGCCATGCCCCGCGCCCGAAAGGCCGCCTCGACCGCCGCGATCATCCGGCATGGATCCTTGAGATCACGCGCGCCGACCCGGATCACGATCCAGCCCCGGCGCCGCAGGTCGGCATCGCGGGCCTCGTCACGCTCCTGGCGCCCCTCATGAGCCTCGTAACCGTCGTATTCGATGGCGATCCGCAACTCCGGCCAGGCCAAATCGAGGCGATAGATCTCCTCATCCGCCAGGTTGGTGATGCTGAACTGGGGCACGGGGACGGGCAGCCCGGCATCGACCAGGGCCAGCAGGGTCCAGCTTTCCGGCGGCGATTCCGGAAGCCCGGTCGCCAGGTCGAGCAGCGCGAGCGCCTGCTGGCAACCTCGCGGGTCCGTTCGCGCGGCGATTCGCCCCTCGGTCCTGGCCCGAAACTCCGGGCGAGCACGCTCCGGCAACAGGCCGAGTAGCTGATCGGCGCAAGCCAATCCCGCGCGCCTGGCGCCCCGGCAGAGGACTTCGGCCAATGCGAAGTCCGGACGCACCACCCGGAGCCCAGCCAGCTTCAGCACATCCCGCTCGGCGAACTCCCCGTAGTGAACCGTCAGCTCAGGGCGGGACCGGATCCTGCGGTCATACGGCAGCAGGATGTGGATGGGCGCGGTCTCGGCCGCGGAACAGCCGTGCAACGCGAGCGCGCTGTGCCCGGTCAGGGCGGCGTGCGGTCCGGCGAGCAGCAGTCCCGCCGCCGCACGAGTACGGAACTCTCCGGACCGGCGTGGGTCGATCAGCACTCCTCGCCCGAACGACTCCAGCCGGCCGTGCCGCACGACCGCGCGCAGCGCGTTGGCTCCAATGGTTAACACGAGGTCTGCCCGGGAGTAGGCCCCGTGCAGACCTTCCGGTAGTGACTTCATGCCCCCAACATGGCGCACGCCGGAGCCGCATGGGACACACATTCAGGATCTGTGGATAACCGGCTACCCCTGTGGACAGCTTGGGGACCGGGAAGGTATTTCGCCTGGTGAAGGGTTCTCCACGGATCGGGTGACCTATGTGTGTAACTCGGTTACCTGAACGTGTAGTTCGCGTGCCTGAGTGTGCGACTCGCTTGCACGAACGGGGGACTCGCGGGTTAGGCGAGGGAGGTTAGGGCGGTGTGGGTCATGACTCGGACGCCGGCGAGGAGGGCGCGTTCGTCGAGTTCGAAGGTTCCCTGGTGCAGGTCGCGGGTCGGGCCTTCGCCGGACCACACGCCGAGGCGGGCGAAGGCGCCCGGGACGTGTTCCAGGTACCAGCCGAAGTCTTCGCCGCCGGAGGACTGTTCGGTCCCGGCGAGCGCGTCGTCGCCCAGGGCCGCCTCGACGCCGGCGCGCAGCAGGGCCGTGCTGTCCGGTTCGCTCACCACGGGCGGCACGCCGCGCCGGTAGTCCAGCGAGAACCCGACACCCGTCGGCGCGAGCAGCGACTCCACCGACGCGGCCACCAGCGGTTCCAGGGCGGTCCACACCTCGTGGTCGGCGGTCCGCAGGGTCCCCCGCAGCACGCCGTCCTGCGGCACCGCGTTCGGCGCCTCGCCGGCGTGCACGGCGCCCCACACCAGCACGGTCCCCGACCGCGGGTCGACCCGCCGCGACAGCACCGCCGGCAACGACGTGATCACCGTGCCCAGCGCGTGCACCAGGTCGGCGGTCAGGTGCGGCCGCGAGGTGTGCCCGCCCGGCGAGGTCAGCCGCAGCTCGATCAGGTCCGCCGCCGAGGTCACCGGGCCGACCCGGGTGCCCACCCGGCCGACGGCCACCCGCGGGTCGCAGTGCAGCCCGAAGATCCGCTCGACGCCCTCCAGCGCGCCCGCGTTGATGGCGTCCAGCGCGCCGCCGGGCATGACCTCCTCGGCGGGCTGGAAGATCAGCCGGATCCGGCCGGGCAGTTCGGGCGCGGCGGCCAGCGCCAGCGCCGTGCCGAGCAGGATCGCGGTGTGCGCGTCGTGCCCGCAGGCGTGCGCGACGCCGTCGACCGTGGACGAGAACGGCAGCCCGGTCGCCTCGGTGAGCGGCAGCGCGTCCATGTCGGCGCGCAGCGCGACGCAGGTCGGCCCGGTGCCGATGTCGCAGATCAGGCCCGTGCCGCAGGGCAGCACGGAAGGTTTGAGGCCCGCCGAACGCAGCACACCGGCGACGAGTTCGGTGGTCGCGTACTCCCGGCGGGAGAGTTCCGGGTTGGCGTGGATGTGGCGGCGCCAGGCGACGACGTCCGCGGCGTTGGCCTTGAGCCACTGATCCAGCCAGAACGGACCGCGTCCGGCCCCGACATCCTGCACAGGAGCCATGCTGACGCCCCGCTCGGTGATCAGCGCGTCAGAGTCCTCGATCGGGGCACGGTGGCCCTCTCGGTCGCCGGGCGTCTCCGGCCGCGAGTCCAGCACAGTCATGCCGCACCTCCGTCCGCAACGGGGGCGGCAACGCCGTCAGCGCAGCATGCCGTTCGTTGGGTGATGATTGTCTTACGCATTTGCGGCAATCCTGCACCATGCAGACCGCAACCGGCCTCAAGATCAGCTCTATCCGAGACGGCCGGTAGTGGATCTGCGTTGAACGGCTAGGCCAAGTTCGGCCTGGCTGTAAATCCCCCGCTACTTACCTTTCGCTTGTGCATCGGCTTTCTTCTGGTTCTTCCCGCGCACCTTGCGCCCCCAGAGCACGATCAGCAGCAGCACGACGGCCGCCACCCCCACGATGACCTTGTTCTTGACCTTCTCGCTGTTCGCCCGCTGGTTGTCCGCCGGGTCGATCTTCGGCCCCGGTTCCGGCGCTTGCTGTTGCCGGGCGACCGGCCCGGCGACCGCGACCACGACCGAAGTGGACACCGGTTCGGCCACCGCGACCGGCGCCGCGAACGACACCAGCGCACTTGCCAGCAGGGCCAGGAACAGTGCACGTGCTCTCGTCATCGCGATCGCCTCCCTCCACGCGCAGGGGCACAGTCTGCCCGCTGAACCTGGAGAAGTCATCCATGGGACGGTGTGTCGTTATCCCCCTGGAACGCGTCCAGAATGCGCTCTGCCCCCAGTGTGGCCGTCAACTCGCCGTCCCGCACTGCGTTTTCCACCTCAGGTACCAAGGAGCGCACTAAAGAATGCGCGGAAAGGCGGCCGAGTAACTGCTCGCGCACCATCGACCACATCCAGTCAACCTGCTGACGCCGCCGTTTCCCGGTGAGCTCGCCGGAGGCGGACAACGTCTCCCGGTGCCGTTCGATCTGCTGCCACACGGTGTCCATGCCGATGTCGTGCAGCGCGCTGCAGGTGAGCACCGGCGGCGTCCAGGCCGCGTCCACGCCGTAGATCATCCGCAACGCCCCGGACAGCTCGCGCGCGGCCCGGCGCGCCTCCTTCTCGTGGTCCCCGTCGGCCTTGTTCACCGCGATCACGTCGGCGAGCTCGAGGACGCCCTTCTTGATGCCCTGCAACTGATCGCCGGTGCGGGCCAGGGTCAGGAACAGGAAGCAGTCGACCATGTTCGCCACGGTCACCTCGGACTGCCCGACGCCGACGGTCTCGACGAGGACGACGTCGTACCCGGCCGCCTCCATCAGCACGATCGTCTCCCGGGTCGCGCGCGCGACGCCGCCGAGTGTGCCGGACGTCGGCGAGGGCCGGATGAACGCCGCCGGATCCACGGCGAGCCGGGCCATCCGGGTCTTGTCGCCCAGGATGCTGCCGCCGGTGCGGGTCGAGGACGGGTCGACGGCGAGCACGGCCACCCGGTGCCCGGCCTCGGTCAGATCGGTGCCGAGCTGGTCGATGAATGTCGACTTGCCGACTCCGGGCACGCCGGTGATGCCGACCCGCCGCGCGCCGCCGGAATGCGGCAGCAGCTCGACGAGCAGTTCCTGCGCCTGCGCGCGGTGGTCCGCCCGCTGGGACTCGACCAGGGTGATCGCCCGGGACAGGACGCCCCGGTCCCCCGCGAGCACGCCTTTGGCGTAGGCGGCTACGTCGACTGGCCGGGCCATGGGCGGTTCAGGATTCCCGCTTCTCGAGCTGCTCCAGCAGATCGATCGCCGCGTCCGCGATGACCGTGCCCGGGCCGAAGATGGCCGCCGCGCCCGCCCTGCGCAGCTCGTCGTAGTCCTGCGGCGGGATCACCCCGCCGACCACCACCATGATGTCGGACCGGTCCAGTTCGGCGAGTTCGGCCCGCAACGCGGGGACCAGGGACAGGTGCCCCGCCGCGAGCGAGGACACGCCGACCACGTGCACGTCCGCCTCGACCGCCTGCCGGGCGACCTCGGCGGGGGTGGAGAACAGCGGGCCCACGTCGACGTCGAACCCGATGTCCGCGAACGCGGTCGCGATCACCTTCTGCCCGCGGTCGTGCCCGTCCTGCCCCATCTTGGCGACCAGGATGCGCGGCCGCCGCCCTTCGGCCTCGGCGAATTCTTCGACCTTCTCGCGTGCGGACTCCACGTTCTGGGACTTCCCGACCTCGTCGCGGTACACGCCGGAAATGGTACGAATCTGGCCGGAATGGCGGCCCCAGATCCGTTCCAGCGCGTCGGAGATCTCGCCCACGGTCGCCTTGGCCCGCGCCGCGTCGACGGCCAGCGCGAGCAGGTTGCCGTGGCCCTGCGCGCCCGCGGTCAACCGGCGCAACGCGTCCTGGGTGGCCTCCTCGTCGCGTTCGGACCGCAACCGCCGCAGTTTCTCCAGCTGCTGCGCGCGGACCCCGGCGTTGTCCACCTTGAGCACGTC
The DNA here is from genome assembly GCF_009765355.1 of Amycolatopsis anabasis. GTDB lineage: Bacteria > Actinomycetota > Actinomycetes > Mycobacteriales > Pseudonocardiaceae > Amycolatopsis > Amycolatopsis anabasis. The sequence continues at coordinate 40,782 of NZ_VTHK01000048.1, read as the reverse complement.
GATCTCTTCGTCCTCGGTGACCTGGTACTTGTTCACCCCGATCACCGGCTGCCGCCCGGAGTCGATCCGCGCCTGGGTGCGCGCGGCGGCCTCCTCGATGCGCAGCTTCGGGATCCCCGCGTCGATCGCGCGCGCCATACCGCCCGCCGATTCGACCTCGGTGATGTGCGCCCACGCCTTGCGCGCCAGGTCGTAGGTGAGCCGCTCGACGAACGCGCTGCCACCCCACGGGTCGATCACCCGCGTGGTGCCGGATTCCTGCTGCAGCATCAGCTGGGTGTTGCGGGCGATCCGGGCGGAGAAGTCGGTGGGCAGCGCGAGCGCCTCGTCCAGGGCGTTGGTGTGCAGCGACTGGGTGTGGCCCTGGGTCGCGGCCATCGCCTCGACGCAGGTCCGGACCACGTTGTTGTAGACGTCCTGCGCGGTGAGCGACCAGCCCGAGGTCTGGCAGTGCGTGCGCAGCGACAGCGATTTCGTCGATTTCGGCTCGAACTGCTTGACCAGTTTGGCCCACAGCAGCCGGGCCGCGCGCATCTTCGCGACCTCCATGAAGAAGTTCATCCCGATCGCCCAGAAGAACGACAGGCGCGGCGCGAACTTGTCGATGTCCAGGCCACCGTCGAGCCCGGCGCGGATGTACTCGACGCCGTCGGCGAGGGTGTAGGCCAGCTCGAGGTCGGCGGTCGCCCCGGCTTCCTGCATGTGGTAGCCGGAGATGGAGATCGAGTTGAACCGCGGCATCCGCTGCGAGGTGAACGCGAAGATGTCGGAGATGATCCGCATCGACGGCTGCGGCGGGTAGATGTAGGTGTTGCGGACCATGAACTCCTTGAGGATGTCGTTCTGGATGGTCCCGGCGAGCTGTTCCGGCTGGACACCTTGTTCTTCGGCCGCCACGACGTAGAGCGCCATCACCGGCAGCACCGCGCCGTTCATGGTCATCGACACGCTCATCTTGTCCAGCGGGATGCCGTCGAAGAGCTGGCGCATGTCGTAGATCGAGTCGATCGCCACGCCCGCCATGCCGACGTCCCCGGCCACGCGCGGGTGGTCGGAGTCGTAGCCGCGGTGGGTGGCCAGGTCGAACGCGACCGAGAGGCCCTTCTGCCCGGCGGCGAGGTTGCGCCGGTAGAAGGCGTTGGACTCCTCGGCGGTGGAGAATCCGGCGTACTGGCGCACGGTCCACGGCTGGTTCACGTACATCGTGGGGTACGGCCCGCGCAGGTAGGGCGCGATCCCCGGGTAGGTGTTCAGGAAGTCCACATCGGACAGATCGTCCGCGGTGTAGACCGGTTTGACGCCGATTCCCTCGGGCGTCTCCCAGACCAGCGCGTCGGCGCCCTTGCCGGTGCTCGCGTGCAGCGCCTCGGCCCAGGCGGAGGAGTCCGCGGGCTCGGGGGCGCCGAGGTCGACGTCGGCGAAGTTCGGGATGCTCATTTACTTGACTCCCAGCGTTTCCAGTGTGCTGGTCAGTACGGCGAGCGCATCGCAGCCGGCGTGCACGAACCCGGTGACGTCCGGGTAGTCCTCGGTCGGCTTCCCGGCGAGCAGGACCGCGCTCGCACCCGCCTCCCGCAACGCCGTCGCCACCTCGGCCGCCCGTTCCGCGTAAGCCTTGTCGGTGCCGCAAATGCAGGCGACCGTGCAGCCGCTTTCCCGGAACGCGGCCACCACGTCGTCGACGGCCCCGGGGTTGACCGGTTCGATCCCGCCCGCCTGGAACAGGTTCGCCGCGAACGTGGCCCGCGCGGTGTGCGCGGCGACCGGGCCGAGCGTGGCCAGGAAGACGCGCGGCCGCTCGCCGTGTTCGGCGAGGTGCGCGTCCGCGCGGTCCCGCAGCGCCTCGTAGGCCTGCGCGTACCGGATCCGGGGCAGCCCGCCACCGTCCACAGTGGAGGGCAAGGGTTCGCGGCGGACGGTTTTCTCGTCCAGCAGGGGGAACTCGCTGACCCCGGTGATGGCGTCCTTGCGGGTGGCCAGCCGCTTCGACCGCGCCTGCCACACCGCGTCCAGCCGCTCGGCGAGCAGGCCGGAGTCCAAAGCGGACTCGATGCCCCCGGCGCGCTCGATCTCGGTGAACTCGCGCCAGGCGGCCCGGGCCAGTTCGTCGGTCAGCTTCTCCACGTACCAGGAGCCGCCCGCCGGGTCGATCACCCCGGCCAGTTTGGACTCCTCCAGCAGGATCACCTGGGTGTTGCGGGCGATCCGGCGGGAGAACGCGTCCGGCAGGCCGATCGCGCCGTCGAAGGGCTGCACGGTGATCGCGTCGGCGCCGCCGATCCCGGCGCCGAAGCAGGCGACCGTCCCGCGCAGCAGGTTCACCCACGGGTCGCGGCGGGTCAGCATGGCCGAGGAGGTCACCGCGTGCTGGCGCATGCCGCGCGCGGCGACGCTCGCGCCGGACACCTCGGTGACCCGCGCCCACAGGCGCCGCGCGGCGCGGAACTTGGCGATGGTGAGGAACTGGTCGGCGGTGGCGGCGAGCCGGAACTCCAGCTGCGCGGTGGCCGCGTCGACGCCGAGGCCCGCGGCGGTGAGCGCCCGCAGGTAGGCGACCCCGGCCGCGATCGCCGCGCCGAGTTCCTGAGCGTCCGAGCCGCCCGCCTCGTGGAACGGCAGCCCGTCCGCGACCAGCGTCCGCAGCTGCGGGTACTTCCCGGAAAGCCGGGCGGCCAGCTCGGCGGCGGGCGCGATGTCGTGCGGGCGGCCGGTGCGGGCGCGCAGGCCGATCGGGTCCGCGCCGACGCTTCCGGCGGCCTCGCTGGCCGGGATATCCCGTTCGGCGAACAGTTCGGTGAGCGCGTCGGCCGCGGCCGGGTACTCCTCGCCCGGGTCCAGGGCGACCGGGGCCAGTTCGAGGTAGACCTCGTTCAGCGCGGCGGCCAGCGCGCCGACCGGCAGCGCGGGGCCGCCGAGGCGCAGCCACACCGAGGTCACCCCGCCCTCGAGGTCGGCGAGCACGGCCTTGTTGGTGACCGCCGGATCGGGATGGGCGTGCTGCGCGCGCACGTCCCAGCCGGTGCGCACCGCGCCCTCCGGCTTCGCGCCGCGCACGAACGGCGGCAGGCCGGGGAAACCGGCCGCGGGGGCGGGATCCTCGGCGGTGTAGAGCGGTTGGATCTCGATGCCGTCGTAGGTCCGGGTGGTCAGCAGGCTCTCCGGGGCGCCCTCGAAGCCCTCCCGGAGCGCACCACTCTTCCGGAGTACCCCGGCGACCAGTTCGGACCACTGCGCGCGGTCGGCCGCGTCGAACTCGCCGGCCAGCGTGAGCTGCTCCGGCTCCGAGGGGACGACCGGTTCCGCGGGTGAGGACGGCGTCGTCCCGGCCACCTTTGTCATAACTGTTCATGGTAGGGGCACCGGCTGGACCTTCAGGTGTGAGGCTAATCGCGGTTCACAAGACCCGGCACCGACCGGGGGACGGAGGCGATCCGACACAATGGGCGGGTGTCCACCGGAAACGAGGAGCAGCACACACGCGTCGTAGCCGGGCGTTACCGGCTGCGTTCGGTGCTGGGCTCCGGCTCGATGGGCACCGTGTGGTCGGCCTACGACGACTTCCTGCAGCGCCCGGTGGCGGTCAAGGAGGTCCGGCTGCCGCACGGCGTGCCCGCCACCCAGGCCGACGAACTCCGCGAACGGACGCTGCGCGAGGCCCGGGCGATCGCGGTCCTCTCCCATCCGAACGTGATCATCCTGCACGACGTGGCCCGGGAGAACGGCGAGCCGTTCGTGGTGATGGAGCTGCTGCCCTCGCACAGCCTGGCCGAACTGCTGCGCCGGCACGGGAAGCTCGGCGTGGAGCAGGCGGCCGCGGTCGGCGACGCGGTGGCCGCCGCCCTCGAGGCCGCGCACGCCGCCGGGATCACCCACCGGGACGTCAAACCGGGGAACGTGCTGGTCGCCCCGGACGGCCGGATCAAGCTCACCGACTTCGGCATCGCGCGGAACGTCTCCGAAGCGACGATGACCAAGACCGGGATGACGCTCGGCTCCCCCGCCTACATCGCGCCCGAGGTCGCCTCCGGCGGCGCGGTCAGCCCGGCCGCGGATCTGTGGGGGCTGGGCGCGACGGTGTTCGCCGCGGTCGAGGGCCATCCGCCCTACGACGCCGACGGCGACCCGCTGGAAACCATGGGCAAGGTCGTGCACGGTGCGGTCCCCAAGCCGAGCCCCGGCCCGCTCGCGCCGCTGATCGAACGGTTGATGGCCAAGGAACCGGGCGACCGGATCACGCTGCGCGAGTTCCGCCAGCGGTTGCGGCCGCTGCTGGTGAAGGCGCCGCACGCGCTCTTCGGCCCGGAGCTGTTCCAGGCGCAGAACGCCGCCGCCGACACCGCGTTCATCACCTCCCCGGCACGGGACGAACCGCCTGGCCCGGCCCCCGAAGCCGCCCCCGCGGCCCCGGCGCTCGCCGCCGATCCGGGCCCGCTGCCGTTCCAGCCCGCGCCCGCCGGGCCGCCGCCCGCCACGCCCGCGCCGCCGAAACCGCGGAGCGCGCTGGTGACCGCCACCCTGACCGTGGTGGCGATCCTGCTCTTCCTGGCCGCCTCGGCCGGGGGATTCGTGGCCGCCCGGTCGCTCGGCGGCCAGCCGATTCTGCCGCCGGAGGCGGAGAAAGCACCCGCCCCGACCGCGCCGCCGCTGAAACCGCTGGCCACGCGCAGCGGCGACGCGACCAACTACAAGGGCGTCAAGGGCGGGCTGTTCTCCATCCAGGTCCCGGAGAACTGGGTCCAGTTCGTCACCCAGCAGGCCCGGCCCGGCATGCCGCCGAGCTCGCTGGTCCAGTTCGTCTCGGTGGACGGCAAGCAGGTGCTCAACGTCGAACGGTTCGCCGGCTCCTGCTCCGAGGACAGCCTCGACGAGTACCGCCAATCGCTGGAGGTGGGCTGGCCGCGCGGCGATTTCGAATCGAGCGAGGCGACCCGGCTGACCAACAAGGTGGGCATCGCGCTCACCTACACCACCGTGGAGCGGGCGAACGGCCGCGGCCCGTCGGCGCCCTCGCTGAGCCGGACCACGTTCGCCCAGGCGTTCTGCAACGGCGGCAGCAGCCTGTGGGCGATCAGCGTGACGGTCCCGACCGAGCAGTCCGACGTGGGCCGCAACGCTCTGTTCGACCGGATCGTGCCCACGTTCACCGCCCCCGACTAACCTCGGCGGCATGAGTGAGTTCGAGGGTGGCCCGGCGGACACGGCCGGTATCGCGGCTTCGGTGATCGCGGAGCGCACCGGCGTCGAGAAGCACGACATCGCGGTGGTCCTGGGCTCGGGCTGGCGGCCCGCGGCGGACGTCATCGGGGCGCCGGAGGCGGAGATCCCGCTGGGCGAGCTGCCCGGTTTCGAAACGCCCAGCGCGGTCGGCCACGGGGGCACCGTGCGGTCGGTGCGGGTGGGCGACAAGCGGGCCCTGGTCCTGCTCGGCCGGACCCACCTGTACGAGGGCAAGGGCGTCACCCGGGTGGTGCACAACGTGCGCACCGCGGCCGCGGCGGGCGCGAAGGCGGTGCTGCTCACCAACGCCGCCGGCGGGCTGCGCGAGGGCTTCCGCGTCGGCCAGCCGGTGCTGATCAGCGACCACCTGAACATGACCGCGACCTCGCCGATCACCGGCGCGAACTTCGTCGACCTGGTGGACCTGTACTCCGACCGGCTGCGCGCGGTGGCCCGGGAGGTCGACCCGACGCTGGCCGAGGGCGTCTACGCCGGGCTGCCCGGACCGCACTTCGAGACCCCGGCCGAGATCCGCATGCTCCGCACGCTCGGCGCCGATCTGGTCGGCATGTCGACCGTGCTGGAGGCGATCGCGGCCCGCGCGGCCGGGCTCGAAGTGTTCGGCCTGTCCCTGGTCACGAACCTGGCCGCCGGGATGACCGGCGAACCGCTCAACCACGAAGAGGTGCTCGAGGCGGGCCGCGCCGCCGCCGAGCGGATGGGCAACCTCTTGCGCGAACTCGTCGCGCGCTCCTAGGACACCGGGGTGCTGGGGTCGTGAGTGTTCCGGCCGGTTCTAACCGGCCGGAACACTCACGACCCTCAGATTTGGTTCCCTTACAGGAGACGGTGACCGGTCTGGGCGTGCAGGCGCGGCCTGGCTGCCACCTCGATGCTTGTCGCGCTTTGTCGGCTAGGAGGGGCCGCAAGGAGGCCGTGCTCGTTGGGGTGCCCGGGGGGGCACCTGCCGAAATGGGGAACTCGGCCTACCGAAACGAGGGACTCGCACGTCCGAAACGGGGACACGCGCGAGCGGGATCCCCGGCCGCCGCGAGTCCCTCGTTCTGGTCGCGTGTGTTCCCCGTTCCGGTAGGCCGAGTTCCCCGTTCCGGTAGGCGAGCCGACGTCAATGCGGCCTTCGGGGCGTTGAAGGTACCGAACGCCGCATTGGGTACCTCCGAGCACCACCACCCGCACGGTTTCACACTTTGTCGGCCAAGTGCGGCTCGTCGAACGGAAACGCCAGGTCACAAGCAGGTGACCAAATGAGAGTCCGCTCTAACCGCCCGGAACACTCACGACCCCATTCAGGTGAAGTCGGCGAGGCGTTCGGCGATCTCTTCGGGCGACGGCATCGCCGCGATCTCCGCGGCGATCCGGCGGGCCGCCGCCGCGAAGGAGTCCTCGGTGAGCAGCCGCTTCGCCTGGGCCGCCACCGCCTCGGCGCTGGCCTCGCCGGGCGTCAGCCGCTCGCCCGAACCGCCGCCGAGCACGGCGTCGGCGTTGGCGAACTGATCGGCGCCCTGGGGCAGGACCAGCTGCGGCACGCCCGCGGCCAGCGCGCCGAGGGTGGTGCCGCTGCCGCCGTGGTGCACCACGAGATCGGTGAGCGGCAGCAACTCGGCCTGCGCCACCCAGGATTCGACGAAGACGTTGTCCGGCACGCCGGCCAGCTCGCCGAGGTCGACGCTCGGCCCGGCCGCCACCACCAGGTCGAGGTCCAGCCCGGCCAGTCCGTCGATCGCGGAACGCAGCACGTCGACCGTGCCGAACGCGGTGCCCAGCGTGAGGTAGGCCAGCGGCCGCGAGCGATCGCGTTCGCGCACCCGCGCGGGCAGCTCACCGGATTCGGCGAAGGCCACCGGGCGCAGTTCGTACCGGTTCGGGGAGGCCACGAATTCCTCGCCTTGCAGCGAAGGCGGGTAGATGTCCAGGTAGGGATCCTCGTCGGCGCGGTGGCCCGGCAGGCCGAACTCGGTGGCCAGCTCGGTGAACGCCGCTTTGATCGTGTCCAGGGTCGGGTCCGCCACCATCCGGCCGATTCCGTGCCGCACCAGCGGGATTCCGGCCCGTTTGGTGGCGATCACCGCGCCCATGCTGGTCGCCGACGCGACGACCAGATCCGGTTCGAACTCCCGCAGCAGCGGGGTCAGGTCGTCGATCACGCGGCGCGGCACGACGGAGCCGAACACTCCGGCGATGAGCTCGCGGCGCCGCTGGGGTTCCAGCTCGTCCGGCGTGGTCACGCCGGGGAAGGACCGGAGGGCCTCGCCCATGGCTTCGCCCATCGGGATCCCGGCGACGCGGTGCTCGACGCCGAGTCCTTTCAGGAGGGAGGCGAAATGGCCGACGGTGGCGAAAACGACTTCGTGCCCGGCGCGGTGGGCGGCCGAGGTCAGCGGGAGCAGGGGGTAGGTGTGGCCGTAGCCGTCAATGCTGGAAAAGAGGATTCGCACATGATCCAGAGTAGGGATTTCCGGGTCGGCCGGCACACCGCTCCGCCGCGTAAGGTGGCCGGGTGACCGAGCGCATACACCTCACGCCCGACCTAAGGGACAAAGCGTTCCGCTGGATCGCCGACGACGTCGAACCGGAAACGCGCACCGAACTGCAGGAGGTGCTCGCCCAGGCGATGGGCGGCGACGCGGACGCGGTCGCCGAACTCGCCGACCGGATGGCCGGGCCACTGGAATTCGGCACCGCGGGCCTGCGCGGACCGGTGCGCGCCGGTCCGAACGGGATGAACACCGCGGTCGTCGTCCGGACCACCGCGGGGGTCGCGTCCTGGCTCGCCGCGCACGGGAAGTCGGGCGGCACGGTCGTGCTCGGCCGGGACGCCCGGCACGGTTCGGACCGGTTCGCCACCGCCGCGGCCGAGGTGCTCACCGCGGCCGGATTCGACGCGCGCGTGCTGCCGCATCCGTTGCCCACACCGGTCCTCGCGTTCGCCGTCGGGCACCTCGGCGCGGTGGCGGGCATCCAGATCACCGCGTCGCACAATCCGCCCGCCGACAACGGTTACAAGCTCTACGACCACACCGGCGCCCAGATCGTCCCGCCCTCGGACGGCGAGATCGAGGCGGCCATCGAGGCGGCGCCCGGCGCGGTGAGCGTGCCGCGGGCCCCGGGGGCGACGGTGCTCGGCGACGACCTGCTCGACGCCTATCTCGATCGGGTGGCCGCGCTGCCGCGGGGCGAGGCGCGCAGGCTGCGGGTGGCGGCGACCGCGCTGCACGGCGTCGGGGCCGGGGTGCTCGGCTCCGCGCTCGAACGCGCCGGTTTCACCGATCTGCACCTGGTCGAGGAACAGTCGGCGCCGGATCCGGACTTCCCGACCGTCTCGTTCCCGAACCCCGAGGAGCCCGGCGCGACCGATCTGCTGCTCGCACTCGCCGAACGCACCGGCGCCGATCTCGCGATCGCACTGGATCCGGACGCGGACCGCTGCGCGCTCGGCGTGCGCCAGCGGGACGGTTCCTGGCGGATGCTGCGCGGCGACGAGACCGGCGTCCTGCTCGGGTACTACATCTTGTCCACTGAGGACACTCTGGATTCGTTGGTGGCCACCACGATCGTCTCCTCGTCCATGCTGGGCAAGATCGCCGAGGCGGAGGACGCGCGGTATCGCGAGACGCTCACCGGGTTCAAATGGCTGGCCCGCGCGGGCGAGGGGCTGGTGTACGCCTACGAGGAGGCGCTCGGCCTGTGCGTGAACCCGGATTTCGTGCGCGACAAGGACGGCATCGCGGCGGCCGTGCTGGCGTGCGATCTCGGGGCCAAGCTCAGGGCGCAGCCGCGGAGCATGCTCGATCTGCTCGACGAGCTGTCCGCGCTGTACGGGGTGCACCTCACCGATCAGGTTTCCTTGCGCGTCACCGATCTGAGCGTGCGCGGGAAGATCATGGCGCGGCTGCGCGCCGACCCGCCCGCGACATTGGCCGGAGTCGAGGTCGTGCTCGAAGACCTGCTGCCGGAGGCGGACGTGCTCCGGCTGCGCGGCGAGAGGATGCGCGTGGTGGTGCGCCCGTCCGGGACCGAGCCGAAGCTCAAGGCGTACCTGGAAGTCGCCGAACCGGTCGGCGATCTGACGCCCGCGCGGGAGTCGGCCCGGCAACGCATGGCCGCCCTCCGCGCGGACGTCGAACGGTTGCTCTCAGACGAATGAGGTGAGCGCCCGGCGCTTGATCGCCGCCACCGACCGGGCGTGCCGCCGCGCGTGCACGGCGAGTGGCAGGTAACGCAGGCGTTCGGGCAGCCGCCGGTGAATCGGCCGGATGATCGCGAACAGCGCGCGCAGCCGGATTTCGTCGGCCCGGCTCCAGGGTTGTTCCAGGATCGCACGGACCTCGGGCGGCATGGTGCCCACCGTGGCGAGCTTCGCGGCCCGCCCGGCCACCCGGCCCACGATCGTCCACAGTGGATGCAGCAGCTTCGGCACGCCGGGTGGCGGGGGCGGGCCGACGATCAGCTCGTTGATCAGGTAGTCGGCGATCGGGTGCTTCTCCAGTTTGGTGGCCACCATTTCGCGGTAGTACGCCCAGTACGCCTCCCGGTTCGGCGGCAGCTGCTTCGGCGGGACCCGCAGGATGCGGCCGAGCTGGAGGGTTTCCTGGTAGAGCCGCTCCTCTTCGTCCTCGGTCAGCTTCCGGCCGAAGAAGAGCGGGTAGGAGGTGACGGCCCAGGCGAACACCGTCCCGTGCACCCAGCCGTAGGCCTCGGGGTTCAACGCGCTGTACCGGCGGCCGTGCTCGTCCACGCCCTTGATCGGTTTGTGCAGTTCCCGCAGGCGGTTTCCCTCTTCGATCGCGGCCGGCCCGCCGTAGACCCAGAGCGCGATCGAGTCCAGCGATCGGATGCCCCGGCCGTACGGATCGGTGCGGAACACCGAGTACCGATCCACCGCGGCACCGATGGCCGGGTGCATCGTCTGCATGATCAGCGCGGCCGCGATGGTGGACACGACCAGCGTGTTCCCCGCGAATTCGGCGGTGATCGAGTCCGGCGCGAGCAGTTCCGGCGCGGGCTGCTCGGCGTGCCGGAAGGACGGCGCGACCTCGGCTTCCGCGGTCATGAGCACCTCCATGCTGATAGAAAGATTTACGTAATCTATCACTCCCTCGCAAGGGAGGGGAAGAGTGCGCGCCAGGTAACGAAAGACTTCACCTCAGGTCACAGAATCGTGTGCTCTCCCCGGCCGCCCGTTAACGCGGTTTCCCGGCATACGACACCAAGCACAGGGTGGTCCACCGACAGACCCCGGCGAGGCTTGGAGCTGCATGGAACTCATCTTTCTCCAGTACCGTGAACAACTGCGGCTCCCCCGGCTCCACCTGCACCGGCTGGCCGCGCTCGGCGGGGTGATCATTCCGGAGTACTCGACCGCGAGCCTGGCCATCCTGCTCGGCAAGATCCGCGCGGATTTCGGCCTGCCCGCCGACGAGGAACTCACCTGGCGCCCGCGGCTCGGTTCGGCCCTGGCCGCGCTGGGACCGGAGCTGTTCGAACTCCGGCGCCGCATGCTCGCCGAAGCCAAGGCGTGCGGCATTCGCTCGGTGGTCGTCATCCGCGACGTCGGCCCCAATCAGTCCAAACAGGACATAGCAGCCGAGTCGCTCAAACTGTTCTACGACCGGGTGATCCTGCACCTGCGCGCCAAGGCCGCGATGAGCCCGGGCGGCTGCCGCGGCCTGATCTGCGCGGGCCGCCCGACGTCCGAAAAGGACGGTCACTGGCTCGCCGCGAGCCTCGACCTGACCCGGTTCGGCCAGGACTACGTGCGACCCGATCTCATCGCGCTCCCCATCGTGACCGCGCCCTCGGCGCAGCTGCCCCAGCTCCAGCTCGCCGATCTGGTGGTTTCGGCGACCACCGCCGCGGTGGCCGGTTACGCCTCCGGCCAGCACCTGGTGCCGTACCTGCACGACCTGATGGTCACCGACGCGTGCGGAAAACGCGCCGGATTCGGCATCGTGCTCCGCCCGCAACGGCTCAACAACCTGTACTTGCGCGTGTTTTCCGAATCGCGGTGCGTCGCGCACGGCGGCCTGGAAGTCCCGTTGCCGTCCCGCGGCCTCAGCACCACCGACCACTGGCCCTACGCCACCGACGACGGCCTCGACCCCCGCCTCCGCCTGTGACACCTACCGAAATGGGCAACTCGGTAGACCGAAACGCGGGACTCGCACGCCCGGAACGGGGAACTCGCGCCACCAACCGCGGGTTCCCCGTTCCGGAACCCAGCCCCCAATCCGGACAAACCTGGTAACCTGAGCCCGTTCTAGGCCCACGGATCTGACTGCACCCCGCGAGGGGGTGGGAGCAGTTGGTCGCGTGACGGAGGTCCGGAACATGCTCAAGTTAATAGAGGCGGCCCCGGTCCTCACGATCGTGGTCGCGGCGGTGTCCATGCTCTTCCGGCTCATCGCGCTGAAGATGGTCCTGAAAGGGGCCCGCCCAGCCGATCGGCCGGAGATCATCCGGGCACTCGCGGAGTTCTTCCGCCTCCTCCCGAGGCGGCGGAAATGACTCCGGCGGCCCCGCGAGCGCAGGTTCCCCCTGCGTTGGCGGGGCCGTTCGCGTTGAGCTTGCGGAACATCACGTGGCCCGGCACAGTCGGCCCGTGGCCACCTTGTTGATCGTGCATCACACGCCCTCGCCGTCCACGCAGGCCATGTTCGAGGCCGTGCTCTCCGGGGCGACCACCGACGAGATCGAAGGCGTCGACGTCCTTCGCCAACCCGCGCTCGCGGCCACCGCCACCGACGTCCTCGAAGCCGACGGCTACCTGCTCGGCACCCCGGCCAACCTCGGCTACATGTCCGGCGCCCTCAAGCACTTCTTCGACCAGATCTACTACCCGTGCCTGGACGCGACGCGGGGGCGGCCGTTCGGGTTCTACGTGCACGGCAACAGCGACGTCTCCGGCACCGTGCGCGGCATCGAATCGATCACCACCGGGCTGGGCTGGGAGCAGGCGGCCGCGCCGGTCACGGTCACCGGCGACCCGGGCAAGGACGACCTTGCCGCGCTCTGGGAACTCGGCGCCACCGTGGCGGCCGGGCTGATGGAAACCTGACGTTTTCCCAAACCGTCCCGGGGGCGTTGCCAAGCCGTCGCACCACCGGTGAGCATCTGGTCGGACATCCACGTTAGCGACGGGAGCTGACCATGCACGGCCGCCGCACTTTCCTCCGCACCGCCGCGATGCTGCCGGTCGCCGCCGGGCTCGGCCTGCTCGGCGCCGGGACCGCGCACGCCTACAACTGGACGCGCCCCCTGCGCAGCGGCGACAGCGGCGACGACGTGCGGGAACTGCAGATCCGGGTCGCCGGATGGGCCGCGGACTCGCCGAGCAAGACCAACGTCGCGGTCGACGGGAAGTTCGGCCCGGGCACCGAGGCCGCGGTGAAGCGGTTCCAGCGCGCCTACGGGCTGACCGCGGACGGCGTGGCGGCCGCGACCACGCACGCGAAGCTCAACGCGCTCGAATCTGCCGACGGATCCACCGCGCACTTCGAGTTCGCCGAATTCCACTCCAAGGACGGTTCCGGGTTCTCCGGCGGGAAGGTCGGCGCGGCGACGGTCAAGGAGAACGTGCGGCGGCTGATGTACAAGCTCGAGGCGGTCCGCGTGAAGATCGGCAACAAGCCGATGAACATCAACTCGGGCTTCCGGTCGATCGCCCACAACTCCAGCGTCGGCGGCGCCCCCAACAGCCAGCACCTCTACGGCATCGCCGCGGACTTCGCTTCCTCCGGGGTGGCCACGCGCACGCTGTACGTGGCCGCCGAATCCTCCGGCTTCTCCGGGCTGGAGCGGTACACCGTCAGCTGGCAGCACGCCGACAGCCGGGTCGAATACCCCTACGGCGCCCAGACCTGGTGGTGGGAGAGCGGCGTCGTGACCTGATCCGCCCCCGGTTTGAAGACACTGTTTTAAAACAGTGTTATGGTTGCGTGGTCACCGCGGAAGGAGATCCCGAAATGACCACGCCACAAGGCCCCGTCCAGCTGTTCGCCGTGATCGCGCTGGTCTCGCTGCCGACCGTCATGTACGGCGGCTACGCGCTGCTCGGCCTGCTGCGCGAGCGGCAGCTCACCGAAGCCCAGCGCGGCCACTTCCGTGCTGGGCACGCGCACGCCGGGGTGCTGCTCGTGCTCGCCCTGGCCGCGCTGCAGTTCCTCGGCTCCGGCGGGCTCGGCGACACCGCGCGCTGGGTCGCCTGCTTCCTGCTGCTGTTCGGCATTCTCGCCCAATCCGGTGGTTTCTTCCTGAACCTGATCCCCGGGAAGGGCCGGATCGGCCACTCGGTCACCACCGGCGGCGCGATCCTGCTGGCCGGGGCGATCCTGATGACCGCCTACGGGGTCGCGATCGCGTAGGCGCCGGTCGTTACAGTTGTCGTCGTGCCTGAGTATCTGCCGACCGCGCCCTACCGGGGGACCCGGGATTTCCTGCCGCCCGAGATGTCCGTCCGGACCCAGGTCTTCGGCACGCTCTACGAGGTCCTCGAACGGCGTGGCTTCCTGCGGTACGACGGGCCGATCCTGGAATCCGCCGAGATCTACGAGGCCAAGTCCGGCGAGGAGATCGCCGACCAGCAGCTCTACACGCTGACCGACCGCGGCGGGCGGCGGCTCGCCCTGCGGCCGGAGATGACCCCGTCGGTGGCCCGGATGATCGCCGGGAACGCGGGCTCCCTGCAGTTCCCGGTGCGCTGGTACAGCCACCCGAACTGCCACCGCTACGAGCGCCCGCAGCGCGGCCGGGTGCGCGAGCACTGGCAGATCAACGCGGACATCTTCGGTTCGGACAGCGTCAACTGCGAGATCGAGATCTTCGAGCTGATCCACGACCTGCTCGGCTCGGTCGGCGCGACCGAGGACATGTTCGTGGTCCGCGCCAACGACCGGAACCTGCTCACCTCCGCCCTCACCGATCTGGTCGGCGTCACCGAGGAGCAGCTGCCGAAGGTCTTCGCGCTGGTCGACCGCTGGGAGAAGTACGACCGCGACAAGCTCGCCGCCGACGCCGAGGAGGCGGGCCTGAGCGAGAAGCAGTTCGGCAAGCTCACCGAGACGCTCGGCGCGGGCCGCGCCCTGCTCGACGAACTGCCCGAGCCGGTCAAGGCCGAGTCGAACCTGGTCAAGGTGCTGGGCAGCAGCGCGGCCGGGCTGGTGCGCTACGACCCGCTGATCGTGCGCGGCCTGGCCTACTACACCTCGACCGTGTTCGAGGTCTTCGACACCTCACCGGAGAACAACCGCGCGCTGTTCGGCGGCGGCACCTACAGCGACCTCGCCGGGCTGTTCACCGCGCAGCGGATCCCGGGCATCGGGTTCGGCATGGGCGACGTGACGCTGTTCGACTTCATGGGCACGCACGGCCTGCTGCCCGCGCCGCGCAGCGAGTACGACGTCGAGGTGATCCCGGTGGTGCCGGAACTGTTCGACGCGGCCCGGTCGGTCGCGAACCGGCTGCGCGCGGCGGGCCTGCGCACCACCACGCCGATCGAGCACCGCAAGCTGGGCAAGGAAATCGCCCGCGCCGACAAGGCGGGCGCGCGGGCCGTGGTCATCGTCGGCCAGGAGGACTGGGACGCCGGGAACGTCACCGTCCGCAGCCTCGCCGACCGGGAACAGCGCCAGGTCACCCTGGGCGAGGCCCCCGCCGCCGTCGCGAACGTACTCGCGGACAGCTAGCGCACTTTTCCGAGAAAGTGCCGCCAGGTGGTGGCCGGGAGGACGAGCGCACCGCCCTCGGGCCGCTTGGAATCCCGCACGGCGACCACGGGCCCGACGAAGGCGACCTCGACGCAGGCTTTCTTGTCGTCGACGGTGCTGGACCGGCTGCTCTTGCGCCATACCGCTGCGGACAGATTGACGGCTGCTGGCATGGCCGCTCCCTTCAGAGCCCTAGAGTTCGGCGATCACCTCCTCGACCGGCCGGATCGACTCCTCCGGCGTCAAGGCCATCGCGCACAGCTGTTCGAACACCACTCTAGCCTTGTTCACCCGATCGGGTTCGTCGATGCGCGCCGAGCCGCCCAAGTAGTCCACGTACTGCACGTCGACCTCGTCCGGTTCGGGGAAGCTCAGGATCGTGAAGGCGCTGTCCATGGAGGCGTGCGCGCCAAGATGCGCCGGAAGCACCTGCAGCGTGACTGTCGGCAGGCTGGCCATCGTGACGAGCCGTCGCAACTGCTCCCGCATCACCTCGCGCCCACCGACCATCCGGCGCAGTGCCGATTCGTCGATCACCGCGTGCAATTGCAGCGGATTCTCCTTGTCGGTCAGGCGCTCCTGGCGAATCTTTCGCACAGTGACCACGTCATCGACTGGTGTCTTGGTCGAAGCCGTCTGCGAGGCGGCGAAGTGGGCGCGGACATACTCCTCGGTTTGCAGCAGCCCGGGAATGGTGACCAGTTCGAAGAAAGCGGCGTGGCTGGCCGCCGCCTCGTCTTCAACGTAGAAGGGTTCGGTGGAGGGGCCGAAGTAGCGGTACCACCAGCCTCTCTTCTTGGCCTCGCGGGACAGGTCGATCAGGCTGTCGTCGCGCTCGTCGTAGATGTCCATCATGCTGCGGATCAGGTGGACATCCGCCCGGGTCAGGCCGACCTCGATGCGGTGCAGGCTGCTGCGGGTCTTGTCCAGGTCGGCGGCGGCCTGGGCCAGGGTCATTCCGGCACGCTCGCGCATCTCGCGGAGCTTGCGCCCCAAGCGGCGCTTGTGCCGATTGGTATTACTCTGTCCGGACAACGCGGGACCTCTCTGTGCAGCGTTGTCCCATTGTTTCACCCGACCCCGACAAAACCGGGATTCCCAACCCGGACCCCAAAACCCGAAAGTGCGTGCACTTTCGGGTTCGGGGTCCGGCGACTAGCGGCCGAGGAGTTTCAGGGCCTCTTCGGGGTAGCGCTCCCCGGCGACCGCGTCCGCGGGGATCGCCGTCTCGATCGCGTCGGTGTCCTCAGTGGACAGTGACAGCGTCGCGGCGGCGACGTTCTCCTCCAGGTACCTGCGCCGCTTGGTGCCCGGGATCGGCACCACGTCCTCGCCCCGGTGCTGCACCCACGCCAGCGCGAGTTGACCAGCCGTCACGCCCCGCTCCGCGGCCAGGGCGCGCAACGCCTCGACGATCGCCAGGTTCCGTTCCAGGTTGCCGTCGGCCATCCGCGGCTGGGCCTGCTGCCGGAAGTCCCCCTCGGCGAAGTCCGCCTTCGAGGTGAACCGCCCGGTGAGGAAACCGCGCCCGAGCGGCGAATACGGCACGATCCCGATGCCCAGTTCGCGGCAGGTCGGCACCACCTCGTCCTCGATGTCCCGGGACCACAGCGACCATTCGGTCTGCACCGCGGCGATCGGGTGCACCGCGTGCGCCCGGCGGATCGTCTCCGCGCCCGCCTCGGACAGGCCCAGGTACCGGACCTTGCCCTGCGCCACCAGTTCGGCCATCGCGCCGACGGTCTCCTCGATCGGCGTGTCCGGGTCGACCCGGTGCTGGTAGTACAGGTCGATGTGGTCCACGCCCAGCCGCCGCAGCGACGCCTCCGCCGAGGACCGCACGTACTCGGCGTCGCCGCGGACACCGCGCTTGGCCGGGTCGTTCTCGTCCCGCACGATGCCGAACTTGGTGGCCAGCACCACCTGGTCGCGCCGGTCGGCGATCGCGCGGCCGACGAGTTCCTCGTTGCGGCCCATGCCGTACATGTCCGCGGTGTCGAGCAGGGTCACGCCGAGTTCGAGCGCGCGGTGGATGGTGGCGATCGACTCGGTGTCGTCGCCCTCGCCGTAGAACTCGCTCATGCCCATGCAGCCGAGGCCCTGCGCGCTGACCCGCAGTCCGCCCAGATTCCGGGCAGGCAGATTCGACTCACTCATATTCAGTTCTCCCCTGCTGTTTCGGTGTTGATTCACTTACCGGCGGCGCGGGCCAGGCCCTCCGGGTAACGTTCCCCGGCGATCGCCTCGGCGGGCGCCGCGTTCTCGATCGCGGCGATGTCCTCAGTGGACAGTGAAAGGTTCGCGGCGGCGACGTTCTCCTCCAGGTACCTGCGCCGCTTGGTGCCCGGGATCGGCACCACGTCCTCGCCCCGGTGCTGCACCCACGCCAGCGCGAGCTGACCAGCGGTCACGCCCTTCTCGTCGGCCAGCGCGCGCAGCGCCTCGACGATCGCCAGGTTGCGCTTCAGGTTCTCCTCGGCGAACCGGGGCAGGCCGCGGCGCATATCGTCCTCGGGCAGTTCCTCGACCGAGGTGATGTTGCCGGTCAGGAAGCCCCGCCCGAGCGGCGAGAACGGCACGATCCCGATGCCCAGCTCCCGGCAGGTGTCGAGGATCTCGCCCTCGATCCCGCGGGTCCACAGCGACCATTCGCTCTGCAGCGCGGAAATCGGGTGCACGGCGTGTGCCCGGCGGATGGTCGCCGCGCTCGCCTCGGAGATGCCGAGGTGCCTTACCTTGCCCTCGGCCACCAGTTCGGCCAGCGCGCCCCAGGTCTCCTCGACCGGGGTGTCCGGGTCGACCCGGTGCTGGTAGTACAGGTCGATGTGGTCCACGCCCAGCCGCTGCAGCGAATCCTCGCAGCACTGCCGCACGTAGGCCGCGTCCCCGCGGGCGCCCATCTGGCCGTCGTTCCACACGATGCCGAACTTCGTGGCCAGCACCACCTGGTCGCGCTTGCCCTTGATCGCCCGGCCGACCAGTTCCTCGTTGACGCCGTCGGCGTACACGTTCGAGGTGTCCAGCAGGGTCACGCCGAGTTCGAGCGCACGGTGAATGGTGGCGACCGACTCGGCGTCGTTGTCCCGGTCGCCGTACGCCGCGCTCATGCCCATGCAGCCGAGCCCCTGCGCGCCGACCTCCAGCCCGCCGAGTCGTCTGGCCTTGATCACGCGGAAACCTCCTGGATCTCGCCCTGCGGGGCCATGCCCCGGCTCAGGCATTCGTAGTTGTTGATCTTGTAGTCGAGTACGTCCATACAGGACTGCAGTTCGGCGATCCGGGCCGCCACCGATCGGCGCTGTTCCAGCAGGATCGCCTTGCGCCGCCCGACACTCGCGTTGCCGTGGTGCCGCAGGGAGGCGTATTCGCGCATCATGCGGATGGGCATACCGGTGGTGCGCAGCTTGGTGAGGAACTCCAGCCACCGCAGGTCGTTGTCGGAGTAGGCCCGTCGGCCCGCACTGTCCCGGGCGGGCGGGTCCAGCAGTTTGATGCGTTCGTAGTACCGGAGGGTGTCGATCGACAGCCCGCTACGTCGCGCGGCTTCCGCTATCGAGTAGCTCATGTCCAAGGACAGTACGACCTGGAGCGCACTCCAGGTCAAATCGTTCATGCGCGCTCCCGGCGGGTTTGATAACAGCGTTGCGTTACACTCCGTGCATGCCACGTCCCAGAACGCACGACGAAGCCCTGCGGCTGCGCCTGCTCGACCGGGCCGGTGAACTCCTGTCCGCGGAGGGGCCGAAGGCGCTGAGCCTGCGCCGGCTCGCGGCCGATGTGGACACTTCCACCACCGCGGTCTACTCGCTGTTCGGCGGGAAACCCGAACTGGTGAGCGCGCTCTACGTGGAGGGTTTCCGGCGGTTCGAGGCCCGGATGGCCGGGGCGGCGCGCACCGGCGAGCCGATCGAGGACCTGATCGCGCTCGGGCTCGCCTACCGGGCGAGCGCGCTGGCCGATCCGCACCTGTACTCGATCATGTTCACCAAGGCGGTGCCCGGATTCGAGCCGAACGAAGACGCCGATCGCCTGGCCCGGGCCACCCTCAAGCCGCTGGAGGAGACCGTGCGCGCCGGGATCGCGGCGGGTGTGTTCGCCGACGTGGCGCCGGACCTGATCACGGTCAGCGCGTGGGGCATCGTGCACGGGCTGGTCTCCCTGGAACTCAACGGCAACCTGCCGGAAGAATTCGACGTCGGCGCCGCCTACGAATCGGCGTTACGCGCCCACGCTCGCGGCTGGCGGCGTTAATCTCCTTCTCGGGAGGGGTTCCATGACACGCTTGCTGCTCGTTCCGCTGCTCGCCGCGCTCCTCGCGGCCGGGGCGCCCGCGTCGGCGACCCCGGCGGCGTCGGCGCCCGGCGGGTCCAACTACAACTTCTACGGCCTGAACGGCTGCGACCGCGAGCCGTTCGGTGTGATCAACCGGTTCGACCGGGGCCGGGACACGATCACCGGGCAGCTCGGCGCGATGCGGCGGGCCGGTCAGCAGCGGTTGCGGATCGGCGTCTTCCACCACCGCGGCCCGGACACCGGCACCGTGATGGACTCGACCGGCGGCGACCTCAGCCCGGCGAACCGGCGCAACCTCGCCGATCTGCTCGCCGCGGTCAAGGCGGCCGGATTCGCCGAGGTCGAGGTCGCCTTCCACCCGATCGGCGACAGCGCCCCGTACAACTGGGCGGCGTTCGACGAGGGCCGGTACCAGGAGAACTGGAACCTGATCCACCACCTGCGCCCGATCATCGCCGGTGCCGGGATCCCGTACCGGATCGACCTGATGAACGAGGGCGCGCCCGCGCCGAACCAGCCCGCGCTGCGCGACTACGCGAAACGGCTGTGGACCGACTACACCCATACGCACGGCAAGGCGGACACCGTCGGCTTCTCGGTGATCGGCGACCCGGCGCGGATCGGCCAGCTCCCCGCGGTGTACGGCGACAACCAGCCGTACGTCTTCGACCTGCACTTCTACGAGGCCGAGTACGCCGCGTTCGTCGCCGCGCACGACGCGATGAACCAGCTCGGGTACCACCAGGGCTGGATCCTCGGCGAGGCCTACTACAACGACGCCGTCGCGGCCGTCGACCTGCGCCGGGCGAGCAACGCGACCGGGCGCCAGGTGCACTACCTCACCCAGTGGCCGCTCACCCGGGCCCGAACCTGCCCGGACGTCGACGTGGCCCCGCCCGCCGACTTCGGCGCCTACACCGCCCAGGGGTTCTGACCGGGGCGTCGCCGGTGCCATGAGGGGACCCCTCCGGACAAATTTCGTCAGGAGGGGTCCCCTCATGACAAGGATCGGGCCATTTTGTCGTGCCCGCAGAACATCATGGCAGCGTGAATATTCCAACACTTACCGCAACCGAACCGTACCTTCGAAGCCATAGCAGGCACGGCGTGATCACCGCCGAACTGCTCGATCAACTCGGCATACCGGAACGCACGACGTACCGAAGATGCCAGCCGGGTGGCCCCTGGACCCACCTACTTCCGGGCATCGTCCTGCTGGAGCGCGCGGCACCGACCGCACGGCAACGTGTGGAAGCAGCACGGCTGCACACCGACCTGCACGGAATCGTGACCGGGTTCGAAGCGGCCCGACGCTACGGACTGCAGGAGATACCGCCGGACAACAGCGTCCACCTCCTGGTACCGCACGAGCACCGGTTCTGCAGCGTGAAGTTCGCCGTGGTCGAACGCACTCGCTTCTTCCCCGAACCGGTGGTCGTCGACGGCGTTCCCATGGCGCCACCGGCCCGGGCGGTGCTGGACGGGCTTCGGCGAATTCGCCTTCTCGATCCGGTGCGCGCGCTTCTCATCGAAGCCGGGCAATCCGGGCTGTGCACCGCCGACGAACTGGCAGCCGAACTCGAAGCGGGTAGCCAGCGCGGCACCGCGCTGCCACGCGCCGTTCTTCGCGAACTGGCCACCGATGTCCGATCCGTCGCCGAAGCGGACAGCCTCGCCATCCTCCGGAAGTCCGGGTTACCACCGGCCGAACACAATGTGCGCCTGTACGACGCACAGGGCCGGTACATCGCGATGCCGGACACCTGGTGGGACGATATCGCGCTGGCCTGGGAAATCGACTCGGTGAGCATTCACCTGAAGAAGCCGAACTACGCCAAAACCCTCGCCCGTAACAGCCGATACGCCGCCGCCGGGATCCTGGTAGTCCAAACACTCCCCTCCCGGCTGCGCACCGACACCCAGCGAGTAATCGATGAGCTGAAAGCCGCCTACAAATCAGCAAAGGAACGTCCACGCCCCAAGATCACCGTCGCCCGGGGCTCCCACCCCGCCGCGTAGCCGAGCACATGTCATGAGGGGACCCCTCCAGACGAAATTTGTCTGGAGGGGTCCCCTCATGACACCTCAGCGGGCGCCGTACTGGCGGTCGCCCGCGTCGCCGAGGCCGGGGACGATGAAGCCCGAATCGTTGAGGCGCTCGTCCACGCTCGCGGTGACCACGCGCAGCGGCAGCCCGGACTCCTCCAGGTGCCGGATTCCCTCCGGCGCCGCGAGTGCGCAGATCGCGGTGACGTCGGTGGCGCCCCGCCCGGTGAGCAGCCGGATCGTGTACTCCATCGAGCCGCCGGTGGCCAGCATCGGATCGAGGACGAACACCGGCCGGTCGGCCAGGCTCTCCGGCAGCGACTCCATGTACGGCACCGGTTCCAGCGACTCCTCGTCGCGGGCCAGCCCGACGAACCCCATCCGCGCGTCCGGGATCAGCTTGTGCGCCTCGTCGGCCATGCCCAGCCCGGCCCGCAGCACCGGCACCAGCAGCGGCGGGTTCGCCAGCCGGTAACCGTCGGTGCGCGCGACCGGGGTGTGGATGCGCTCGACGGCCACCGGCGCCTCCCGGGTGGCCTCGTAGATCAGCATCACGGTCAGCTCGTGCAGCGCCGCCCGGAACGCCGCATTGTCGGTGCGGGCGTCCCGCATGGTGGACAACCTGGCCTTGGCCAGCGGGTGGTCGACGACGAGCACATCCATGAGGCATCACCGTAGCGGCCGCCATCCCGCTAGGCTCACGCCGTGACCGAACAGCCTGCGACCCCCGAGCGCCCGCCGATGCGGGCCTCCGACGCGGACCGCGAGCGGTTCGCGAAGATCCTGCACGACGCCATGGGTGAAGGCCGCATCACCATGGCCGAGCTCGAGGAGCGCCTGGACGCCGTCTACGCGGCGAAAACCCTGCCCGAGCTGGAGCCGATCGTCGCGGACCTGCCGGTCGCCTCGGCCGTGCAGCCCGCCGCGCCGCGGACCGTCGCGGCGCCGGAGAACCGGATCGGCGGCAACCCGGGCTCGACGACCTCGATCGCGGTCATGTCCGGGGCCGTCCGCAAGGGCGACTGGGTGGTGCCGCCGCAGCACAACAGCTTCGCGTTCTGGGGCGGCGTGGACATCGATCTGCGCAAGGCCCGGTTCGCCCAGAAGCGCAGCACGATCACCGCGGTGGCGATCATGGGAGGCATCGAGATCGTGGTGCCGGACGACGTCGTGGTGGACGTGACCGGCATCGGGATCATGGGCGACTTCAGCACCACCGACCGGGGCCCGACCCAGCCGCCCCCGCCGGACGCGCCGGTCGTGAAGATCAACGGCTTCGCGTTCTGGGGCGCGGTCGAAGTCATCCGCAAGCCGAGGAAGAACCCCAAGGAGATCGAACGGCCAAGCTGAGCGAGGCCGCCCTCTAGACTCGGCGGTATGACAGCTTCGTCGACGGCGACGGCCACCCCGTCGCCGCTGCCCGCCGCGTTGGCAGACGCCACCCGCGACGACGCGAGCCTGCGCCGCTTCCTGCACGGGTTGCCCGGCGTGGACCAGGTCGGGGTCGAACAGCGCGCCGCCGGGCTGGCCACCCGCAGCATCAAGAAGGCGGCCAAGCTCTGGGCGATCGACACCGCCATCTCCATGGTCGACCTGACCACCCTGGAGGGCGCCGACACCCACGGCAAGGTCCGCGCGCTGGCCGCCAAGGCGCGCCGCCCGGATCCGGAACGCCCGGACACCCCGCCGGTCGCCGCGGTCTGCGTGTACCCGGACCTGGTCGCCACCGCGGTCGAGGCGCTCACCGGCACCGGGATCGGGGTGGCGAGCGTGGCCACCGCGTTCCCGTCCGGCCGGTCCAGCCGGGAGGTGAAGCTCGCCGACGTCAAACTCGCCGTCGACGCGGGCGCCACCGAGGTGGACATGGTGATCGACCGGGGCGCGTTCCTGGAGGGCCGCTACGGGCGGGTGTTCGAGGAGATCCAGGCGATCAAGGCGGCCTGCGGGCCCGCGCACCTCAAGGTGATCCTGGAGACCGGCGAGCTGGCCACCTACGACAACGTGCGCCGGGCCTCCTGGCTCGCGCTGCTCGCGGGCGGCGACTTCATCAAGACCTCCACCGGCAAGGTGTCGCCCGCCGCGACGCTGCCGGTCACCCACGTGATGCTGCAGGCCGTGCACGACTGGCACGCCGCCACCGGCGAGCTGCGCGGGGTGAAGCCCGCGGGCGGGATCCGCGCCACCAAGGACGCGATCCGCTACCTCGTCGCGGTGCACGAGGTCGCCGGGGAGCAGTGGCTGACGCCGAAGCTGTTCCGCTTCGGCGCCTCCAGCCTGCTCAACGACCTGCTGCTGCAGCGCCGCACCCAGCTCGACGGCCACTACAGCGGCCCCGATTACGTCACGGTGGACTAGATGAGTGTCTGGGAATACGCGCCCGCCCCGGAATCGCGGGACATCGCGAATCTCAAGCCGAGTTACCGGCCGTTCGTGAACGGTGAGTTCACCGACGGCAACGGCGAACCGCTCAAATCGATCAACCCGGCCACCGAGGAGGTGCTGGCCGAGGTCGGCACCGCGTCACCGTCCGATGTGGACACCGCGGTCAAGGCCGCGCGCCGCGCCTACAGCCGCGTGTGGGGACCGATGCCGGGCGCCGAACGCGCCAAGTACCTGTTCCGGATCGCCCGGCTGATCCAGGAGCGCTCGCGCGAGCTGGCCGTGCTGGAGAGCCTGGACAACGGCAAGCCGATCAAGGAATCCCGCGACTCGGACGTGCCCACCGCGGCCGCGCACTTCTTCTACCACGCGGGCTGGGCGGACAAACTGGACTACGCGGGCCTCGGCCCGGATCCGAAACCGCTCGGCGTGGCCGGCCAGATCATCCCGTGGAACTTCCCGCTGCTGATGCTGGCCTGGAAGATCGCGCCCGCGCTGGCCACCGGCAACACCGTGGTGCTCAAACCCGCGGAGACCACCCCGCTGACCGCGCTGGTCTTCGCCGAGATCTGCCAGCAGGCCGAACTTCCCCCGGGGGTGGTGAACATCCTGCCCGGCGCGGGCGACATCGGCCGCGAGATCGTGGAGCACGCCGACATCGACAAGATCGCGTTCACCGGGTCCTCCGAGGTGGGCAAGCTGATCCAGCGGCAGGTGGCCGGGACGCGCAAGCGGCTGACCCTGGAACTGGGCGGCAAGGCGGCGAACGTGGTGTTCTCCGACGCTGCCCTGGACCAGGCCGTCGAAGGCATCGTGAACGGCATCTTCTTCAACCAGGGCCACGTCTGCTGCGCCGGTTCGCGCCTGCTCGCTCAGGAATCCATTGTGGACGAACTCCTGGAGAAGCTGCGGTACCGGGTGTCCACCATGCGGATCGGCGACCCGCTGGACAAGAACACCGACATCGGCGCGATCAACTCCCAGGAGCAGCTCACCAAGATCCGCGAGCTGGTCGAGTCCGGGGACAGCGAGGGCGCCCAGCGCTGGACCAGCCCGTGCCCGGTGCCCGATCGCGGTTTCTTCTTCGCCCCCACGGTGTTCTCGCACGTGGAGCAGTCGATGCGGATCGCCCGGGAGGAGATCTTCGGGCCCGTCCTGTCGGTCCTCACCTTCCGCACCCCGGCCGAGGCGGTGACCAAGGCGAACAACACGCCGTACGGGCTGTCCGCCGGGATCTGGACCGAGAAGGGCTCCCGGATCCTGTGGATGGCGAACCAGCTGCGCGCCGGCGTGGTCTGGGCCAACACCTTCAATCGTTTCGACCCGGCGGCCCCCTTCGGCGGCTACCGCGAATCGGGATTCGGCCGCGAGGGCGGCCGGACCGGGCTGGAGGCCTACCTCGATGCCTGAGAACACAAGGCTTTCGGTCGCCAAGACCTACAAGCTCTACGTCGGCGGCAAGTTCCCGCGTTCGGAATCCGGGCGGGTGTACCCGGTCACCGACGCCAAGGGGAAGTTCCTGGCCAACGCGGCGCACGCCTCCCGCAAGGACGTCCGGGACGCGGTGGTCGCCGCGCGCAAGGCGTTCGGCGGCTGGGCGGGCGCCACCGCGTACAACCGGGGGCAGGTGCTCTACCGGGTCGCCGAGATGCTGGAGGGCCGCCGCGAGCAGTTCGCCGCCGAAGTGGCCGCCTCGGAAGGGGTTCCGGCGAAGAAGGCACAGTCCCTTGTGGACACATCGATCGATCGCTGGGTCTGGTACGCGGGCTGGACCGACAAGCTCGCGAGCGTGCTCGGCGCGGCCAATCCGGTGGCCGGGCCGTACTTCTCGTTCACCGTGCCGGAGCCGACCGGGGTGGTGGCGATCCTCGCGCCGCAGCGGTCCTCGCTGCTCGGGCTGGTGAGCGTGCTCGCCCCGGTGCTGGCCACCGGCAGCACGGCCGTGGTGGTCAGCAGCGCCGATCGGCCGTTGCCCGCGATCACCCTGTCCGAGGTGCTGGCCACCTCCGACGTGCCCGGCGGCGTGGTCAACGTGCTCACCGGGCGGGCCACCGAACTGGGCCCGTGGCTGGCGGCGCACGGCGACGTCGACGCGCTCGACCCGACCGGCGCCGAGCTCGAGGCCCGCGCGGAGCTGGCCCGGGAGGCCGCGAACACGGTGAAACGCGTGCTGGCGGTGCCCGACGACGAACCGGACTGGACCCGGCGCCCGGACCTCTCCCGCCTGCGCCGGCACCTCGAGCCGAAGACCGTCTGGCACCCGCTCGGGGTCTAGCGCTCAGGGCACCGAGTGCCGGGGTCGTGAATGAACAGGCCGGTTAGCACCGGCCCAGCCACTCACGACCTCAGGGCTTCCGGCGCGACTGGAAGAGGTCGTCGCTGGTCAGCGCCCGCCCCGGAAGCGGACTGCCCGGGCGGGCGCGCAGCCCGTCGAGCATGAGCACCAGGCAGCGTTCCGGGGCCAGGCGCACGAACTCCTCGGAGGCGTCCTGCGGTTTGCGCAGCAGCAAGGACGAAGCCAGGATCGCCACGTCCCCGGTGCCCACGTCCTCGCGCATGGAGCCTTCCGCCTGCGCCGCCCGCACCAGCTCGTCCAGGACGTCCAGCAGATCCAGCCGGAGCCGGTTGATCTCCGGATCGTCGCGCAGGATCGCCTGCGCGCGGGCGGACAGCATGGCCAGCTGCACGCTCACCTGCAGCCGTTTGGTCTGCGAGAGCAACCGGACCAGCGCGTCCCAGCCGGACGATTCCTCCCGCTTCGCCAGGTGCGCCGCCTCGTTGAGGAAGCCGAAGGCGTCCTCCGCCACCGCCCGGATCAGCGCTTCGCGGTCGGGGAACCGGCGGTAGAGGGTGCCCACACCCACCCCGGCGGCCTTGGCGATCTCCTCCATCGGCGCCTCGGGACCGCGTTCGCCGAAGAGTTTGCGCGCCGCCTGCAGGATCTGGTCGCGGTTGCGGCGCGCGTCGGCCCGCAGGGGCGGCCTGCCCTCGCGCAACTCCGGATCCGCGGTCATGCGCTCGCCTTCCTCTCCGTGGGGCGGGGAGATTCTCGCACGAATCCCTCAAGCCGCCCTTGATCACTCGATTGCACGTGGACGGAATCCTTCCACTTAAGTACCGTGGTGGCTATAACCGGAACAAAAACCTCCACATACTGTTTGTCCGGATTGGGGATTCAGCCGTGACCACTGTCGTTCCGCACCCTGACGCCACGTTCCCGATGGCCAGGACCTGCCCGTTCGACCCGCCGCCGGAGTACCGGGAGTTGCGGGAAGAGGCGCCGATCTCCCGCGTCACGCTGCCCACCGGCGCGAGCGCCTGGGTGCTCACCCGGCACGAGGACGTGCGCGCGCTGCTCACCGACCCGCGGTTCAGCTCGGACCGGCGCAAGCCCGGATTCCCCCTGCTGGCGCCGCTGCAGCGCCGCAAGGACGACTTCAAGCCGTCGCTGATCGGGATGGATCCGCCGGACCACGGCCCCGCCCGGCGCGCGGTGGTCGGCGAGTTCACCGTCCGCCGGATGCAGGCCCTGCAGCCGCGGATCCAGGAGATCGTCGACGAGCACGTCGACGCCCTGCTGGCCGGGCCCAAACCCGCCGACCTGGTGCGCGCGCTGTCCCTGCCGGTGCCGTCCCTGGTCATCTGCGAACTGCTCGGCGTCCCCTACTCCGATCACGACTTCTTCCAGCAGCGCAGCAAACTGATGCTCACCCGGACCGCCGAACCCGAGGCGCGGCGGACCGCGGTCGACGATCTCCAGTCCTATTTGGACAAACTGGTCACGGCCAAGGAGGCCGATCCGGGCGACGACCTGCTCGGGCGGCAGATTCTCAAGCAGCGCGAAGAGGGCACCACCGATCACGACGGGCTGGTCGGCCTGGCGTTCCTGCTGCTGATCGCCGGGCACGAGACCACCGCGAACATGATCTCGCTGGGCACGGTGGCCCTGCTGGAGAATCCGGACCAGCTCGCCGCGATCAAGGCGGATCCGGGCAAGACGCTGAGCGCGGTCGAGGAGTTGCTGCGGTACTTCACCATCGCCGAGGTCGCCACCTCGCGCGTCGCGGTCGAGGACGTCGAGATCGGCGGGGTGCTCATCCGCGCCGGGGAAGGCGTGCTGGGCCTGGGCAACGCGGCCAACCGCGACCCGTCGGTGTTCGACGACCCGGACACCCTCGACATCGAGCGCGGCGCCCGCCACCACGTGGCGTTCGGCTTCGGCGCGCATCAGTGCCTCGGCCAGAACCTGGCGCGGATGGAACTGCAGATCGTCTTCGACACGCTGTTCCGCCGGATTCCGGGCCTCCGGGTCGCGAAGCCGGTCGCCGAACTGCCGTTCAAGGACGACTCCACCATCTACGGCCTGCACGAACTGCCGGTCACCTGGTAAGGAAGTGTTATGCGAATAGTCACCGATACCGACCGGTGCGTCGGCGCGGGTCAGTGCGTGTTCACCGACTCCGCGATCTTCGATCAGGACGAGGAGGACGGCACGGTCCGCCTGCTCGTCGACCACGTGGAGGGCGAACAACTGGAACGGGCGCGCGAGGCGGTGCACATCTGCCCCGGGCAGGCCCTCTCGCTGACCGAGAAGTAAGCCCGGCGGATTCACGCCTTTTGTGCCATTCTCTCGGCCAACGAACACCGCCGAGAGAATGGCCGAGGCCATGACGCTGCCGAACTACCCCGAGGACCCGAACCAACCGTACGGCCCGCCGCGGCAGTCCTACTTCGGCGGCGGGATGGCCCCGGGCGGGCCGGCCTTCCTGCCGCCGGAGACCCCGCTGAACCAGGCCTACGACGACGGCACGCGGGCGGTCCGGGTGCTCTCCGGCGCCGGGCGACGACTCGGCGCCCGGGTTCTCGACGCCATCATCTTGACCGTCGGGGCGTTCGTCGTGGGCGGGATCGGGTTCGGCCTCGGGTACGCGATCGACGGCGACCGGCACGATCCCGGTCCGGTCGCCATCACGATCATGGTCGTCTTCGGCGTGCTCGCGTTCGCCTGGCTGATCCTCTACGAACCGTTCTTCCTCTGGCAGCGCGGTGCGACCCCGGGCAAGCTCGCGGTCGGGATCCGGGTGGTGCGCACCGCCGACGGGCGGAACTGGCCGTCGTTCGGCATGTCGCTGTGGCGGTACGTGTTCCAGTTCCTGATCGGGCTGGTCCCGTTCGGCGGCCTCGTCGACGTGCTCTGGCTGCTCTGGGACCGGCCGCTGCACCAGTGCCTGCACGACAAGGTCGCCTCGACCGTGGTGATCCGCAAGTAGGGGCTACTTGACGAGCACCGGGAGCGTGTCGACGCCGTAGACGATCGAGACCTTCCGGAAGGACAGCTCCTCCGGCGCGACCGCGAGCCGCATCTCGGGGAACCGCCGCACCAGCGCCGGATAGGCCGCGCGCAGTTCCATCCGGCCCAGTTCCGCGCCGACGCACCGGTGGATGCCCCAGCCGAAGGCCAGGTGCGAAGTGGACTTGCGGTTCCGGTCGAACCGTTCCACGTCCTCGCCGAGGGCCGCGTCGCGGTTCGCCCCGCTCAGTGAGACCAGCACGATGTCGCCCTCGGCTATCTTGACCCCGGCGATCTCGGTGTCCTCCTTGGCGAACCGCGGGAACGCGAGCTGGACCACCGTGAGGTACCGCAGCAGTTCCTCGACGAAGTCGTTGATCGCGTCATCGTCGTCGTGGATGAGCCGGAAACTCTCCGGATCCCGCAGCAGCACGATCGCGCCCAGCGCCAGCATGCTCGCGGTGGTCTCGAAGCCACCGGTGAGCACCCCGTCGGCCAGCCCGGCGAGTTCGCGGTCGCCGATCTCGTCGCCGTGCTCCTTGATGATCATGCCGAGCAGCCCGTCGCCCGGGGACTCGCGTTGCTTCTTCACCACGCCGAGCAGGTACTCCAGCGACTCCGACATCGCGCCGAGCGACGCGCCCGCCCCGGCGAACAGGTCGAACCGCGACGCGGCCAGCCGCTGGAAGTCGGCCCGGTCCTCGTAGGGCACCCCGAGCAGTTCGCAGATCACCAGCGAGGGGATCGGCAGCGCGAACGACTCCATGAGGTCGACCGGACCGTCCACCTTGGCCATATTGTCGAGCTGTTCGGCGACAATTTCGTGAATTCGCGGTGTCAGCCGATTCAGGCGGCGCATGGTGAATTCGGGAGTCAGCAGCTTCCGCAGCCGCGTGTGGTCCGGCGGATCGGCGAAACCGAGGCCCCCGGGATTCTGGTCGGCGGTGACCCCGGCATTGCCGACCAGGTTGGTGAAATCGTTGCTGAACCCCTTCGCCGCACCGAGCACGGCCTTGGCCTCGTCGTAGCCGCTGACCAGCCAGGCGTTCAGCCCGAACGGCAGCGGCAACTTGCTGATCGGTTCGCGTTCCCGGAGGTCGCCGAGTTCACGCACCGGGTCCAACCCGTCACGCTTCAGCGGCATCAGCGCGGCGTCCGGCAGGAACGCCATCTTCGACAGGTCGAAGCCCTTTTTCTGCTTTCTCGCGATGTACTTGCGCCCCAGCCAAGCAGTAATGCGCGAGCGGAGAGTCCTCATATCGCGAAGATTACCTCAGGGTAATGCGGGCCAGCCACGCCTGGAGCAGTGGCGCGTGCCCGGTGGTTGCCGAGTCGCCGCCGGGCCCGGTATACTGACCGTGTCGTCCCCTGAGGATGTCGGCGAGGTCACACCGCCGCCCCGGGGGGAGCATCCCCGCCACACCGCTTCTTCCCAGCGCTTGGCGAGTTTTCGCTCGACGCCCGGCACGACTCCCGTGCCGAATTGGCTATTCCCATACCTGTCAAGGAGAACTGAATGTCCACTGTGGATAACCCTACGCACGTCGAGGGAATCCTCGACATCCGTGACAACCACGCGTTCCTGCGCACCGCCGGGTACCTGCCCGGCCCGGACGACGCGTTCGTCCCGATTTCCCTGGTGCGCAAGCACCGGCTGCGCCCCGGCGACCACCTCGCCGGTCCGCTGGAACCGCGTGACGGCAAGAAGAACCCCGCGCTGAGCCGGGTCGAAACGGTGAACGGCACCGACCCGGCCACCGCGGCGGACCGCCCCGAATTCGCCCGGCTCACCCCGCTGCACCCCCGCGAACGGCTCCGGCTGGAAACCGGCCCGCACGCGCTCACCACCCGCGTGATCGACCTGGTGATGCCGATCGGCAAGGGCCAGCGCGCGCTCGTCGTCTCCCCGCCGAAGGCCGGGAAAACTTCGGTGCTGCAAGCCATCGCGCAGGGTGTCAGCGCGAACCACCCGGAGTGCCACCTGATGGTCGTGCTGGTCGACGAGCGCCCCGAGGAGGTCACCGACATGCGGCGCACGACCTGCGGCGAGGTGATCGCCTCCACCTTCGACCGCCCGCCCGCCGAGCACACCGCGGTGGCCGAACTGGCCGCCGAACGCGCGAAACGGCTGGTGGAAACCGGCCGGGACGTCGTGCTGCTGTTCGATTCGATCACCCGGCTCGGCCGGGCCTACAACCTGGCCGCCAAATCGTCCAGCCGGATCCTGTCCGGCGGGGTCGACGCGGCCGCGCTGCACCCGCTGAAGCGGTTCCTCGGCGCCGCCCGCAACGTCGAGCACGGCGGTTCCCTGACGATCGTCGCGACCGCGATGGTGGAGAACGGTTCGCTCGGCGACACCGTGTTCTTCGAGGAACTCAAGAGCACCGGCAACGCCGAGCTCAAACTGGACCGCCGCCTCGCCGAACGCCGCGTCTTCCCCGCGGTCGACCTCAGCCCGTCGAGCACCCGCAAGGAGGAACTCCTGCTCGCCCCGGAAGAACTCGCCCTGGTGCAACGCCTCCGCCGCGCCCTGTCCACCCGCGACGACCCGACCGACCAGCTCCTCACCAGCCTCCGCCAAACCAAGTCGAACGCCGAATTCCTCACCCGCCTCGCCGCCACCACCCCCAACGCCCAAGCCGCCTAGCACGAGTCAACGGTTGTGACGCATCGGAGGATCCGGTCATGCGGCATGCCGACTTCCATCGGCTCTCGCGGCCTGCCGTTTGGTCGTAGACTGACGAGCATGAGCGCTGAGCGTGACGAGTTGCTGCGCCTGGTCGAAGAGCTTCCGGAAGACCAGGTGCCACAAGTCCTGGCTGACGTGCGCAAGCATCTCCGCCCGGCCGCCGAGCGTCCTTGGCCGCCGACGTGGTTCGGCAGCGCCGAGGGCGACGGCACGGCCTACGGCGCACGCAGTGAAGAACTGCTACAAGAAGGCTTCGGCCGGTAGACGTGATCATCTGCGACACGGGGCCCCTGGTCGCCGCTGCCTTCACCAAGGACCCCGATTACCACCGGTGCATCGAACTGTTCACCGGCCTGCACCTGGCCAATCGGCCGATCCTCGTTCCCGCGCCTATCCTGGGCGAAGTCGGCTTCATGCTCGCCAAGTACGCCGGAGCCCGGACTGAGGCGGGCTTTCTCCGCTCGCTCGCAGCGGGCGACTTCGTGCCAGTCGACTTGACCAACGCGGACTACGATCGCGTTGCCGATCTGGTCGACCAGTACGCCGACTTGCCCCTCGGCACGAGTGACGCGTCGGTGATCGCCGTGGCGGAACGGCTGAACGTCGCCGAAGTGGCCACCCTCGACCTGCGGCACTTCACAGTGGTCCGGCCCCGTCACGTCAAGGCGCTGACGTTACTGCCCTGACCGTTATTCCGCCCGTCGAGGCGAGAATTCAATCCGATGATCGCACGCTCAGAGCTGGTCGACGCGGGTCACCCGGAGCACCGCGGCGCCCGCCTCGTCCGAGGCCGCCAGGTCGACCTCGGCGCTGATGCCCCAGTCGTGGTCGCCCGCCGGATCGTCGAAGATCTGGCGCACCCGCCAGATCGCCGGCTCCTGCTCGATGATCAGCAGCGCCGGGCCGCGGGCGTCCGGGCCGATGCCGATCGAGTCGTGCTGCTCGAAGTACTCCTCCAGCGCGTTCTCCCATTCGACGTCGTCCCAGCCGGACGCCGCGTCCAGCTCGCCGAGTTCGACGTAGGCCCGGCGCGCGGCCAGCTCGACCCGGCGGAAGAGCTGGTTGCGCACCAGGACCCGGAACGCGCGCTCGTTCCGGGTGACCGGGGGCGGGCCCTCCGGCAGGGCCGGGCGCACCTCCCCCTCGTGCTCTTCCGGATGCCGCAACGCTTCCCATTCGTCGAGCAGGCTGGAGTCCACCTGCCGCACCAGTTCGCCGAGCCATTCGATGAGGTCCTGCAACGGTTCGGTCTTCGCCTCGTCCGGCACGGTGTGCCGCAACGCGTCGTAGACGTCGGCCAGGTACCGCAGGACGAGCCCCTCGGACCGCGCGAGCGAGTAGAAACCGATGTACTCCACGAAGTTCATCGCGCGCTCGTACATGTCGCGCACCACGGACTTCGGCGAAAGCTGGTAGTCGGCGACCCACGGATGCCCCTGCCGGTAGGTCGCGTACGCCGCCTGCAGCAGCTCCTCCAGCGGCTTGGGATGGGTGATGTCCTCCAGCAGCTCCATCCGCTCGTCGTACTCGATGCCCTCGGCCTTCATCGCGGAGACCGCTTCCCCGCGGGCCTTGAACTTCTGCTGCGACAGCACCGGCCGCGGATCCTCCACTGTGGATTCTACAATGGACACCACGTCCAGCGGATAGCTCGGCGAACCGGTGTCGAGCAGTTCGATCGCGGCCAGCGCGAACGGCGACAGCGGCTGGTTCAGTGCGAAGTCGAACTGCAGGTCGACGGTCAGCCGGACGATCCGCCCCTGCTCGTCCGGCGCGTCCAGCCGCTCCACCACCCCCGCCGCGAGCAGCGCGCGGTAGATCGCGATCGCGCGCAGGATGTGCTTGCGCTGCGCCGGCCGGTCCTCGTGGTTGTCCTCCAGCAGATGCCGCATGTGCTCGAAGAAGTTCCCCGGCCGGGCCACCACGTTGAGCAGCATCGAATGGCTCACGTGGAAGCTGGAGGTGAGCGGCTCCGGATCGGCGGCCACCAGCCGGTCGAAGGTGGACTCGGTCCAGTTGACGAACCCCTCGGGCGCCTTCTTCCGCACGATCTTGCGCTTCTTCTTCGGGTCGTCGCCCGCCTTCTCCAGCGCCTTGGCGTTCTCGATCACGTGGTCCGGCGCCTCGACCACGACGTACCCGTCGGTGTCGAACCCCGCCCGGCCGGCCCGCCCGGCGATCTGGTGGAACTCGCGCGCCTTGAGGTGCCGCTGGCGCACGCCGTCGTACTTGGTCAGCGCGGAGAAGACCACGGTCCGGATCGGCACGTTGATGCCCACGCCCAGGGTGTCGGTCCCGCAGATCACCTTGAGCAGCCCGGCCTGCGCGAGCTGCTCGACAAGCCGCCGGTACTTCGGCAACATGCCCGCGTGGTGCACACCGATCCCGTGCCGGACGAGTCGCGACAGCGTCCGCCCGAACCCCGCGGCGAACCGGAAGTCGCCGATCATTTCCGCGATCGCGTCCTTCTCCGCGCGGGTGGTGACGTTGATGCTCATCAGCGCCTGCGCCCGTTCCACCGCGGCGGCCTGCGAGAAGTGCACCACGTAGACCGGCGCCTGGCCGCCGTGCAGCAGCTCGCTCATGGTCTCGTGCAGCGGCGTGAGCGCGTAGCGGTAGGTCAGCGGGACCGGCCGCTCGGCCGAGGTGACCACGGCGGTCGGCCGCCCGGTGCGCCGCGTGAGGTCCTTCTCGAAGAAGGACACGTCGCCCAGCGTCGCCGACATCAGCACGAATTGCGCCTGGGGCAGTTCGAGCAACGGAACTTGCCACGCCCAGCCGCGGTCCGGCTCGGAGTAGAAGTGGAACTCGTCGGCCACCACCTGCCCGACCTCGGCCGAGGCGCCGAAGCGCAACGCGATGTTCGCCAGGATCTCCGCGGTGCAGCAGATGATCGGCGCGTCCGCGTTGACGCTGGAGTCGCCGGTCATCATGCCGACGTTGTCCGCGCCGAAGACCTCGATCAGGGCGAAGAACTTCTCCGAGACCAGCGCCTTGATCGGCGCGGTGTAGTAGCTGCGCCGCCCCTGGGCCAGCGCGGTGAAGTGCGCGCCCACCGCGACCAGGCTCTTCCCCGACCCGGTCGGGGTGGACAGGATCACGTTCGCCCCGGAGACGACCTCGATCAGCGCCTCCTCCTGCGCGGGGTACAGCTCGAGCCCGCGACCTGCGGCCCAGCCGGAGAACGCGTCGAACAGCGCATCGGGGTCGGCGGAGTCTGGACCTGCGGGGAGTGCGTCTGGGAGGCTCATCTTGCCCTAGATCGTGCCATCCCGGCTCGAACACCGCTGCAGGTCGCCAGGGCCGATCGCCACATCGAGGGCGAAAACCCGTAGGCTGCGCGGTACCGCGCACCGACAGGGGAACATGTCAGGGTCGGGCGCGTACACAGGTGGTTATCCGGAGGGCTGGAATGGCACAGGACATCATCCCGATCGAGCTCGGGCTGCCACAGGGCGATCTGGTGACCCTGTGGGCGCCGCGCTGGCGCGAGGACGGCGAGGAGTGGGAGGCGTTCCTCGGCGACGAGGAGGACCTCTACGCCTTCCCGGACGCCGCGCACCTGGCGGCGTTCGTCCGCACCGCGGAGCAGCACGACCTCATCGACCACCCGGCGTGGAGCGTGGTGCCCGCGCTGAACGTGCCGGAGCTGATCCCGGACGACGACCACTCCTACGACCTGGTCGGCGTGCCCGAGCTGGTCGCCGAGGAGCCGGACTCCTGGACGATCGGCGAGCTGGCCGAGATCGTCGGCATCGTGCGTTCGCTGGCCGACGTGTGCGAGCTGGACGAGGTGCACGAGGTGCTCGACGCGTGCGAGGGCTTCTCGCTGCTCGAGCAGGGGCGCCTGCCGTTCACCGGCCGCGAGGGCGAGCGGCTGTGGACCGACCTGTCCGAGGCGGTGTCCGAGAAGTGGGACACCGTGCTGGACGCCATCGACGGCCTGGTGACCGTGCCGGACGTGGACGCCGCGGTGCTGGAGCAGACCGCCGAGGAGCTCGCCGCGTTCCACGAGGAGTCCGCGGAGGCCGAGGCGGGCGTCGACGCCGAGGACGACGACCTGGACACCGTCGAGGACGCCGACACCGCGGCCGACTCCGATGCCGAAGAGGAGGACGGCCCGGTCGGTTTCTGGGCCGAGGTCGGCATCGACCCGATCAAGATCATCACCGGGGACAACGAGTACTTCACGTTGCGCTGCTACCTCGACGACGAACCGATCTTCCTCGGTTCCGACGGCGAGATCGACGTGTTCTCCTCGGAGAAGGCGCTCGCCCGGGCGCTGGCCGACGGCAAGGAGTTCGCCGACACCGATCTGGCCGAAGTGTCCACTTGGGACGAGGTGCTGGCGAAGGCCACCGCGGGCGAGCTCGAGATCGACGTCGACACCGAGAACACCTACGTGCTCGCCGGGCTGGACGAGGACCTCGCCGAGGGGATCGATTCGATCGACCCGACCCAGCTGGAGCTGGCCGTCGAACTGGTCACCGACGCGGCCGACTGGGCGGGCGACGACAGCGTGGCGACCGCGCTGTCCACCTCGGAGAGCCTGGGCTGGCTGGTCTCGTTCGTGCTGCGGCCGGACCCGACCCGGCTCGCGCCGAGCGCCCCGTTCGACACCGAACAGGCCGCCTGGCGCAAGCTCGTCGAGTCCTTGGAGAACCGCTTCCGCACGCACTGAGGTGGACCTGGGGTACCGGCGGTTCGCGCCCTCCGAGGCGGAGCCGCTGGCCGACTTCCTCGCCGGTGAGGTGTGGCCGTTCCATTCGGCGCCGGTGGTCGACAAGCGCGCGGTCGCCCGGTGGGTCGCCGACGGGTACTACGACGGCGGCTCGGCGCGGACCTTCTGGATCGTCGCCGACGGCACGCGCGCGGGCGTGGTCCGGATGTTCGATCTGGACGACGGCACGCCGCTGTTCGACCTCCGGATCGGCGCCGCGTGGCGCGGCCGGGGCATCGGCACGCACGCGGTCGGATGGCTGACGCGGTACCTGTTCACCGAGTTCCCCGCGGTCAACCGGATCGAGGGCACGACGCGCCGGGACAACCGCGGTATGCGGCGGGTCTTCCGCCGCTGCGGGTACGCGAAAGAGGCGCACTACCGCCAGGCCTGGCCGGGCGGGGACGGCACGCTGCACGACACGGTCGGCTACGCGATCCTGCGCTCGGACTGGCTGTCCGGCACGGTCACGCCGCCGGATTTCTACGACGAGCACGGCTGAGTTCGGCCCGGACCGGCACCAGTCCGATCGCGCACAGCGGGAACACCGCGGCCACGCAATACGCCAGCGCGTACCGCGAATCGCCGATCACCAGGCCCAGCAGCGGCGGGGTCGCCGCGGCCGCGAGGTTCTGCGCGGTGTTCTGCGTGCCCATCGCCCGGCCCGCCCAGGACAGTCCGGCGAATTCGGCGGACGCGGTGAAGCCCAATCCGTTGTCGCTCACGGTGATCACCGCGGCGAGGACGAGCGCGAGGGCGACCAGCCACGGCCAGCTCGCGTCGCCGAGGGCCACCAGCAGCATCGCCGCGGCGCTGGCGACCGCGAGTTGCCGCATCGGCCGCAGGCGGCTGCCCACCCGATCGGACCAGTAACCGGACGCGAGGCGGCCGAGGGCGCCGAGCGCCTGCACCGCCGCCAGGAACCAGCCCGCGGCCGGGGCGCTCCAGTGCTGCACGGTGACCAGGTAGACCGGCGCGAACGCGGACACCGCGAACTGCGGCACGACCAGCAGCGCGCTCGCGCCGTGCAGCCGCCACAAGGTGGGCCCGCGATACGGGGATGGCGGTTTCTCCGCTTTCCCTGCCATATCGGACTTTTCCGGGCGGGGCGGGTCGACCACCAGCCACGCGACCAGCAGCGCCACCAGCACCGCGAGGCCCGCGGGCAGCAGCAGGGCGCCGCGGAAACCGAAGTGCTCGGCCAGCGGCGGCAGGCCGAGCGCGGCGACCCCGACGCCGAGCGGC
Organism: Amycolatopsis anabasis; assembly: GCF_009765355.1. Classification (GTDB taxonomy): domain Bacteria; phylum Actinomycetota; class Actinomycetes; order Mycobacteriales; family Pseudonocardiaceae; genus Amycolatopsis; species Amycolatopsis anabasis. The sequence continues at coordinate 3,181 of NZ_VTHK01000048.1, read as the reverse complement.
TGCGCGGTCTGCCGGATCCCCATGGCGACACCGCGTTCGGACACCGAGAACCAGCCCATCACCACGCGGCCGCTGGCGGCGTTCACGCTCGCCGTGGTCGCCCCGGCGAGGGCGAACAGCGCGAACAGCGAGCCGAGGGAATGCGTGCCGAGGCTCGCGTAGGCCAGCAGCAGCCCGGAGACCCCGAGACCCAGCGCCATGATCAGCCGCTCGCCGTACCGGTCCGCCGCGGCGCCCCAGGCGATCAGGGTGAGCAGCAGGCCGATGCTCGGCGCGGCGACCACGGTGCCCGCCTGCGCCAGGGTCAGCCCTTCGGCATCCCGCATGGCGGGCACCAGGAACGGGATGCCGTACAGGAACGAGCAGCTCGCGGTCTGCGCGGCGAGGCCGAGCGCGAGGATCAGCCACCGGCGCTTGCTCGCCGTGTTCCGCTCCGCGACCTGAACCATGCACGCCATCCCAGTATGTAAGAAGTCCGTCCTACATACTGAACCTTAGTTGCCTACGCTAAGTACCGTCAAGACGGAAAGTGCCGCCACTTTCGGCCTGGTACGAGCCGAAAGTGGCGGCACTTTCCGAGAAGAGCCCAGGATTAGAGAAGCGCGGCGTAGCCGGGTTTGATCACTTTGTTGATCAAGTCGAGTCGCTGGTCGAAATCGATGAACGCGGATTTCATCGCGTTGATCGTGAACCACTGCAGATCCGCCCAGCCGAAGCCGAACGCGTCCACGAGCGCGGCGAACTCGCTGGACATGGTGCAGCCGCTCATCAACCGGTTGTCCGTGTTCACCGTCACCCGGAAGCGCAGTCGCGACAACAACCCGATCGGGTGCTCGGCGATCGAGCGGGCCGCCCCGGTCTGGACGTTCGAGGACGGGCAGATCTCCAGCGGAATCCGGCGGTCCCGGACATACCGCGCGAGGCGGCCCATTTTCACCGCACCGGAGGAGGTGTCGATGTCATCGGTGATCCGCACGCCGTGGCCGAGCCGTTCGGCGCCGCAATGCTGGATGGCTTCCCAGATAGACGCCAATCCGAACGCCTCGCCCGCGTGAATGGTGAAATGCGCGTTATTGGTCCGCATGTATTCGAATGCGTCCAGATTGCGGGTGGGCGGGAATCCGGCCTCCGGTCCGGCGATGTCGAACCCGACCACGCCCTCGTCCCGGTAACGCACGGTGAGCTCGGCGATTTCCTGAGCGCGAGCGTGCTGACGCATCGCACACAGCAAAGTACCCATTCGGATGACATTGCCGTGTTCGGCCGCGCGACGCTCACCCTCCGCAAACCCGGCTTGAACGGCCCGCACGACCGCGTCGAGCGACAGGCCCTGCTCGACGAAAAGCTCCGGAGCGTAACGAACTTCGGCGTAGACAACACCGTCCGCAGCCAGGTCCTCCGCGCATTCGGCGGCGACCCGGACCAGCGCGTCCTCGGTCTGCATGACGCCGCAGGTGTGCGCGAACGTCTCCAGGTACGACTCCAGCGAACCGGAATCGGCGGCGTCGCGGAACCATCGGCCCAGCTCAACCGGGTCGGTGGTGGGCAGATCGCGGTACCCGTGCGCCTCGGCCAACTCGGCGACCGTTCCCGGCCGCAGGCCACCGTCCAGGTGGTCGTGCAGCAGAACCTTCGGCGCACGTCGAATCGTTTCCAGGGTGGGGGCTGCGGCTTCAAACGACATGTACCAACGGTACCGAGCCACTTTCACCTACACGCGGCGCGACAGCCACAACTCTCACGCTTGACTTAACCCTCAGCTTTGACGATCTTGTCATCAATCGGCCATCGGAGTTGACCACGGCATTCCCACCTTGCCGGGGGCCGTACTCACAGCAATTCCGCAAAAGCTAAGCTTCGGTCTCACGTCCCTTCCTTTTCCCCGCCGACGAAGGACACCGCAGTGACCACTGACAACCACATTGCCGCCCCGTCCTTCGACCGGATGCGCAACATGCTGGTGCGCGCGGCCGAAGTCCGAGAGAGCGAGCAGCAGCAGATCTTCGACGCCCTCGACGACATCTACGCGCGCCTGGCGCCGGTCGACTCGCTCGGCGCGGTACGGAAGCGGCTGTCCGAGCTGCCCGATCGCACCGAGGTCGGCGTCCTGGCCGAGCGCCTCGACGAGGCCATGACCCGGCTCGAGGCGCAGGACAACGCCATCGCCGAACTGGCCCGCTCGGTGGAGAGCATCGTCGACAAGCTCGCCAAGCCGTTCGCGCAGCTCGACGGCCGCCTCGACGGCGTCGGCGCGCGGTTCGAGGGCGTCGCCGGCCGGATGGACGGCCTCGAGGACAAGCTGCAGAACATCCACCGGCGCCTCGACGAGCTGAACGGCCACCTGGACAAGCAGGACAGCAAGATCGACGCCCTGCCCGGCCCGGTCCGGGAGCGCATCGAGGCCGCGGAAAGCGCGTTGCGCGAGCGCATCGACTCGACCGACGCCGACGTGAAGGCCCGCGTCGACGCCCTCGAGACGACGACCAAGGACCAGATCAGCGCGAACACCGAGGCGCTGAAGGTCGCGCTGACCGAGACCGGCGAGATGGTGGACGCCTCCGACCGGCTGGACAACCTCGGCGACCGGCTGGAGAAGGTCACCGGCCGCCTGGACGACCTCGCGAGCCGGCTGGACAAGGTGGAGGACGCCTTCACCGCGCAGCTCGGCGACCTGGACGGCTCGCTCAAGAGCGGTCTGTCCAAGGTGGAGGGCACGGTGTCCGCCCGTCCGGACACCGACGCGGTGACCTCGCTGGTGAAGAAGAGCAACGAGGAGTCCGAACGGCGCATCGGCGGCCAGCTGGACGAGGCCATGGCGACCTTCGCGGAGCTGATGCTCGGCGGCGGCCCGGCCCCGCAGCAGATCGCCCCGCCGCCCCCGGCTCCGCGCCAGCCGCGGCGCGCCCGCAACGGCCGGGCCCCGAAGAAGTCCGAGGCCAAGTCGACCGACTCCAGCGACGACAGCAGCTCCGACTCCTGACCCGGCGGTCCGGCCACCCGGACCGCGCAGCGCGATGCCCCTGCCTCCCGCGGGGGCATCGCGCTTTTTCGTGCACCGCAAGACACCGCGGCTCGGCGCCGGGTACGCGCAAGGGAACCGGGTGCTGGGGGTCGTGAGTGTTCCGGCCGGGTAACTAGTCAGGTCCGCTGTCGGGTGGTGGTCGTCGTGCTGCGATGATCG
>NZ_VTHK01000047.1 GCF_009765355.1 Amycolatopsis anabasis | reverse complement strand
TCGAACGGAAACGCCAGGTCACCAGTAGGCGACCAAATGAGAGTCCGCTCTAACCGGCCCAAACCGTCACGACCCCCGGCACCCGGCCCCGCACGCGCACAAGGTGGCCAGTTCAGGGCGGAAGGTCAGCAGCTCACGTCGCGGGAGGAGGCGAGCAGCGTCTGGTCCAGCGACGGCCCGGTGGGGCCGGTGGACTGCTCGCCTCCGCCGCTCTGGTGCTGCCGTGACCACTCGTTGAGCTGGTCCAGGATCTCCCGCGCTTCGGCCTTCGGCTGGAAGTCGCGGAAGCTGCTGCCGATGGCCAGGTCGACCGTCGCGTCCTGCCGGTTGTCCTTGACCAGTTCCATGCACGGCGCCAGCAGGCTGAGCGTGCGCGCGGCCGTCGTGCCGTTCTCGCCGAACCGGATCTGGCCGCGGCAGGTCGCCTCCCGGCTCTCCGGGTACGCGGGGTCGTTCTGCGGATCCGCGGTCTGCGAGAAGCCGAGGGCCTTCAGCGTCGCCGTGGTGATCCCGGCCTGGCCGCGGGTGCCGCCGGCGTTGAGGACCTTCACCGCCACCTTGTCCGGCGGGATGGGCAACGTGCCGTCGAGGGCTTCGTGGTCGAGCGAGGTGTAGACGGCGCCCGGCGGTGGTGCGGCGGCCGGTGAGCACCGGATCGCGTCGTTGATGTCGCTGCGGTTGAGGATCGCGTACCCCCAGACGCAGAGCGCGCCGAACCCGAGGACACCGATCACGATCAACGCGGGGAGCGGGTTGTGCTTGCGATACGGGCGTGATCCGCGGTCGCGAAAGCCCATCCCCGACGTCACCTGCCCCGCCCCTTCCGGCTCTCGGACCCGCTTATCACGTCTTCGCTGTTGATCAGCCTAAGCGTTACAGAGCTGCAACGCCGGTGTCGCCGCACCCCGGGCCCGAGCGCATCGTACCGGGCGTCCGACGGTGAGCATGCCATTACCTAACGTAGTTCCAGGCGCACCACGCCGAACCCGTGCTTCGTGACGCGCCGTGCCCGCCCGCCGCCGCGCCGATGATCCACAACCCGAACGGACCATGGGGTAACGAGTGCGTGTTACCCCTGATGGGTGACGTATTGCACGGCTTGAGTAACACGTTGCGGGCTTGGGTAGCCGGTGAGCTACCCTCTGCGGGCTCCGGCGGCAGAACAGCGGCAGAACAGCTAATGAAGAAACGAGACCTGCCTCACTGCGGCGCCGGGCACAAACAGGGGCGCTGGAACGTTGACCAGCGGCACGAAGGACACGCGAAGCGATTCGCGGGTCCGGAGCCTGACATCAAAGCTGATCGCAGGGGTGAGGGACAGATATGGCTACCGACTATGACGCTCCGCGCCGTAGCGAAGCCGACGAGCTGGCCGAAGACTCGTTGGAAGAGCTGAAGGCGCGGCGCAATGAGAACCAGTCCGGCGTCGTGGACGTCGACGAGGACGCGACCGCGGAGAACTTCGAACTCCCCGGGGCCGATCTGTCCGGGCTTTCCGGTGAAGACCTGACCGTCAAGGTGGTGCCCAAGCAGGCGGACGAGTTCACGTGCTCGGTCTGCTTTCTGGTGCACCACCGGAGCCGGCTGGCCGAGGAGAGTGGCGGACGGATGGTTTGCCGCGACTGCGCGTGACAGTGCGGGTTGTGCGTTAGCGGCGGAAGTTCGCGTCGAGGGGTGGCTCGAGCCGGGGGGCTCGGCCACCCCTTTGTCTTGTCGTGCCTTCAGTCCGCCGGCCGGTCGCGCAGCACGGCGGCCAGGGCCTCGGGCTTGCGCGTGCTGAACACCCAGTACGGCGTCGGATCGTCGGGATCGGTGAGCCGCACCCGCAGGGCCGGGCCGACCCAGCCGCGGTGCAGGACGAACGCCGCCGGATCGAGTTCGGGGCCGAGCGCCTTGCGCTTGTGCTGCCGGTCGATGACCTCGACCTCGCCGACGAACCGCAGCGGCAGGTGGGCGTCGCCGACCCACAGCTCGCCGTCGGCGACCCGGACCTTCGCGCGGCCCATGCCGAGCAGGAGCGCGACCATCAGCGGCAGCAGGATCACGTACGGCAGCCAGGCCCGGACGCCGGGATAACCGAGGTGGATCTCCGCCGCGAGCAGGCCGGCGCCGATCAGCGGCAGGGGCCAGCCCCACCACGGCACGTAGAGCCGCTCGGAATGCCGGATCGTCGCCGTCCCCTTGGTAGGGGCCGTACCTGCGCTCTTGCTCACGCCCTAAGGGTAGTCTCGCCGCCCGTGTCCACCGTTCAGGTCCTGCTTTCCCGGCTCGATCCGGAAGTGCCCATTCCCGGCTACGCGCGCCCCGGCGACGCGGGCGCGGATCTCGTGACCACGTCGGACGTGGTCCTCGAACCAGGCGACCGCGTCGTCGTCGGCACCGGGGTGGCGATCGCGCTGCCCGACGGGTATGCCGGTTTCGTGCACCCGAGGTCCGGACTCGCGGCCAGGGCCGGGCTTTCCGTGGTCAACACACCCGGCACGATCGACGCGGGTTACCGGGGTGAGATCCGGATATGCCTGATCAACCACGATCCGCGCGAGCCGATCGTGCTGGCGCGCGGCGACCGGATCGCGCAGCTGGTGATCCAGCGGGTGGAACGGGCGGAGTTCGTCGAGGTCGACGAGCTCGACGCCACCGAGCGCGGCGACGGCGGCTACGGATCCACGGGTGGACATGCCAAGCTCGCATCGGGTGGGGAAGGAACGGAGAGGTAGTGGGGATTTTCGGACGCAAGCGGCGGCCGGCGAAGAACGAGCGGAGAGGCAGGCACGCCGCGCCCGAGCCCGACGAGATCGAGGACGACCTCGACGAGGAGCCGGAGCCCGAGGAACTGGCCGCGACCGACGGCCCGTTCGACCTCGCGGACGCTCCCGAGGACGACGGCGTGCCGCGCATCGACCTCGGTTCGGTCCGCGTGCCGGTGCCCGACGGTTCGCAGGTCCAGGTCGAGATGGACCAGGCCACCGGCGGGGTGCGCGCGGTGCACGTGGTGACCCCGCAGGGGCAGGCGACGGTCAGCGCCTACGCCGCGCCGCGGTCCGGCGGGCTGTGGAAGGAAGTGGCCGACGAGCTGACCCAGCAGCTCAAGGCGGACGGCGCGAAGGTCACCGCCGGCCGTGGCGAATGGGGGCTGGAGCTGTCCGCGATCGTGGGCGAGGTCGCGCTGCGGTTCGTGGGCGTGGACGGCCCGCGGTGGATGCTGCGCGGGGTCATCGCCGGGCCGCAGTCGCAGGCGTCCCAGGCGCCGGCGGTGCTGCGGGACATCGTGCGCGACACGATCGTGGTCCGCGGTGAGGGCCCGATGCCGGTGCGCACCCCGCTGACGATCACGCTGCCGGAGGCCGTCGCCCAGCACATCGCCGAACAGCAGCAAGCCCAGCAGGGCTGATCCGGGGGCGGGGAACCGTCCGGTGACCGGCAACGGATCGGCGCCTGCACGCACCGATAGCCGCATTCATTCGCGCCCTCCCGGCCCGAGACCAGCATGCCCAGCCCCGGCACCTGGCCACCTCGGGGCCTATCGACAGGGCTAGTGGTCGGCAAAGGCAACCTACGGGGGTCCAGGGGGCTTGCCCCCTGGCTGGGTCTGGGGTTTGACCCCAGAAGACTTCAGCCAGGCCGCCAGGGTCGCTCGACCGAGTGATTCCCGATCGGCGCCCAGCGCGGTGAGGGTGGTCTCGCCGACCTCGGCACGGGGGAGGGCGGCGGCCCAGGCCCGCGCCACCGGGGCCGGGTGCACCGGATCGTCCACGCAGGTCGCGACGCCCGCGGGCACCGGCAGGCCGCGCAACTCGTCCAGCGTCGGCGCCGGATGGGCGGCCGCGACCTCCAGGCCGGCCGGTAGCTCCTCGCCGTGCCGCCGCCACGCCCGGTCGAGTTCGGCCCCCAGCCAGGGCGCCACCCCGGCCGTGGTGAGCGCCAGCGCGGCGTCCAGGCCCTCCCGGCGCACCAGGTCGGCGGAGGCCTTCGCGGCCAGCGACGCGGGCGCGTCCCCGGGTTCGCCGTTCCACGCGGGCAGCGCGACCAGCAGCCCCGCGGCCCGCTCCGGGTTGCGCACCGCCCACTCCGCGGCCAGATGCGCGCCGAAGGAAACGCCCCCGACCAGGAGCGAACCCCGTTCGTCGGCCAGGGCGTCCAGCACGGCCAGGTAGCCCTTCGCGAGCCGGTCGCCCGGGGGCGGCGGGGGTGCGACCAGCTCGATCCCGAGCGCGGCCAGCGGACCTGCGAAAACGGCGCGCACGAAGACCTCGTCCGAGCCCGTTCCGGGCAGCAGAACGGCGCTGGACGCCGGCTTGGCGGAGGTCACGTCTCGATCTTCTCGCAAACCGGATTTCCTTGCCCTCGAAGGGTTACGCTGGACAGCGCACGGGCCGTGAAGTCGGGGGCCCCGAAGCACAGGAGCACCGCCTATGCCCGCCAAAGACGGCGGCTACTTCAGCCGGTTGGTTCGCAAGCTGACCACCGACGTCGACGAACTCGACGCCGACGATCTGTCCGAAAAATCCGAGGCCGGTGGCGCGCAGCGTGCCTGCGACTGCCGATCCGGCCAGGAAGTGACCGTCCTCGGGCGGCTGCGCAGCGTCGAGCTGTGCCCGACCAGTGAAGCCGCGACCCTGCAGGCCGAGCTGTTCGACGGGACGGAAGGCGTGACGCTAGTCTGGCTCGGCAGACGCCGGATTCCGGGCATCGAGCCCGGGCGAACCATCAAGGCTCGTGGCCGGATGGCCGAACGCGATGGTCAGAAGGTGCTGTACAACCCGTACTACGAGCTGCAGACGACCTCCTGAGTGGTAACCACGTGAGCGAACCCGCCCGTACAGGCGAAGAGACCGACAACCGCCCCGCCGAGCCGGAGCGCGACGAAGCGGAGGCGGCGGGCGAGGCGAAGCCGGACGAGAAGCCCGAGCCCACGCTGCTCGAGCAGATGGGCGGCGTATCCGGCCTGATCTACTCGTCCGTGCCGGTCGTGGTGTTCGTGCTGGCCAACGCGTTCTTCGGGCTCCAGGTGGGCATCTGGAGCGCGGTGGGCAGCGCGATCGCGATCACCGTGCTGCGGGTGGTGCGCAAGGAGCCGCTGCAGCCGGCCATCTCCGGGTTCTTCGGCGTCGCGATCGCGGCGTTCATCGCGTACCGCACCGGATCGGCCAAGGGCTTCTTCCTGTTCGGCATCTGGGCGAGCCTGGTCTACTGCGGCATCTTCGTGGTGTCGGTGCTGGTGCGCTGGCCGTTGGCCGGGGTGATCTGGAACTTCCTCAACGGCACGGGCACCGCCTGGCACAAGGACAAGCAGTCCCGCTTCGGCTACGACATCGCCACGCTGGCGATGGCCGCGGTGTTCGCCGCCCGGTTCGTGGTGCAGCGCTGGCTGTACAACGAGGACTACACCGGCTGGCTGGCCTTCGCCAAGATCGCCATGGGCTACCCGCTGTACGGGCTGGCGCTGCTGGTGGTCGTCTGGGCCGTCCGGCGCTCGGACAAGCGGCTCAAGGCGCTCGCGGAGGCCCGCGAGACCGAGGAGGCCGACATCGAGGCCCAGCTCCGCGTCAAGTACGGCCGCCCGCCCGCACAGGAGGCGTGACCCCGGCGGCTCAGTAGCCCAGGGCGGTCCGGATCTCGGGTTCCACCTCCGCGTTGGCGACGAAGAGCAACTCGTCGCCCGGTTCGAGCGGATCGTCGGGCTGCGGCACGATCACCCGCTCGCCGCGCAGGATGGTCACCAGGGCGGCGTCCCGGGGCAGCGCGATCTCCCGCACCGGTTTGCCCGCCAGCGGGGTCTCCGCGGGCAGGGTCAGCTCGACCAGGTTCGCCTGCCCCTGGCGGAACGTCATCAGCCGCACCAGGTCGCCGACGCTCACCGCCTCCTCGACCATCGCGGCGAGCATGCGCGGCGTGGACACCGCCACGTCGACGCCCCACGCGTCGGTGAACAGCCACTCGTTGGCCGGGTTGTTCACCCGCGCCACCACCCGGCGCACCGCGAACTCGGTCTTGGCGAGCAGCGAGACCACCAGGTTGACCTTGTCGTCCCCGGTCGCCGCGATCACCACGTCGCACAGCTCGATCCCGGACTCCTCGAGCGTGGACACCTCGCACGCGTCGCCGAGCACCCAGTCGGCCTGTTCGACGGTGTGCGGTTCGAACTGCTCGGACTCCCGCTCGATGAGCATCACCTGGTGGCGCCCCTCGATGAGTTCGGTGGCGATCGAACGTCCCACGGCGCCGGCGCCGGCAATGGCGACCCGCATCAGCTCTCCTCCTCCGGGGCCTGCGCGGCGATGGTGCTGACCTCGCTGACCGTCCCCGAATGCGCGGCGAAGTAGACGGCGTCGTCGGCCTGCAGCACGGTCTTGGTCTCCGGCAGCACCCCGGTGCCGAACCGCATGATGAACGCTACCCGCGCGCCGGTGGCCTCCTGGATCTCCCGCACGCTGCGCCCGATCCAGCCCTCGTGCAGCGGCAGCTGCACCAGGGCCATCGTCCCGGACGGGTCCCGCCAGGCCGCGGCCGTCCCGTCGGGCAGCAGGGTGCGCAGGAACCGGTCGGTGGTCCACGGCACGGTGGCCACCGTCGGGATGCCCAGCCGCTCGTAGACCGCGGCCCGCTTGTGGTCGTAGATCCGGGCGACGACGTGCTCGACGCCGAAGGTCTCCCGGGCCACCCGGGCCGAGATGATGTTCGAGTTGTCGCCGCTGGACACCGCGGCGAACGCGCCCGCCTGCTCGATCCCGGCCTCGATGAGCACCTGGCGGTCGAAGCCGACCCCCACCACCTGCCGGCCGTGGAAGTCGCTGCCCAATCTGCGGAAGGCCTGCGGGTTCTTGTCCACGACCGCGACCTCGTGGCCGAGGCGTCCCAACGCCGCGGCAAGGGACGTGCCGACCCGGCCGCATCCCATGATCACCACGTGCACGCCGTTGCCCTCCTCCGATTGGCGTTTCGCGTGCTCACCGTCCCAGAAAGGTTCGACACGCCAGCGCAGAACCTACCCTGTTACGCACTACGACTACGCTCGCGCCGTGTCAAAGTTCTCGACCGCGCTGAAGAGGCTGGTCCTGGGCCGGCCGTTCCGCAGCGATCGGCTGGCCCATACCCTGCTGCCCAAACGTATCGCGCTGCCGGTGTTCGCGTCCGACGCCCTCTCCAGCGTCGCCTACGCGCCCGAGGAGATCTTCCTGACCCTCAGCGTGGCCGGGCTGACCGCGTTCACCATGTCCCCGTGGATCGGGCTCGCGGTGGTCGTGGTGATGCTGGCGGTGATCGCGAGCTACCGGCAGAACGTGCACGCCTACCCCAGCGGCGGGGGTGACTACGAGGTCGCCACGGTCAACCTGGGCAGACACGCGGGGCTGACCGTCGCCAGCGCGCTGCTGGTGGACTACGTGCTCACCGTCGCGGTGTCCATCTCGTCCGCCGCCGCGAACATCGGCGCGCTGGTCCCGTTCGTCGCCGAGAACAAGGTGCTGTTCTGCATCGGGGCGATCGTGCTGCTCACCGCGATGAACCTGCGCGGGCTGCGCGAGTCCGGCACCGCGTTCGCGATCCCGACCTACGCGTTCATGATCGCGATCCTCGGCATGCTGATCTGGGGGCTGATCCGGATCGGCGTCTTCGGCGAGCACGTGCGGGCCGACAGCGCCGGGCTGCAGATCACCGAAGAACCGGACCACCTCGCCGGGTTCGCCATGGTCTTCCTGGTGCTGCGCGCGTTCACCCAGGGGTGTGCCGCGCTGACCGGGGTGGAGGCGATCAGCAACGGCGTGCCCGCGTTCCGCAAGCCGAAGTCGCGCAATGCCGCCACCACGCTCCTGCTGCTGGGCCTGCTCGCGGTCACCATGTTCATGGGCATGATCGTGCTGGCTCGCGAGACCGGCGTGGTGATGGCGGAGAACCCGGCGACCCAGCTGGTCAACGCGCCGCCGGGATACGTCCAGGACACCCTCGTCGTGCAGCTTTCGCACGCGGTGTTCGACGGCTTCTCGCCCGGGTTCTACTTCGTCACCGTGGTCACCGCGCTCATCCTGGTGCTGGCCGCGAACACCGCGTTCAACGGCTTCCCGGTGCTCGGCTCGATCCTGGCGCAGGACCGGTACCTGCCCCGGCAGCTGCACACGCGGGGCGACCGGCTGGCCTTCTCCAACGGCATCCTGTTCCTCGCCGCGTTCGCCGTGGTGCTGGTGATCGCGTTCGACGCCGAGGTCACCAAGCTCATCCCGCTCTACACCGTCGGCGTGTTCGTGTCGTTCACGCTGAGCCAGACCGGGATGCTCCGGCACTGGAAGCGCAAGCTCGCCGAGGGACAGGACGTGCCCGCGCGGCGCCGGATCCGCCGGTCGCAGGCGATCAACGCGTTCGGCCTGGTGATGACCGCGACCGTGCTGGTCATCGTGCTGATCACCAAGTTCAGCAAGGGGGCCTGGATCGCGATCGCCGCGATGGTGGCGATCTTCCTGCTGATGAGCGCGATCCGGCGGCACTACGACCGGGTGGCCGAGGAGTTGCAGGAGACCAGCGAGAAACCGCCGATGCTGCCCTCGCGCAACCACGCGATCGTGCTGGTGTCCAAACTGCACCTGCCCACGCTGCGCGCGCTGGCCTACGCCAAGGCCGTCCGGCCGGACGTGCTGGAGGCGGTGACGGTCAATGTGGACGATGCCGAGACCAGGAAACTGGTGACCGAATGGGACAAGCACGACTTCAAGGTGCCGTTGAAGGTCGTCGAGTCCCCGTACCGGGAGATCACCAAGCCGGTGCTGGACTACGTGAAGCGCGTTCGCGGGGACAATCCGCGCAACGTGGTCACCGTGTTCATCCCGGAGTACGTGGTGGGCCGCTGGTGGGAGCAGTTGCTGCACAACCAGAGCGCGTTGCGGCTCAAGGGGCGCCTGCTGTTCCAGCCCGGGGTGATGGTGACCAGCGTGCCGTGGCAGCTGGCCTCCTCGGCGAAGGCGGTCAAGCGGTCGTACCAGACCCGGCCAGCCGCCGGGGACGTCCGGCGGGGCCTCTACACCGCGGCCCAGGGACAGGGAAAGCCTGCCGCGGAAAAGAAAAGCGAGCAGTGACCGAAGAGAGCTGGGCCGGCCGGTCGCTGGAACTCGAGGTCGGCGCCGTCGCGCACGGCGGCCACTGCGTGTCCAGAGTGGACGGACGGGTGGTCTTCGTGCGGCATGCGTTGCCGGGCGAGCTGGTGGTGGCCGAGGTGACCGAGGACAAGGGCGGCTCGTTCTGCCGCGCCGACGCGGTCCGCGTGCTGCGGCCCGCGCCGGAACGGGTGGAACCGCCGTGCCCGCTGGCGGCGCCGGGCGCCTGCGGCGGCTGCGACTGGCAGCACGCCACGCACGACTTCCAGCGGGAACTCAAGGCGCGGGTCGTCGCCGAGCAGTTGCGCCGCCTGGCCGGGATCGAGCGCGCGGTCGAGGTCGAGGCCCTGCCGGGCGGGCCGCTGGGCTGGCGCAGCCGGGTCCGGCTGGTCGCCGGGCGGGACGGGCGCGCGGGGCTGCGGGCGCACCGCAGCCACCGGGTGATCCCGCTCGACGACTGCCCGATCTCGGTGCCCGGCGCGCTGGACGACGCGCTGGCGCGCCGCTGGCGGCCGGGCGCGGAGGTGGAGGTCACCCGGGACGGTGACGGCCGCACGCACCTGCGCGAACTGGCCACCGTGCGGGGGCGGACCAAATCGCGGCAGCTCCGGGGCGGGGTGGCCGTGCAGCGGGCCGCCGGGCGCACCTGGCGCCTGGACGCGCACGGTTTCTGGCAGGTGCATCCGGCCGCCGCCGACGCCTTCGCCCGGGTGGTCGGCGAGTGGGCGGCGGCGCCGCGGGGCGGAACCGTCTGGGACCTCTACGCGGGTGCCGGGCTGTTCGCGGCCGTGCTGGCCGGGCAGGTCGGGGAATCCGGTCGCGTGCTGGCGGTGGAATCGGGCCGCCGGGCGGCCGCCGACGGCGAAGCCAACCTGGCCGATCTGCCCCAGGTGCGCTGGCGCACCGGCCTGGCGGAGAAGGTGCTGCGCGAGGTCGGCGAACGCCCGGACGTCGTGGTTCTCGATCCGCCCCGCAAGGGCGCGGGCCGGGCGGTCGTCGAGGCGATCGCGCACGGCTCGCCGGAGCGGGTGGTCTACGTGGCCTGCGATCCGGCCGCCCTGGCGCGGGATGTGGCGACCTTCGCCGAGCACGGCTACCGGCTGGCGGAGCTGCGCGCCTTCGACGCGTTCCCGATGACCCACCACGTCGAATGCGTGGCCCTGCTGACCCGGGGCTGAGGCTCAGCGCAGCCCCTGCCCGCGGCCGGGCCCGGCATCGGGACCGTCGCGCTGTGGCTGGCTTCCTACGGCGGCCGGGTGAACGCGGTGGCGCCGTCCGCGACCGCCTTGCCGCAACGCGACTCGATCCTCAAGGCGATCTACGCCACGAGCTGGACCGCTTCGGCCGACGACGCGGCGAACATCGAGTGGGCCCGCCGGTTCTACCAGGCGGTGTACGCCGATACCGGCGGGGTGCCGGTGCCGGGCGAAGTCAGCGACGGCTCGTACATCAACTCTCCGGACGTCGACCTCGCCGATCCCGCGTGGAACACCTCCGGCGTCCCGTGGCACGCGTTGTCCGTCCGCGCCGCGGAGTGATCGCGCCGGAACCGTCGACCGCCGCCGACCGCCTCGGCCACCACTCGGTGAACCCCGTAGTTCCCTCGCCAGCGGCTCGCGCCGTGCTTGTTGGTGCCCGGATGTGAGAACTCGCCTACCGAAATGGGGAACTCGGTGTGCCGAAACGGGGAACTCGCACGTCCGGAACGGGGGACTCGCGGCGGTGGGGAGAGGGCTAGGCGTCGGATTTGAGGAGGTCGGCGCACTTTTCGCCGATGGCCATGGTGGTGATGCACGGGTTCACCGCCACCAGGAACGGCATCGCCGAACCGTCGGCCACCCGCAGGCCGTCGACGCCGCGCACGCGCAGCCGGGCGTCGAGCACCGCGTACGGGTCGTTGTCGCCGCCCATTTTCGCGGTGCACGAGGGGTGGTACACGGTGTTGTGCGTCTTGCGCAGGTAGTCGGCGATCTCGTCGTCGGTCTTCGCCTCGGCGCCCGGGGCCAGCTCGGCGCCCGCCCATTCGGCCATGGCGGGCTGGGCGACGATCTCGCGCGCCAGCTTGATGCCGTAGGTCATCACGCGCATGTCGTGCGGATCGGTGAAGTAGCGCGGGTCGACGCGGGGCTTGTCGCGGAAGTCCCGGGTGCGCAGGCGCACGGTTCCGGTCGACCGGCTGCGGGTGACGTTCGGGGTGAGGCAGAAGCCGTTCTCCGTGGTCGGGTAGCCGTGCCGCAGCGTGTTCAGGTCGAAGGGGACCGAACCGTAGTGGAACATCAGGTCCGGGCGGTCGAGGCCCTCTTCGGTGGTGGTGAAGATGCCGATTTCCCACCATTGGGTGGAATCGGTGACCATCGGCCGCAGGGCGTCCCACTGGATCAGGCCCTCGGGGTGGTCCTGGAGGTTCTCGCCGACGCCGGGGGAGTCGACCAGCACGTCGATGCCGAACTCGCGCAGGTGCTCGGCGGGGCCGATCCCGGACAGCATGAGCAGTTTCGGGGTGTCGATCGCTCCGGAGGAGACGATGACCTCGCGGCGAGCCCGGATTTCCTTGCTGTGCAACAGGTCCGGCGCGAGGTACTCGACGCCGGTGCAGCGCTTGCCGTCGAAGGTCAGGCGTTTCGCACGGGCTCCGGTTCGGACGTCCAAATTGGATCGTTTGCCGAGGATCGGGTGCAGGTAGGACACCGAGGCCGAGGAGCGCACGCCGTCCTCGCGGGCGTTGATCTGGAACCAGTTCGCGCCGTGCGTCACGGTCTTGCCGGAGTTGAACGTCGTCCGCGGGATCCCGGCCTGTTCGCAGGCGTCCAGCAGCGCCACCCCGGCCGGGTCGCGCGGCGGGACCGAGCGGATGGTCACCGGGCCGGACCGGCCGTGGTGGTCGCCGGGACCGTCGTTGGTCTCCAGGCGTTGGTACAGCGGGAAGATGTCGGCGCTCGCCCAGCCGGGCAGGCCGAGGGAGGCCCATTCGTCGAGGTCCTCGGCGGGCGCCCAGAAGGCGATGCACGAGTTGTGCGAGGAACAGCCGCCGAGCACCTTCGCGCGGGCGTGCCGCAGGAACGAATTACCCGAAGACTGCGGCTCCACCAGGTAGTCCCAGTCGTAACCGGACTCCAGCAACGCCATCCACCGGTTCAGCTCGAGGATGGCGGGGTCGTCCACATCGGACGGACCGGCTTCCAGGAGGCAGACCGTCACGTTCTCGTCCTCGGACAACCGGGCCGCCACCACCGAACCCGCGGTGCCGCCACCGACGACGACGTAATCGAACTCCTCGCTCAAGGTGTTGCCTCCTTCGCGGCGGGAGCGGGCTGTGCCGCGTGCTCGGCGAGCACTCCCACCTTGTGTCGTTGCACGAACCAGTAGTACGCGAACCCGCCGATCGCGAAGACCGCCACGAACAGGACCGAACTCCACTGCAGGTACCAGTGGAAGGGCTCGGTGGCGTTGTAGATCTCCTTGCGCGGCCAGGCCAGGTTCACGGTCATGCCGATGCCCCAGAGCACCGCCAGGATGTTCACCGGCAGGCCCCAGCGGCCCAGCGAGAACCGGCCCTTCGGCGCGCCGGGCAGCGGCCACCGCCCGCGCAACCGCTTGACCAGCATGGGCACCGTGACCAGCAGGTACGCCAGGTAGATCAGGATGATCGCCAGGCTGGTCACCGCGGAGAAGATCTGCGGGGAGTTGATGTTCACCACCAGCAGGGCCACCGCGATCACCCCGATGATGATCGCGGGCAGCACCGGCGTGCCGGTCTTGGGGCTCACCTTCGCCAGCTTCGAACCGGCGGGCAGCGCGTTGTCCCGGGCCATCGCGAACGCGATCCGGATCGCCGCGGTGTGCACCGCGAGCACGCAGACGGTGATCGCGATGAACACCACGAACAGGAACACGCGCCCGATCGCCGGGCCGAGCGCGTCGGTCAGCACGTACTGCAGCCCGACCGTGCTCAGTTCGGGAGCGTTGATGTCGCCCACGGCCATCAGCGCGAACAGGATGATCAGCCCGCCCAGCACGAACGACGCGACGAGCGCGCGCAGGATCGCCTTGGGGGCGTTGCGGTGCGGGTCGACCGACTCCTCGCCGAGCGAGGCGGCGGTGTCGAACCCGTACATCACGTACGACGAGGCGATCGCGGCGATCAGGAACGCGCCGAGGTAGCCCGCGGAGTGGTCCGCGCCGGTGCCGTTGGTCTCGGTGACCACCTCCGGCCCCCGGGTGAAGTGGAAGGCCAGGAAGATGATCAGCAGCACCGCGAACAGCAGTTCGACGAACACGCCGGTGCTGTTGATCCGGGCCATCAGCTTGACCCCGAAGGCGTTCACCAGCGTGGTGAAGATGATCAGCAGGGTGGCCAGCAGCACGGCGTTGGTGGCGTCGTCGTAGGTGCCCTTGCCGTCCCCGACGAACTGGAAGAAGCCGGAGATCTGCGGCAGCGTCCGCTGATAGGCCAGCGCGGTCGCCGAGATCGACACGATCGAGGCCAGCAGCATCATCCAGCCCGCGAGCCAGGCGACGTGCGGATTGCTGAGCTTCTTTGCCCAGTTGTACACGGATCCGGCGACCGGGTAGTGCGCGGCCAGCTCGGCGAAGCTGAGCGCGACCATCAGCTGGCCGAGGAAGACCAGCGGCCACGACCACCAGTAGGCGGGCCCGCCCTCGGACAGGCCCAGATAGGACAGCTGGAACACCCCGGTGAGCACGGAGATGTAGCTGATCCCCGCGGCGAAGGTGTGGAAACTGCCCAGGGTCCGCTTGAGCTGGTTGGTATAACCGAATTCGCTGAGTTCTTTGTCGCCCGTCTCCGTTGCGGTCACAGGGTTTCCTCTCGGTGGGGACGGATTACTTGGCGGCGCCGGGGAACCAGTACTGCGGGCCGGGGCGCAGGTTCTGGTAGATGTGCTTGGCCTCCTGGTATTCCGCGAGCCCGGTCGGGCCCAGCTCCCGGCCGAAGCCGGACTGCTTGAAACCGCCCCATTCCGCCTGCGGCAGGTACGGGTGGAAGTCGTTGATCCACACCGTGCCGTGGCGCAGCCGGTTCGCGACCCGTTGCGCGCGCGAAGCGTCCGAAGTGAACACGGCCCCGGCCAGGCCGTAGTGCGTGTCGTTGGCGATCTCGACGGCCTCGTCCTCGTCGGTGAACGTCTCCACGGTCAGCACCGGCCCGAAGGACTCCTCGGTCACCGCGGTGCCGCCCCGCTTGACCCCGTCCAGCACGGTCGGCAGGTAGTAGAACCCGTCGGCCAGAGCCGGGTCGTCCGGCCGCTTGCCACCGGTCCGCAGGATCGCGCCCTCCTCGAGCGCGGCGGCGACGTAGCGTTCGACCTTCTCCCGGTGCCCGGCGGAGATCAGCGGCCCGGTCTCGGCGTCCGGATCGAACGGGCCACCCAGGCGGATCAGCTCGGCGCGGCGCACCACCTCGCCGACGAACTCGCCGTGCAGTTCTTTTTGGACGATCAGCCGGGCACCCGCGGAGCAAACCTGGCCGGAGTGCAGGAAGATCGCGGTGAGCGCGTAGTCGACCGCGGTCTCGAAATCGGCGTCGGCGAACACCACGTTCGGGTTCTTGCCGCCGAGTTCCAGGGCGACCTTCTTCACCGTCGCCGCCGCGGCCGCCGCGATGACCCGGCCGGTGGCCAGGCCGCCGGTGAACGACACCAGATCCACGTCCGGGTGCTCGGACAGCGGGGCGCCCGCCTCCGGTCCGGCGCCGAGCACCAGGTTCGCCACCCCGGCCGGGACGCCCGCCTCGGTGAGCGCGCGCATCAGCAGGATCGAGGTGTGCGGGGTCAGCTCACTCGGCTTCAGCACGAACGTGTTGCCGGCGGCCAGCGCGGGCGCGACCTTCCACGCGGTCTGCAGCAGCGGGTAGTTCCACGGCGTGATCAGCCCGCACACGCCGACCGGTTCGTGGACGATCCGGCTGAACGCGTCCGGGTTGCCGGTGTCGACCACCCGGCCCGCGTCCTGCCCGGCGAGCTTGCCGAAGTACCGGAAGCACGCGGCGATGTCGTCCAGGTCGTATTCGCTCTCCACCAGGCGCTTGCCGGTGTCCAGCGATTCGGCGCGGGCGAAGGTGGCCTTGTCCCGCTCCAGCAGTCCGGCCACGCGCAGCAGGAGGTCGCCCCGCTGACCGGCCGGGGTCGACGGCCACTCCCCGGAATCGAAGGCGCGGCGGGCGGCGGCGATGGCGGCCTCGGTGTCCTCCCGGCCGCCCTCGGCCACCTCCGCGACCAACGAGCCGTCCGCCGGACAGCGGATCTCCCGCGTCCGTCCGGACCGCGATCCGACCCACTCGCCACCGATGAAGAACTCCGCCATCAACCCACTCCACAAGTTTCGTATCCGCTCGAGCCGCTCGAGCATACGAAACCCTACGCGGGTTGACGATTGGCGCTACTCGGGTAGTAGTCCCTCGCGTGTCCTTTGTGGTCGAACGCTGCGGCGATCTTCATCCCTGTTTTCTCGATCACCCGATAGCTGAGCAGGGCGAGCGGGATCGCCACGGTGAGCAACGCCACCGCGGTGACGCCGAAGGCCAGCGGGGTTCCCCGGCCGGGCAGCAGCCCGCTGGCGAGCAGCACCCGCAACACCGGTTCGTGCCAGAGGTACAGGCTGTAGCTGGCGAGTCCGATCGCGACCAACGGCTTCCAGCTCAGGAACCGCGGCGCGGGCACGGTGATCAGCGTCGTGCTCGCGATCACCAGGGCGCAGCCGACCGCGACGATGGTGTGCACGAACGGGTCCGGCTGGTCCCCGCCGGGTTTGGTGGCATGGGCCACCACGATCACCCCGGCGCCGGTCAGCGCCGAGGCGATCCGCATCCACCGGGTGGTCAGGCGCACCCCGGTCGCGGCCACGATCGCCATCACCAGCCCGATCGCGAACAGGTCCAGTTTGGCCAGTGGTCCGAACCACGTCGCCCAGGAATCCTTGGGCATGTGCCAGACGTAGATCGCGAGCAGTTTGTAGGTGACGCTGATCGCGATCAGCGTGCCGGTCCCGCCGAACAGCACCGCCAGCTTCGCCCCGCGGCTGGACAGGCGGCGGCAGACGCGATACGCGAGCGCGCCGAGCACCGCCAGCAGCAGGTAGAAGTGCATCTCGTCACCCAGGGACCACGCGGGCCCGTCGGTCCAGAAGATGTACTCGTCGCTGTAGACGTGGGTGAACGTCAAGTGCAGCACCAGATCCTGCCAGTGCCCGGGCAGCTCCGGATTGGTCACCGCCCAGACCACGAGCACCACCAGGAAGTAGGCGGGCACCAGCCGGGCCACGCGTTTGATCAGGAAGACCCGGCCGGACCGGGGCGGGGCGTCCCCGAGCGCCGCCTTGGCGACCGGCAGGCCGAGCAGCAGGCCGGACAGCACGAAGAACATGGCGACGAACATGTCGGTCGCCATCAGCAGCTCGTGCCAGACCGTGCCCTCCAGCGGCCAGTGCCGCCCGCGGTTGGACTGGTAGGCGTGGAAGGTCGCCACCGCCATCGCGGCGAGCGCCCGGTAGACGTCGAGCTGGAACCGTTCCTTCGGCGCCCCGGTGGCCAGGCTGTCCGGTTCGACACCGCGCTTCACGCGCCGACCTCTTTGTTCCCGGCGGCCTCCCGCGGGGTGATCGCCCATTTGCGTTCCCCGCAGAGTTCCTTGATCTGGGCCACGCGGGCGATGTGGTTCTTGAACTCGGTGTAGAACACCGTCGAGACGACCAGGTAGCTCCAGAACCACTTCGGGTGCGCGCGCACGTCGGGCGCGGCGAGCCGCCAGGCGAACAGCACCTGGCTCGGGCCGGAGGAGAGCGTGTAGAGCGTGCACAGCACGAACGTGGGCACCAGCCAGTCCAGGTGGAAGACGCCGCCGTCGCGCCAGGCGATGAACGCGATCACCGGGATCATCTGGATCGCCAGCCACGGGTAGATCTCCCGCCACCCGAGCAGGAAGGTCAGCCCGAGCTTGTTGCGCAGGGTCAGTTCCTTCGAGCGCAGCGAGGTGAACAGGTGCCGCCGCGAGACCTGGAACCAGCCCTGGGCCCAGCGCAGGCGTTGCTTCCACAGCGCGGAGATCGTCGCCGGGGCCAGTTCCCGGGACAGCAGCGCGGGATCGTTGACCACGGTCCGGCCGGACAGCAGCACGCGGATCGAGGAGTCGATGTCCTCGGTGAGCATCTCGCCGTGCATCCGGGTCTCGTGCAGCACCTGGGTGCGCCAGAAACCGTTGGAGCCACCGAAAAGCCCGAAGCCGTGCAGTTTCGCGCGCCCGGGGTGGTTCACCGCGTAGATCGACTCGAACTCCACCGCGACCATGCGCGCGACCCAGGAGGCGCCGCCGTTGCGGATCAGGCAGTGCCCCTGGACCACGTCGGCGCCGTGGGACAGCCAGCGCCAGGCCCGGCTGAACGCGTCGCGGGCCGGATGGTGATCGGCGTCGAACACCCCGACGAACTCGCCGGTGACCACTTCGAGGGCGGCGTTGACGTTCTGCGCCTTGGACGTCGAATGCGCCACCTTCAGCACCACCAGCCGCGGATCGGAGACCGCGAGCGCGCGCAGTTCCCGTTCCACCGGCATCGGGTGCGGGGTGTTGTAGGCCAGGATCACCTGCAGCGGCCCGTCGTACTTCTGGTCCAGGAACGCGCGCAGGGTGTCGACGATGGTGGCCGCTTCATTGGGCAGGTACGCCGGGATGATCGCCGAGGCCGCCGGTTCCGGCGTGGCGGGCTCGGCGGGCGGGCGCTCCGGTTCCAGGGCGAACAGGTTCTCCACCCAGATGATCGCCGCGGTGGTCACCAGGGAGCCGGTGACCAGCAGGTAGGCGACCGTGCCGGGGTCGACGCCCTGGCCGTAGAGCAGCACCATGCCCAGGAACGGCGCCACGATTCCGATCAGGACGGTCGCCAGCGACTGCAGCGTGGTGCGCAGCGGACCGGTCGACCGCTTCTTCTGCGGCTTCGACTGGTCGGTCCACTTGCGCGGGATCAGATCGACCTGACCGATCGCCAGCTCGGCGGCCTCGGCCGCGCGGGCGCGCAGGATGTGCGGATCCATGCTCACCGGGCGGTCGGCGGCGTCGGCCCAGCCGATCACCGGGGTGACCTTGAGGTGTTCGTAGCCCAGGCGGACCGGGAGCCGGGCGAGCCGGGTGGACAGGCCGGCCAGGCGGCCGCGGACCTGCCACTCCGGCGCGCCGCGCAGGGTGAGGATCAGGGCGCCGTGCTCGTCGACGGTGACGCGCTCCTGATCGGACAGTTCGGTGCGCAGCAGCCAGGCGATCTGCTCGAGGACGCGGTCGAGGCCACGGCGGCCGAAGCGGGATTCGATGCGGGGCGCTTCGACGAATCTGACCACGGCGACGTTCGGCGGTCTGCGCTGGGTTCTCGGCCTGCTCAGGATCTTCAGCGTGTGCTGATGCCAGTGTTCGTTCGGTGTGTAGGGGGAAGGGACGGGACGGGCGTTCGGGATGGTCTCGCTGGCGTCGTTGCCGGCCTGATCGGGTTCCGCCTTCGGTGTGTCTACCACGGTCGGCTGGATGTATGGCACTGCTGAGTGTCACCCCCGGATGACTTCGCTATTCGGTTCGACGCACTGCGAGTGGTTATTCACCAACTTCCCCACTCGTTCGGGGGAAAGGTTACGAGCAGTCACGGACTGGCTGGCTACCCCTGAAGAAACAAGTGAGACCCAGATCACATACGAAGGTTATGACGAAGAAGTTTCGCAAAATTGAACACTATGTGTTACCTGCTGGTCACGAGTTCGGCGGGGCCGTCAGGGGCAGCCGATGCGTCCGTTCGGCCGACGCGTGGAAGATTCACCGCAGGTCGGCGAGGTCCTCGGACGGAACCGGGTGGCGCTCGTCCCCTCTCCTAGACTGGTCGGACGAGCACGCGGGAAGATGGCCGAGGCGGAACAGGTGAGGTGGAACGTGACATTGCTGGAGTCCGTGCACGGACCGGCCGATGTGAAACGCATGGATCACGACCAGCTCGTGCGGCTGGCCGAGGAGATCCGGGAGTTCCTCGTCGACAGGGTCCGCCGGGCGGGCGGGCACCTCGGACCGAACCTGGGCGTGGTCGAACTGACCCTCGCGCTGCACCGGGTGTTCGACTCGCCGACCGACGCCATCGTCTACGACGTCGGCCACCAGAGCTACGTGCACAAGATCGTCACCGGGCGCGCGGACGGTTTCGACCGGCTCCGCCAGCAGGGCGGGGTGTCCGGTTATCCCGCGCGCGGGGAGAGCGAGCACGACCTGGTGGAGAACAGTCACGCGTCGACCGCTCTGTCCTATGTGGACGGCTTGGCCAAGGCCTTCCAGCTCTCCGGCGGCGGCCGCCACGCGGTCGCGGTCGTCGGGGACGGCGCGCTGACCGGCGGGATGTGCTGGGAGGCGCTGAACAACATCGCCGCCGAACCGCACCGGCCGGTGGTGATCGTGGTCAACGACAACGGCCGTTCGTACTCGCCGACGATCGGCGGCCTCGCCGAGCACCTCGCGTCGCTGCGCCTGCAGCCCGGCTACGAGCGGTTCCTGGACGGCGGCCGGGAACTGCTCAAGCACACCCCGGTGGTGGGCAAGCCGATCTACGCCGCCCTGCACGCCGCGAAGGCGGGCATCAAGGACGCGCTCAGCCCGCAGGTGATGTTCTCCGACCTCGGCCTGAAGTACCTCGGCCCGGTCGACGGCCACGACATCGCCGCGCTGGAGAAGGCGCTGCACAGCGCGAAGTCGTTCGGCGGGCCGGTCATCGTGCACGCGGTCACCGAGAAGGGCCACGGTTACCCGCCCGCGGTGAACCACGAGGCCGACCAGATGCACCAGACCGATCCGATCGACCCGGACACCGGGCTGCCCAAGCCCAAGGGGCTGAGCTGGACCTCGGTCTTCGGCGCCGAACTGGCCGCGATCGGGGACGAGCGCCCGGACGTCGTCGCGATCACCGCGGCGATGCTGCGGTCGACCGGACTGGACAAGTTCGCGGACAAGTTCCCGGAGCGCTGGTTCGACGTGGGCATCGCCGAGCAGCACGCGATGACCTCGGCCGCCGGGCTCGCCATGGGCGGGATGCACCCGGTGGTCGCGGTCTACTCGACGTTCCTGAACCGCGCGTTCGACCAGCTGCTGATGGATGTCGCGCTGCACCGCCAGCCGGTGACCGTGGTGCTGGACCGCGCCGGGATCACCGGTCCGGACGGGCCCAGCCACCACGGCATGTGGGACCTCTCCCTGCTGGGCATGGTGCCCGGCATCCGGGTGGCCGCCCCCCGCGACGCCGGGACTCTCCGCGAAGAACTGCGCGAGGCCGTGGCCGTCTCCGACGGCCCGACCGTGCTCCGCTTCTCCAAGGGCAGCGTGGCGGAGTCCGTTCCCGCCGTCGAACGGATCGGCCCGGTCGACGTGCTCCGCCGCCCGGCGGCGGAATCCGAGGCCGACGTGCTCCTGGCCGCGGTCGGCGCGTTCGCCCCGCTCGGGCTGGCCGTCGCGAACCGGCTCGCCGATCAGGGCATCGGGGTGACCGTGGTCGATCCGCGCTGGGTGCTGCCGGTTCCGGGCGAACTGGTCGCGCTCGCCGAGCAGCACAAGCTCGTGGTCACCGTCGAGGACAGCGGGCGGCACGGCGGTTTCGGCTCCGCGCTCGCCGCCGCGTTCCGCGACGCCAACTGTGCGGTGCCGCTGCGTGACCTCGCGGTGCCGCAGCGTTTCCTGGACCACGGTTCCCGGGACGAGGTGCTCGCCGAGGTCGGCCTGACCGCGCAGGACGTCGCGCGCAAGGTCACCGAATGGGTCGCCAACCTCCTCCCCGACCCGCAGCGCGACCCCACCCCGGAACCCACCCGCCCCCAACCCGCCCAGGACTGACTCACCGGTCGTCCCCCAATGCGGCTTTCGGTACCTTCAACGCCCCGAAAGCCGCATTGGGTACATCCAGTGCCCCGAAAGCCGCATTGGGTACATCCAGTGCCCCGAAAGCCACATTGGGGGAACTTCGGTATCCCGCCGGGTGGGGGAGAACGTGGTGATCCACAAGTGTTCCGGGGGCGGGTGGGTTATCGTCTGGCGGTGGACACCCCGGATCCGGTACTCGACAGCCTGCGGGCGGCGGTGGAGTCGGCGCCGGCGGACATCCCGCTGCGCCTGCATCTCGCGGAGTTGCTCCTGGGGCGCGGCGTGCGCGAGGAGGCGGTCGGCCACATCGCCACCGCGCTCGCGGCCGAACCGGCGAACCAGGCAGCGGCCGCCCTGATGGCCCGCGCGCTGGGCGCGCCCGCGCCCCCGAAGCCCGCCGAAGAACCGTTCAACTGGTCGGCCGCGGAATCCCAGCTCGCCGACGTCGTTCCCCCGAAGTTCGTGGAGGAGCCGGTGTCCGGCGAGGCCGACACCGAGCAGCTGATGCTCGACGTGGAGCGCTCGAGCGTCCGGCTCGACGACGTGGGCGGGATGGCCGAGGTCAAGAAGCGGCTCAACGCCGCGTTCCTCGCGCCGATGCGCAATCCGAAGCTCCGCGAGCTGTACGGGAAGAGCCTGCGCGGCGGGCTGCTGCTGTACGGCCCGCCGGGGTGCGGCAAGACCTTCCTGGCCAAGGCGGTGGCCGGGGAACTCGGGGCGAAGTTCCTGTCCGTGGGCCTCAACGAGGTGCTGGACATGTGGCTGGGCAAGTCCGAGCGCAACGTGCACGACGTGTTCGCGCGGGCGCGGCTCAACGCGCCGTGCGTGCTGTTCTTCGACGAGCTGGACGGCGTGGGGCAGAAGCGGTCGCAGTTGCGGGGCGGCGGGGTGCGCAACGTGGTGAACCAGCTGCTCGCCGAGCTGGACGGGGTTTCGGAGGGCAATGACGGGGTCTTCGTGCTCGCCGCGACCAACACGCCGTGGGACGTCGATGTCGCGCTGCGCCGGCCTGGGCGGTTCGATCGCACGGTGCTCGTGCTGCCGCCGGACGAACCCGCGCGCCGGGCGATCTTCGAGTACCACCTGCGGGACCGGCCGGTCGCCGGGATCAACCTGAGCGCGCTCGCCAAGCGCACCGAAGGCATGTCCGGCGCGGATCTGGCGCACATCTGCGAAACCGCGGCGGAACGGGCGCTGATCTCGTCCGTGGAGAGCGGGGAGGTGCGGATGATCGGCATGCCCGATCTGCTGGCCGCCGTCGGCGAGGTCGCCCCGTCCACCGGCGCCTGGTTCGCCACCGCGCGCAATGTCGCGATGTACGCCAACCAGGACGGTACGTACGACGACCTGCTCGCCTACCTGAAGCGAAACAGGCTGCTGTGAGCGGCAGACCGGACCCGGCGGACCCGGCGCGGCGGATCGTCGCGCTGCTGGAGCTGAACCGGCTCGACCGCGCCCGCGCCGAACTCGCCGCGGAGCTCGCGCGGGACCCGGAATCCGGGCTGTGGTGGCATTTGCTCGCGCTGACCGAACTGCAGGCGGGGAACTGCCCCGAAGCGCTCGACGCCGTGCGGCAGGCGATCGGCGCCGGGTGCGACACGGCCGACGTGCTCGCCTCGCAGGCGCGCATCCTCGCCGTGATGGACCGGGACGCCGAAGCGGTCGAGGTGGCCGGGCGGGTCCTGGCGCTCGAACCGGACCACGTCGAGGCGCATATCGTGATCGCGCGCCTGCTCGCGATCGGCAAGCGGGAGTACGAACGCGCGCTGTACCACGCACGGCGGGCCCGCGCGCTGGCGCCGGACAGCCCGGAAGCGCACGCGGTGCTCGGAATCGTCATGCTCAGCAAGGGATCCTGGCGGCTGGCGGGCCGGGCGCGCGATCCATTGCGGACCGCCACCCGGCTGGATCCATCCAATGTGGACGCACTGCACGGGCTCGCGCTGGCCGATCTGCGGCGGCGCCGCCCGGCGCGCGCGATCCGCGGGTTCGCCTCGGTGCTGCAACTCGCGCCGCAGTCCACAGTGGCCGCCTACAACCTGCCGCTCGCGGTGTGGGTGTACCTGATGCGGCTGCGGTGGACGGTGCTCGGCCTGCTGCTGCTGGCCATGTCCGGCGCGATCGTCGCCGGGCGCGCCGACGGAGTGTGGGCCGGTGCGGTCGCGCACGTCGCGGCGTCGGCGATCGTCGCCGGTGCGGCCTGGCTGCTGCTGGCCCGCCGGACCGTGCGAACCTTCCCGGACGGGATGCGCACCGCCGCGGTGACCCTGCTGCGCCACGACCGCCTGGCGCGGCCCGTGGTGCTCGGCAAGCTCTGGGTGGTGTTCTGCTGCCTGGTGCTGACCAGCGTGCCGTGGTGGCATCCGGGATTGCTCGGGTTCTGCGCGGTCGCCGGGTATTTCGGCTATCTCGCCTGCCTGATGGTCGCCCGGTTCCGGCTGGGCAAGTTGAACCGGGCGACCGAGGCCGAGCGTCAGGCCGCCTGGTCGACCGTCGCGCTGACCTGAACGTGCTCCTCGCGTCCGGCCGGGACCCAGCGGGGGCCTTCGGGACCGAAAGCCGCGCGGGGTTCCGGGAAGACCGTGATCAGCACGGGGTAGAGGATCGCGGCGGTGAGCAGGGTGCACGGCAGGCTCACGTCCACGCCACCGGCGATGTCCCGCAGCGGTCCGGCGATCATCGGGGTGTTCGCGGTGAGCAGGCCCAGTGCCGTCGCCGGGAGCCAGGCCGCCATCGCGCGCCAGTTCACGCCGCGGGTGAACCAGTACCGGCCGCCCTTGCGGCGCTGGTTGAACACCTGCAGATCGTCTGCGTCGTAGAAACCGCGCCGGGTCCAGTAACCGATCATCATGATCACCATCCACGGTGACGTGCACAGCACGATCAGGGTGGCGAACGCGTTGATGCTGCTGACCATGTCGAGCGCGAAGTTGCCGACGAAGATGAACGCGACCGACAACGTCCCGATGAGCAGGGTCGCCCGCACCCGGGACAGCCGCACGAAGATCGAGCTGAAGTCCAGGCCGGTGCCGTACAGCGCGGTCGTCCCGGTGGACAGGCCGCCGATCAGCGCGACCACGATCAGCGGAACCGCGTACCAGAGCGGGGAAATCCCGGTCAGCCCGGCGATGTAGTCGCCCGGATCGGCGACCAGGGTCGCGGTGGCGATGCCGAACCCGAACGGCAGCAGGGTCGCCAGCTGCGCCAGGAACGGCGCGGCGAGCAGGCTGCGGGGCCGATGGGCGGCCGGGATGTACCGGGACCAGTCACCGAGGAACGCGCCGAACGATATCGGGTTCGCCAGCACGGTCAGCGCGGCCAGGATCCAGGTCGGCCAGAACGAACCGAGCACGTAGTTCCCGGTGCCCGCGAAACCCGCGTCGAAGCGGCCGCCGTAGGCCACGACGCCCAGCAGCATGATCGCGGTGCCGAGCACCACCGCGATCCGGTTGATCAACAGCATGAACCGGTACCCGTACACGCACACCACGAGCGTGGTCACCGCGATCACGCCGTAGGCCACCCCGCGCAGCACCGCGCCGCCGTCGACGCCGAACAGCCGTCGCGCCGCACCGGCCACCGCGTCCCCGCTCACCCACACCGAGATCGAGAAGAACGTGATCGCGGTGAGCAGGGACAGGAACGAGCCGACGCACCGGCCCACCACGCCGAAATGCGCACCCGAGGACACCGCGTTGTTGGTCCGGGTCCGCGGCCCGAACAACGCCATCGGGGAGAGCACGCACGCGCCGACGACGACCCCGGTCGCGGTCGCCGCGACGGCCGCCCAGAAGCTCAGCCCGTACGCGATCGGCAGCGTGCCCAGGATGATGGTGGCGAACGTGTTCGCCCCGCCGAAGGCCAGCCGGAACAGATCGCGGGGCCGCGAAGTCTGCTCGGCGGGCGGAATCGGCGCGATGCCGTGGGTTTCGACCTCGGTCACGCGTGGGACACTGGCCACAGTGGACTCCTTAGCGGCGGGTCATCACGTGCTTGACGCGGGTGTACTCGGCGAACGAGTACGCGGAGAGATCCTTGCCGTGCCCGGAATGGCCGAAGCCGCCGTGCGGCATCTCGGCGGCCAGCGGGCCGTGCGTGTTGACCCAGACGCAACCGAAGTCCAGGGCGGCCGAGACCCGCACCGCGCGGGCGTGGTCCCGGGTCCACACCGAGGAAGCGAGGCCGTAGGGCACCCCGTTGGCCAGCGCCAGCGCCTCGGCCTCGTCGCCGAAGGTCTGGACCGTGATCACCGGCCCGAAGATCTCCTCGCGGACGATCTCGTCGTCCTGGCGCAGACCGGTGATCACCGTGGGGGAGAAGAAGAATCCCCGCTCGCCGGTGGGTGTGCCGCCGCACGCGACCGCGGCGTGCGGCGGCAACCGGTCGACCAGCCCGCGCACCCGGTCGAACTGGGCCGCGTTGTTCAACGGGCCGAAATCGGCGCCCGGCCGGTACCGCGCGGCGGCCTTCGTCAGCTCCGCGACGAAGTCGTCGTGGATCGCGGTGTGCACGAGCACCCGGCTGCCCGCGGTGCAGTCCTGGCCCGCGTTGTAGAACGCGGCGCCCGCGATGCCTTCCGCGGCCTCGGCGAGGTCCACGTCGTCGAACACCAGCAGCGGCGCGTTCCCGCCGAGTTCCAGGTGCGTGCGCTTGAGATCGGCGGCGGCGACCGTCGCCACGTCGATCCCGGCCCGGGTGGACCCGGTGATCGACACCAGTTCGGTGACCGGGTGCCGCACCAGCGCCCGCCCGGTGTCCCGGTCGCCGCAGAGCACGTTGAACACGCCACCGGGGAGGAACTCGGCCGCGTGCTTCGCCAGCAGCACGGCCGTGCTGGGCGTGGTCTCCGCGGGTTTGAGGACCACGGTGTTCCCGGCGGCGAGCGCGGGCGCGATCTTCCACACGGCCATCATCAGCGGGTAGTTCCACGGCGCGATCTGCGCGCAGACGCCGATCGGCTCGCGCCGGATCATCGAGGTGTGGCCCGGCAGGTACTCCCCGGCCGCGGAGCCTTCCAGCAGCCGCGCCGCGCCCGCGAAGAAGCGCAGTGCGCTCACGCTCTCCGGGATCTCCTCGTCCAGCAGCACGCGGCGGATCTTCCCGGTCTCGGCGATTTCCGCGTCGGCGAACTCCCCGGCGTGGTTCTCCAGCGCGTCCGCGATCTTCAGCAGCGCGTGCTGGCGCTGCGCGGGCGTGGTGCGGCGCCACGAACCGAAAGCCCGGTGCGCCGCGGTCAGCGCGGCGTCCACATCGGACTCCTCGGACAGGACGCTGTGCCCGGTGATCTCGCCGGTGGCGGGATCGGTCAGCGGAAGCGTGCGATCACCGGCCGCGGCGGATTCCCGGCCGTCGACGAAATTGCGTACCGTCACGTCAGTGCTCCAGGTGGGTCGGTGCGAACATGCGCAGCAGGGCGGGCAGTACCACGACGTTCGGCCCCGGCTCGCGCAGCGCGGCCGCCAGGTCGGCGCCGATGGTGTCTACTGTGGACAAAGTCGCGGGCACGCCGAAGGCCTTGGCCAGCGCGACGAAATCGGGGCGGGCGAGTTCGGTCGAGGTGGTCTCGCCGAACGCGCCGGTGAGGTATTCGCGCAGGATCCCGTACCCGCCGTCGTCCACGATCAGCCAGGTGACGTTCAGCCCGTGCTGCACGGCGGTCGCCAGCTCGCCCAGGCCGTACATGGCGCCGCCGTCGCCGGAGACCGCGAGCACCGGCCCGCCGGTCGCCGCGGCGGCGCCGAGCGCGCCGGGCAGCCCGTACCCGAGCCCGCCCGCGCCCTGCGCGGTGTGCATCGGCGCGCCGTCGGCGTTCCAGGCCGACCAGGCCCAGTAACCGAGGATGGTCATGTCCCAGAAGCTCGGCGTGCCCTCCGGTAGCGCGGCGCGCACGTCGGCGAGTACCCGGCGTTCCAGTGCCAGATCCTGGCCGTCGAGCCGGGTCCGCACGCGGTCCAGCAACGCGGCGACCTTCGCTTCGGCGCGACCGTCGGCCGGACGCGCGGTCACCTCGCCGGTCAGGGCGGCCAGGGCGCGCCGGGCGTCGGCGTGGATGCCGAGCGCCGGATGGTTGGCTTCCAGCTTTCCCACATCCGCTTCGACCTGGATCATCCGGCCGCGCGGGGCGAACCGGTGGTAGTTGCTGGTCAGCTCGCCGAGCCCGGAACCCAGGACCAGCAACACGTCGGCGTCGGCGAGGAACTCGGTGGAATGCCAGTCCTCCAGCCAGGACTGGCCGGACAGCGGATGGTCCCAGCCGAACACCCCCTTGGCGCCGAACGTGGACAGCACCGGGGCGCGCAGTTTCTCCGCACACGCAACGAGTTCCGCGTGCGCACCCGCCCGCGCGACGCCGCCACCGGCGAGGATCACCGGGTTCTCCGCCGCGTCCAGGAGCCGGGCGGCTTCGGCGATCAGCTCGGGCAGCGGGGCCAGGGGAGCGGGTGCGGCGGTGGCCGAGGTGATCGGCGGCAGCGCGGCCGGGGCGAGCAGGACGTCCTGCGGGATCTCCACCCAGACCGGCCCGAACGGCGCGGTGGCCGCGGCTTCCCAGGCCGCCCGCAGGGCCGTCGGGATCTGGCTCGCCGTGCGGACCACGTGCACCGATTTGACGACTTCCCGGAAGCTGGCCGACTGGTCGGGCAGTTCGTGCAGGTAGCCGTGCCGCCCGCCGCCGAGCCCGGCCGCCGGGATCTGGCTGGAGATGCCGAGCACCGGCACCGAGGCGGCCCGGGATTCCTGCAGCGAAGCCAAGGTCAGCAGCGCGCCCGGTCCGGTCGAGACGATCATCGGGGTGACCGGGACCGGGCCGTGCGGATCCGCGCCGAGCCGGGCCCGCGCGTGGCCGTCCGCGGCGAACGCGAGGTTGTTCTCCACGCGCGAGCCGATCAGTCGCAGGTCCGGCGCGCGGCGCAGCGCCTCGAACAGGCCGAGCGCGTGCTGGCCCGGCAGCCCGAACACGGTGTCCGCGCCGAGCGCGCGCAGCGTCTCGACGACCAGATCGCCGCCGATCCGGCTCACTTCGATCCGTCCAGGGCGAGCAGGCTGACCAGGTCGTAGGCGACGTGCGAGGCGGCGATCGCGGTGATCTCGGCGTGGTCGTAGGCCGGGGCCAGTTCGACCACGTCCGCGCCGATCAGGTTGCATCCGGCGAGGCCGCGCAGGATCTCCAGCAGTTCGCGGCTGGTCATCCCGCCCGCCTCGGGGGTGCCGGTGCCGGGCGCGTGCGCCGGGTCCAGCACGTCGATGTCCACCGAGACGTACAGCGGCCGATCGCCGATCCGCTGCCGCAGCGCGTCCACGGTCTCCGCGACACCGCGCCGCAGCACGTCGCCCGAGGTGACGATCCCGAAGCCGAGCCGCCGGTCCTCTTCGAGATCCCGCTTGCCGTACAACGGCCCTCGAGTGCCCACATGAGACAGTGCGCTGGTGTCCAGGATGCCTTCCTCGGACGCGCGGCGGAACGGGGTGCCGTGCGTGTAGGGCTCGCCGAAGTAGGTGTCCCAGGTGTCCAGGTGCGCGTCGAAGTGCAGCAGCGCGACCGGCCCGTGCTTCCGGGCGGCGGCGCGCAGCAGGGGCAGCGCGATGGTGTGGTCGCCGCCGACGGTGACCAGTTTCGTGCCGTCCGCGGTCAGCGCCTCGGCCTCGTGCTGCAGGGTTTCGATGGCCTCGCCGATGTTGAACGGGTTGATCGCGATGTCCCCGGCGTCCACCACCTGGGTCGCGGCGAACGGGGACACGTCCAGTTCCGGGTGGTACGGGCGGAGCAGGCGGCTGGCTTCGCGCACGGCCGCCGGGCCGAACCGCGCGCCGGGCCGGTAGGAAACCCCGGCGTCGAACGGAACCCCGGCCACGGCCACGTCGGCGCGGTCGACCTGATCGGCACGCGGCAGCCGGGCGAAGGTGGCGAACCCGGCGAACCGGGGCACCTTCGACGAGTCGACGGGTCCGATCGGGGACTGTGCGGTCACTGGCTCCTGCCTTTCTCGTTACGCCGAAACCGGTTCGGCGGGGTTCGGTTCTTCGCTGCCGCCGCTCAGGCGGCTGGTCCAGGTGCGCAGTACGGCGTCCGGCGTGCGCGGGGTCGCCAGGCTGACCACGACGTAGGCGAGCAGGCTCGCGCCGAGCCCGTAGTAGATCGGTTCGTTCGCGTCCAGGCCCTCGAAGATCATGGACACGATGACGACCACCGAGCCGACGCTCATCGAGGCCAGCGCGCCCGCCCGGGTGCCGCGGCGCCAGAACAGCGCGCCGAGGATGGCCACCAGCAAGCCGCCGACCAGCACGTTGTAGGCGACCGTCAGCGCGGACACCACGTCGTCCACGATCATCGCGATGGCGATCGCCAGCACGCCGAGCAGCAGCGTGGTCAGCCGGTTGGCGTTCACTTCGGACAGTCGCGAAGAGACAGTCCGGTTCGGGCGGAACTTGGCCAGCAGATCGGCGGTGGTCACCGTGGAGCACGCGATGAGCGCGCCGCTCGAGGTGGACATCAGGGCGGACAGCGCGGCGGCGAGCACCAGCCCGCGCAGCCCGGTCGGCAGCAGGTCCTCGACGATCGTGGCGAACGCGTCCTGCGCGCTGGCCAGCTGCGGGTAGAGGGCCTTGGCCGCGGTGCCGATCAGCGCGCCCGCGACGCCGTAGGCCAGGCAGTAGACGCCGGAGATGATCCCGCCCGCGGTCGCCACCTTCGGCGTGCGCGCGGTGAACACGCGCTGCCAGATGTCCTGCCCGATCAGCAGGCCGAAGCTGTAGGTCACCAGGTAGGTGACGATCGTCGCGCCGCCGATGCTGCCGAAGTCGAAGAAGCTCGCGTCCAGCCGGTCGGCCATCCCGCCGAACCCACCGGCCGAGCTGAGCGCCACCGGCAGCAGGACGAACAGGATGCCGATCGTCTTGATCACGAACTGGGCGATGTCGGTGAGCGTGATCGACCACATCCCGCCCAGCACCGAGTACAGCACCACGATCGAACCGCCGATCACGATCCCGGCGAGGCTGGGCAGGTCGAACAGGACCTTGAAGATCGTCGCGAAGGCCAGGGTCGAGGTGACCGTGAGCATCAGCGTGTACGCCCACATGACCACCCCGGAGATGGTGGTGGTCGAACCGCCGTAGCGCAGGTCGAGCATCTCGCCGACGGTGTAGACCTTGAGCTTCACCAGGCGGCGGGCGAACAGCGCGTGCAGCACCAGGATGCCGAGGCCGATGGCGATCACCAGCCAGGCGCCGGAGATGCCGTAGGTGTAGCCGAGTTTGACGCCGCCGACGGTCGACGCGCCGCCGAGCACCACCGCCGACATCGTGCCCGAGTACATGAACCAGCCGAGTCTCCGGCCCGCGACCAGGTAGTCGCTCTTGGTCTTGGCCAGGCGCAGGCCGAACCAGCCGATCGCGATCATGCCTGCGATGTAGAGCGCGATCACCGCGTAGTCACCGGCCACGGTGTTCCTCCTCGAACGGGGCTGTTCGGGCAACCGTAGGTTCGCCTGCCGTTTGATTTGAATGGGATGGTTTGGCCCAATGTGACGTAGTCTCTGGATGAAATGACCAATCAACCCGAGTCGATGGCCACGATTGTCAACGTCCCGTTACGGGCCGTCGTCGACAACGCCGAGCTGGCCGTGGAAGTGGTCGCCGAAACCCTGCGGCCCGGCGCGCTCGACCTGCCGGTCCGCTGGGCGCACGTGAGCGAGCTGCGCGATCCGGCGCCCTACCTGCTCGGCGACGAGCTGCTGCTCACCGCGGGCGTGAACCTGCCGGACGGGCAGCGCGAGGTGGATCGCTATGTCGGCGGCCTGCGCGCCGCCGGGATCACCGCGCTCGGGTTCGGGGTGACCCCGCCCCTGCACGAAGAGCTTCCGGAGTCGTTGCGCCGCGCCTGCGCGCGGCACGGGCTGCCGCTGCTCGTGGTCCCGGTCGGCACGCCGTTCCTGGCGATCAGCCGCGCGGTTTCGGTGGCGCTCGACGAGGCGAGTCACCGGGAACAGCGGCGGGTCACCGAGGCGCGCGAGGCGCTGACCCGCGCGGCCTCCGGCGGCCTCGACGAACTCGCCACGCGGCTGGCCGAACGGTTGTCCGGCTGGATGTGCCTGGTGGGCGCGGACGATCGGCCGGTGGCCTGGCACGGGGCGCCCCGGGTGTGGCCGGAGCAGGTGCGCGAACTGCTCGCCCGGCTGCGCGCGGGCACCGGCATCCGCAGCGCGACCACCGAACTCGCCGACGGCACGTTCGTGGTCGCGCAGCCGGTGTACCCGCAGGCCACCGCGTCGCACCTGCTCGTGGTCGGGCGCAGGCGGCGGTTCGACGGGACCGACCGGGCGATCATCGCGGTCGGCGCCGCCTTGCTCGGGCTGGTCGGCGGCGACGGCGCCGAAACCGGTGCGCTCGGCGCGGCGGTCACCGGGCTGCTGATCGGGCGCCCGGTGCCCGGCGAGATCGTCGCCCGGCTGCTCGGACCCGGGGAGTACCGGTTGCTTGCCGGGGTGCCGTTCCGGCGGGGACCGGCCGCGGCCGAATCCGGCTACGACTGGTTGCGCGCCCGCCTGGACACACCGCTGGTGGCGATGGCGCCCGGCCCCCGGTTCACCGCGATCGCCCGCGGCACACCGGAACTGGACGCCCTGCGTTCCTCGGGGTGGCTGGTGGTGGCCGGAAGCCCGGCGCCCGCCGAGCGACTGGGCGAAACGGTGTCCGAAGTGGACGCTCTGCTGACGCGCGCGGCCGCGCTGGAACGCCCGGTGGCTGCCGGTGCCGGACTGTCCACAGTGGTCGATCCGGCGGTCGCCGCCGAGTTCGCCGCGCGGACCCTCGCCCCGCTGCGCGCGCTCGGCCGGGGCGAACCGCTCGTGGAAACCCTGCGGACCTGGCTGGCCAACCACGGCGGCTGGGATCGCACGGCGGCGGCGCTCGGCGTGCACCGCAACAGCGTGCGGCACCGGATCGGCCAGGTGGAACGCGTGCTGGGCGTCGACCTGGCCGATCCGGAGACCCGGATGGAACTCTGGTTCGCCCTTCGCTGGTCCTAGGCGCGACGGCCGAGGAAGGCGAGGTAGCGGGTCTGCTCGTCGGCGCCGGGCGGCGGGGTCAGCTCGGGGCCCAGGCCACCGGGCGCGCGGAGCGGGCGCGTGCGGGCCCAGGCGAACGAACCGGCGACCAGCTCGGGGTCGAGGCGGATGTCCTGGCCGAGGGGATGCCCGATGTCCCAGGTGTGCGCGAGGAAGTCGGTGACCAGCGCCTCGAGGAACTCCTCGAGCGGGATCGTGCCCAACGCCCGCGTGTCGACCGGCCGCCGGAGGGCGTCCGCGTCGAGGGTCGCCAGGGACCGCTCCCGCGCCGCTCGCCAGGCGGCCACCGGATCGGCGCCCGCCATCGGCGCGGGATGCGGCGTTCCGGGTGCGCCGGTGACTTCGGTGTACTCCTCGCCCCGGGCCCAGTGGCGGACCAGGTGCTGGCCCCAGATCACGTGGCCGGTCACGTCGGCGATGGTCCAGTCCGCGCAGGCCGACGGGTGGTCCCAGGCGTCGGCGGGGACGCCTGCCAGCACGCGGTCGAAACCGTCCTGGCTCCGGCGGTAGCGGTCCATGATGTCGTTCATCGGTGATGCCTCCTCGGTCGAACCGGTGTTCTCGACCAAGGACGAACGACCCCCGCCCGACTCGACACAGGGGCTCGAGGTCACCAATGTGGCTTTGGGGGCGTTGAAGGTTGCGAATGCCGCATTGGGGCACGCGGGACGCGCCGAAGGCCGCAGTGCTGCTCGCCTACTCCCGGAACGGGGAACTCGCGGCAGACGGGGACCCGCTGGCGCGAGTCCCTCGTTTCGGACGTGCGAGTCCCCCGTTTCGGCACACCGAGTTCCCCATTTCGGTAGGCGGCCCGACATCCGGGCAGCCCACGAGCACGGCACCACGCCACACGCTGAGAAAACCCCAGCGGGGGCACCGGGCTCCCGCGGAGGCGGCCCTTTGGGCAAGAGTGCCCTCGTCGCGCACTTTCGGGATCAGGGGAGGGAGTCGAGGCGGGTGCGGAGGAAGCGTTGTTCGGCGGGGTTGGTGGTGAGCGGGAGGGCGCGGCGGTACGCCTCGGCGGCTTCGCCCGTGCGGCCCAGGCGGCGGAGCAGGTCCGCCCGGGCGGCGTGGAAGAGGTGGTACCGCTCCAGCCCGGCGAGCCGGTCGATCAGCGCCAGGCCCGCGGCCGGGCCCTCGCACATCGCCACGGCCACCGCCGAGTTCAGGGCCACCACCGGCGACGGCGCCAGCCGGAACAGCTCCCGGTACAGCGCGACGATCTCCGCCCAGTCCGTTTCCGCCGGGGTCCGCGCCTGCGCGTGGGTCGCCGCGATCGCCGCCTGCAGCTGGTACGGCCCGATCCGGCCCCGGCGCAGGGAACGTTCGACCAGGGGCAGGGCCTCGGCGATGTCGCCGGAGTCCCAGCGGCCGCGGTCCTGGTCCGCCAGCAGGACCAGTTCGCCGTCCGGGCCGAACCGGGCGTGCCGCCGGGAATGCTGCAGCAGCATCAGGGCGACCAGCCCGGTCACCTCGGGTTCGTCCGGCATCAGCACCGCCAGGAGCTTGCCCAGCCGGATCGCCTCCGCGCACAGTTCGGCGCGCACCGGGGTTTCCGCGTAGCCCTCGGTGAAGATCAGGTACAGCACGGTCAGCACCACGCCGAGCCGGTCCGGCAGGCGCGCGTCCGGCGGCACCTCGAACCGGATTCCCGCGTGCCGGATCTTGCGCTTGGCCCGCACCAGCCGCTGGGCCATGGTCGATTCGGTGACCAGGAACGCCCGGGCGATCCGGTCCGCGGTCATCCCGCCCACCGCCTGCAGGGTGAGCGCCACCTGGGCCGGCCGGGCCAGCGCGGGGTGGCAGCAGGTGAACAGGAGGCTGAGCCGGTCGTCCCCGAGCCGGGCCAGTTCTTCGCCGGCGTCCACCGCCACCACCTCCGCCTGCCCCAGTTCCCGGGTCTTCCCGGCCGCGAGGCGTTCGCGGCGCAGCCGGTCGCGCGCGCGGTTGCGGGCCACGGTGACCAGCCAGGCGGCCGGGTCCCGCGGGATCCCGTCCCCGGGCCAGCGGCGCAGCGCGATCTCGCACGCCTCGGACAGGGCGTCCTCGGCCAGTTCGAAGTCGCCGAAGGCCCGGACCAGCGCGGCCAGCATCCGGGCCCGCTCGTCGCGGAACACCCGTTCGACCGGCGAACCCACTAGGCGCGTTCCAGGACCGGCCGGATCTCGATCGACCCCTCGGCCGCCATCGGGCACCGGGCCGCCAGTTCCATGGCCTCGTCGAGATCGCGGCAGTCCAGCAGGTAGTAGCCGCCGAGCTGCTCCCTGGTCTCCGCGAACGGCCCGTCGACCACCATGGTCTCGCCGTCCCGCACCCGGACCGTGGTCGCCGTCTCGGTGCCGTGCAGCGGGTCCGCCGCCAGGAACACGCCCCGCTCCTCGCACAGCTCCTCGAACTCGGCCACCGCCGTCCGCTTCGCGTCCAGTTCGGCACTGCCCTCCGGGTGCCGCGCGCAGCCGTAGACCAGCAACATGTACCGCATGCCTTCGCCACCTTTCCTCGGCGTCCCTACCAGGACGAACGGCGATCCGCGAATTCGACACCCGACCGGGGCCGAGTCCGTACAGGTCGCTCTCAGGAAACTGTGGCACGGTTGTCGACGTGCGGATTCTGGTAGTCGAAGACGAAGAACCCCTCGCCGAGGCGATCGCGCGCGGACTGCGCCGCGAGGGGATGGCGGTCGACGTCGCGCTGAACGGCGACGACGGCCACGAGAAGGCGACCGTCACCCGGTACGACGTGGTGCTGCTGGACCGCGACCTGCCGGGGATGCCCGGGGACGACCTGTGCCGGGAGATCGTCTCGTCGGGTGAGCTGACCAGGGTCCTGATGCTCACCGCGAGCGGAGCCGTCTCCGATCGGGTGGAGGGCCTGTCCCTCGGTGCCGACGATTACCTGGCCAAACCGTTCGCCTTCCCCGAACTCGTCGCGCGGGTGCGGGCGCTGGGCCGCCGGGCCACCCCGGCCGCGCCGCCGCTGCTCGTGGCGGGGGACGTCCAGCTCGATCCGGCCAAGCGGACCGTGCGCCGCGGCACCGGCCCGATCGAGCTGACCCGCAAGGAGTTCGGCGTGCTCGAGGTGCTGATGTCCGCGAACGGCTCGGTCGTGAGCAGCGAGGAGCTGCTCGAACGCGTGTGGGACGAGAACGCGGACCCGTTCACCACGACCGTGCGGGTCACCGTGATGACCCTGCGCAAGAAGCTCGGCGAACCTGGGATCATCGAGACCGTGGTGGGATCGGGATACCGGGTGCCGGACACCGGTACTCGACAAGGGTGAGCCGCGCCGCCGGGCTGACGCCAGTGCGCAGCCTGCGCGCCCGGATCACGCTGCTCGCCACCCTGCTGGCCGCGGGGGTGAGCCTGATCCTGCTGTGGCTCGCGTGGACGCTGGTGAGCGACTCGGTGGCCGCGGTACCGCGGATGCCGGGCGGAGTGCCGGTGGAGGTCGACGGCGTCTACGTCGACGGCTCGGTGCTCGCCGAGCACCTGCGGGAACACGCGCTCGACAAGGTGCTGCTCGCCGGCGCGGTCGCGTTCTGCTGCGTGGTCGTGGCCACCGCGGTCCTGGCCTGGACGCTCACCTCGCGGGTCCTGCTGCCGCTGCGCGAGATCACCGGGACCGCGCGGCGCCTGTCCGTGGAGTCGATGGGCGAGCGCATCGGCGAGCTGAACTCCAAGGACGAGCTCGCCGAACTCGCGCGCACCTTCGACGCCATGCTGGACCGGCTCCAGGCCGCGTTCGAGGCGCAGCGGCACTTCGTCGCGAACGCCAGCCACGAACTCCGCACGCCGCTGTCGGTGATCCGCACCGAACTGGACGTCACGCTGTCGGACGAGAACGCCGACGAGGCCGAGCTGCGCCGGATGGCCGCGGTCGTCCGGGACGCCACCGAACGGGCCGAGCGGCTGGTCGGCTCCCTGCTGCTGCTCGCCCGCACCGACGGTGCCGGGCTGGTGATGAACGAGCCGGTCGACCTGGCCGCGGTGGTCGAGAGCGCGTGGCGCGCGGCGCGGGCCGAGGCCGCGAACCGCGCCCTGCGCACCGAGTTCCACACCGCGCCCGCGCTCGTGCCCGGGGACCCGGCCCTGCTGGAACGCGTGGCCGGGAACCTGCTGGAGAACGCGGTCCGGCACAACGTCGACGGCGGCTGGATCGAGGTGCTCACCCAGTCCGGGCCGCACGATTCGGTGCTGCGGGTCCGGTCCTCGGGCGGGCTGATCGACCCGGCGACCGTGTCCGAACTGTTCGAACCGTTCCGCCGGGCCGGGGTGGCGCGCACCGCCCGGTCGGGCGCCGGGCTGGGGTTGTCCATCGTGCGCGCGGCGGTCGAGGCGCACGGCGGTTCGGTCGCCGCGGAACCGGTGGTCGGCGGGGGCCTGTCCGTCACCGTGCGGCTGCCGCGGGCCTGACGCGTTACCGTTCGAACATGGTCCCCGCACTCCGCTTGAACAACGACGTCCGGATGCCGGTGCTCGGATTCGGCGTGTACCAGATTCCCGACGGCGAGGTCGAACGCGCCGTGCACACCGCCTTCGAGGCCGGTTACCGCGCCGTCGACACCGCCACCCTGTACGCCAACGAACGCGGGGTGGGCGCGGCCGTGCGCGCCAGCGGGCTGCCGCGCGAGGAGCTGTTCGTCACCACCAAACTGTGGAACACCGAGCACGGACACGACCGCGCCCTGCGCGCGTTCGACACGAGCCTCGCCGAACTGCGCCTGGACTACGTCGATCTGTACCTGATCCACTGGCCGCAACCGGGCCAGGACCGGTACGTCGAGACCTGGCGGGCGCTGGAGAAGATCCTCGCCGACGGCCGGGCGCGCGCGATCGGCGTGTCGAACTTCCAGATCCCGCACCTGCGCCGGCTGCTGGCCGAGACCGAGGTGGTCCCGGCGGTCAACCAGGTCGAACTGCATCCGCACCTGCAGCAGGCCGAGCTCCGGGGCTTCCACGAGAAGCACGGGATCGTCACCGAGGCATGGCGGCCGCTCGGCCTGGGCCCGGACCTGTTCGGCACCGAGGTGATCCAGACCGTGGCCCGCAAACACGGCCGGACACCGGCCCAGGTGGTGCTGCGCTGGCACCTCGAAATGGGGCACGCGGTCATCCCGAAATCGGTCACGCCCCGGCGGATCGCCGAGAACATCGACCTCTTCGACTTCGAACTGGACAGCCAGGACATCGCCGGGATCGCCACCCTCGAACAGGGGCGGCGGCTCGGCCCGGACCCGGACCGGCTCGGCTGAGCGCCCCGGTCACCCGGCTTTCTCGGCGCGGTACGCGGTCGGGCTCAGCCCGCGCACGCGTTTGAACGCCGCGCTGAACGCGAACCCGTCCGCGTAGCCGACCCGGCTCGCCACCGAGGCGACGGTCCCGTCGCCGCGCCGGAGCAGATCGGCGGCCAGCGTCATGCGCCAGCCGGTGAGGTAGGTCAGCGGGGGTTCGCCGACCAGTTCGGTGAACCGGCGGGCCAGCGCGGCGCGGGAAACCC
The DNA here is from genome assembly GCF_009765355.1 of Amycolatopsis anabasis. Taxonomy (GTDB): domain Bacteria; phylum Actinomycetota; class Actinomycetes; order Mycobacteriales; family Pseudonocardiaceae; genus Amycolatopsis; species Amycolatopsis anabasis. The sequence continues at coordinate 37,803 of NZ_VTHK01000047.1, read as the reverse complement.
CGGCCCGGCGCGCGAGGCCGTCGACGGTCCACGGCCGCGCGGGTTCGTCGTGCATCGCGCGCAGCACCGCGCCGACCACCGGATCGCCGAGCGCGCGGTACCAGGCGGGCGGATCGGCCTCGGGGCGGGCGAACCACGCGCGGAGCGTGCACACCAGCAGCAGGTCCAGCAGGCGGTCCAGCACGACCTGCTGGCCGGGCTGATCGCCGGTCACCTCGGCGGCGACCAGTTCCAGTTCGACGCACGGCCCGGTGTCCCCGGGCACCACGAGGACCGGGGGCAGCACGCCGAGCAGCCGCTGGCACACGTCCCCGGGTGCCTGGTACGCGCCGATCACCAGGTTCGTCCCGCCCGCCGGGTCCTCGCCCCAGGTCCGCGGCCCCAGCCGGACGTCCTCGACCAGGTTCCCGCCGGTGCTCGTGCTGGTGCAGAGGTCCGCGCCGTGGACGGTGACCGCGGGCGCCCGGTCCGGTTCGTCGGCGATCACGAACGGCTCGGGCCCGCGGACGACGGCGATGTCGCCCACCCGGATCCGGACCGCCGGGCCCTCGGCGGGCACGATCCAGCCCGCGCCGCTGAGCAGCGTGCACAGGGTCAGTTCGGCCGCGTGCGTGAAGTTGATCGACCAGGGCGGCGACTGGATCGACTGGCCGAACAGCGCGCCGTTCGCGCGCACTCCGCGAACCAGATCGGCGAAGGCATCCACGCGGCCAGTGTAGACGAATGGACATGTGGACGAGCGGATCGATGATGGATCGTCCAGGCTTGCGGCGGTTGACTGGGCGCCATGACGAAATCAATCCTGGTTCTGGGCGCGACCGGAAAGACCGGCCGCCGGGTGGTCTCCCTGCTGCGCGACGCCGGACATCCGGTGCTCGCCGCCTCGCGTTCCGCGGACGTGCGGTTCGACTGGGCCGACGAGTCCACTTGGGACATCGAGGGGGCGGATTCGCTTTACCTGGTGCCGCCCGAGGATGACCTCACCCCGGTCCAGCGGTTCGTGCCCCGGATCGTGGCCCGCGGGGTGCGCCGGATCGTGCTGCTGTCCGGCCGGGGGATCGAGGCGTTCGGCGAGTCGCAGCTGATCGCCGAACGAGCCGTCCGCGAGTCCACTGTGGACTGGACGATCCTGCGGCCCGCCTGGTTCGACCAGAACTTCGACGAGGGGTTCTTCCGCGATCCGCTGCTCGCCGGGCAACTCGCGTTGCCGGTGGGGCAGGGGCGGGAACCGTTCATCGACGCCCGCGACATCGCCGACGTGGCCGTGGCCGCGCTGACCGGTTCCCGGCACGCCGGGCAGATCTACGAACTGACCGGACCGCGGTCGCTCACGTTCGCCGAAGCGGTCGGGATCCTCGCGAAGTCGAGCGGGCGGGACCTGCGCTTCACCGAGGTGACGCTCGAGGAGTTCGACGCCGCCCAGGTGGGTGCGGGGTTCCACCCGGCGCTCGTGAAGCACCTCGGCGAACTGTTCGACACGATCCGACGGGGCGAAGACGAGCCCGTGGAAGACGGCGTGCCGCGTGCCCTCGGCCGCCCGGCGCGCTCCTTCGAGGACTACGCGGCGACGGTGGATTTCGGCTGACCGCACGGCCCACCTGGTCAGCCGAGCGGTGAGATGACCATGACGATCCGGTAACCGAGGGCGCACGCATAGCCTTGGAGGGCGCGAGCGGTGAATTCGCGCTCGCGTTTTTCCAGGCGGCAAATGGTGGGCGCGTCGCAGCCGAGGTAGGCGGCGACGTCGCGTTGGGTGAGGCCGCGGTTTCTGCGCATGCGGATGAGTTCGCCGATGAGAGTGTCGAGTTGGTCGGTGTACGGGTTCGCGGTCTCCGGCTGGTAGGCCATGGCTTGTTCCTCGGCTTCTTCGTCGCAGGCGTGACATTCGTAGATCGGATCAGCGGCGGGGCGGGCGGTGACCTGGTAGAGCAGGCCGCACAACGCGGTCACCCACTCGCCCGCCGGGGGCCGGGCGCGGAACTCGGTGCGGTGGCGCACTCCGCCGATCACTGGGCGGTAGCAGTCCGGCAGGCGTAGTGCGTGCCGACCATGCGGGGGCTCGCTGGTGAACACGTCACCCTCGTCGGTCTCGACCGTGCCGTCCGCGTCGATTCGCCAGCTCATTGATCCACTCCCAGTTCCGGAGGGACGGCAGGGAACCGAGGAGTCGGAACCCTGCCGCCTGTTGGGTCGTGGCTACCGGCGCATCAGGGTTCCGGAGGAACCAAGAAAGTAGCTGCGACCCAACAGCACCATACAACTGGACATGTCCATTTAGCAGTGATCGTTTGATCGTAAGACCACAAATCCCCTGATAGGGTGCTATTTGACAGACAATTGGACAGACACAAATAGAATCGACAGCCAGTTAGCTGGACACAGGAAAGGGTCGGTTCGTGGCTACGCAAAATCCACAGAGGTTCGAGTTGGGAGAGCTGCTCCGCGGCCATCGCGAAGCCGTCGGATTGAAACCGAGCACCGTGGAGCAGGAGCTTCGCTGGTACGCGGGCAAAGTGAGTCGAGTAGAAGCAGGCACACGGGTGCCTGTCGCGGCGGAGATTGATCGACTCGCCGACATGTACCACCTGCGTGACGGTGAGCGGGAAACCATGCACTTGCTGGCTGATGCGGCCCGCAAGCGTGAATCCTCGGCTCGGGTCGCGGATTTCGCTCAGACATACGTCACGTTGGAGCGCGCCTCTAAGGAGATCGACTACTACGATGCCGAGCTGATTCTCGCTTCAGCGCAGACCGAGGACTATGCGAGAGCCGTGCTCGAGACCTCGGCGTCTGGGCAGGTGGACGAGCGGCTATCTGATCGAGTCGCTCGCGGTGCCATCCTCACTCGCCCCAAGGCGCCGACTGTCCGAATCCTGCTGGGCGAGGCCAGCCTGCATCGGTTGGTTGGCGGGCCAGAAGTCCTCCGCGATCAACTCAAACACCTGCTTGAAATCGGCAAGTTGTCGAACGTCTCGGTCCGGGTTCTTCCGTTCGCCGTAGGAGCGCATCGGGCGATGGGCGTTGGGTTCTCGATCCTTCGCCTTGGTGCTCCCAGCCTCCGACGCGTGTACACCGAGGGCCTAACGAACGCCACGTACATCCACGAGTCCGGCGAGGTGGATACGTACGAGCACGGGTTCCGCGATATCTGGGCGTTGGCCGCGGACGAGCGCCGATCTGTCACGATCCTCCGTAGGCGCATCGAGCAAATCGAGTAATACCGGAGGAGCGATGGAGGCGTCCTGGAGGAAACCGCGGAGGAGCGAGGGGGCGCACAACTGTGTGGAGGTCTCCCTTGGCCGCGTTGTCAAGGTTCGCGACTCGAAGAACAGGGAGGCCGGACACATCGAGGTCGAGCCGCACGCGTGGTCGGCCTTCCTTGGCTTGACCCGGCGTGGTCGGGTCGTGAGTGGCTAGGACCTGCGCGGTTCTAGCCACTCACGACCCCGCAGCGAAATCGGGTTACGCGGCCGGGACGCTGGCCACGCCCGGGGCGAGGAACGGCTTGCCGTTGGTCTGCTCCGACACGCCGGTCCGGTCCAGGAACGGGGTGATGCCGCCGAGCCAGAACGGCCACCCGGCGCCGAGGATCAGGCACAGGTCGATGTCCTGCGCCTCGGCGACCACGCCCTCGTCGAGCATGATCCGGACCTCCTGGGCCAGCGCGGTCAGGGCGCGGTCGCGGACCTGCTCCTCGGTCGAGGGCCGGTCACCGCGCTGCCACAGCTCGGCGACCTCCGGGTCGACCGACGCGTTGCCCTTGTCGTCGTAGGCCCACACCGCGGTCTTGCCCGCCTTGACGAACTTCGCCAGGTTCTCGCTGACCCCGAACCGGTCCGGGAACGCCGCGTGCATGGTCTCCGCGACGTGCAGGGCCACCGCGGGGCCGACCAGCTGCAGCAGCGTCAGCGGGGACATCGGCAGCCCGAGCGGGTTCAGCGCGCGATCGGCCACCTCGAACGGGGTGCCCTCGTCCACCGAAGCCAGCACCTCGCCCAGGAAGCGGGTGAGCAGCCGGTTCACCACGAACGCGGGCGCGTCCTTCACCAGCACGCTGGACTTCTTCAGCTGCTTGCCGACCGCGAACGCGGTGGCCAGGCTCGCGTCGTCGGTCCGCTCACCGCGCACGATCTCCAGCAGCGGCAGCACCGCGACCGGGTTGAAGAAGTGGAAGCCGACGACCCGTTCCGGGTGCTTCAGCTTCGCCGCCATCTCGGTGATCGACAGCGACGAGGTGTTCGTGGCCAGGATCGCCTCCGGGCTCACGTGCTCCTCGACCTCGGCGAACACCTGCTGCTTGACGCCGAGCTCCTCGAACACCGCCTCGATGACGAAGTCCGCGTCGGCGAACGCGGCCTTGTCCAGCGAGCCGGAGACCAGGGCCTTCAGCCGGTTCCCCTCGTCCGGGGAAAGCCGCTTCTTGCCCAGCAGCTTGTCGATCTCACCGTGCACATAGGACACACCCTTGTCCACGCGCGCCTGGTCGATGTCGGTGAGCACCACCGGCACCTTGAGCCTGCGCACGAACAGCAGGGCCAGCTGGCTGGCCATCAGGCCCGCGCCGACGATGCCGACCTTGTTCACCTTGCGCGCCAAGGACTTGTCCGGCGCCCCGGCCGGGCGCTTGGCCCGCTTGTTCACCAGGTTGAACGAGTACAGCCCGGCGCGCAGCGTGTCGGTCATCAGGATCTCGGCCAGTGCGGTGGTCTCCGCCGCGTATCCGGCATCGAGATCGTTGGCGCGGGCCAGTTCCAGCAGCTCGACCGCCTTGGCCGCGCCCGGCGACGCGCCCTTGGTCTTGCCGTCCACAATGGACTTCGCGCGCGCGACCGCGGCGTCCCAGCCCGCGCCCCGGTCGATCTCCTTGCGCTCCGGGGTGATCTCCCCGCGCACGACCTTCGCCAGCCACAGCAACGACTGCTCCAGGTAGTCGGCGGAGCCGAACACCTCGTCCACGATGCCCAGTTCCGCGGCCTGCGCGGGCTTGAGCATCTTGTTCTGGTTCAGCGCGTTCTCGAAGATCACGGTGACCGCGGCGTCCGGGCCGATCAGGTTCGGCAGCAACTGCGTGCCGCCCCAGCCCGGGAACAGGCCGAGGAACACCTCGGGGAGCGCGATGGCGGCGGTGTTCTCCGACAGCGTCCGGTAGTGGCAGGACAGCGCCAGTTCCAGCCCGCCGCCCATCACCGCGCCGTTGACGAACCCGAAGGTCGGGATCTTCGACTCGGTCAGGCGGCGGAACACGTCGTGCCCGGTCTGCGCGATCTGGGTGGCCAGCTCGGGGTCGGAGATCTGCTCGACCCCGGAAAGGTCGGCGCCGACGGCGAAGATGAACGGCTTGCCGGTCACCGCGATCGCGGCGGGCTCGGCCGCGAACGCCTCGTCCAGTGCCGCGTTCAGGCTCACCAGGCCCTGCGGCCCGAAGGTCGACGGCCGGGTGTGGTCGTGGCCGTCGTCCAAAGTGATCAGTGCGACCTGCTTGTCCAGGCCCGGTACCGAAATCAGGCGGGTGACCGCCTTGGTCACGACCTCGTCCGGGAAGGCGGCCTTGGCCTGCTCAACGGAAATCGTCATGTCACTTACCACCCTCGTAAGCCGGGTTCTCCCAGATCACCGTGCCACCCATGCCGATGCCGATGCACATCGTGGTGATGCCGTAGCGGACGTCCGGCCGCTCGGCGAACTGGCGGGACAGCTGGGTCATCAGCCGCACCCCGGAGGAGGCGAGCGGGTGACCGCACGCGATCGCGCCACCCCACGGGTTGACCCGCGGATCGGCGGCGTCGATGCCGAAGTGGTCCAGGAAGGCCAGCACCTGCACGGCGAACGCCTCGTTGATCTCGAACAGGCCGATGTCCGAAATGGACAGACCGGTGCGGGCGAGCACCTTCTCGGTGGCCGGCACCGGGCCGATGCCCATCACCTCGGGCTCGACCCCGGCGAACGCGTAGCCCACCAGGCGCATGCCGATCGGCAGGCCCAGCTCGCGGGCGGTCGCCTCGTCGGCCAGAATGGCGCCGGTCGCGCCGTCGTTCAGGCCCGCCGCGTTGCCCGCGGTGACCCGCCCGTGCGGGCGGAACGGGGTCTTCAGCGTGGCGAGCTGCTCGACCGTGGTGCCCGGGCGGGGCGGTTCGTCCTCGGTGGCCAGGCCCCAGCCCAGCTCCGCGTGCCGGGTGGCCACCGGCACCAGCTCGGGGCCGATCTTCCCGGCCTTGACCGCGTCGGCGTAGCGCTCCTGGCTCTGCGCGGCGTAGGCGTCGGTGCGGGCCTTGGTGATCTCCGGGTAGCGGTCGTGCACGTTCTCCGCGGTCTGGCCCATCACCAGCGCGGTCGGGTCGACCAGCTTGTCGGCGACGATCCGCGGGTTGGGGTCGACGCCCTCGCCCATCGGGTGGCGGCCCATGTGCTCGACGCCCCCGGCGATCGCGATGTCGTACGCGCCGAACCCGATGCCGCCCGCGACCGAGGTGACCGCGGTCATGGCGCCCGCGCACATCCGGTCGATCGCGAAACCGGGCACCGATTTGGGCAGCCCGGCGAGCAGCGCCGCGGTGCGGCCGATGGTCAGCCCCTGGTCGCCGGTCTGGGTGGTGGCGGCGATGGCCACGTCGTCGATCCGCTCCGGCGGGAGCTCGGGGTGCCGGCGCAGCAGCTCCCGGATGACCTTGACGACCAGGTCATCGGCTCGGGTTCCGGCGTAGATGCCCTTGTCGCCAGCCTTGCCGAACGGGGTGCGCACCCCTTCGACGAAGGCCACGTTGCGCACCGCACGCGCGTTCGGCGCGAGCGGTGTTGCTGGTGCGGCCACGAATGCTCCTCACTGAGTTTGAAACACCTGGGAGATCGGCCGATCGGCAGAGACCGGCCACTGTCCGCACGATAGCCCTTGTTACCCGTCGGTAACCAGGGGTGTGGCCCCGTCGAGTGGGCGACCGCACACTTCCAGGCGATCCCTCCGCCGCTCACCTCCCGCCAGCTGTCATGAGGGGACCCCTCCAGACGAATTTTGTCTGGAGGGGTCCCCTCATGAAACGGCGGTGCCCCGGGGGCCGCTACGAGGCGGTGGCGTGCAGGGCTTGGGAGAGTTCGGCGGCGGTGAGTTCGATCTGCCAGGGCCGGGCGCCGCCCGCGCGCAGGACCTCCGCCACGCCCGCTTCCCCGCGGTCCTCCGGGGGACGCCAGCAGGTGCGCCGGACCAGGTCCGGCAGCAGCAGGTTCTCCACCGGCAGGTGGTGGTGCTCGGCGATCCGGTTCAGCGCCGTCCGGGCGGCGGACAGGCGGGCGGCCGCGTCCGGGTCCTTGTCCCCCCACCGGTTCGGCGGGGGCGGCCCGTCGTTCTGCTGGGACGGGTTGGGCAACTGGTCGCGGGGCAACGCCCGCGCGGCCTGCAGGTGCCGCAGCCAGTTGCTCGTGTACTTGCGCTGCACCCGCCCGCCGAAGACGGGGAGTGCCTGCAGTTCGGCGACCGTGCGCGGTTCGGCGAGCACGGCGTTGACGATCGCGCTGTCCGGCAGCACCCGGCTGGGCGCCCGGTCCCGTTTGCGGGCGAGTTCGTCGCGCGCCAGCCAGAGTTCGCGGACCGCGGCCAGTCCGCGCGCGGTGCGGATCTTGTGGATGCCGGAGGTGCGGCGCCACGGTTCGGCGCGCGGCGGGGGTGGCCCGGCGGTGCGGACGGCCTCGAACTCCTCCCGGGCCCAGTCCAGCTTGCCCTGGGCGGCCAGTTCGGCCTCCAGCTTCTCGCGCAGGGGGATCAGGAGTTCGACGTCGAGGGCCGCGTAGTTCAACCAGTCCAGCGGCAGCGGCCGTTTGGACCAGTCCGCCGCGCTATGCCCCTTTTCCAGCTGGTATCCGAGCAACAGTTCGACCAAAGTGCCCAGTGCGACCCGCTCATAACCCGCCAGCCGACCGGCGAGTTCGGTGTCGAACAGGCTCGCCGGGCGCAGGTCGAGCTCGGTCAGGCACGGCAGGTCCTGCGAGGCGGCGTGCAGCACCCATTCGGCGTCGTTCAGCACCTCGGCCAGCGGGCCGAGTTCGCCTTCGAGCGCGATCGGGTCCACCAGGAAGGTGCCGGCGCCCTCGCGGCGCAGCTGCACCAGATAGGCCTTGGGCCAGTACCGGTAGCCGGATGCGCGCTCGGTGTCGACCGCGATCGCGCCGGTGCCGCCCGCGATCCGCCGGCAGGCGTCCGCCAGCGCCTCGGGGTCGGCGATGACCGGTGGCGTACCGTCCGCGGGTTCGGTCAGCAGAACGGGCGCGGACGGCTCAGGTGCCTCCTCGAGGCCTCTATCTGCGATTTCCACGAGAGCTGACCCTACGGGACGGGCGCACCGCGCCTGGTGCGCCCGTCCCGCGGGACCGATTTCTCCGTCAGCGAATAACGCCTGCGCGCATCGCCAACGCCACCATCTGGGCCCGGTCACCGGTGCCGAGCTTGCGCCCGATCCGGGACAGGTGCGACTTCACCGTGAGCGCGGAGAGGGAAAGTTCCTCCCCGATCTCCTTGTTGGACTGGCCATCGGCGACGAGCTGCAGCACCTCCACCTCGCGCGCGGAAAGCTCGCGCGGGGTGTTGTCGGTGCCGGCAACCCTGGTGCCGGTGGCCAGGACCGGAGCCACGCTGGGGTCTGCGTACACGCCGCCCTCGAGCACCCTGCGCACGCCGTCGGTGACCACCACCGGCGACGCGGATTTGAGCAGGTATGCCTGAGCACCGGCCTGGAACGCCGACCGCACCGCGTACGGGTCGTCGGACGATGCGAGCACCACGACGCGAGGCCAGCCATGGCTACGGAGTTCCGTAACCAGCTCGATACCGCTGCCATCCGGCAGACCGAGATCGAGAATCGCCAGGTCACACGGCCCGGTGGCCGTTGCCCGTGCTCTCGCCTCGGCCACCGTGGCGGCCTCGTGTACGGTGCCCGCGCCCATTTGTGCGAGTCGTGCGGCAATCGCCTCCCTCAGCAGCGGGTGGTCATCGACCACCAGCACCGAAAAAAGCTCTTCCCGCGGGTGCGGAACCATGCTCGCCGGCTGGCGTGGATCTGACGGCCTGAGATAAGCCGACGGCAGCCACGTCACTACCTCCCTGGAGTCGGTCGTGCCCCCCGACCGGCACCGGGACTTTCGGCCAATCAGCCGCGCCAGCTTTAGACCGAAAGTGGTGTCGTCGAAGGCACTCTAGCCGCCCGAGAGGGTCAGCGGGGGGATCGAACGGGTATCTATCTCGATTGGGTAGTTACTCCGGGACATCGTTGTCACACGATCGGGCTAGTACACGGCTGGTGGCTAACGCATCGCCGTACGAACACGATGAACTCAGATTGACAACCGCCGAGTGACCGTGCAGACGCGGCGTGCAAGTGGCCGAGCCGGCCTCGCGGCGGCTCACCGGGAAGCGTCCGGTTGGTCGAAAAGGTGGCTTTTTCACGGGGTGTACCGATTCCGTACCAACCCTCCACGGGGCCGGAACGGTATCGCGCGGGTCCCGGTGGCGGATCCCGGCACGGATCCGGGGCGGCGAGAACGAGGGGGTTGCGCAGGGTGACGGCGAGGGCCTCACGATAGTGGTGATCTCCCGCGTCTTCCGGCCCCGAGCCGGGCCGCGTGCTGAAATCGTTACGCGTATGTGGCCGTCCTCGAGCGAGGGAACGGGCCAGGCGGCGGCTAGGAGGTCTGGCGCTGCCCGAAGAGCGTGACACCCACCGGCGGCAGGCCGGCCACGCTCGACATCACCTGGCAGAACGCCTCACCGTGCGGCCGCAGCTCGGCGTCGGTCGGCGTCCAGGACGCCCGCAGCTCGAGATCGTCGGTTCGCGGCGGCCCGGCGATGTCGCCGAACCGTGCCGAGGAGGTCTCGGTGACCGTGCCGCCCAGCGCGGTCCAGGAGGCGCCGGACGCCTCGAGCGCGTCGGTCAGCCAGGACCAGCCCACCGCGGGCAGGAAGGGATCGGTCGCCAGTTCCTTGTCCAGTTCCGCGCGCACGTAGACGACCAGCCGAAGCACGCCGTCCCAGCCCTCCTGGCCCTCCGGATCGTGCAGCAGGACGAGCCGGCCGGAGGCGAGCACGTCCGCTGGACCGGTGGTCTCACAGCTCAGGGCGTACGACCACGGCGCGAGGCGTTGTGGAGGCCGCACCGCCTCCATGACGATCTCCGGCCGAGGCCGCACCGATTGCAGCGCCGCGACGGCTTCGCGGAACAGGTCGGGCGCATGCGTCATCGCGGTCACGATCTCGACTGTAAGGCGGAAAGGGGCCCTTACGGGCGCAAGACGCGCCGAAGGGAGCCCTTACAACGGCCCGTGGCACGATGATGTGGATGCCTACCACTGCCCAGGCGCGCACCGTGAGTGCCCGCCGCGACCTGTCCGAAGCGCCGCTGCTCGTCGCCGCCCGAGGCGGGCGGCCGGCCCGGCTGCCGGTGTGGTTCATGCGCCAGGCGGGGCGGTCCCTCCCGGAGTACCGCGCGCTGCGCGAAGGCGTGCCGATGCTGCGGGCGTGCTTCGACCCGGAGACGCTCGCCGAGATCACCCTGCAGCCGGTCCGCCGGCACGGGGTCGACGCGGCCATCCTGTTCAGCGACATCGTGGTGCCGCTCAAGGCCGCGGGCGTGGACATCGACATCGTGCCCGGGACCGGCCCGGTGGTCGCCTCGCCGGTGCGCGACGCCGAGGCCGTCGCCGCGTTGCCCGAACTGGATCCGGCCCAGGTCGCCCCGGTGGCCGAGGGCGTGCGGCTGCTGGTCGAGCGGCTCGGCGACACCCCGCTGATCGGGTTCGCCGGTGCGCCGTTCACGCTCGCGTCCTACCTCGTCGAGGGCGGCCCGAGCCGCAACCACGAGCACACCAAGGCGCTCATGCACTCCGCGCCCGAGGTGTGGCACGCGCTGGCCGGGCGCCTCGCCGACAGCACGCTCACCTTCCTGCGCGCGCAGCTGGACGCCGGGGTGGACGCCGTCCAGCTGTTCGACTCGTGGGCCGGTGCGCTGTCGCCGAAGGACTACCGGGAATTCGTGCTGCCGCATTCGTCCCGGGTGCTGGCCGGGGTCGCGGAGTACGGCGTGCCGCGGATCCACTTCGGCGTGGGCACCGGCGAGCTGCTCACCGCGATGCGGGACGCGGGCGCCGACGTGGTCGGCGTGGACTGGCGGGTGCCGCTGGACGAGGCCGTGCGGCGCCTGTCCGCGCCGGACGCCCAGCCCCCGGTCGTGCAGGGCAACCTGGATCCGGCGCTGCTGGCCGCGTCCTGGCCGGTGATCGAGGCCGAGGTCCGGCGCATCGCCGACGAGGGCCGCGCCGCGGCCGGGCACATCTTCAACCTGGGCCACGGCGTGCTGCCGGAGACCGATCCGGAGGTGCTGACCCGGGTCGTCGAACTGGTGCACGAGCTCCGGCCGTGACCACCGTCGCCGTGGTCGGCGGCGGGATCTCCGGCCTCACCGCCGCGTACCGGCTGCGCACGCTGCTCGGCGACACGGCCACCATCACGGTCGTCGAATCGACCGGTTCCCTCGGCGGCAAGCTGCGCACGGCCGAACTGGCCGGGCGGCCGTACGACGTCGGCGCCGAGGCGTTCCTCGCCCGCCGCCCCGAGGCCGTCGCACTGGTCGAGGAGCTCGGGCTCGGCGAGCTGCTGACGCATCCCACCCGCGCCCGGGCGACGGTCCGGGCCGGGAACACCTCGGCCGGGCTGCCCGGCGGCACGGTCATGGGCATCCCGGCCTCCGCGGCCGGGCTGGCCGCGGTCGCGGAGGTGCTCTCGGACGAGGGGAAGGCCGCGCTGCTCGCCGAACGCGAACTGCCGCCGGTTTCGCTGCCCGGGGGCGATCTCGAACTCGGTCCGCTGCTGCGCTCGCGGTTCGGTGACGAACTGGTCGACCGCCTGGTGGATCCGTTGCTCGGTGGCGTCTACGCCGGGGGAGCGGATGGGCTGGGCCTGCGCGCGACCCTGCCGGGACTGGCGTCGGCGCTGGAGAAACGGCCCAGTTCGCTGACCGAGGCGGCCGCGTCCCTGCTGCCCGCTTCGCCTTCGCCGGGGACCGCGCCGGTGTTCGGGACGCTGCGCGGCGGGCTGGGCGGTCTGGCCGATCGGCTCGCCGAGGCCGCGAAGGCCGAGCTCCGGCTCGGCGTGCCGGTGCGCTCGCTGCGGCGGCTGGAGAACCGCTGGCGGCTGGAACTCGGCGCGGCCGCGGCGGCGCACGCGCCCGAGGATGCCGTGCTCGACGTGGACGCGGTGCTGCTCGCCGTGCCCGCGCCGGCGGCCCGCAAACTGCTCGAGGGCGTGCTGCCCGCGGCCGCCGCGGCCTTCGGCGAGGTGGAACTGGCGTCGATGGCGGTGGTCGCGCTGGCCCTGCCGCCGGGCACCGAACTCCCGGACGCCTCGGGCGTGCTGATCGGCGCCGGTGAGCGCGTGGACTCCGGAAAACCGTTGTCCGCCAAGGCGTTCACCTTCTCCGCCCGCAAGTGGGCGCATTACGCGGAGCCCGGTGCGCCGGTGCTGATCCGCGGTTCGATCGGGCGCTTCGGCGAGGCCGCGGCCTTGCGAGCCGAGGACAACGAACTGGTACGGCTCGTCCGGGCCGACCTCGCCGAGCTGACCGGGATCACCACCGCACCGGTCGACACCCTGGTCACCCGGTGGGGCGGTGGTCTGCCGCAGTACGCGGCCGGGCACCTCGACCGGATCGCCCGCGTCGAACGGGCGGTGGCCGAGGTGCCCGGATTGGAGATCGCCGGGGCCACGCTGCACGGCGTCGGGATTCCCGCGTGCGTCGGGACCGCCGACGCCGCCGCGCGCCGCTTGGTTACCGCAGTCGGTAGGCGTTGACGATCGTCTGCTCCACGGTGTTGCCGTTGCCGTCGGTCGCCTTGGCGCGCAAGGAAACCGAGGTCGCGCCCGCCGGGTGCTGCAGCACGAGCTGGGCGTTGCCGAGCACCGCGGCGGGCGTCCAGGTCTGGCCGCCGTCGTAGGACGCCTCGGCGGTCAGCCGGTACGGCACCTTGGTGACCGCGCTGCCCTGCTCCTGCACCGCGACCGGCACCACGAACGGCGTCCCAGACGGGGCCGTGTTCGCGCCGTCGAGCGCGGGGAAGTAGCGGATCGTCGAGATCGGCAACCGGGTGACCGCGTTCGTGGTGCCGGACCGGAACGTCCAGACCGCGGAAACCCGGCTGCTCAGGTCGAAACCGCCGCGCACGCCCTCGGTGGCCAGGCGGTACTCCGCGTTACCGCCGGGGACCTCGAACCGGCCGTACCCGGCGGATTTGCTCTCCCCCAGCAGTTTCCCGTCGCGGTACAGCCGCGTGTACCCGCTGTCCACAACGGACTGCCCGGAGTTGCCGCCGCCGTCACCGAAGAGCGGGGTGTTCGCGACCACCACGTCGGAGTCCCGGAACACCCAGCCACCGGTCGCGTGGGAGACCGGGAGCACCGGGCCAAAGACCGCGCGGTGGAAGGATTCCGCGTAGGTACGGCCGGGATCGTAGGTCTTCGGCGGGGACGAGACGACCGCGTCCAGCCCGAAGGTCTTGTCGTCGGCGACGAACAGCATGCGGTTCCAGTCGGCGCCTTCGCCGTTGTAGTACTCCGTGCGGGTACCGGGCATTTCGACCCGCGGCAAGGACCCCCAGGCGAAGGAGTTCTGCAGGTGCGGCGAGGGCGCCGCTCCCGAGTAACCCGTCCGCTCCGCCCGGATCGGGCCGAAATCGGCCCGTACGGTCGCCACGTCACCCGGTCCGACGTCCCGGGTGAACCCGGTGAACAGCGAGCCGTAGCGGAACCACGCGAGGCCGAAGAACTCGGTGCCCGCGGTCCACTGCGTGTTGACCTGGGCGGTCAGCGCGGCCGGGGGCAGATCGGGGCCGAGGTGCGCGCTCGCCAGCCCGGTGAGGCTCCCGCCGAGCAGGACGAACCCGATCGAGAACGTTCGGTCGCCGAGGTTCCGCTGGAACGACAGTTCGCCGAGCGACAGCCGCGCGTCCTTGTTCGGCGGGGTGACCTGGACCGGTTTGGCCAGCCGCGCGTCGAGGTCGATGGTGACATCGCCGTCGACGGTCAGGTTCGGGTAGCTGAGCACGTCGAAGGCCGGCGGCGTGCCGGGCGCCGCGACCACGGTGCCCTGCAGGACGTACCGGCCCTTCGGCACGCGGATCTTGGCGCTTCCGTTGTCCCCGCGCGGCATGAGGAACTCGCCGGTGTCCACATTGACCAGTGTGGTGAAACCGTTGGCGGTCGGCGCTCCCCGGCGGTCGAGGGTGTTCAGGGTGAGGTCGTAGCTCTCCACCTCGCGGTCGATCGCCAGCGGGGTTCGCACGGTGGCTTCGCCCGCGGTGGCGGTCAGCGTTCCGCTGTACACGCCGTCGAGGTGGGCGGCCCGGGTGTCACCGGTGACCGTCGCGGTCGCCTTGCCACCCGCGGGCACCGTGATCGAGGCCGGGGACACCGCGAACAGCCCTGCCGGTGCGGGCTTTCCGTCCGGGCCGATCGCGTCGATGCCCAGGGTGAACGTCACCGGTTCCTGGCCGGGGTTGGCGTAGGTGACCTCCTTGGCCACCGCCTGGTCGTCGTCGTGCGGCCACTGCTGGATGCCGAGGCTCACGCTGGTCGGCTCGCTGGTCAGCACCTGGCCGAGCGCCTTCGCCGAATCGACCCGGCCGGAGCCCTGGTCGAAGGCGGTGAGCCCGGGAGTCGGCGTCGCCGAGGCGGTCAGCAGGGATTTGAGCTGCTGACCGGAAAGGTCGGGATGCTGCTGCGCCAGCAGGGCCGCGGCCCCGGCGACGTGCGGGGTGGCCATCGAGGTGCCGGACAGCGCCGTGTACCCGGGCTCGACCGGTTCGCCGATCGTGCCGACCGAGTGCAGCGCGGCCACGATGCCCACGCCGGGTGCGGTGATGTCCGGTTTGACCGCGCCGTCGCCGATGCGCGGGCCCCGGCTGGAGAACGGCGCGATCTTGTTCTCCCGATCCACCGCGCCGACGGTGAGCGCCGCGTCGGCACTGCCCGGGGAATTCACGGATGCCTTGCCCGGCCCGGAGTTCCCGGCCGCGATGACGAACAGGGTGCGGTACTTGGCGGACAGCGAATTGACCGCCTCTTCCAGCGGATCGAGTTGCGGGGTGTCCCCGCCGCCCAGGCTCAGGTTGGCCACGTTCGCGCCCTGTTCGGCCGCCCACTGCAGCCCGGCGATGATCCCGGACTCGTTGCCGAAGCCGTTGTCGTCGAGGACCTTGCCGTCCAGGATCTTCGCGCCGTGGGCCACGCCGCGGTACTTGCCGCCGGATTTCGCGCCGGTCCCGGCGACGATCGAGGCGACGTGCGTGCCGTGGCCGAACCGGTCGACGGCATCCGGCGCCTCGGAGAAGTTCTTTTCCGCGACTTCCCGGTCGGCCAGGTCCGGATGGGTCTGGTCGACGCCGGTGTCCAGCACCGCGACCTTGGTGCCCGCCCCGGTGTACCCGGCCTGCCACGCGGCCGGCGCGCCGATCTGCGCCACGCTTCGGTCCAAAGTGGACTTCCGTTTTCCGTCCAGCCAGACCTTTCGCACGCCCGCGCCGAAGGTGGTGGCGGATGGGCCGGGTTGGGTGATCCCCGCCCACAGCGCGGTCGCCGAACCCTTGTCCGCGGTCACCGCGGCCCCGCCGATGCTCGGCAGCTCGCGCGTGACGTGGCCGCTCAGCGCGCGGGGCGCGGCGCCGGAGTAGGTCACGATGAGGGGCAGGGTGTTCCGGCTCGCGTCGCCGTACCCGGCGGCGAGCAACTCGGTGATGTCGAACAGGCGCACGTCGAGCACGCCCTTGGCGACCAGCGGCCCGGCGTCGGCGGGCACCACGTAGTTGTGGCCGCGCGCGGAGAAGGTCGTGAAGCCGACTCCGTCGCGCCCCGGACCGGCCCGCAGGTAGCCGGACGGGCGGCCCGCTTCGAGGAACACCCGGTCGCCGGTGATCAGGGTGACCGCCTGCTTCCCGGCCCCCGGTGGTGGAGCGGTGGCGGGCGCGGCCACCGCGGAGGTGCTCACGCTCGCCGCGACCAGCGCGGCGGCGACGCCGAGGACGGTGGATCTACCCAGGGTTCTGCCATACGGGACGGGCATTGCGACCTCCCCCAAGTAAGTGATGTGTCGCGCAACGTAGCGTGACCGGAACCACGTGAGGAACCGCCGCCTGGGTTAATGGGTGAGAAACTGGCGCACCAGTCCCAAAACGTGCTCCATTCGTCCCAAAGAGAGCTTCCACCTCGTGGCCCGTCCGGTCGCGCGGGTGGGAGGATGGCGATATGGCACGGCTGAATTACAACGAGCTCAACGACACCATTCGCTACACCGCCTGGTCGGTGTTCCGGGTCGAACCGGGGCGGCTCGGCGAGGATCGCGGTCCCGCCGTGCGGGAGACCGTCGAGTACCTCGATGCCCTGGAGAGCAAGGGGGTCGTCGTCCGCGGCGTGTACGACGTGGCCGGATTGCGGGCCGACGCCGACTACCTGATCTGGTGGCACGCCGAGGAGATCGAACAGGTCCAGGCGGCCTACACCGGGTTCCGCCGCACGCCGCTGGGCCGCGCGTCCGCTCCGGTGTGGAGCCAGGTCGCGCTGCACCGGCCGGCCGAGTTCAACAAGAGCCACATCCCGGCCTTCCTGGCGGGGGAGGAAGCGCGCAAGTACATCTGCGTGTACCCGTTCGTGCGGTCCTACGAGTGGTACCTGCTGCCGGACGACGAGCGGCGCAAGATGCTCGCCGACCACGGCAGGGAGGCCCGCGACTACCCGGACGTGCGGGCGAACACGGTGGCCTCGTTCGCGCTCGGCGACTACGAGTGGATCCTGGCCTTCGAAGCCGACGAGCTGCACCGGATCGTCGACCTGATGCGGCACCTGCGCGGCACCGAGGCGCGGCTGCACGTCCGCGAGGAGATCCCGTTCTACACCGGCACCCGCGTCCCGCCCGCCGAACTCATCACCAACCTCCCGTAACCCGGTATCGCACGACGTCAGGTGTCGAGGCGGGTGAGGGCGGCGGCCAGTTCCGGTTTGCCGTTCTTCATGGCGATCTGGTGCAGCGTCGCGATGTTCATCGCGCCGAGTTCGAGCTGCCGGGCGACGCGCGCGATGTGGTCCAGGACGTCCGCCGGTTCGACCCGGGACCGCGTGCCGAGGTAGTGGTCGATGCGTTGCAGCAGCGCGCGGCGGCGAACCTGCTCGTCGGTGCACCAGACGTGGCAGACGTTGCTGCCTCGTACCACGAACGAGCCGAGTTTGCCGATCGGCACCGCGCCGCCGAAGCTCGCGCCGGGCAGCGTGACCCGCCAGGCGCCGCCGGGCAGCGCGACCGGGCGGTGCCGCTCGAGGTCGTGCCGGCTCAACCAGTCGTGGATCCACCGCTGATCGGCGTCCCGCAGGGCGTCGCGTTCCTCGTTCTCGCACGCGGCCACGATTTCCGGGGTCTGTTCGCACAGCGCGGTGAGGTCCGCATCGGCCCGCGGGCCGAGCTGGGAGTACGCGAGGTGGCGGGCGCGCCCGTCCGCCCCGGTCCCGCGCACGACGTACAGCGGCAGGTGCGCGATCGCCTGGCCGAGGCCTTCCGGCTGGTCGATCCGCGCGGGCAGGTGGTAGCGCTCGCGTTCGGGATGGGCGTTGAGTTCGGTGAGGACCTCCGGGCGGAAACTTCGCAGCACCGGCAGCGGCTGGAACCGCGGGCCGTCCCGGCGAGCCAGGGCCGCGGCGAGGCCGTCCTGGTCGAGCAGGGTCACCGCCTTCCGATCGTAGTAGGCCCGGGGCAGCGGGCGCGAGCCGAAGCCGTCGAAGTACAGCTCGCGGCGGGCGCCCGGGGTGACCACGTACCGCACCTGATCGCGCAGCGACCGCTCGCCGAGCGCGGTCAGCGCGAACCGCCCGCTCGACTCGGTGACGTGCCCGGCCGCGACCAGGGCGCGTAGCGCGCGGTCGACCAGCGGTTCGTCCAGGGCGAAGAACCCGGCCAGCTCGGCGGTGGTGTTCAGCCCGGCTTCGGCGATCCCGCGCTCGAGGTACCGGTCGACGAGTGCGTAGGGCGCCGCTTCGGTGATCGTGGCCCGGAATTCGATCCGCCAGACCGGGAGCAGCAGCGCGAAGATCCGGGTGGGCGCGATCCCCTGCGCGTATGCCGCGTCCTCGAGCGCGCGTTCCACCGGGTACGGGATCAGGCCGGTCATACGTGATCCATCTCCGCACCGGATTCGGCCAGCCGGTCCCGGATCTCCACGTAACCGCGGAGCTCGCCGCGCTCGGCGACGTAGTCGCGCAGGGATTTCGCCAGCGCGCGGAAACCCTCGTCGTCCGCACCGGTCAACGTGCTCAGGTCACCGGCCAGCACGAGCTGGTGGCGGGCCCGGGTGATCGCCGCGTTCACCCGGCGGAGCTCGCCGAGGAAACCGACCGCGCCCTCGGCGTTGGCCCGGGTGAAGCCGTAGAGGATCACGTCGCGTTCCCCGCCGGAGAAGGAATCCACGGTGTCCACATTGGACCTTACCGCCGCCGGGTCGCCGGTGAGCCGGGTCAGGATCGCGCCGATCCGGTCGACCTGCGCGCGATAGGGGACGAGCAGCGCCCATTCGGCCCGCCGCCGGTGGTAGAAGGCGGCGAGCTCGGCGAGCACCTTCGCCTCGGCCAGGTTGGTGAAACCGCGCTGGCGGAACCGTTCGCGATCGCCCGCGTCCTGTTCGTACCGCTTGGCCGGTGGGAGTTCGGCGGTGTCGATGAAGGCCAGCGGGCTGCCGAACAGCGGATCGCGGTGCGAGCGCACGACATCGGTGCGCAGCTTGAGGTCGTAGAAGGCCGCCGAGACGAAATCGGCGATCACCGCGGGCATCCGCCGCTGCCGGGTGAGCCGGACGAGGTGGCTCGCCGGGAGCGCCTCCGCGAACAAGGTGAAGGCGCTCTTCGCCAGCAACCGCCGCAGTTCCGGGTCCTCGGCGTGCGGGCCCCAGGCCGCCGATTCGGCCTCCGGGAGGGGCGGGAGCTGTTGCGGATCGCCCACCAGCACGCCGCGGCGGGCCCGGGTCAGCGGCACCAGCACCTCGGTCAGCCCGAGCTGCCCGGCCTCGTCCACCACGGACAGATCGAAGTCCACTTCGGACAGTTCGGGCCGGGACGCGGCGTCGGTGGCGGTCGTGGCGACCACGTCCGCGTACCGGATCAGCTCGGGATGCAGCCGCCGCGACGGCCCGGAAACCTCGGCGCGCCAGTCGGTGAGCAGTTTCGCGCGCGCCGCGAGCAGCGGCATCCGCTGCCGCACCCAGTCGCGCAGGGCGGTCAGATCGCGCGCCGTGGCCGACAGATCGGCGCCCTCGGCGACCGGCGGCGGGGTGTCCATCCCGTTGACCGCGGTGTGCACCGCACGCGCCGCCTTGAGCGCGCCGATCCGGGCTTCGTCGCGGCGCCGGACGATCTCGATGATCGCGTCGTGCACCACCCGCACCGCCGGGGCGTCGCGGGTGACCGCCTCCAGTTCCCGCGTGGCGGCGTCCAGTTCGGCCCGGATCCGCACCCCCGAGGAATGCAGGCGCTCACCGTTGCGGCGTTCGGCCGCGAGCCGCCGGTCCTCGAGCTGGGCCACCATGCGGTACACCGGGCCGAGCCCCGGCCGCTCGGCGTTCGTGCGGGCCGCCTGGCAGCGCTGGGTGAGCCGCTCCACCCGGGCCAGGCTGAGGCCCAGGGCCTGCTCGTTCTGGCGGGAGCGCGCCGCGAGCTCGTCCAGCCGGGCCTGGACCGCGCCACCGGCCGCGCGCCGCGCCGCGAGCAGTTCGGCGCGGGCCCGGCCCTCCTCGGCGACCAGCTGGAGCAGGGTGTCGGTCCGGGTCTCCAGTTCGCGGGCCCAGCCCGCGGTGACCTCGATGTCCTCGAACGCGGCGAGCGACCGTTCGGTGGTCTTGAGGATCCCCTCGCGCAGTTCCGCCGCCCGGCGTTCCAGCAGCCGCGGTTCGCCCTCGGCGGTCACCTTGCCCTCGGTGCCGATCCGGACGGCCACCTGCTCGCGCGGCAGGCGGGACACTATGTCGTCCACGGCTTGCTCCGTGCGCGCGGTGAGCAGCACCCGGCCCCGGCCGCGCGCGTTGGCCCGGACGAGCTGACCGATCGTGCGGGTCTTGCCGGTGCCGGGCGGCCCGAGCACCAGCAGCAGGTCCGGTACGGCCAGCGCCTTGCGGAACGCGTTGAGCTGGTCGCTGTCCAGGTGCTCGGCGGGTTCGTCGGGGATCGGCGGGATCGCCCGCACCTGGCCGCCCGCGAGCAGGGACAGCGGGCTTCCGGCGGCGGCCCCGGTGCGCAGCGGTTCGACCGCGTCCCGTTGCCGCGCGAACACGGCGTCGTCCGGGGTCACCGCCAGCTCGCCTTGCGGGGGCAGGCTTTTCCAGTCGACCGGCAGGTCGAACCGGACCGTGGCCCAGCCACCGGTGACCGCGGTGACCCGGCCGCGCTCGCCGCGCACCCGGACGAACGTGCCGTGCCCGGGCATGCGGTCGCCGGTGACCTGGAACTCGTACGTCCTCGGCGCGCCGGGGGCGCGGACCTCGCGGTAGGGGAACGGCGGGGTCGCGGCGGCGGCGTCCGCGGTGATCCGCTCGGTCGCGTCGATCAGGCGGTCCAGGGTGTCCGGGAAAGCCGTGTTCGCGGCGGCGGGCGCCGCCCGGTTGGCGATCTGCTCGGTGAGCCGCTGCCAGGCGGCCGCGACGGCGGACCAGTGCGCGTCCGAACCCGCGGGGAGCGGTCCGGCCTCCGGCGCCATCCGCCAGCCGGCCGGGCGCAGCAGGAGGTAACCCTGGGTGAGGCGGTGGTAGTCGTACAGCCGCAGCGGGGAGATCGAGCCGAGCGTGTAGGCGTCGCCCCGCCGGGTCGGGAACAGCTGGACGAGGTAGCTCGGCGCGTAGAGCTGCAGGCTCGGGTCGCCGCCCTCGGCGCGCGCCGGGCGGATCGTCGCCGCGATCCCGTCCGTCCGGGCGTTCAGCTCGGTCAGGAGCTGCCCGAGGTCACCGGGCAGACCGGGGTAGTCGTGTGCCTGGCGCCGCAACTGGCCGTCCAGGCTGCGACCGGGGACCAGCGTGAGCGGTCCCGGCGGGGCGACGGCCTGCAACAACATCGATGCTCCTGTAGCGACGGTCTACGAGGGCGGTTCGCAGTCTGGCACCGGGTACGCCAGGGGCGGAGCGGGGGTGCGGGGCCACCACGGCGTGTGATCGTCGTCGTGTGTGGCGCACCCCATGGCGTGAGAGCGTACTAAGGCGGGGCGGGGATAGCGTGAAGTCATGAAGATCGACAGCGAGCTTGCCGGATTGTGGGGGTCGTTGACCGGGGAGGCGCTCGATCCGGGAGTGGTCGCCGTCACCGGGAACGAGTCCGTGCTGCCGGGGCCGTTCCGGGTGGCCGCCGCGGCCTCGGCGAGCGTCGCGGCGACCACGCTCGCGGCGGCGGAACTGTTGCGGCTGCGGGGAATCGACCCCGGGGTGGTGTCGGTGGACGCGCGGCACGCCGCGGCCGCGTTCGGCAGCGAACGGTACCTGCGCGTGGACGGTGGGTCACCGGGATCGGTGTGGTCGTCGGTGTCGGGCGACTACCGGGCCGCCGACGGCTGGGTGCGGCTGCACTGCAACTACCCGCACCACGCGACCGCGGTGGCCCGCGCGCTCGGGGTGCCCGAGGACAAGGCGGCGGTGGCCGAAGCCGTCGCAGGCCGTGATTCCTGGGACGTCCAGGAAGCCGTCATCGCGGCGGGCGGCGCGGCCGCGGCCATGCGGAGCCGGGCGGACTGGCTCGCGAGTCCGCCGGGCGCGGCGCTCGCCGGGCTTCCGCTGGCGGAACTCACCCCGATCGGTTCGGCGCCGCCCCGGGACCTGCCCGGCGCCGATCGGCCGCTGGGCGGGGTCCGGGTGCTGGAGCTGACCCACGTGATCGCCGGGCCGGTCGCCGGCCGGACCCTGGCCGCGCACGGCGCGGACGTGCTGCACATCGGGGCCGCGCACCTGCCGACCGTCGCCCCGCTGGTGGTCGACACCGGCATGGGGAAGCGCTCGGCCTTCGTGGACCTGCGCACCGAATCCGGCCGGGACCGGCTCTGGGAACTGATCGCGCAGGCGGACGTGCTCATCCAGTCCTTCCGCCCGGATTCCTTGGCCCGCCGAGGTTTCGGCCCCGCGGAACTGGCGGCGGCGCGGCCCGGGATCGTGGTCGTGGACCTGAACGCGTACGGCTGGGCGGGCCCGTGGGCCCGGCGGCGCGGATTCGACAGCCTGGTGCAGATGGCCACCGGGATCGCCGACGAGGGCGCGCGGGTGGCGGGCGTCGACGAGCCGCGGGCGTTGCCGGTGCAGGCCCTCGACCACGCCACCGGCTGGCTCGCCGCCGCGGTGGCGATGACCGCGCTCCGCCGCCGCGCCACCGAAGGCGGCAGCTGGCACGCCCGGCTCGCCCTCGCCCGCACCGGCCAGTGGCTGGACTCCTTGGGGCGCAAGGATCCCGGACACGCCGAAGCGGACATAACCGACCTGCTGACGCAGACCGAGAGCCAGTTCGGCACGCTCACCCACGTCCGCGTCCCCGGCACCCTCCCCGCCGCCAATCCACAATGGACACACGGCTCGCACCGCCCCGGCACGGACCCCGCCGCCTGGTAACCCGCGCGACTCGCGCACCGCCGCCAACGCGAGTCCCCCGTTTCGGACGTGCGAGTTCCCCGTTCCGGTCTGCCGAGTTCCCCATTTCGGTAGGCGGGTTCCCCACCCGGGCGCCCCACGAGCACGGCCTCATCCATCGCGATGCTCCGCGCGTGCGCACGACCGGGACGGCCACGCGAGGGCACGTCCCGTCGCGGGCTCCGGATGCCGGGTGAGCCCGCCGAGGGCGACCCGGGTGGCCGTGTCCGCGGGCTCGTCTCGCCGGGCCTGCCGCAGCAGCCGCTTCCCGGCCCGGCTCGGGCGGGTGGGCCCGGTTCCGGTCGCCCACGCCAGCGCCACGATCGCGGCCACGGCGGCCAGGACGAGGACCGCGGCCAGGTCCCCGATCGGCACCCCGGTGCTGGTCTGAGTCAGGCCGAAGAGGAACACGACGGCGTAACAGGCGTAAACCGTCCAGCAGACGCGCCGCCACGGGCCCGCGTCGACGAGCAGGCCGCGCCCGACGAGGTCCCGTTTCAGGGCTCGCATCGGTTCCGAGCGGACGAGGAGCAGTTTGATCACGTACGGGGTGACCCCGTGCCGTGCGCACGACTGCACATGGCGCTCGAACGGCCCGGTCGCCGGGCGGGTCGTCGCGGACAGCACACCCGCAGGGTCCAGCCGCACCTGCTCGTTCGCCAGGGCCGCGGCGAGTGCCGTGTCCGCGACCCGTTCCGAGTCGCCCGCGAGGTAGGCGAGCTGGTACGGCGTGGGGGATCGGGGCGTGTCCGCGCGGGGAGCGCGCAGCAGGAACCGCGACCACAGCACGCCGAGCACCACCGGCAGGGCGAGCAGGATGCCGTAGACCACCAGGAAGACCGGGTCGGCCAGGTCCCCGGGCTGGTCCATCGCCACGACCTCCGCCCCCGCTGAGTTGCTTCGCCAGGCTAGCGGCGGAAAGAGGCGGTTCGGGCCGGTTCGGATTACGGCTTGGGCACCAGTTTGAGCGCGATCGAGTTGATGCAGTACCGCTGGTCGGTGGGCGTCGGATAGCCCTCGCCCTCGAAGACGTGGCCGAGGTGGCTGTGGCAGTTCGCGCACAGCACCTCGATGCGCACCATGCCCATGGTGCGGTCCTCGCGCAGCAGCACGGCATCGGAGTCGGCCGGATCGAAGAACGACGGCCAGCCGCAGTGGCTTTCGAACTTCTCCTGGCTCCGGAAGAGTTCGGTGCCGCAGGCGCGGCACTCGTAGACGCCTTCGGTCTTGGTGTCGTTGTACTCGCCGGTGAAGGGCCGTTCGGTGGCGGCCTGCCGGAGGACGGCGTACTCCTTCGGGCCTAGCTGCTCCCGCCACTCCTGCTCGGACTTCACCACGCGCGGTGTCGCCCCGGTAACGGGCTTCATGCCGGGTTTCATACGTCCCACGCTACTCGGCGAGCCACTCCAAAGCGCGCACCACGATGTCCCACGAGGCGACGATCACGCCGACCAGGATGAGCACCACCAGCAGCGCGGCACCCCACCAGCGGATGCCGCCCAGGCGGTTGCTGGAGTCGGCGAAATCGGCCACCCCGCTGATGGACGCCTCGACGGTGAACGTCGGTTCACACTTCTGCATGCGGTCCAGGTGCTCGGCGAAAGCCCGGGCCTCCGGATCGTTGGGATCGAGCCCGATCAGGTCGTCGTCGAAGCGCGGGTTTCGACCGGGTCCGGAACGTCCGATATCGGCCATGGAACCACGGTAAGGCATGCGCGCCTGCTGGCGTAATTACTTGGTGTCGCTGTCGATGAGCAGCTTGCCGCCCCCGGCGTCGATCACGCGCAGGATCACCTGCTTGGTCTGACCGCCGTAGGTCAGGCTGGCGAGCCGCATATCGACCGAGCCGTCCGGATTGTTGCTGTTGTTGGCCGCCGCGATGCCCCGGAAGCCATCCACCGGGCGCGCCGACCAGTACTGCTGGAATTCCGCAAAGCTGCCGTACACCTGCTGTGCCGCCGGGGTGAGCAGGTTCCACGAGGCGGACGCGCTCTGGGGCAGGTCGTAGAACTTCTCGACCGTCTGTCCCGCGGCCCCCCACGGGATCACCGAACCGCTGCTCGGGGTCTTCCCCAGCGCGGCGGGCGGCTTGCTGCTCG
Organism: Amycolatopsis anabasis; assembly: GCF_009765355.1. Lineage (GTDB taxonomy): Bacteria > Actinomycetota > Actinomycetes > Mycobacteriales > Pseudonocardiaceae > Amycolatopsis > Amycolatopsis anabasis. Next base: position 13,057 of record NZ_VTHK01000047.1, on the reverse strand, counting down.
GACTGCTCTGCGACTGGGATGGGGCGGCCGAGTAAGACGGGCCGGTCGTCTCCTGGGGCGGGGTGTCGCCGCCCCCGGAGGAGTTCAGGATCAGGAACACCACCACGGCTACGACGGCCACCACCGCCGCCACCGAACCGCCCAGGATGGCCTTGCGCTTCCCGTCCATGCCGTTCGAACTCTTCGCCGCCGGTGCCGGGGCGGCGCTCTTCGCCGCGGAGGGCACGAAGGCCGCGGTCGGCGTCCGCGGCGGCGGGGTGGCCGCGCCGTTGTTCTCGGTGCGCTTCCACGGCGGCGGCTCGGCCGGTGCGGAGTCGACCGCGGCGGGCTGGCGGCCCGGCTGGTAGAGCGGCGGGGAGGCCAGGGTCCCCGGTGAACTCGGGTGGTCGTAGGCGAGCGAGGCCAGCCGCTGGCGGGCCTCGAGCATGCTCGGTCTTTCCTCCGGCTCGCTGCGCAGCAGGCTCATCAGCAGCGCGGTCGCCTGACCGGCCTGCTTCGGCGGGATCACCTGTCCGTTCGCCGCGGTGTACAGCAGGGCGAGCTGGTTGGCGCTGTTGCCGTACGGCGGCTGGCCTTCGAGCGCGTGGTACAGCGTGGCGCCGAGCGAGAACACATCGGACGCGGGAGTGGGATCCGAACCCCGGGCTAGTTCCGGCGCGAGGTACGCGGGCGTGCCGCCGATCAGGCCGGTCTGGGTGAGAGTGAGGTCACCCGCCGCCCGGGAGATCCCGAAGTCGGTGATCTTCGCGGTGCCGTTCTCGTCGATGAGGATGTTGCCCGGTTTGATGTCGCGGTGCACGATCCCGGCCCGGTGCGCGACCACGAGCGCGGACGCGACCTGCTTGCCGATGCTGGCCACGTGCGGCAGGTCCAGGGTGGGCCGCTCGGCCAGCACCGCGGACAGGCTGCGCGAGGGCAGGTACTCCATCACCAGGCACGGATCGCCCTCGTGCTCGGCGATGTCGAACACCACGATCGCGTTGGGGTGCTGGAAACGCGCTGCGTTCTTGGCTTCCCGCATGGCGCGCTGGCGGACGTTGTCGCGTTCGGCGGGGGAGAGCCCGGGCTGCGCCAGGATCTGCTTGACGGCCACGGACCGTTCCAGGCGCTCGTCGATGGCACGCCAGACGACGCCCATGGCGCCCGTTCCAATGTGCTCGACAAGGCGATAATGCCCTGCGATCAGCTGACCGGTGTCGATGACGCCTACTCCTGACGAAACTACCCGCATTCGTTGGCAAGACCCGCGCGCGAACTCCCCTCGCGCACCCGGACGAGTGTAGCGGGCGCGGGATCGCGGTCGCCGGTCGCCGCGCCTGTCAGGACTCCGCGGCGGCCGGTTCTCCAGGCCGTAGTCCGGCTTTACGGATGACCCGGTACAACCCGATCGCGCCGACCAGTGCGAATCCGGCGTAACAGGCGAGCAGGGCGGGCGGTGTGGTGCCGGTGAGGGCGTCGCCGAGGACCACGACCGCGATCGTGCCGGGCAGGCTGCCGAGCACGGTGCCGAGCAGGTACGGCGGCAGCCGCAAACTGGAGACGCCGCAGCAGTAGCCCAGCGGCGCGAACGGAACGAGCGGGATGAGGCGCAGCGAGGCGACGGCGAGCACCCCGCCGCCGGACAGGTGTTCGTTCACCGCGCGGACCGAGGTGCGGTGCAGGTGCCGGGCGACCAGATCGCGGCCGAGCAACCGGGCCAGCCCGAAACCGAGCGCGCCGGAGATCCCCGTCGCCACGATCGCCACCAGAATGCCCACCGGATTTCCCAGCAGCAGCCCCGCGGCGAGGTTGAACACGGTGCGTGGGATCGGCGCCACGGTGAGCACCGAGTAGGCGGCCAGGAAGACCACGGCGGTCGCGGGCCCGGCGTCCGACGCCCAGTCGCGCAACTCGGCCGGGCTGGGCACCGGCAGGACGAACGCCGCCACCACGAGCACGGTGAGCAACGCGAGCGCGACGATCAGTTTGGTCCGGCGAGACACACGTTCCACGGTAAGGCACCCGGGGATCCGGGTGACGCGCGAGCCGGGCCGCGATCAAGGTTGCCCGGCCGGCGACCGGCCGCGCGCTAGGGTGACTTCGTGCCCAAACACGGCGAAGCGGTCGAATACCGGGTAGGCGAGCGCACGGTCCGGGTGTCCAGTCCGGACAAGGTGTACTTCCCCGAGCGCGGGATCACCAAGCGGCAGGTGGTCGAGTACTACATCGCGGTCGGCGAACCGCTGCTGCGGGCGATCGGTGAGCGGCCGACCACGCTGAAGCGGTTCGTGGACGGCGTGGCGGGCGAGTTCTTCTACGCCAAGCGCGTGCCCAAGGGCGCCCCGGACTGGGTGGACAAGGTCGAGATCACGTTCCCGTCGGGACGCAAGGCCGAGGAGGTCTGCCCGACCGAACCCGCGGTGTTCGCCTGGGCGGCCAATCTGGGCACGCTGGACTTCCACCCCTGGCCGGTGCGGCGGCCCCGGGTCGATCACCCGGACGAACTGCGCATCGACATCGACCCGTCCGATTCGACCGGGTACGCGGACGCGGTCGAGGTGGCCGGGACGGTCCGCGCGGTGCTCGCCGACGCGGGGCTGACCGGTTATCCGAAGACCTCGGGCGGCCGCGGCATCCACGTGCTGGTGCGGATCCGGCCGGAATGGGACTTCATCGACTTCCGCCACGCGGTGATCGCGCTCGGGCGGGAGGTCGAGCGCCGCCTGCCGGAGAAGGCGACCATCGCCTGGTGGAAGGAGGAACGGAACGGCCGGGTCTTCCTGGACTACAACCAGGCCGCCCGGGACCGGACCGTCGCCTCGACCTGGTCGGTCCGCGGCACCGCGCGGGCCACCGTGTCCACGCCGCTGACCTGGGAACAGCTCGGCGAGGTGCAGCCCGACGACTTCGACGTGCTGACCGTGCCGGACTGGTTCGCCGAGCACGGGGATCCGCACGCGGCGATGGACGAGCAGGCGTTCGGGCTGGAGACCGCGCTCGAGTGGTACGCCCGCGACGAACGGGAGCACGGGCTGGGCGACATGCCGTATCCGCCGGACTACCCGAAGATGCCAGGCGAGCCGAAACGCGTGCAGCCCAGCCGGGCGCGTCCTGACAGAGACGTCTGAAACTGGAACTTGCGCCGGGTAACTCGCGGAGCGAGTTCTCAGACGGGCACTGACACCTGGACGAGTGAGTCCCCAATCCTGGCGGTGTCTGAACACTCACGCCCCCCCAGCGCCCGGTTCCCTCGCCCCACAGGCAGGCCCCAGCACCACGTCAATTCGGCGGCGAATTGCGGTACTTGCCCACGTAACGAGGGCACTCCTTCCCAAAGTGTCCACCGCACTCGCATGCGCGACGAAGCCCATTCGGCCGAAGCGCCACCGGCGAGCCCGCCACCCGATCGCCTACGACCACTGCCCAGTCGGGAACAACTCGCCTAGCTCAGGGCCTGCCATTCGAGTGCGGCGAAGGCGGCGCAGCAGACCGCCGTGACCGCCACCCCGACGAACCAGGCGAAGTGCAGGTTCGGCAGGAACACCAGCACGATCAGGAAAGCCAGCGCGGTCAGCGCGTTGCCGATCGCGGCGGCGACGCAGACCGCGACGGTGTCCCGCCCGCGCGCGGCCGCGGCCAGCACCAGCGCGAAGGCCAGGGAGCCGACGCCGATCGTCACGAACAGCCACCACGGTCTGGCCGGGGGCAGCCCCAGCGGTCCCCACGGGATCGCGAGGTGCGCGGCGGCCAGCACGACCTCCCAGACGGCGTCCACGCCCAGGATGACGCGCATCCGGCGGGTCGAGCGGTCCACCGGCACATCGATCATGGTCCCCCACCCCCGTTAATGAAACAACTGTGTCAGTAATAGGGTGGCAGGTGGGGGTCCACTTGTCGAGATCTGATTGTCGAGGAGAGTGCCATGGCCAGGCCGCCGGAACCCGGGCGCCGCGCGGTGACGCTGGCGAAGGCCACCGACTACGTGCTGGGCCAGGGGCTGTCCGGGCTCAGCCTGCGGCCCCTCGCCGCCGCCCTGGGGACCAGCACGCGCATGCTGCTCTACGACTTCGGCAGCAAGGAGAAGCTGGTCTCCGAGGTGCTCGCCGAGGCGCGGCGGCGGCTGTCGGCGCAGCTCGCGGAGTACCTGGACACCGTGGAAGACGCGTCCCGGGCGGGCATGCTGGGTGCCATCTGGGAGTGGTTGACGGATGCGGAGAACACGCCGTATCTGCGGCTGTTCTTCGAGGTGCAGGCGCACGCGTTGACGCATCCGGAGGCGTATGCGGACGGTGGCCGCGCCCTGGTCACCGATTGGCTGGACTTCTTCGGCGACCAGGCTCGCCCGGACCGGCTCGACCCGGCGGCCGCGACGCTGGTCGTCGCGACCCTGCGCGGGCTGCTGCTGGACCGGTTCCTCTCCGGCGACGTGCGGCGCACCGACGAAGCCCTCGCCCGGTTCACCGCCCTGCTCGCCCCCTGACCGCCTGCCCGGAAGCGGTCAGGTCGCCTCGGCGCGGACCTGCTCCATGTCGAGTTCCTTCGCCTGGGTCAGCAGGCTTTCCAGCGCGGGCTCGGGCAGCGCGCCGGACTGGGCGTAGACCAGCACCTGGTCCCGGATGATCGCCAGCGTCGGGATCGACCGGACCTCGAACGCGGCGGCCAGCTCCTGCTGGCTCTCGGTGTCCACGGTCGCGAAGACCACGTCGTCGTGCCGTTCCGAGACCTCCTCGAAGACCGGCGCGAACATCCGGCACGGCCCGCACCAGCCTGCCCAGAAGTCGATCACGACGAAATCGTTGCCGGAAACGATCTCGTCGAAGTTGTCCTTGGTCAGCTCGAGAGTGCTCATGGCGTCCTTTCGCGGGCGATCTGCCACCCATCCCAACGTCCCCGTCGCCGTCCCGCATTCCCCGGCCGGAGCGCGTACCGTGCGGGACATGGCAGACGAAGAGATCATCAGCCGCATCGACGAACTCGTCGAGGAAGAGCGCGAGCTGCGCAAAAGAGCCGTCGGCAACGGCCTGACCGTCGAGGAGCAGGGCCGCCTCGGCCTGCTCGAGCAGCGGCTCGACCAGTGCTGGGACCTGCTCCGGCAGCGCCGGGCGAACGCCGAGTTCAACCAGGACCCGAACGCCGCGAAGGCCCGCCCGATCGACCAGGTGGAGTCCTACCGCCAGTAACCGCCGCGCCCACTACGCTCGTCCGGCGTGAGGCGTTTCCGCGGATCCGGTGCCGTCCTGCTCGTCGTGCTGGTGTTCTCGGCCCTGTTGACCGGCGGAGCGCGGGCCTCGTGGCCGCGGTCGCCGCGCGTGCTCAGTTACAACATCCACGCCGGGATCGGCGCCGACGGGCGGCTTGATCTCGCCCGAACGGCCCGGGTGATCACCGAGAGCCGAGCGGAAATCGTTGGCCTGCAAGAAGTCGACGTGCACTGGAGCGCGCGCAGCGGGTACGCCGATCAGGCCGCGGAGCTGGCCCGGCTGACCGGGATGTCGGTGTTCTTCGCCCCGATCTACGACCTGGACCCCGAACCGGGCCACGACCGGCGCCGCCAGTACGGCGTCGCCGTGCTGAGCCGGTACCCGATCCTGCGCACCGGGAACCACCGGCTCACCCGGCTGTCCACAGTGGACCCGGGTCCGGTGCCGAAGCCCGCGCCCGGGTTCGGGGAGGCCGTGCTCGCCGTGCGCGGCATTCCGGTGCACGTTTACGTCACCCACCTGGATTTCCGCCCGGATCCGGCCATCCGTCAGCGGCAGGTCGCCGAGACCGTGCGCATCCTGGGCCCGGACCGGCCGGGCGCCCGGCAGCTCCTGCTCGGCGACTTCAACGCCGAACCCGGCGCCCCCGAACTCGCCCCGCTGTTCGCGCGCATGCCGGACGCGTGGTCGGCGGCGCACGGTCCGGGGAACGGCGGCCGCACCTATCCGGCGGAGGCGCCGGTGAAGCGGATCGACTACGTGACCGGCCGGTGGCCCGTCGCAACGGCCGGGGTCCCGGACACGCGGGCGTCCGATCACCGGCCGGTGCTCGCCGAGTTCACCTGTCCCTAGCCCGGCCGGTGGCGAAGCACACGGCGGCGATCACCGCGGCGCAGCCGGTGAGCTGCAGCCAGCTCGGCGCCTCGCCGAGCAGGCCGACCCCGAGCAGGACCGCGCCGATCGGCTGGAGCAGCAGCAGGGTGGCGCCGGTGCTCGCGGACAGCCGGGGCAGCGCGGCGGCGATCAGCAGCCAGCCGACCGCCTGCCCGGCCACGGCGAGCGCGATCAGCCAGCCGAACGCGGGCCAGCCCGGCGCGAAGTCGATCCCGTGCCACGGCAGGCCGAGCGCGAGGGCCACCGCCCCGGCGGACACGGTCGCCAGGCACACCGAGTGCACCTGCGTGCCCGGACCGGTGCCGACGCGCAACAGCAGCAGGTATCCGGCGTACGCGGCCCCCGCGAGGACGCCGGTCACCGTGCCGTAGACCGGATCCGGCCCGAACGCGTTCGTGTCCGCGATACCGCCGGCCAGCACGATCCCGCCCAGCATCACCGGCACCGCGAGCAGGTAGCGCGCGTGCGGGCGTTCGCGGAAGAACAGGAAGGCCAGGCCCGGCACGATCACCACCTGCACCGCCACCAGCACGGTCGCGATGCCCGCGCCGACGGTGCCGATCGCTTCGCACCACAGCACCAGATCCACGCCGAGCAGCGCCCCGGCGATCAGCGGCAACGCGACGCGCCGCCGAATTCCCGAGGCAGCACGCCGCCGTTCCCACCAGGCGAGCGGGATCAGGATCGGCAGGGCGAGCAGGCACCGGTAGAACACGCTCGTCCCGGCGCTCGTCCCGGAGAGCTTGACGAACATCGACGACGCCGAGATGCACAGGCTCCCCACGGCGGCCAGCACGCGGGCGTCGATCCGGTCGGCGAGCGCGGACAGCGGGTTCGCCGGTGCGGTGGCAGGCTGGGCGGGAGCTTCGGTCGTGGTCACACACTCCAGCTTGGGCGGCGCGACTGTCAACGACAAGCGAATGTTTCTGCGTATGATTCGGTAGCATTTCTACCGTGTTCGGATTGGAGCGGATGCGCGCGCTGCACGCGGTCGCCGTGCACGGATCGGTCGCGGCCGCCGCGACCGCGTTGCACGTGACGCCGTCCGGGGTGTCGCAGCAACTCGCGAAGCTGGAACGGGAGGCGGGGCAGCGGCTGCTCGAACCGCGCGGCCGAGGGGTCCGGCTCACCAGCGCCGGGCACGTGCTCGCCGAGCACGCCGAACGCATCCTCGCGCAGGTCGCCGCGGCCCGCGCCGATCTCGACCTGCTGCGCGAGGACCTCATCGGCCCGGTGCACGTGGGCGCGATCCCGACGACCGTGCACGCGCTGCTGCCGCGGGCGCTCGCCACCCTCGCCGTGCAGCATCCGCGGCTGACCGTGAACCTGGCCGAGGGGGAGGCCGAGCAGACCCTGCCCCGGGTCGCCGGGGGAGATCTGGACCTGGCGGTCATCGAGAGCTGGGACGATCTGCCCACCACGTTCCCCGATTCCACCGCGCGGGCCGCGCTGTTCTCCGACATCGCCGATCTGGCGTTGCCGGTGAGCCACCGGCTGGCGCACCGCAAGGTGGTCGATCTGTCCGAAGTGGACGACATCCCGTGGGTGGGCTGGACGGCGGGTTCGGGTTGCCACGAATGGCTGTTGCAGGTCCTGCGGGGGCAGGGCATGCGGCCGCAGGTGAGTTGCACGGTCGCCGGGTACCCGACCCAGCTGGCCCTGGTGGCGGGGAACCTGGTCGCCGCCCTGGTGCCGCGGCTGGCCCGGGAGGTGGTGCCCGACGGCGTGCGAATCCTGGCGACCCGGCCGGTGCTGCGGCGGACGATCTACGCGGTGTGGCGGGCGGACGCCGAGCACGGCGCGATCCGGGCCTGCGTCGACGCCCTGCGCGCCGCCTCGGAAAAGGTTTCCGCCGCCACGACCTGACCCCCGAGCCGAGGTGTCATGAGGGGACCCCTCCTAACACCGGCTGTTAGGAGGGGTCCCCTCATGACGAAATTTGTCCGGAGGGGTCCCCTCATGGAAGGGGCTAGGCGGGGCAGAGTTGGCCGTCGACCGGGGGTTTGCCGTCGGCGAGGAAGGCGCGGACCGCTTCGGCGACGCACGGTGAGCCGAGGGCGCCGTGGCCGGAGCCCTGCCAGGCGACGCGCACCGCGCCGGGCAACTGCTGCGCCGAGCGGATGGTGCCCTGTTCCGGGGTCACCGGGTCGACCGCGGTGCTGGCCACCATGATCGGCGGCCCCCCGCCCGCGCCGAGCGGCGGCACCGGCTCGCGGCGCACCGGCCACGGGCCGCACCACGCGAGCTGCTGCCCGACCAGGCCGCCGAACACCGGGTACTTCGACCGCAGGGCGGCGGTCACCGCGTTGATCTGGTCGGCGGGCAGGCGGGTGGCGGTGTCGTTGCACTTGGTCGCGATGATCCCGTCGATCCGGGCCGGGGTGAGTTTGGTGCCGCTGAACAGCGGGGTCGCGAAGGCGGCGAGCTTCGCCGGATCGCCGTCGCGCGCGGCGGCGATGCCGTCGGCGAGTTCCGGCCAGCGGTCCCGCTGGGCGAGCCCGCCCGCCACCGCGTACATCGCCAGCGCGGGGCCGAACGTCGTGCCGTCCGGGAGCACCCGCGGCGCGGTGCGGAGCCGGTCGGCGAGCGTGGTCACCGCGGCCCGCGCGTCGCCGCCGAGCGGGCAGCCGCGCCGGGCGCAGTCCGCGCCGAATGCGTCCAATGTGGACTGGAGTCCGGCGGCGACGCCGTCCAGCGCGGTGGCGGCGTCCGGGGACGGGTCGGGGATCCCGTCCAGCACGAACCGGCCGACCTGCCCGGTGTACCGGACCTCGTACGCGGTGAGCACCTTCGATCCCTCACCGCGGGACAGCGCGTTCAGCTTGGGCACGCCGAGCTGGTCCCGGATCTCCTCGAGATCCCCCGCGGCGCGCCAGCTGTCCAGCGCCTGCTGCTGGTTCGCCAGGTCGATCGTGCACTGCTGGCCCGCCTTCCGGGCCGCGTCCAGCAACGGCTCGGTGTCCGGCGCCGCCGGGTCGAGGCCGACCAGCTGCTGCCGGATGTCCTGGGGGATGCAGCTCACCGCGGACGACTGCCCGCTGCCCCGGCGATCCACTCCCACCAGGAAGAACCGCTCCAGCAGTTGCGGCGGCAGCGTCGCGGCCAGGCGGGCGGCGTACAGGGTCCCGGGTTCGCCGTCGATGTCGTTGACCACCACCAGCGGGACGGTGCCGGTGCCCACCTTGAGCACCGAGATCCGGGTGATGCCCCGGCCCGGCAGGTCCGGCGCGTCGAGTCGGGACGCCACCTTGGCGCAGGAGAACCGCAGCGAGTCCGGCACCCCGGGGGAACCCAGCCGGGTGCGGGTCTCCTCGTCGCAGTCGCTCCACTCGATCGCGGGATCCCGCGGCTCGGCCAGCGGCGGCAGCGGCGCGGTCTGGCCGGCGCTTGCCTGCTGCTGCGGCGGCGGACCGTCGTTCTCCACGACCGGTGGGCGGATCGACGGCCCCGCGGTGCACCCGGCGAGCACGACGGGAACCAGGGCGGCGAGCACGAGCCACCCGCGTCGGCGGGCGGGACCACGGCGGGGCACGGCGGGGGCCTCACTTTCTGCGTACGGACCCCGTGACCCTCGCATGCCGTGGGTATGAGGCGGGTGAACGGGGGTCACCGCGTGCGGCGGACCTCGCCGTGGAAGACCGCGTCCAGGTCGTAGCGGGCGGGTTCCTCCAGCTGCGCGTAGCCGCACGAACCCGGTTCGCGGTCCGGCCGCCACCGCACGAACTGCGCGTTGTGCCGGAACCTCGTGGGAACGCCGCCCTCGGTGTGCTCGTAGGAGACCTCGACGACCCGTTCCGGCCGCAACGGCACCCACGCCTGCTCGGTCGACCGCCACCGGTTGATCCCGCCGGGCAGCCGCTGGCCCTCGACCGTCGCGTCGCCGAGCCACGGATGCTCGCCGTCGGTGATCAGCTCGGACAGCTCGGTCGCCAGTTCGCGCCGCCGCTCCGCGGGGAACGAGCCGACCACGCCCACGTGGTGCAGCACGCCCGCCTCGTCGTAGAGCCCGAGCATGATCGACCCGACGGCCCCGCCGTCCGGGGCTTCCACATGCCAGCGCAGCCCGGCCAGCACGCAGTCCGCGGTGCGCGAGTGCTTGTACTTGAACATGATCCGCTTGCCCGGGGAGTACGGCTCGTTCAGCGGTTTGCCGATCACCCCGTCCAGCCCGGCCCCCTCGAACAGGGTGAACCAGTGCCGCGCGGTTTCCGGGTCGCCGGTGGCCGGGGTGAGGTGCACGCCCTCGGAGCCGAGTTTCTCCAGGTGGTTCCGGCGGACGCCGGTCGGTTCGTCCAGGAAGGACCGATCGCCCAGGGCGAGCACGTCGAAGGCCACGTAGCTGGCCGGGGTCTGCTCGGCCAGCAGCTGAACCCGGCTGTCGGCCGGGTGGATCCGCTCGGTGAGCGCGTCGAAGTCGAGCTTGCCGTCGCGCCCGACGACCAGCTCGCCGTCCAGCACGATCCGTTCGGGCAGCGTCGCGCGCAGCCGGTCGAGGACCTCGGGGAAGTAGCGGTTCAGCGGTTTGAGTGAACGCGACTGCAGGGTCAGCTCGTCGCCGTCGCGGAACACCAGGCAGCGGAACCCGTCCCATTTCGGCTCGAACAGCAGCTCGGTGCTGTCCGGGATCTTCTTCACCGCACGCGCGAGCATCGGCTTGACCGGCGGTTCCACAGGCAACGACATGAACGTCATTCTGCCTTTTCCGGATCATCCCGCCACCCGTAACGACGGAATTGCAGCACGCCAATGGCGCTAGCCGGAGCACGCGGAAGGTTCAAGAATGAGGCGGTGACGCCCCCGTCGGATGACAGTTTTGCGGTGAACCCGGTGCGCGTACTGCTCGTCGAGGACCACGACATGGTCGCCGAGGCGCTCCGGCTGGCCTTCGACGAGGTCCGCGACATCAAGCTCCTCGCGTGCGCCCGGTCGATCGCGGAAGCCCTCGCGGCCACCGGGACGCACCGCCCCGACGTGATCCTGCTGGACCGCAGGCTGCCCGACGGTGACGGCATCGCGGCGATCGGGCGGTTGCGCGCCGTCTCGCCGGGCAGCCGGGTGCTGGTCTTCACCGGGGACGCGAGCAGCGCGATCGTCGCACGGGTCATCGAGGCCGGAGGCGCCGGGCTCCTGCTCAAATCCGGCATGTTCGAGGATCTGGTGCAGGCGATCCGGGTGGTCGCCGCGGGCCATATGACGTTCGAATCCAGCCTGCTGGCCGGGGGCGACGAGCAACCGGCCCGGCGGGGCGAGACCGATCCGCTGTTCACCACCCGGGAACGCGAGGTGCTCGGCCTGATCGCGGGCGGCGCGGACACCGACCGCATCGCGGAGGAACTGCAACTGGCCCGGCCCATCGTGCGGCATTACCTTCAGCGAATCTTCGCCAAACTGGGCGCGCATTCGGATACCGAGGCGGTCGCCCTCGCCAGAGGGAGAGGGCTGATCGACTAGTGCACGCCGACGATCGCACCTACCGGCTCCTCGTGCAGGGCCTGACCGAGTACGGGATCTGCCTGCTCGACCCGGACGGGAAGGTCCTCAGCTGGAACTCCGGAGCCGAGCGGCTCACCGGGTACCCGCCCGGCGACATCGTCGGCCGCCCCTTCTCGGTGTGCGCGCCCTGGGCCGAGCGGATCGAGGCCGGGCCGGAAGCGGCGGACTGGATCGTCCGCAAGGACGGCACCCGGTTCGCGGCGGCCGTCGCGTTCACCGCAGTGACCGACGAGCGGGGCGCGCCGCACGGTTTCGGCGTGCTCATCCGGGAGCTGACCGGGGAGCGGCGGACCCGGGAGACCGAGCGCCGGGCGATCGCCGACGAACTGCACGACGATCCGGTCCAGACCATGGTCGCCACCGGGATGCGCCTGCAGCTGCTGGCCGGGCGGATTCCCGAACCGGACCGGGCGCAGGTGCTCGAGCTCGGCGCGGCGGTGCAGGACGCGGTTCAGCGGTTGCGGGCGCTGGTGGCGCGGTTGCGCGCCCCGCTGCCCGAACCGGACCCCCTGGGCGAAGTGGCGAGTGAAGGAGAGTGCGCCGATGCCTGATCGAACGACGGCACTGGGTGACGCGCCGCTGGAGCAGCTCCTGCAGGGCCTGAAGGCGGTGCGCGACGGCGATTTCAGCACCCGGCTGCCCCAGGTGGGCGACGTGCTGATGGACGAGATGGCCGCCGTGTTCAACGGCATGGTGGACCAGCTCGCCCTGTTCACCTCCGAGGTCACCCGGGTCGCGCGCGAGGTCGGCACGGACGGCAAACTCGGCGGTCAGGCCGCGGTGCCCGCGGTTTCCGGCACCTGGAAGGACCTCACCGATTCGGTGAACGCGATGGCCGGGAACCTGACCGGCCAGGTCCGCGACATCGCCGAGGTCGCGACCGCTGTGGCGAAGGGCGATCTGTCCCAGAAGATCACCGTGGACGTCAAGGGCGAGATGCTCGAGCTGAAGAACACCATCAACACGATGGTGGATCAGCTCTCCTCGTTCGCGGACGAGGTCACCCGGGTCGCCCGGGAGGTCGGCAACGAGGGGCGGCTGGGCGGTCAGGCCGAGGTGCCCGGCGTCGGCGGCACCTGGCGGGACCTGACCACTTCGGTGAACCTCATGGCCGGAAACCTCACCGGCCAGGTGCGCAACATCGCCCAGGTGACCACCGCGGTGGCGAAGGGTGATCTGTCGCAGAAGATCACGGTGGATGCCCGTGGGGAGATCCTGGAGTTGAAGAACACCATCAACACGATGGTGGATCAGCTCTCCTCGTTCGCCGACGAGGTCACCCGCGTCGCGAAGGAAGTGGGCACCGAGGGGATCCTCGGCGGGCAGGCCCAGGTGCCCGGGGTCGCGGGCACCTGGCGGGACCTGACGACCTCGGTGAACTTCATGGCGGGCAACCTCACCGCGCAGGTGCGGTCGATCGCGCAGGTGGCGACCGCGGTGGCGAAGGGTGATCTGTCGCAGAAGATCACGGTGGATGCCCGTGGGGAGAT